>NZ_JBFAAA010000006.1:0-496481 GCF_040639475.1 Kribbella sp. NPDC023855
CCGCCGCCCCGCGGCGGCCGGGGGGGGTGGGGGGGGGGGCGGCCGGGGCCCCCCCCCACCGCTCTGACGTCCGGCTCAGAAGTTCTTCTTGACCTGGTCGATGATGGTGAAGACGGCCAGGGCGCCGAACGCCAGGAAGGCGAACAGCATGACGGCGGTGCGGAGGCGGCTGATCCGGATCGCCCGTGGGAGGGCGCGGGAGTTCATCCACCACAGCAGGCCGGAGTACACGAACATCATGGTGCCGGCGGTGCAGGCCGAGATGACCAGCAGGACCAGCGGCTGGTCCAGGCCGGCCAGCAGGACGATGATGCCGAAGGCAACCAGTCCCCAGACCAGCCAGAAGTACAGCTTGGACTCGCTGATCTTCGAGGAGCGCAGGTAGCGCGCCTTGATCATGTCGGCGGACAGCCGCGAGGTGTAGTCGACGATGCCGGCCGCGGCGGCGAACAGCGAGAACGCGCCGATCGCCCAGAACAGGTAGCCGAACCAGCCGCCCACCAGGGACTGCAGGTTGACGCCCTCGATCTTGAGGAAGCTGATGTTGTTCTTCACCGTGTCGTCACCGAACAAGGTGGCGTGCGCGAGCATCGAGGTGAACAGAATGGTCGCCACCGTGATCAGCACGAACGTGAGCGCCTGCTCAAGGTTGGCGAACTTCCACCAGCGCCGCCAGCGGGCCAGGTTCGCCTGGTCGGGCGGGAACGTGTAGCCGTTGGCGGTCGGGTCCGCTTCCGGCTCACCGGTGACCGGTGAGGTCAGCCGCGGGACGTGCACACCCATGCCGAAGCCCTTGTCGCGGATCCAGTTGCTCTGGCACAGGTTCTGCCCGCCGCCGGCCCCGGCGTACGCGATCGCGCCCATCATCAGCGCGAAGCCGAGTGTCTCGACCGGGAACTGCGGCTGGGTGACGGCGTCGCCGAGTGCGCTGTAGGTCTTGCCGCGGATGGCGAAGATCAAGGCCAGCAGGACGAGCAGCGCGACCGCGGCGATCTTGACGAAGATCAGCCGTTCGAGCATCACGTAGACCACCGGCGCGAGCGTGAGGATGGCACCGATCAGGACCAGGATGCCGATCGCGATCCAGCGCGGATCTCCCGCTCCGAACAGGTAGGTGAGCATCGACGCGGAGCTGGTCGCCCAGCCCGGCCAGAGGTTCGCGAAGTACGTCATGATCGCGAAGAACAGGCCCCAGTGCTTGCCGTACCGGTTGAAGCCGGTCAACGCTGTCTCACCAGTGGCCAGCGTGTACCGCTCGATCTCCATGTTCAGGAACCACTGGATCGCGACGCCGACGGCGGCTCCCCAGAGGAACACCAGCCCGACCTGGGACGAGATGTAGGGCCAGAGAATGAACTCACCGGACGCGAGCCCGACCCCGGCCCCGACCATTCCCGGCCCGACGATCTTCCAGGTCTGTGTCGGTGGCTCGGGTAGATCGCGGACCTGCGGTGCGGGCAGGTTCTTGGTCGGCAGGTTGAACCTGTCGTGGTCAATGGGTTTGGTGTCTGCCATCGGGCTCCTCACCTTCCTCGACCCCCAGACGGGAGACTAGCCAACTCCTCGGCTGGTGGCGACCCGACACCACTAGGGCATGTCTCCCGATTCCCTGCGTGCTGCGCGGCACTCGGCACGGCACCTCGGCGCACTGGAGCAAAAGCCACGATGGAAAAACATCGAGGCTTCCGCTCCAGCACACCGAGCTACCGCACCGAGCACCTGCTCGCGACTGCAGGGAATCGGGAGACATGCCCTAGATTGTCGGCGGCAGGTCGAAAGAGTCGTTGGACGTCCTGAGCAGCGCGACGGATGCGCCGGCGAAGCCGATCGCGGCGACCAGCAGGCCGATGCCGGCGGCAAGGTGACCGGGCAGGAACGGATGCGTGAAGCCGCCGAGCGCGAGCGCGATGCCCATCCAGGCGGGGGCGACCCGGCTTCGCCACAAGGCGATCCCGAGCAGCAACAGCCCGACGGTAACCGCCAGGATGAACAACAGGCCACCGATCTGGACCGTCGGCTGCTTCTCGAAGGCCGCTGCAAGCTTCTCCATCGCCCCCGCGTCGAGCCCGTCGTGGACCGTCAGATACTGCAGCCCCACCACACCGGGCAGCAGGAAGAACCCGGCGCTCATCCCGCCGACAGCAAGCAGGCCGCCCGCGGTGGCCAATCGCGGCGCCCGACGCCGAGACACCCACGCTGCGGCGAACATCGCCGGGATCAGCAGGAAGAACGGCACTTGAAGCCACTGCATGAGCTCGAATCTGCCTGGATCGGCGGTGACCGCAGCGAGTGTCTCCTGGAACGGCGCGTCGCCGTCGACCGGGCTGATCAGGTAGTAGACGCCCATGAAGAGCATCGGCAACGGTGCCACGACGGCGAGCAACACCCGCCAGAAGCCGCGCACGTCACGCGGTGCCCGGACGGCCTTCGGTTCGGTGGTGGCGGCGAGCTGGGATTCGGACATGACTTGCTCCTGGAGTGCTGAAGTGATCGGGACGGCTTCAGCGTCGGCCACGATCGCCCCTGGCCGGCAGGTGCGCAGACCGCAGTACGGGCGAGAAAGGTTCCTGGTCGTTCTGGGGGCAGGCCCCTACTCGATCGGGGGTGAACGGCCTGATGATGAGCAGATGAGCGACTCCGGGCCGACCGACCAGCGCCGTACGGCGTCGGTGCTGCTCGGGCTCGCGCTGCTCGAAGCCGTCGTCACGGTCGTGGCGGCGATCGCCTCGGAGCTGAGCTGGGCGCGACTCGCGGACCTGTTCGTGGTCTCCAACGCCGCGATCGGGCTCAGTCTCGCGCTGGCCGGCTGGCCGATCGCCCACCAGCGCCCCCGCAATCCCATCGGCTGGTGCTTGTTGCTGGGCGGTTGCTTCTACGGCTCGACAGCGACCGGCTTGAGTCTCCTCGCCTGGCTCGGTGAGCCCACCGTCGGCTGGCGGATCGTCGCCACGGTGACGAACGGCGGCTGGGCTCCGGCGCTGGCCCTCTTCATCCCGTTGGCGCTGATGGTCTTCCCGGACGGGCAGCTGCCGTCGCCTCGCTGGCGATGGCTGGTCGGCGTGCTGTTGGTCAATGCGGCGCTCTGGACAGCGACTGGAGTGCTTGATCCGCGCGGAGGCTTGACGGCTGAGATTGGAATACCGGGTTATCCGCGCTGGACCGGGTTCGAGCAGATCGAGGTGCTCGGGGCCATCAGCAGTGCGGGTCTGCTGGTCAGCTTCGTATCCGCCCTGGTGGCCGTGATCCTGCGCTACCGGCGTGGGTCGGAACAGACGCGGCGTCAGGTGCTCTGGCTGTTGCTCGCTCTGCTGGTCATCGTTGCCTGCTTCGGGCTGGAGAGTCTGCTGACGACCGAGTCGCTGGTGCTCGGCGTACTGCCACTGCTGCTGATCCCGCTGGCGATCTCGATCGCGGTTCTGCGCCACCAGTTGCTCGACATCCGCTTGGTGGTCTCCCGATCCCTGCTCTACCTGGTGCTGGCCGGTGGAGTCGTCGTCGCCTATCTGGGCCTGATTGCGCTGCTGGACCGCAACTCTTCGGTGCTCGCAACACTGGTGATCGCGCTCGCGTTCAACCCCGTCCGGGTCTGGCTGCAACGGCTGATCCATCGCGCCTTCTACGGAGCCCGGCAGGATCCGGTTCGCGCGATCGCCGAGGTCGGTGCGCAGATCGGGTCGGCGGCGGGGCTGGCCGGCGTACTGGCCGCGTTGTGCCGGGTGATGCGGTTCCCCGCGGCAGCGATCGTTGTCGATGGCAACCAGCTGTCCTGGTACGGCGAACTGCCCGCTGCCCGGCACGCGATCGAACTGCGCTCGGGCGACGATCGGTTGGGCGAGCTCGTCGTCGGGCTGCGGGCCGGCGAGTCCCGGGTGAACGCGGCCGACGAGCAGGTGCTCGCGTTGCTGGCGGCGCCGCTGGCGGTCGCAGTACAGGCGAAGGGGTTGGCGGATGAGCTGCGCGAATCCAGGGAGCGGATCATCAGCGGTCGCGAGGAAGAGCGGCGGCGGATCCGGCGAGATCTGCACGATGGGTTGGGCCCTGTGCTGACCGCGGTGGTGCTGAATGCCGACGCGGCAAGGCGGTTGATCGAGGCTGAGCCGCGGCGGACCGCCGCACTGCTGGCGGAGTTGCGGGATCAGGCGATCGGAGCGGTCGACGAGATCCGCCGGCTGGTGGACGACCTGCGGCCTCCCGCGCTCGACGGGCTCGGGTTGCTGGGCGCGCTGCGGGAGTACGCCGCGATGACGTCGCGCCGTGGCGACGGAGCAGCGCTGACCGTCACGGTGGACGGCCCGGCGACGCTGGCCGAGTTGCCCGCGGCGGTGGAGGTTGCGGCGTACCGGATCGCCACCGAGGCGCTCACGAATGTGATCCGGCACTCGACCGCGACGACCGCCGCGGTCAGGCTGACGCTGGATGCGGATGCGCTACGGCTGGGTGTGCTCGACAATGGGATGAACTCGGGACCGGAGTGGAAGGCGGGGGTCGGGCTCACCTCGATGAGTGAGCGGGCCGCCGAGCTGGGCGGGCTGTGTGAGATCCGGTACGACCGAAGTGGTTGCTCTGTCGACGTAGTACTGCCGCTGACCGAGGGGGCTCGATGACACTGAGAATCGTGGTCGCGGACGACCACGGAATCGTCCGGGAAGGCCTGGGCGCGTTGCTGTCGGCCCATGTCGGCTACGAGCTCGTCGGTACTGCGGCCACCGGGGCCGAGGCGGTCCGATCGGCGGTCACGTTGCGCCCCGACGTCTTGGTGATGGACATCCAGATGCCCGACCTGACCGGGATCGAGGCGACCCGGGAGATCACCCGGGTCGCGCCCGAGGTGGCCGTGCTGATGCTGACGATGTTCGACGACGACGAGTCGGTGTTCGCCGCGATGCGCGCCGGGGCTCGCGGCTACGTCCTGAAGGGAGCCGCGCCGGACAACGTGGTCCGGGCGATCGCGGCGGTGTCGGCCGGTGAAGCCATCTTCGGGCCGGGGATCGCGCGCCGGGCGCTTGCCTACCTGTCCGGGCCGCGGCCGGACCAGCCGGCGTTTCCCGAGCTGACACCGCGGGAGCGCGAAGTACTGGACCTGATCGCCGCCGGCCTCGGCAACGCGGCCATTGCGGCGCGGCTCGGCCTGGCGCAGGCGACGATCGGCAACCACATCACCAGCATCTTCGCCAAACTCCAGGTGGCCGGCCGCGCCGAAGCCATCATCCGGGCCCGCTCCGCCGGCCTCGGCGACTCCTAACTCTTCTCCGCCACCATCTCGACCGCCTTGGCGATCCGCCGGGCCCGAGTCTCCGGCTTCTTCGCGTCCTCGATCGCCTGCACGTGCTCCCGCCGATGGCTGAAACTCAACGCGTCGAACGCATCTTTCACCCCAGCAGCCTCCAACGCTTCAGCCAGATCAGCCGGTACTTCGACTGTGCGGGCGGCCGTGTCGCGCTCGACCGTCACCGTGACCGGGTCGCCAGGTCCCTTGCCGAGCTCACCGCGAATCTGCTTCAGGATGCCGAGCGCCAGGCAACCACCCATCGAGACGATGGAGCCCCGGTACGCGACGCCGTCGAAGGTCGCCTGCACCGGGATCCGCCCGCCGCCACCCAGGGCCTCGATCACCTCACCCGGCACCTCGACGTATGCCCCGCCACCGAGCGCCTCCTGGATCATCCCGTCGAAGGTCTCCATCTACTCGTCGGCTTTCGCCAGTTTGCTGGGCCACCAGATCTTGCGGCCGATGTCGTAGGACAGGGCCGGGACCAGCAGGGAGCGGACGATGGTGGTGTCGAGAAGGACGCCGAAGGCGACCATGAAGGCGATCTGGACCAGGAACAGGATCGGCAGCACGGCCAGCGCGGAGAAGGTGGCGGCCAGCACGACACCGGCCGAGGTGATCACCCCGCCGGTGACCGCCAGGCCGACCAGGATGCCGCGACGGGTGCCCTGGACGATCGACTCCTCGCGCACCCTGGTCATCAGGAAGATCGAATAGTCGATGCCGAGGGCAACCAGGAAGACGAAGGCGTAGAGCGGGATGGATGGGTCGGCGCCGGGGAAGTCGAACAGGTGGTTGAAGGCCAGTGCGCTGACGCCGACCGTCGCGCCGAACGAGAGCACGTTGCAGACGACCAGCAGGATCGCGGCGACGACCGAGCGGAGCAGCAGCATCAGGACGACGAAGATGACCGCCAGGATGGCCGGGATGATGACGCGGAGGTCGCGGTTGCTGGCGTCCAGGACGTCGAGGTTGATCGCGGTGGTGCCGCCGACCAGGATGTCCGGGCTGACCGTGTCCAGCTCGCTGCGCAGGTGCTCGACCACCTTGGTCGCCTCGGGGGAGTCGGCCTTGACCTTGAGGGTCGCCTGGACGAGAACCTTGCCCTCGACCACCTTCGGCGGCTGACCGGGCACCACCGACGCGGAGGCGGTACCGACGCCGTCGACCTTCGTCGCGGTCTGCACCACCCGGTCGGCCTGGTCGGCCGGGGTGAGGATCTGGACCGGCGTACCGGCGCCGGCGTCGAAGTGCTTGGCGAGCTCCTCCTGGCCGGTGACGGACTCGACCTTGTTCAGGAACAGGTCTTCCTGCGAGATGCCGTCGGCCTTGAAGGTGGGCAAGAACGCACCGCAGGCGACCAGGGCCAACGCGCTGATCGCCCAGACCTTGCGCGGGCTGCGGCCGACCAGGCCGGAGACGCGTCCCCACAGCTTGCGGCCGCCGACCTGGTCCTTCGCGTGGACGTGGTCGACGCGGGGGATCGCCGGCCAGAAGATCCGCCGTCCGAAGGCGAGCAGGACCGCGGGCAGGAAGGTCATCGCGGAGATCAGCGCACCCGCGATGCCGATCGCGCCGACCGGACCGAGTCCCTTGGTGCTGCCGAGCTGGGACAGCAGCAGGCAGAGCAGGCCGAGGATGACCGTCGCGGCACTGGCCGCGATCGGCTCGATCGAGGCCCGCCAGGCGACCCGCATCGCGTCGTACTTGCTCGCATAGTCGTGCAGTTCTTCCTTGTACCGGGAGACGAGCAGCAGCGAATAGTCCGTCGCGGCTCCGACGACCAGGATGAAGAGGATGCCCTGACTCTGCCCGTTGAGCTCGATCACGTCGTTCTTGGCGAGCGGATAGACCACCAGCGCGGCCAGCGCGAGACCGAACACGGCGGTCAGCAGGACGGTGATCGGCAGCACCGGACTGCGGTAGACGATCAGCAGGATGATGAACACCACCGCCAGCGCGACGCCGAGCAGGATCCCGTCGATCCCGCCGAAGGCGACCACGAAGTCGGCGAACACCCCGCCCGGACCGGTCACGTAGACCTGCAGCCCGGTCGGCGTCAGCGACTGCTTGATCTCCCCGCGCAGCTTGTCGGCGACCACGAACAGGACGGTCTCGCCCTCCCTGACCACCTCGGCGGCCCGATTGCCGTCCAGTTCGACGGTGAGCAGCAGCGCCTTCTTGTCCGCTGAGGGGATCACGGTCTTGGCCGGCGCGGCGAGGTACTGGCCGATCGTCTTGCCCTCGCCCATCTCGATGCCCGGCACCTTGGTCAGGAACTCGTTCGCCTTGGCGAGGTCGGCAGGTGTGATCCCGCTCTCACGCTCGATCAGGATCAGGTACGGCAGGGCGGTGGAGTCGACGAACTTGGCCGCCTCCTGGTTGACCAGGGTGGACTCGGCTTGTTTGGGCAGGAAGTTGGCGTTGTCGTTCTCCTGGACCTCACTCAGCCGGCCGACGGTCGGGCCGCCCAGCGACGCGAGCAGCAGCCACCCGATCAGTACCGCGGCCACCCCCGCCCGCCACGCCCAGCGCCTGCTCGAACGCCGTCCGGTCGTCGCCTGCTCCACAGCTCCCCCTCGTCGGTCGGTCCTGCCCGGAAGAGTACCCAGTCCTCTCACTGCCCCGCGGGAGGTGTGCGGGAGCCGTTTCGACGGCGTAACAACTAAATGACCGCTCGGAAACACCCCGGTCATAGCGTCCTGGCCTAATCAGTGAGGTCGAATGATCGGAGAACCAGGATGACGCTCGAGGCTGGACCGGAGGTCGTCACTCCCCGCGACCAGGCCGGGGCAGTGGGTACTGTCGAAGCGCCCAGGCGCGGCCGCTGGATCGATGTCTGGGACCCCGAGGACGCCACGTTCTGGGCGGAGAAGGGCAAGAAGGTCGCCCGGCGCAACCTGTGGCCGTCGATCTTCGCCGAGTTCCTGGGCTTCTCGGTCTGGCAGCTGTGGAGCATCGTCGTCGTCTCGCTGCCGGCCGCCGGTTTCGCGTACACGACCAACCAGATGTTCTGGCTGATCGCGCTCCCGAGCCTGGTCGGCGCCACGCTGCGGCTCCCCTACACGTTCGCGGTGCCAAAGTTCGGCGGGCGGAACTGGACCATCGTGTCCGCGACGCTGCTGCTGATCCCGGCCTCCGGCCTGGCGTTCTTCGTCAGCCGGCCGGACACCCCGTTCTGGCTGATGGCGCTGGTCGCGGCCACCGCCGGCGCCGGCGGTGGAAACTTCGCCAGCAGCATGACCAACATCTCCTTCTTCTACCCCGAGCGGGACAAGGGCTTCGCGCTCGGCCTGAACGCGGCCGGTGGCAACCTCGGCGTCGCCGTCGTCCAGCTGCTGGTCCCGATCGTGATCGTCGCCGGCGCCGGCATGACCCTGAACCGGGCCGGGTTGATGTGGATCCCGCTGATCCTGCTGGCCGCCGTGCTGGCCTGGAAGACGATGGACAACCTGACCGCGGCGACCTCGTCGTTCCGCGCCTCGATCGCGGCGGCGAAGCGGCCGCACACCTGGGTCATCTCGTTCCTCTACATCGGCACCTTCGGCTCGTTCATCGGCTTCGGCGCGGCCTTCCCGCTGCTGATCAAGCACACCTTCCCCGAGATCACCGTGGCGCACATCGCCTTCCTCGGCGCGCTGGTCGGCTCGGTGTCCCGGCCGTTCGGTGGCAAGCTGGCCGACCTGGTCGGCGGCGCCTGGGTGACGGTCTGCGCCTTCGTGGTGATGGGTGCCGGCATCCTGTCGGCGATCGCCGCACTCAACGCGGGCAGCTTCACCTGGTTCCTGCTCAGCTTCCTGGTCCTGTTCGTGGCCAGCGGCGCCGGCAACGGGTCGACGTACCGGATGATTCCGGCGGTGTTCCGGCAGACGACGCTGGATCTGGACGGCAAGCCGGAACTGTCCCGGGCCCGGCGTGAGGCGGCGGCCTGCATCGGGATCGCCTCGGCGGTCGGTGCGTACGGCGGGTTCCTGGTACCGCGCGGGTTCGCGATGTCCAACGAGCAGTACGGATCGCTCATCCCGGCTCTCTACACCTTCTGCGGCTTCTACGTCGTCTGTCTCGCCGTCACCTACTTCTGCTACCTGCGTCGGGGTGGCCCGCTCAGCCAGGAGCGCGTGTGACCTCAGTCGCCACTCATTGCCCGTACTGCGCCCTGCAGTGCGCCACGACTCTGCACCCGGCCGGGAGGCCGGGTGCGGTCGAGGTGCAGCCGCGGGAATTCCCCACGAACCGTGGTGGACTCTGCCGCAAGGGCTGGACCGCGGCCGAGGTGCTGACGGTGCCCGATCGCCTGACCAAGCCGCTGGTGCGGAACGAGGCGGGCGACCTGGTCGAGACCAGCTGGGACGAGGCGCTGGACTTCGTTGCCTCACGCATCCAGCAGTTGCAGGGTGCGCACGGCAACGACTCGGTCGCCGTGTTCGGTGGCGGTGGGCTGACGAACGAGAAGGCCTACGCGCTGGGCAAGTTCGCCCGGGTCGTGCTGCGCACCTCGAACGTGGACTACAACGGCCGGTTCTGCATGTCGTCCGCGGCGGCCGCGACGAACCGTGCCTTCGGCATCGATCGCGGTCTGCCCTTCCCGCTGGAGGATCTGGGCGGCGCGGGCGCGATCTTGCTGGTCGGCAGCAACCTTGCCGAGACCATGCCGCCCGCGGTCGCGCATCTGGCCGGGGCTCGCGAGGCCGGCGGGCTGCTGGTGGTCGATCCGCGGCGGAGCGCGACGGCCGAGCTGGCCGGGATTCACCTGCAGGCGACGCCAGGGACGGATCTGGCCCTGGTGCTGGCGCTCACGCACGTAGTACTGCAGGAGAACTTGGCCGACACCGAGTACCTCGCCGAGCGGACGGACGACCCGGATGGGTTGTTCCGCTCGACGGCGGGTTGGTGGCCGGAGCGGGCGGAGCGCGTTACCGGCGTACCGGCTGGGACTATTCGGCAGGCGGCCCGGGTGCTGGCTGCTGCTGCGCCAGTTCATGGTGGGTCGGGTGCGTTCATCCTGACTGGGCGCGGTGCGGAGCAGCAGAGCAAGGGCACCGACACGGTCACGGCCTGTATCAACCTGGCGTTGGCGCTCGGCCTGCCTGGGCGAGTCGGCAACGGCTATGGCTGCATCACGGGTCAGGGCAACGGACAAGGTGGACGGGAGCACGGGCAGAAGGCCGACCAGCTGCCTGGGTACCGGAGCATTTCCGACCCGGCGGCGCGCGAGTACGTCGCCGGAGTCTGGGGAGTATCGCCCGACGACCTGCCCGGTCCTGGTAAGAGCGCCGTCGAGCTGATCAACTCACTCGGTACTACGGACGGCCCGCGCGCGTTGCTGGTCCACGGGAGCAACCTGCTGGTCTCGGCGCCGCGGCTCGCGTCGGTGCGGGAGCGGCTCGCCTCTCTCGATCTGCTGGTGGTGGCGGACGTCGTACCGTCCGAGACCGCGATGCTGGCGGATGTCGTCTTCCCGGTCACCCAGTGGGCCGAGGAGGAGGGCACGATGACCTCGCTCGAGGGTCGCGTACTGCGGCGTCGTGCGGCGGTCGCCCCGCCTGGCTTGGTGCGAAGCGACTTGGCGGTCTTCGGTGGACTGGCCGAGCGGCTGCGGCCGGAGGTTGCCTTCTCCACCGATCCCGCGGAGATCTTTGAGGAGCTGCGAGTCGCCAGCGCGGGCGGAATCGCGGACTACGCAGGGATCAGCTGGGATCGGCTGGACGCGGGCGAGGCGCTGTTCTGGCCGTGCCCGTCGGAGGACCACGCCGGTACGCCGCGCCTGTTCGCAGATCGCTTCGGTACGCCGGATGGGCGCGCTCGGGTGATCGCTGTCGACCACCGGCCGGTCGCGGATGACCTGCGGGCCGAGGCGCCGTTGTATCTGGTCACTGGACGGTTGCTGCAGCACTACCAGAGTGGTGCGCAGACGCGGCGGGTCGCGGAGCTGGCGGCGGCTGAGCCCGAGGCGTTCGCGGAGATCCACCCGCGGGTGGCGGCGCAGCTCGGGATCGCGGACGGGCGGCCGGTGCGGTTGCGGACGGCGCGCGGCTCGATGGTGCTCGCGGCGCGGGTGACGAGCGACGTGCGGCCGGACACGGTGTTCGTGCCGTTCCACTTCGGTGGTGACGGCGCGGTGAACGAGTTGACCAACGACGCGCTCGACCCGATCTCGCGGATGCCGGAGTTCAAGGTGTGCGCGGTCGAGCTGAGCGCGGACGCGATCCCGCTGACGGGGTGGTCCGCATGACCGAACGAGTAGTCATCATCGGCGCCGGCATGGCAGGCACCCGCCTGGCGGCCGAGCTCTCCGAGTACGACGTGACGTTGCTGGCTGACGAGCCCTACTACAACCGAACCCGCCTGACGGAGTACGTGGCTGGCCGCGCTGGCACACCGACCGTTGAAGAGATGGCTACCTCGCGGGTGGTTGCTGTCGACCGGCGTGCTCAGGTTGTGGTTGCTGAGGACGGGCAGCGGTTCAGCTATGACCGGTTGGTTTTTGCTACCGGCGCTGAGCCTGTGGTTCCGAAAGACGTTGTCGGGGGTTGGACGCTTCGAACTGCTGCTGATGCGGTGGGTGTGGTTGAGGCTGCTGGGCGGGTGCGGCGGGCTGTGGTGCTTGGGGGTGGGGTGCTGGGGGTCGAGACTGCCTGCGCTCTGCGGGAGCGTGGAGTTGCGGTCACGCTGGTGCACGACGGCGCGACGTTGCTCGACAAGGTGGTCCGGCCGACTGCTGGACGCTCCATCACCCGGTCGGTTCGTGAGCTCGGGATCGAGGTGCTGCTCAACACCGAGGTGCTCAAGAGCACGGTGAAGGACGGGGCTTTCAAGTCGCTGCAGCTTTCGGGCGGCCGTGCGGTCTTCGGTGAGCTCCTGATCGCCACCTGCGGCGTGAAGCCGCGAACCGATCTCGCCGCCGCGGCCGGGCTGCGCGTCGCCGACGGGATCGTCGTCGACCGCACGCTGACCAGCCCCGACGACCCGCGAGTTCACGCGATCGGCGACTGCGCGGTGATCGACGGACGGCGTACCGGCACTGTCGACTCCGCGTGGGAGCAGGCGGCCGCGTTGGCCGACCACCTGCGCCACGGTACGCAGTACGAGCCGGCGCCGGAGGTACTGCGGCTGACGGCCGGCGGGCTCGACGTACTGGCGCTCGGTGAGCGCGATGCCGACGGTGAGGTCGTCCGGCTCGAGGACGGACAGCGTTACGTGCGGGCCGTTCTGAAGGACG
Source organism: Kribbella sp. NPDC023855 (assembly GCF_040639475.1). Lineage (NCBI taxonomy): Bacteria > Bacillati > Actinomycetota > Actinomycetes > Propionibacteriales > Kribbellaceae > Kribbella > Kribbella sp. NPDC023855. The sequence goes on from NZ_JBFAAA010000006.1 coordinate 12,489, forward strand.
GCATCGTGGTGGCCGCGGTCGCCGTCAACGCGCCCGAGGTGGCTGCCGAGCTGGTACTGCTCAGCGACCGGCGGACTCCGGTGGAAGCGACCTCGTTGCTGGCGGCACCGGAGCCGCCCAAACAGAAGAACCTGACCGTTTGCCGATGCAACGGAGTGACCAGGGCCGCGATCGAAGCGGCGTGGCAAGGCGGTGCCGACAGTGTGGCCGGCATCGCGGCGAAGACCAGGGCGACAACGGGCTGCGGCAGCTGTATCGGTGCCGTCGGCAACCTGCTCGACCGGCTCCAGCGCGGCGAGAGTGAACCCGTCCCGACCAGAAGGGCGACCATGACAGAGCTGAAGAAGGCCCGGCACTTGGTGATCGTCGGTGGCGGCATGGTCGCGCACCGGCTGGTGGAGGCGTTGCGGTCCCGCGACGCCGACATCGCGTGGCGGATCACCGTGCTGGCCGAGGAACCACGGATGCCGTACGACCGGGTGGCGCTGACCAGCTACTTCTCCGGCCGCGACCCGCACGACCTCTCCCTGGGCGACCCCGAGCTGTGGGACGACCCGGCGGTCACCCTGCGCAAGGGCGTCCAGGTCACCGCGCTCGACACCGAGGCGAAGACCGTCCGGACCGCTCGCGACGAGGTCATCGAGTACGACGAACTGGTGCTCGCCACCGGCTCGTACGCCTTCGTCCCGCCGATCAAGAACAGCGACGCGGTCGGCTGCTTCGTCTACCGGACCATCGACGACGTCGCCGCCCTGCGGGTGTACGTCGAGCGGTTGCGGGCCGAGGGCAAGGAAGTCAACGGCGTCGTGGTCGGTGGCGGTCTGCTCGGCCTCGAGGCGGCCGGCGCGCTCCGGGCGCTCGGCGCGGCCACCAAGGTGGTCGAGTTCGCTCCCCGCCTGATGGCGCTCCAGGTCGACGAGGGCGGTGGCGCGGCGCTGGCCCGGCTGATCCGCGATCTCGACATCGAGGTGCTGACCTCGACCCAGACCACCAAGGTGAAGACCACTTCCCAGGGTGCGGCCAAGGCGATGGCGGTTGCCGACGGCAAGGACCTGCCGGCCGACGTGGTCGTGTTCGCGACCGGCGTCCGGCCGCGGGACGAGCTGGGCCGGGCCGCTGGTCTGCAGATCGGCGAGCGCGGCGGTGTTGTCGTCGACGAAGGCTGCCGGACCTCGGTACCGGGCGTCTGGGCGATCGGTGAGGTCGCCTGTATCGAGGACCGGGTCTGGGGTCTCATCGCCCCGGGCTACGCGATGGCCGAGATTGTCGCCGACCGGTTGCTGGGTGGCGAAGCGACCTTCCCCGGCGCGGACACCTCGACCAAGCTCAAGCTCCTCGGCGTCGACGTCGCGAGCTTCGGCGACGCCTTCGGCACCACCGAGGGCGCCCTCGACATCGTGTACGCCGACCCGGTGGCCGGCGTCTACAAGAAGCTGGTCCTGTCCGACGACGCCCGCACCCTGCTCGGTGGCATCCTGGTCGGCGACGCGTCGGCGTACTCCGGTCTGCGGCCGATGGTCGGCCGGGAGCTCGGCGCCGACCCGGCGTCGTACCTGCTGCCCGAGGGATCCGGGCCGGTCCAGCTGGACCTACCGGACGACGCGCCGGTCTGCTCCTGCAACAACGTTGCTGCCGGCACCATTCGTTGCGCGGTCCGGGACGAGGGCTGTGGCGATCTGAAGTCGCTGTGCAGCAAGACGAAGGCCGGTACCAGCTGCGGTTCGTGTCTGCCGATCGTCAAGAACATCCTGAACACCGAGCTGGCCGCCGCGGGCGTCGAGGTGAGCAAGGCGCTGTGCGAGCACTTCGCGTTGTCGCGCGCCGAGCTCTTCGACGTCGTCCGGGTGACCGGGCTGCGGACGTTCAGCGAGATCGTCGAGCGGCACGGGTCGGGCCGCGGGTGTGACATCTGCAAGCCGGTGGTGGCGTCGATCCTGTCCAGCCTGGACCCGGCCGGGCACGTGCTCGACGGCGAGCGCGCGACCCTGCAGGACACCAACGACCACGTGATGGCCAACATCCAGAAGGACGGTACGTACTCCGTCGTCCCGCGGATCCCCGGCGGTGAGGTGACACCGGAGGGCCTGATCGCGATCGGCGAGGTCGCGCGCGACTTCGGGCTCTACACCAAGATCACCGGCGGCCAGCGGGTCGACCTGTTCGGCGCCCGGATCGAGCAGCTGCCGGCGATCTGGAAGCGGCTGGTCGAGGCCGGGTTCGAGTCCGGACACGCCTACGGCAAGTCGCTGCGGACGGTGAAGTCGTGTGTCGGCTCGACCTGGTGCCGGTACGGCGTCCAGGACTCCGTCGGGATGGCGATCGCGCTGGAGCTGCGCTATCGCGGGTTGCGCTCGCCGCACAAGCTCAAGCTCGGCGTCTCCGGTTGCGCGCGGGAGTGCGCCGAGGCGCGCGGCAAGGACGTCGGCGTGATCGCGACCGAGAACGGCTGGAACCTGTACGTCGGCGGCAACGGCGGTATGACGCCGCGGCACGCGCAGCTGCTCGCCTCCGACCTGAGCGACGAGCAGTTGCTGCAGGCAATCGACCGGTTCCTGATGTACTACATCCGGACCGGCGACCGGCTGCAGCGCACGGCCGTCTGGATCACCGAGATCGAGGGCGGGCTGGAGCACGTCAAGGACGTCGTGCTGAACGACAGCCTCGGCATCGCGGCCGATCTCGACGCGGCGATGTCCGCACACGTCGACTCCTACGTCGACGAGTGGCAGGCCACCTTGCAGGACCCGGACAAGCTGGCCCGGTTCGTGTCGTTCGTGAACGCGCCCGATCAGCCCGACGCCGACCTGCGCTACGTGGTCGAACGCAATCAGCCGCGGCCGGCGACCCCGGCAGAACGCGGACAACTGGAACCGGTCCTGCTCGCCGGTCCCCGACTGGAGGTACGCCGATGACCGTTTCGACGACAGCTGTGGTGGTGTGCGGGTTCGACGCGCTGCTGCCCGAACGCGGTGCCGCCGCCCTGATCGGGGATCGGCAGATCGCGCTGTTCCGGACCTACGACGGCCAGGTGTTTGCCCTGAGCAACCAGGACCCGGTCAGCGGCGCGAACGTGATGTCGCGGGGCATCGTCGGCAACCGCGGCGACGTGCCGACGGTGGCGTCGCCGATGTTCAAGCAGGTCTACGATCTGCGGACCGGCGTGTGCCTCGACGATCCGTCGCTGGTGCTCACGGTCTATCCGGTCCGGGTCGCCGACGGACAGGTGATTGTCGGTGACTAAGCCTGGTCCACTCAGCGGTTGCACGATCGCCGTCACCGCGCACCGGCGGGCGGAGGACCTGATCGCGTCCTTCGAACGCCGGGGCGCCAAGGTGGTGCACGCACCGACGTTGCAGATCGTGCCGGCCGCTGACGACCAGCCGTTGCTCGAGGCAACCCGGCGGGTGATCGCGAACCCGCCGGACGACGTGGTGGTCACGACGGCGGTCGGTTTCCGCGGGTGGATCGAGGCGGCGGACACGGTCGGGCTGGCGGCCGACCTGCTCAGCACGCTGGAGCAGTCGCGGCTGCTGGCGCGTGGACCGAAGGCGCGCGGTGCGATCCGGGCCGCCGGCTTGGTCGAGCACTGGTCGGCGCGGTCGGAGACGACCGCGGAGGTAGTCGAGTGGCTGCGCGACCAAGGGGTCGAGGGGCGCAAGATCGTCGTACAGCTGCATGGGATGTCTGACCCTGCTCTGCAGGACGAGCTGCGATCCGTGGGTGCGTCGGTGCGTGGGCTCGAGGTGTATCGCTGGGGTCCCGCGCCCGACCCGGCCGCTGTCGAGCGGATGATCGGGCAGATCTGTTCCGGCGGTGTTGATGCCGTCGTACACACGTCTGCGCCGGGCGCTCAGGCGATGCTGGACGCCGCTTCGCTGACCGGCCAGTACGACGCGCTGGTGTCGGCGTTGCGGACCGGTCGGGTGCTGAACGGTTGCGTCGGGCCGATCACGGCGGCGCCGTTCGTGGCGCTGGGGTTGGAGCCGTTGGTACCGGATCGCTTCCGGCTCGGTGCGTTGATCCGGATCGTCACCGATCGGCTGACGGACGACAACGCCCGCTCGATCGAGACCGCCTTCGGTCAACTGGTCATCCGCGGTGGCGCCGCGGTCCTCGATGGTGAGGTGTTGCCGCTCGGTCCTGGTCCCCGGGCGGTGCTCGCCGCGTTGGTGGCGGCTGGTGGAGACGTGGTCTCGCGACCCGATCTGCTGGCCGTGCTGCCTGGCGCGGAAGACGTTCATGCGGTGGAGGTGACGGTGAACAGATTGCGTACTGCGGTCGGTCGCCCGGAGTTGGTCCGGACGGTCGTCCGCCGTGGATACCGATTGGCGGTCGAGCCGGTGGGAGCAGCGACATGATCGACCTGGTGGCGGCAGCACACGGAACCGCGGATCCGCGGGGCATCCGCGAGGTCCACTCGCTGGTCCGGATGATGGCTGCTCTGCGTCCGTCGGTGCCGATGTCGTTGGGTTTCGTTGACGTCGATGTGCCTGCGTTGCCGGGGCTGGTCGACCGTGTGGTTGCTGATAGCAACCAAGCGGTGATCGTGCCGTTGCTGCTGAGCAGTGGGTATCACACCGCGGTCGACATCGCCCGCGAGGCCGAGCGTCGGCCTTATCAGGTGCAGGCCGCTCCGGCGTTGGGTCCCGATCCGGCGCTGGCCGACGTACTTGTTGATCGGTTGCGTGCCTGCACCGACCTGCGTCGGGTGGATCGGGTAGTGATGGCTGCTGCCGGCTCTTCGGATCGGCGGGCGTTGCTGGACTGCTCGGCGACGGCGGCGATGCTGGCCGAGCGCATCGACCGTCCGGTGGAGGTCGGCTACGTCTCCGGCGCTGGAGAGCGGCTCGGTGCCGTCCTGGAGCGCACCTGCTCGACCGGCCGCCGGGTCGCAGTCGCCACCTACATGCTCGCCCCCGGCTTCTTCGCCGACCGGGTACGCCGCATCGCCGGCGACCTTCCGGTGAGCGCCCCAGTGGGCGCCGATCCGCGCGTGGCCGCCCTGGCGCTCCGCCGCTACGACACTGCCAGGAAGGTGACGGCGGTGGCCGTCTAACCTTCGGTCGTGGGGATCTTCGACAAACTCAGCCGGCGTACGCCCGATCCGGTGGCGCTGGAGGCGCTGCGCGACCAGGTCGTGCTGTGGGTGCTGCCAGGCTTCAACACCCGCTCTGAGGTGCTCGAACAAGCACGTGAGTTCCGCGACGACGACGAGATGCCGGTGACGGACCGTGAGCTCAAGCGGCTGGTCGACGACGTCTGGCAGGCGCGGCTGACCGAGCAGCAGACCTGGCCCGACCCGACCGACGCCGACAAGGTGGCCGCCGCCTTCGCGGAGCTGGACGACGCCGGCGTGGTGGCCCGGATGAACTTCACCTGCTGCCAGACCTGCGGCGTCGCCGAGATCGACGACGAACGCCCTGCCGACCGCCCGTCCTTCGGCTACGTCTTCTTCCACCAGCAAGACAGCGAACGCCTCGCCGACCCCGGCGCCCGCCTCTACCTCGCGTACGGCACCTTCGACCCCGTCCCGGGCCAGGGAGCCGAACAAGACACCGCTGTCGGTCGCCGCGTCGAGTCCGCTCTCCGCGCCCGGCACCTCCCCGTCGACTGGGATGGTTCCCCCGGTCAACGGATCTCTCTAGGCCCCCTCACCTGGCAACGCCGCCTGCCGGTCTAGTCGACGACGGTCGCGCTGCGGAGGGTTTCGAGGTCTGCCTGGCAGCGGCGTTCCACTTCGGCCAGTTCTTCGAGGGTTTCGTCGATGTCGCGGCGGCGTTGCTCGAGCTCTGAGCGGCGGGTGCCGATCTGGTGCAGGAGGTAGACGAGCTGGCCTTCCTCGCCCGGCTCGGCGTCGTACATGTCGACGATGGTGGCGATCTGGTCGAGGCTGAAGCCGAGGCGTTTGCCGCGCAGGATCAGGCCGAGGCGGACCTTGTCGCGGGCGTGGTAGACGCGCACGGTGCCGCGCCGCTCCGGGGTGAGCAGGCCCTTGTCCTCGTAGAAGCGGATCGTGCGCAGGGTGACGTCGTACTCGGCGGCCAGTTCGGCGATCGTCCAGGTCTGCGGGTCCGCGGTCACCTGGATATTGTGCATGGAGCCCATCGTGCTTTACGTTTACGTAAGCGTCAATCACGAGGCCCAGGAGTCGTCCATGTCGTACGAGCTGTCCGAAGAGCACCGCGAGTTCGCCCACAGCGTGCGTGACTTCGCCCAGGCCGAGATCGCCCCGCACGCGGCGGAGTGGGACCGCAAGCACTACTTCCCGGTCGAGGTGGTCCAGAAGATGGGTCAGCTCGGGCTGTTCGGGCTGACCGCGCCGGAGGAGTTCGGCGGGTCCGGCGGCGACTTCACCAGCCTGTGTGTCGCGATCGAGGAGATCTCCAAGGTCGACCAGTCGATGGGCATCACGCTCGAGGCGGCGGTCGGGCTCGGGATCAACCCGATCCTCACCTTCGGCACCGACGAGCAGAAGCAGACCTGGCTGCCCGACCTGGTCGCCGGGCGCAAGCTGGCCGGCTTCGGCCTGACCGAACCCGAGTCCGGGTCCGACGCAGGGGCCACCAAGACCCGGGCCGTGCTCGACAACGGCGAGTGGGTGATCGACGGGTCGAAGCAGTTCATCACCAACTCCGGCTCCAGCATCACCTCCCTCGTCACCGTCACGGCGCGCACCGGCGAGAAGGCCGACGGGCGACCGGAGATCTCCACGATCATCGTCCCCACCGGTACGCCGGGGTTCGTGGCGGAGGCGGCGTACGACAAGCTCGGCTGGCACGCGTCGGACACCCACCCGCTGTCGTTCGCGGGCTGCCGGGTTCCCGAGGCGAACCTGCTCGGTGAGCGCGGCAAGGGGTTCGGCCAGTTCCTCGCCACCCTCGACGACGGCCGGGTCGCGATCGGCGCGGTCGCGCTGGGCTGCATCAAGGCGTGTCTGGAGATGTCCGTCCAGTACGCCGGCGAGCGCAAGACGTTCGGCGTACCGATCGGGCAGAAGCAGGGCGTCGCGTTCCAGATCTCCGACCTGAAGGTGATGGCCGACGCGGCCGAGCTGCTGGTCTACCGGGCCGCGGCGCTCAAGGACGCGGGAGCTCCGATGAAGGAGTTCAAGCAGGCGGCGGCCGTCGCCAAGCTGTACGCGACCGAGTCCGCGGTCACCGCGACCCGGATCGCCACCCAGGTCTTCGGCGGCTACGGCTTCATGGAGGAGTACCCGGTCACCCGGTTCTACCGCGACGCCAAGATCCTCGAGATCGGCGAAGGCACCTCTGAAGTCCAGCGCATGCTGATCGCCCGCGGCCTCGGCCTCCCGGTCGAGTGACAGGATTGCTGTATTTTTGGCCTCGCCTCCGGCTCGGCGGGTCATGGGGCTCAACTCCCGGTCTTCCCTCGTCGCTTCGCTCCTCCGCTCCTCAGTCCAGACCGGGAGGCCCCATGACCTTTGTCATACTCGCCTTTTCAGGGTTGGAGGTTTCATGAGTCGCGATCACTGGACTGAGGTCAAGGTTGCCCGTGAGGCGACGGTGGCGCCGCCTGAGAAGGCGGCTGCCAAGCTTGCCTCGCAGAACAAGCTCTATGTCCGGGACCGGATTGCGTTGCTCGTCGACGAAGGCAGTTTTGTCGAGGACGCGCAGCTGGCCAACGCGCTGAACCCTGGCCTGCCCGCGGACGGTGTCGTCACCGGCCGTGCGCTGGTCGACGGGCGGCCGGCGTTGCTGGTCGCGAACGACCCGACCGTGAAGGCCGGTTCGTGGGGTGCCCGGACGGTCGAGAAGATCGTCCGCATCACCGAGGTCGCGCTGCGCGACGAACTGCCGATCTTCTGGCTGATCGACTCGGCCGGCGCGCGGATCACCGACCAGGTCGATCTCTTCCCCGGCCGGCGTGGCGCGGGCCGCATCTTCCACAACCAGGTCGCGCTGTCCGGCAAGGTGCCGCAGATCTGCTGCCTCTTCGGCCCGTCCGCCGCGGGCGGCGCCTACATTCCGGCGTTCTGCGACCTGGTGATCATGGTCGACGGCAACGCCTCGATGTACCTCGGCTCGCCCCGGATGGCCGAGATGGTGGTCGGCGAGAAGGTGACGCTGGAGGAGATGGGCGGCGCCCGGATGCACACCAGCGTCTCCGGCTGCGGTGATCTGCTCGCGGGCGACGATGCCGAGGCGATCGACCTCGCCAAGCAGTACTTCTCCTACGTCCCCGGCTCGTGGCAGGCCCAGCCTCCGTCGTACGACGCGGCGCCGGCCGGCCGCGACTTCACCCGCGACCTGGTGCCGGTGGAGGAGAGTGTCGGGTTCGACATCCACGACGTGATCGACGCGTTGCTCGATGCCGAGACGTTCTTCGAGCTCAAGCCGTCGTACGCGCCGGAACTCGTCACCGGGTTCGGGCTGCTCGCCGGTCAGGTGGTCGGGATCGTGGCCAACCAGCCGGCCGTCAAGGGTGGCGTGCTGTTCGTCGACTCGGCGGACAAGGCGGCCCGGTTCATCTGGTTGTGCGACGCGTTCAACATCCCGCTGGTGTACCTGTGCGACGTACCGGGCTTCATGATCGGCTCGGAGGTCGAGCGGGCCGGCATCATCCGGCACGGCGCGAAGATGATCACCGCGGTGTCGGAGGCGACCGTCCCGACCGTGTCGGTGATCGTCCGGAAGGCGTACGGCGCCGGGCTCTACGCGATGTGCGGACCGGGCTTCTCGCCGGACGCGTGTATCGCGCTGCCGACGGCCAAGATCGCGGTGATGGGTCCGGAGGCGGCGATCAACGCGGTCTACTACAACAAGATCCAGGAGATCGCGGACGAGGGCGAACGCGTCGAGTACGTCTCCAAGTTGCGCGAGGAGTACGAGACCGACATCGACATCCTCCGGCTGGCCGCCGACCTGGTGATCGACGCGATCGTCGAACCGGAGAACCTCCGCGACGACCTGATCGCCCGCCTCGCCGCCGCCCAAACCAAGAACCGCCACTTCAGCACCCGCCGCCACGGAGTACCGCCGGTCTAGTCCTGAGCCCGGGAACGGGGATAGGTTCGGTCGTATGAAGGCTCCTGGGCGTGGTGCGTTGCCGTTGGGGTTGGCGGGGACGCTTGGGCGGACCTATGGGCGGCTGACGGAGGTCGCGCGCGGGTTGAGTGATGCCGACTTCGAGCGGCCGACGCGCTGCGAAGGGATGTCCGTCGGAGCGTTGCTCGTCCATCTCCTGTACGACGCGGAGCGGGCACTGGTCGCGTTCGCGACTCCGTCGACGGAAGAGCCGGATCGGGACTTCGTGTCGTACTGGCGGGACTTCCCGGCCGGTGATTCTGGCGACGTGAGCTTCTTCAGCACGGTCGCATCGGCGTACCAGCCGCCGTCGAAGCTGGTCGGGCATTGGGCCGAGGTGTCCGGCGCGGCAGCGCGGGCGGCGGTGGTGGCACTGGCCGAGAAGGGGCACAAGGTCGAGACGCAAGGTCATGTACTGCGGGCCGCGGATCTCGTCGCGACACTGGTGCTGGAGGCAACGGTTCATCATCTCGACCTGACCCTTGAGTTGCCCGAGGCACCTGAACCGGATCCGGAAGGGCTGCAGGTGACTGCCCGCACTCTGGACGGACTGTTCGGCCCGGAGGCCTGGGATGTGATCCAGTGGGACACGACCACGTACGTGCTGAAGGCAACCGGGCGGCTGCCGCTCACCGAGGACGACCTGGAGTTACTCGGCGACTACGCTCCCCGGCTGCCGCTGCTCGGCTGAGAGGGACAAGATGTCGTCGAAGGATTTTGCCGATCGGCTCAGGAGCCGGCAGGTCGCGCTCGGGTACTGGGTGATGCTGGACGCACCCGCGGCGACCGAGCGGATCGCGCTGATCGGGTACGACTACGTCGTACTGGACGGACAGCACGGGCTGATCGACTCCCGGGGCCTGCTGGACGGCCTGATCGCAATCGATGCCGCTGGCAACGGTACTGCGGGGTTGGTGCGCGTCGAGGCGAACAACCCGACGCCGATCGGGCGGGCCCTGGATGCCGGTGCGGCCGGCGTCATCGTGCCGCTGGTCGACACGGCTGAGGACGCCTTGCGGGCGGTGGAGGCAGCGCGGTATCCACCCAACGGCGTGCGGTCGTACGGGCCGGCTCGGTCCGGGCTGCGGATCGGTCCGGTGCCGGCGGAGGCTGACGCGGCGACCGTCGTACTGACCATGATCGAAACTCGGCAGGGGCTGGAGAACGTCGCGGGGATTTGCGCAACGCCTGGGTTGGACGGGATCTACGTGGGGCCGTCTGATCTGCGGTTGGCTGTCGGCGGCAAGTATCCGGGCGATCCGGACGTTGCCGAGACGTTCGATGCCGCCGTGGAGTTGATCGCCCGTACTGCGGCCGCGGCGGGTGTTGCCGCGGGCATCCATACGCACAGCGGTGCGGAGGCCCGGCAACGGTTGAGCGAGGGGTACACCTTCGCCACCGTGTCATCAGATCTCGATCACCTGCAGGCCGCCGCAGCCATGCACCTCGCGGCCGCTCGCGACTAACAGCTCAGAGCACTCCAGCGAAGGGGTCGTCGAGGGCTTGCCAGTCGAGGCTGGCGAGCTCGGACTCCGTCAGCAAGCAGGCATCCAGGACAGCTTGCAGGCGAGCCGGATCGAGGCCGACACCGGTCGCAACGACGGTGCACTCGGCGAGATGCTCGGTGTCGGCCCATTCGCCGAGCGTGCCGAGCGATGCGCTGTAACCGGCCGACTCCCAGCGCACCCGCTGAGTCGGCCGGTTGGCAAGCCAGACGATGCCCCGGCTGCGAACGACACCGTCGACGATGTCCTCGAGAGCCTCGTTGAGACGCGCGGGGTGCAAGGGCCGGCTCGACCGCCACAACACCGTGGCGACGCCGTCGCCGCTCGGCTGCAGGCGCGACGCTGATGCCAGCTCGCCCGCCCAGGCCTCTGCTGCTTCGAAGTCGAACCGCCCGAGCTGCGCGACAGGCTCAGTCGGTACTCCGGCGGGGTCGGCGGTGACGACCGTCGTACGCGGGTTCAGGTGTCGGAGGAGGTGGTGCAACCGCTCCGGAGCCTTACTGCGATGCGCGTTCGCCAGCACGCAGACATCGGCGTACTCGATCTGTCGTGCGGTCAGCTCGGCCACGTTGCGCCGGTCGGGTAGTCCGAGGGCGAGACCGCGCTCGTCCAGCAGTTCGTCACCGGACAGCTGCTCGACCAGCAGAACGGCGTCGATCACGCACGTCACCGTGTCGACCCGCACCTCAGGCATCGTGACGACCAGAGCACTGGCCAGCGACCGAGCCTCCATCGCCGGCGGAGCAGCCAGTACTACGTGGCGCCAGTGACCGCGCGCTGTCAGGGTCTCCAGGAGCGGCAGGAGCGACTCGATCAGCTGGCAAGCGCCGCAATCGTCGTCGACGGTGAACTCGCCGGCGTCGATCGGACCGCCCTGGTCGAACACCCGCCAGGTCAGCACCCCACGCTGCCGCAACTCGTCCTGCTCCACCACGACTGCGACGGTGGTGGCGTCGACCATGGTGGCCAGGACGGGCTCGCGCAGCGTGGTGGAAAGCCCGGTCAACAGGGTCAACGGCGTCGTGCGATGGGCGGCCATGACCCGAGTATATGAAAATGGTTTTCATCAGTCCAGTGCCGGGGGTGCCGGGAACGCAACCTTTGGGAGGTGGGGTGCATCGGGTAGGTATGACAAAAAACTGTGAAAGTGAGCGATGACGGCGACTGCCGTTCTGCCGGACGGGTTCCGTGTCCGCGCTCCGGAGACGACCGATGCCGAAGGGATCTTTGATCTCATCTCGGCCTACAACACGACACTGGTCGGGTTCGCCGACTGCACGTTGAACGAGGTCGCGGAGAAGATCGTCGAGCCTGGGTTCGGGCGGAGTACGGACGGATTCCTGGTGCTCGGTCGCGACGATGTCCCGGTTGGCTATGGGGCCGCGTTCGCCAAGGGGAAGCACGACTTCGTCGAGATCGAGGTGACGTCGCCGGAGCCGTCGGTGGCAGCCTGGCTCTACGAGCGGACGATGCAGCGCGCGACGGCGATGGGGCGGGCCGGTGGCCACGCCGAGATCACCGTGGACGTTTGGGTCCACCACGACAACGAGCCGCTGCGGGCGTTGCTGTCCGGGAACGAGTTCGACCTCGGTACGACGTACTTCCGGATGCGGATCGACCACGCCGGACCGGTCGTCGCTCCGGCGTTGCCCGCGGGGGTGACGATTCGCCGCGGTGCCTTCGACGACGCGAGTCGCTGGACGGCTCACGAGGTCATCCTGGCCGCGTTCCACGGCCAGTTCGGTTTCGTGCCGCGCCCGCACGACGAGTGGGTGCAGGCTCTCGAGGCCAAGTCGACCTTCGCCTGGTCCCAGCTCACCCTGCTGGAGATCGAGGGCCGGGCCGTGGCGTTCCGCACCTGCGGCGACGAGTTCATCGAGAGCGACAACTGTGGTCACCTCTCGGGGCTGGGCGTCATCGAGGAGTTCCGTGGCCGTGGGCTCGCGACCTTCCTGCTCCGCGACTCCTTCGCTCTGGATGCGGCTGCCGGGCGGGCGGGCACGATCCTGCACGTCGACACGAACAACCCGTCGCGGGCGCTCAGGCTCTACGAGTCGGTCGGGATGGCTCCGACCCTGGTGATGGACGGTTTGCGCCGCACGCTCAGCACCAGTTAACTGTTAAACGTGTGATGCCTTCCGCAGCTGGAACCGCGTCATTAGTGTGCGGACTATGCCGGAGCCACTGCAGGCGGACAGCGAGTTCGCTCGGGTTCTTCGCGCGGCCATCCAGGCCCGTGGACTGGGACTCGAGCGGATTCGCGATCGGCTGCGGGTGCAGGGCATCTCGGTGAGCTTGGCCACGCTCAGCTATTGGCAGTCCGGGCGATCGCGTCCGGAGCGGCGGGATTCGCTGGCCGCGGTTCAGTTGCTGGAGACCGTCCTCGAAGTACCGGCCGGGACGCTGGTGGACTCATTGGGTCCGCCGCGCAGGCGGGGGCGGTGGTTGAGCACGGTGCCCGATCCGCCGGACGTAGCGGCGTTCTGGCCGCGGCCCGACGCCGTCGAGGACGCTGTCAGCGAGGTCGACATCAAGTGGGACGAGCGGCTGACCAGGATCAGTCAGCACGACCGCGTGTTCGTCGGGTCCGACGGCGGCGAGCACTCCTACCACTCCCGCCAGGTACTGCGCGCAGAGGCGGACGGGCCCGACCGCTGGGTGGTGATCATGCACGTGGACGAGCACGACCGCGCGTTGCCCGAGATCCGCCCGTTGCGGCACTGCCGGCTGGGTCGCACCGTACTGCGTCCCGCGGACGGGCTGCTGGTCGCCGAGTTGCTGTTCGACCGGCCGCTGCGCAAAGGCGAGACGGTGATCACCGAGCACGAACTGGTGAATTCCGCGCCGTATCCGCCGGCCACCAACTACGAGCGGAAATTCCGGTTGCCGGTACGCGAGTTCGTGCTGGAGATCTGTTTCGATCCGGACCGGCTCCCGGTCACCTGCGAGCGCTATTCCCGGCTGGACGAGGCCGACGAGCTCGCCGTCCAGGTGGAACCGCAGGCATCGGTCCACGGTGTCGCCCTGAACTTCGGTCCGGGCCGGTACGGCTTCCGCTGGACCTGGCCTGCACACTGAAGTGAAGTGTTGAGGCTTGAGCCTTAACTGTGAAAGGTATTCGGCGCATATCGGTGCCGTGAATTCGTTCCTAGGGTCGCCGCAACCCCTCGATGTGCGAATTCAAGGAGAACACCGATGACAAGGCGCAGAATGACGGTCGGCGGAGCCGCGGTGATCGCCGCGATCGCGGCCCTGGTCACCGTCGGCGGCCCGGCGACTGCGGACCAGCAGCAGGCAGGCGGCGCAGTGTTGGCCGGCGGCAACAAGCCGCTGGACCAGCAAGCGGTGCTGCATCAGCTGTCCGGCAAGTTGCCGAAGTCCCCGAACCAGGCCGGCCGGTGGATTGCCGACGGCAAGTTGATGGTTGCGGTGATCAACGAGCAGGAGGCCGCCAGGGTGCGGCAGGCGGGCGCGACCCCGAAGCTCGTCACCCGCAGCCAGGCCCAGTTGGAGGAGCTGCTGGCCAAGGTCGACAAGATCACCCGGGCCGACCGCGGGAAAGGCTTGCAGAGCTGGGGAATCGACCCGGTCAGCAACAAGGTGGTGGTGAAGGCGCGTGGCGCGTACGACGCGCTCCGCGGGCTCGGCGACGGAGTACAGGTCGTCCAGGTCGCGACGAACTTCCGGCAGCAGGCCGGTGAGGTGAATCCGGGTGATCCGTGGTGGCCGGGGAGTGAGTCCAACTGTTCGGTCGGGTTCCCGGCGACGGATGCTCAAGGCAACAAGCACTTCCTGACCGCCGGGCACTGCACCAACGACGCGAACCAGGCGGCGTACGGGGCCAGTGGGCAGAGCAACAAGCTCGGTACGTCGAATGTCGGTGGCAGCCGCAGTGTCAACGCCCCCGAGGGCGACATGGGTGTGGTGGCCGTGACCGAGAGCGGCTGGACGATCTCCCCGAACGTCAACACCTGGGGACAGCCGGCCGTCACGGTCAGCGGTTCGGCCGAAGCGATCGTCGGCGACACCGTCTGCCACTCCGGCAACACCGCGCCGAACTTCGAGTGCGGCAAGGTCCGGGCGGTGAACCAGTCGATCGACTACGGCAGCGTGGTGATCGACGGCCTGACCACAACCGACGCCTGCTCCCAGGGCGGTGACTCGGGTGGGGCATGGTTGCGCGGCGACAAGGCGGTCGGCCTGCATTCGGGCGGCAACAGCAACTGCGTCGCCAACGACGACAACTCCATCTTCCAGCCGGTGAACGAGGCCCTCACCATGGAATCTCATTCTGTTGACCGGCACGCCAAGTGACGACACGGAAGCACCGACCACACCGGGCAACCTGCGCGCTACCGGTACGACGTCCAGCAGCGTCTCGCTGGCCTGGGATGCCGCCACCGACAACGTCGGTGTCACCGGGTACGACGTCTATAACGGCGGCACCTTGGCCGCCACTGTCGCTGGCACGACGGCCACTGTGTCCGGGCTGACCCCGGACACCAGCTACTCCTTCACCATCCAGGCGAAAGATGCTGCTGGCAACAAATCGGCGGCGAGTCCGGCCGTGACCGCACGGACGCAGCCGGGCGATCCGGGTGGCGGCCGGACGTTTGCCAACGGCACCGACTATCCGATCCGGGACTTCCAGACCACGATCAGCCCGATCCGCTCGACCGCGACCGGCCAGGCGGCGAGCCCGTTCAAGGTGACCGTGGAGGGCAACCACACCTGCCTCGAGGACCTGAACATCAGCGTGGTCTCCCCGAGCGGCCGCTGGTACTACCTGCAGCGGTACGGCGGCAGCACTTGCCACCCACTACCGGCCAGCAAGACCTACACCGTGACGCCGGTCGGCACCGAGAACGCCACCGGAATCTGGAACCTCCGCATCGGCGACAACGGTCCCGGCGACACCGGAACTCTCACCAACTGGTCGATCACCCTCTGATCAGGGCTTCTGGCCGGCCTGGGGACAGCCGGCCAGGACGCCCCTGGAAAATCCCGGCGGCCGTCTGGTCCGGTCTGATAGGGAGGGGGTATGACGATCGAGATCGGGCGGTTCGACGGTGAGTGGGACGAGTTGCGGCAGGTCATCGACCTGGCCTTCTCGGCCCCTTGGAGTGAGGCACAGCTGGAGACCGAGAAGCGGGTCTGGGAGCCCGACCGGTCGGTCGTCGCCACCGACGGCAAGGACGTGGTCGGGCACGCGGGTGCCTTCGGTTTCAGCATGACCGTCCCGGGCGGTCAGGTGCCCGTGGCAGGCGTGACGATGGTCGGCGTCCTGTCGACGCACCGCCGTCGCGGCATCCTCCGGGACCTGATGCGCCGCCAGCTGACCGGCCTGTACGAGGCGGGGGAGCCGCTGGCCGTGCTGACCGCCAGCGAGCCGGTGATCTACGGCCGGTTCGGCTACGGGCTGTCCTCCGATCATCAGCAGGTCACCATCAAGCGGGTCTCCCGCGAGCTGCGCAAGGTCGCCGGGGTCGAGGACGTCCGGCTCCGGTTCGCCGATCCGCAGGAGTCGCTGGCGCAGACCAGTGCGTTCCACAACGCCGAGGCCCTGACCCGGCCGGGGATGTTCCAGCACAACGAGAACTTCCAGTACTACGTGACGCACGACAACGTGACGACCGCGCTCCAAGGCGCCTCTCCGCTGCGGTGCGTGCTGGCCGAGCGGGACGGCGAGCTGGTCGGCTACACGCACTACCGCACCCGGCGTACCGACAAGGGATTCGTTGATGTGGTCCGGGTGCACTCGGCCGACCTGGCCGCCCATGTCGCGCTCTGGCAGTTCCTGCTCGACCCCGACCTGCTGGGCGAAACGACGTACGAGCACCTGCCGTCCGACGACCCGCTGCTGATGCTGCTGGTCGACCCACGCGCGGCGCGCGCGACGACGCTGGACGGGCTCTGGGGCCGGGTGGCGGATGTCGGCAAGGCACTGGCCTCGCGGACCTACGCCGAGGAGCTCGACGTCGTACTGGGCATCGAAGACGACTTCCTGCCCTGGAATGCCGGCTCCTGGCACCTTGCGGGCGGCCCGGGCGGAGCGACCTGCGAGAAGACCGACCGGAGCCCGGACCTCGTGCTCGGCGTGCGCGAGCTCGGTACGGCGTACCTGGGCCGGCCGTCGCTCGGTCTGCTGGGCGCGGCGGGCCTGGTGGAGGAGCGGACGGAGGGCGCGCTGGCCGTGACCTCGCGGGCCTTCCTGTCGCCGCGGACGCCTTGGCTGGACACCGGATTCTGACCCGGTAAGGCCTTACACCGAGCTAGTCTTCCCGAATGCAGCCGAGCCGTCGTAGCGCGTGGGCGGTGGCGATCGTCCTGATGCTGGGAGTCGCCACGATCGCGCTCGTCGTGCTGGCGTCCGCGGGTGGCAGCGTCCGGCCGTACAGCGAGAGCACCGCGACATCGGCGCCCCGGCCGCTCCCGACCCAGACGGCAGGCCAGGTGACGCCGCCGCAGCAGTCGCCGGCGTCCAGGAAAGAGCCGAAGGCGTCCGAGATGCCTGCTTGGGTCAAGGCGGTCTGGCAGGCGGTGATCTACCTCATCGGGGCGGTGATCCTGCTGCTCCTGGCCTGGGCGCTCTACCGGACGCTCAGGCAGGTCGAGCTACCGGTGGCGGAGCGCTCGGACACCGACTGGGAGCGGGTGAAGGTCGACCGGCTGGCCGACGCGGTCGAGTCAGGCCTGGCCGCCGTCGACTCCGGTACTGCGACCGACGGCGTGATCGCCTGCTGGGTGGCGCTCGAACGCGCGGCTGCCTCGGCAGGCGTGGGCCGGCAGGAGTCCGAGACGCCGGCCGAGTTCACGGTCCGGGTGCTCGGCGTGGGTGGCGTCTCCGAGCCCGAGCTGCTCCGGCTCGCGCAGCTCTACCGTGAGGCGCGGTACTCGACCCATGGCTCGAGCGAGGAGGCGCGCACGCAGGCACGCGCAGCCCTCGTCCGGCTCCGCGACGAGCTCGCAGCGGCGATCGCCCGCCGAGCCCCAGCCGCGCCGGCCGCAGGACCGGAAGCAGCAGCCGCGCCGGGAGCAGCATCGGAGGAGGGGCGCCGATGAGGCTGCAGCTCGGCTCGACCAACAAGCTGGTGCTGCAGCACCTACTGCTCGCGGCCGTCGGCAGCATCGTGCTGATCGTGGCTTTCGGGCTCGCCGGGACGCAGCCGCGACCGCTGTGGTTCGTCGCGATGGGCCTGGCGATCGGATTCGGTTCAGTGGCGCTGCGGCTGGTCGTGCCGCAGGTGCTGGAGACCACCTGGCCGGCCCGGTACGACGAGAAGCTGGCGGCCCGGCGCGGCCGCAACAGTGACAACCGGACCCAGTTCCTGGCGACCTGGGTGCAGGAGTCGAACCGGGAGCGCAGAGCCGGCGAGGGGTCGATGACATTCGCCCGCCGGATCCAGCCGTTGCTGCTGGAGCTGACCGTCGACAGGCTGGTGCACCGGCACGGCATCGACCCGCAGCTGGAACCCGAGCGGGCCCGCGCGGTGGTGGGCGACCACCTGTGGGACCTGATCACCAGTACCGAGGCACGGACCGCGACGCTCGCGGAGATCGAAGTGGCTGTCCAGACCATCGAGAAGCTGTGAGGAACCCGTGACTGATGAGCTGAGCCTCGGCGAGGTGTCGGCGTTGAGCCGGAAGGTGCTGGACCGGGTCGGCGAGGCAGTGGTCGGCAAGGGCGACGCGCTCGAGCTGGTGCTGGCCGGCATCCTGGCCGGCGGGCACGTGCTGCTGGAGGACTACCCGGGACTGGCCAAGACGCTGGCCGCGCGGTCGTTCGCGCAGGCCCTCGGGCTGGAGTTCCGCCGGGTGCAGTTCACTCCGGACCTGCTGCCCTCCGATGTCACCGGCGCCTTCGTCTACGACCAGCGGGACTCGCAGTTCGTGTTCCGGCCCGGTCCGATCTTCACCGGCCTGTTGCTGGCCGACGAGATCAACAGGACGCCACCGAAGACGCAGGCCGCGCTGCTGGAGTCGATGCAGGAGCACCAGGTCACCGTTGAAGGCGAGACGTTCCCCCTGCCCGTGCCGTTCCATGTGCTCGCGACGGCCAACCCGGTCGAGTACGAAGGCACCTACCCGCTGCCGGAGGCTCAGCTCGACCGGTTCATGCTCCGGATCGGTTTCGGCTACCCGAGCGCCGCCGAGGAGTGGGAGGTCCTGCAGCGCCGCATGAGCCGCCGCTCGGAGGACCAGCAGGTCGAGGCGGTCACTGACGCGGCCGGGCTGCTCGCGGCGCAACAGGCGATCGAGAGAGTCACCGTCGACGACACTGTCGGCCGGTACTGCGTGGAGCTCGCTGCCGCGACTCGCCGCGACTCCCAGGTACTCGTCGGCGCCTCGCCCCGTGGCTCGCTGGCCCTGTTGCTCACGGCTCGCTCGTACGCCGTCATCCAGGGGCGCGACTACGTCGTACCGGAGGATGTGAAGGCGGTTGCTACTGCGGCGCTGGCTCACCGGATCACTGTGCGGCCTGAGCTGTGGCTGCATGAGGTGACTGGAGCCACTGTCGTTCGTACTGTGCTGGGATCGGTGCCTGCGCCGCCTACTGTCGCGGGCGCCCGGCAGTGACTTGGGGGCCGACACACGCACAGATCAGGGCGCTCGCTGTGGCTGCCGTCCTGCTGCTGATCGCTGTGCTGGGCCGCCGGCCGGACATGGCAGTGCTGGGCCTTCCACTGGCCTTCCTCGCCGCTTGGGGTCGGTACTTCCGGCCGCGTGAGAAGCCAGTGCTCCAGACCGAGCTGGACGCCGACGTGCTGTTCGAGGGACAGGCCACGACGTACCGGCTGAAGGTTGCGGACGGACTGGATCCTGACATCGACCTGGTCGTGATGGCCTTGGTGCGGTCGCCGTGGTTCCGCTACGACCCGCCGCAAGCCGCCGTGGCCGAGCCGGTCACAGAGGGCGCGGTGACCGTCGAGGTAGGCGTGCGCTCCGAGCGTTGGGGCCTGCGGGAGCTGGAGCACCCCCATGTCATCGCTACCTCCGTGCTGGGGGCCTACCGGGTACAGGTGACGTCTCCCGCCGCTGTGGCGGTCAAGACGTTGCCACTGCGCGCCGGGTTCGAGGCAGTGGACGCAGTACCGCGTCCTGCCGGGCTGGTCGGGCTGCATCGGTCCAGGCGGCCTGGTGAGGGTACTGAGCTGGCAGGGGTCAGGCCGTTCCGGACCGGCGACAGGTTGCGCCGCATCAACTGGAAGGTGTCGGCCCGGACGCGCGAGCTGCACGTCACGTCGACCTGGTCCGACCGCGACACCGAGGTCGTCCTCCTGCTCGACTCCGGCACGGAGGTCGGCGTCAGCGAAGGCATCGACGGCCGATCGAGCAGCCTGGACACAGCCGTTCGCGCAGCAGCCTCCATCGCCGAGCACTACCTCCGGCACGGCGACCGAGTCAGGCTGATCGACACCGGTACGACGGTCGGCGGTGTCCGCGCTGGGAGCGGCCGGGCCCACCTGCGGCGCATCCTCGACGTACTGGTGCACGCGGATCGCGGAGGACGCCAGCACGACGAGAACCAGCTGGCCAGGCGGCACCGGATCCGCTCGGACAGCCTGGTGATCGTGCTCAGCCCGCTGCTGCGCAAGGCGATGCTCGGGTACATCGTCACGTTGGTCCACTCGGGCTGCACGGTGATCGCGGTCGACACGCTGCCACCGGACGCGGGCGACGTGATCGACGTGGCCGAGCACGACGCGAAGGCCTGGCCGCTGGCCTGGCGGCTCCGCCTGCTCGAGCGGCGCGCGGAACTCGACCGGCTGAGCGACCTCGGCGTACCGACGGTCGGCTGGCGCGGCGCCGGGACACTGGACGAGGTACTGCGGGACGCGGCGCGGGTGGCCTCGGCGCCGAGGATGCGGTCATGAGCTCGGCGGTCAAGATCAGCCAGTGGCTGGCGCAGCTCCGGGCGACCGACCTGGCAACCTGGCTCGCCCGGTCGGCGATCGCGCTGGCAGGCATCGTGGCACTCGTGCTGCCCGGCCTGCAGTCGTGGGACCAGATGGACGCGGTCTCGGTGGTGGGATCGGTCTTGCTGGTCGCCTGTGTGGTGCTGCCGGACTCTCTGGCCGCACTGATGTTCCTGCTGGTCATCTGTCTGGGCTGGTTGCTACGGGCTCCCAACGAGTTGAGCTGGGCACTGGTCGTCACCGGGATCGCCTTGCTGACAGTGCATCTGGCCTCCGCCTTCGCCGGCCAGATCCCGTCGTACGCGAGGGTGGACCGGCGGGCATTGCGAAAGTGGTTGCTTCCGGCAAGCATTGCGCTGCTGCTCGGCCCGGTCGTCGCGGTGACGGCCGGCCTGATCCGCGGCGCCGGCGTACCGGGCTCGCTCGTCGTCACCGTGCTCGCGCTCGGGACCGCGACGGCAGCGATCTGGTACGCCTCCGGACAGTCGGTCGGGGAGTCCGGCAACTAGTCCTTGGTGCTGAGGCTGGAGAGGAGTTCGGTGGCCCAGCTGCAGGAGACCGGGTTGGGCCCGGTCACCTGCATCGCGGCCATCACGGTGAGCAGCATGCCGGTGGCCATGAACCGGGTGACCTCCTCCGGCGTCGCGCCGGTGAGTTCGCCGACCACCCGGTGGATCCGGCCGAAGCGCTCCCGGACGGCCTCGCCGATCACGGGGTCGTTGCTGGCCGCGAAACCGTGCAACAGGACCACCAGCAGCTCACGCTCCGGGATCAGCTCGTTGTAGGACTCGCCCAGGCTGGCCAGTGAGCCTTCCCGGGCGCCGGCCTGCCGAAAGGTCTCCTCGATCCGGTCGCAGACCCGATGCGTGGCGGCGAGGAACAGTTGCTGCTTGGTGCCGAACAGCCGGATCACGTAGGGCTGGGACACCCCGGCCAACCGGGCGATCTCGTCGGTCTTCGTCCCGGCGTACCCGTTGGCACCGAACGCCACCACCGCCGCCTGCAGGACCTCTTCACTGCGCTCGGCCGCGGTCAGCCTGGTCTTCGTCATGCGGTCCTCTCCACGATCACCGGTCTGTTCGAATCAATTGACATGTTATCAGTCAATGCATACCTTGATCTGGAGTAAGTTATCAGTCGATAACAACAAGGAGCCGCAATGAGTAGGACCGCCCTCGAACCCGCCGGCCGGGCGCCTGACCACAAGCCTGCCGACGAGCCCGCCGTACGGCGCTCGCTGGGCACCGTGCTCGCTGTGGTGGGCATCCCGATGTTCATGGTGACGCTGGACAACCTGGTGGTGACGAACGCGCTGCCGGTGATCAAGGCCGAGCTGGGGGCCTCGCTGACCGACCTGCAGTGGTTCATCAACGCCTACACGCTGTCCTTCGCTGCCCTGCTGCTGACCGCGTCGGCCATCGGCGACCGGCTCGGCCGGCGGCGCGTCTTCCTGGCCGGCATCGCGCTGTTCACCCTCGCCTCGGCGGCCTGCGCGCTGGCCACCGAGCCGTGGATGCTGATCGGCGCCCGGGCGATCCAGGGCGTCGGCGCCGCCGCGGTCATGCCGTTGTCGCTCACGTTGCTCGCGGCCGCCGTACCGGCTCGTCAGCGCAGTGCCGCGATCGGCATCTGGGGCGGGATCTCCGGCCTCGGTGTCGCGGTCGGGCCGGTGGTCGGCGGTGCGGTGGTCGACGGCATCAACTGGCAGTGGATCTTCTGGCTGAACGTGCCGATCGGCCTGATCGCGATCCCGCTCGCGGCGCGGGTGCTGACCGAGTCTCGCGGTGGTGCCCAGAAGCTCGACCTGCTCGGCCTGGTGCTGTCCGCGAGCAGCGTGCTCGCCATCGTCTGGGGTGTGGTGCACGGTGCCGACGACGGCTGGACCTCGGCGAGGATTCTGACCGCGCTGATCGGTGGCGGCGCGCTGCTGGTCGCCTTCATCGCCTGGGAGCACCGGGCACCCGCGCCGATGCTGCCGCTGCGGTTGTTCCGGACCAAGGCCTTCAGCGTCGTGAACGCCACCGCCTTCACCTTCTCCGTCGGCGTCTTCGGCTCGGTCTTCCTGCTGGCGCAGTTCTTCCAGATCGTGCAGGGCTACACGCCGCTGGAGTCGGGCGTGCGGACCCTGCCCTGGACGATGGCGCCGATGGTGGTCGCGCCACTGGCCGGTCTGGTCGTCGACCGCGTCGGTGCCCGCACTTTGATCGCGACCGGCCAGGTCTTCCTGGCGAGCGCGCTGGCGTGGATCGCCCTGATCACCACGGTCGACATCGGCTACAGCTCGTACGTCGTCCCGTTCGTGCTCGCCGGGGTCGGAATGGGACTCACCTTCGCTCCCTCGGCCAGCATCGTGATGGCGAGCTTCAGCGACGCCGACCGGGGCGTCGCGTCCGGTACGAACAACACGATCCGCGAGGTGGGCGTGGCGATGGGAGTCGCCGTCCTGGCCTCCGTCTTCGCCTCTGCCGGCTCCTACGCCAGCCCCACCGAGTACGTCGAGGGCCTGGTGCCGGCCGTGTGGGTGGGTGCCGCGATCGTCGCAGTCGGCGCACTACTCGCCTTGCTCCTGCCGGGTCGCCGTCGCTGATCTTCCGATAGCCGGGACGGATTGTCCGTCCCGGCTATTACTGTGTCGTCGTGCTAGACGCAGACGACGTACGCAGGATCGCGCTGTCCTTCCCCGGAGTGGTGGAGAAGGAGCGTTGGGGTCATCCGACCTTCGACGTGGCGGGCCGGATGTTTCTCACCGTCCCTGACGACCAGACCTCGTTCGCCGTGCGTTGCCCCCGACTCGAACGCGCCGAACTCATCGCCGCCGAACCGGAGAAGTTCTGGGTGCCACCCCACGAAGCCGGCTCAAGCTGGGTCCGCGCCCGGCTGGCCGCCCTCGAAGACGCCGCCGAACTCCGCGACATCCTCCTCGACTCCTGGCGGCAGGCAGCCCCGGAGTCGCTCGCCGAAGAGCTCACCTAGTGTCCTGAGCCCGGTTGTGGGCACTGGAGTGACATGGCGAAGTACGAGGTCAATGAGCAGGCGGTGGAGTACGCGAAGCGGCTGATCGAGGGCCGGCAGTACGTGCTGGACAGTGACTGGGGTGCGGTCCAGCCGGGGGCCGAGGCGGAGAACAAGTTCCTCGAGTCGCACTCGTGGGAGGAGTACGGGCAGTGGCATCTCGGGCTGACCGTCGGGGCCAATGACGAGACGAAGGCCCGCCACGCCTTCGTGTACGGCGATCTGCGGCGGCTGCACCGCACCGGGCTGATCGCCTGCGTCTACCGGGCCTCCGAGTGGCGGCACAAGAAGATCGAGCTCGCCGCCCACGACCTGCTGCAACTGCTCGACGCCAAGACTTCCTAGCGCTGCCGCCGGGGTCGGTGCGCTGCTGCTGCGTATTCCTGTGCCGCAGCAACAGCGCACCTTGCCTCAGTGCGCTCAGTGCCCTGAGGACACTGGTTCATCGGGGCACTGTACCCGGGTGGACGGGTCCTTAGCTGACGTTCTTCGGTGACGCTGCGAAGGTATTGCAGCTGGCCGGGTTGGCAGTGATGAACGAGCGCCCCATGAAGTACGCCTGACTCGCCTTGCTGCCGTGGGTGCCCTGCTCGGGCTTGTCACCGGACGTGACGACCCACTTGTTCCAGACCTGCAGCATCAGCCCGTTGATCGGGTAGCTGCGCTTGTTCGCGCCCAGGAAGACGCCGGCCAGACAGTTCGCCTGCAGCTCGACCCGCCGGGTCTGCCGCAACCGCGAGTCGGTGTCGGGCAGTTCGTACTTGACTCGGTGCGACGCTTCGAGGATGCCGGTCACGGACTGCATGGCGTGCCCGTACTCGTGGGCGATCGACCGGGAGTACCACATCCGTGCGTACGCCTTGTCCTCCGCGCCGGGGTACTCGTTGTACACCTTCACGAAGTTGTCGGCCTTCATGTACATCATGTGGTTCGTGGGGCAGTAGAACGGCACCGGCACGGCGCCGTCGCCACACGGGGTGTTCACGCTGACGCCGGACCAGAAGAGCATCGACGGCGCCCGGAACTGATAGCCCGTCAGCGCGATCTGGCGCGCCCACGCGCGGTCCAGGCAGGGCTTGACCGCGGCCCAGTACCTGGCGGCGTTGGCGAGCGTGTTCGGCCTGACGCTCGGTTCCTTGCAGTTCACCGTGCGCATCGGGCCGGTCGTGTAGAGCTTGTTCTTGGCCAGGATGACGAGGTCCGAGGCTCCGGACGGCGTGGGCTGCGAGGTCGCCGTGCTGGTCGGCTCCGTCGTGGTGGGCTGCTCGGTGGCCGTCGGCTCCTCGGTCGGCTCCGGTGATTCGGTCGGCCCGGTGGTCGTGGCGCGGTAGCTCGGCTCGGTCGTGGTCGGCTGGGTGTAGTTGTTGTCGGCGTTCTTCTTGATCACGCCGAAGATCCACAACCCGACCACCAACGCGCCGACGATGCCCAGGATCGCGAACAGCGGCGCCTTGGACTTCTTCCGCGCCGGCAACTGCTGCTGCCAGCCCGGCTGGAAGCCCGGCCCTTGGAAGCCCTGGCCCTGGAAGCCTTGGGGCGGGTAGCCCTGCCCGGGCGGGAAGCCGCCTTGCGGTGGGTAGCCCTGAGGACCGCCCTGGCCGGGCGGCGGAGCGAACTGCGGGCCCCAGCCGAAGCCCTGCTGCCCCTGCTGCGGCGCCACCGACGGCGGCCCGTACTGGTACGGCGACTGGCCGGGCTGCTGCTGGTAGGGCGGCTGCTGGTTCTGCGGGTAGGGCCCGCCTGGCTGCTGACCGTATGGCGGCTGCGTCAACCCCGTGTCCCTTTCACTGACGTCAGCGTCGTTCCACTGACGAGAGAGCGACACAGTACCGGCATCGCGGATCACGCGCGCGGTAGTGTCGGTGTGGTGACGGATGCCACCACACCGAACAGCCCCATCGACCAGATCTCCGAGCGGTACCTCGAGGCGTACGCCGAGCTATCGCCGGCCGAAGCCACCTTCATGGGGATCCAGGGCCACGACCACCGGCTGCCGGACCTATCGCCGGCCGGCTTCGAGGCGCTGATCGACCTGAACCGCCGGACGGTCGCCGAGGCATCCGCCGTCCAGGTGGCGTCGCCGCGTGAAGAGGTCGCCAAGGACGGGCTGCTGGAGCGGCTCGGGCTCCAGCTGGAGAGCTACCAGGCCGGCGTACCGCAGCATCAGCTCAACGTGATCTCCTGCGAGGCGACGCACATCCGCCAGGTCTTCGACCTGATGCCCACCGCGACGCAGGACGACTGGGAGACGATCGCGATCCGGCTCAACCAGGTCGGTACGACGCTCGACG
Organism: Kribbella sp. NPDC023855; assembly: GCF_040639475.1. Taxonomy (NCBI): domain Bacteria; kingdom Bacillati; phylum Actinomycetota; class Actinomycetes; order Propionibacteriales; family Kribbellaceae; genus Kribbella; species Kribbella sp. NPDC023855. The sequence goes on from NZ_JBFAAA010000006.1 coordinate 38,258, forward strand.
GCTATCGCGAGACCCTGACCGAGCAGGCCGGCCTCGGCCGGGTGTCCGCGGCGCGTCAGGTCAACGCGCTCGCCGAGCGGATCGCCAGCTGGACCGGCGCCGACGGTGACGACTTCTTCGCCGGGCTGGCCGCGCAGGCGCCCGACTCCCCGGTCAAGGCCACCGTCGAGGCGGCCGCTGCCTCGGCCCGCAAGGCGTACGACCAGTTCGGGCAGTGGCTGGCCACCGAACTGTTGCCGCAGGCACCGAGCCGGGACGCGTGCGGCCGGGAGGTCTACGCGCTGGCCTCGCGGGAGTTCCTCGGGGCAGCCGTCGATCTCGAGGAGACCTACGCCTGGGGCTGGCAGGAGCTGGCTCGGATCGAGGCCGAGATGGAGACCATCGCGGCCGCGCTGAACAACGGCGACCGCAGCATCGCGGCGGTCGCCGAGCTGCTCGACAACGACCCGGCCAGGATGATCCACGGCAAGGATGCGTTCCGGGACTGGATGCAGCAGCTCGCCGACGCCGCTGTGCAGGAGCTGGCCGGCACCCACTTCGACATCCCGGCATCGATCCAGCGGATCGACTGCATGATCGCGCCGACCTCCGACGGCTCGATCTACTACACGCCGCCGAGTGAGGACCTGACCACCCGGCCGGGCCAGATGTGGTGGGCCGTGCCGAACGGCGTCGAGGACTTCGCCACCTGGCGCGAGGTCACCACCGTCTACCACGAAGGCGTGCCCGGGCATCACCTCCAGGTGGCCCAGACGATGCTGCGGACCGACCTGCTGAACCGCTGGCAGCGCGTCGGCAGCTGGGTCTCCGGCCACGGCGAGGGCTGGGCCCTGTACGCCGAACGGCTGATGGAGGAGCTCGGCTATCTCGAGGAGCCGGGCGCGTGGCTCGGCATGCTCGACGGCCAGGCCTTCCGGGCCGCCCGGGTCGTCGTGGACATCGGGATGCACCTGGAGCTGGAGATCCCGGCGGACAACCCGTTCGGCTGGCGGCCGGGCGAGCGGTGGAACGCGGAGTACGGGTTCGAGTTCCTGCGGGCGCACTCGCGGATGGAGACCGAGTTCCTCCGGGCGGAGCTGCTCCGGTACCTCGGCTGGCCGGGGCAGGCGCCGTCGTACAAGGTCGGTGAGCGGATCTGGTTGCAGGCGCGCGAGGACGCGATGCAGCGCAAGGGCGCCGACTTCGACCTGCGGGCTTTCCACCGGGACGCGCTGAACCTGGGCTCGATCGGCCTGGACCCGCTCCGCCGCGCCCTCGCCAAACTGTGAGCGCCCCGATGACTCCTGAGCCGGCCCGGCCGCGGTTCGTCCTCGCGTCGGCGTCGCCGGCTCGCCTGAAGACGCTGCGCAACGCGGGTGTCGAGCCCGAGGTGATCGTCTCCGGCGTCGACGAGGACCACGTCACCGCCGACAGCCCGGGCGAACTGGCCCGCACCCTCGCGGTGCTGAAGGCGCGCGCGGTCGTCTCCACGCTGGACGACCACGCGACCGTGCTCGGCTGCGACTCGGTGCTGGAGATCGACGGCGTCGCCTACGGCAAACCCGGTACGCCGGAGGTCGCGCGCGAGCGGCTCCGGATGATGAGCGGCCGGTCCGGCATCCTGCACACCGGGCACTGCCTGTTCGACACCTCCACCCGGCAGGAGATCCGCGAACTCGCCTCCACCACGGTCCGGTTCGCCGACCTCACCGAGGACGAGATCGACGCGTACGTCGCGACCGGCGAGCCGCTGGTCGTCGCGGGTTCGTTCACCGTCGACGGTCTCGGCGGCCCGTTCGTGGCCGGCATCGAGGGCGACTACCACAACGTCGTCGGCATCTCGCTGCCCTTGGTCCGCCGGATGCTCGCCCAGGTCGGCATCTCCTGGCCAACCCTTTGGGCACCCCCGCGCACGATCCAGTACGACGAAGCCGAAGCCGCCCGGTACGACGAGTCCCGCGGCGGCCCCGAACGCGCCCAGGCCGCGGCCGACGCGATCCTCGAGCTGCTCCCCAAGGGCGGCCGCGTTCTCGAGCTCGCGGTCGGCACCGGCACCGTCGCCACCGAACTAGTTGCCCAGGGCAACCTGGTGCACGGGATCGACCTGTCGCCCGCGATGCTCCGGCACGCCCGCATCCGCCTCCCCGGCCATGTCGCCAACGCAGACGCCGCCCAACTCCCGATCGCGGACCGCCGCTGCGACGCAGTACTGGCGATCTGGCTCCTGCACCTGGTGGACGACAGCGACCGGATCCTCGCCGAGGTCTCCCGGGTACTCCGCCCCGACGGCGTCTTCATCACCACCACCGAGAAGCGCGAGTCCTCCCGCTACGCGACCGGCCGCACACCCGACGACCACCGCTCGGAGGACGCGCTACCCGTCCTGGTCGCCCGCGCCGCGCAGTACGGACTCCGCCTGGACGGCGCCACCACCTTCCCCGGCCCGTCCTACGGCAACTCCCCGGCCCCGCTCTACCCCTTGGTCAGATTCCGCCGCCACTAGTTACGGGTGGGCGCTGGCGCGCCAGGCGTTCGGGCCGGGGTGGAGTGGGCGGGTGTGGTTGCGCCAGTAGGTGGCCCAGTTGCTGGCGCGGTCCGTGCTGGTTGACGGGGCCGGGACGGCGGCTGAGCGGGCCGAGACGACGGCCAGCAGGGCGGCCAGTTCCTCGGGAGTCGGGTCGCCCTTGGCGATCCGGAGTACGGGTTCGGTCATGGCGGGCTCCGATCAGAGCGGGATGTTGCCGTGCTTCTTCGGCGGGAGGGTGTCGCGCTTGGTGCGGAGCAGGCGGAGCGCCCGGACGATCTCGGCGCGGGTCTCGCTCGGCTTGATCACCGCGTCGATGTAGCCGCGCTCGGCCGCGATGTAGGGGTTGGCGAGGTGGTCCTCGTACTCCGTGATCAGTTGCCGGCGGCGCGCTTCGATGTCCTCACCGGCTTCTGCCGCGGCGGCCAGTTCGCGGCGGTGCAGGATGTTCACCGCGCCCTGCGCGCCCATCACGGCGATCTGCGCGGTCGGCCAGGCCAGGTTGATGTCGGCACCCAGGTGCTTGGAGCCCATCACGTCGTACGCGCCGCCGTAGGCCTTGCGGGTGATGGTGGTGATCATCGGCACGGTCGCCTCGGCGTAGGCGTAGATCAGCTTGGCGCCGCGGCGGATGATGCCGTTCCACTCCTGGTCGGTGCCGGGCAGGAAGCCGGGCACGTCGACGAAGGTCAGGATCGGCACGTTGAACGCGTCGCAGGTGCGGACGAACCGGGCCGCCTTCTCGGAGGCGTCGATGTCCAGGGTGCCGGCGAACTGCATCGGTTGGTTCGCGACCACACCGACCGGGCGGCCCTCGACCCGGCCGAAGCCGACGATGATGTTCGGCGCGAACAGGGTCTGCACCTCGAGGAACTCGCCCTCGTCGACGACCGCCTCGATCACCGCGTGCATGTCGTACGGCTGGTTCGGCGAGTCCGGGATCAGCGTGTCCAGGGCCAGGTCGGTCTCGCCGGGCTCCAGGTCCGCCGGCTCGTCGCAGGCCGGCGGGTCCTCCAGGTTGTTCTGCGGCAGGTGCGCGACCAGGGCCTTCACCCAGTCGATCGCGTCCTCCTCGTCGCTGCCCAGGTAGTGCGCGTTCCCGGACTTGGTGTTGTGCGTCCGGGCGCCGCCGAGGTCCTCCTGGCTGACGTCCTCGCCGGTGACGGTCTTTATCACGTCCGGTCCGGTGATGAACATGTACGACGACTCGTCCACCATCACGGTGAAGTCGGTGACCGCGGGGGAGTACACCGCGCCGCCCGCGCACGGGCCCATGATGAGGGAGATCTGCGGGATCACCCCGGACGCGCGCACGTTGCGGCGGAAGATCTCGCCGTACAGGCCGAGGCTGACCACGCCTTCCTGGATCCGGGCGCCGCCGGAGTCGTTGATGCCGATCAGCGGGCAGCCGATCTTCATCGCCAGGTCCATCACCTTGACGATCTTCTCGCCGAAGACCTCACCCAGGCTGCCGCCGAAGACGGTGAAGTCCTGCGCGAACACGCACACCTGGCGGCCGTCGATGGTGCCGAAACCGGTCACCACGCCGTCGCCGTACGGGCGGTTGCCGTCCAGGCCGAAGGAGGTCGAGCGGTGCCGGGCGAACTCGTCCAGCTCGGAGAAGGAGCCCTCGTCCAGCAGCAGCGCGATCCGCTCGCGGGCGGTCTTCTTGCCGCGGGCGTGCTGTTTGTCCACCGCGCGCTCGGAGCCGGCGTGCACGGCCTCGTCGAGCCGGTGCTCCAGGTCCGCGAGCTTCCCCGCGGTGGTGTGGATGTTCACGGTCTCTCCCATAAGCGGGCACTCTAACGCCTGTGGACCCCGTGCCCAGATGACGATGAACACACCGGATGCAAGAATCCTACTGTGGAGTACGACGACTACCAGGCCGAGCGGCAACGGATCATCGCCGCCTGGGGCACCGAGATCACCGACCCGGAGCAGCTGGCCGCGGAGGTCGAGCGGCTGCGCGACCTGGCCACGGCGGTGGCGGATGACGACCTCCGGGCCAAGGCGATCCGCTACCTGCGGTCGATGGACACCCTGGTCGCCGAAGCCCGCACGCCCGAGAGCGAGACGATCGGCAAGGCCTCGGACGTGCTGCTGCGCGCCACCAGGCCGGACGGTACGCCGGCCGAGCGGCGGGCCCGGGCCGAGGAGGCCATCCGGGAGATCGCCCGGATCGCCGACGCCGCGCCGACCCCGGCCGAGCGGCTGGCCGCGCTGGAGATGACCGAGCCGCTGGCCGAGATCGTCCACGTGCTCGCCCCCGACTGAGATGGCCGCACAGGCGACCCGGCTCCCCAGTTCCGAAGTACCGGATGTCGGTGACGGGCTGTGGGAGCGGATCCAGGCTGCCGTGCTGGCCGAGTCCGGGGCCGGCAAGTCGCTGTGGAACGGGCGGCTCGACTACATCGACGCGAAGGAGACGAACCTCGGCGAGGCTTACGGTGACGGCAGCCTGAAGCTGCACCGGGAGCACGTGGTCCGGCCGCTCCAGGAGATGTACGCCAAGCGTGGCCAGCGGGTGACCGAGGCCGAGCTGATCGAGCGGCGGATGGCGTTCGAGGTGGTCGCGCACGAGTTCGGGCATCTGGCGGTGCCGGAGAACTACCAGATCGCGGACCGCGTCGCCGATATGGGCATCGCCGAGACGACCGCGATCGAGGAGGGCACGAACGAGGCCTGGAGCCAGGCGAAAACCGATGCGCTGATCGACCGGGCCCTGCCGCCCGATCTCGCGCTGCAGCTGAAGGCGGTGGACTCGCCGCGGTTGTACCCGGGCTGGGAACCGGCCGCGCGCGCCTTCGCCGAGGACATCGGTGCCGAGCTGAACCTCGATCCCGACGAGGTGCTGAGCGTGATGAACCGCGAGCCCCGATCGGGCAAGGCCCGGGCCGCCGCCGACCTGCTGTTCGACAAGTCCGAGCTGCCGCGGTTGGTGCCACCGGACCAGCAGGCCGCCGTCCGGCTGCAGTTGCAGGGCCGGATCGACCAGGCGTTCGCCGACCTGCGGCCGCTGAACGCCGACACCACGGTCAACCGCCGCTCGGTCGCCGCCCAGCGCGGCCAGGCAATCGCGGCGGGGGCCGTGCGAACCGTGCGGGCTGCCGAGAAACACTTCCGCGCAGTCCAGGAAGCCGGCCGCGCGGCCCAGAACGTGCAGGAGACCAGCAAGCCCACGCAGGACCTCTCCGCCCTGCCGCCGCCCAACGCCGCCGACCAGCGCCAGGACCGCCCGGCCCCTGAGGATCAGAAGTCCGGGCCGGTGGATCCGCGGATCGCGTTTGCTCAGCGGATGCTGGGAGGTCAGGCTCCTGCCTCTGGTGCCGTACGCCCGCCGCAGGGACCGGGGGAGGGGCGTCCGCAGACCGGTGGGCGAGCGGCTGAGCACGCGGCAGCTCGTAGTACGGACGGGCCCGAGCGTTAGACCTTCGGGCCGACGACGAACAGCTTGCTGAGGCGGGCGGCCAGAGCCAGGTCACCGCGGACTGACAGCCGCTGTTTCAGTACAGCGAGCACGGGGTCCTCGTTGCCGGTGACGATCCGCAGCAGGGTGGCCGGGTCGGTGCGGACCGAGATCGCCGGTGGATCGCGATGGTCGCTGAGCACGTGGCAGGCGCCGTCGCTGACCAGGATCCGGTACTCGTCGACGCCGCCGCCGTGCGCGCCGGTGATCTGCCAGCTGATGACCGCGTCGAACCCCTCCGCCCGGGCGGGACGGAGGTACTCCGGCATCCGGCGAAAGATCTCGCGCAACGCGATCTCTCGGACTCCCCCGATGAGCCGATGCCGGAGCTCTCGCTCCGAGGTGCGCGCGACGAGCCGGGACAACTCGCCGAGGTCGAGCGCGGTGAAGTCCTCCGACTCCAGCCACCGCGCACTGCCACGTACGGCCACTCGACGCCTCCCTGGCACGGCAGGAAACGCCTCCCTGTGGAACACTTCCTACCAGACCGTAGGAATTTCCTACGGCCCTGATAGCTTTGTCAAGTGGTCAGCCCTGAAGGACCGGTTCCGGAACCTCGCCGCCGGGCCGCGCACCTGGGTCCGGAGCGCCGGCGCCCGCTGATCCTGGATGCCGCCCTCGAGGTGTTCTCCGAACGCGGCTACGCCGGTACAACGATGCAGTCGGTGGCCGACGCGGCCGGCGTCACCAAGCCGGTGGTCTACGACTCCTTCGCGAACCGCGACGAGCTCCTGCTCGCCTTGCTGGCCCGCGAGGAGCAGCACCTGGTCATCTCGATCGTCTCCGCGCTACCGGCCGACCCGACCGTCGGTACGCCGGAGGAGCACGTGCTCGAAGGCCTCACCGCGTTCCTGGAGACCGCGGCCAGGTCCCCGCGCTCGTGGCGGATCGTGTTCGGAGCGCAGTACGGCGCGGCGCCGGTGGTGGCCGACCGGGTCCGGGCGGCGCGCGCCTTCCTGGTGGAGGGTTTGCGGCTGACGCTTGTGCAATCGTTGCCAGGTGTCACCGACCCGGACGCGAACCTGCCGGTGCTGGCCGAGATGCTCGCCTCGATGACGGAGAGCTGCGCCCGGATGCTGGTTGTCGACGGCACCGACCGCACCCCGGCGGAGCTGGCCAAGGTCGTCTCCCAGGTGGTCGGCGGCGGCTTCGGCGCCGTTTGATGACCTTACTGTCGCGTCACTCCCACGTTTCGTCACGATTGGTCACGATCTGCGCTCACCAGTCGGACTAGGAGGCGGGGGGAGCGTGCCCACGGATATCGTGGGCGAACGTGACCGAGACCGGCAGTCAGGCGAGCGCCCGCACCCGTACCCGCGCACGTTTCGAAGTCCCTGAGGAGCTCCGCGCCGACGTGCGCCTGCTCGGCGAGCTGCTCGGCCGCGTTCTGGTCGAGTACGCCGGCCAGCCGCTGCTCGACGACGTCGAGAAGCTCCGGGAGCTCACCATCGCCGGCGACGGCGAGGGAGCCGAGGCGCTGGTCGCCACCTGGCCGCACGAGCGCGCCGAAGATGTGGCCCGGGCGTTCACCTGCTACTTCCACCTGACCAACCTGAGCGAGGAGCTGCACCGCGCACGCGTACTGCGGGAGCGCGACCGCTCCGGCGATGCCCCGGCCGTGTCCGAGCTGGCCCAGGCGGTCGAGAAGATCGGTGCCGACAGTGGTGAGCAGCAGGCGCGTGCCCTGCTCAACGGGCTGGAGTTCCGCCCGGTGCTGACCGCCCACCCGACTGAGGCGCGGCGGCGCGCAGTACTGGCGACCATCCGGCGGATCTCGAGTCTGCTGGAGGAGCGCAGCGACCCGCGCGCCGGTGACAGCGAGCTGGCCGAGAACCGGCGCCGTCTGGTCGAGCAGATCGACATCCTCTGGCGCACGTCGCAGCTGCGGACCAGCCGGCCGACCCCGCTGGACGAGGTCCGCTCGGCGATGGCGGTCTTCGAGGAGACCCTGTTCGATGTCGTCGGCAACGTCTACCGCCGGCTGGACGACGCGCTGGCCGGGGAGTCGGCCGGCATCAAGCAGCCGGTGGTGGCCCCGTTCGTCCGGCTCGGCTCCTGGATCGGCGGCGACCGCGACGGCAACCCGAACGTCACCGCGGCGATCACCCGCGAAGCCATGCAGATCCAGGCCGACCACGTACTGCGCGCCCTCGAGCGGGCGACCGACCAGCTCGGCCGCGCGCTCACCCTGGATGCGGCGACCACTCCGCCGTCAGCGCCGGTACGCCGGATCCTGGAGGACGCTCGGGCGGTCAACCCGGAGCTGATGACCGATATCGAGACCCGCTCGCCTTCTGAGCCGCATCGCCAGCTGCTGCTGCTCGCAGCCCGTCGGCTGGCCGCCACGCGCGCCCGGGACGCCGACTTCGGCTACCCGCGCTCTGCTGACTTCCTGCATGAGCTGAAGGTGCTGCAGGACTCACTGGTCAATGCAGGCGCGTTGCGGCAGGCGTACGGCGAGCTGCAGCAACTCATCTGGCAGGTGACCTCGTTCGGCTTCCACCTGGCCGAGCTGGAGGTCCGGCAGCACTCCTCGGTGCACACGAAGGCGCTGGAAGAGGTACTGAGCGGTGGTGAGCTCTCCGACCAGACCGAGGAGGTGCTGGCCACCCTGCGCGTCATCGGCCAGATCCAGCAGCGCTTCGGCCCAGAGGCCTGCCGCCGGTACGTCGTGTCGTTCACCCGCAACGCAGGCGACCTCGCTGCCGTCTACGAGCTGGCTGACGCCGCCATGGACGGCCGGCCGATCGAGCTGGACGTAGTACCGCTGTTCGAGACCGGTGAGGACCTGCAGAACTCGGTGGAGGTGCTGGACAACGCGATCCAGCTGACCCGGGTCCGGCACCGCCTGACGGCCAACGACCGGCGCTTCGAGGTCATGCTCGGGTACTCCGACTCCGCCAAGGACGTCGGCCCGGTCTCGGCCACACTCGCCCTGTACGACGCGCAGGCGCGCATCACGGCCTGGGCCCAGCGCAACGCGATCCGGCTGACCCTGTTCCACGGCCGTGGTGGTGCGCTGGGGCGTGGTGGCGGCCCGGCGAACCGCGCAGTACTGGCTCAGGCGCCTGGCTCGGTGTCTGGCCGGTTCAAGCTCACTGAGCAGGGTGAGGCGATCCCTGCTCGCTATGGCAACGCAGCGATCGCGCAGCGCCACATCGAGCAGGTCACCGCGGCCACACTGCTCGCGTCCACACCTGGCATCGAGGAGCGCGCCACTGTGGCGGCCGACCGGTTTGCCGTTGTGGGCAAGACGATGGACGCGGCCTCCCGGACGACGTACCACCGGCTGGTCAAGGCGGAGGGGTTCGCGGAGTGGTTCGGCCGCGTGACGCCGCTGGAGGAGCTTGGGCAGTTGCCGCTCGGGTCCAGGCCGGCCCGTCGTGGTGTCGCCGTGTCGTCGCTGGAGGACCTGCGGGCGATCCCGTGGGTGTTCGCCTGGTCGCAGGCTCGCGTGAACGCGCCCGGCTGGTACGGGCTCGGGTCGGCGCTGGCGGCCGTTGGTGACGTCGCGGTTCTGCAGGACGCGAACCAGAACTGGCCGCTGTTCCAGGTGATGCTCGAGAACGCCGAGATGTCGCTGGCGAAGACCGACCGGCGGATCCTCGGCCGCTACCTCGAACTCGGCGACCGGCCCGACCTGACCAAGCAGATGCTGGACGAGCACGAGCTGACGACCGAGTGGGTGCTGAAGGTGCTCGGCGGCGACAGGCTGCTCAGCGGCCGTCGGGTGCTCGGCCGCGCCGTCGAGCTGCGCAACCCGTACGTCGATGCGCTCAGCTACCTGCAGTTGCGGGCACTCCGGACGCTGCGGACGGATGACTCGCTGGACGAGCAGCAGATCGTCAGGACTCGGCGGCTGCTCTTGCTGACCGTGTCGGGCGTTGCAGCCGGTCTGCAGAACACCGGCTGATGTACGGCGATCTGGAGAGGCCGCCCCTCGACGTTGACTTCCTGCGGGGGCGACTGGTCCGTCCGGGCTCGCTGTGGCGTCAGATCGACGTACTGGCCGAGACGGAGTCGACCAACGCGGTTGTAGCGGCCGCTGCGCGCGCTGGCGAGCCTGAGGGGCTGGTGGTGGCGGCGGAGTACCAGTCGTCGGGGCGTGGGCGGCTGGGGCGTACTTGGACCACACCAGCGCGCTCTGCGTTGCTCATGTCCGCGCTGCTGCGTCCGACGGGCATCCCCGCGCAGCGGTGGCCGTGGCTCGGGCTACTGGTGCCGTTGGCCGTCGCGTCCGCAGTACGGCGGGTGGGGGAGATCCCTGCTCAGGTGAAGTGGCCGAACGACGTACTGGTCGACGACCGGAAGCTGGCGGGCATCCTGCTGGAGCGGGTGGACGGGCCGGCGGCGATCGTGGGGATCGGGCTCAACGTGACTCTCAAAGCGGAGGAGCGCCCCACTGAGGTTGCCACCTCGATGGCGTTGGAAGGCGCGGCGACGACTGACCGGGCCACTGTGCTGTCCGCAGTACTGCGGGAGCTGGCGACCCGTTACCGGGCCTGGGTGGACGCTGCCGGAGACCCAGAGGTGATCCTGCCGGACTACCGGGAGCTGTCAGCCACGTTTGGGCGGCAGGTGCGGGTGGAGTTGCCCGGCGGCGTGTTCCTGGAAGGCACGGCTACGGATCTGGACTCCGATGGACGGCTGATCGTGCTCACCGCCGACGGCCCGCATTCGCTGGCCGCCGGCGATGTCACACATCTCAGGGCTACTGGGTGAAGAGCTTTGCCGCGGTGATGAGCGTCTGGATGATGCCGTAGCCGAGCAGGACGGCGACCAGCGCCCAGGAGACGACCAGTCGGGGAGTCTGGTTCATTTCGCTGCCTCCACTGCGGTTGCGTTGGCTGGTTCGTGGAACCGGTCCGCGACCGGCCGGATCAGCAGGTTGGCGATGAAGCCGATCGCCAGTACGCCGACCATGGTGAACAGCGCGGGCCGGTAGGCCTCGGCCGTCAGCGTGCCCGGTTTCCCTTCCCGGTCGAGGAATCCGTTGATGATGAGCGGCCCGGCGACCCCGGCCACCGACCACGCGGTCAGCAGCCGCCCATGGATCGCGCCGACCTGGTAGGTCCCGAAAAGATCCCGCAGGTACGCCGGTACGGTGGCGAAGCCGCCGCCGTAGAAGGACAGGATCACCGCGGCGAACAGGACGAACAGCGCGGTGCTGTTGTGGCCGACGGTGGCCAGCAGCGAGTAGAAGATGATGCCGACGCCGAGGTACAGCGCGTAGATCGGTTTGCGGCCGATCAGGTCCGAGGTCGTCGACCAGGCGAACCGGCCGGCCATGTTGAAGATCGACAGCAGGCCGACGAACCCGGCCGCCGCGGCGACCGCGACGCTCGACTTGCCGTCGGCACCGCGGAAGAAGTCCTGGATCATCGGGCTGGCCTGCTCCAGGATGCCGATGCCCGCGGTGACGTTGCAGAGCAGAACGATCCACAACAGCCAGAACTGCGGGGTCCTGATCGCGTTCGCCGCCGACACGTTGGCGGTGGTGACGAGGCTTTTCGCCTTCACCTGCGCGGGATCGAACCCGTCCGGCTTCCAGCCCTCGGCGGGGACCCGGATGTTGAAGACGCCGAACATCATGATCGCGAAGTAGCCGATGCCCAGCGTCAGGAAGAGCGCGACGAGCGCACCGCCGCCGGCCACCGATCCCGAGTTGCTCGGGTTGTAGCCGTCGTCGTAGTAGCTGAGGAGCTGGCGGGACAGCGGGCTCGCGACCAGCGCGCCGCCGCCGAACCCCATGATCGCCAGGCCGGTGGCGAGACCCGGGCGGTCAGGGAACCACTTGATCAGGGTGGAGACGGGCGAGATGTAGCCGATGCCGAGCCCGATGCCGCCGATCACGCCGTACCCCAGGTAGACCAGCCAGAGCTGGCCGGTACCGATGCCCAGGGCACCTACTCCGAAACCGGAGGCCCAGAAGCAGGCCGAGACGAACATCGACTTGCGCGGCCCGTTGCGCTCGACCCAGGTGCCGCCGATCGCGGCGGACAGCCCCAGCATCACGATCGCGATGCTGAAGATCACGCCGATCGCGGTCTGCGTGGTGTCGAAGTGCTTGATCAGCGATGTCTTGTAGACGCTGGTCGCGTACGCCTGACCGATGCACAGGTGCACCGCCAGCGCGGCGGGCGGGATCAGCCAGCGGCTGTACCCCGGCGGCGCGACGGTGTGCTCGCGATCGAGTACCGACAAGATGCCCATCACGGCTCCTCAGTGGTTGGAACCCCCCAGTGGTGACGCATTGCCCCTTGTGCATTGCGGACAGTATGCGATCGGTGGCAGTCGTGTCGACCAGCGACAAGCGGACCCCGGAACTGTGAGACTGGGACCATGGCGATCTCGGCGAAGTTGTTGGGTGAGGACGAGTACGTCGTCGTCAGCACCCGGACGCACTGGAAGGCACTGATCTTCCCGGTGTTCCTGTTGCTCGTGGTGGTGGCGGGCGGCTCGTTCCTGGCCGCCGTGGTTCCGGAAGGCAGCATGCAGGGCCCCGCCCGGATCGCGATCGGCGTGGTCGGCCTGCTGATCCTGCTCGGGTTCGCGGCCAAGCCGTTCCTGAACTGGTTCTTCTCCAGCTACACGCTGACCAACCGGCGGCTGATCACCCGGCACGGCATCCTGACCCGGACCGGCCGCGACATCCCGCTGATGCGGATCAACGACGTCTCCTACGAGCACGGCCTGATCGACCGGATGCTGCGCTGCGGCACCCTGCAGATCCAGTCGGCCAGCGAGGGCGGCCAGGTGATCCTGCCCGACGTACCGCACGTCGAGCAGATGCACCTGAAGATGTCCGACCTGCTCTTCGGCGGCCCGGACGGCAAGCCCGGCGACGGCTACCTCGACGACGAAGCCCCACCGGAACCCCTCCGCCGCCGCGACCCCAGGCCCGCCGCCGAGCCCGACGCCGAAACCCTCTTCAGCTCAGAAGACAACGACCGCCGCTGACCGCCCTGGTCAGAAGATCTCGATGCTGGCTGGTGCTGTTGGCCAGCCGAAGGCCGCTGTGGCGAGGTTGAGCGTGCCGGGGGTGTGCTCGATGACGCGGCCGGTGGCGGCGAATTCGGCCAGGGTGCGGCCACCCAGGTAGGTCGCGCCTAGTTCGGTCACGGACAGGGTTAGGTCAGCCGTGGCGTCTGTGCGCTCGCACCGCGCGGCTGACCCGTCGGCGGTGAGGCGGTAGCGGCCGGCATTGGCCGGGATCACCTCGTCGGTCACGTCGAGGACCAGGTCGACCGGTACGGCGTACCGGCGTTGTTCGAGGGCGCGGGCGACGTCCGTCACGCGGAGCCACAGGGACTCGCTGATCCGTCGGTTCAGGGCCGTCGGGGTGGTGACGAGTTGCTGCAGCGGCTCGTCGACCGCGGCGAAGCCGAATCTGAGCGTCGCGGCCAGATCCAGCGTCAGCAGGTGCTGCCACAAGGCCTGGTACGCCGGTCCGGTCGCGACCAGCTCCTCGACGTGGACCTCGCTGGCGGGACCGGTCGGTCCCCAGTCCATCTTGCCGCGCCAGAGGGCGTAGCCGTCGATGCTGCCGGTTTCGTCCCGGTGCACCAGGATCTCGCGAGCGGTCTTGCCGCCGCGATCCTCCGGCTTGTCCTTCAGCCGTCTCTGCCACTCCAGTTCCGAGCGGCCGGAAACGCCCGGTCGCCGCTCCTGCAGCCCTCGCAGCAGCGACGGGAGTTCCTTGAGGGCGTCATCGACGGACAGCGTGCCGATCTCCCCCGGACGGGTCCGCGCCTTCGAGGGCCCGACCCGATGCAGATCGACCTCGTACGACGTACTGAAGGCGGCAGCGCCGTACCCGAAGCGGCCGTAGATGCCGGCCTCGCTGGCCCAGAGCACCGCGATCGCTTCCGGTACTTCGCGCAGTTGCCGGGTGATCAGCTCGGCCATCAGGCCACGCCGGCGATGGGTCGCGCGGACTCCGACACCGGTCACATGCGCGGCCGGCACGACCGCGCCCGGGACGGACAGGTCACGGGTCAGCGCCCGGGTGCTGCCGACGATCTCTGCGCCGTCGGTCGCGACCAGCGCGCGCTCGGGCTCGAACAGTCTTCGCCCGAGGTCGTCCACGTGCGGTTCGAACAGCATCGCCCCGGCGAACAGGGCGCCCATCTCTTCGTAGTCCTCGGCACGGGCCTGGCGAACGGGATACTCGGTCACCATCGCATCCTCACACGGCGAGCGCCGCCGCGCAGCCGGGTTATCCGGTGCAGCGCTGGTTCAGCGAACGGCCGGGAGGTCGCCGGTGTTGTCGGCGTCCAGCGCTTCCGGGGTGTCCGGGGCCTTCGCCTGGTGCTCCGCGTCTTCCAGGGCGAGCTCTTCCTTGAAGACGAACTTGCGGTAGGACCAGAAGCGGAACAGGGTGCCGAGGCCGAGGCCGACGAAGTTCGCGGCGATGTTGTCGGCCAGCCAGCTGTGCTGGTCCAGGACGTAGCGGGAGAAGCCCAGGCAGCCGGCCGCGATCAGCAGGCCGATGCCGTTCAGCACGAAGAACAGCACGTACTCGCGGTGCAGCCCGGTGCGCTCGCGGTGCCGCCAGGTCCAGTGCCGGTTGCCCAGGTAGGTCGCGATCGTGGCGACGGTGACCGAGATGAACTTCGCGGTGACCGGCTTGTCGTGCAGCATGCCGTGCTCCGACGCGCCGAAGACCAGCGGGTTGTCGAACACCAGCCAGTTGTAGATCGGCAGGTCGACGACCATTCCGAGGAGTCCGACCAGCCCGAACTTGGCCACTTCGTGCACCAGATGCTCAACCTGGCGATACAGCGTTGTGACGATCTTCAACGGACCTGGGAACTCTCTGTGAACGCGGACGACTGTTGGGGCAGCTTCCCACGGTACCCGGCAACGGGTCAGACCCCGAAATCTCCGCCGGCACCTTGACGAGTCCTTGACGCCGCCGCCGGGGCGCCGATGTCCGCACATTAGGCTCCACCCGTGAAGTTCGAGCGTGAAGATCTGCCGGTGGGCACCCCTGTCGTAGGCATGGTCGGCGGCGGCCAGCTGGCCCGGATGACCCAGGAGGCCGCGGTCGCGCTGGGGATCCAGCTGCGCGTGCTGGCCGAGGGCCCGACCGTCTCCGCCGCCCAGGCCGTCGCTGACGCCCCGGTGGGCGACTACCGCGACCCCGAGACCGTACGCCGGTTCGCCGCCGAGGCGGACGTGGTCACCTTCGACCACGAGCACGTCCCGACCGAGCTGCTCCGGGCCCTGGAGGCCGAGGGAGTCAAGGTCCGCCCGGGACCCGACGCCCTCGTGCACGCGCAGGACAAGGCGGTGATGCGGCAGCGGCTGGACACCATCGGCGCGCCCGCCCCGGCCCACCAGGTGGTCGCCTCGAAGGCGGACATCGACGACTTCGCCAAGCGCATCGGCGGCTTCCCGATCATCCTGAAGACCACCCGCGGCGGGTACGACGGCAAGGGCGTCTGGGTCGCCACCAGCGCCGACGACCCGGTCGTCGACGAGGCGTTCGCCGCGACGGTGCCGATCCTCGCCGAGGAGAAGGTCGACTTCGTCCGCGAGCTGTCCGCGATCGTGGCCCGATCCCCGCACGGCCAGGCGGTCGCCTACCCGATCGTGGAGTCGGTCCAGCGGGACGGCATCTGCGTCGAGGTCACCGCTCCGGCGCCCGGTCTGAGCGCGGACCGCGCGGCCCAGGCGCAGCAGACGGCGCTGAAGATCGCCGGCGAGCTCGGCGTCGTCGGGATCCTGGCGGTCGAGATGTTCGAGGCCCGCGACGGCCGGCTGCTGGTCAACGAGCTGGCGATGCGGCCGCACAACACCGGTCACTGGTCGATCGAGGGCGCGGTCACCAGCCAGTTCGAGAACCACCTGCGCGCAGTACTGGATCTGCCGCTCGGATCACCGGCGGCGCGGGCGCCGTACACGGTGATGGTGAACGTGCTCGGTGGTGACGTCGAGGACATGCATCTCGGGTTGCTGCACTGCATGGCCCGGGATCCCGGGCTGAAGGTCCACTTCTACGGCAAGTCCGTGAAGCCAGGCCGCAAGGTCGGCCACGTGACGGCGTACGGGGACGACCTGGACGACGTTCGCGAGCGCGCGCGGCACGCGGCGGCGTACCTGACCGGCACCATCGACGAATGAGGGCGACAGCATGACCGTGGGAATCCTGATGGGGTCGGACTCGGACTGGCCGACGATGAAGGCGGCCGCCGAGGTGTGCGTCGAGTTCGACGTGCCGTTCGAGGCCGACGTGCTGTCGGCGCACCGGATGGCGGCCGAGATGATCGACTACGGGAAGGCGGCGCACGAGCGCGGCCTGAAGGTGCTGATCGCCGGGGCCGGCGGCGCCGCGCACCTGCCCGGCATGCTCGCCTCCGTCACGCCGCTGCCGGTGATCGGCGTACCGGTGCCGCTCAAGTACCTCGACGGGATGGATTCGCTGCTGTCGATCGTGCAGATGCCGGCCGGCGTACCGGTCGCCACGGTGTCGATCGGCAACGCGCGCAACGCGGGTCTGCTGGCGGTCCGGATCCTCGCCGCGCACGACGAGAAGCTGCGCGCGAAGATGATCGAGTTCCAGGAGAACCTGGCCGACATGGCGCGGGCGAAGGGCAGTACTGTGCGTGATGGCGCGGCAGAGCTGCGTCAAAACTGACACTCACACGGTTTTCCACAGACCTGGGGCGGGTAGCCGTGAGATTCCAACCAACGTCGTCTAAGGTCGTCGATCGTGACTCCGCCCGCAGAACCGGATACGCAGCGCATCCCGGTCCGTTATTGGATCTGGCTGTTCGGTGCTGCCGTGTCCCTGCTCGGCGATCTGACCATGACGTTCGCCATCGGCTGGTCCGCCAGCCGGCACGGCGGCCAGGTGGCCGGCTTGGTCCTGCTGCTGGCGGCGGCCCCGCGTGCGGCCCTGCTGCTGATCGGCGGCGCGGTAGGCGACCGGTACGGCGCACCGAAGGTCCTGCTCGGTAGTTGCATCGCGATGTTCGTCGTGACCAGCACGCTGGTCCCGGCGACGCTGGCGGTGGGGGAGCCGATCAGTCTGTTGCTGATCACGGCGCTGGTCGTCGGCGTCATCGACGCGTTCTTCCTGCCGTCCTCACGATCGATGCCTCGCTTGCTGGTGTCGCCGGAACTCGTCCCGCGGGCCCTGGCGAGCTTTCAGGTCACCGGAGTCGTCTTCGCCGTCACCGGTACGGCGGTCGGCGGCGTACTGGTGAATTGGTCAGGGCTGACCGCGGCGGCGGGGTTCGACGCGCTGACGTTCGCCGTGATGATCATCGTGCTGATCTCGTTGCGCAACACCCCGGCGGGTGCCACCGGACCGCGAACCGGCATGTTCCGGTCGATCCTGGACGGGGTCAAAGTGGCGTTCGGGCGGCCGCTGACCCGGGCGCTGCTGATCACGATGACGATCGCGGCCGGACTGCTGATGCCGCTCGACGCCCTGCTGCTTCCCTTGCTGGCCAGGGATCACGGCTGGGACGCGTCGACGGCCGGCCTGCTGGTCGCCAGCCGGAGCCTCGGCGTCGGCATCATCGCGCTCCGGATCCTGGCGCGTGGGGCCTTCGCGCGGCCGGGCGTTTTTGCCGCGCTCGGTCTGCTGCTGGCCGGCGTCGGACTGCTCGGCCTTTCGGCCCTTGATCCGCTGCCGCTCGCCTTCGCGGCCGGCGTGGTCAGCGGGATCGGCGTCGGGACCTTCACCGGACATGTGCTGCCGTTGTTGATGAACTCGGTCGAGCGTGAGTACCAGTCGCGGCTGCAGTCGGTCGTGGTGCTCTGCCAGAGCCTCGCCCTGGTCGTGATGAACCCCGTCCTCGGCACCTTCGCCGACCTGGACGGGGTGGGCATCACCGGCGTCTGCCTGGGCATCGGTGTGGCATCGGCCCTGATCGGCCTAATCGCCCTCACCCGCCCCGTCCTTCGCAACGCGACTGTTTCTTAAAGTTTAAGGCCTGCCGGGGGCTCGGTAGATCCAGCCTGCGGCGCGCCACTTGTCCGCGTCCAGTGAGAGCCGGGCGTCGACCACCACCGGCGCCTCGACGACGCCGCGCAATGCGGCCGGGTCGAGCGTTCGGAACTCCGGCCACTCGGTCAGGTGCAGCACCAGGTGCGCGCCCTCGCAGGCCTCGACCGCGGATTCGGCGTACCGGAAGGTCGGCCGGACCCGGCGCGCGTTCTCCATCGCCTCAGGGTCGAAGACGGTGACGGTCGCGCCGTGCAACTGGATACGGCCGGCGATGTCGAGCGCCGGCGAGTCCCGTACGTCGTCCGTACCGGCTTTGAATGCCGCGCCGAGCACGGTCACGTTCTTGCCCACCCAGTCGGCGCCGAGCAGTTCGTGCACCACGTCCACGATCCGCGCGCGCCGGTGCTGGTTGATGTCGTCGACCTCGCGGAGCAGCGTGATGACCTCTTCCACGCCGAGCTCACCGGCGCGGGCCATGAACGAGCGCAAGTCCTTCGGCAGGCAGCCACCGCCGTACCCGGGGCCGGCGTTCAGCATGCCGCGACCGATCCGCTTGTCGTAGCCGAGCGCGTCGGCGAGCAGCGTGACATCCGCGCCGGTCGCGTCGGTGAGCTCGGCCAGCGCGTTGATGAAGGAGATCTTCGTGGCCAGGAAGGCGTTCGCGCCGCCCTTGACCAGCTCGGCGGTCGGCAGGTTGCAGACGACCACGGGCGATCCATCGGCGATCGGCTGCGCGAAAACCTCCCGCAGCTTGGCCTCCGCGGCCGCCGACTGTACGCCGAACACCAACCGGTCGGGGTGGAGCGTGTCGTCCACGCCGTGCGCCTCGCGCAGGAACTCCGGCTGCCAGGCGATCTCGACCTGGGAACCAGCCGGGGCTTCGGCGTGGAAGCGGGCTTCCACCACCTTCGACGTACCGACCGGGACGGTGGACCGGCCGACCACCAGGCACGGCTTGGTCAACAGCGGCGCCAGCATCGTGACGACCGAGTGGATCTGCGCGAGGTCGGCGGAGTCGCTGCCCTCGAGTTGCGGCGTACCGACGCAGATGAAGTGGACGTCGGCCCAGTCGGCGATCTCGGTGTAGTCCTTGGTGAACCGCAGCCGGCCGGAGTCGGTGTGCTTCTTCAGCAACGGGTCCAGCCCTGGTTCGTACAACGGGGCCTTGCCGTCGTTGAGCAGCTTGAGCCGGTGCTCGTCGATCTCGACGCCGATCACGTCGAAGCCGAACTCGGCCATTCCCGCGGCGGTGTTGGCCCCGAGGTAGTTGGTGCCGATCACCGCGATCCGCAGCGGTCGCGCGCTGGTGGGCGTGCCTTCAGTCATGCGGGGGACTCTACCGATCCAGGCGAGCACCAGGTGACCGCCTCGTGTCCGGCCGCCGTCCGGGTGCCGTCTGGCTGCTGGGCAGTGGGTGCGCCGTTGGTCACTTTCCGGGTCCGGCGACTCCCGGCGACGGGGGTTTCGTCGTACCTTGGTACCCGTGAGTAACTCATTCGACCTGTACGCGCTGTCCGAGGAGCACCAGGCGATCCGCGCGGCCGTGCGCGACGTCTGCGACGCGAAGGTGGCCCCGCACGCGGGCGACGTGGACGAGCTCGCCGAGTTCCCCAAGGCGTCGTACGACGCGCTGAAGGCGTCGGACTTCCACGCGCCGCACATCCCCGAGCAGTACGGCGGCGCCGGCGCGGACGCGCTGGCCACCGTGATCGTGATCGAGGAAGTGGCCCGCGCCTGCGCGTCCACCTCGCTGATCCCCGCGGTGAACAAGCTCGGCTCGCTGCCGTTGCTGCTGTCCGCGTCGGATGAGGTCAAGGATCGCTACCTGCCGCCGGTGGCCGCCGGCGACGCGATGTTCTCGTACTGCCTGTCGGAGCCCGAGGCCGGCTCGGACGCGGTCTCGATGAAGACGCGCGCCGTAGCCGACGGTGACGGGTTTGTGCTCAACGGGGTGAAGCGCTGGATCACCAACGCGGGCGTGAGTGACTACTACACCGTCTTCGCGGTGACCGACCCGGACGCCCGCTCGAAGGGCATCAGCGCCTTCGTGGTCGAGAAGGCCGACGAGGGCGTCTCCTTCGGCGCCCCGGAGAAGAAGCTCGGCATCAAGGGTTCACCGACCCGCGAGGTGTACTTCGACAACGTCCGGATCCCGGCGTCACGGATGATCGGCGACCCGGGTACCGGCTTCGCCACCGCGATGGCGACCCTGGACCACACCCGGGTGACGATCGCGGCCCAGGCACTCGGCATCGCGCAGGGGGCGCTCGACTATGCGCTCGGCTACGTCAAGGAGCGCAAGCAGTTCGGCAAGCCGATCGCGGAGTTCCAGGGCCTGCAGTTCATGCTCGCCGACATGGGCATGAAGATCGAAGCCGCCCGCCAACTCACCTACGCCGCCGCAGCCCGCTCCGAGCGAGGCGACAGCGACCTCACGTACTTCGGCGCTGCCGCGAAGTGCTTCGCCTCCGACGTAGCCATGGCCGTCACCACCGACGCAGTACAACTCCTCGGCGGCTACGGCTACACCCACGACTACCCAGTAGAACGCATGATGCGCGACGCCAAAATCACCCAAATCTACGAAGGCACCAACCAGGTCCAGCGCATCGTGATGGCCCGCCAACTCCTGAAGGGCCTCGCCTAGGCTCCGGCCAAAGGACACCGCCTTCGGCGGCGACTGTTCTTGTGGCGCCTCCGGCGCATGCGCGCCACGTGGTCGCGTGCTGATGGCAGCTCCGCGGCAGCACGTGCTGCCTTCGGTCCACCGCCGGCCCGCTGAGGCATACACGTAGGCCCGCACTGTTCATGCGGGCCTACGGTATGGCTGTTACTTCTTGGCGCGGGTTGCCAGGCCTTCCGCGGTGCCTACCAGCAGGACGGAGGCGATCACGGCGACGACGAAGCCGAGGATGTTCAGTTCGAAGATGCTGCCGGTGCCGAGCAGGTTGGCGATCACGCCGCCGATTACCGAGCCGGCGAGGCCGAGCAGCAGCGTGGCGATGAGGCCGAGTTTCTGCTTGCCCGGCGTGAACAGCCGAGCGAGCGCACCGATGATGAGGCCGGCAATGATGAAGCCGATCATGTCCTGTTTCCTCCGAGTGTGGACGGGTGACTACCAGTCTCCGGCACAACGGCTCACCATGCGGCCGGCATCAGCCCTGTTCGGACCCGGAGCAGACCCTCAAAAGACCCCGGCTGAGCCAGTCCTGGTCAGTTCTGGACCAGTTGCTGACTGAACCTCCGTCGCGCCGCGACCGCGACGCCGATTGCCGCCATACCGGCGAGCGCGCCGCCGCTGAAGGCCCCCGCCGTGGCCTGGCTCGTCTGCCGACCGGCAGCTTCGGCGGACGGTTGGGCCTGGACGACTGGGTGGCGGTCGGGTTCGTACGGAACGCGGGCGTTCGCGGGCGCGGCGGCCAGTAGCGCGGCCGCGGCCGTCGTGGTCACTGCGGCGACAACCCGTGCGACTGTGAGCTTCTTGGTCATTTCTCTTCTCCTCAAATGGTGTGGTGCCTTTCATTCACCATGGCCGGGTCGTGTTGAGGGCGTGTGGAAGTGCTGTTGAAGGACGTACGGTTCGGATGTGACCGGACCGCGGTTCAAGATCCTCGGTGGACTCGACGTCACGCTCGACGGCCATCGGCTGGAGCTCAGCGGACCGAAGCAGCGCTGGCTGCTGTCGGTGCTGCTGCTCAACCTGAACCAGTTCGTGTCGGCCGACCGGCTCGCCGAGGCGTTGTGGGAGAACGAGCCTCCCGCCAGCGCCGAGGTCACTCTGCGCACCCACGTGTCTCATCTCCGTCGCCGGCTCGCGGCGATCGGCGCGTCCGAATCGCTGGTCACCCGGCGGTCGGGATACAGCCTCATGCTCGATCCGGAGCAGGTGGACGCTTACCGATTCGAACGGCTCGTCGGGCTGGGGCAGGAGGCCCTTGGACTCGCCGACCCCGCGCGGGCCGCGCACTTGTTGCGGGAGGCACTCGAGTTGTGGCGTGGGCCCGTCCTCGACGAGCTCGGCGGGCCGCTGTTCGCCGAGGCGGAGACGGCCCGGCTCGAGGAGCTGCGGCTGGATGCGCTGGAAGCACGGATCAGCGCCGACCTCGCGCTGGGCCGGAACGACATCATCGGCGAACTCGAGCAACTGGTGGCCGATCACCCGTTCCGGGAGCGGTTCTGCGGCCAGCTCATGCTCGCGCTGTATCGGGCCGGGCGGCAGGTCGATGCGCTCGCGGTGTACTCGTCGGCCAGGCAACGCCTCGCCGACGAGCTCGGGCTCGATCCAGGTCCCGCGCTGTCGGCGTTGGAGACCGCGATCCTGCGGCGAGATCCGGCGCTGTTGCCCACGGCCACGGTGTCGCCTGCCGCTGAGGCCGCGGCGACCCGGCGATCGTTCGTGAAGGCGCCGCCGGATGCGCTGTTCAGCGTCGTACGCCGGGTGCCGATGGTCGGGCGGTCCAGCGAACTGGACCGGCTGTCCGGGTTGTGGCGCGAGGTTCGCGACGGCGGACGCCGCGTAGTACTGGTGTCGGGTGAAGCCGGGGTCGGCAAGACGCGCCTGGTCGCTGAGTTCGCAGATCAGGCGGCCGCGGACGATGCGGTGTTCCTGGTGGGCAGGTGTGATCAGGCTTCGATTCCCTATCAGCCGGTGGCGTCGGCGTTCCGTACGAGTCCGGAGGCGGAGGCAGTCCTTGCCGACGCGCCGGAAGCGATTCGCGGTCGTCTCGGCTGGTTGCTAGACGAGCCGGACTCATCCTGGTCGGACGTCGAGCAGGCAGCCCGATTCGAGGCCGTGGAGTGGGTGCTGGCGCAACTGGTGGAGCTGGCACCCGTAGTCATGGTGGTGGAGGAGTCGGAACGCATAGACCGTGCCAGCGCGCTGTTGCTGCGTCACCTGGTGAGCAATCTGCCCGAGCGGATCCTGGTCGTCGTCTGCTTCCGGGATCCGCCAGGGACCAGGCATCCCGCGCTGCTGGAGTTGCTCGGTGAGCTGGAGGGCCGTGGTCTGGCGGACCGGCTGGTGCTCCGCCCCATGGACGAGGGTGACCTCGGTGCCCTGGTCGCCGGACTGACCGGTGGTGAATCCGCGTCGTTCGTGCACGAGCTCTGGCGCAGCACCGGTGGGAATCCGTTCTACGCCGGCGAGGTGGTTCGCGATCTCGAGACCCGCGGCGAGCTGGGCCGCCCCGGTTCGCTGCCCGTGCCGTCCGGAGTGCGGGATGTACTGCGGCATCGTCTTCGCGCGCTGTCCGAGCCGACCCAGCAAGTGGTGCGCTGCGCCGCGGTGCTCGGTCGGGAGGTCGAGTTCGGCCTGCTCTCGCGGCTCGCGGACCTGGCCGAAGATCCCTTGATCGATGCACTGGAGCAGGCGCTGGCTGCCGGATTCCTGGTCGAGGCCGGCAGCTCGTGGAAGGTGAGTTACGCCTTCCCCCACGATCTGATGCGGGAGGCGGTCTACGCCGACATACCGATGACGCGACGGCAGCGGATGCACCTGCGCGCGGCGGAGGCCCTGCAATCTTCTGGTACGGGGCAGTCTCCTGGTGCGAGCAAGGGCATCGCGGCGGCTGCGGTGCACCTGCGGGCCGCGGGTCCGGCCGCCGATCCGGTGCGGGCCGCGGAGCTCAGCATGCAGGCCGCCGACGAGGCGGCCCGGCTCTACGCGTGGCACGAGGCCGTCGACCATGCCGAGGCCGCAGTCGAGATCCTCGACCATGCCGGTGCTTCGCCCGCGCGACGAGCAGAGGCTGCGGTCCGTACTGCGATGCTCCGGTTGAAGTCGAGCCTCGGATACCGACAGGCGGTCCAACACCTCGAGACTGCGTTGGAGCTGTATCGCGGGGTCGGGGACAACGCCGTCGCAACGGTGCACAGCCGACTCGGCGGAGCCCTCAGCACCCACCATTCGGTGATGGACATTCCCCGGGCGATCGAGCACATCGCCGCCGCGGAACGACTGCTCGGGGATCGGAAGGCAGCCTTTCACCTGTACCGCGGGATGGCGCAGGCGGCGATGTACGGCGTCCGGAACGAGTTGCTCGGGGACTACTCGAACCGGGCTTCCGCGCTTGGGACCGAATTGGGTCGCCGCGATCTGGCCGTGATGGCGACCTGGGGTCGAGGCTGGTTCGAGTTCAACCGTGGCGAGCTGCGTGCCGCGTCGGCGCTCCGCGAAACGATGTGGGCCACCGCCCACGAGCTCGCCGATCCGTATCTTGGCTGGATCGCGGTGGGGGCCGCGGCGCTGTGCGAGACGGAGTACCTGCTGGACCCGGCCGCCGCGCGGTCGTGGTGCCGGCGAGGCCTCGCCCAGGCCAGGTTCGAAACCTTCGCGCATCCGCACGACACCGTTGTTGACCAGTTGGTGCTGGCGCTGGCGAGCACTGGCGACCTGGACGACGCTCGCCGGTTGGCGGAGCCGCTGCCGGCCGACGCCGTCTGCCGCAGGATCCTGACCTCTCTCGACGGGGGGTGGGAAAAGGCCGAGCGGGACTGGGCCGCCGCTCTCCGCCATGACGAGGAGGCCGGGGACCTGCACGATGCCGCCCTGAATGCCCGCTGGCTCGCCGGTGTCCGCGTGCTCCTCGGCGATCGGGCCGGCGCCGTTGCCGCGCTGCGACGTGCGGTAGCCATCGGCGTCGAGGGTCCGCAGGTGCCCACCGAGCTTGCGGCCAGGGCTGAGCTGGGCCGCGTGCTGGCAGTGGGCGGTGAGATCGGGGAAGCAGTCCTGGAGGTGGGGCGCTGCGACGAGATCATCGCCGACGGACAGGATTGGCGCGGACAGGTCGGCGTGGTCGAGCTGGCGCGTGGTGCCGTGGCCGGTGCGCAGGGGCAGCTCGAGGAGTGCGACGCGGCGTACGAGAACGCCGTTGCGATCTTCACCGCGTACCAGCTTCCGTGGCGGCGGGCTGCCGCGTTGCACGCGTGGGCGGAGTCGTTGGCGGCGATGGACCGCTCTGACGAGGCCGCTCGCAAGCACCGGGCGTCGTGGCAGGTCTACGACGAGATCGGGGCGCCACAGCGATGGCGCCGGCCGCTCGCCTAGCCACGGACGGCGCGGCGGCCGGGCCGTGACCAGCGCCGCCGTCAATGCTGGTTCCACAGAACTTCAACATCGCCCGGTCATCGTGATTGGCATGCGGAACGTCACCACGATCAAGACGCAGCGGGCCTCGGGCTCGGCGAGCGCGACGTTGTTCGGCTGCTTGTTCGCAGCCCAGTCCAGCCTGCTGGTTCTCACCCCGATCCTGTCCGGGGTAGCGGCCGATCTGGAGGTCTCGCCCGCGGCGGCGGGGCAGCTCCGGGCCGTGTCCGGCGTGGTCGCGGTGATCGTCGCCGTCGGCCTGCTGATCATCCGGCGCCGGTGGGAGCTGCGCGGCCTGCTCGCGCTCGGGCTCGGCCTGCTCGCGACCGCCGCAGTGGCGAGTGCGGCTGCACCGTCTTTCACAGCGTTGGCGGTCGCGCAGATCGTGCTCGGCGGCGGAGTCGCCCTGGTGCTGGCGGGCGGATTGGCCGCGGCCGCGAGCTGGGCGCCCGACGGGCAGCGCGCCACTCTGCTGTCGTGGGCACTGGTCGGCCAGCCGAGTGCCTGGATCGTCGGTATGCCGGTGATCGGCTTCGTCGGCGATCACAGTTGGCGTCTCGCCTGGCTCGTGCCACTCGCCGCCTGCGTCCTCACCCTCATCCGGGTACTCCGACGCGAACCCGGTACGCCGGAGCCGGCTCCCACGTCTGTCCGGAAGCTGTTCCGAAGGCCGGGGGCGACCCGGTGGGCAACCACTGAACTGATGGCGTACGCCGGCTGGGCGGGGGTGCTCGTCTACTGCGGCAGCTTGCTCACCGAGGCTCACGGAGCGTCCGCAGCGGCAGCCGGTATCGCGTTGGGCGGCGGCGCCTCGGGGTTCGTCATCGGCACCTTTGTGGCCCGGCGCTGGGTGGAGCACGCGGCCAGGCCGATGCTGCTCATCACCGGTCCGGGAATGGCAGCGGCTGCCCTGATCCTTGGCGCGGTCCGGCCGTCCTTCGGCTTCTCCGTCACGATGTTCGCCGTGATCGCCTTCCTCGCAGGTGCCCGCATGATCGCCGGCAGCGCGGTGGGTCTGGATCTGGCCGGAGTCGGTGCGCTGCAAGCGATGAGCATCCGGGCCGCTTCGATGCAAGGTGGATACCTGGGCGGTGCCGTCCTGGGTGGCGTTGGACTCGCGCTCGGCGGTTGGTCGGTCGTCGGTGCCGTGCTGGCTCTGCCTCTGCTGATCTCCGTCGCCGTGACCGCCGCGGACCGCGGCAGCGCGCGGCGCAGTACCGAAAACCTGAAGGTGGGTGCACGATGAGCAAGCGGTACGACGCGGTCGTGGTCGGCGCACGGTGTGCGGGATCGACCCTGGCAACCCTGCTCGCCCGGGCGGGTTGGCGGGTGTTGCTGCTGGATCGCGACCGGTTCCCCAGCGACACCGTGTCGACGCACGTCATGTTCCCCGACACCCTCAAGCGCCTGGACGAGCTCGGGGTCCTGGAAACCCTCAAGACCGCCCATCACCTGCCGATGGTCCACTTCAGCTGGCGAGTGCTCGGTCACGACGTGGCCGGAGACTTCACCCCGATCGGCGGTCACGACCGGGCGACCTGCATCCGGCGGATCGTGCTCGACGCGGCCCTGGTCGATACGGCGGCAGCGGCCGGCGCCGAAGTACGAAGCGGGCGTGAGGTCACCGCGCTGATCGGTGCGGGCACGACCGACGACCCGGTGCGCGGCGTCGTGCTCGACACGGGCGAGACGATCGAGTCGGACTGGGTGTTCGGCGCTGACGGTCGGGTCTCCACTGTCGCGCGGCGATTGGGGCTGCCGGCAACCGATGAGAAGCGCGGTGCGATGGCGTTCCTGCTGGCGTACTGGACCGGGCTGCCGGCCTCCGAGTGGTGCCACATCGACGTGCACGAGCGGTCGGCGCTGATGTCCGTGCCGTGCGAGGACGGCATTCATCTCTTGTCTCTGGCCGGGCCGCCCGAGCTCACCCGCGGGTCGACCGCGGAACGCGAGGAACGCTACCGAGCCGGACTCCGCCAGTTCCCGGCCGTACTGAACGCCCGGCTGCTCGATCAGGCCGAGCGGATCTCGCCTCTGGTCGTGGTGCCCGAGACCATGATGCGCGGGCACTATCGCGAGGCGACCGGTCCAGGATGGGCGCTGCTGGGGGACGCCGGACACTTCAAGCATCCGGTCACGGCCCAGGGCATCGGCGATGCGGTCGAGCAGGCTTGGTACCTCGCCACCACGTTGACCAGCGGCCGCGACCTGAGCGGATACGGACCGTGGCGCGACCGACGGGCCACCGGGTACTACGAGTGGTCGTTCGGGCTGGCCGCCTTCGGATCGGGGCGGGCCGCGGCCCAGTTCTCGGGCCTCGCGGCGGATCCAGTGGCCGGTCAGGAGTTCCTGGACACCTTCACCAAGCGCGTCCCGCCGGCCCGCGTCCTCACCCCGGAACGAATGGCCCGCTGGAACGCGGCCTGGGCCTACGAGGACGGGCAGCGCCGGGTGCGAGCGCTGGTCGAGGACCTCGGCCCGGATCAGCTTGCCCGCACTGTGCCGGCCTGTCCGGACTGGACGGTGCGAGACCTCGTCGCGCACCTCGTCGGGATCGTGGAGGACACCGTCAGGGGAACCTACTTCCCCGACGCCCTCGATGCCTGGCGTGACTCCGAGACAGCCACCAGGCGGGAACAGTGGACGGCCGATCAGGTGTCCAGCCGCGCCGACCGCGACCTGGAGTCGCTGCTGCGGGAGTTCGACGAACACACCCGCCGGCTGGTCACGATGCTGCGAGGCGGCAGCGGTGCCGTCTCCGACGGGCCCGAGTGGCTCCTGACCGCGCCGGTCGCCGACCTCGCAGTACATCTGGCCGATCTGCGCGAGGCGTTGAGTCAAGAGCCCGACGAATCGGCTCCGGTCGCCCGGGTCGGCTTCGCGGCGTACCGGGACTGGCTGCGGGCGCGCTTGGCGGAGACCGGGTTGCCGCCGCTGCGGTTGTCGGACGGGCTTGACCACTGGGTGCTGGGAGACGGCGAGCCCGCTGCCACCCTGACAGCCGACCGGCATGAACTCTTCCGCACCATCACCGGCCGACGCAGCGCGACCCGGATCCGGACCTACGACTGGGACGGCGATCCCGCCCCGTACCTGTCGATCATCGCCCCGTACCCGCTCGCAGCCGATCAACGCCCAGACCACCAACTTCCAGGCCATGAGGGCCTGGGAAACCAACAGAAGAAGGGATTGTGACCCATGACCACCATTGCCACGTTCGAGGAGATCAAGGCGAAACAGCAGGCCACGTGGAGCAGTGGCGACTACGGCAGGATCGCCTGGTTGACCGTGCCGATCGCGGAGATGCTGGCTGCCGCGGCCGAGCTGAGACCCGGCGCGAAAGTGCTGGACGTCGCGACCGGCACCGGCCACGTCGCGCTGGCCGCGGCCCGCCGATTCTGCGACGTCACCGGGATCGACTACGTACCGGAGCTCGTTGCCACCGCCGACCGTCGTGCGCGGGCCGAAGGGCTCGCGGTGGACTTCCGCGTGGCGGACGCCGAGCACCTGCCGTTCCCGGACGACTCGTTCGACTACGCGCTCTCCGCCATCGGCGTGATGTTCACGGCCGATCACGAGCGGGCCGCGGCCGAGCTGGTCCGCGTCGTCAAACCAGGTGGACGGATCGCTCTGGCGAGCTGGACCCCGACAGGCTTCGTCGGCCAGTTGCTCAAGACGGTCGGGCGGCACGCCGCACCGCCGCCCGGCGCGCTGCCGCCCACCCGCTGGGGCGTGGAGCACAGCGTGCGCGAACTGCTCGGTGACGGGGTCGCCAAGGTCAGCACTGCCACCGCGACGGTGACGCAGCGGTTCCCGAGTCCGGAGTACTTCGCGGACTTCTTCCTGACCTACTACGGCCCGACGTACAAGGCGGCGGAACGGCTTCCCGAAGAGGCCCGGCCGGCGCTCCGGGACGACATGATCGCCCTGGCCGCAGCCTCGAACCGCGGTACCGACGGCACGGTGGTGAGCGATTGGGAGTACCTGATCGCGGTGGCGACGGTCGCCTGACCAGATCCATCGACCCGCCTAGGCTTCCACCAAAGGACACCGCCTCCGGCGGCGACAGTTCTTTGGCGCCTCCGGCGCATGCACGCGCCGCCGTCGCGCCCACCGTCCAGCCGCGGGAATACGCGGTGGATGGTCCGGGTCGCGGCGGGTCCGGCCGGGCCGAGGAGGCTCGAGATTTCAAAGGAAGATCGCAGCCAGTAGGTTGTCGACGGCCTTACGCGCTCGCCCGTGCGAAGACGGCAGCATGTAGGTATAGAGCCGAAGGGTAAGCCCCGGTGTGTTTAATGCAGGTTTCCGCGATGAGGAGTGGGGCGGGTTGGCCTTGCAAAACCATTGGTGGGTCGGCTTGCTCCGCTGATGTACTGATGTGCGACCGTGAGTCTGCCCCGTGTCGGAGGTAGTAGTTGTGACGAGCTATAACGCGCTGGCCGAGGTGTACGAGTGGCTCATCTCGGATGCGAAGCTGGCCCCGGCCGAGTTCGCTGCGTCGTTCGACGACGTCCTCAGTCTCCTGCCGCCGAACGCTCACGTCCTCGATTGTTCGTGCGGAACCGGACAGTTGGCGGTCGGCCTCGCCGGTCGTGGCATGCAGGTGGTCGCAACTGACGCCAGCGAAGAGATGGTTCGTCGGACTGCAGAGTTGGCTGAGGAATTCGCGGCACCTGTCCGGACAGTGCGGGCGGACTGGCAAGAGTTGCCCGACCATTTCGATGACGACACCTTCGACATGGTGTTCTGCGTTGGCAACTCGCTGCACCATGCCGAGGGCGCGAGAGGCAGGGTTGCTGCTCTGGAGTCGATGTCACGGGTTCTGCGCCGTGGCGGGCGCTTGGTACTCACCTCCCGCACCTGGGAACTCGTGAGAGCCAGAGGTTCCCGGCTCGACATCAGTGACCGTCTTGTACGCCGGAACGGTCGCGATGCCGTCGTGGTCTACCGCTGGGAGATTGCGCCGCATTGGGAGGAGGAGCACCACATCGAGATCGCGATCGCGCAAGTTGATCCGGCTGGGTCGGTTCTTGTCCGCTCGGAACTGCTGTCGTGCTGGCCCTACCGATACGACCAACTCGTAGCCGAGTTGCACCACGTCGGACTCCGGACGGAAAGGAGCACGTACAACCCCGAGGCCGAGAACTACATGGTGGTGGCGAGCAAGGCATAGACACCGGGCTCACAGTCCCTGACCGGACCGCACGGTTGCCCGCAGGAGACTTGCGCCCCTCTGATCTGCTCAGTTGACCGTGGTTCGGCTTACTTGATTGTGGTGGGCAAGGTGCGGAGGGTTTGGCCTATGCCTATGAGGGTTGCTGAGGCGGGGCCGGTCCAGTCGCCGTAGCCGATCAGGTGGAGTCGGGGTTCCTTGCGGGCTTGGGTTCCTTCGGTGGGGATGAGGCCGTGGGGTCCGCGGAGGTCAAGTGGTGCTAGGTGTTGTAGGGCGGGTCTGAAGCCGGTGCACCAGATGATGGTGTCCAGGTCTACCTGGCTTCCGTCGTACAGGCGGGCGCCATGCTTGGTGAGTTGGTGCAGTGGGCCGCGGGAGTGGAGGACGTTGCGGTCGCGGGCCTTGCGGACGGTGTCGACCATGACGATGTCGCCAAGGCCGCCGACGCCGCCCGTGTCGGTTTGGCCGGCATCGCGGGCGCGGCGGCGGGCGGTGGCGATCTCGAAGAGGGCGCGGCCGTCGACCTCGTCGGGGAGGAAGCGCGGCGGTCGCGGGGTCACCCAGGTCGTCTCGGCGACCTCGGACACCTCGGCGAGAATCTGGGCGGCCGAGTTGCCGCCGCCCACGATCATCACCCGTTGACCTGCGAAGTCGGACGCCCGCCGGTACTGCGCGGTGTGGAGTTGTCGCCCGGCGAAGTGCCCCGGGTACTTCGGGATGAACGGCCTGGACCACGTGCCGGTGGCGGAGATGACGTTGTCGGCTAGCCAGTCACCGTGATCCGTGGAGACCGCGAGGCGGCCGCGATCGCCGTACCGGACCGAGGTGACCCGCACAGGACGGCGTACTGCGAGTTCGTACCGATTCTCGTACTGCGTGAGGTAGTCGACGACGTGGGCCGCGAGGGGATACCCGTCGTCGGCGGTCCAGGGCGGCATCATCCAGCCCGGCAACGAGGAGTGCTGGGTCGGCGAGAAGGTCCGGAGAGTCGGCCACATCTTCGCCCAAGCGCCACCGGGCCGGTCCGAGGCGTCCAGGATGACGAAGTCCTGGCCAGGGGTGAGGCCGGCACGGCGCAGGTAGAAACCGGTCGCCAGTGCTGCTTGGCCGCCACCGACAATTACCGTGCCGACCTCGCGAGGCGCCTGCGCGTTCAGTTGCCTGCTCCGGCGCCGGCAGGCACTGACAGCAAGGTGGAGAGCCACGCCATGCGCTCGGGGAGTGGCCAGTAGTACACCCATGTGCCGCGGCGTTCGCAGTCGACCAGGCCGGCATCGCGTAGTACGCGCAGGTGGTGGGAGATCGTCGGACCACTGACGTCGAACAGCGGAGTGAGGTCGCAGACACAGATCTCGTCCCCGGCCGAGGCGATGATCGACATCAGTCGCAGCCGGACAGGGTCGGCCAGCGCCTTGAAAACCGCCGCGCCCTCGCTCGCCGCCACCGGATCCAGCGCCGCGTCAGAGATCGGCCTACAGCAGCCACCGCTTGATCCGAAGGCGATCTCCTGTTTCGACATGTGTCTATCTTGACTCTTGTCGAAACAGAAGGCAAGCTGGGTATCGCTAATTCGATGAATGTCAATATAGTTCCCGGTGCCGACTCCGGCCCGGGTGGAAGGAGGAGTGATGTTGAAGCTCATCGAGCGTCTGTCGAGGAGTCGTGCGTCGGTCGAACTCTGCGAGGCCTGCGGCCAGGTGTGCACTGCGCAGTGCCGTTCGCAAGCGCTGCGCGACCGGATTCGCACGCAATCGCTGCACGTCCCGATCGTTCACTGAACTGTGGCACCAAGGGAGAAGATCATGGCAAGCGAAAGTACGGCTGGCGGGTTCGCTGGGAGCCCATCCGAGGCATTCACGCCGCCGGCAGCTGGCAACTGTTGCGGCAGTACGGCGGTCGGTACGGCGTCCACCTCGGCTGAAGCCGGTGGCTGCTGCGGCACCGATGCAGTGGTGGCCGCTGGCGGTTGCTGCGGTTCTACGGCTGCGACTGAGCCTGCAGCGGCTGCTGTAGGCGGGTGCTGCGGATGACTACCGCGTCGCCGGGATCGCCAGCTGCTCTGGACGCCGCTGCGGCTCCTCTGTTCGGCAGCGGCGGTCCTGGTGACGCCTCCGCGGAGCGCATGCTCGCTACCGTGCATGCGCTGGCGGCGGACCGGTTCACCGGCCGCCGGGTCGGCACACCTGGCGGTCGGGCCGCGGCTGAGTGGCTGGCCGGCCGGCTCGCTGAGCTTGGTGCGGTGGTCGAGGTCGACGAGTTCGCGGTCAGCGGCGTCCGCGAACTGCAGGCAACGCCGGTCCTGAGCTACCGCGATACGCTGCTGGTCCATCGCCGGGACTTCGCCGAGCAACTCACCTCGACCGAGCTGCCCACTCCGGTGACCGGTCAGTTGGCCACCGCGGAGGCGCGGTCGTGGCGAGCACGATGGCTGCTCGTACCGGCCGCCGACCAGGAGACGGTGTCCCGGGCAGAGGCCGAAGACGCGATCGGCCTGCTGGTGCCTCGCGGTGTCGACGACGAAGGATGGATGCCGAAGATGATCGCCGGTCCGCCGACCGGACTCGTCCCGATTCTGTCGGTGCGCACCGACCTGCATGCCGAGCTGAGCAACGGACTCGGTGAGATCGCGGGATCTGTCCCGATGCGCACGATCCGCACAACCGGTCGCAACGTGTACGGCGTCTTCTCGGCCCCCTCGCCAGGCGGCTTGTCCGTCTTGCTCACGGCTCACTACGACGGCGTGGGTGACGACCCGGAAGTCCGATTGCCGGCGGCGGCCGACAACGCGTCAGGGGTAGCGGTGGTCCTGGAGGCGGCCCGGCTGCTGGCCGGGAGTCTGCCAAGCGGTACAGGCCTGGCGGTGGCCTTGCTCGACGGCGAGGAAGCCGGTGCGCGTGGTTCTGCGCATCACGCCCCACAAGTTGCCGCTGGCACCTATGTCGTCAACGTCGACGGTGCCGCGCAGCTTGGTGAAGCGGCTGCTGTCGAGGCTGGTGGCCCCGCCGAGCCGTTACTGGCCGCTCTCGATCAGGCCGGTCGGCAAACCGGAGTACCGCTGCGTGCGGGCGCGATGGCGTCCGACAACCGTCGCTACGCCGCTGCCGGCCTGCCATCGATCGGCATCGGTATGGGCATGCCGGGCTATCAAACACCAGCCGAGACCCCTGATCGAGTCGAGCCCCGAACCCTGCTCGCCGCCGCCGCTCTCGTCGTGGCGACGGTAGAGCATCTGACCAAATCACCTGTAAAACTTGGAGAAACCCGGTGATCGTCCCTCGTAGGCCCTCCCGGTCGCCGTGATCGGCGCCGGGCCGGTCGGATCTGAGGAGTGATGGCCACCGTCGGGTGATCGTGATGACTCAGCCTCGGGCTTTCAGTGCTTTGACGACATAGGTGGCGTCACGATGTACGCCGCGCAAGGTGTTTGATGAGAAGGATCGCTGGAACTCGACGCCGAGATAGGCCAGGCCGCGGTGGGTTAGTGAGATGCCGCGTTTGTGGAGCGGCAGGCCTGTGGGGTCGAGGGATCCTAGGGGTTCCAGGTAGGGCAGGTGGGGGCGGTAGCCGGTGGCGAACAGCACGACGTCGACAGGCTCTCGGGCGCCGCTTTCCCAGACGACGCCCTCACTGTCGAAGGTTGTGAACATCGGGCGTTGAGTGATTTCGCCCGACTCCAGAGCCGCGCGGTAGTTGCCGGTGTCGAAGACCGGGGTGCCTTTGATCAGGCGGGAGAGCACTGAAGGTGGCAGTAGGTCCAGCCGTAGCGTGTGCAGCCAATAGTGCATGTCGCGCCCGCCACGGATCTGCGGTACGAACTGCACCGGTCTTCGCGCTGCCAAGGTGACATGTGCGAATTCGGCCAGTTCGTACGCGACTTGCACCGCGGAGTTGCCCGCTCCGACCACGACAACCCGCTTCCCGGCGTACGGTTTCGGATCCCTGTACTCCGCTACGTGCAGGACCTCGCCGTCGAACCGCTCCTGGCCGCGAATCGTCGGTACATAAGGTGTGGCGAACGAACCTGTCGCGGCGATGACCGCGGCTGCGTTGATCGTTTCTCCACCGTCAGCGCGCACGATGAAACCCGGGTCGGCTTGCTCGACTGCTGCCACTCGGGTGCCCAGACGGATCTCGGTGTCCAGCGTCGCGGCATAGCTTTCGAGGTAGGCCACCACCTCGTCGCGGGTTGGATACCGATCCGGGTCGCCGGGGAACGGCGTACCGGGGAAGCTGCTGTAGCGGGCTGGGGAGAAGAGGGTCAGCGAGTCGTAGTACGACGGCCAGGAACCGGCCGGTCGGTCGCCGGCTTCGAGCACCAGGGCCCGGAGACCGGCCGACTCGGCGGCTTTCGCAGCAGCTAGGCCGGATTGGCCGGCACCGATGATCACCACAGGAGAGGAAGTCATGACGGCAACATATCGTCATATTGCGATATGACGAAATAACGATATGAGCTAGGCTGGCCTTCGGCGAAGGGAGTCGCGGGATGGCAGCGGGTAAGAGTCGGTCGAGCGATCCGGCGCCGTCTCCGACCAGTGGTCGTACCGAGCTGTCCGCCTCCACGCATGACTTCCTCAAGGCTCTCGCCAGCCCGACCCGGCAACGCATCATGCTGCTGTTCTCGCGTGGCGCCGAGCTGTCGGTCAACGAGGTCGCCGAGCAGGCCGGCATCGGCCAGTCCACCGCCTCCCAGCAACTCGACCTGCTCCGCCGCGGCCGCATCGTCACCTCCCGCCGCGAAGGCAAAACGGTCCTGTACCAAGCCGACCGCGACGGCAGTGCCGCCGCCCTCGCCGACCTCCAGACCTACCTACAAAACTGTTGCTGAAGGCACCTTCTGCGCTGATCGCGAGCGCAGAAGGATGATGGTCGCGGTGGCGGCGATGAGGATGGCTGAGGTGGCTACCAGTTCGGCCAGTTGATAGCCCTGGGTGAGGGTAGAGCTTGTGTCGGCGTGGTTGCGCACGGCCAGGACGATGCTGCCGAGGCTCGCGATGCCGAGTGCGCCTCCCAGGTTGGCGCTGGTCTCCAAGAGGGCCGACGTCGCTCCGGCTCGTTCTGGAGGTGCTGTCGAGACTGTGAGGTCTGTGGCCAGGACGTAGACCCCGGCCAGGCCGATGGAGAAGACAACGAAGCCGGCGACCACTATCCACAGTCCGCCCCATGCCACCAGCGCCAGCAGGCCGTAGCCTGTCGCACTGATGAGCAGGCTGCCAGACAGGCCGCGGGAAGTGCCTAGTCGTCTGGTGATGCTTGGCGCCAGGAGCGATCCTGTCAGGTAGGCGACCGTTCCAGGGAGGGACGCTAGGCCTGCCTGTAGTGCGGACAGGCCGAGGGTGACCTGCAGGTACTGCGCGGTGATGAACTGTGTGCCGTACAGGACGAAGAAACTCAACGCCAAGACGGCGAGCGGCACGCTGAAGGAGATCGTACGGAACAGCGCGGGCTCGATGGCCGGCTGATCAATGTGCCGCTGACGCAGGAGGAAGCACCCTGCCAGTACGGCGCCCGCTGCTGCCGCGCCGAAGTGCATCGGCTGCGGGCCGCTGGCGGCCAGCTTCTTCATTCCGTACACGAAGCTCAGAACGGCACCGAACGAGAGCGCCGAGCTGAGAACGTCGATGCGCGGTGCGTTCCGGCCGCGGAATTCCGGAAGCACGAGCGGTCCGAGTGTCAGCAGCACCAGCATGATTGGTACGGCGACCAGAAACACCGAACCCCACCAGTAGCGAGCCAGCAGCAGACCTCCGATCAGCGGGCCGGCCAATCCGCCGAGTGCGAAGCTTGCCGTCCAGACTGCGAGGGCGAAACGCCGCTGCGCTGCATCCGCGAACATCGTGCGGATCAGCGAGAGCGTGGACGGCATCAGCGTTGCACCGGCCAGTCCGAGGAGTACGCGGGCCGCGATGAGCTGGCCGGGACCTGTTGCGAAAGCGGCGAGAACCGAGCCTGCCGCGAAGACACTCGCACCTGCCAGGAGCAGCCGGCGGCGCCCGATCCGGTCGCCGACCATGCCCATCGTCATCAGGAGTCCAGCGAGCACGAACGAGTAGCTGTCGGCGATCCACAGCTGTTGCGGACCGCTCGGATGAAGCGCGGTGCTGATCTTCGGGATCGCGAGGTTCAGCACGGTCGCATCCATCGAAACCACTGCACACGGCAAAGCCAAGACCGCCAGCCCGATCCATTCCCGCACGCCTGCCCGCATCAGGTCACCATCACTCTCGTAACGTCATCAACCCATCCATGACGTTACGGTACGCCGCGGCTGTTCCGCAACGCCATGTCTGGGTTCATGGCGTTACACTGGCAGGATGTTCATCGACCGATTGGAAATCCCGACGGTGGTGGCGGTCGTCAACGGCTGGGGGACGGTCCCACGGGCAACCGGCCAGCGGGAAGGTTTTCCGGAGTCGACTGAAGCGCTGCTGCCAGGCTGGGCCGGCGCGGATTCGCAGACTCTGGAGCGGACCGCTGACGCGATCTTCCCGGTGTTCGCGAACGGCGACCCGGCCGAACGGGTCCGCACGCTCTCCGGTGTTCTCGAACGGACCGGCGTACGACCCACGATCGGGCTCGCTGACGGAGGCCTCGCGGCGACTTGGTGGGTCGAGGACCCGAGCCTCGCGGTGCTGGCAGCCGCCGGGCTCACCCTGCGCCAACAGCTCGCCGACCACGACTCTGCCCGGGTCGGCCTGTGCTCGGCGGACAACTGTGCCGACGTCTACATCGACATCTCGCCGCGGGCTCACCGCCGCTTCTGTTCCGTCACCTGCCAGAACCGGAACCGGATCGCGGCCTACCGCCGCCGCCACGCGACTTGATCAGCTGACCAATCCGGAGCGATAGGCGAGCACGACTGCTTGGACGCGGTCCCGGACGCCCAACTTCATCAGTACGCGGGCGACGTGAGTCTTGACGGTGGCGTCGCCGACCACCAGGCGCTCGGCGATCTCCGTGTTCGAGAGTCCCTCGGCGAGCAGTGCGAGTACTTCGGTCTCGCGGGGTGTCAGGTCAGCTGGGAGTTTCGGTCGAGGGGGTGGCTGGTCGGTGAACCGCGCGATGAGCCGGCGGGTCACGCTTGGCGCCAGCAGGGCGTCTCCGTCGGCGACGACGCGGATGGCGTGCACCAGTTGGCTTGCTGGGGCGTCCTTGAGCAGGAAGCCGCTGGCGCCGGCGGCCAGGGCCGCGTAGACGTGTTCGTCGAGGTCAAAGGTGGTCAGTACGACGACTTTCGCCCCGGGATGTCCGGCACAGATGCGCCGGGTCGCCTCGAGGCCGTCCATCCGCGGCATCCGGACGTCCATCAGTACGACGTCCGGGTGGAGCTCATCGAGGCGAGCGAGCGCGGCCTCGCCGTCGGCGGCGTCGCCGGCCACGGTGATGCCGGGCTCGGCGTCGAGGATCATCCGCAGTCCGGTGCGGACGAGTTCTTCGTCGTCGACGAGCAGAACGCGGATCATCGCTGCCGCCCGTCGGCCGGGATCCGCGCGTGGACAGCGAAGCCGCCTTCGGGTCGGGGAGCGGCGCGGAACGTCCCGCCGTACAGGGAAACTCGCTCCTGCATCCCGATCAACCCCCGACCTCCACTGTCCGCCCCGTCGCCGCTGTCACCGTCCGCAGGGCCGGTGTCCTGTACTTCGATGTCGAGGCAGTCCGGCTCGTAGCGGAGCCGCACTTCGACCGGAGCCCCCGCGGCGTGCTTCAAGACGTTGGTCATCGCCTCCTGCACAACGCGATAGCCGGTCAACTCCACGCCTGCGGGCAGGGCGCGGACCACTCCCTCGATCTTCAGGTCGACAGTGAGGCCTGCCCCTCGTACGCCGGTTATCAGGTCGGGTAGCTGCTCGAGCGTCGGTTGCGGAGTCGTGTCCGCGTCACCGGGCTCCGGGCTGAGTAGTCCGAGCAGCCGCCGCAGCTCGGCCAGCCCGGTACGGCCCGCGGTCTCGATCGAAGACAGTGCGGCGCGCGCCTGTTCGGGTGCGGCATCGATCGCCCGCTGGGCGCCCTGGGCCTGGATCACGATGACACCCATGCTGTGGGCAACGAGATCGTGCAGCTCGCGGGCGATCCGGGCCCGCTCGTCGGCCACGGCACGCGCGGCCTGCTCCTCCTTGTCCCGCTCGGCCGCCTCCGCCCGCGCGTTGAGCGCGGCGGATTCCACCGCCCGGCGGCGCATCCAGCGACCGAACGCCCAAACCGCAAGGAGGATGAACCAGGCCGGCACCACCTGGTCCCAAGGCTCCCCGTCCCTCAGGCGCGGACCGTCGATGAACACCGCCATCAGGACAACGGCTCCCGGCCCCACCAGGGTCGCAGGCCGGGGGGCATGGGCGCCCACGGAGTACAGCGCAAGGAGTACTGCGAAGAACGGTTGCCCGAGGCCACCACCCAGCTGGAGCTGAATCCACGCGGCGGCGATCACGATCCCGAAGACGGCGACCGCGAACCTCCTCCGGACCATCAGGGGCAGCGTGAACCCCACCACCAGAAGGCTGTGCACACCCCGGCCGCCTTCCAAGGCGGTCACCGGGGAGGTCCACACCTGGCCGAGCGCGGACAGCGCCAGGACAAGCACGACCACGAGGTCGGCGAGTACTGGCAAACGCGCGCGGGGCATGTCTCGACGGTAGCGACTTCGCTGCCGACGTACATCCATAGTGAGGTGGAGTCGCGCGGCCGTCCCGTCCGCCACACGGGTGACCACGAAAACCGCAGCGCGGCCGACGACCGGTGGTGCTCGCCTTTCCTAGCTTCGAAGGACCGGCGACGGACGCCGGAAGGGGAAGGAGCTTCCTGATGTTGACGACTGTTGGTTCCACCGGCCGAGCAGCGGCCGCAGCTGGTGTCTTGATGGTGGCGGGCACCCAAGGTGAGTGGCTGCTGAACGCTCAGCGCGACGACGGAACCGTCACCAAGATGCCGGCGTTCGTGCTGCTGCTGACCATGAGCACGCTCGGGTTCGCGCTGCTGACTGTTGCCGTGAGCGGCCTGCGCCGAGAATCAGCGCGCAGTACGAAGCCGGCCCGCGCCGGAGCTTTCCTGTCGATGGCCGGAGCCGGGCTCCTGACGGCGTTCTGCCTAGTCGTCCTGATCACTGGCGTCGTCCTCGGAGGACCGCTGGAACTGTCGTTCCTGCTCTTCGCGCTGGGCATGCTGTTGCTGTCGATCGGCCAGGTCAGTTGGGGACTGGCACTGCGTCGACACTCGCGGGCACCAGGTGGGTGGCAGTTGCTGGCACTTGCCGGGATCGCGGCGTTCGCAGCAATCGCGATCCCGGTCGATCCGTGGCACGACGTCGCTTTGGTGGTCATGTGCGCGACGTGGTCCGCGATCGGCGTACTAGTACTCCGCACCCCTGCGCCGGCAAGTAGTCGCGTCGTCTGATGTCAGTTGTTGGAAATGATTTCCATGTACAGTTGGGGTATGGAGGAGTTGTCGGCCGCGAGTATCGGGTTGCGCCGGACGCGGCAGCGGGCTGCGATCCTCGATACTCTGTCCGGCTGCCGGGATCTTGTCTCGGTTGGCGAGTTGCATGAGTTGCTGGAGTCGGCCGGCACCTCCGTCGGTCTGACGACGGTGTACCGCGCCCTGCGGGAGCTGGAGCGAGCGGGTCGCGTGGACGTCATACGAGATGAAGTGGGCAAGCGGTTCTACCGGCGGCGTCCGGCGGCGGGGCACTGTCACTACCTCGTCTGCCGGAGCTGCGGCTTCAGTCGCACGGTGAACGCCGACGTCGTCGAGCACTGGGCCGCGCGTTTGGCCGACGAGTCGGGATTCGCCGAGGTCGCGCACACCGTCGAGCTCGTCGGCATCTGCCCGAACTGCCAGCGTCAGGTGACCGGTACGACGGTGTAGCCGCGCTCGCGAATCGCCTCGAAACTGCGTTCCCGGATCTCGGCGGACGGGAACGCGGCGATCACCCGCTTGGTGACGAGGTCGAACTCGGGCGGATCGACGCCAAGCTCTCCGAGCGCTCGCGTGATGGTCTTCGTGCAGTGGTCGCACGTCATGTCCGGTACTTCGAACACCTCGCCGATCACACCGGACGCGGCCTTGGCAGCGGCCGCGGTCGGTATCACCTCGATGACGTCGACGAGCTGCGTGAAGGTCTCGACGAAGGCATGCGCCACTTGGTCGAGAACGCTCCATCGGTGCCCGTTGCTCGCTTGGGTCGCCTGCGCGGGACAGCGCGGCCGATCGCCGGCCGCCAGATGTGCGTACTGCGCGGCGCTGGATGGGGTGGTGCCGTGGCCGTCGTCCAGGAGCGTCCCGAGTTCCACGTTCGCCGACCGGGCTCGGTCGGCGAGTTCCCTGGCGGCCTCGAGTTGGGCGTCCTTCAAGGCGCGAAGGGTGATCGTGGTGTCGACCGAGTAGCGCACCTGACCGGCGTACGTGACCAAGGAGGCCGGGATGATGCCGCGCCGATAGGTGGTTGCCTGCAGGCTCCAGTACCAGGTGCTGGCGACCGTCTTGAAGATGCCGCCGTCGAGGAGCGCGCGAGCGAACTCGGCCGGCGTAGTACAGGAGGTTTGTCTGGCCAGAAAAGCGTGCTGGACAAGGGCTTTCGCTGCTGCGTCGATGCCGGTGCGGAAGATGTCGAGCGGCACCCCGTCGGTCGTCGTCGCGGCGAGGACGGCCCGCTCCTCGCGGCTCAGCTCGGCCGCTCGACGGGCGAGTGTTTGGTTGCCGGCCAGCATCTTCCACAGCATCAGCGTCGCTTCGCGTGCGACCACCGGAACGGCCGCGCCGAGCGGTCCGGTGTGGCCGACGTTGACGATGCCGTCGCTGTCGCGCCAGGTGATGCGTGAGCCGGCGGAGGTGACCAGGTAGGTCGGGCAGGGCTGGAGGTAGCGCAGTACGTAGGACAGTTGTCCGGCGGTGAGGTGACTTCCGCGCGCCGGGCGCAGTACCTCTTCGCGGTACTCGATCGTGCGGGGAGGCTGCTCGTCCCACGCGGCCGGCCGGAACAGCTCGCCCGCCGCCAACTCGAAGAGGATCCGGGCCGCCGCGGCACGGTCGTAGTGAGCATGCGGAGGCGGAGGATCAGTGAGCATCGACGCCCTCCCGATGGCCGTTTTCGTCACCTTGAGTGTCGAACAGCCGCACCAACCGCCGCTCGATCACCCGGCGTGTCCACCACCGTTCCGGGCGGTCGGGGCGGCGTACGTCCTGTCAGTTGTGGGGTGGCTCTCCGGTCACCGTGTGGTCGGCGTGGAAGAGCGCCTCGGAGATCACCCGGCGCAGGTGGACGCCGCGGATCGAGTACAGCGATCGACGGCCGTCCTTGCGAACGTCCACCGCCCCGGACAGACGGAGCCGGGCAAGGTGCTGCGACGTCGCGGGCTGCGGCACGCCGAGCATCTCCGCCAACGTGCTGACATCGAGTTCCGCACCGTCGGCCAGCGCCCAGAGCAGGCGCAGACGCGTCGGATCGGCGAGCAGGCGGAACGTGTCGACGGCGACCGTCACCTGGCTGTCGGACGGCGATCCGAGGTCCTCGTCGGACTTCACGATCGCATCCATGCATACATGCGCATATGACATAGTAACGTGATGAGCGGCCAAGGACTTGGACATGGACACGGGCACGGGCATGGGCATGAGGGCCGGGGGCTGCGCTCGGCCATCGGTTCGGTGTTTCGCCCGCACAGCCATGACGCGGCCGACTCGGTCGACTCCGAACTGGAGGCCAGTACCGAGGGTGTGCGGGCGCTGAAAATCAGTCTGGTCGTGCTCGGTCTGACGGCGGTCGCGCAGTTGGTCGTTGTCCTCTTCACCGGTTCGACGGCCCTGCTGGCCGACACCATCCACAACTTCTCCGATGCGCTGACCGCGGTACCGC
The DNA here is from genome assembly GCF_040639475.1 of Kribbella sp. NPDC023855. NCBI lineage: Bacteria > Bacillati > Actinomycetota > Actinomycetes > Propionibacteriales > Kribbellaceae > Kribbella > Kribbella sp. NPDC023855. Next base: position 80,291 of record NZ_JBFAAA010000006.1, read on the forward strand.
TGTGGATCGCGTTCGTTGTCGGCCGGCGCGCGGCCACCCGCCGCTACCCCTACGGGTTCGGGCGCGCCGAGGATCTCGCCGGCGTGTTCATCGTGCTGATGATCGCCCTGTCGGCCGTGGTCGCGGGCTATGAGTCGATCCGGCGCCTGGTCGAACCGCAGCCGATCCAGAACCCGTACGTCGTCCTCGCGGCCGGCCTGATCGGCTTCGCGGGGAACGAGGTGGTTGCCGTCTACCGGATCCGGGTCGGCCGGAAGATCGGGTCGGCCGCGTTGGTCGCGGACGGGCTGCACGCGCGCACCGACGGGTTCACGTCGCTCGCCGTGGTGCTGGCAGCGCTCGGCGTACTGGCCGGCTTCCCGCTCGCCGATCCGATCGTCGGGCTCCTCATCACCGGCGCGATCCTCGTCGTCCTCAAGGGAGCGGCTGTGTCGATCTACCGGCGCCTGATGGATGCCGTGGAGCCGGAGTTGCTGGATTCCGCGGAGGCGGCCTTGCGAGCGGTGCGCGGGGTGCGCGAGGTCGCCGTCGTCCGGCTGCGCTGGACGGGCCATCGATTGCGGGCCGAAGCCAGTATCAGTGCCGATCCCGGTCTCGATCTCGTCGCCGGCCACCTGATCGCCGTCGAGGCCGAGCACGCGTTGCTGCATGCTGTGCCTCGCCTGCTCGATGCGACGGTGCACGTGAGCCCGGTCGGTGAGATCGGCGCCGAGCACCACCAAACGCTCGAGCACCATCGTGTCTAGGCGCCGGTGAAGTTGGCGGCGAAGTCGGTGGAGGGCTCGATTTCGGTGATTACGTCGATCAGGACGCCGGCCGGATCGGTCACGATGAAGTGTCGCTGGCCGAAGTCCTCGCTGCGCAATGTCAAGGCCGGCTCCAGGCCGGCGACCTCGACGAGGTCGTGGTGGACGGCGTCGACGTCGTCGACCTCGAAGTTCAGCAGCAAACCGCTGACGGTACGCCGTCCGGCCGCCGGGATGGTCGAGTGGGACGCGTCGAGCACGGCCAGTTCGTAGCCGGGGTCACCGTCCAGCCGAAGGCTGACGTACCACCCCGAGTCGAACGTCACCGTGAAGCCGAAGTGCTGCACGTAGAAGTCGCGCGTCACCGCGACCAGCTCGGCCTCGGTGCAGATCACGGGGTAAAAGCTGGACACCTTCATGGCTCTCCTCATCGAACGAGATACATACCGTCGGTATGTGTTCTGCAAAGCTAGATCCGTACCATCGGTATGTCAATCGCGGTAGAGTGGCCCCATGCCGGCCAGGACCAAGGCGCAACAGCGCGAGGAGACGACCGCGACGCTGGTCGCCGCGGCTCGTGAACTCTTTGCAGACAAGGGATATGGCCAGGTGAGCCTGGCCGAGATCGTCGACGCGGCCGGTGTCACCAAAGGCGCGCTCTACCACTACTTCGATGGCAAGGACGCGCTGTTCCAGGCGGTGCTGGAGCAGGTCCACGCCGAGGTCGCCGAGCGGATCGAGCAGGCAACTGAGGGGCTGGACAGTTGGCAGCAACTGGTTGTCGGCTGCCGGACCTTCCTGACCGCGAGCGCCGAGCCGCACAGGCAGCAGATCATGCTGATCGATGCGCCGGCGGTGCTTGGCTGGGGGACCTGGCGTCGGCTCGACGCGTCCACCTCGATGCAGCAGCTGATCGACGTGCTGAACCGGCTGGTCGACGAAGGTGAGATTGCTCGTCAGCCGGTCGTCCCCCTCGCGCATCTGTTGTCGGGGGCAATGAACGAGGCCGCGCTCTGGCTGGCCGGCTCCGACCATCCGCGCCGCGACCTGAAACAGACCCTCACGGCCCTGACCGGGCTGCTCGAGTCGCTCCGCACCTAACCGTCAGCGAGCGGCGGCGAGCAGGGCCATTCTGGTGGGCTCGTCGGCCGGGGTGTACGTCATCACGTACTGGCCGTCGTCAGCCGGAAGCACCAGCGACTCCAGGGAGAAACTGAGTCGCCCGGCCGTCGGGTGGTTGAGGACCTTCGCGCACGGAGTCCGGGTCGCGACGTCGTGGGCGTTCCAGTACGCGGCGAACTCGGGGCTGGCGGCGCTGAGTTCCGCGACCAGCGCGGCCAGTTCGGGGTCGGAGGCGTAGCCGGCTGCGGTGTGCCGGAGTTGGGCCACCGCGTCCCGGGCGACCTGCTCCCAGTTGCCGTGCAGGGCGCGCATCGCCGGGTCGAGGAAGTGCATGCGGGTGAGGTTGCGCTGCTCGACGGAGAGCTCGGCGAAGTCGGCGAGGATCAGGGCGGCGCCGTCGTTCCAGGCCAGGACGTTGGTCAGCCGGTCGACCACGATCGCCGGTACGTCGCGCAGCGCGTGGATCATCGCGGCGAGCTGGGGCCGTACCTCGGCTGGTGGCGGGCTGGGCCGCTGGCCCGGTGCCGCGAGCGAGAACAGGTGGTCGCGCTCGGCCGTGGTCAGCCGGAGAGCGTCCGCTACCGCGCCGAGAACCGTCTCGGAGGGGTTGCCGGCGCGACCCTGCTCGAGCCGGATGTAGTAGTCGACGCTGACGTTGGCCAGCATCGCCACTTCCTCGCGGCGCAGCCCTGGCACCCGCCGGGCCGCGCCGTTGGGCAGGCCGGCCTCCTCCGGGCTCACCCGGGCGCGCCGGCTCTGCAGATACTCACCGAGCTCACGTCTCACCGTTCCAGTATCCAGGCTGGGTGGTACTGCCAGACCTAGGGTCGGAGCGGATCTGTTCCGGCCCCGGCGTCCGCCCGAGGGTGGAGCCATGACTGAATCTCGAATCGCAGTTGTCACCGGCGCCGCCAGCGGAATCGGCGCCGCCATCGCTACCCGCCTCGCCGCCGACGGTGCCGCGGTTGCCCTGCTCGCCCGCCGGGCCCACCGGCTGGAGAAGCTCGCCGCCCAGATCGTCGAAGCAGGTGGACGAGCCCTCGCCGTACCGACGGACATCACCGACCCGGCAGCGGTCGAGCGAGCAGCGGCCACAGTCCAGCAGCAGCTTGGTGACGTGGATCTGCTGGTGAACAGCGCCGGGCTGATGAAACTCCAGCCGTTCGGCGAGGTGCCGGTGACTGAATGGCAGCAAATGGTGGATGTGAACCTCAAAGGTCTGCTGGAGGTGACCCACGCCTTCCTGCCCGCGTTGAAGCGGTCCGCCGCCGAGCGGACGACCGACCTCGTCAACATCTCCTCCCTCGCGGCCGACCGGTACATGGCAGGGATGACCACGTACGGCGCCACGAAGGCGGCCGTCACATACTGGTCGCGGAGCATCCGGGCCGAGCTCGCACCCGACGGGATCCGGGTGACGAATGTCGAACCGGGGATGACTGGTGGGACCGAGCTGGCCGACGACTTCCCGGCAGACCTGCGGGCGATGGTCGACGAAATGCGGGCCAGCCTGTCGGCTGTCCAGCCGGAGGAGCTTGCCGACGTGGTCGCGTACATCGCGAGCCGTCCCCGGCACGTCAACCTCTCGCAGATCGTCGTCCAGCCGTCGAAGGAGGTCTAGGGCGCGGCTTCATGGAGGGCGGCGGCGACAACCTCGACCGCAGGGGTGCGGGCGGCGCGGGTGAGGAGGAAGACCTCGCGGTCGATGGTGCCCTCGGCAAGCGTCCGTACGGCGACGCCCGGTACGCCGTACCCGAGAACGAGGTCGGGGAGGAGCGCGCAGGCGCCGGCGGCCCGGACCATCTCGACTAGGATCAGGAAGTCGTCCGAGGCGTAGCGCAGGTCGGGTTCGAAGCCGCCGAGGGCGCGGCAGGCGCGGATCTGCATGTCGCGATGGCCGGTACCGGGCTGGCAAGCGGCCCATCGCGCGTCGGCGAGCTGCGCCATTCGCACTTGCCGGTGGCCCGCGAGCGGATGCGTTTCGGGCAGGACCAGACGCACCTGTTCCCGCACCAGGGACTCGCGGGCCAGGTCTGCGTGGACCGGCCGCGGCTGGTCGGAGTACTCGTCACCGACCACCGCGTCGAGCTGACGCAGTCGCAGGGCCGGTATCGCTGCCTCGACCTCCGCCTCGGTGACTTCGATCCGGATGTCGGGATGGCTTCCGGCCAGCGTCGCGACCGCGGGCGCGACGATGCGCAGGAAGGCCGACTGAAAAGCCGACACCCGTACGACGCCGGTCGGCCGGCCGGCCGCGATCGCGGCGACCTCTGCTTCAGCGGCCTCCATCCCGTCGAGCAGGACGGCCGCGTGGCGAACCAGCGCCCGGCCGGCATCGGTGAGTCGCACGTTCCGGCCGGTGCGCTCGAGCAGCTTTGCGCCTGCCTCGCGTTCGAGCACGGCAAGCTGCTGCGAGATGGCGCTCGGCGAGTAGCCGAGCGACCGGGCGGCACTGTGAACCGTTCCGCGAGCACTCAGTTCGCGGAGGATCCGGAGGCGGTGAAGGTCGAGCATCGTTCACTAATTCTACTCAGTTCTGTCCGTGAATATGAGATAGACGTGAACAGTTGCCGATGGCAGCATCGTCGAGGTGGGTCCTCTTCTCTGCCTTCTGTCCGCCGCCTGCTTCGGTGCCATGGCGATCTTCGGCAAACTCGCGTACGGCGAGGGGGTGGGTCTCGGAGACCTCCTGCTCCTTCGTTTTGTGTTCGCCGCCGCGGCGCTGCTGGCCATCGCCGGCGCCACCGGGGCCTTCCGCGGGCTGTCGCGCCGATCGGTGGCAGCCGGTCTGGCGATGGGCGGGATCGGCTACGCCACCCAGGCCGGTCTCTTCTTCGGCGCGCTGGAACGGATGGACGCCTCGCTGCTCGCGTTGATCCTCTACGTCTACCCGGCTCTGGTGATGCTCGGCGCGATCGCGCTGGGCCGCGAGAAGGCGTCGACTCGCCGGATCGTCGCGCTGCTGAGTGCCTCCAGTGGCACGGCTCTGGTCCTCGGCGGCGCGGCCTCGGGCGGGCTCGACCCGCTGGGCGCTGTGATGGGCCTTGGCTCCGCAGTTGCCTACAGCATCTACATCCTCGCCGGTGATCGAGTCGGCGGGACCACCCCGCCGATCGCCTTGTCCGCACTCGTCTGCTCCGGCGCCGCGATCACCTTCGCCCTGGCATCCGCAGTACAGGGCGGCCCGCAGCTCGATTTCGAACCCAGCGGTTGGCTCTGGCTGATCGCGATCGCCCTGGTCAGCACGGTCGCCGCCATCCTGACCTTCTTCGCCGGCATGGCCCGCGTCGGCCCGTCGGCAGCCTCGATCCTCTCCACCTTCGAGCCCGTCGTCACCGTCACCTTGGCAGCCGCGGCTTTCAGCGAATCCCTCAACACAATCCAGCTCCTCGGCGGCTTCCTGGTCCTCAGTGCCGTCCTGGTCATGCAATGGCCCAACCGCTCGCCCTCGGAGCAACCGAGCCGACGCGAAGAGGTCAGGAGCCCTTCTGGGGGAGGTCGATGACGCCGGTGCCGGCTAGGACGGCGACGGCGGTCAGGGCGAGGAGGACCAGCCAGCTGATGGGGTTGCCGAGGTTGAGGGTCAGGTAGGTGCCTACCCGGCGGTGGACGAGGATGGCTGGATCGTTGCGGTTGATGTAGACCATGCCGGCGACGTACCAGTGGTGGTCGTCGTCGTACTGGACGCGGGTGCTCTGCTCCGGCTCGGTGTCCGGCAGGCGGCTGCCGACCTCACCGGTGCGGACCATGAAGAGCACCCAGGCGATCAGGCCGACCAGCAGGGGCAGATAGCTGACGGCCGTCACAAGCGCGGTGGGTTTGAGGAGTTCCCAGACCTGCAGGGACGCCACCAGCAGGCTGGTGGTGGCGCAGGCGGCCGAGATCAGCAGGACTTGGAGCAGACCCTTCAGATAGACCCGGTACTTCGCGGCTGACGCGCGCGGCTGCTCCGCATCCAGGTCGGGGCGGACTCGGGGGAGGGCCGCGACGAGCAGGGCGATCAGCAAGAGGATTAGCACCTGCGCGGTGACAGTCGAGAACGCGAAGCTCACGGTGGTGGGTGTCCGCGTACCTGCGTCGACGGTCAGACCGTTGGGGGTGGGCAGGGTCGACGGCAGTTCGCCGTACCGCAGTACGCCGATGGCGGCCGTCAGCGCGCTGATCAGCACAGTCGGTGCCAGCAGCAACCAAGGCGGACGGACGGGATCGGTGCGCAAGGACGTGTCGGTGGTAGTTCCTTGCCGAAGGCCCGCATACCAATCGCCCGCACGTTTCGCCGCGGCGACCGAGCGGTGTGCGTGATAGCCGAGCAGGCAAAGGGCAAGCGCGACGACGGTCACCACCAGTTCGATGGGCAGCCGACGGTGGAAGAACAGTTCCGCCACGACGAGGATCGCGCCCGACACGACGCCGACCACCAGAACGCCGCGGCCGTACCACCGGCGTACTCGCAAGATCGCCGGATCAGCGACGCGCGCTCCCGGCACCCGTACGCCGAACGGCAGCGTCGCCCGGCCCAGCACGGGCACGGACCAGAAAGAGGCAGCCACCAGAGCCACCAACGCGAGATCGAGATACAGCGTCATGACCGGCCTCCTGTCTTCGCGTCGAACGACGCCATCACCGTGCTGCACCGATCGGCCACCTCGTCGCGGGTCAGGCCGTGGACGACGGCCTCCGCGAGCAGGGTCCGCAGCCGTTCCTGCCACTCGTCGGCGAACCCGGCCTCCGGCGGGCCTGAGGTCGGATCGCGCCGGACGACCGCCCCGCTCTTGCGGTTGACCTGGATGACGCCCTGCGTCCGCAGCAGGTCGTACGCCTTGTTCACGGTGTGGAAGTTGATGCCCAGGTCGGCGCCCAGTTGCCGGGTCGACGGCAACGCGCTGCCCTCGGCGAGCTCCCCGTCAGCGATCGCTTCCACGACGCGGTCGCGGATCTGCTGGTAGATCGGCACCTCGCTGAAGAGGTCAAGGGTCAGGATCACCCGATCAGGATAGCTGTTATAGTTCAGCTATAACAGATAGCTCAGTGACGACAGACGAGGTGATGACGATGGCCAAGCTCGACTTCGACGGCCACGAGCTGCGGATCCGGTTCTCCGCGGTGGAGCGGTGGGCGACGTGGCGCAGGGAGGTGCGCGTTCCGCTGGCGGCCGTGCGGTCGGCTGAGGTGGTCGCCGCCCCGCTGCGCTCCACCCGGGGCGGCCGCGTGGGTTTCCTGATCTCCGGGGTGCTGAAGATCGGCAGGTGGGGTCTGGGGACGGGCATGCGACAGCTGGTGTCGGTGCGGCGCGGCGTACCGGGACTGCTGGTCAAGGTTGACGAGACAGCCGGGTTCGACGAGCTCTTGATCAGCACCGATCGCGCCGACGAGTTGGCGGCGGCGTTGACGAGCCGGGTCGGGCGATGAGCGCAGCCGGCCGGCGGATCGACGTACAAGGGCTGACGAAGCGGTTCGGGGAGGTGACCGCGGTCGCGGATCTCAGCTTCTCGGTCCGGCCGGGCAAGGTCACCGGGTTCCTCGGACCCAATGGTTCCGGCAAGACGACCACGCTGCGGATGATCCTCGGTCTGGTCAGCCCGACCGCGGGGACCGCGACGATCGGCGGTGTCCGGTACGCCGACCTGACGCATCCGGCCAGGATTGTCGGCGCGGTCCTCGATCGTGCGGACGCGCACCCGGCTTGCACCGCGCGGAACCATCTGCGGATCTACGCCGCGATGGCCGGCTTGCGGCCGGAGCGTGTCGACGCAGTGCTCGACCAGGCCGGTCTGACGGCTCATGCCGATCGTCGTACCGGCGGATTCTCCACCGGCATGCGGCAACGTCTCGGCCTGGCGACGGCACTGCTCGGAGATCCCGGGGTGCTGTTGCTCGACGAGCCGAGCAACGGCCTGGACCCGCAAGGAATGGCGTGGCTGCGGGAACTTCTGGCCGGGCTGGCCGCCGAGGGGCGGACCGTTCTGATCTCCAGTCACGTGCTCAGCGAGCTCGAACAGATCGCCGACGAGGCCGTGGTGATCCATGAAGGCCGGCTCGTGGCCACCGGTTCGGTGAAGGAGCTGACCGCATCGACCGGATCGCTCGAGCAGACATTCTTGACCCTCACCTCGCAAGGAGCGGAGCAGTGATCGCACTCGTCGCGGCCGAAGGCCGGCGTCTTCTGTCCACCAGGCTGTGGATCTGGGCCTTGCTCGCGGCACTGGCCTGCGGAGGCGGCCTGGTCGGGCTGATCGGCGCCGTCGGGCCGCAGAACGTTGACCCGCCGATGCCCGGCCTGAACACCGCCGAAGGGGTGCTGAGCGTGCTGGGCCTCGTCACAGTCACTGTCGTGGTGCCCGCTGCCCTGGGCGCGATCGCGATGACGGCCGAGTACCGTCACCAGACCATCTCGCTCACGTTCTTGTTCGTGCCGCGGCGGTGGCGGATTCTGACCGCCAAACTCATCGTTTTCGCCGGCGCGGGTCTGGTCTACGGCCTCACCGCGGCGACCACGGCCGGCCTTGCCCTGTATGGAACAAGCGCCGCCCAGGGGACCTCTGTAGGTCTTGGGTTGTCGGCCGTCCTCGAACTGCTGCTGCGCATCGCGGTGGCGATGACCGGGTACGCCGTACTGGGGGTTGCTGTCGGCGCCCTGCTGCGCAACCAGGTCGCGGCCTTGGCAGTTGTCATCGGCTACCTCTATTTCCTGGAGACCGCGATCCTCGCAATTCCTGGGGCTACTGCGATTTATCCGTACCTTCCCGGTGGCGCGACGGCGTCCATCACCGACTTCGGCTACCTCACCGACGCCATCGCCCAGCAGACCGGAAACGCGACCGGGCAACCGTTGCCGACTGCCGCAGGTGCACTGGTGCTCGCCGCCTACACGCTGCTGGCCGCAACGGCAGCAGTCGCCTTGCCGCTTCGGCGTGATGTCACCTGATTCGGACATGGGGGCCGAGAGCAACGGTCGGCGTGGCGGTGGGGTGGATTTGAACGGGGGTAGCAGACTGGCCGCTCCGGTACCGGTGAGTGGGAGGTAGTGTGCTCGAGATCGGCTGGCTGACGTGGGCGTTGACGATCGGACTGATCGTCTTGTTGCTGGCGGTGGACCTCGTCCTCGCGGCGGTGCGGCCGCATCGGGTCGGGTTCGGGGAGGCGACCGCCTGGTCGGTTTTCTACGTGCTGGTGGCGATCGGGTTCGGGGTCTGGTTCGCCAGCGTGCACGGCGGTTCGTTCGGGGCCGAGTACTTCGCCGGCTACATCGTCGAGAAGAGCCTGTCGGTCGACAACCTGTTCGTGTTCGTGATCATCATGACCACGTTCGCCGTCCCGGAGGAGCACCAGCACAAGGTGCTGACCTTCGGCATCGTGCTGGCCTTGGTGATGCGGGCGATCTTCATCGCGGTCGGCGCCACCCTGCTGTCGCTGTTCTCGTTCATGTTCTTGCTGTTCGGCCTGTTGCTGCTGTTCACCGCCGTGCAACTCTTCCGGCATCGCAACGAGGACCCGGACGTCGAGAACAACGTGGTGGTGAAGGCCGCCCGCAAGCTGCTGCCGATCAGCGACGAGTACGTCGGCGGCAAGTTGTTCGCCAAGGTCGACGGCCGGCAGCTCGTCACGCCGCTGTTCCTGGTCCTGGTGGCCATCGGCGGGGTCGACCTGTTGTTCGCGCTGGACTCGATTCCGGCGGTGTTCGGCGTCACCGAGGAGCCCTACATCGTATTCACGGCGAACGCGTTCGCGCTGCTCGGGTTGCGCGCGTTGTTCTTCCTGGTCAAGGGTCTGCTGGACCGGCTCGTGTACCTGTCGGCCGGCCTGGCGGTGATTTTGGCGTTCATCGGCGTCAAACTCATCCTGCACTGGGCGCACGTCGACATCGACGACCGCGTCCCGGAGGTGGCGACGCCGGTCAGCCTCGGCGTGATCCTGGGCATTCTCGTCATCGTCGTGGTGGCCAGCCTGATCAAGACCAAGGGCGACCCCTCGGCCAAGGCGCACGCAGGCTCACTGCGCGCCTCGGCCTCGGAGTCCAGGCCGCAGGACAGCTAGTCCTTCTCGGGTGCCGCCGACGAGTGGTGCTCGACGATCAGCCAGCGGCCGTCGATCTTCTCGTAGACGTAGGTGAACCGGGCGTCGACCTCGCTCTTGCCGCCGTCTTTGCCGGTGAGCGAGAAGCGGTAGTTCCCGCTGTGCGTCGCGTTGTGCTCGTCGAGGATCCGGACGTGTGACTCCGTGATGGTGCCCTGCGGCTTCTTGGGCAGGAACTCGGTCTCGAAGTACGCCGTGATCTGGTCGCGGTTCGCCCGGATCTCCGAGCTCAGGGTCGGGAGCAGCACCCCGTCGACGGCGTACAGGTCGGCGACCGCGCTGGCGTTGCCGCCGGCCAGCGCAGCGTTCCACTGGTCGAACAGGCCCGCGATTTCCTGCTTGGTCGGCCCGGCGTCAGCGCCGCAGCCGGTCAGGGTGAGAAGAGCGATGGCGGTGGTGGCGGCGAAGGCCGTCGTACGGTTTCGGATCACGGGAAGCTCCTGGTCAGGCGGCCGGTAGCCGAGTGCTACCGGGACACCACCAAGCCTGCTGTTGCGCATGGCAACAGAAAGTCAGGAGAGTGCTGGGAGCGCGACAGGGTTCGGTCAGCGCTTGGAAGGTGGGGTCGCGGCCCGGAGCGTGAGGTGGACGGCGAGACCGCCGGCCGGCGCCGGCTGGAGTTCGACCTGACCGCCGTCGTGTTCCACGAGCTGTTTGACGATGGCCAGACCGAGGCCCGTGCCGGTGCCAGGCGGCCCGGCACGCCAGAACCGGTCGAACGCGCGGGCGCGCTGGTCCGCGCTCATCCCGGGCCCTTGGTCCTCAACGATCAACTCTGCCGACGCCCCGGTCCGGCGAGCGACGATGGTGATCCGGCTCGACGCCGGTACTACGGCCAGCGCGTTGCTGAGCACGTTGTCGAGGACCTGCTCCAGAGCGCCCGGAGTCGCGGTGATCCAGCAAGGGCGATCGAGCTCCACCACGAGTTCGACCCCGGTGTCCTGAAGAGCGGCCGACCAGGTGGACACCCGGAGGTCGATGATCGCTGCCAGGTCGATCGGTTGGGCGGGTGCCGAGGTCGACTCGGCCCTGGCCAGCGCCAGGAGTCCTTCCACCATGCGGCTCATCCGGTGGATCTCCGCATCGATGGTGGCGATCCGTCCGCTGAGCGCTGGGTCGTTGGTGGTGTCGCGGACGTTGTCGAGGGTGAGTCGCATGGCCGCGAGCGGAGTACGGAGTTGGTGGGAGGCGTCGGCGACGAAGGATCGCTGGGAGGTGAGCAGCGCGTTGGTCTGCCGGGCGCTGTCGTTGAGGGTGCGCGCGAGGGTCGCGATCTCGGGTGCGCCCTTGGTCGACGCGCGGGCCGAATAGTCGCCGTCACCGATTCGGCGGGCGACCGCATCCAGGTGGCGCAACGGGCGGGCCAGCGTGCTGGCGATGACGACCGCGACCGCCGAGGCGGCAAGCAGGACGACACCGCCGACGAGCAGCCGGAACCGCCAGATCTGCGCGATCTGGGCGTTGACGTCGGCGGCCGGGGAGACGATCTGGACAACCGCGACCGTGCGGCCCTGATCCTTGACCGGAAGAACCACACTGACCGCATCGGCCTGGAGCAACGGATGCCGGCCCCAGACGGGTGCGGGATCAGCGCCGTCGAGGGCCTGCCGGACCTGGGCATCGGCGGTTTTGTCCGCCGCTTCGACGAGTTCGACGCGTGAACCGGTAGCGCTCTCGAAGTCACGGGTCCGGTCGGCGACCGCCTGCGCCGCGGCCGCGTCGTCTCGTCGCTCCAGAGGAGCGAACAGTTGAGCTTCGCGTTGAGCGGTCTGTTCGAGGGTCGAGCGGAGGATGGCCGACGAACTCAGGGCGACCGGAATCGTGAACAGGGCCAGCGCGACCGCCACCAGCAGGACGTAGCTGGCGACGAGCCGGAGTTTCACCGGGCGACCGGATCGAGCCGGAAGCCCACCCCGCGGACGGTGTTCACCTCGACGGCGTCGGCGAGTTTCTTGCGCAGGGCACCGACATGGACGTCGAGGGTGCGGGTCGAGCCGAACCAGTTGCTGTCCCACACCTCCTCGATCAGTTGCTCACGCGTGTGGACGACGCCGGGAGTCGCCGCGAGCAGGCTGAGCAGGTCGAATTCCTTGGGAGTCAGGGAAATCTCGGTCTCTGCCACGAAGGCTCGTCGGGCGCCGCGGTCGAGTCGCAGCGATCCGAGCTGCTGGGTCGCCACGGCCGGGGGCGGTTCTGGTTCGGCTGCGCTGGACCGAGGCGCCGTGCGACGGGTGACGGCGCGCATCCGGGCCACCAGTTCGCGGAGGCCGAAGGGCTTGGAGACGTAGTCGTCGGCGCCCAGCTCGAGCCCGACCACCCGCTCGATCTCGTCGGAGCGGGCGGTGATGATGATCAACGGCACCTCGCTGACCGCCCGGATCCGCCGGCAGATGTCGATGCCGTCGGCATCGGGCAGGCCGAGATCGAGCAGGACCAGCTCGGCGGCGCCGAAACCCGCCAGGGCCTCGGCTCCGGTGGTCACGTGGTCGACGGCGAATCCGTACCGGGGCAGGCCTTCGCACAGCGCGCCGGCGATCGACGGGTCGTCCTCGACCAGCAGTACACGCATCCGATCCCTTTCCTGGCAGGAAATAGCCATCGTACGGCCGCCGGCCGCGCAGATCCGGCGCCTTCAGGACAAGAGCCGGTCAACGTTGAGACAAGAAACGGCAAGCTCTCTGCAGGCCGTCTGCGGCTGGTTGACAGGTACCTATCGATTATCGTTATTATCGAATAACGATGGTATCGAGGATCGATAAGGGCGTGGGGCTATGAGGCTGTCGGTGGCGGGGCTTGACCGTTGGGGGCGTACTGACACGGTGGTCCTGCAGGGTTTGCTCGCTGGGGCGTTCGTCCTCGAGGCGGTCATTGGGTTGGTGGTTCCACTGCTCGGTGTGGCGGGGCTGCTCGACATGTCGAGCAGCCGGACCGTTGCTCTCGCCGATGCGGGGGCTCTCGGTCTCCCGGCGGCGGATGGAGTGGAGCTGTCGGCGACCGGGACGGCGACGCTGGCCGTTGCGGATCCGGGGCTCGGTCAGCGGGTGCTGCTGGAGTTGCCGGGGGTCTTCGCTGCGGTGCTGATCCTGCTGGGGATCTGGTTGCTGTTCCAGGTCGCGCGGACGTTGTCCGCCGGGGAGCCCTTTGCCTCGCGCAACCCGTTGCGCCTCTACGGGATCGCTGTGCTGCTCGGCATCGGGTACGTCGTCGGCAGTCTGCTGACCGCCGTGACCACTAATCTGCTCGTTGCCGGGACGCCGCTGGAGCAGCATGTTCCGTTCTCGGCGGACATCTCGTTGCTGCCGGTGGCTGTCGCCGTACTGCTCGCCGCTCTGGCTGAGGCGTTCCGGATCGGTGTCCGGCTGCGCGAGGACACTGAGGGGCTGATCTGATGCCACCCGAGGAGCCGCACCGCATCCAGGTGAACCTGACCCGTCTGCTCGCCGAGCGCGACCTGACGCTGACCGAGCTGGCCGAGCGAGTCGGCGTGACGGTGGTGAACCTTTCGGTTCTCAAGAACGGCCGGGCCAAGGCGATCCGGTTCTCCACCCTGACCGCGCTGTGTGAAGCCCTCGACTGCCGCCCGGGCGACTTGCTGGACCTCAGCTGATTCGGGTGGACTCGCGTTGCCGCTGGACCTTTGCTTCGAAGCCGCATTCGCGCATGCTGCACCAGCGGCGGCTGTTGTTCTTGGTCGTGTCGAGGAACAGCCAGCCGCAGGTCGGCTGGCATCTCTTGACTCGCTGGAGCCGGTCGGAGCGGAGTAGTTCGACGGCGTCACCGGCGATCTGCCAGGCGGGGTAGGCGAGGGACGGTTCGCGCCACGTCCATTCGAGCCGGCCGTCGATCAGAGTGGCGGTTGCATGCCGCTGCGCCTCCGCATAGACGTTTTGCAGGGCCTGCAGCTCGTTACTTCGAGGCTGTTTGCCTGCTGCGACTGCGGCGAAGAGCGCGTACAGGGATTCGCGGAAGGTGATCGCGGCGTTGTACGCGCGGCGCGCCGCCGCAGGGTCTTCCTTTGCCTGGCGGCTGAGCCGCCGGCGCTGGGCCGGGCTGAGAAGCTTCGCTTCGTCCGACCAGTCGATCAGCGCTGCGTAGTCGGGCAGGAAGTCGAACTCCGGTTCGGTGACGCGGGGCTCCACCGTGTTGGCGAAGTCCAGGCACGCGACACCCGCGTAGAACCGCGGGCGGCCCGGCGTGGGATTCGCCATCGCTTCCACCTAACTGTTGTTTGAAGGAATGCTGCCAGGGTACAGCAATTCCATCAAAACCTGTTTGACTGGAAGTGAGTTGATCTTCATGGTCACCATCGAGCTGCTGGATGTCCCCTCCAGTGCCGGCGCGCACTCACCCGGCCAGGAGAAGGCGCCGGCCGCGTTGCGGCGTACCGGCTTGGTGAAGGTGTTCGCCGACCACGGACTGGACGTGGTCGACCAGGGTGAGCAGCCCGTCACGCGATGGCAGCCGGTGCGGGAGGACCGCGGGGTGTCGAATGCCTCCGCGGTGGTCGCGATCGCCGAACAGACGGCTCAGCGGGTCGCCGCTGCAGTCGCCGCCGGCCGGTTCCCGTTGGTGATCGGGGGAGACTGCTCGATCACGGTCGGAGCGTTGTCCGGGTTGCTGAGGGCGGGGTCCGACCCGGGGTTGTTGTACTTCGACGGCGGTCTCGATCTCGGGACGCCGGACCGCACCCCGAGCGGCATCCTCGACTCGATGGGGCTGGCGCACATGCTGGACGAGCCCGGCAGCTACGAGCCGCTCGCCGGCATCGGACCACGCCGCCCGCTGCTGGCGTTGGAGAATCTGGTCGGCTTCGGCGTCAATGTGGGACTCGACGAGAGTGAGCGGCTTTCCGCCCTGCGCCGGTTCACGTCAACCGACGTACGACGCGATGGCGTGCGCACCGCTCGGGAGGCCCGCGAGCTGTTCGCGTCGTCGTACCTGATCCATTTCGACATCGACGTCGTGGACTTCTTCGACCTTCAACTCGCCGACATCCCGGTCCACCTCGACAACCACACCGGCCTGCCGTTCGACCTGACGATGGACTGCCTCGACGAGTTCCTGACCGGCCCGGCCGCCGGCCTCGTCCTGACCGAGGTCAACCCGGACCACGGCACCGACGCCGACCTCACCCGCCTGGCCACCCGCCTCGCCAGCAGCCTCACCCACCTCACCTGAGTGTTCCGGCCGGAGATGGGTAACGGTCGGCATGACCAACCTCAAGATCGCCACGCTCAACGTGTGGGGGACTCGCGGTGATTGGCCGGCTCGGCGGGAGGTGCTGCGGCGGGAGTTCGCCGAGCTTGCGCCTGACCTGATCACGTTGCAGGAGACGGTGGCAACGGCGGACTACGACCAGGTGCAGGAGTTCCTCGAGCCGGCGTACCACGTGATTCATCAGGTCGCGCGGGAGCCGGACGGGCAGGGGATCACGACGGCGAGCCGCTGGCCGGTCGGGCGGGTCGAGGAGATCGATCTCCACCTCACCACGCGGGCCACCGACTTCGCCTGCACGGCCCTGGTCACCGAGATCCTGGCGCCGGAACCGATCGGCCGGATCTGGCTGGCCAACCACTTCCCCGACTGGCAGCTCGACCACGAACACGAACGACGTCTCCAGGCGGCCGCCACTGCTCGCGTCCTCGACGATCTGCTCGCCGAGGAACCCGGGCACGTGCTGGTCGCGGGTGATTTCGACGCCGAGCCGGATGCCGACAGCCTGCGGTTCTGGACCGGCAAGCACGTCATCGACGATCTGAGTGTCTGCTATCGCGATGCCTGGAGCAGTGTCCATCCGGGTGGGGGCGGCGAGACGTTCGTTCCTGGCAATCCGCACAGCGCCGACTGGGACTGGCCCTTCCGCCGGATCGACTACATCCTCGTCGGCTGCGGCGCCCACGGCGGCCCCACCCTGGCGATCTCCGACTGCCACCGAATCTTCGATCAACCCTCCAGGACCGTCAGCGACCACTACGGCCTACTGGCCGAGCTGATTCCTGTCTGATTCATTCGCCGGTACGACGCCTGAGAGTGGCTCAGGCGTCGTACCGGTGTGGTTGAGTCAGCGTTCCGGGGTGAGGTGGACTCGGCGTAGGAGCTGGGCGTTGGCGGCGACGACGATGGTCGAAGCCGACATCAGGACGGCGCCGAGAGCCGGGCTGAGGGTGATTCCGGCCCAGGCCAGTGCGCCCGCCGCGAGCGGGATCGCGACGACGTTGTAGCCGGCCGCCCAGGCGAGGTTCTGGATCATCTTCCGGTACGACGCCTTGGACAGCCGGATCACGCCGGTGACACCGCGCGGGTCGGAGGACGCTAGCACGACCCCGGCCGACTCGATGGCGACATCCGTTCCCGCGCCGATCGCGATGCCGACGTCGGCCCGGGCCAGCGCGGGTGCGTCGTTCACGCCGTCGCCAACCATCGCGACGGTCAGACCCCGAGCCTGCAACTCGCTGACCGCCTTGTCCTTGTCGGCCGGCAGCACCTCGGCAAACACCTCGTCCACGCCGTCGCGGAAGCCGAGGTCGGCGGCCACCGCACGAGCGACGGGTTCGGCGTCTCCAGTGATCATGACCAGCTTGGCCACGCCGGCGACCCGCAACTGCTCGACCGCCTCCCGCGCCTCGGGCCGTACTTCGTCCTCCAGCGCGATCGCTCCGGTCGCGACCGAGGTCGAGTCGTCGACGCGGAGCAGGTAGAGCACCGCGGCACCCCGGTTCGACCACTCCTCGGCTCGGTCACGCAGCAGGCTCGGTACGGTCGCGTCCAGCTCCCGCAGCAGTGCGGGTCCGCCGATGGCGTAGTTCACGTCCTCGACAGTGGCCTGGACGCCACGGCCGGTGAGCGACTTGAAGTCGGAGGCCTTGGCTCGCCCGCCCCGCTGGTCGGCCGCCGTGACGATGGCACGGGCCAACGGGTGCTCGCTGTCGGCCTCGACGGCACCGGCGATCCGCAGTACCTCCTGGTCGTCGATCCCGTCGCCGACGATGCCGGTGACGACGTGCTCGCCCTTGGTCAGCGTGCCGGTCTTGTCGAACAGCACGGCCTGGACGGTCCGCATCCGCTCCAGCGCCAGCCGGTCCTTGACCAGGATTCCGGCCTTCGCCGCGACCGCCGTGGACAGCGCGATCACCAGCGGAATGGCCAGCCCGAGGGCGTGGGGGCAGGCGATCACCAGGACGGTGACGGTTCGTACGACGGCCTCGTTCAGGGTCCCGAAGGCCCACCAGGCAAGGAAAGTGACCAGGGCGGCCGCGGTCGCGATGTAGAACAGCATCGCGGCGAACCGGTCGGCCAGCACCTGGGCGCGACCGCTCGACTGCTGCGCCTCGCTGACCAGTCGCTGGATGCCGGCCAGCGCGGTGTCCTCGCCGACCGCGTTGACCCGGACCCGGATCGCGGAGTCGGTCGCCACGGTTCCGGCCACCACGCGGTCGCCGACGGTCCGGGCGACCGGGCGGGACTCGCCGGTGATCATCGACTCGTCCAGTTCGGCGGCGCCGTCGACGATCTCGCCGTCGGCCGGCACCCGCGAACCCGACCTGACCAGTACTACGTCGCCGATCCGGAGGTCGGCGATCGACACCGTCTCCACACCGTCGTCGGTGACCCGGTCGGCGTCATCGGGCAGCAGTGCCGCCAGCGCGGCGAGCGCGCCCTGCGCCTGGCCGATCGCCTTCATCTCCTGCCAGTGGCCCAGCAGCATGATCGTGACCAGGGCCGCCAGTTCCCACCAGAAGTCCAGGTCGAAAGCGCCGAGGCTGGTGGCGAGCGACGCGACGTACGCGACGGTGATCGCCATCGAGATCAGCAGCATCATGCCCGGGGCCCGGTCGCGGGCCTCGCGGACACCGCCGACCAGGAACGGCCAGCCGCCGTAGAAGAAGACGAAGGTGCCGAGCACGGGGCCGACCCAGTCGATGCCGGGGAAGTCCAGCGAGTAGCCGAACCAGTCCATCACCATGTGGCTGGTGGCAACGATCGGCAGCGTCAGCAGCAGACTCAGCCAGAACTTCTTCCGGAACATCTCCGGGTCGTGCCCGGCGTGCTTGTCATGCCCACCGTGCCCGCCATGCGCGTCGTGCCCGTGCGATCCGTGGGTCTGCGCGCCGTGCCCGTGCGAGTCGTGCCCGCCGTGAGTCTCGTGGCCGTGTGACCCGTGATCGCCCAGGGCTTGGTGCTGACCGTGCGACGCGTGGGTCTGCTCGCCGTGCGCCTGGTGGCCGGCTTCGGTGGGCGTCGGAGCGTGGGCCGGGGCGTGCTGGTGGGTGGCGGGTGCGTTGTCAGGGTGGTGGTGATCGTGGCCCTGGTCGGTTGCCTTGACCATGATGTGTCCTCTCGAGCGTCCGGTGTGCCGGGAGGCCACGAACGGACTCCGGGGCCTCCCGACACTGTTAACAGCATACCCTATGGGGGTATTCCCGGATCAGTTGGCGGGAATCCGGCCGAGCAGTCGCCGCATGGTCGCGATCTCCGCGTTCTGGTCGGTCTCGATCTTCTGGGCCAGCGCGATCGCGGCCGCGTTCTTGCCCGCGGTCTGCTCGGTCTTGGCCATCACCACCGCGCCCTGGTGGTGCTCGATCATCATCTGGGCCCACATCCGGTCGAACAGCGGACCGGTGGCGTTGCCGAGGTCGGACATCTGCGCCTCGGTCATCATCCCGGGCATCTTGGTCATGTTGTGGTCGTCGTGCGGGGCCGGCGTCGGCACCGGCTTGCCCCAGTCGGTGAGCCAGCCGGACAGCGTCGTGATCTCGGCCTGCTGCGCGGTGGCCATCGCCGCGGAGAGCTTCTTGACCTCGGCCGTCGTCGCCTTGCGGCCGGCCATGCTGGTCATCTGCAGGGCCTGCCGGTGGTGCGGGATCATCTGAGCCGCGAAGGTGGCGTCGGCGTCGTTGAAGTCCCCGGTCTTCGCGGTCACGGTGGTCGAACTGCCGTGCCCTGCTCCGTGGCCGCTCGCCGGTGAGCCGCCGTCGGTGTCGTGGCCGCAACCGGCCAGAACCAGGCCGGACAGCAGGATCAGGGCAGCGCTTTTCCACAGGTGGTGTCGCATGAGTGGTCCTTGTCGTCGAAAGCTGAGTACTGCGAGAACTCCGGGTGCAGCGCACGCGCCAGCGGGCCGATCACCCGGTTCTGGGCAGGGCTCGGCCTAGGTACGGAGTACGCAGAGTTTCGACAAGGTGGGCCGGCGCCACGGCGGCGACGGCCCGTCGGCGACCACCCGGACCGGGGCAGCAGCCAGTACTGCGGGGTGCGCGGTCACCGAACTGCGCAGGGCTACGGCGACGACGAGCGCGAGCAGCAGCGCGACGAGCATCGCCAGGCAGACGTCTTCCATCGAGTGGATGTGGCCGTGATCCTCGAACGGACCGATCTCGACGACCGCCTGCCCGACAGCCAACACCGGTACGCCGGTGTGCGGCGCCGACTCGTCCGAATGCGGCAAGCCAACCTGCGTCGACCCGTGCGAGTGCGACGCGCCAACCAGCGTCGACTCGTCCGAGTGCGGCACGCCAACCTGCGTGGACCCGTCCGAGTGCTGTACGCCGACCTGCGTTGGCAGTTGGTGGACCAGCGCCATGGCGGCGTCGTGGTTGCCGGTGAGGCCGTGCATCGTGAAGACGCCGGCCAGCAGGCAGGCGGCGATCAGGGCTTTGAGCAGCCCCGATCCGATCCGCACCCTGTCCATCGACGACACCTTACTGCGCCGTCAGGGGAGTTCGAGCTCCGCGGTGACGCCGAAGTGGTCGCTGCCGAAGACGCCGTTGACCGGGGTGTCGAACAGCCGGTCCGCCGACAGGATGCGCAGGGTCGGGCCGCGCTCGTTGCAGCGGACCATCAGGTAGTCGATCCGCCGGGGCGGGATGCGGCCCCAGTCGGCCTCCGCGACGATCTGCGGGTTCTCCAGCGTGAAGGTATGGCCGCTCTCGCCGGGACGAGCGAATTCCCAGACGTCCTGGTAGTTGACGCTCAGGTCACCGAGCGACTGCCGGCCGGTCCAGAACCGCACACTCGCGGTCTCCGGTCGGGCATCGAAGTCGCCGGCCAGGATGACGTGCACGTCCCGGTCGGCGGCCAGTTTCTCGACCTCCGCCGCGGTGGTGACCGCCTGCAGTTCCCGCTCGCGTTCGCGGTCGACCTGCCAGTCGGGCTTGTGCTGGACGAACAGCACCGGACCCAGCGGCGTGGCGAACTCGGCAACCGTGGACCGGCCCGGGAAGTCCTCCGGGTCGACCCGTTCGGTGACACACAGGTCAATCTCGTCCACCCGGACCGGCTCCCACCGACTCACGATCGAGCAGCCGACGCCGTCCGGAGTACGCCGGCCCTGGTGGATCACGTAGTACTCGTCGTCGAAGAGTTCCGCGACCTGGTCGTCGCCGTCGCCGACCACCGTCTCCTGCAGTGCCACCAGGTCGGGCTGCAGTGCGCGGAATCCGTCCCGGAGGATTTCTCGCCGGGCCGGCCAGTCGCCGTGCCGGCACCAGATGTTCAAGGTCGCGACCCTCAGTCGCTCCGTCATCGATCAAACTCCTTGTCGGATAGATGTTTTCCGATCGCCTTCCCGGGTACCCGGGCGGCATGGATGCCACGCGACTGAGCAATGTCTTTGCCGAAGACGGCCCGTTCGCGAGTGTGCTGCTGGACGTGAGCCGTGAGTCCGAGTCCGGTGCGCACGAGCAGGAGCTGCGGGCGCGGGCCGCAGCCGATGAACTGGCCTCCGCGGGTGCGCCGGACGCCGTCGTCCGGTCGGTCTCCGAGCGGCTGACCGAGCAGGTCGAGGCGCCGGCCCCGGCCGCCAGGATGGTGGTGGCGAACGTGACGGGAACGCTTCTCGACGAGGTCACGCACCAGCGGGTGGATCAGCCGGTGGTGAGCTGGGGGCCGTTGCCCGACCTGGCGGAGTGGATCCGGCTGGCCGACCGCAACATCCGGTTCGCGCTGGCCCTGGTCGACCACGAGGGCGGTGACGTCGCGGTCTACAACTCCGACGTACCGGAACCGGAGAGTCAGACCTCGGCCGGCGGCGAGACCCATCACGTGCACAAGGTGCCGGTCGGCGGTTGGTCCGCGCTGCGCTACCAGCACGAGACGGAGAACGTCTGGAGCCGCAACGCCGACGCGGTCGTGACCGAGTTGGAGTCGGTGATCCGTCGCGGCGTACGGCTGATCCTGGTGGCGGGCGATCCCCGGTCTGTCGGCCAGGTGATGGATCGCCTGGAGAAGTCCGAGGCGACCGTGGTGCACCTGGAGTCCGGTGGCCGGGCCGAGGACGGTGGTGACGAGGCCCAGGCGCAGGCGATTCGCGAGGCGCTGATGGCGCACTCCGTCACGCGTCAGGTCGAGCTCGTCCATCGGTTGAAGGACCGGCTCGGTCAGGACTTCGCGGTTGCCACCGGTGTCCGGGACGTAGCCGGCGCTTTCGTCCGCGGGCAGGTGGAGACGCTGCTGCTGGATCCGGGCGAGACGGCCGCTCACGAGGTCGTGGTACAGGACCATCCTGGGTTGGACCTTGGCGCCGTACCGGTCGATCAGCCGCTTCGTGCGGACCAAGCGTTGGTAGCGGCGGCTGTCCGGACCACGGCCGAGGTCGTCACTCTTCCGCGAGCCGCCTTGGGTGGCGTGCCGGTCGCAGCCTTGCTCCGCTGGAGTAAGTGAGAGCGGCGCCGGCGATCAGGCAGGCTGCGGCGGCGGTGAGGATCAAGGGGCGGTAGCCGATGGTGGTGGCCATCGCGGCGGCCGCGAGTGGGGCTGTGGCGCGGCTGATGGTGGTCGGCGTGCCGAGGATGCCGGAGATGGTCGCGTAGCCGTCGTCGCCGTAGCGGTCGAGCAGGATGGCGGGGATCGCGATCGACGCGACGCCGAAGCCTAGGCCGAAGAGGACAAGGCTGACCGTGGCACCGCCGACGCTTTGGCCGATGAAGGGCAGCAGGGCGATCGCTATGCCCTGCAGGGTGTAGACGGCGGCGGCGACAAGGGTGATGGATATCCAGCGCTGGACGACTGTAGTCAGGATGCGGCCGGTGACCGACAGGAGTCCGAGCAGGCCGGTGAGGCCGGCCGCGGTGGTCAGTGAATGGCCAAGCTGGGTCAGGTAAGTGACGAGGTGCACCGCCATCACTGCTTGGGACGCACTGTGCAGCACGAACGCGATGGCGATCAGCCAGAAGCCGGCGTCTCGTAGTACGCGGGCCGGTGAGCGGCGTTCATGAGCGGCTGCCGGCGCCGGCGGTCCCGTACGGCGAAGCACGATCGCATGCAGGGGAATGGTGCCTACGGCCACAATGATCGCCAGGACGAGGAGGGTGTCGCGCCAGCCGATGGCCTGGATGAGCTGGCCGGTGAGCGGGATGAAGATCGAGCTCGCGAAGCCGCCCACCAGCGTGACGCCCAGCAAGGCGTTGGCACGTCGCGCAGGTTCGGTGACCGCGACGATGACGGTGAAGGCCGGCTGGTAGAGCACCATCGCCGAGGCCGCGCCGATGAGCACGAAGCCGGCGTACAGCTGGGTCGCGTTCTGCACCTGTGACCAGGCCAGTACGGCGATGGTGGCCAGGATGGAGCCTGTTGCCATGATCCCGCGGCCGCCGCGGGTATCGAGCACGCGACCGACAGGGATGGCCATGGCCGCACTGACGAGTACTGCGGTGGTCAGTGCTCCAGTCGCCGTAGTGGTGGAGATCTGGAGGTCGCGGCTCATCGGCGCGAGTAGGGCGCTGAACGCGTAGTACAGGACGCCGTAGCCGATGGTGGTGGTGACGGCGAGCGCTGCGACGATGTCGCGGCGCTGGGTGCCGCGGCGACCGCCAGTACCGAGGCCAGTACCGAGGCCTGTGGCGGTCGCCGGGGCAGGGTGGTTCATCAGCCGCAGCAGCTCGACTGGGCGGGAGCCTTGGTCTCGATGACGGTCAACAGCCCGCCACTGATGCCAGTGGAGAGCCCCCGGCCAGCAGAGACTGCCTGCGGCGCCGGTCCGCAGCAGCCGCTGGCCTCGTCGCCACTGGCGTCACCGTAGGCGAGGTTCGAGGAGCAGACCCCGGTCTCCGGCAGGTCGAGCTGCACGTCGCGGGCTGCCTCCCAGTCGCCTGCCACCGCAGCAACGACAGAGCGGGCCTGCTCGTACCCAGTGGCGAGCAGGAAGGTCGGCGCGCGGCCGTAGGACTTCGCACCGATCGCGTAGTAGCCGGTCTCCGGGTGAGCCAGCTCGTCCACCCCGTGCGGCGGCACAGTGCCACAGGAGTGCTTGTTCGGGTCGATCAGCGGGGCGAGCGCCCTGGTCGAGCCCATGATCGAGTCGAGGTCCAGCCGGAGCTCACCGACCATGTCGTGGTCAGGACGGAACCCGGTCGAGTTCACCACCGTGTCCGCAACCACGCGCCGCTCGCCAGCGGCCAACTCGATCCGGCCGTCAGCTGTCCGGGTGGCGGCTTCGATGCGGAAGCTGCTCACCAGCTCGACCTGACCGGACTGGACGAGCTTCTTCAGCCGGCTGCCCAGCGCGCCCCGAGCGGGGAGTTCGTCCGCGTCGCCGCCACCGTAGGTGCGTGCCTGGTCCGTCCCGCGCACCACCCAGACGATCTCTGTACCGGGGACCTCGTCCGCCAGCGCGCCGAGGTCCAGCAGAGTCGTGGCGGCGGAGTGGCCGGCGCCGACTACCGCAGTACGGCGTCCCGCGTACCGGTCGCGGTCACGGCCGAGTACGTCGGGCAGGGCGCGAGCGATGCCGTCGGCAACCTCGGCTTCGCCGCGGGCTGGGATGCCGGAGCCGCCCAGGACGTTCGGCCGGCGCCACGTCCCGGCTGCGTCGATCACCGCGGAGGCGAGGATCTCGCTGCCGTCGGACAGCCGGATCAGGAAGGGTGCCTGCTCGCGGCCCGCAGTACGGACCCGGTCGAAGCCGGCCCGGGTCACTGCGACGACGGCCGCGTTGTAGCGGATGCGGTCGTTCAGCTGCGGCGTCTTGGTCAGCGGCTCGAGGTAGGAGTCGATCAGGTCGCCTCCGGTCGGCAGGGCGCCCAGGTCCGGCTCGACCCAGCCGGACTGCTCCAGCAGCCGGCGGGCCGCGGAGTCGATGTCGTAGCGCCATGGGCTGAACAGCTTCACGTGCCGCCACTCGTCGATCGCGGCCGCGACGCCGGGCCCTGCCTCGAGCACCAGGAACTCCACGCCCCGCTCGGCCAGGTGGGCGGCCGCGGCCAGCCCCACCGGACCCGCCCCGATCACCACGACCGGACCCTCCGGCGCTGTCCGTACCGGCTGCGCCGCCTCGCTCGCCTGTGCTGCCTGACCTGCGACTGCGGCGGTGTTCTGCTCGCTCATCGGTCTCCCGTCTCCACTATGTTGAAGTTCATCTAATCAGCGATGCCCAGCTTGCCTTTTGATTAGACGAGAGTCAAGATAGACGCATGTCGAATCAGGAGATTGCCGAAAGCGCCGGTCAGCGAAGCGGTGGCTGCTGCGCGCCGATCTCCGTCTCGGCCCTGGACGAGGCGCAGGCCGCCGAGGGCGCCGCGGTCTTCAAGGCGCTGTCGGACCCGATCCGGCTCCGGCTGATGTCGATCATCGCCTCGGCCGGCGGCGAGATCTGCGTCTGCGACTTCACCGGCCAGTTCGACGTGTCCGGCCCGACCATCTCCCACCACCTGCGGGTACTGCGCCAGGCCGGGCTGGTCGACTGCGAACGCCGCGGCACCTGGGTCTACTACTGGCCGAAGCCCGAGCGCATGCAGTGGGTCTCCGCCCTGCTCGCCGTCCCCGAAGCCGCCGCGCTCGCTCGCTGAGCCAAGCCGGCCAAGCGTCCCCTCACCAGGAAGATCACGCCTTGCCCACCTCTGCCGAGGCGCTGCCTGACGCCCACCAACCGGCCGGTACGCCGCCCGTCGCCGCCGGACTCTCGTTCCTCGACCGCTTCCTCGCGGTCTGGATCATCGCCGCCATGGCCCTCGGATTGCTGCTCGGCCGGGTCGTGCCGGGGCTGGACGACGCACTCGACGCGGTCAAGATCGGCTCGGTGAGCCTGCCGATCGCGATCGGACTCCTACTGATGATGTACCCGGTCCTGGCGAAGGTCCGGTACTCCGAGACCAGCCGGGTCACCGGCGATCGCAAGCTGCTGGTCTCCTCGCTGGTGCTCAACTGGGTGCTCGGTCCGGCCCTCATGTTCGCGCTGGCCTGGTTGCTGTTGCCGGACCTCCCGGAGTACCGGACTGGTCTGGTGATCGTCGGGCTGGCCCGGTGTATCGCGATGGTGCTGATCTGGAACGACCTGTCCTGCGGCGATCGCGAGGCGGCCGCCGTGCTGGTCGCGATCAACTCGGTCTTCCAGATCGTCGCGTTCGCGGGGCTGGGTTGGTTCTACCTGCAGACGCTGCCCGGCTGGCTCGGCCTCGAGACGACCAGCGCGGAGTTCTCGGTCGGCGCGATCGCGGTGAGTGTGCTGGTGTTCCTCGGGATTCCGCTGTTGGCCGGGTTTCTGACCCGCACGATCGCGGAGTTGACCCGAGGTCGGGAGTGGTACGAGTCGCGGTTCCTGCCCCGGATCGGGCCGGTCGCGCTGTACGGGTTGCTGTTCACGATCGTGATGCTGTTCGCGTTGCAGGGTGACGCGATCACCAGCGCGCCGCTCGACGTCGCGCGGATCGCGCTGCCGCTGCTCGCGTACTTCGGGATCATGTTCGGCGGCTCGTTCCTGCTCGGTCACCGGCTCGGCCTCGGCTACCCGAAGACCGCGACGCTGGCGTTCACTGCCGCCGGCAACAACTTCGAGCTTGCCATCGCCGTTGCCATCGGCACCTTCGGCGTCACCTCGGGCCAGGCGCTGGCCGGTGTCGTCGGGCCGCTGATCGAGGTTCCGGTCCTGGTTGCCCTGGTCTCCGTCTCGCTGTGGGCGAGGCGCCGTTTCTACCCAGTCGAGGAGAGTGAGCGTCATGTCCGAGAGCACGCCTGAGGTCTTGTTCGTCTGCATCCACAACGCCGGCCGCTCACAGATGGCCGCGGCACTGCTCGATCATCACGCGGCCGGGCGCATCGTCGTACGGTCGGCCGGGTCGCAGCCGGCTGACCAGCTCAACCCGGCGGTCGTCGAGGCGATGGCCGAGCTGGGGCTGGACATCTCCAAGGAGTTCCCGAAGCCGCTGACCGACGAAGCGGTCCGGGCGTCCGACGTGGTGATCACGATGGGTTGCGGGGACGAGTGCCCGTACTACCCCGGCAAGCGGTACCTCGACTGGAAGCTGGAGGACCCGGCCGGCCAGGGTCTCGACGCCGTCCGCCCGATCCGCGACGAGATCGACTCCCGGGTCCGCGCCCTGCTCGCCGAACTGCTCCCGGCCGCCGGCTGACCCGCTCCTGACGGCCGGCGCGCGGCGAAACTTATGCACGCCGAATGGCCCTCAGCTCCACGGGTACCGCCTGCTCGTGCGTTTGCACGGCGAGACGGGGTACCGGGTCGGCGACAGGCACGTCCCCGTCTCGCGAGGTGTGCCGGACCGGAAGGAGCAGACAGTGGATATCGAACAAGGCCTCAACGACGCGTGGAGTGCGATAGCGACGTTCGTGCCCAAGCTGATCATCTTCCTGGCGATCCTGGTGATCGGCTGGATCATTGCCAAAGTCGTGGCCAAACTGGTCAACACGGCGCTCGAACGGGTCGGGTTCGACCGGGCGGTCGAGCGGGGCGGGATCAAACAGGCGCTGGCCCGGTCGCAGTACGACGCGTCCGACATCATCGCGAAGCTGGTGTACTACGCGATCCTGCTGATCACGTTGCAGATCGGCTTCGGGGTCTGGGGACCCAACCCGGTCAGTGACCTGCTCACCGACATCGTGGCCTGGCTGCCGCGGGCCGCTGTCGCGATCATCATCGTCGTGATCGCCGGCGCCATCGCGCGGGCCGTCAAGGATCTGGTCGGCAACGCGCTGAGCGGTCTGTCCTACGGCAAGACGGTGGCCACCATCGCGTCGGTGTTCATCTGGGCGCTGGGCATCATCGCGGCGCTCAACCAGATCGGTGTCGCCACCACGGTGACCACCCCGGTGCTGATCGCCGTACTGGCCACTGTCGGCGGTGTGATCGTCGTCGGTGCGGGTGGCGGTCTGATCCGCCCGATGCAGCAGCGGTGGGAGCGGTGGCTGGACCGCGCCGACGCCGAGCTGCCGGCAGCCCGGGCGCAGGCCGAGGCGTACCAGCGGGGTCGCGAGGACGCCGCTGCGCGCAGTACGACGGGTCAGCCCACCGGTCAGTCCACGAGCGAGCAGTCCGCGACGGGGCAGCACATGGCCGGTCAGCATGCGGCAGGTCAGCCCATGACGGGCTACACCACCCCGGGCCAGACCACGCCGGGTCAGTCCATGCCGGGTCAGTCCATGCCGGGTCAGTCAGGGTCCGGTTCGACGTCGACGTCCGGTATGCGGCCGACCGGTGGCTCCACCGGCGAACCGGGCTACGACAACCCGAACCGCTACTGACTGGGAGAACTACAGAGAGCAAGGCACAGCACATGGCGGCCGGTCGGCTCCCGACCGGCCGTCGCTCATGGCTGGGGGAGTAGCCCCTCGTCCCAGCCCGGCGCGCGCCACTCGTCGGCCAGCAGGCAGACAGCGGCCAGCCGCAGGTCCAGCCACTCCGCGTGCGCCCAGTGCCCCACTCGACCGACCGGGCGGCCGAGCTCGGCGGCCCGATCCACCAGACCGCGCCCGTACCCGGCCAGCAACACCTTCTGATCCACACCGCCTCCGGACGGTACGCCGAAGGTCAGGATGTCCCGCACCGCCGCAGCGTGCTGATCCAGTTGTGCGACTACAGCCGGCGTCCGCAGCGCAGCAGCCAGTTCACTGTGGCCGATAGTCTCCCGCAGCCACGCCACACTCGACTCCACGCGCCGGCGTCCCCGGCCTCCCCACCCTTCAAACATGGCGACCACCGTAGAGCCCAGTGCCAAACCGCCGCAATCAGGTGTCCAGCACTGGCCAGACGCCCGTACTACGGCGTCTGCTCCGGGTGGTACCCACAGGCGTCGGCCAGGTCGGCCTGTCCCGTCGACGGCTTGCCCGTTGCCGGGCCGGTCGGCTCCGTGGTCGGCCGGGTGGTCGGCTTGGAGCTCGGGACGGCCGGCGTGACGGGTGCGGTCTTGCGGGGCCGCGTAGTGGCGCCCGGGGTGGTGGGAGCCGGCGTGCCCGACAGTGCTGCCGCGACCGTCGCTCGCAGTCCGTCGTAGTCCGGATGCGGGTAGGCGAACTTGAGCTTGCGCCCGTCCAGCGGCACCTCGGAGACCTTCGCCGACTTGACCTTCAGTCCCAGCTGGAGGAAGGCCGGCAGCAGGTCCTCGGTGATGTCGGTGCGCAGCATGTTCTTGCCGACCTTGGCCAGGTTGCGGTAGCTCTTCAGCAGGTTCGGCGGTGTCGCGGCCTCGGCGATCGCGTGGATCGCGCACCGCTGCCGGGCGCTGCGGGCGTCGTCCGGGTTCGCGATGCCGTACCGGCCGCGGGCGTACCAGAGTGCCTCGAGGCCCCACAGATGCTTGTTCTGCGCGGGTTTGAGGTAGTAGTTCGGCGGCCGCTTGTCGTCGTCGCTGCCACCGACCGGGATCGGGTAGTTGATGTTGACGGTGATCCCGCCGAGCGCGTTGACCAGTTCGGTGAACCCGGCCAGGTTGATCTGGACGTAGTAGTCGATGGTCAACCCGGTCGCCTCGCCGACGGTCAGCTTGAGGATGTCGGCGCCCTCGTTGTCGGACTCCCCGACGATGCCCGGGTGCTCCGCGGGCACGTTCTTGTAGATCGCGTCCAGCATCCACTCCAGCCGCTCCTGCAGGCTGATGCCCTCCTTGCCGAACCCGTTCGGGTAGGCCTCATGCAGCTTGGTGCCCTTCGGGAACGGCATGAACATCAGCTTCCGGGGCAGCGAGATCAGCGAGACGTTGCCGGTCACCGTGTCGATGCTCGCGACGATCACTGTGTCGGTCCGGACGCCATCGCGGCCCTGGGCGTCGTCGGCACCGAGCAGGAGCACGTTGAGTCGCGGCTTGCCGGCCCACGGATCCTTCTTGTTCTTGATGGTCGGTCGCGTCGCACTCTTGCTGTTGCCACCGGCGAAGACGGTCTGGACCAGGTCCCGCTGCGTTTGCGCCGTCTGCACAGCCAGAGCAGTCGGTACTGCGACCGCGAAGCTGAGCAGGCCGACCAGGACCGCGCCGCCGACTCGCGAGCCCTTGCTCGCCGTACCGGAGCGCAGGGCCCGGTGGGAGGTGACGATGACGACGATCCAGAGGGTGCCGAGCAGGCAGAGCCCGATCGTGGCGAACTGCAACTGCCGAGGCGCGACAGCCACCTCGAGGATCCGGTCCCGCTGGGTGAGGCCGAGGTAGCCGGCCAGCAGCAGCAGACCGACCGAGATCGTCGTCACCGCCGCACCGAGCTTCTTGCGGCCGGCCAGCAGGTAGCCGGTACCCGGGACGACGGCTCCGAGCAGCGTCATCCAGGCGACGGTGCCTGCGGTGCGCGGCCGGTTGGCTCGCCGCCGCGGGGCGGATCGCCGGGCGCGGCCCCGTGAGTGTTCCGGTTCGTGATCGTCGCTCGGCATCGGTGTGTCTACAACTCCGTCCAAGGGAGAGTTGGGCGCACACAATATGACGTACTCAGGGTGCACTTGGTTGTCGGTTAACCAAGGCCTGACGTTTACTGACGCAGTGTCGCCGCGATGTCACCCAGCGCGCCCGTCATCACCGGCTGCACCCTCAGGTGAAGCTCTTGGTGATCTCGGTGAGCAGTTCCTGGGTCTTGCGCGGCGTACTGGCCGCGATCGACAGCGAGTCCATCGTGATCACGTACTCGTCGACATCCTCCCGCTTGTCCACGTAGACGGCGCTGGTCAGGTGCTCGATGTAGACCACGTCGGGCAGGTCCGGGTCGCCGAACCGGAGCAGCGTGAAGGCTCCACCCGTGGCCGCATAACCGCCGGCCGAGAACGGCAGGATCTGCAGCGTCACGTTCGGCAGCCGGGACACCTCGGCGAGATGTTCGAGCTGCGCGCGCAGTACGGCCCGGCCGCCGATCGGGCGGCGGAGTACAGCCTCGTCGACGATCGCCCAGAGCCGGGCCGGCGAGGAGCTGTGGAGAATCCGCTGGCGGGTCTCGCGCAGCGCGACCAGCCGGTCGATCTCGGCCGACGGCAGCGGCCGCTCGCCACGGCCGAGCCGGATCACCGCGCGGGCGTAGTCGGGGGTCTGCAGCAGACAGGGGACGAACTGGACCTCGTAGGTACGGATCAGCTCGGCGGCCATCTCCAGGCCGAGGAAGGAGTGGAACCAGTTCGGCGTGATGTCGTCGTAGCGCTGCCACCAGCCCGGGTTGTTCGCTTCCTTGGCCAGGTTGATCAGCCGCGCGCGTTCGTCCTCGTCAGCCAGCTTGTACAGGCTGAGCAGGTCCTCGACGTCGCGGACCTTGAAGCCGACCCGGCCCAGCTCGAGCCGGCTGATCTTCGACTCGGAGCCGCGAATGGCGTAGCCGGCCTCCGCGCGGGTGATGCCGGCTTCCTCGCGCATCCGGCGGAGGTGGGCACCGAGCATGATCCGCAACGCGGTCGGCCCGCCTGGCGTGCCTTGCTCCGTCACCGCCCGTCCTCCCTGTCCCTGACGCTGTGATGGATCATTTCACGATTACGGCCAGGCCGGGGCAGGCCGACGCGCCCCCAAGACCTGGAATCGTTCCCCTACTGTTAGTAGGCTCTGCCTTTCCCACTCCTGACCCACCACGATCTGCGAGGTCGCCCATGCCCGACGCCAAGATGTCCCCGAGCTCGGTTCCGGTCGGCGTGGACACCACGCGGGCCAGCATCGCCCGGGTCTACGACGCGTTCCTGGGCGGCAAGGACAACTTCGAGATCGACCGCGAGGTACTCCGCCAGGTCGCCACGGTCGCCCCCGAGGTCACCGACCTGGCCTGGTCCAACCGCAACTTCCTGGTCCGGGCCTGCCGCTTCCTGGCCGGCCAGGCGGGCATCACGCAGTACCTGGACTGTGGTTCGGGCCTGCCGACGGCGGAGAACACCCACCAGATCGTGCAGCGGCTGCAGCCGGACGCCAAGGTGCTCTACGTCGACAACGACCCGGTGGTGCTCGCGCACGGCCGGGCGCTGCTGGAGGAGAACGACAAGACGCTGTTCATCAGCGCCGACATCTTCAAGCCCGACGAGATCCTGGACCACCCCGAGGTCCGCAGCTTCCTCGACTTCAGCCAGCCGATCGCCCTGATCCAGAACGGCACCCTGCACCACTACCTCGGCGACGACGCGCCCGACCTGGTCAAGCGGTACGCCGACGCGCTGGTGTCCGGCTCCTACGTGGTGATCTCGCACTTCCTCGACCCGGAGACGCCGGAGCACGCCAAGACGGCTCGGGCGCTGGAGGAGCGGTTCACCCACAGCCCGATGGGCAGCGGCCTGTTCCGCACGTACCCCGACATCCGCGCGATGTTCGGCGACCTGGAGATGGTCGAGCCCGGCCTGGTCCTGTGCGACGAGTGGTGGCCGGACGGTCCCCGCGTCAAGCCGCTCAGCCAGATCGAGGAGTGCATCGCCGGCGGCATCGCCCGCAAGGTCTGACACCGTCCCCGGGACGGTGTTGCCGCAAGGCCTGACGCCGTTCGCGAGGTGCTACGACGTCTCGGAGACCAGTACTGCGGTGGTGTTGGCGACGAGTGCCTTGAACAGGTGGGGCACGTCGCCGGGGTAGGCGATGTAGTCGCCAGGGTGGAGCTCGACCGGCTCCTCCAACGGGCCGATCAGCGCGCGGCCGGTGCTCAGGACGACATGTTCGATGGTGCCTGGCATGTGCGGCTGTGACTCGCGGCCGGGGCCGGGCGCGACGACGATGCGGTAGAGATCGCGCCGGGCGTGGGGCGGGCTGGCTGCGACCAGGGTCGCGGCGTAGTCGGCCTTCTCCGAGTAGATCGCCGGGCCTTCGTCCGCCCGGATCACCTGGACCTTGGGTCGCGGGGGTTCGAGCAGGTCGGCGAACTGGACCTCCAAGGCGACCGAGAGCGCCCAGAGCGTCTCCACGCTCGGGTTGCCCGTGCCCGACTCCAGCTGGGACAGGGTGGACTTCGCCACTCCCGCGCGCTTGGCCACTTCGGTCAGAGACAGGCCGGCCCGGGCGCGTTCCCGGCGCAGGGAGGATGCGATGACGTCGAGTGGCGCCTTGCTGTCCATCGGTGTTCGCTCCATCGGTCCATGTGTTCGGCTTGACGAACAACTGTGATGTGTTCATCATAAAACCCATGCGTTCGATATGGCGAACATTAGATCCCGGACTCCTCCGCGCGATCCTGCTGGTCTGTCTGGCCGACGGCGTCGTTGGACTCTCGTACGGCGCGATCAGCGTCGGCGGGGGCCTGCCGATCTGGGCGCCGGTCGCGTTGTCGCTGCTGGTGTTCGCCGGCGCGTCGCAGTTCCTGTTCGTCGGGATCGTGGCGGCCGGTGGCAGTCCCATCGCGGCCACGATCGCCGGACTGCTGGTGAACACCCGGCATGTTCCGTTCGGCCTGGCGATCAGCGACGTGATCGGGGGCGGCTGGCGACGGCTGCCGGGAAGTCACCTGATGACGGACGAAAACGTCGCCTTCGCCCTCGGCCAGGACGACCCGCGGCAGCGGCGGGCGGCGTACTGGGCCGGTGGGATCGGGATCTTCGTCTGCTGGAACGTCGGGGTGGCGATCGGCGCGGGGGCGGGGGCGGTGATCACCGACACGGACGCCTTCGGGCTCGATGCCGCGTTCCCCGCTGTCCTGCTCGCGTTGGTGCTGCCGTCGCTGCGTGATCGGTCGACCCGGACGGCGGCCGCTGTGGGAGTGGTCGCCGCGCTTGCTGCGACGCCTTTCCTGCCTGCCGGGTTGCCGGTCCTGCTCGCCCTCGTCGGTCTGTTGTTCTACCGGACCGGCAAACCTGCGATGGAGACGGTTCGATGAACACCACAGCGCTGCTCGCCGCGATCCTGGTGCTTGCCGTGGGCACCTTTTCGCTGCGGTTGGCGGGGCCGTTGCTGCGCACGCGATTCGAGTTGCCGGAGCGGGCGCAGCAGGTGATGTCGGTGGCGGCGATCGTCCTGCTGGCCGCGCTGGTGGCGACGGCTGCGCTGACCGACGGGCACAGCCACGCCGGGATCGCGCGACCGGCCGGCGTCCTGGTCGGCGGCATCCTGGCCTGGCGCAAGGCGCCGTTCGTGCTCGTAGTGGTCGCCGCCGCCGTAACAGCCGCCGGACTACGCCTGCTCGGCGTACCGTGACGGCCGCTGGGCTGCGCTGGCTCGGCGTACCGGGGCGGTTGTTGCGATTAGCGTGACGCTGTGTGGGGCTAGCGTTCTCGCATGAAACGTCTCGGGATCGCCAGCTTTGTGGTGGGCGGCGTGCTGGCCGCGCTCTTCACCGTTCTGCTCGTCATGAATCTGCCGGGTACGCCGAAGCCGGTCGATGGCGGGGTCGTGCATCTCGACGATGCCGGGCTGAAGATCTATGCGTCGCAGCCGGGTGTCGAGCCGACGTGTGAAGTGAAGACGGCGACGGACGGGGACGTCGCACTGGAGGTGCCCAGTGGGTCCGAGACACTCACCATCAACGGGACGAGCTGGTACCTGGTTGCGCGGTCGGTCGACGAGGTGCCTGCCGGCGACTACGTGGTGAACTGCGTGGAGACCGAGCCCGGTACGACGTTCGCCGTCGGAGCGCGCGGCTCGCTCGGAGTCTTCGTACTGGCGATCGTGGGGCTGATCGTCTCGGTGCTGATCTTCGCAACCCTCGGCTCGATCCTGCTGGCCACCGCCAGCCGCCGCACCCGCAAAGCCACCCCCAACAACACCTTCCCGAACCAGGCCGGCCACCCGCAGCAGCCGGGGTACCCACAGCAGCCCGGCAGCTTTCCGGGGTACCCGCCGCCTGGGACCTACAACCCCGGTCCCAATCCGGACCGTCCTCAGGACGGATCGCCGAATAGCTGAGACCCGGCAAACAAACTGGGGGCCACCCGCGCGGGTGGCCCCCAGTTGTTGTTGCCGTTAACCGGCTACCGCTGGACTGCCTTTCGGGCGCAGGAGGAACGCGCCGACGTACAGCAGGGCGGCGATGATCAGCAGGCCGTCGAAGCCGATCAGCAGCGCGGCGTACTCGAGACAGCCGCCGAGCATCGCGCCGAGCAGGTTGGCGCCGAAGCTGGCGGTGCCGTCGGCCGTGTCGCTGAACCGCTTCGCGAAGATGACGTTGGCGGCGAAGATCGGCATGAACGCGATCACCACGGCGACCAGCGCACGCAGCCCGACCGGCATCGAGAGCAGCCAGCTGTCCGGGAACACCCAGCTCAGCAGCAGCCCGGCGGCCAGGATGACGTACATCGCCTTCACCGGTGGTGTCTTGAACCTCCGCGTCACTTCGACAGCGGCCAGCACGGCGATCAGCACCCCGGCGAACACGATCGCGTTGACCACCCACGTCGTACCGAACAGCAGGGCGAACCCGGTGATGCTCTTCGTCTCCAGCAGCATGAAGCCGGCGCCCAGCAGGAACAGGTCGGCGTACGGGCGCATCCGCCGGTACGACGAACCGCCGCCCGCGATGCCCACGCCGATCAGACCGGCGACCAGCACCAGGCCGAGCGTGACCAGGTACAGCGACGGGATCCGGTCGGTGAACAGGTACAGGAACGGCCGGTTGTCAGTCGCCGGCGGCGGCGTGATCTCGGTCTTCCCGGCCCAGGCGGTGCCACAGGTCTGGTCGGCCTCGGTCAGCCCGACGGTCACCACGGCCTGCTGCAGGTCGTCGCCGACCTTGTCGACACAGGGCTTGTGCCCGAACGCCTTCTCCGCCGTCAGCGCGAGCCGGTCGATCAGCCAGGTCTCGCGGTAGTAGTTGTACATCGCGAACGCGCCGCCCGGAGCCAGGTGCTCCTTCGCGCTCTCGAACGCCTGCAGGGTGAACAGATAGCTCTCCAGCCGCAGCGAGCTGGCGCCGTTGACCAGGGTCAACGAGTCCGGCAGTGCGAGCATGATCAGGTCGTACTTCTTGTCCGTCCGGGACAGGAACGCACGCCCGTCGTCGATGTGCGACGTCACCCGCGGGTCCTGGTACGGGTGGTCGGGGTGCTTGGCCTTGCCGATGTCGCGGATCCGCGGGTCGATCTCGACCGCGTCGACGTGCTGCGCGCCCTTCTTCAGCGCGATCGCGACGTCGGAACCCGAGCCGGCCCCGATGATCAGCACGTTCTTCGGCGCCTTGCCCGCGTTGGCCCGCTCGTACGGCAGCCCGTACTGCGGTTCCCACTGCAGCCGCGACTCGGCCGGGATCGCCTGCTGATGCGGTACGCCGTTCACCGTGATCGTCAGCAGCGGCACGCCCTGCCACTCGAATCCCTGGGTCTGTACCTTGTAGTACGGCGACCAGCTGTTCTCGGGACGCGTCGACTCGTGGAACAGCACGCCGACCATCACCAGCAGCGGCGCGGCCACCAGCGCGGCACTCAACGCGGTCGCGGTCAGTTTCTGCTGCGGCACCATCAGTACTGCGAACAGCAGCGTGACGATCACACCCCACCAGATCGGCGGCGCACCCACGAACGACAACCCGGTGAACGCGAGGATGCCGATCAGGCTGCCGATCAGGTCGTACCGGTACGCCGTCAGTCGCGGCAACTCGCCGAAGCACCGGCCGACCAGCTCGGCCGGACCGGCCAGGACCACCGCGGCGGCGACGAAGATGACCGGCAGGATCACCCAGGTCGGCGGGCCGGTCGTGTTCAGGCTGGTGAAGTAGATGACGCTGGAGTCGCCACCCCGGTTGACCGTGACGGGCTTCCACGCGATCACCGCGACCAGCACGCCGAGCACGATCGGTGAGTAGAACGGCAGCCGCTTCGCCCGGCCGGACCGCAGGATGCCGATCCCGATGCCGAGGAACGAGCCGAGCAGCACGAAGTTCGAGAAGTAACTGAGGTGGACGACGTTGGACCCGGTCCAGCGAATCAGCGCCAGCTCGAGAAACAACATCAGCGCACTGGCCATGACCAGGCGTGGTTTCACCGCAAGTGGACTATGCCACTGCGGGGTACTGACCTGACCAGGTGTTGACGACTCGACTGCCATGGGCGGCGACCATACCGGATCCAGAGTGTTCTACCTCACTCTCGGTCCAACTTTCTACACCCTACGCCCGCCCTCCCCCCGAACTACCGGCGCGCCGACCGCACGCCCCCACCCCGCACCCGCGCCGCAGCCCGACCCGCCGCCCCCACCCGAACAACTGACCCCGGACCCCGACCCGCCGCCCCCACCCGAACAACCGGCCCCGGACCCCGGACCCCGCCCCCCGTGCTCTCGCCGCGAGCCGGAGCGCCACCCACCCGAATCCCAGGGGGCGGGCGCGTGGCGTGTCTGACTCAGGTTGCGTCGCCTCAACCGTGTGGCCAGCCGACGCCCCGGACGGCCATAGCCGTCTGAGCCGCCAGCCGCGCACCCACACGAGGCTGTGCCCCCGACGCCGCTCTGGGCACCGGAGGCGCTGGAAACGGCTCAGTACCGTGCCGGACACGCAACGGCCGGAATCGGTCAAGTTGTGCACAGGGTGCGTGTGCCTGTGGGTGACTGGATGATGTTGCTTATGGCAACATCTGGCCTTGTGGCGCCGGTCTGAGCCTGATGCTCGAATATCGTGGTGGTATGAGCGCGGATGACTGGCTGGCTGATACCCGGACTTCTTATGACACGGTTGCTGGTAGTTATGCCGATCAGCTGAGGGATGCGCTCGCCGATCGCACTTACCTTCGGGCCGCTCTGGGGGTGTTCGCGGAACGGGTGCGGGCTGCCGGTGGTGGGCCGGTGGCGGATGTCGGCTGCGGGCCTGGGCACGTCACCGCTCATTTGAACGAGCTCGGTGTGGACGCCTTCGGCATCGATCTGTCGCCAGGGATGATCGACGTGGCCCGGCGGGACCATCCCGGCTTGCGGTTCGAGGTGGGGTCGATGACCGAGCTGCACCTGGGCGACGCTTCGGTGGCCGGGCTGCTCGCCTGGTGGTCGTTGATTCACATCCCCGACGACGAGGTACCGACCGTCTTCGCGCACTTCCACCGAGTACTGCGTCCCGGCGGCCCGTTGCAGCTCGGGTTTCACGTCGGTGACATCTCGCGGCTGAAGACGGAGGGGTACGGCGGCCACCCGATGACGGTCTACGTCCACCGCCGCCAACCCGACAAGGTGGCGTCCTGGCTACGCGACGCCGGCTTCGAGATCGAAGCCCAGTGGCTCTGCGACCCGGACGACCCCATCCCCCAAGCACTCATCTTCGCCCGCCGCAGCCCCTGAGTTCCTCGGCGCGCGGCCGGCTGATCACAAAAAACTCCGGCGACCACCCCGCAGGGGGAGTGGTCGCCGGGGGGGGGGTTAGGTCAGTGGGTGCGGGTGGCGGGCTTGGGTAGCTGGCAGCCGGTTTTGTTGAGGTCTAGGGTTCGGGTGGCGGTCAGGCAGGTGTAGAGCCACCAGGTCTGCTGGCCGTACGCCGCGCCCTGGTCGACGGTGATGTTGCCGTTGGCGTCGACCTCGCACGGGTTGTTCAGCGTGCAGCGTTCGCCGTCCTCGTTGCCGGTGTTGTTCACGCCGATGACCTCACCGGTGGTGGTGCTCACGATCGGCGAACCCGACGTGCCGCCGATGGTTTCGCAGCCCGGCTGCTGGTACTTGATCGAGCTCTTGAACACCCAGCCGCCTTCCCGCAGTTCGGGGATGGTGGCTTGCACCGAGCAGGTGTAGATCCGCTTCCAGTAGCCGGACACCACGGCCATGCCGGCGCCGTTGGCCGGGGCTTGCTTGGCCAGCGTCAGCGGGGTGACGTTCAGCCGGGACTTGATCGCGGCGTACGACTCGGTGAGCCGGTACAGCGTCATGTCGGTCTTGGTCATCGTCGCGTAGAGGACGCGGTTGGCCCGGACCGTGCCGGCCCGGCTCGAACTCGGGTTGAGCAGGGTGAACGACCGGCTGGAGGCCCGGTTCACGATCACCTGGCCGGGGCTGGGCATGCCGCCTTCGTAGCAGTGGCCGTTGGTGAGGATCAGCGCGGGATCGGTGGACAGCGACTCGGCGTACCGGACGAGCGAGCCGGAGCAGTTGCTGAGGGCCGCGATACCGGTGAAGTCGGCACCGGGTGCGGCGACGGCGGCCGGTGCGGAGGCCTGTGGTGTGGCCTCGACGGCGAGTGCCTGGCTGCCGCCGAGCAGCGTGGCACTGAGCGCGACGGTGGTCGCGGCAAAGGTACGGAACAGTCTCATGGGCGGTTTCCTGTCCTCACTGGAGAGCTTGCGGTTTGGGCGGCGCAAGCAGGCCGTAGCCGGCCCAAGACTCTTCGTATCCGATGAACCCCGTCTCCGGCCATCACAACGCGATGAAAACTTCGCCGTACGGGCCAGTACACGGGTAAACCTGCGGCAACGCGACGAGATCCCCGCGACCCGTACCGGCGTGGTCGCCGTTCTCGGTGGGTGAGGAAACTGTTACCCTTCGTCTCCGGATCCGCCCGGCTCGAACCATGCCTCTGCCCGGTACGTCGTACCCGGTGAGGGATGGGACAAGGAGGTAGGTCGACGCGCCTGAGAAGGTGGTGTCGTCCATGCCACGGGAGAACGGAAGGTTTCATGCCGCAGGACAAGCCAGACCTGCGCAATCTCAGCGAGCCGGTCCGCTTCAAGCGAGCGCTCACGCTGCTGCTGATGACCTTGGTGCTGCCCGGATCCGCCCAGATCGCGGCCGGCAGCAAGCGGGCCGGACGCTGGGCCTGGCGCGTCCTGGGCGGCATCGTCGCGGTGGTCGTCTTCGTGATCGTGCTGTCGCTGATCTGGCGGGCCGGCGCGATCAACCTGATGGTCTCGCCGACGACGCTGCGGATCATCCAGATCCTGCTGATCCTGCTCGCGATCGGCTGGGCGGCGCTGTTCGTCGACGCCTACCGGCTCGGCCGTCCGCTGACGCTGGAGCGCAAGCACCGGCTGACCGCCAGCATCCTCGACGGGGCGCTGATCGTTCTGGTCGTCAGCGCGCTGATCTGGGGCAGCACGATCGTGTCCACCCAGCGTGACTTCGTCGCCTCGGTGTTCGGCAACGGCAAGAAGTCCGAGGCCGACAAGGGCCGGTACAACGTCCTGCTGCTCGGCGGCGACTCCGGCGCGGACCGGATCGGCACCCGGCCGGACAGCATCACGCTGGCCAGCATCGACGCGAACACCGGGCGGACCGTCCTGATCGGCCTGCCGCGGAACATGGCTCGCGTCCCGTTCCCGGCCGGTACGGCGATGAACAAGGAGTTCCCTGAGGGCTTCCGGTGGAAGGACTGCGCCGAGAACTGCCTGCTGAACGGCGTCTACACGTACGCCGCCGGCCACCCGGCGCTGTTCCCCGGTGACCCGAACCCCGGCGTCACGGCCACCAAGCAGGCGGTCGAGGGCGTCACCGGGCTGAAGGTCAACTACCACGTACTGATCGACCTGGCCGGGTTCCGCGACCTGCTCAACGCGGTCGGTGGGATCACTCTCGACGTCGGCAAGCGGGTCCCGATCGGTGGTATCGGTGCGCCGATCAAGGGCTACATCGAGCCGGGCAAGAACCAGCATCTGGACGGGTACCACGCCCTCTGGTTCGCGCGGTCGAGGGCCGGTGCGACAGACTACGAGCGGATGACCCGGCAGAAGTGCGTGATGACGGCGATGCTGAACCAGCTGTCGCCGCAGACCGTGCTGACCAAGTTCCAGGGCATCGCGAAGGCGAGCAAGAAGGTGGTCAACACCGACATCCCGTCCGGCGACCTGGGCACCTTCACCGATCTCGCGCTGGACGCGAAGAAGCTGCCGGTGTCAAGCTTCTCCGCGGTCCCGCCACTGATCAAGACCGGCAACCCCGACTTCGAGCTGATCCGGGCCAAGGTGGCCGAGGCGATCGAAAAGTCCGAAGCGCTGGACAACTCGTCCAATGGCGGCGACGGTAAGACCACGAACACTCCGAGTAGCAGCAAGACCAGCACCGCCACCAAGAAGCCGACCACGTCGGCCAAGCCCGGCAAGACCAGCACGACCCCGTCCAAACCCGGTAACGACGTCGATGACGTCGCTTCGATCTGTAAGGCCTGACCTGAACATGCCCTTGTCTTCCTGGCCCCCAGTCTCCGTCGTGATGCCGGTGCTGAACGAGGAACGCCACCTCGAAGAGGCAGTCGGCCGCGTCCTCGACCAGGAGTACCCCGGCGAGCTGGAGGTGGTGCTCGCGATCGGTCCCAGCAAGGACAAGACGCAGCAGATCGCCGACCGGCTGGCCGAGGCCGACAAACGGATCACCATCGTGGCCAACCCGTCGGGCAAGACACCGGCGGGCCTGAACACCGGGATCGCGCACGCCCGCCACGACATCGTCGTACGGGTCGACGGGCACGGTGTCCTGACCCAGGGCTACATCACCCGGGCGGTCGAGGTGCTGCACGAGAGCGGCGCCGACAACGTGGGTGGCGTGATGGCCGCCGAGGGCCGTACGCCGATCGAGATGGCCGTGGCGTGTGCCTATCGGTCGCGGCTTGGGCTGGGCGCGTCTACCTTCCACCAGGGCGGCAAGGCAGGTCCGGCGGACACCGTGTACCTCGGCGTCTTCCGTCGCGCGGCTCTGGAACGCGTCGGCGGCTTCGACGAGTCGATGCACCGGGCGCAGGACTGGGAACTCAACTACCGCATCCGCAAGACCGGCGGTCTGATCTGGTTCAGCCCCGACCTGTCCGTAACGTACCGCCCCCGCTCGTCTCTGAAGGACGTAGCGAGGCAGTTCTTCCACACCGGTCAGTGGCGCCGCGAGGTCATCCGCCGCCACCCGGAGACCGCCAGCAAGCGCTACCTGGCCCCGCCGGTCGCGGTGATCCTCATGGCCGTAGGAACCATCCTCGGCATCGTGGGCCTGGCGACCGGCGTCAGCATCCTGACCCTCGGCTTCCTGGCACCCCTCGGCTATGCCCTCCTGATCCTGGTGGGCTCAGCCATGGAAG
Source organism: Kribbella sp. NPDC023855 (assembly GCF_040639475.1). Lineage (NCBI taxonomy): Bacteria > Bacillati > Actinomycetota > Actinomycetes > Propionibacteriales > Kribbellaceae > Kribbella > Kribbella sp. NPDC023855. The sequence continues at coordinate 121,270 of NZ_JBFAAA010000006.1, forward strand.
GCCGCTACCTGCCCTGGAAAGCCCTCTTCTGGCTACCCCTGATCTGCGCCACCATGCACATCTCCTGGGGTATCGGCTTCCTGGTAGGCCTCCAGGAGCGCCCGGCACCGCCCGCTGCCACAGCCCCTGGTGCTCCCGCCTCCGCCTAGCCCCCCGGCTACTACCTGTTGGCAGTGGCTTCACGCGTGTAGGCGGTGACTACCTCCTGGGTGTCGCCGTCCATGCGCAGTACCCCCTTGTCGAGCCAGATCGCTCGGTTGCAGGTGTCCAGTACTACGTCCAGGCTGTGGCTGACCAGGAAGACCGTGCCGGCCTCGGACCTCAGGTCCTTGATCTTCTGCTCGGACCTGACCCGGAACTCGGCGTCACCGGTGGCCAGTGCCTCGTCGACCAGGAGGATGTCGTGGGTCTTGGCCGAGGCGATCGCGAACTTCAGCCGGGCCGCCATGCCTGACGAGTACGTCGACATCGGCAGGTCGATGAAGTCGCCGATACCGGAGAACTCGACGATCTCGTCGTAGCGGGCGGTGATCTCGGCGGGGGACATGCCCATCGCCAGGCAGCCGAGCACGACGTTGCGGTCGCCGGTCAGGTCGTTCATCATCGCGGCGTTCACCCCGAGCAGTGACGGCCGGCCGCCGGTGTAGATCGCGCCCGACGCGGGCGGCAGCAGGCCGGCGATCGCCCGGAGCAGGGTCGACTTGCCCGAGCCGTTGCGGCCGATCACGCCGATCGCGTCGCCCTTGTACGCCGTGAAGGTGACGTTCTTTACCGCGTGCACCTCACGGATCGTCGGCCGGTCCTGACGCTTGAGGATGCGCCGGAACGCGGTCGCCGCCGTCCCCTTGCCGCCCTGCCCGGCGATCACCTTGTAGATGATGTTGACGTCGTCCGCGATGACGGTCGGGATCGGCTCAGCCACGGCCGTACCGGTCTTCCGCACGCCAGAAGTACACGAACCCGCCGGCCAGTACGACGACCGCCCAGCCCGCCGCGATCGGCCAGGCGTTCGGCAGCGCGTGCTGCTCGTGCTGGTCGAGCAAGGACCGGCGGACCAGGTCGATGTACGCCGAGATCGGGTTGAGCGCCAGCAGGTGGATCACCCACGACGGCGCGTCGAGATCGCGGAGCTTGTCCGGGATCGAGAAGAAGATGCCGGAGGCATACAGCCAGGTCCGGGTGACGAACGGCAGCAGTTGGCTGACGTCGGACACGAAGGTGCCGATCCGGGCGAAGATCAACGTCATCCCGAGGTTGAACATCGTCTGCAACAGCAGCGCCGGTACGACGAGCAGCCAGCGCCAGCTGATCCCGTCGGTCGCGCCGACCAGGACGAACAGGATGCCCATCGAGACGGCCATCTGGTTCAGCTCGTTCATCACGTACGCCAGCGGCAGCGTCGCTCGCGGGAAGTGCAGGGTGCGGATCAGCGACATGTTGAGCGCCAGCGCCCGCGAGCCTTCGGTCATCGAGCGCTGCGTGTAGGTGAAGACGAACATGCCACAGATCAGGAAAGCGGCGTAGTTGTGGATGCCGTTCTTCGTGCCGAGTAGGACGCCAAAGGCCAGGTAGTACACGGCGGCGTTCATCAACGGCGTGAGCACTTGCCAGACCGAGCCCAGCCGCGCACCGGCGTACATGGCGTAGGTGCGAGCACGGGCGTAGCTGACGATGAACTGCCGGCGTCCCCACAACTCGCGCAGGTAGGCGCCGAGTGGTGGCCTCGCCGAGCTTCTGGTCAGGCCATGTCGCTCCGCCAGCGCCGCCAGGTCGACGGTCTCGGCCGGCCCGGCCGCGTTAGACATGCGGGCCAATCTATCGGCCCGGTGGCGCAGGCCCCACATCGACGCCACGGTCCCGGTCGCGGTGGCACCCCACCGGCCGTAACGTAGCCGGGTGAAGCAGAGCCGCCCTTCTGATCTGTCCGAGGAAGAGCTCGGATTCCGCATTCGGGGACCGGTCCGTTGGCTGCTGCCGTCGGTGCTCGGCAGCATCGGCGTCAAGGCCGTCCTGTCCGGCATCTTCGGCGCGTACGCCGACAAGCGCGAGCTGCAGAGTTCGTTGCCCGCCGACGGGTACCGGCACGGCACCGACGAACTGTGGTTCGATTTCGTCGCCGACCTGGGGGACGGTTTCGACGCGACGTACTCGGTCGCTTCGGTGCTGGCCGCGCCCTCGATCGAACCGGTGGAGGGCCTGCCCCTGCCGCGGGCCGAGCTGCTCGTGATGGGCGGCGACCAGGTGTACCCGGCCGCTTCGTCGACGGCGTACGAGGACCGCACCAAGGGTCCGTACCGCGCAGCTCTGCCGGAACCGGCGAACCAGCCGACACTCTTCGCACTGCCAGGCAACCACGACTGGTACGACGGCCTGACGGCGTTCCTGCGCGTCTTCGCCCAGCAGCGCGACGTGGGTGGCTGGAAAACCGAGCAGGGCCGCAGCTACTTCGCGATCGAACTCCCGCACCGCTGGTGGCTCGTTGCCATCGACACCCAGTTCAGCGGATACATCGACGCACCACAACTCGACTACTTCCGCGCCGCACTCGCCGGCATGCAAGAAGGCGACGCAGTCATCCTCTGTACGCCGACACCCGCGTGGGTGCACGCCGGCGCCGGCGGCGATCCACACATGTACGACACGATCCGCTTCTTCGACCGCGAGATCATCCGCCCTTTGGGCGCCGTGACGCGGGTGATGCTGTCGGGGGATGCGCACCACTACGCCCGGTACGCCGAACGCGACGGCAGCGGGCAGCGGATCACGAGTGGTGGTGGGGGTGCTTTCCTCTCGGCGACGCATCTTCTGCCGTCGTCGTTGACGCTGCCGCCTAAGGTGTCGCGGGTTGCTGACGTCAACGAGGTTGCGACGTACGACAAGGTGCAGACCTATCCTGCGGCGAAGGATTCGAAGCGGTTGGCCAAGGGGATCTATCGGCTGCCGGTGCGGAATTCTGGCTTCTGGGGGCTGACCGCTGCGCTGCAGACCGTGCTGGCCTTGCTGGTTCAGTTCGGCCTTGCCGCTGAACCGAACGGGATCTTCGGGGTGCTGTCTGCGTGGACTCCGGCGGCCTTTGGTGTTGCCTTCACGGTTGTTGCCGGGGTGCTTTTCAGCCGGTTCGGTTTGGTCCGCAGTGGGTGGGCGGCCGCGGTTGCCGGCTTCCTGCATTCGCTGGCCCACTTGGCCTTGATGGTTGCCTGGGCCGCCGTACTGTTCCGGTTGAGTCAGGAGGCCGCGGACTGGATAACGGTCTTGGTCACTCTGGTGGGAACCCCTTTGGTGGTTGGCTTTGTAGATGCCGAGCTGGTGGCGGCTTATCTGTTGATCGCCGGCAAATTCGGCTTCAACGTGAACGAGCTGTTCGCCGGCCAAAGCATCGAGGACTACAAAGGTTTCCTCCGCCTGCACATCAGCCACCAGGGTGAACTGACCATCTACCCCCTCAAGATCCCCAAGGTCTGCCACACCTGGAAAGCCGAACCGAACGCATCACCGGAAACCCCTTGGATCGTCCCGGACGGCGAGTCTTTGAAGGTCGCCCTGATCGAGCCGCCGATCAAAGTCCCCCGCCGGGTGATCGCCAACGACACAGCAGCTGTCTTGTAGGTGCTCCCCACGCCTGCTCCGCCGGTCGCTCCTCCGTCGCGCCCACGTTCGCTAGCTCCCACCCACCCCACCACGCTCCTACGTCGCCACACTTCACGCTGCGCGCTCCGCAGTACACGCTGCGCGCGCCAAGTGCGGCTCCTACGTCGCCGTGACCACAGCGGTGGTGCTCTTGCCTTGGGGCTCCACCTCTGTGTCCCAGTACGGGGGTAGGGCGGCTGGTTGCCACGACGGGTCGGGGCGGAAATCTGTGTACTGGCCGTCGAACGGGAAGCGGGCGGCTTCGATGTCGGTGGTGATGCGCTTGCCGGCGGCGCGGATGTCGTCCGCTTCGGCCGCTGTCCAGTAGGCCGGATGATCGACACGCTCGGCCAGTTCGTCCTCGTCCTTCCAGGACCAGTTGCGGTCAGGTGTGACCACGATGTCGAGTGCGTGGTCGAGAATGTCGATTCCGGCCGACCAGCGGCGTACCGGGGACTCCAGGTTCACGTACCAGCCTTCGAAGCGCATCTCCAGGTCGAAGAACCACCACAGCGAATGGTCGGCCTCCGGTTCGGTGCGGATCAGCACATGCCGGTCCTCCCAGCGCCGCGGCCAGAGCATGGACGGCGTACGGTCGCGCTCGGCCACCGACATCTGCCGGATCAATGCGCCGTCCCGGGTGCCGCGCAGCATGCAGTCCGATCCGGCCGCGGTCCAGGTGAGCAGCGCCTCCGCGTCGTCGCGCACGACCCGCGTGGTCTGCACCGCGGCGATCATCCCGTTGCGGTGCACGTCGCGGCGGACGATCGATCGACCAGGAGCGAAGACCATCGGGCCATGGTACGGGCGGCTGGTGCGCTCGATGATCTGCCGGACTGGCCTCACGGTCAGGCGTCGACTCGGAAGGGGTCGTGTTCGGTGAGGAGTTTGTCGAGGCGGGCTTGGTCTACTCGGGTGGCGACGACGGAGAGTTCTTGGCGGTCTCGGACGACCTTGCAAAGCGTCACGGTTGAGGTGACGAGGTAGAGGAGGCCTAGGGCGAGGAAGGCGCGGATCCAGGTGGCGGCGGGGAGGTAGGCGATGGCGATGGTCATCGCGGCCAGCGAGATGCCGAAGGACAGGATCGCTTGCACGTAGAAGGCCGAAGTCTGCGAGGGCTGGATCGGTTTGCTCATGCGTTGATCTTCGGCGCGGGACGAGTGCGGCGCATGAGGTGAACTACTCAACGTGGGTGGCGTCGGCGAAGCGGAGGATGCAGCACCGGGGTGAGTTCGCCGTCCTGGGGCGCAGACATGAGGGCTTGGGCTAGCCGGGTCGGTGCGCGACGTGGCTGCTGTTACTCAAGCGGGCGACGGAGGAGCCCGCGCCCGGGGGTGGGTGGGGCGTCGAACGTGGTCGCGACGGAGGAGCGGCCGTCGGAGGCAGCATGGGGAGTTGCTCAGGCGTGGGGAGCACCCCGCGCGGCCTGGGTGGGCCGCGCGGGGTTCGGGGCGGTTAGGGGACCCAGTGGTTGTGGGTGGCGGTGATCATGACCTGGAGTTGGATGCTGGCGGCGTAGTAGCTGCTGGTGTCGATGGGGGTGGCGAGCATCTTGTTCCAGAGGGCGTCCAGCCAGGCTTGGCTGTTGGCGTCGGTCATCGCGACGACCGCGAACGGGGCGAAGTACGCGGGGTCGCTGCCGGAGGAGATCTGGGTTCCGTTCAGTTTGTAGCCGATGGCGATGTTGCTGGGGTTGCCTCCGGTCTTGGACTTGATCCAGGTGTTGAGTTTGCGGGCCGCGGTGAGGGACTTGGTGTCGCCGCTGGTGACGGCGTCGGCGCCGATGCGCCACGGGTCGCGGCAGGCGTTCCACCAGTACGAGCCGTCGTTCGGGTCTTCCAGGACCTGGCCGGCGGCCGGCTTCGGGGTGGAGTTGGTGTTGACCACGAAGTCGGGCAGCAGGCCGGTGCCGGCGGCGTAGTTCGCCTGCAGGGACGCCTGCACGTTCTGGTGGGCGGTGCGGATGGTGTCCCAGGCCGAGTTGCCGGTGGCTGCCTTGAAGGCGCGGAAGTGGTCGACCATCCAGTCCGACGTACGGGACATGTAGTAGGTCTCGTCACCGGAGCTGCTCCAGTCGCCGAACTTCAGCAGGTTGGTGCTCGGGTTGATCTCGCTCGCCTTGATCGCGTTGATGTGCCGGATCGCGAGCTGCTTGTAGTTGTAGGTGCCCGCGCTGCCCCACTGCCGGTCGGCCAGCAGCAGGCCGTAGGCGACGTCCATGTCGCCGTCGGTCGCGCTGTCGGAGCCGTTGACGCTGACGCAGGACGTGTTCTGCTCGGCGGCCAGCAGGTCGGGGTTGTGTACGGAAGGGTGGGCCAGCATGTACTTCACCAGACCGTCGAAGATCGTCTTGGCGGCCGGGTCGGCGCCGGCCATGGTCGCGGTGACCACCATGCCGTAGCCCTGGGCCTCGGCGACGTACGGGTGATCGGCGTCGGGGGAGATGATCTGGTACCAGCCGTTGCCGCAGTTCTGCTTGACGAAGGCCGCCTTCCAGCGCTGGTAGTAGTCCACTACCTTCTGGTCGAGCGTCGCCTGGGTGCCGGACGGCTTGAGCATGCCGGCGGCGTACGGGAACTGGTGGCTGCCGAACGGTACGGCCGGACCGCTGCCGCCGGCCTGCGTGGTCGCCGTGACGGTGTTGCTCGCGCCGGACACGTTGCCGGCGGCATCGCGCGCCTTGACCGTGTACGTGTAGGTCGTCGAGGCCGTGCGACCGGTGTCCGTGTACGTCGTACCGGTGCCGGTCGTCGCGATCTCCGTGCCGTTGCGGGAGATGACGTAGCCGGTGACGCCGATGTTGTCCGTGGACGCGTTCCACGCCAGCGAGACGCTGCTCGAGCTCGTCCCGGTGGCGGCGAGACCGGTCGGAGTACTGGGCGGGGTGGTGTCATCCGTGCCGCCGCCGGTGGTGCCGTAGACCTCGAGGTCCCAGAGCGAATACCCGTACGACGTACCGCGTGCGGTCCCGTAGACGCGCACGTACCGGCCGCTGCCCGCGACGGTCAGGTCGTCGATCGCGCCGTTGCCGGTCGTGGTGGAGTAGACGTCGGTCCAGGCCGCGCCGTCGGCTGAGGTCTGGACCTTGTACGACTTGCCGTAGGCGGCTTCCCAGTTGAGTTTCACCCGGCTGATGGTCGCGCTGGCGCCGAGATCGACCCGGATCCACTCGGGATCGTGGCCTTCGGCGCTGGCCCACCGGGTGGTGGAGTTGCCGTCGACGGCGCGCCCAGCCTCGAAGCCGCTGCCCTCGATGGACGAAGCCGTGGCGGGTTTGCCCTGGGAGAGCAGGGTGTCGGCGGCCGTGGCAGCCGTCGATCCCGACGGTGCGAGGGCTGGTTGGACGAACATGACCGAGGCAACGACCGCGGCAGCGGTCAGCCCTCGAAGTAGATACGACATCAGCGGTGTCCTCCGGGCGGTGAAGGGAAAGGCGCTGCAGCTGCCTAGACCATTAGGAAACTTTCCTAACGGTTAGCTGAAGGTAAATCCCCACACCCCGGAGTGCAAGACCTGGCGGCAGATGGCTCTGCCACGAGCCCGCAAATCGGAGGACTTCCGGCGATATCCGCCGCCGCTGCGGGAGCTTTCCGGCTGATGGAGATGCCCGACCGGTACACGCCGGACACACCCGAGGATGCGACGTGGAGCGCCCCTCGGGGGCGGGGGCGAGGCGTGTGCAAACGCGGGAGGGGCCGTCGGGGGTGACGGGGGCGATGGGTGCGACGGGTACGGGAGGGAGTGGTGGCAACGGATCTCATGGAGGTGGAAAGTGTGGCGTTGGTGGGGTGGGTCGGTGGGACTATGCGGGGATGGAGTCGTACGTCGAGCGGCTGCCCTTGGTGGAGCTGGTGGGGGTTGTGCGGACGGTGTGGATTCAGTGCACCGGGGATTCGGCGTACGTGCAGCGGCATTTGCCGACGGGTGGGGTGGAGATCCACTTCCCGATCGGTGGGTATCCGCAGTTGGTCGGGCCGTTGACCGGGCCGCAGGTCGAGGTGATTCCGCCGCGGACCACGATCGTGGGAGTCCGGTTCCATCCCGGTACTGCGCCGCCGTTGCCGGCGATGCTCGACGAGTTGGTGGACCAGCGGGTCGGGATGACGGAGCTGTGGCGCAGTACGGCGGATCGTCTCGTGGAGTCGATGGCGCAAGCCGGGTCGCCTGAGGATGCGCTGATGGGTCTGCAAACCCATCTCCTGCACGAGTTTCGGCGTACGGGCGGCGGGGATCCGTTGATCGGCGCGGCGGTGAAGGCGCTGATGCCGTGGCAGTCGACCAACATCGACGGGTTGGCGGATCACCTCGCACTCTCCGCGAGTCAGCTGCGCCGCCGGTGCCAGCAGGCGGTCGGGGTGAGCCCGAAGGTCCTCCAGCGGACCCTGCGGTTCCAGGGGTTCCTCGCTCTCGCACAGGCCGGCGCGACAGCCACCGGCCTGCTCGGGGCGGACGGGATGGCGGGGCTGGCGATCGATGTCGGGTACGCCGACCAGGCTCACCTGAGCCGCGAATGCCTCCGCCTGACCGGCCTGACCCCGAGACAACTCCTAGGTGGCACCGCAGACCGCTGCGCCTGCGGCCACGACCACTACGCCTCCTACCACCCCTTCCTCGCCACTCGCGGCGTCCAGCCGACCCGTCGCAAGGAGCTGGTACCGGTCTAGACCGTGCGTGATTTGTTCAAGACCGGGGGGCCGCGGCGGTCGTAGCTTCGGTCTGTGAGCGACTTGGCAAGGTTCGCCGGCACATTGGACGGCGAGGTGTTCAGTGCCGGTTCGGCGGAATACGAGGCGATCCGGCGGCCCGCTAATCCGGCGTACGGCGACGTGCGGCCGCGGCTCGTTGTGCTGTGCCGGTCTGTCCAGGATGTCGTCGCCACGCTGGCGTACGCGATGGCCACCGGCGACCGCATCGTCCCTCGCGGCGGCGGCCACTGTTTCGCGGGGCGATCGTCGGCCGACGGGATCGTGCTCGACCTCTCCGGGATTGCCGACATCTCCGTCGCCCCCGACGGGGTGGCGACGATCGGAGCGGGTGCGCGCCTGGGGCAGGTGTACGCAGAACTCCACGCCCACGACCGCACATTGCCGGCCGGGTGCGGCGCCACTGTGGGCATCGCGGGTCTCACGCTCGGCGGCGGGATCGGCTTGCTCGGGCGGAAGTACGGGCTGACCTGCGATCGGCTCGTCGGTGCTCAGGTCGTGCTCGCGGACGGGAGCGTCGTGGACTGCGACGACGACCACGAACCAGAGCTGTTCTGGGCTCTCCGCGGTGCGGGCGGCGGCCAGTTCGGCGTGGTCACGGTACTGCGGTACGCCACCGTCCCCGAGCCGACGACGACCCGAATCGAAGCGCGCTGGTCTGGACCGGCTGTGGCAGACCTGGTCGCGGCCTGGCAGGCCTGGGCCCCGGCCGCCCCGGACGAACTCACCGCCAACCTCAGCCTGGTATCCGAGCCCGGCGCACCACTCGAGGCAACCGTCTTCGGCGCCTCACTTCTCGCGGAGGACCCCACCGCGAGCTTGCTGCGGCAACTCATCGATCAGGTGGGAGTAGCGCCGGCGATCGAGTTGCGAACCGGCCTGCCCTATCACCAACTGAAGGACACCTTCACCGATCCACGAGGGCTTCCGGACCACGCCCTTCAGATCAGGTCGGAATTCTTCGACCGTTCGCTGACCGACTCCACCCTGAACTCGCTGCTGACCAAACTCAGCGAGCCGAGGGCGAAGGGCCGGCGGGAGTTGTCGTTCACCGCGATGGGCGGCGCCTACAACCGCGTCGCCGTGGATGCCACCGCCTTCGCCCATCGCGGGCAACGCTTCCTGCTCGAACACGTCGCCCAGGCGCCCAGCCCGTGGGTCGACGAATCCTGGGCGATCACTCATCCCGAGGGGTCCGGCCGCGTCTACCCCAACTTCCCCGACCTGGCGCTCGACGACTCGGCCACGGCGTACTACGCGAGCAACCACCACCGGTTGACCGCGATCAAGAAGACCTATGACCCACACCGGTTCTTCGACTTCCCACAAGCCATCTGACCAAGCAGTAAAGGAGAGTTATGAGCAAGGTGATCAGTGCCCACTAGGTCTCGGTCGACGGGTACATCAGCGGTCGCACACCCGACGGCGGCGACGAGTTCGGTCGCGGTCTCGGCGATGCGGGGATGCTGTTCGACTGGTACTTCAACGGCGATACACCCAGCCAGGTGTTCGAGGGGTTCAAGCTGAGCGAGCCGAGCGCCCGCGTCTTCGACGCCGCGGCCCGACGCGTGGGCGCGACGGTCGTGGGGCGGACGACGTACGAGCACTCGAGTCACTTCGGTGGCGGCAGCCCGCATCCGACGGCCCCGTTGTTCCTGCTGACCCACCGGCCCGCACCGGAGGTCAGCGAGCAGCAGACGCTGATCACCACCGGCATCGAGGACGCGATCGAGGCAGCCCGCAAGGTTGCCGGGGGCAAGGATGTCGCCGTGATGGGCGGTGGCGCGCTGACCTCCGCGCTCGGGGCGGACCTCGTCGACGAGGTGATCCTGCACCAGATCCCCATCCTGCTGGGCGGCGGTCACAGCTTCTTCCAGTCGGTCCCGAAACACGTGAACCTCCGGCTGCTGGAGGCCGTCGTGGCACCCGGCGTGACCCACCTGCACTACGAGGTGGTCCGATGATCCTCGTCACCGGAGGGCTGGGCATGATCGGCGCCCACACCGCCCGCGCGCTGATCGACCTCGGCCACGACGTGGTCATCACCTCCCACCGCCAGGCCGACGTACCGTCGTTCCTTGCGGGCAAGGTGACAGTGGAGTCCCTCGACGTCACAGACCGGGACGCGTTCCTCGCCCTCAAAGACAGTCACGACATCAGCGACATCGTCCACCTGGCCGGCACCATCCCCGCCGAGGACCCGGTCAGCTCAGCCTCGAAGGCAGTGGCGTCCAGCCGATCCTGCTGCGCCGCATAGTGTTCTTCACCGGTCCATCGGCTGACCCGTTACGTCCTGGAAGTCAGGCCGTCGTGAGGCGGGCTCGGAGGGCAGCTTGGGTTGTCGGCGTCAGTCCGGCCTGGGTCAGGTACGCGATCGGACCGCCGTACTTGGTGTCCAGGTGGCGCAGGATCTGAGTCAGCGAGCTCGCGCGCGTGTCGTGGTACTCGATCATTCGCGGGTGGAGCGATTCGTCCGGTTCGGCGGCCAGTTGTTCGGCGAGGAGCGGGGCCATGCGGGCTTGGGTGAGGGCGTAGTCGGCGACGATTTCCTCTTCGGGGACGCCGGCGATGACCAGGGCGAGGGCAACCAGTACGCCGGTACGGTCCTTGCCGCCGTAGCAATGGACCACCACTGCGCCCTCGGGGGCCTCGGCGATGGCTCGAAGCGCGGCGGCGAACCGGTCCGGGTGGAGGTCGAGCATCTCGGTGCAGGCGCCGACGATCGTGGTGTGGTCCTGCGGGTCGTCAGGGTCCATGACCGGGATGTGCACGCCGATCGGGTCGTCGGTGAACGGTGTCGGGAACGCCGAGACCTCGGCCGCGGAGCGCAAGTCGATCACCCGGCTCACGCCGGTACGGCGTACTGTCTCGACGCCCTCGGGGGACAGGAACTGGAGGCAGTCCGAGCGGATCAGCGCGCCTGCGCGGATGGTCCCGCCGGCCGTCGTCGGGAGCCCGCCGAGGTCGCGCGCGTTGCGGCAAGCGGGCCAGTCGAGGTGACGGTCGACGGTCACAAGTCCTCCAAGACGAGGTGGCCTACTGGTCTTCCAGAGGTACACCTTCGGGAGTGATCCGGGGAGAGGTGGTTCGGGCGTAGGCGTGATCGTTGAAGGCGTTGACTTTGCTGCTGATGCGGGCCGGTGTCAACGCCGCCTCTTCGAGGATGGTGAAGCGACCGGGCCGGGTCTGGGGCGCGTAGCCAACGACGCCCTCGAACTCCTCGAGGGTGAAGCCGAGGTCCGTCGGACGGACCGGCAGGCCATGGCGGTGGAGACAGTCGACCGTCGCGTTGAACATCGCCTGGTCGCCACGGAGGAACCACGCGAACGCGGCCCCGACGCCGACCTGCTCACCGTGGAACGCGCGCCGCTGCGGGTGCAGCAGGTCGATGGCGTGCGAGATCTCGTGGCACGCACCCGACGACGGACGCGACGTACCTGCGACGACCATCGAGATTCCCGAGAGCACCAAGCCTTCCGCCAAAGTCGCGAGGAAGGTGTCGTCGGCGATCGTGCCGGGGTGGTTCATCACCGCCTGGGCCGCGGTCCGTGCCAGCGACACCGCGAGCCCGTCCAGTTCCTCGCCGCGCAGGCTGTGGGCGATCTCCCAGTCGGCGATCGCGGACAGGTTGGAGACGATCTCCCCGATCCCCGACCGGACCGAGCGGGCCGGCGCCTGGGCGATCAGGTCCAGGTCGACCAGGACGGCGATCGGCGCCGGTACGCCGTACGAGCCGCGGCCGGCGTCGTTGTCCAGGGTGCTGATCGGCGAAGCGATCCCGTCGTGCGCGAGATTGGTGGCGACGGCAACCATCGGCAGGCCGAGCCGGGCCGCAGCGTACTTGGTCACGTCCAGCACCGTGCCGCCGCCGATCCCGACGATCGCGTCGTACCGCCGCAGCCGGATCTGCTCGACCAGCTTGATCGCCGTGGTGATCGTGCCGCCGTCGACGGTGAACCAGTCGGCCCCGGCCAGCCCGTCGCGGAAGGTTGCCTGCACGATCGGCCCGTACGTCGAACCGACGGCGATCGCGACCCGTCCCGACGTCGAGATCCGCTGGTCGGCCAGGATCGTGCCGAGCTCGGCCAGCGCCCCGCGGCGGACGTCCACCACGAGCGGCGCCGGAATCATCCGCGCTAGCAGCGGCACACGCTCACCCGCTCAGGAAAGGTCACTGCGGGAAGCGAGGATGGTGCGGGCTCAGCAGACGTCATTGAGGGAAGCCGAGGATCGTGCGAGCCCGGGAGAGGTCGGCGTGGTTGTCGATCTCGACCCAGTCCACGGTGCCGATGGGGGCCACGTCGATGCGGAAGTCCTGGTCGGCGAGGAGCTGGTAGGCGTCTTCGTAGTACAGGTTGGGGTCGCGTTCCCAGGTCTGCCGCAGGGCGGCGGCGAGTGCGGTAGCGGCTGACGGTTCGATCAGCGTGACGCCGATGTACTCACCGGTCGCGGTCGACGGATCCATCAGCTTGGTGATCCGCTCGACACCGCGTTCCGGCGACCAGACCACCTTCATCTCCTCGTCCGCGAGCGACTTCTCGGTGTCCAGCGCGAGGATCACCTGACGATCCTCGGAGCGTGCGTCGAGCAAGGCCCGCTGGACCGACGCGGGATGGACCGTGTCACCGTTCGCCAGCATCGCGCCCGCGCCGAGCAGGTCACGCGCGCACCACAGCGAGTACGCGTTGTTCCACGTCTCCGCCTTGTCGTTGTGGACCAGTTCGAGCGTGACGCCGTACCGCTCCTCGAAGCCCGGCACCCGTTCCTTGATCGCGTCGGCGGCGTACCCGACGACGATCGCGACCTCGGTGATACCGATCTCGGCGTAGTTGGCCAGCGTCAGGTCGAGCACGGTGGTCTCCGGCCCGATCGGGACCAGCGCCTTGGGCAACGTGTCCGTGTACGGGCGCAGGCGGCGGCCGGTACCGGCGGCGAGGACTAGTCCGATCATGCGCGCATCCTAAGCTCACCAGTGGCGGATGATCGATTATGTTTAAAAGTGGTGATTTGTGTGATTCAATGAAGGTGTTGCAGGGAGGTCCGAAACGTGGCGTCGAATGGGAGCATCTGGACATGACATGGCTGGTGACTGGCGGGGCCGGGTACATCGGATCGCACGTGGTGCGCGCGTTCCGGGCGGAGGGGATCGACGTCGCGGTGATCGACGATCTGTCCAGCGGGAAGGCCGACTTCCTGGTCGACGGTGTCCCGTTCACCCAGGCGAACCTGCTCGACGGTGACGCCACCCGCCGCGCGCTCGAAGGGGCGACCGGGGTGGTCCACCTGGCCGGCTTCAAGTACGCCGGGGTCTCGGTCGAGCGGCCGCTGCACACCTACACGCAGAACGTGACCGCCATGGTCTCGCTGCTCGAGGCGATGGCCGACCAGGGCGTCGGCAACATCGTCTTCTCGTCCAGCGCGGGCGTTTACGGTACGCCGAAGGAAGAGGTCGTCACCGAGCAGACCGCGCCCGACCCGCAGAGCCCGTACGGCGAGTCGAAGCTGATCGGCGAGTGGCTCCTCAAGGACCAGGCCAAGGCCGTCCCGCTGAACCACACCTCCCTGCGCTACTTCAACGTGGTCGGTTCCGGCGACCAGTCGGTGTACGACGCGAGTCCGTACAACCTGTTCCCGATCGTCTGCAACCTGTTGACCCAGGGCAAGGTCCCGCAGATCTACGGCACCGACCACCCCACCCCGGACGGCACTTCGGTCAAGGACTACGTCCACGTCGCCGATCTCGCCCGGGCGCACGTCTCCGCCGCGCGGATCCTCGAGGAGGGCAAGGCGCTGGAGCCGGTCTACAACCTCGGCAGCGGAACCGGTACGTCGGTGCGCGAGATCATGGACGCCGCCCGCCGCGTGACCGGGATCGACTTCACTCCGACCGAAGGTCCGCGCCGCCCGGGCGACCCGTCCCGCGTCGTCGCCTCCGGTGAGCTCGCCACCCGCGACCTGGAGTGGAAGAACACCTACACCGTCGACCAGATGTTCGCCACCGCGTGGGAAGCCTGGCCGAAGCCCTGAGCCCGGAAGAGCTGGCCTGGCTCAGCTCTTGATCGCTTCGAAGCAGGCCGTGGGGATCGTGAGAGCCACTTCGCCGCGCTCGTTGAGCTTCTTCTCCACGGCGGCCAGTTCGGCCGCTGTGGCGATCGAGCGCCATCCTTCGAGGAAGCCCAGCTGGACGAAGTAGTGGTTGAAGAGCGCCGTGCCGTCCGCGAAGCGCATCGTGAACGAACCCGTCCCGGCGACGGAAGCCGTGAACCCGGCGGCTTCCAACTGGGCGACCGTGCCGTCGAGCGTGGCCCGATGGTTGATGTGGGCATCCAACTGCTCATGGTCGTCCAGTACTTCGCGCAGCACGTCGTAGAACTCCGCCATGTGGCCGACCAGGTTCGTGCTGAGCAGCAGCCGCCCGCCGGGGCGTAGTACCCGATGGCACTCGGCGAGGATCGTGTCGGCGTTGTCGAAGTTGTTGATGCCGAGGTTGGAGACGATCACGTCCACCGACCCGCTGGCCAGATCGAGGGTGGCCGCGTCCGCCACGCGCAGCTCGACGTTGGTCAGGCCGAGGTAGCTGACCTTGCGGCGCAGTACCCGCATGGCCTCCGGCCAGGGGTCGACCGCGATCACCCGGGCGGCCGCGCTGCGCTGGGCCAGCTCGACGGTCAGGAAGCCGGTCCCGGCGCCGATGTCCACGATCGTCTGGCCCCGGCGCAACGGAACCCGTTCAAGAATCAACTGCCCGAACGGCGCCGACCAGAGGGGGAGTTCGTCGTAATACTGCGCTGTCTCGGTCACTGCTTGAACAATACTTGCGGCGCGGGTCCGGCCGGGCCGGAATTTTCGTAGGCTGCCGGTCCTTCCCGGCTGTAACCTGTGCCGCAGTTCACTGTGTTGTCCGCCTGGGCGGGCACCGATCAAGGGGTGCGATCCATGAGTCACGAGAGCCTGCCGCAGTTCCTCGCGAAGGTAGATCTCTTCGCAGGGCTGTCCAAGGAGACGCTGTCCGACCTGATCGCCCGCGGTACGACGCTGTCCATCAAACCCGGCGCCCACGCGACCGAGCAGGGCAGCGCCGACGCCGGGCTGCAGGTCGTCCTGGAAGGCACCGCCGAGGTCACGGTCAACGGCGAGGACCGCGCGCCGCTGGGTCCGGGCGACTACTTCGGTGAGATCTCCCTGATCGACGGGTTGCCGCGCTCGGCGACCGTCGTGGCCGGTCCCGAGGGGCTGACCACATTCGCGCTGTCCACGCTCGCCTTCGCGCCGGTGGTGAAGGCGAACCCCGAGGTGGCCTACGAGCTGCTCAAGGCGCTCGCCACCCGCGTCCGGTCGCTCGAGTCCCAGGCCTGAGGCCTGAGCCACGCCTGATGCCGGCGGCGGAGGAACGCAAGGTCGTCTCGGTGCTGTTCTGCGACCTGGTCGGGTTCACGGCCGCCGCGGAAGCAGCTGATCCCGAGGACGTCCGCCGCTGGCTCACGCCGTACCACCGGACCCTGAAGGCCACGGTCGAACGGTTCGGTGGCACGGTAGAGAAGTTCGCCGGCGACGCGATCCTGGCCGTCTTCGGCGCACCGCTGTCCCGCGAGGACGATGCCGAGCGGGCGGTCCGGGCCGGCCTCGCGATCCTGGAGGAGCTGGCCGCCGGCTCGCTCGAGGTCCGGATCGGCATCGAGACCGGTGAGGCGCTGGTCGAGTTGTCGGCCCGGCCGGAGCTCGGCGAGCCGTTCGTGACCGGGGTGGTGGTCAACACCGCCGCCCGGTTGCAGACCTCCGCCCCGGTCGGCGCGGTCGTCGTCGGCGCGGCCACGCACGCCGCCACCAGCCGCGTGTTCGACTACCAGCCACTCGAGCCGATTGTTGCCAAGGGCATCAGTCGGCCACTCGCGCGCTGGCAAGCCGGCGAGCCTCGCGCTCGCGTCGGCGCCGACGTCATCCGAGACCTCAGTACGCCGCTCGTCGGCCGACAGCGCGACCTCATGCTGCTGCGCACCGCCTTCGACAAAGCAGTCGCCGAGCGGACACCCCAATTCGTCACACTGCTGGGCGAACCAGGGATCGGCAAGTCCCGCCTGGTCGCCGAACTCGGCGCGGAGCTGGACAAGCACGAGGAAATGGTCGTCTGGCGAGAGGGCCGCTGCCTCCCGTACGGCGAAGGCCCGTTCTGGCCGATCGCCGAGATCATCAAGACCCAGGCGGGCATTCTCGACAGCGACCTCCCCGAGCAGGCCGCGGCGAAACTCGAGACGATCCTTCCCGCGGGCGCCGACCGGGCCTGGTTGCGAGCCCGCGTTCGCCCGCTCGTCGGCGCCGACGTCGACGGTGCCCCGGCCGCGGTGGCGCAGGAAGAGTCGTTCGCAGCCTGGCGCCAACTGCTGGAAAGCTTCGCCGAGACCTCGCCGGCCGTACTGGTGCTGGAAGACCTGCACTGGGCCCGGGATGCCTTGCTGGCCTTCGTCGACCACCTCGCCGAGTGGGTCAGCGAACTACCCCTGCTCGTCGTCATCACCGCGCGCCCCGAGCTTCTCGAACGCGGCCCGCGCTGGACCCGCGGTCTCCAGAACGCCTGGATGATCGGCCTGTCCCCGTTGTCCGGCAGCGAGACCGACCAGCTGATCAGCGAACTCCTCGTCGGCGAGCAACTCCCGCCCCAGACCAAGGCCGACCTCGTCGACCGCGCCGACGGAAACCCCTTGTACGCCGAAGAACTCGCGCGGATGGTCAACGAGACCGGCACCTCCTGCAAAACGTCGGAGCTGCCGTCGGGGATCACCTCGATCATCGCGGCCCGGCTGGACACTTTGGATCACGACCGGAAGGTCCTGCTCGCGGATGCCGCGGTGATCGGCCGGGTCTTCTGGGCCGAAGCGGTCGCCGCCCTCGCCGGTCGCGACCCGGCGGACGTAGTACAGGCGTTGCAGGAGCTGGCGCGGAAGGAACTGGTGCGGCCGGTTCGGCAGTCGTCGTTGCAAGGGCGACGTGAGTACACCTTCTGGCATGCGCTGACCAGGGACGTCGCCTACAACCAGGTACCGCGGGCTGAGCGAGCGCGGCGGCACATCGCTGCCGCGGACTGGATGGAGTCGCAGTGCAGCGCGCGGCAAGGCGACACGACGAACGTGATCGCCCACCACCTCGGTACTGCGTTGACGCTGGCTCGCGCGGTCGGAGATGAGGAGACCGAGCAACAGTTGGCGCCTCGCGCCCGGCGGTCTCTGCGGCAGGCGGCCGAGCAGGCGATGAACCTGGACGCCACCGAAGCGATGGACCTGCTCGACCAGGCCCTGGCGCTGACCCCGGAGGATGACGCCGAGCGTCCCGAGGTGCTGGCGCGCTGGGGCTGGGCGGCGTTCCTCACCGGCCGGCTGGACGACGCGCTCGCGGCGTACCGGCAGGCGGTTGTCGGCTTCGATGCCGTCGGCAACCTTGCGGGGAAGGCCCGGGCGTTGCGGTGGTCCACGTACGCGATGAGCAGCATGGAGGAGAGCCTGGACACCATCGACCAGGTGGTCGGGATCTTCGAGAGCCTCGGGCCGAGCGAGGATCTGGTCGGTGCACTCGCCGGGCGGGCAACCATCCTGGGAATCGCCGGCCGGCGCGACGAGTCGATCGCCGCGGCCGATCGGTCGTTGCGGCTGGCCGAGGAGCACGGGTACGACGTACCGCATCGCGCTTTGGAAGCGCGCGGGTTGTCGCGGATCGGCAACGGGGACACGGGTGGCCTGGTCGATATCAAGCACGCGTTGAGTGCGTTGCTGGAACTCGGTCTTGCTCGCGACGCGGCGGTGACGTGGCTGAACTACGGATTCGTACTGTGGCACATCGAAGGGCCGATCGCGGCGCTCGAGACGTTGCGCGAGGCGGAGGACTTCACCGAACGGCGCCGGCTGGCCGAGTTGCGGCAGAACCTCAGCTGCACGGTGCTGGAGCTGATGATGGAGACCGGCGACACCGAGGCGGTGATCGCCAACTGCGAGGCGCAACTGGCCGATCCGGGTCCGGCGTTCATCGCGTTGCGACGGATCGAAGTACTGGCCGCACTTGCCCGGGCGAAGCTCGAACTGGGGATGCCTGGGGCGCGCGAGCCGGCCGAAGAGGGGTATCGGCTGGGGATCGAGTCTGGCTGGCCGGACTACATGGCGATCGCTGGTGCACCGGTCGCCACGGCTCGCGCAGCCGACGGGGATCGCGACGGCGTACGGGAAGTGCTGCAGCGGCTGGCTGGTCGGTCGGAGATCTCCGGGAGCCACGAGTTTGCGGCGCGTTTGCCGACCTTCGTACGAGCCGCGCTGGCAGTCGATGAACTGGAGCTTGCCGAAGAGCTCGCCTCCCGGCTGGTCCCGTTGCTGCCGATGCGCGAATACGCCCTCACCACCGCGAACGCGCTCATCGCGGAGTACCGCGGCGACCGCGCGGCTGCAGCCGCGGGCTTCAAGAAGGTGGCCGGAGACTGGAAGACCTTCGGCAACCTGATGGAACAAAAACACGCCTTAGCCGGAACAATCCGAACCACCCGTAGCTGACCCGCTTGAGCTGGTTCGCGCGGGACAGGTCTCTGTGTGAACTGGCAGCCAGTCTTCTTGCTGATGCGCCGGCGCGCTCGATCTCTTGATGCGCGAGGTGATGCGCAGCATCACGAGCCGCTACCGCCCCGGTATGTCACGCGCGCCAACCTCCAGTTTGCGAGGTGGCGCTCAGCGCCACGAGCCGGGCAGGCGCTGGCGGGTGCACTAAGCGCCGCCGTTAGTCCTCGTAGGTCTTGGTGAAAGGCCCGCTGGGTGTTAGGTCTAGTTGGCCGGGCCCGGTGAGGACGCCGCCTTCTACTGGGAGGGTGTGGCCGGTGATCCAGGCGGCGTCGGGGGAGGCTAGGAAGGCTACGGCTGCGGCGATGTCTTCGGGTTCGCCTACTCGGCCTAGGGGGTAGAGGGTGGCGAACTTTTCCAGGGTGCCGGGTTGGTTGTCCCAGTTGGGGGTTCTTACGGTGCCGGGGGCTACGACGTTGAAGCGGACGCCCATCGAGCCGTAGCGGGCGGCGAAGTTCTGGGTCATGGCGATCTGGCCGGCTTTTGCCGCGGCGTACTCGATGTTGCCGAAGGCGGCGAGGCCGTTGACTGAGCTGATGGTGACGACGTTGCCGCGGGTCTTCACCAGGTGGGGGAGCGCCGCCTGGATGCAGCGGGCGGCGCCGACCAGGGTGAGGTCGAGTTGGCGGTGCCAGTCCTCGTCGGTGGTGTCTTCGGGGACCGAGGTGATGATGCAGCCGCCCGCGTTGTTGACCACCACGTCGAGTTGCCCGAACCGTTCGATCGTCGCCGCCACCGCGGCGTCGACGTCCGAGCGGGAGGTGACATCCATCCGCACGGCCAGCGCGGAGTCGCCCAGCTCCTGTGCGAGTGCGGTGATTTTGTCCTCCTGCAGGTCGGTGATGACCACCGAGCCGCCTTCCGCGGCGATCCGTCGCGCGACCGCCGCGCCGATCCCTTGTGCGCCCGCCGTGACGAACGCGACCTTGCCCTCGAACCGCTGCATCAAGATCCCCTCCGAGTAGTGTTTACAGGCCTTCCAGCACGCGATCGACCTTCTCGTCCGCGATCCGCCGGTCGAGCTTGGCCGGGTCGAGGTTGCGGCAGAGCACGATCGAGCCGCCGCCGGCGATCACGCCGATCAGCGTGCCGATGCCGTCGGGCGCGACCAGTGAGGTCGTGGTCAGCACCCGGTCGGTGATCGGTTCCGCGGCCGCGATCAGCTCGGCATGCGTCTTCTCGTCGTACGCCGGTGTGCTGGCCGCCGGCGGGTTGAACGGGACGAACAGGTCGGGATGGTTGTAGACCTCGGCGCCGTAGTCGTGGATGCCTTCCGGCAGCGGTTCGCGGAACCGGCCGCCCAGCGGGAGCAGCGCGGAGGCGATCGTCTCGCGGGTGCCACGGACGGCGAAGTCAGGGCCGGTGATGGCGAGCGCGCCCTCGCCGGTGGTGACGGTCGCGCCCGCCGACCAGGTCGACAGCGCCCAGACGACACCCAGCCAGTGCGGCGGCAGCCCGATTGCGACCGTCTCGCCGGGCTCCAGGTCGTACTCGTCGACCAGCAGGTTGGCCGTCTTCGCCACCCAGTTCGCGGTGGTGACCGCGCTGAGCTCGATCCGCTCGCCGGTGACGTCGTCGTAGTAGGTCAGGAACGGGTTGGCGCCGTCCCGCTGGACCGCGGCGCCGAACAGCTGAGGAAGGGTCACTCCGCAACCTTAGCCAGGTGCCATCTCGCGGGCCGCCGCACGGAGGGCTTCGGCGACCGCGGCAGCTGGTTCGGACAGGCGACCCGGCAACCGCGCGAGGATCACCCGCCGCAACTCCCGCGGACCCCCACGCACAGCTATCACCCGTACGCCGGGAGGCGCGGCCGCCGCGAGTGAGGCGGACACGGTGGTGATACCCGCGCCGGCGGCAACCAGATGGAGCTTGGCGAGCCAGTCGCGAACGGTGTGCGAGATCTCGGGCCGCTCGTCGAGGCCAGGCCAGACCCCCATCAGGTCCGCGGACGGGCTCGCGATCCAGCGCTGCCCCCGCAACTCGGAGACGTCCACCGTCGAGGCCGCCGCAAACGGATGATTGGCCGGTACGGCGAGGCGCAGCGGCCGCTCGGCCAGCGTCTCCACTTTGATCGCCGGCGTCTCGCTGTCCGGCGGCCGGAACGGCGGAGCAGCCGCGAGCACGGCCAACTCGATGGTGCCGGCACGCAGCGATCGCACCAACGCCGGAGTAGTGCCCTCCCGGCTGACCACGGTGAGACCAGGATGCGACCGCCGCAACCCAGTGATTGCCAACGGCAACAACACGGCACCGGCGCTCGGGAACCACCCCAGTCGCACCGTGCCACCCTCGACCGGCAACCCGGCCAACTCACGCGCGGTCGTGTCGATCTGGTCGAGCACCTCGGCCGCGCTGCGGAGTACCAGTTGGCCGGCCGGAGTAAGTTGGACGCCTTCGCGGCGGCGCTCGAGGAGTTGGGTTCCTGCGGCGCGCTCGATGGACGCGATCTGCCGGGAGACGGCCGATTGTGTGTACCCGAGCGCGGTCGCGGCAGCCGTGAAGGTGCCGCGCTCGGCGACCTCGCGGAAGACCCGCAGCGCGACCAGGGAAACATCGGAGAAGTCCATGACGTTTACGCATGTTACCTGTGCCGAACTCCCGCTGGAGTCATGGAAAGAACGTTCCTAGCCTTGTTACATGAGACCGCAGAGAATTGCCCTGGTCACCGGGGCCAACCAAGGGATCGGCTTCGCCCTGGTCGAAGGCCTGGCAGCAAGACTCGACAGCAGCGACCTGGTCCTGCTCACCGGCCGCGACCCCGGCCGGGTCGCGGAAGCCGTCGAGCGGGTCAGCGGCATCGCGCAAGTACAGGGCCGCGTCCTCGACGTCACCGACACCGCCGCGGTCAACGCGTTGGCCGCCGAGCTGACGGCGCAGTACGGCGGAGTCGACATCGTCATCCCCAACGCGGTCGGCCCGCTGACGCCGGACCGTCCGCAAGCCGAGCAGGCGGACACTTTTGTTGCCGTCGCCAACGGCGGCACCCACGCCGTACTGCGCGCCTTCGGGCCGGTACTGCGTCCTGGCGGCCGGCTGATCGTGGTCGCCAGCTCGTTCGGCACGCTGGACAACCTCGATCCGAAGCTCCACCCGCTGTTCGCCGATGGACGGTCACTCGACCAGATCGAAGCAGCCGTCGACGGCTGGCTGGCCGCGATCCACGCGGGCACCGCCGAGGACGAGGGCTGGCCGGGGTGGATCAACACTCCGTCCAAGGTGGGCCAGGTCGCGGCCGTCCGGGCGTACGCCGCCACCCGCCGGGAGGCTGACCTCGCCAACGGCACCCTGATCGCCTCGGTCTGCCCCGGTCTGGTGCGCACGCGTGCCTCGCTCCCGTGGTTCGACGACTTCAGCCAGGCGCGTGAACCCGCGGAAGCCGTCCAGCCCATCCTCGACCTCATCCTGACCGACCAGGTCGACCCCACGGCGTACGGGGAACTGGTCCGCGACGGCAAAGTTCTGCCCTGGCTCGGGAGGTTCGCCCGCTGAGTCGTAAGGTCACTGCATGTTGATCGTGATCGGCCTGGTGCTGATCCTGGCGCTGACTGTTGCCACCGGCTACTTCGTGGCGCAGGAGTTCTCCTACGTCGCGGTGGACCGGAACAGGTTGCAGGGGCTGGCCGACGGTGGCGACCATGCCGCCGCCCGGGCGCTGAAGGTGACGCAGCGGCTGTCGTTCGTCCTGTCCGGCGCCCAGGTCGGCATCACCGTCACCGCGCTGCTGGCCGGGTACGTCGCCCAGCCCTACCTGGGCAAGGGGCTGGAGAACCTGCTCGGCACGACCGGCCTGCCGGAAGGCGTCAGCCTGTCCGTGTCGGTCGTCCTCGCGTTGCTGTTGGCAACAATCATCCAGATGGTGTTCGGCGAACTGGCGCCGAAGAACCTGGCGATCGCCCGGGCCGAGGCGATCGCGCTGCGGCTGTCCCGGTCCACGCTGATCTACCTGGCCGTCGCCGGTCCACTGATTCGCATCTTCGACACCACCTCGAACCGGATCCTCCGCCGGGTCGGCATCGAGCCGGTCGAGGAACTCCCGCAAGGGGCGACCGCGCAGGACCTGGACCGGATCATCGCCACGTCGTACGAGCAAGGGCTGCTGGACCAGGACACCATGCGGCTGCTCGACCACGGGCTCGACTTCCGGCACCGCAACGCCGACCAGGTGATGACGCCGCGGGTCGACGTCATCACCGTGCACCGGGACGCGCCGCTGACCCGGGTGGTGGAACTGCTCGACACCGGCCACAGCAGGTTCCCGGTGATCGGCGAATCGGTCGACGAGGTGATCGGGGTGATCGCGATCGGTGACGTCGTCGAGGTCGAGCCGGCCGACCGGTCGCACGTCCCGGCCGGCTCACTGGCGTCGGCGCCGGTCGTCGTACCGTTCACGCTGCCGCTCCCCGCCGTACTGCACCAGCTCCGTACTGCGCACCGCCAGCTCGCGATCGTCATCGACGAGTTCGGCGGGTTCGCCGGGGTGGTGTCGCTGGAGGACATCGCCGAGGAGCTGGTCGGCGAGATCCGCGACGAGGACGACCTGCCCGAGGCCGCGGTGCTGGCGAACAAGGACGGATCGTGGACCGTGCCGGCCCGCTGGCGGATCGACCAGGTGGCCGAGGAGACGGGGATCCGGCTGCCGGAGGACGAGGACTACGACACGCTGTCCGGCCTGATCATGGCCCGGCTCGGCCGGATCCCGGTCGTCGGCGACGAGTTGGTGGTGGAGTTGCCCCGCCGTTTCGACCATGACGGCCGGCCGGTGCCCGCCGAGTTCTTCCAGCTCAAGGTCCAGTCCGTACTGCGGCATGTGCCCGGCATCGTCGTACTGGAGCGGCTGAGATGAGTACTCCGGTCGCGCTCCTCATCTCGGTGCTGCTGCTCGCCCTCAACGGGTTCTTCGTCGCGGCGGAATTCGCCCTGGTCGCGTCCAAACGGCACCGGCTGGAACAGGCGGCCGCGTCGGGAAGCCGGTCGGCGCGAGCCGCGATCGCCGGCGTCAGCGAGCTGTCGCTGATGCTGGCCGGCGCGCAACTCGGCATCACCCTGTGCACGCTGGGCCTCGGCTCCTTGTCGGAACCGGCTGTGGCGCACCTGTTGCATCCGCTGTTCGAACTGGTCGGACTGCCGGAGGAAGTCGGGCACGTGATCGCGCTGCTGATCGCGGTTGGCGGCATCGGTCTGCTGCATGTGCTGCTGGGGGAGATGGCGCCGAAGTCCTGGGCGATCAGCGATCCCGAGCGATCCGCGTTGCTGCTGGCGTTGCCGTTCCGGGGATTCACGTACGTCTTCCGCCCGCTGCTGATCGTGCTGAACAGCATGGCCAACCTCTGCCTGCGCCTGATCAAGGTGTCGCCACAGAACGAACTGGCCAACGCCCACGGCCCGGACGAGTTGCGGTTGCTGATCGAGTCGTCCCGCGAACACGGCACTCTCGAGGAGCCGGAGCACGAACTGCTAACGGCCATGCTCGCGCTGCAGAACACCACGGTCGCTCAGGTGATGACACCGACCGCCGAGCTCTCCACAGTGCCCGCCTCG
Organism: Kribbella sp. NPDC023855; assembly: GCF_040639475.1. Taxonomy (NCBI): domain Bacteria; kingdom Bacillati; phylum Actinomycetota; class Actinomycetes; order Propionibacteriales; family Kribbellaceae; genus Kribbella; species Kribbella sp. NPDC023855. The sequence continues at coordinate 145,724 of NZ_JBFAAA010000006.1, forward strand.
GCGGCTGCCCGCGAAGTCGAGCTCGTCAGCCGGCGTGAGGGCCACTCGCGACTCGCTGTCGTGACACCGGGTACTACGGCGGTGTGCGGCATCGTGCACGTCAGCGACGCGGCCCGCGCGACCACTCGGGGTGGGACCACCCTTCGCGCTTCCGAGTTGATGACCGAGCCGCTGCGGTTGGCGGCCAGCACGCCGGTGGCCGCCGCGATCCGGTTGATGCGCGAACGCCGGTCGCAGCTGGCCGTAGTACAGGAGGGTGACGAGCCGCTGGGTGTTGTCGCGCTGGAGGACCTGCTGGAAGAGGTCATCGGCGAGTTCGACGACGAAACCGACCCGATCATCACCGCCTCCCGGCGCTCCGCACCTCCGGCCGACGCCGGGGGATGACCGGTTGCGGGTCGTCCGCAGGACATACGGTGGTTGGTACGCCGTACAGGAGGAGTCATACCGTGCCCGTCAGCCGTCTCGGCCTTGTCGTTCACCAAGCTCGCCCGCTGGCCGTCCAGGCCGCTGGGGTGGTCCGCGAGTGGTGCCGTCGCAACGACATCGGCTGTACCGACATCGACGTCTGGAAGGACCACGAGCACCGTCGCGGCGGCATGGAGGAGATGCAGCACGCCGGCAACCCCGACCTGGTCGTCACGCTCGGTGGCGACGGCACCTTCCTGCGGGGTGCCCGGATCGCGGCCAAGAACGGTGCCGCCGTACTGGGTGTCGACCTCGGCAAGGTGGGCTTCCTGACCGAGGTGGCGTGCAGTGACGTCGAGGAAGCGCTGGAGGCCGTCCACAAGGACCAGGCCACAATCGAGGAGCGCATGACGCTCACCATGCGCGCCTCCCGGCCGCTGGAGGTCCCGAGCGGCATCGAAGCCCTGCTGCGATATGGCCACGGCCCGTCCCTCCCGCCGCCCGCTGTGCGCCAGGAGAGCCCTGAGGCGGACGGCTGGGGTGTAGCGCTCGACGTGACCGCCCTGAACGACGTGGTGATCGAGAAGCTCGCCCGCGACCACCAGGTCAGCGTCGGCGTCTACCTGTCCGGCCGCCTGCTCGCGTCGTACTCCGCTGACGCCCTGATCGTCGCGACACCGACCGGCAGTACGGCGTACAGCTTCGCGGCCGGCGGCCCGATCCTGTCGCCGCACATGGAGGCAGTCGTCTTCACGCCGGTCGCCCCGCACATGACCTTCAACCGAACCGTCGTAGCGGCCCCGGACGAACCAGTAGGCCTCCGCGTCCTCCCACACTCAGGCCAGGCCGCAGTGAGCATCGACGGCCAACTCCGCGGCGTCCTCGACCCAGGAGACTGGATCGGTGTCTACGGCTCGGTCCGCCGCCTCCGCCTGGTCCGCCTCCGCCCCACCGACTTCTACGGCCGCCTCCGCGACCGCTTCCGCCTCACCGACGCCCCAGCCACCGGCATAGACGGCGACCCCGCCCCCTTCTTCCGCCCCAACACCCCCATCCCCCCAGACCTAGCCCACCTCCGCCTACCTCCCGTCCCAACCACCCCCCAACCCAACAGCCCGGCCTGCGAACCGGCAGCAGCCACAGAACAAGCCGAGTAGCCCTCGCCCGGTAGGCTCCCTCCCCATGCGAAATGTCGTGATTCTGGCCGGCGGATCGGGAACGCGGCTGTGGCCGTTGTCCCGGGCCGACAAACCCAAGCAGGTGCTGCCGCTGGCAGCCGGGAACTCCCTGCTCCGCGTGGCCTACGACCGGCTCGAAGGGCTGGTCGACCCGGCCAACATCTACGTGTGCACGGTGGCTGCGCACACCGACCTGGTGCGCGAGCAACTGCCCGAGCTGGGCGAGCACAACATCATCGGTGAGCCCGTCGGCCGGGACACGGCCAACGCGGTGGGCCTGGCGTCGGCCGTGGTGGCCCGCAACGATCCGGACGCCGTACTGGCGATCGTCGGGTCGGACCACCTGATCACGCCCGAGGAGGACTTCCGGGCGGCTCTCGAGGCAGGTTTCCAGGTGGTGGAGCAGCGGCCCCGATCGCTGGTGACGTTCGGGATCGAGCCGACCCACCCGCACACCGGGCTCGGGTACGTCGAACGCGGTGCGGCCATCGAGGGCACCCCGGCGTACGTGGTGGACCGGTTCCGCGAGAAGCCGGACCGGGCGACGGCTGAGGAGTACCTGGCCACCGGCCGGTTCTGGTGGAACTCGGGCATGTTCGTCTGGCGCGCCGAGACCGTGCTGAGCGTGCTGGACGCGCTGCTGCCCGAGTCGGCCGCCCAGCTCCGACAGGTCGCCTCGGTCTGGGACACCCCGGAGCGGGACGCCACGCTGGCCGAGATCTACCCGCAGCTGCGCAAGATCAGCGTCGACTACGCCGTGATGGAGCCCGCCTCACAGGGCAAGGTGGATGCCGACGTGGTCGTCGTCCCGATGCCGGTGCACTGGCTCGACGTCGGCTCCTGGGCGGCCCTGGCCGGGACCTACGAGGTCGATGCCGACGGCAACCGCCACGACGGTTCGGCGCTCAGCTGCCTGCTCGACTCGCACGACAACGTGATCGTCACCGACGACCCGGACCACCTGATCGCGGCCGTCGGGCTGCGCGGGCACATCATCGTGCACACCCAGGACGTCACCATGGTCTGCCCGCTGGCCGACGGCGAGCGGGTCAAGGACCTGGTCGCGATCGTCCAGTCCGACCACGCCGAGCGCTACGTCTGATCCCTGGCACGCAAAAGCCCCGGACCTGGAAGTCAGGTCCGGGGCTTTGTTTTGCCAGGAGTGGGTCAGCCGCCGTTGGGTTCTTGGGCGTCGGTGGCGGGGTATTTTTCGATGAATTGCTTGAGGGCTTCGCCGGAGACCGAGCCGCAGAACTGGCGGTGGCCGAAGGCGGTGGTTTGGCCCTGGGTGTTGCCGCTCCAGTGGGAGAAGGCGATGTTCTTGCCGGCCGGCCAGGCGGCGCCGTCGCCGGACCTGAAGGGGGCGGCGATGAACTTGCCGAACGAGCTGTCGGGCAGCTTGGCCTTCGAGATCTTCTCGATCAGGGCGACCTGGTCCTTGTTCTTGGCGGTCGCCTCGTTGTACCAGAGGATCGTGTAGCCGTGCTCCAGGTTGTGCACCAGGTTCGGCACCGGCGGGCGGTCGTCGCCGTAGAACTTCTTCGACAGCGGGGCCCAGTCCTGGTAGTGCGGGCCGGACGAGGGCGGCGACACGGCGTACGGGATCACGGTGCCGTCGGGCTTGTGGTCCTGGGTGCCGGAGGCCGCGTCGTTCGTCGGTGCGTCACAGGAGGCAGCCGAGGCGGCGACGCCGATCTCGCTGATGTCCTGGTTCCTGGTCCGCGAGTCCTGGATCAGCTTGATCGCCGGGTAGGCGATGATGGCCAGGCCGACGACCATGCAGCCGGCCACGATCAGCCGGGTCCGCATCTTGTCGGACCGGGCCTGATCGCGCTGCATCTTCTCGACGAGCTCGCGGCGGGACTGCTTCTGAGACTTACCCACAGTGATGGTCTTCCCGGATCAGGGGCGGTCTCGGAGCCGCCGTGCGGATGCAGTGTACGCAAGCTGTCTGAGAGGTTGCCTAGAAATCTAGGCAGACCGTGAGCCGACCGTGATCGTGGCCTCACTCCCTGGCCCCGTCCGGACGCTCACCCCGTAGCCCTCCGCATGCAGCAGGACGGCCAGCCGTTCGGTGAGCATCCCGACCCGCAGCGGGTCGTCGCCGAAGACGCCGATGGCACCATCGACCAGCTCGACTCGAAGGTCATCGGACACCAGACCGGCCCAGAGCGCCGGATCGACCTCACGAGGCCCAGCAGGAGCCTTCCGGTCCAGTACTGCGGCCCGCGCCGCCTCCCGCGTCCCCAGGCTGAACAGGTCCATTTCGGCATCCCGCACCAACGCGCGAGCCCCAGCCCCATGGTTACCGGCCGGCAACACCAGGTCAGCCAGCCCACGCAGTACTGCGACCGGTACTCCGTCGGCCTTGCCCTTCACCAGTTCGCTGGCAGCGGCGATCTCGTCGGCCAGCGCAGGCTCCGTGACGGCCAGGACGTTGCCATGGCTGTCCGTCGTCCCGCGCAGGTCCTCGATCACCTGTACTCCGGCGGCGCCGATCGCCAGGTCGACCTGACCGTTACGCCATGGCCGGCCCAGCGTGTCCGTAACGACGACGCCCACATTGACGTCGTACCGGGCCTGCAAGGCCTCACGCAACGCACGGGCGGAGAGGTCTGGGTCGACGGGGAGCAGCAGGACGGTGCCGGGCGGGGTGTTGGAGGTGTCGGTCCCAGCAGCGGCCATGACCAGGCCGTGCCGCGTCTGCACGATCCTGGTGTCGCCGCGCGAGGCCACCACCCGGACCAGCTCGGCGTCGATCGCCTCGTCGCGGGTGCCCGTGGTCAACCGGCCCTCGGCCTTGCTGACGATCTTCGAGGTGACCGAAAGCACGTCACCGTCGCGCAGGTCGGCCGCCTCGCCGATCAGCGCGGCCAGGTCGTCGCCGGCGGCGACCTCGGGCAGTCCGACGACCGGGAAGACCTCGAGGTGCTTCCTCACCGGCGAACCGCCTCGGCCAGCGTGAGCGCCGCGGAGGCCAGCGCGGCCGTCGTGTCCTCGTCGGTCATCCACAGTGGTACGGCCTGGGCGTGGATACCGGCCGTCGCGATCGACTCCAGCTGAGCCGCGTCCGACGTGTCGATGAGCCAGCCGTCCAGTACGCCGTCCGCCGCGCGCGACCCGTAGTGCCTGGCCACCGCGCTCGCCGTCGACTCCACCCCGATCGCGGCCAGCACCTTGTCGGCCATCCCGCGGACCGGGCCGGTGCCGATGATGGGGGAGACCCCGATCACCGGCGCGGACGTCTCCCGGACGGCGTCGCGGATCCCCGGTACGCCGAGGATCGTGCCGATCGAGACCACCGGGTTCGACGGCGGCAGCAGCAGCGCGTCGCACTCCGCGATCGCGTCCAGCACACCCGGCGCCGGCTTCGCCTTCTCGGAGCCGACGGCAACGATCTGGTGCGCGGTCACCTCGGCGTGCAGCCGGACCCAGTACTCCTGGAAGTGGATCGCCTTCTTGGTGCCCGGATGGTCCGGGTCGTCTACCACCACATGTGTCTCGACCCGGTCGTCGCTCATCGGCAGCAACCGGACCGGCAGGTTCCACCGGCTGCAGAGCGCCTCGGTCACCGCGGCCAGCCCGTAGCCGGCGTCGAGCATCTGGGTGCGGACCAGGTGGGTGGCCACGTCGCGGTCGCCCAGACCGAACCAGGTCGGCTCCACGCCGTACGCCGCGAGCTCCTCCTTGATCACCCAGGTCTCGTCCTCACGCCCCCAGCCGCGCTCCTTCGAGATACCGCCGCCGAGCGTGTACATCACCGTGTCGAGGTCGGGGCAGACCCGCAGCCCGAACAGCGTGATGTCGTCCGCGGTGTTCCCCACCACGGTGATCTCGGCGTCCGGCCGCGCCTTCAGCAGGCCGCGCAGGAAGGTGGATCCGCCGATGCCACCGGCTAGCACTGTCAATCGCATGGGAACAGTTTCCACGAGTCGTCAAAGCAGCGGCCCACCGCACGACTATGCTGCCGAGGGTCCGACATGTGTCAACGTCAGTTGAACGGCCCCCAACATCCCGAGGAGCCCTCGTGGTCACCGACGCAACCAAGAAGCTCAGAGAGCCGGTCGCGTACATCTTGCTCGCCTTTGCCGGCCTTGTGGCGCTGGCTTCGCTGATCCGGCTGTTCGTCGGCAGCGCAGGATTCACCAACGCCGCCGCTCTCGTGCAAGGTAGCCTCACCCCACCCGCGCTGGACGCGCTGGTGGTGCTTTTCTCGCTGGTCGCCTCGGTGTGGCTGGTGAACGAAGCGGGTGAGCGTACCCCCAACGCCCGGATCGTGACCTTGGCCGCGCTGTCGATCACCGGCGTCCTCGCGCTGATCGTGCTGATCGGCGCCTTCGCGGGCTTCAACGAGACCAGCACGGCCGGTCTGAAGTTCACCAGCTTCCTGTTCGCGCTCGCCGGTCTCGCGATCTACGCCGCTGCCGGTCTGTACATCCTCAAGACGTTCCAGGCGCTGCCGGCGCCGGTCCGCGCACCGAAGGCCGGGCCGCAAGGCCAGTTCGCCGGCCAGCAGGGTCAGTACGGCCCGCAGGGTGGCCAGTTCCCGCAGCAGGGCGGCCAGTACGGCCAGCAGGGCGCTCAGGGCCAGTACGGTCAGTACGGTGCCCAGCAGGGTCAGTACGGTCAGACCGAGCAGAGCCAGTACGGCGCGTACAGCGCTGGTGCGGCAGGTGCGGCCGGTGCCGCTGCCGGTGCAGCTGGTGGCTACGCCGCAGCACAGGGTGGCGAGCAGCAGTGGCCGCAGGAGCAGAGCTGGAACCAGGGCGAGCAGCAGACCTGGCCCGTGACTGAGGCGGACGCCCAGCCGCAGGCCGAGTCGCCGGTAGCCCAGGCAGGCGCCCAGCCGGCCGAGCAGGCCTGGTCCGCTGAGGGCCACGCAGCCGAGCCGACGCAGCAGTGGAGCCCGGAAGGCCAGCAGCAGTGGGCCGGCCAGGAGCAGTCCCAGCAGTGGCCGCAAGAGGGCCAGCAGCAGTGGGGTGGCGCCGACTCCGGTCAGCAGTGGGCCGGCCAGGAGCAGTACCAGCCTGCTCAGCAGGAATGGCCTGCGCAGGAAGCCGGGCAGCCCGAGCAGGGTCAGCCGGCAGCGCAGCAGGCCGAAGGCTGGTCGCAGCAGGGCTGGCAGCAGGAAGGCCAGACCTGGCCCGCGGAGGAGACTCCCGCGGCCGAGCAGCCGGTCGAGGCGGCGCCGGAGGGAACCGACGAAACCCGGGTGGAGCCGCGGGTTTCCGAGGCCCCGAAGGACGACGAGGGTCAGCCCCAGCAGGGCCAGGGCAACCAGCAGGGCTGGTGGTCGCAGCCTTCCTGACCAGGAAGCAACTATGCAAAAACCCCTCGGTCAGTCAAAGCAGATTGGCCTGACCGGGGGCCGTAGTACGCCGAGAGGCCTGTGCAGACAGGCCTCTCGTTCTTTTGCAGCCGTGTTGCGGATGATGCCAATAGCAGACCACGGCTTGACTTTCGTGGATTGCAGGAATGTAATTTCAACCGTGTCGTTCGTTGGACACTCGGTATCGGGGACCGTTTTCAGCACACAGAACGGTCGAGGTCAGGCATGTGGTCCGCAAACCCACATGTACAGGGGAACGAACAGGGTCGAGGAGGTCGTACCGTGACAGAAACGCTGATGGCGATTGTCGACGGTGAGGCGATCGAGGAGGAGCCGAACTGGCAGGAAAGGGCGCTGTGCGCCCAGACCGATCCAGAGGCTTTCTTCCCGGAGAAGGGTGGTTCCACCCGGGAGGCGAAGAAGGTCTGCCTCGGGTGCGACGTGCGGGGCGAATGCCTCGAGTACGCGCTGCAGAACGACGAACGCTTCGGAATCTGGGGCGGGTTGTCGGAGCGGGAACGCCGCAAGCTGAAGAAGAAGGCCGTCTGACGCCCGATTGATCGACAGGTGGTGGTGCCCTGCCACCCCCGCCGTCGGCGTGACAGCCCTTGATTCACGTTGTGAATCAGCAGCACGGAAAAGTTCATACAAACTTCCGCGTGAGGCCCCGGCCGGACTTCGTCCACCGGGGCCCGCTGCTGTGTCCGGACCGGGGCGGTGGGGCGGGGAAGGTATCGGCACAGCACCCTGGCCGGGTCGCGTAAGGTGAGTCCTCGTCGCGCGTCCGGATGGTCGCGTGGCCAGGCCGTCACTTTCCCCTGAGGTGTCACTGCTCCGCATGGAACCAGAAGCTCCGGCCGGCTGGGAGTTCTTCGACTCAGTCGACTTTCCCACCGACCTCACCAACGATCCGATGGGTCGCGCGCCGATCCGGCACGTCGTCACCGCGGTCGTGGTCGGGCACGAAGGAGCCGCCTGGCTGCCCCGGCTGACCGAGGCGCTGTGGGCGCTCGGCCGCCGGCCCGAGCGGCTGATCGCCGTCGACACCGGTTCCACCGACGAGACCGCCGAACTGCTGGCCGAGATGCCCTCGGTCGAGCCCGTGGTCAGCCTCTCCGCCCGCACCGGCTTCGGTACTGCGGTCGCGCGCGGCATCGAGACGGTCGGCTTCGCGCCTGTCCCGTCCGCTGTCGGCCCGTACGGCGACGACGGGCACATGCCGGTGGTCGAGTGGCTCTGGCTGCTGCACGACGACTGTGCACCCGCTCCGAAGGCGCTGGAGCACCTCCTGCACCAGGCGACGATGGCGCCGGACACCGCTGTCTGGGGTCCCAAGCTCCGGATGTGGCCGCGGGATCGCGAGCTGCTCGAGGTCGGCGTCACCACGTCGCTGGGCGGCCGTCGCGACACCGGCATCGAGAACGGCGAGCTCGACCAGGGCCAGCACGACCAGCCGCGGAACGTGCTCGCGGTCAGCTCGGCCGGCATGCTGGTCCGTCGCGACGTCTGGGAGTCGCTGCGCGGGTTCGATCCGCGGCTGCCGATGTTCCGCGACGACATCGACTTCGGCTGGCGGGCCAGCCGGGCCGGTTTCAAGGTCGGCGTCGCACCGGACGCTGTCGTGTACCACGCCCAGGCCGCCGCGACCGGCGAACGCGCACTGGCAGGCACCCGTCGGCACGCCTACCAACTCGACCGCGCACATGCCTACTACACCGTGCTGGCGAACGCGCCCGCCAAGCTGCTTCCGCTGCTGGTCCTCAGGTTCCTGGTCGGCACCCTCATCCGGTCCACCTGGTTCCTGATCGGCAAGACGCCCTCCGGCGCGGTCGACGAGTGGACCGCACTGCTTGGCACCCTGCTGGCCGGTGGCTGGACCCAGGCCCGCAAGGATCGCCGCCGCCTCGACCAGGTCCCGTACGACGCGATCAAACCGCTCTTCTCGCGCTCGGTGAACGCGCTGCGGCACAACCTCGAGGAGACCGGCAGCACGATCACCGAGCGGCTGCGCGAGGCCTGGGCCGACGAGCCCGAGGAGCAGGTCGTCACGACCGCGCGCCGGGCCAAGAGCACCGCTCGCGTCGCGCAGGACCAGCCCCGCTGGCGCCGGCAACTGATTCGCCGCCCGTTCCTGGTCACCTGGGTTTTCCTTGCTATCGGTGCGTTCGTGGCCGCCCGCAGCCTGATCGGTGGCGGCGTACTGCGCTCTGCTCTGCTGCTGCCTCCGCACGAGAGCCTCGGTGCGCTGTGGCATGCCGCTGCTGCTGCACCAGCCGGTGTGACTCCACCGGCTTGGCTGGCTCAGTTCTGGGCGCTGTCGACAGTCACCTTCGGCCCCTCGGGCGCGACGAACGTGGTGCTGCTCGGCGCGGTGCCTCTTGCGGCGTTGGCCGCTTGGGCTCTGTTGCGGGCCTTCGTGGTCGACCGGGTCGCCCGGGCGTGGGGCGCAGCGGCGTACGGGCTGGCGGTTTTCACCAACGGTGCTGTCACGCAGGGCCGGCTTGGGACGTGTGTAGCAGCCATCGCGTTGCCGCTGCTCGGTGCTGCCGTGCACACGGTCGCCCGGCGTCGACGGGTCGTCATCCAGGGCAGCTGGCGAGCAGCCTGGTTCGCCGGGATCTGCTTGGCCGTGCTGTTCGCCTTCACCCCGGCCGTTGGTCTCCTGGTCGGCCTCACGCTGGCAGTAGCCGCTCCGCTCGGCCTCGGCTGGCGTCGCCAGGGCAGGCAACTCGTCTTCTCGGTCGTCCTTGGTCTCGTGCTCGTACTGCCGTGGACGATCGAGCTCGTCCTGCATCCGTCCCGGTTCGGGCAGGAAGCGGGCGGGCCACCGACTGCAGCAGTGGGCCCAGGCGACAGCCTTCCCCATCTGCTAACCGGTACGCCGCTCGGTGCGCCGGTGCCCTGGTGGTTCGCAGTACCCCTGATCCTGGTCGCATTGTTCAGCCTGATGCGGGAGAGTCGGCAGCGGTACGAGTTGATCGGCTGGTTCGCCGCACTGGCCGGGCTGGCCGGAACGTTGATCGCCAGCCGCCTCGGTGGTGGCAGTGGCCCGCTGATGTTCCTGATGACGGCGGGATGGATCATCGCGATCACCGTCGCGTGGGACTCGGTCGGCAAGTCGCGCGAAATCATCGTGCAGGCAGTCCTGGGCCTCGTCCTGGTCGCCACCCTGATCACGGCCGGGTTCTGGCTCGTGCGCGGTGACGACGGCCCGCTGCGGCGCGGACCTGAGCAAGACCTGCCGGAGTACCTGATGTCCTCCCAGGCGCCGCCGCAGAACGCGTCGATCCTGGTGGTGCGCAAGGACGCGACGACGGCGATGCGGTTCGCGCTGGTGCGCAACGGCGGGCCCCGGATGGGCGCGCTGGAGGCTGCGCCGAAGCCGGAGCAGAGCAAGCCGATCACCGATGTCCTGTCCGCTCTCGGCGGTGGTGGAACCGGTGAGGAGGGTCGTCAACTGGCGTCGCTGGCGATCGACTACGTCTACCTGCCGGCACCGGTCGATCCGACGCTGATGGCCACGCTCGACTCGTTGCCCGGCCTGACCAGGGCGAGCGCCGCGGACGCGGACGCCTCGTGGCTGGTGGACCGGTCGAAGATCGAGGGCAAGACGCCTCTGCAGGACGATGTCCGCGACATCTGGCGGGTGCTCGGCATCATCGCCTGGATCATCGCGCTGATCTCCTGCCTGCCGACTGCGCGCCGTACGGTCGCGGTGCCGCGCGGGACCCACGCGAGGAGGGTGTCGTGAGCCGTCTGTTGTCGGATCTGCGGATCAGGGTCGGAGCCTGCGTCCTGGCGATGGCCGCCGCGGCCGGTCTGGGTGTCGTGACGCACGCCAAGGAAGCGGTCACGCGACCCGAAGGCGCCGGTGGACCGAGCCGCACGATCGTGAACCGTACTGCGCTGAGTTGTCCCGTCCCCGGCCCCAGCGACAAGATCCTGAGCTCGGTCGACGCGGTCTCACCAGTGCTGCCGAAGGACACCCCGACGGCCGAAGGCCCGGCGAACCCGCTGTCGATCGCCCCGCTGCCGAACACGTCCGACCCGGTCGGGTCAGTGCTGGTTCGCGGCAAGATCGCCTCGACGCCGCCGTCCGCCAAGCCCGTACCGCTGTCGATCCAGGGCACCGGCCCACTCGCCGCAGGCACTGTCGGGACCGGTACGTCGACCTCGACCGCCGGCGTGAACCGGGGGATGGCGAGTGTGCCCTGCACGCTGCCCGGATCGGACTTCTGGTTCGTCGGCGCCAGCGGCGCGCCCGGCCGGCGTGATGTCCTGGTGCTGACCAACCTGGACAGCATCAACGCCGAGGTCAACGTCACCGTCTACTCGTCCAAGGGCGCGCTCGACCTGCCCAACGCGCGCGGTGTCGTCGTACCGGCGCGGGGGTCCGTCGAGCTGTACATGAGTCTGCTGGCGCCGAAGGCACGGGACCTGGCGTTGCGGGTCGAGTCGACCGGCGGCCGGGTGGCGCCGGCGCTGCGGGACAACGCGGTCAACGGCAAGAAGCCCGGTGGCGTGGACTGGATCAACCCGTCGGCCCCGCCGACCACCTCGCTGGTGGTGCCCGGGATCGCGCCGGGTGCGGGCTTCCGGATCCTCACCCTGGCCAACCCGAGCGACCTGCAGGCCACCGCGACGCTGACGATCAACGGGCCCAACGGCCCCTTCAAGCCGGCCGACCTGTCGACCGTCCAGATCCCGGCCGGCTCGGTGAAGTCGATCCGGCTCGACCAGGTACTGCGCGGCGACCCGGCCTCGATCACCATCAGTGCGGACCAGCCGCTGACCGCGTCGGCGCGCAACGTTGCCGGGACCGGTGACGAGTTCGCCGTGATCGGATCGGCCGAGGCGCTGTCCGGACCGGCGTACCTGGTGCTGCCTGCTCACGCGCAGCCCGTCCAGCTGCAGATCACTGCGCCGAGCAAGACGGCGAGCATGCGGTTCGAGCTGCGTGACCTGAGCGGCAAGCAGATCCAGGCCCGGGCCCTCGACGTGGTCAACGGCGCGACCACCGCGATCAGCTTCAAGGCGCAGACCAAGCCGACGTACCTGATGGTCGAGCAGGTCAAGGGTTCGGTGGTGGCGGCCGTGACGCTGATGCCGCCGGCCAAGCTCGGCGAGGACGACGTGCCGTTGGTGGCCGCTTGGCCGCTGACCACTTCACTGGTCTTCCGCGCTCAGCTGGGCGCGCTGCCCGACGTCCGGGCAGCGCTCAAGTAGCAGCAGGTCAGTCGTCGTCGGTGTCGAAGTCGGGGTCGATCTGCTCCGGTGACAGCGCCAGCACCTCGGCCAGCTCGAGGACGAGCGCCGACCGGACCAGCCAGGCCAGGCTGGTGCCGGACCGCTCGGCGCGCAGCTCGATCGGGCGGCGGAACACGACGATCCGGTAGGGCTCGTGCGAGGTGCCGCCGGTGGAGTGGGTCAGCGGGATCTCGCCCGCGTGCAGATCGAGGTTCGGCACGTCCTCGATCGCGAACTCGACCCGGGCGACGACTTGCGGCAACCGCTTCTCCAGCCTGGTCACCTCGATCGCGACCACCTCGTCGAACTGGGCGGCGGCGGACCGCTGCAGGGGCAGTCCGCGCGGTGCGAAGCTGCTCGGACGGCTGATCGGTCCGAGCATGCCGCGCCCGTGGCGGTCGATGTGCCGTCGATGACGGCGAGCCTCGGTCACGCGATCAGCCTAGTGGGGGTAGCGTCTGGTCGTGAGCATCGCCAGGATCTGTTCGCGCGCCGCCTGCCATCGGCCGGCCGTGTCGACGCTCACCTACGTCTATGCCGACTCGACCTGCGTGCTGGGTCCGCTCGCGACGTACGCCGAGCCGCACTGTTACGACCTCTGCGCCGACCACGCCGACCGGTTGACCGCGCCGAACGGCTGGGAAGTGATCCGGCTGGCCCCGGATCCGGCCGCCGCCGGCCCGTCGAACGACGACCTCGAGGCGCTGGCGAACGCAGTACGGGAGGCTGCCCGGCCGTTGCCGCCGGCCAGTCGTCAGCCCGCGCCGGGCGCGCCGGTCGAGGTGATCCGCCGCGGCCATCTGCGGATGCTGCAGGACCCGGGCTCGACCGCGTCGGACGGCACCACCGACCAGGCCTGATCACGGAGTGATCTCTCCGCCACGGACGGCCGAACAAGTTCCGGGCGGGCGCTGTCTCACCAGTAGACATCCACTGGAGGGGAGACAGGAAATGAGAGCACTACACACTGTCGGCAGGCGCTGGGCGGTGGCCGCGGGACTGTCGGTTGTCGGCCTGGTGGCGGGAGCGTCGACCGCGATCGGCGCGACGGCAGGAAGCACCCAGACCGCCGACACGTCGGCGACCCGTGGGGCGTATATGAGCCGATCGATGATGCTGACGGTCGGCCAGGTGGCCAAGGCCGATCCGCGGCAGGGCTGGTCGGTCCAGCGGGACCGGGGCATTCTCCCGCGCACCTGGTGCGGGCCGGCCTCGCAGGAAGGCAAGCGGGTCGCGCAGCGACTGGCCCGGGGGTACACGGACGACCTGTCCAAGCACGGCGCGCAGTACCTGACCCGGTACAACACCAAGGCGGACGCTCGGAGGGCCTACGCCTCGATCGTCGCGGTCGTCCGGACCTGCAAGGCGGCCAAGCCGAAGAGCCCGACCCACGGCCGCAAGCTCACCGTGTCCAAGGTCAAGGTCGGTGACGCCACCACGATCCTGCGCTGGTACGACTACCCGCTGCCGAACGACCCGGGCAGCGAGGCGGGCACCTTCCCGTACGCCGTAACTCTCAAGGGCACGACGGTCTCGGTCCTCGCGTTCTGGGGCTACGGCTACGGGGTGAAGCCGGCCAACTTCCAGAAGATGGCCGTCGCGGCCGCGGCCAAGCTGCCGGGCTGACGGGGCTGACCGGGGGCGCGGTCCGTTTCACAGCGTGGGATGAGGTTGACCACGTTGTCATCGGCTGACAAGACTCCTGACCTGTGAACGATCAAAAACTACGGGTCGGAGTGGTCGGTCTCGGCTTTGCCGGGCGGACCGCGCTGGAAGCGTTCTCGGAGTTGCCCGACGTCGAAGTGGTGGCGCTCGCGGGGCTCGAGACGGACATCCTGAAGAGTCTCGGCGCCAAGCACCAGGTGCCGAACCTCTTCGAGAAGTGGGAGGACCTGCTCGCCGTCGACGGCCTGGACGCCGTCAGCATCGGTACGCCGACGCAGCTGCACGCGCCGATCGCGCTGGCGGCCCTGGAGCGCGGGCTGCACGTGCTCTGCGAGAAGCCGCTGGCCAGGACGGTGGCCGAGGGCACCGCGATGGTCGAGGCCTCGAAGAAGGCCGGGCGGGTGCTCAAGGTGGTGTTCAACCACCGGGAGCGCGGTGACGTCGCCACCCTCAAGCACCAGATCGACGAGGGCCTGCTCGGCCGGATCTACTACGCCAAGGCGCACTGGATGCGCCGCAACGGCATCCCGGGGATGGGCGGCTGGTTCACCAACCGGGAGCTGTCCGGTGGCGGGCCACTGATCGACCTCGGCGTGCACATCCTCGATCTCGCCCTGCACCTGCTGAACGAGCCGAAGGTGACCACGGTCAGCGCGAACACCTTCGCCGAGCTCGGTCCGCGCGGCCGGGGCAGTGTGAGCAGCGTGGTCCGGCCGACGGTCGACACGCTCGGCGCGAAGTTCGAGGTGGAGGACCTGGCCACGGCGTACCTGCGGCTGGAGGGCGGCGGGGCGCTGCAGCTGGAGACCAGCTGGGCGACGTACCGGGCGCCGGGGGACAACTTCGGGATCGAGCTGTTCGGCACCGAGGGCGGTGCCAAGATCGACGTCCAGAACTACACCAACACCGACACGCTGAAGATCTTCACCGACGTCGGCGGCATCCCGGCCGAGGTCCGTCCGGCCACCGGTGCCGGACTCGGCCACCGCGCGGTGGTCAGCGAGTTCGTCGCGATCGTGCTCAGCGGCGACTGGTCCGCCCACAACGGCTCGGAGGCGCTCACGCGCACCCAGGTCATCGACGCCGCCTACGCCTCGGCGAAGGCCGGACGAGAGGTAGTGCTGAATGACTGAGATCCGAGTGACCGTCTGGGGCGAGAACGTCCACGACCAGCGCGACGCGTCGGTGCAGAAGATCTACCCCGACACGATGCACGAGACGATCGCGGCCGGCCTGCGCGCCAAGCTCGGCGAGCAGGTGAAGGTCCGTACTGCGTGGCTGCAGCAGCCCGAGAACGGCCTGACCGACGAGGTGCTGGCCGACACCGACGTGCTCACCTGGTGGGGACACGCGGCGCACGAGGACGTGGACGACGCCGTGGTCGACCGGGTGCAGCAGGCCGTGCTGTCCGGGATGGGCCTGATCGCACTCCACTCGGCGCACTTCGCGAAGATCTTCAAGCGGCTGATGGGTACCACCTGTTCGCTCGACTGGCGGTCGGACAACGACCGGGAGCTGCTCTGGACCGTCGCGGCCGGGCACCCGATCGCGGCCGGCGTACCGCATCCGCTGGTGATCGAGCAGGAGGAGATGTACGGCGAGCTGTTCGACGTACCGCAGCCGGACGAGCTGGTGTTCGTCAGCTCGTTCTCCGGTGGTGAGGTGTTCCGGTCCGGCTGCTGCTACCGCCGCGGCCAGGGCCGGGTCTTCTACTTCCGGCCGGGCGACCAGGAGTACCCGACCTACCACCAGCCCGAGGTGCAGCAGATCCTCGCCAACGCCGTCCGCTGGGCGGCTCCGGTGGTCGAGCGCAAGCTCCCGGACGTCCACCACCGGGCGACACCCGGCTGGTTCGAAACAGCCTGAAACACAGCGTGGCGCCGGGGCCAGATAAGGTCCACGCATGGTTGACGTAGCTGCGATCTTCAAGGCGTACGACGTCCGCGGGGTCGTCCCGGACGAGCTGGACGAGGCGGTGGCCCGGGCGACCGGTGCCGCGTTCGTCGAGGTTCTGGACGTTCTCGCCGGCCCCGGAGCTGTGGTGATCGGCTACGACATGCGTCCGTCGAGCCCGGGGCTGGCCGCCGCCTTCGCCGAGGGGGTGACCAGCACCGGGGCCGACGTGATCGACATCGGCCTGGCCTCCACCGACCAGCTGTACTTCGCCTCCGGGCGGCTGCAGCTGCCCGGTGCGATGTTCACCGCGAGCCACAACCCGGCGCAGTACAACGGGATCAAGATGTGCCGCGCGGGCGCCTCGCCGGTCGGCTCGGAGTCCGGTCTGCGGGACATCGCCGACCTGGTCGCCAAGTCGCTGATCGACGGCCTGTCGCCGGTCCCCGTGCCGGGTCACGTCCGCAAGAAGGACCTGCTGACGGCGTACGCCGACCACCTGAACGGCCTGGTCGACCTGTCCGGCATCCGGCCGCTCAAGGTCGTCGTCGACGCCGGCAACGGGATGGGCGGGCACACCGTGCCGGCCGTCTTCGCCACCGGCCCGGTCGAGATCCTCCCGCTGTACTTCGAGCTGGACGGCAACTTCCCGAACCACGAGGCGAACCCGCTCGACCCGAAGAACCTGGTCGACCTGCAGGCCAAGGTGCGGGAGACCGGCGCCGACCTCGGGCTGGCCTTCGACGGCGACGCGGACCGCTGTTTCGTGGTGGACGAGAAGGGCGACCCGATCTCGCCGAGCGCGATCACCGGCGCGGTCGCGGTCCGGGAGCTGGCCAAGCACCCCGGCGCGACCATCCTGTACAACCTGATCACCTCCAAGGCGGTGCCGGAACTGATCAGCGAGCACGGCGGCGTGCCGGTGCGGACCCGGGTCGGGCACTCCAACATCAAGCAGAAGATGGCCGAGACCGATGCGGTCTTCGGCGGCGAGCACTCCGCGCACTACTACTTCCGGGACTTCTGGCGGGCCGACACCGGCATGCTCGCGGCCCTGCACGTGCTCGCGGCGCTCGGCGAGCAGGACAAGCCGGCCTCCGAGCTGTTCTCGATCTACGAGCGGTACGTCGCGTCCGGCGAGCTCAACAGCCGGGTCGAGGACGCCGCCGCCACGGTCGCCGCGATCGAAGACACCTACGGCGACCGCGAGGGCATTACCGTTGACCACCTGGACGGTCTGACCGTCGACGCAGGACAGTGGTGGTTCAACGTGCGCGCGTCGAACACCGAGCCGCTGCTGCGGCTGAACGTCGAGGCCGCGGACGTCGCCACCATGGAGCGGGTCCGCGACGAAGTACTGGCCCTGATCACCGGTGCGCCGGTGGAGGAGAAGAACTGATGGCTGTGAACCTGGACCCGGACCTGCTGAGCATCCTGGTCTGCCCGAAGTGCCGGTCGGAGTTCCGCGTGGACGACGAGGCCGATGAGCTGGTCTGTACCAACGCCACCTGCGCGCTGGCCTACCCGGTGCGCGACGACATCCCGGTGCTGCTGATCGACGAGGCGCGCGAGACCAGGAACGCAGAGGCATCCGACAACTGATGAGCGTCTTCGACGATTCGCGGCTGGACGACCCGGCCGCCCTCGAGGCATCCGACCACCTGCTGCGCCGGCTGGCCGGGGCTGGTGCCCGGGTCCGGGCCGAGCTCGACGCCTCCGAAGAGGCACTGTCCCAGCTCGCCACGGACGGCTTCCGGCCGCGTGCGATCGTCGCCGCCGGCCGGGATGCCCGGCTGGTCCGCGCGGTGCTGGAGCCGGTCTGCCCGGTCCCGTTCGTGGCCTGGCCCGGTCCGGGGTTGCCCGGCTGGACCGGCCCGCTCGACCTCGTCATCGTGCTCAGCGGCGACGACGCCGACACGGCTGCGGTCTCGGCCGCTTCCGAGGCGGTACGCCGGGGCTGTGGCCTGATGGTCGCCTCTCCGGCCGACTCGCCGGTCGCGCAGGCTTCGGCCGGCTCGCGGCACGCCATCCGGCTCCCGTCGCAGTCGGACGACCAGTTGGCGGCAGCGGTCGCAGTGCTGCAGGGGCTTCACCAGTTGGAGCTCGGGCCCGCTGTGGACGCCAAGGCCGTTGCGGAGATGCTCGACGAGGTTGCCATCGCCTGCTCGCCCAACAACGACGTAGCGTCGAACCCTGCCAAGGACCTGGCCCTGATGCTCGCGGACGCGCTTCCGCTGGTCTGGGGCGGTTCCGTGCTGGCTGCTCGTGCTGCACGTCGGGTAGTGGAGGCCGTGCGGCTCGCCAGCGGTCGCCCCGCTCTTGCAGCCGACTGTGGTCACCTGCTGCCAGTGCTGGCGAACCAGCCGCCGCGTGACGTCTTCGCGGACCCCTTCGACCAGCCGGAGGAACTTCGGCCCGGCCTGGTCATCCTGGACGACGGGGTGGAGGACGGCGGCGTCGCCGAGCACCGCCGCCAGTTGGAGCAGACCGCGGAACGCCACGACGTACGGGTGCACGTGGTGACCCAGGCCAACGGGACCGACGTGGCCCGGTACGCCGCACTGACGCAGCACGGCCGGTACGCCGCGGCGTACCTGGGAATCGGCCTCGGCCGCTACGGGACTCCCACCGAGGAACCGCCGGGGCCACCGGGCAACCCTGCGGAGGACCCGGCGTGGTAGCTCCGCTTCAGAACATCATCCGGGACTACGCCTGGGGGTCGCGGACCGCGATCCCCGAGCTGACCGGGGTGGAACCGGACGGCAATCCGCAGGCCGAGGTGTGGATGGGCGCGCACGAGTCGGCGCCCTCGGTGCTGCCGTCAGGTGAGTCGTTGTTCGACCTGGTGTCCGCCGACGCGGCCGGCGTACTGGGGGAGGAGACGGCGGCGCGCTTCGAGGGGCGGTTCCCGTTCCTGGCCAAGATCCTGGCGGCCGAGCAGCCGTTGTCGATCCAGGCGCACCCGTCCCGCCCACAGGCAGTGGACGGTTTTGCCCGCGACGAGGCGGCCGGGATTCCGCGGGACGCCGCCGACCGGAACTACAAGGACGCCTGGCCGAAGCCGGAGATCCTGATCGCGCTCGGCCCGTTCGACGCGTTGGTCGGCTTCCGGCCGCTGGCCGCCTCGATCGCCTTTCTCGAGGCGCTGGGCGTGCTGGACGAACTGCGCGACCTGCTGCGCGACGGGAAGCTGCAAGACGCCTTCACGTCCTTCATGAGCACCGACCGGGATGCGATTCGTCCGCTGGTCGCCGCTCTCGGCGAGGCCTGCCGGCAGTACACGGGCGACGAGTTCGCGGTGGAGGCCGAGACGCTGGCCCGGCTGTGCGAAGAGTTCCCCGACGACCCTGGCGTGCTGGCCGCGCTGTTGCTGAACCGCGTGCGGCTGGAGAGGTTCCAAGCGGTCTACCTCCCGGCCGGCAACGTGCACGCGTATCTGCACGGCACCGGGTTCGAGGTGATGGCGAACTCGGACAACGTGTTGCGCGGTGGGCTGACCCGCAAGCATGTCGACGTACCGGAGCTGGTGTCGGTCGTCGACTTCGAGCCACTGGCGTCGCCGGTACTCGAAGGAGTCACGGTGGCACCGGGTGTGACGGCCTACGAGACGGGTTGCGAGTACTTCGCCGTACGGCGGGTCGACCTGGCCGGAGCGGCGGTCGAAGTCGCCGGCGAGGGACCGCGGATCGTCGCCTGTGTGGACGGAACGGCGACGGTAGGTGCCACAGGCACCGAAGACACCGTCGAGTTGTCCGCTGGTCAGTCGGCGTTTCTCCGCGGACCCGAAGGACCCTGTACTCTGCGTGGTTCCGGCACGGCGTTCGTCGTGTCTGCTCGCTGAGCCCCACGATCCACTCTTGTACTGCATCCCCTTGAATCCCCTGAATGGCCCGGAGGACAACGGAAATGGCTGGTGGCGGTAACAAAGCCGTCGTCGCGGCACTGCTGGCGAACACCGGTATCGCGATCACGAAGTTCGGCGCCTGGTTGCTGACCCAGTCGGCGTCGATGCTGGCCGAGTCGATCCACTCCCTGGCCGACGCCGGGAACCAGGTGCTGTTGCTGGTCGGGGCGAAGCGGGCGAAGCGGCAGGCCGACGAGCTGCACCAGTTCGGCTTCGGCCGGGAACGCTACGTCTACTCGTTCATCGTGGCGATCGTGCTGTTCAGCGTCGGTGGTCTGTTCGCGCTGTACGAGGGCTACCACAAGGTGCACGACCCGCACGGGATCGACAACTGGAAGTGGGTCCCGGTCGCGGTGCTGGTGGCCGCGATCGTCATGGAGACGCTCTCCTTCCGGACCGCGATCGTCGAGGCGAACAAGGTCCGCGGCCAGGTGGGCTGGGCCCGGTTCATCCGCAACGCCCGCTCGCCGGAGCTGCCGGTGATCCTGCTCGAGGACTTCGCCGCGCTCACCGGTCTGGTCCTGGCGCTGGTCGGTGTCGTGCTGACCCTTGCCACCGGCAACGGAATCTACGACGGCCTCGGCTCGATGGCGATCGGCGCGCTGCTGGTCTGTGTCGCGATCTTCCTGGCGATCGAGATGAAGTCGCTGCTGCTCGGCGAGTCCGCGACCACCGAGGCGCAGCGCAAGATCGTCGCCGCGATCGAGTCGGTCCCCGGCGTCCAGCGCCTGATCCACATCAAGACCCTGCACCTCGGCCCGGAAGAGGTCCTGGTCGCCGCCAAGGTCGCCGTCGCGGAGGACGCCGACGCGGCCTCCATCGCCGAGACCATCAACGCCGCCGAGCAGGCGGTCCGCGAGGCCGAGCCGATGTCGGTCCACGTCTACATCGAGCCCGACATCTATGTCGAGGGCTACGTCCCCGCCGAGCGCCCACCGGTCCCCGAGGCCCCGTCCCACTAAGACCTGCGAACGAAGCCCCAGCCACCTCGTCGGGTGGCTGGGGCCTTCTTGTTCAGCGCGGCCTCGTTCAGCGCGGCCGGTTGTGTGGGGGCGGCAGGGTGCCGCTGCGGCCCAGCCAGCGCAGAGCGCGCTCGCGGTCGATCTCGGCTGTGGTCGGTGGTGTGGTCAGCCGGCCGGTGCGGTAGCCGAGGTTGCGGAGGTCGGCCGCGACCGACGGCTCGGCGAGGGCCCGGAGCGCGAAGGCGAGCGCGGCCGGCGTCACGTCGTACCGGCGTTCGAGTTCCAGCGCGAGCCGGACCGCGGCGAGGTCGCGGTCGTCGTACTGGCGCTGGCTGTTGCGGGCGGCCCGGGAGCTGGGCAGCAGCCCGAGGGCCTCCCGGTAGCGGAGCATTCGGGGAGTGGTGCCGAGGTTCTTCGCCGCCTCCGTGATGCGCATGGGATTTATCCTGACATTTCAGTGTCAGAAATGCCGACCCGGCGGTTCGCGACCCGCGGCGGGACCTCTAGTGTGCTCGGTAGGAAGCATCCATATCCCCAGGGGAGCGGCAACGGTATGACGTTCGACTACAAGGTGGCAGACCTCGGACTCGCCGAGTTCGGGCGCAAGGAGATCCGGCTCGCCGAGCACGAGATGCCCGGTCTGATGGCGATGCGCGCGCAGTACGGCGACAGCAAGCCGCTGGCCGGCGCGAAGATCATGGGCTCGCTGCACATGACCATCCAGACCGCCGTGCTGATCGAGACGCTGACGGCGCTCGGGGCCGAGGTGCGCTGGGTGTCCTGCAACATCTTCTCCACCCAGGACCACGCGGCCGCCGCGGTCGTGGTCGGCCCGGACGGTACCGCGGACGCTCCCGCCGGCGTGCCGGTGTTCGCCTGGAAGGGCGAGACGCTGGAGGAGTACTGGTGGTGCACCGAGCAGGCGCTGCGCTGGCCGGGTGGTGAGGGTCCGAACATGATCCTGGACGACGGCGGCGACGCCACCATGCTCGTCCACAAGGGCACCGAGTTCGAGAAGGCCGGCAAGGTCCCGGACCCGTCCACCGCGGAGTCCGAGGAGTACGGCGTCGTGCTGTCCGTGCTGACCCGGTCGCTGCAGGAGGACCCGCAGCGCTGGACCACCATCGGCCAGAACATCCTCGGTGTCACCGAGGAGACCACCACCGGCGTGCACCGGCTGTACGAGATGCACAAGGCCGGCACGCTGCTGTTCCCGGCGATCAACGTGAACGACTCGGTCACCAAGTCGAAGTTCGACAACAAGTACGGCTGCCGGCACTCGCTGATCGACGGCATCAACCGCGCCACCGACGTGCTGATCGGCGGCAAGGTCGCGGTCGTCTGCGGCTACGGCGACGTCGGCAAGGGCTGTGCGGAGTCGCTGCGCGGCCAGGGCGCCCGGGTGATCGTCACCGAGATCGACCCGATCTGCGCGCTGCAGGCAGCGATGGACGGCTACCAGGTCACCACGATCGAGGACGTCGTCGGGATCGCCGACATCTTCGTCACCACCACCGGCAACAAGGACGTCATCACCGCCGACCACATGGCGCAGATGAAGCACCAGGCGATCGTCGGCAACATCGGCCACTTCGACAACGAGATCGACATGGCCGGCCTGTACAAGACGCCGGGCATCGAGCGGATCAACATCAAGCCGCAGGTCGACGAGTTCCGCTTCCCTGACGGTCACACCATCATCGTGCTGTCCGAGGGCCGGCTGCTGAACCTCGGCAACGCGACCGGGCACCCCTCTTTCGTGATGTCGAACTCGTTCACCAACCAGGTGCTGGCGCAGATCGAGTTGTTCGCGAAGACCGCGGAGTACCCGACCGACGTCTACGTGCTGCCCAAGCACCTCGACGAGATGGTCGCCCGGCTGCACCTCGACTCGCTCGGCGTCAAGCTGACCGAGCTGTCGAAGGAGCAGGCCGAGTACCTCGGCGTACCGGTCGAGGGTCCGTACAAGTCGGACGCTTACCGCTACTGATCGTTTGCCTTCAGCAAGGGCGTCGTGCCGGATCTCCGGTACGGCGCCCTTCGCCATTCCCCGCCGGGAATTGAGACCGCGGTGGCCTTGTTGCAGGATCTCGGTAGTGCCGAAAAAGCCTGTGAAACAAGGAGAAAACCATGTCGGACAGTAGGACTCGTGAGCTGGTTGCGCGGTACGTCGGGGTGTGGGGCGAGGCCGATGCCGAGCAGCGGCGGAAGACGATCGAGGAGCTTTGGGCCGAGGACGGCAAGCACTTCCTGGACCCGCCGGCGGAGTTCCGGGAGGTGGCCAGTGGGCTCGGTTTCGGGTTCGCGGCGAGCACGCTGGAGGCGACCGGGTACGACGAGTTGGAGGCTCGGGTCGCGCGCAGCTACGAGGAGTTCGTAGCTGGTGGCGAGTACGAGTTCCGGCCGCGGGACAACGCCGTACGGCTGAAGGACGTCGTGAAGTTCAGCTGGGAGATGGTGGCGACCGCTACCGGTGAGGTCATGGGCGGGGGGCTGGAGGTGCTGCAGGTGGACGCCGATGGGCGGATCGTCGCCGACTACATGTTCCCGAACTGATCAACCTGTCAGCAGGGCCGCTGTCGCTTCGTCGGCTGGGAGGAAGGCCTCCAGTTTGAGCTCGGCGATGGTGACGTCCAGTGCGGTCGCGAAGGTCGTGATGGTTGTGGTCAGCTGGAGGTCGCCCTTGGGTGAGCGGAGCTGCATGGGGGCTGCGAAGCCGACATGCTCGGGCCCTGGTTCGACGTACGGGACGTAGGCGGCGAGTTCGTCGCGGAACTCGCCGGGTGGCAGCCGGTCGAGGATGTGCTGGGCCCAGTGCGAGAGGTTGGCGATGCGTGGCGCGACGCCGTCTGGGTGCAGCGACAGGCGCAGTACGTTGATCGGTGGCTCGAGCAGTTTGTCGGCTACTCCGTCGGTGAACAGGCTGAAGGCTTCGTTCGCGAGGACCAGATCGTGGTTGGCGTCGACCACGATCGCGGGGTACGGCAGGTGGCCGGTGAGGATGTGGTCGAGCGCCGACCGGACATGCTGCAGGGCGGGGTCGTCGATGGCCGTCTGTGGATAGACGGGCGCGAAGCCGGCCAGGTGCAGGAGGTCGTTGCGGTCGCGCAGGGACAGCTCCATCGACTCGGCCAAGCGGATGATCAGCGCGCGGCCGGGGGTCGAGCGGCCGGACTCCAGGAAGCTGAGGTGCCGCTGCGTCGTCCCGGCACGCAGGGCAAGCTCGAGTTGACTGAGGTGCCGGCCGTGCCGCGCGGTCCGCAGAGCTTGGGGAAAGTCCACGGGACCAGTCTGCCTAGGCGGTCCGACAGTTTCAGGTGGTCAGGACCACTGGTCGGGTTCGCTGCCCGGTGCGTGCCAGCCCTCGGCGTTGACCTTCGTCGGCTCTTGGGCGGGTGCGGGCGGTGGGGCGGGGTATGGGCGGTCCTGCGGTGACGGGGGCGGGCTGTACTGCGCCGGCTGGGCACCGTACGGGCTCGGAGGAGCAAACGGCCCAGCCGGAACGGCGTACGGGTTGGCCGGAGCCGAGTACGGGCCGGGCGGAGCCGGGTACTGGCTGGGGGCGGCGAATTGGCCGGGCGGGGCGTACTGGCCGAGCGGGGCGGCGTGCTGGCCGGGGGCGGCGAAGGGGCCGGGTGGGGCGGCGTACGGGGTGGGGTGGCTGAAGGGGCCGGTGTTGGCGCTGTACGTCGCTCTGGCGGTGGCTAGGCGGGTCAGTTCGCGCCGGCGGCGTTCGGCCAGTACTGCGGACAGGAACGCGGGCGCGATGATCGGTACCGGCGGGGCAGGAGCCGTCACCTGCCCGACGCGGTAGGCGAGCGCGTCGCCCAGGGCAACCCGAGCGGCGGGCTCCAGCTCGATGAAACGGGCCAGGTACTCGCGGGCCGTGTTCGCCAGGTCGTCCGAGAGCCGCGACAGCTCCAGGGACTGCGCCCACTGGACCAGGTGCCCCGGGACGAACAGCGGCGGCGACGCCATCGGCTGGTGCCGCTCGCGGATCACCACCGTGCCGGCCACCATGTCGCCTATTCGCTTGCCCTGTTTGTTCATCAGGCTCGCCACGATTCCCGGGCTGGCCGCGAACCACGGCGCGAAGTCGACGAACAGCCAGAGCAGCGCCCGGACGAGCGCGTGCCGGAACCGGATCGAGCTGCCGTCGTCGCGCACCACCTTGAGCCCGAGCATGAGCTTGCCCAGCGTCTTGCCGCGGGTGAGCGTCTCCATGACGACCTTGTAGCCGATCAGGACCAGAAGGACGGTGATGATCACCAGGGCAGCGCCGAGGGCGGGGCTCGCCTCCACGACCAGGAACCGCAGCAGGATGCCGAGCAGCGCTCCCAGCACGATCATCTGGACGATGAAGTCGATCGCACACGCCAGGGCCCGGGTCGGCATCCGCGCGATCCGCACCTGGAGGACAACCGCTTCCCCCGTGACCAGCTGAGACACAGCGCCCCCTCCCATTTCAGACACCCCGGACCGCTAGTCTGCCCCAGGGGAGAGCCAGCGCAGACAAGGGAGGGCTGATGGACGTCGAGGCGTTCGTGTCCGTGCATCAGCCGCAGTGGGATCGGCTGGCCGAGCTGACTCGGCGGCAGCGCCGGTTGAGCGGTGCTGAGGCCGACGAACTCGTCTCGCTCTACCAGCGCGTCGGTACGCACCTGTCGGCGCTCCGGGCGAGTGGAGCCGACCCTGTCACCATCGGCCGGCTCTCGGGGCTCATAGCCGACGCCAGAGGTGCAGTGACGGGCGCACAGGCACCTGTCTGGCGGGACATCTCCCGGTACTTCCTGGTGAGCTTCCCCGCCGCTCTGTACGTGTCCCGCCGCTGGTGGCTCACCATCGGCCTGCTGTTCTACCTGGTCGCCGCCTGGATGGCGTGGCGGATCATCGCGCACCCGGAGATCCTCGAGTCGATCGCCACCCCGTCGCAGATCGAGCAACTCGTCGACGAGGACTTCGCCAACTACTACTCCGAGAACCCGGCTCAGGACTTCGCCCTGCGCGTCTGGATCAACAACGCCGCCATCTCCGCCGCGGTACTGGCGATCGGCGTGCTGCTGGTCCCGACGATGTTCGTGCTCTGGAGCAACGCGGAGAACCTCGGCGTGATGGCCGGCCTGATGATCGGCCACGACCGCGCCGACGTGTTCTTCGGCCTGATCACGCCGCACGGACTGCTCGAACTCACCGCGGTCTTCGTCGCGTCGGCGGCCGGCCTGCGACTCGGCTGGTCCTGGATAGCGCCCGGCCCGCGGACCAGGATGCAGGCCCTCGCCCAGACCGGCCGGGCCACCGTCGGGATGGCGATCGGCCTCGCAACGATCTTGCTGATCACCGGCCTGATCGAGGCCTTCGTCACGCCGTCGCCGCTGCCCACCCCGGTCCGGGTCGGCATCGGCGTACTGGCCGAGCTCGGGTTCTTCGTCTACGTCTGGACGCTCGGCCGCCGCGCCGTGAAGGCCGGCGAGTACGGCGATGTCGAGGAAGCCGACCGCGAGGCGAGCGCCCCCGTCTCGGCCTGAGCCTGGTGCAGGGCAGTGGTTTCCCACTGGGTACGAATGAGCCATGACGACCGCCCAACAAGCACGGCAAAGCCCCGTGTACCACGCCTCGATCACCGTCGGCCTGATCGCGTACGGCGTAGTGCACCTGTTGATCGCCTGGATAGCACTGCAAATCGCCTGGGGTAAGGCCTCCCAGGAAGGCTCCCACGAAGGGGCGCTGCACGAGCTGGCGAGCAAGCCCTTCGGTGGCGTGCTGCTCTGGATCGTCGCGGCCGGCCTGTTCTCATTGGTGATCTGGAAGGGTTTCGAAGTCGCCTACGGCTTTCTCGACACGAAGAAGAAGATCTCGGCCGTCGGTCGCGGCATCGTCTACCTGGTGCTGGCGGTCAGCGCGGCCAAGACCGCGATGGGCTCGGGCAAATCGAGCGCCGGTACGTCGAGCGGCCTGAGCGCGAAGCTGATGCAGAACGGTGCCGGCCGGGTGCTGGTCGTGCTGATCGGGCTGGTCGTGATCGGCTTCGGGATCCACCAGCTCACCAAGGCGGTGAAGAAGACGTTCCGCGAGGATCTGGTCGGTGGCGTGTCGGAGTCCACCGTCCTGCTCGGCCGGATCGGCTACGGCGCCAAGGGCATCGCCTTTGTCATCGCCGGCGCCCTGTTCGCCTGGGCCGCGGTCAGCTACGACCCGAAGAAGGCCGGCGGCCTGGACACCGCCCTGCACACGATCAGGAACCAGCCCTTCGGCTCCGTTCTTCTGACGCTGCTCGCCCTCGGCGTCGCCTCCTTCGGCGTCTACGCCTTCGTCTGGTCCCGCAACGCCAAACACTGAGAAAGGTTCCGTCGTGACGAGCAAGTTCACCGAGTTGGCGATCGACTGTGCTGATCCGGTGGCGCTGGCCCGGTTCTGGTGTGCGGTGCTCGACTACGAAGTACGGGAGCAGGAAGAGGACTTCGTCAGCATCGGGTCGCCGTTGGTGGCGGAGGGCAAGGCGCGTCCCGGACCGGTGCCGCCGACGCTCGCGTTCGCGAAGGTGCCCGAGGGCAAGATCATCAAGAATCGGCTGCACCTCGACCTCAACCCGACCGATCGGGACCAGGACGAGGAGGTCCGACGCCTGCTCGATCTGGGTGCCACCCGCGCGAACGCCGGTCAGACCGGCGAGGAGAGCTGGGTGATCCTCGCCGACCCCGAAGGCAACGAGTTCTGCGTGCTGGCCGGCCGGCACCCGTAACTATTCGCCGATGCAGGCAACGGATCAGTGACGAAAAGACGTAAATCATTGACGAACCACCGCTCCATGGTGTGGTTTTCTCCCTAAACACCAGGGCGGAAGGTGCGTGGGGCGGATGCGGAAATGGATCGGCGCGGTGGCGGCGATGGGGCTGCTGGCACTGGGCGGACTGCCGGGGATGACGGCCCAGGCGGCACCGGCCGCGGTGACCGACAGTCCCGCGGGGCCCAAGGTGATCAGGGTCGGCGCGACCCAGGCGATGGACTCGATGAACCCGTTCCTGGCCGTCCGGCTGGTCTCGTCGTCGATCCACCGCTGGATGTACGGCTTCCTGACCGTGCCGGACTCGAAGACGCTGCAGCCCAGCGCCGACCTGGCCGAGTCGTGGACCACCTCGCCGGACGGTCTGACCTGGACGTTCAAGATGCGCCAGGCCAAGTGGTCGGACGGGCAGCCGATCACGGCCGCGGACGCCGCCTGGACGTTCAACAAGATGATGACCGACGACGGCGCGAAGACCGGCAACGGTCCGGCCGTGGAGAACTTCGCCAGTGTCAGTGCGAGCGGCCAGGATCTCACCATCAAGCTGAAGACCCCGCAGGCGTCGATGCTCGACAACCCGGTACCGATCATGCCCAAGCACGTCTGGGAGAAGGTCGGCGACATCGCGAAGTACGAGGCGAACGACTACCCCGCCGTCACCAGCGGGCCGTACATCGCGGTGGAGCACAAGAAGGACCAGTACGTGAAGCTCAAGGCGAACCCGGACTACTGGCGGGGCGCCCCGAAGATCGACGAGCTGCAGGTGATCTTCTACGACAACCCGGCGGCCGCGATCGTCGGGCTGAAGAAGGGTGACATCGACCTGATCGGCCGGCTCGCGCCGCCGGACTTCGAAGCCCTCAAGGGTGACGAGAACATCGTCCAGTGGAACACCGAGGGCCGCCGCGCGACGTACCTGCAGGTCAACCACGGTGCGACCACGAGCGACAACAAGCCGATCGGCGACGGGCACCCGGCGCTGAAGGACCCGAAGGTCCGTCAGGCACTGCACACCGCGATCGACAAGCAGAAGCTGGTCGACGAGGTGCAGAACGGGCTGGCCAAGCCGGCCGACGGCTCGATCGTGCCGCCGATGTACAAGGACTTCTTCTGGCAAGCCGACGGGGACAAGAAGGTCACCTTCGACCTGGCCAAGGCGAACAAGATCCTCGACGACGCCGGGTACAAGAAGGGTGCCGACGGCATCCGGACGATGCCGGACGGAACGCGCAAACTGCAGTTCCGGTTCAGTATCCACACCGACGCACCGATCGAGGAGAAGCTGGCCGAGTACCTGACCGGGTGGCTCAAGGAGGTCGGCATCACGCTGACCACCAAGCGGCTCGACTCCAGCAAGTTCACCGAGGAGACCGGCACGACGGCCCTGTTCGACCTCGCGATCAGCGGCTGGTCGGTCAACCCGGATCCGGAGGAGGTGCTGGCGACGCACCTGTGCAGCCGGCGTCCGACCGCATCGGGTGAGGGCGGTGGGACCGAGTCGTTCTACTGCGACCCGCAGTACGAGGCGCTCTACCAGCAGCAGCTGAAGGAGCTGGACCGGCCGAAGCGTGCCGACGTCATCAAGAAGATGCAGGAGCGGCTCTACACGGATGCGCCGGTGATCGCGCTGTACTACCCGAACAATCTCGAGGGCTACCGCAAGGACCGGATCGCCAAGGTCACCTCGATCCCCGAGGACAAGGGCATGCTGTACGGCGGCAGCGGCTACTGGCCCTTCTACACGCTGGAAGCCGTCTCCAAGGACGGCGCGGCCGCTGAGGACGAGGGCTCGAACACCGGCGTCATCCTCGGGGTCGTCGCAGGCGTCATCGCCCTGGCCGCCATCGGGCTCCTCCTCGTCCGTCGCCGCAACACCGTGGCGGACGACCGCGAATGAGCCGAGTTTCTGACCGGGTGGCGCGGCGATGACCATCGCGCCACCCGCGGCGGAGGCGATCGCCGAGGAGCCCGCCCGCCGGGGGCTCCTCGGGTACGCCGTGTCGAAGGTGGGCGGGGCGCTGCTCAGCATCGCGATGGTGATCGTCGCGACGTTCTTCGCGTTCCGGTTGCTGCCGGGCGACCCGGTCCGGGCGCTGGCCCAGGGGCGGAACATGACGCCGGAGCAACTCGACCTGGAGCGACACCGGCTCGGGCTGGACAAGTCGCTGCCCGAGCAGTTCCTGGACTTCGTCGGCCAGACGCTGCGCTTCGACCTCGGTACGTCGTACGAGTACAAGCGTCCCGTCCTCGACCTGATCGGCGAACGCATCGGCCCGACCCTGCTGCTCACCGGTACTGCGCTCGTGATGGCCGTCAGCCTGGGCATCTGGCAAGGAGCCCGAGCCGGATGGAAGCCGGGCAGCCGCTTCGACAAATTCTCCACCGGGGTCTCGCTGGTGCTTTGGTCGGTACCGACGTTCTGGCTCGGACTCCTGCTGCTGATGGTGTTTGCCGCCGGCATCGGACCGATCCCGGGCATCTTCCCGACCCGGGGGATCGAGAGTGTCGATGCACCGGACGGTATCGGCTATGTGCTCGATGTCGCGAAGCACATGGTGTTGCCGTGCTTGACGATGGTGGCGGTGGTGTATGCGCAGTACCTGCTGGTGATGCGGTCGTCGGTGCTCGACGAGGTGGGGCAGGACTACGTCACGACGGCGCGGGCGAAGGGTCTCAAGGATGACGAGATCAGGCGGCGGCACGCAGTACCGAACGCGCTGCTGCCGACCGTGACGCTGGTTTTCATGCGGATCGGGTTCGTCGTCGGCGGGGCGGTGACGGTCGAGGCGATCTTCAGCTGGCCGGGGCTCGGGCAGTTGTTCTACGAGGCGATCCGGGTGCCCGAC
This sequence comes from Kribbella sp. NPDC023855, assembly GCF_040639475.1. Classification (NCBI taxonomy): domain Bacteria; kingdom Bacillati; phylum Actinomycetota; class Actinomycetes; order Propionibacteriales; family Kribbellaceae; genus Kribbella; species Kribbella sp. NPDC023855. The sequence continues at coordinate 175,937 of NZ_JBFAAA010000006.1, forward strand.
TTCACCTTGATGCAGGGCACGTTCCTGCTCATCACGGTGTCGGTGATCCTGATGAACACGCTCGCCGATGTCGTCTACCACGTGCTTGATCCGAGGGTGAGGTCGGCATGAGCAGCATCACCTGGACCCGGCGTCAGCGCGCTCTGCGGCGGTTCTGGTCAGACTTCCGGACCCATCGGGCCGGTGTTGCCGGGTTGGCGATCCTGCTGGTTGCCGTCCTGCTCGCGGTGATCGCGCCGCTGTTCATCGATGCGGGCGTGACGAATGTCGTCAGCGGGACCGGCGAGAAGCTGGCGCCGCCGAGCTGGGACGACCCGCTCGGTACGGACGAGTCCGGCCGATCCGTGTTGCTGATGGTCTGGTGGGGTTCGCGGACGTCGCTGCTGATCGGCTTCCTCGCCGCGCTGCTCAGCATGGTGATCGGTACCGTGCTCGGGATCGCGGCCGGGCACTTCCGCGGCTGGATCGGCGCGATCGTCATGCGGATCACCGACTGGTTCCTGGTCCTGCCGTCGCTGGTCACCGCGCTGGTGCTGGCGGCGATCCTGGGCGGTAGCACGGTGACCATCATCGCCGCCATCGGCGTGACGTCCTGGCCTTCGACGGCCCGTTTGATCCGCGCGCAGACATTGGCGGTGGAGGCCCGGCCATACATCGAACGCTCCCAAGCTCTCGGTGGCGGACACTGGCACATCACCACCCGGCACGTCCTGCCGAACGTCGCACCGTTGCTGCTGGCAAGTACCACCCTGGAGGTGGCGAGCGCGATCGTCACCGAGTCGACGCTGGCCTTCCTCGGTGTCAGCGCGAACAAGACCTCGTGGGGCACGATGCTGCGCGGTTCGTACGACTGGGGCGCGGCGACCTCCGGCGCTTGGTGGTACATCCTCGTGCCCGGTCTGTGCATCGTCATCGTCGTGATGGCGTTCACGCTCTGCGGCCGGGCGCTGGAGAACGTGCTGAACCCCCGGCTGCGGAGGGCCGCCTGATGAGCCTGCTCGAGCTGGACGAGCTGTCGGTCACCTACCGGATCGCGTCGGGGGAAGTGCCCGCAGTACGGGGTGTTTCGTTGTCGCTGGAAGCCGGGGAGGCCCTCGGCATCGTGGGGGAGTCGGGGTCGGGGAAGTCGACGCTGGCGATGGCGCTACTGCGGCTGCTGCCGAAGGACGCGCGGATCGAGGGACGCATCGTGCTCGGTGGCGAGGACGTGCTGGCGATGAAGTGGGGACGGTTGCGCGCGGTCCGCTGGGCCGAGGCGTCGATCGTCTTCCAGGGGGCGCAGCACGGGCTCAACCCGGTGCAGCGGATCGGCGACCAGATCGCCGAACCGATGCTGGTGCACAAACTGCAGTCCGCCGAGAAGGCCAAGGCGCGCGTTGCGGAACTGCTCAGCCAGGTCGGTCTGCCGGCCTGGCGGGCGCGCAGCTACCCGCACGAACTGTCCGGTGGCCAACGGCAACGAGTGATGATCGCGATGGCACTGGCCTGCGAGCCGCAACTGATCATCGCCGACGAGCCGACCACCGCGCTCGACCTGATGGTGCAGGCGCAGGTGCTGAACCTGATCAAGGAACTGATCGCGTCGCACGGGATCTCGTTGCTGATGATCTCGCACGACCTGTCCGTGCTGGCCGACACGTGCGACCGGCTGGCCGTCATGTACGCCGGGCGAGTGGTCGAGACCGGTCCTTCCGGTGGTACGTTCCGCCACCCCTACAGCCAGGCGCTGTCGGCGGCCTTCCCTACCGTCGGCGATCCCGCGTCGCGGTTGGCGCCACGGGGTCTCGGGGGTGACCCGCCGGATCCGCAGCAGTTGCCGTCGGGATGCGTGTTCCATCCGCGCTGCCCGGTGGCGCTCGACACGTGCTCGACGGTCGATGTCTCGTTGCGGCCGGCCGGTGACCGGCGTACGGCGGCCTGTGTGCTGGTCCTGGAGGAATCTTGCTAACGGCAACTGAGCTGGCGGTCGAGTTCAGCTCGCGCGGCCGGCGCGCGCGGGCCGTCGACGGCGTCAATCTCTCTGTCGGGGCGGGCGAGATCGTTGCCCTGGTGGGCGAATCGGGCTGTGGCAAAACCACCCTGGCCCGCACCCTGCTCGGCTTGGAACGCCCGACCTCCGGCACGGTCTCGTACGACGGAACGCCGCTGTCCTACCGAGGCAAGTCGCTCAAGGCCTACCGCCGGCGCGTGCAACTCGTGCTGCAGGACCCGATGGGCTCGCTGAACCCGCGCCAGACGGTCTACGAAGCAGTTGCCGAAGGCCCCCGGATTCACGGTCTGCCGGACGAGGAGAGGGTTGTCAGCGAAGCCCTCTCCCGGGCCGGTCTGCGACCACCGGAGCGGTTCTTCCTGCGCTACCCACACGAGCTGTCTGGTGGCCAGCGGCAACGAGTCGTCATCGCCGGCGCACTCGCGCTCGACCCGAAGGTGCTGATCGCCGACGAACCCGTCGCCTCCCTGGACGCGTCCGTCCGCGGCGAGATCCTCGCCTTGCTCCTCCGCCTCCGCGACGACCTGGGCTTGTCGGCGCTGGTCGTCACCCACGACCTCGGCCTCGCCTGGAACATCGCCGACCGGGTAGCCGTCATGTACCTCGGCCGCATCGTCGAGTCGGGCCCCACCGAAGAGGTCCTGAAGAACCCCCAACACCCCTACACCCAGGCCCTGCTCTCGGTCCTCCCCGAATCCCCCGAACGCATCGTCCTGTCCGGCGAGCCCCCAGACCCAACCCGCATCCCCGGCGGCTGCCGCTTCCACCCCCGCTGCCAGGTAGTAGCCGCAGGCAACCCCATCGCCCCCCACTGCCGCACCAACCTCCTCCCCATCCTCCCCGCCACCCCCAACTCCCAAGCCGCCTGCCACCTGCTGTAATCCCCCACGCCCCTCCCCGCTCGCTCCTCCGTCGCTCCCCGGTCGGTAGCTCCCACCCACCCTGGGCTTGCCCCCGTTGGGTGGACATCTTCGCTGGCGGGATCTTGGTCTCGCGGGAAGGATGTTGTTATGGGTAAGCACAGGACGTTCACGCCGGAGTATCGGCGGGAGGCGGCCCGGTTGGTGATCGAGTCGGGCCGGCCGATCGCTCAGGTGGCCCGGGAGCTCGGGTTGGGGGCGCAGCTGCTGAGCCGCTGGGTGCTGGTGGAGCGGGCCAGTGACCAGCCGCCCGAGCCGGGTGCGGGTGGTGAGCAGGGGCCGTTGAGTCTGGATGAGCGTGCCGAGCTGGCGCGGCTGCGACGGGAGAACTCGGAATTGCGGAAAGACCGGGAGTTCTTGAAAAAAGCAGCGGCCTTCTTCGCCTCAGACAACAACCGGTAGATGCCTACCGCGTCATCGGTCATGTCCTCGAGTCGCAGAAGGCCGGCTTTCGTGTCGCCCGGATGTGTGAACTACTGCAGGTCTCACGCTCAGGGTTCTATGCCTGGCGGCGCCGAGAGCTGGACGGGCCAGGACCACGCCAGGCGCGCCAAGACGAGATCACCGCGCAGGTGCTCGCGGCCCACACCGCATCCGATGGTGTCTACGGTGCTCCGCGGATCACCGGTGAACTGCGCGCGGCCGGCACCGTCGTGACCCGCAAAACAGTCGCCAAAACCATGGCGTCGCTGGGCCTGCAAGGCATCTCACCTCGCCCGTTCACCATCACCACCCGACGCGACGACCACGCAGCACCACGCCCGGACCTGGTGAACCGGGTCTTCGACACCGGCACACTGGACCGGGTCTGGATCTCCGACATCACCTACCTGCACACCCACCAAGGCTGGCTCTACCTCGCGGTCGTGCGCGATGCCTGCTCCCGCCGGGTGCTGGGCTGGGCGATCGAGGACCACCAACGCACCGACCTGGTCCAGGCCGCGCTCCAGATGGCCATCGACCAGCGCGGCGGCCGGCTCGCGCGCCAAGTGGTCTTCCACGCCGACCGCGGCACCCAATACACCTCCAGCCAGCTCCACGACTTCGCCACCGCGAACAACCTGGTTTGCTCGGTCGGGCGCACCGGGGTCTGCTGGGACAACGCGATGGCCGAGTCGTTCTTCGCCACCCTCAAAGTCGAGTTCTACCACCGCCACACCTGGACTACCCGCACCCAAGCCAAACAAGCCCTCCACCACTGGATCGCCAACATCTACAACCGCCGCCGACGCCACTCAGCCCTCGGCATGACCAGCCCAATACAGTACGAACTCACACACCACCACGCGGCAAAAGCCGCATAACCCGGTGTCCACCACCCGGGGGCAAGCCCAACCCCAGCCGCCGCTCCTGCGTCGCGCGGTGCGGGCGCTCCTGCGTCGCGCGTGGTGCTGCGCTCCTGCGTCGCGCGTGGTGCTGCGCTCCTGCGTCGCGCGTGGTGCTGCGCTCCTGCGTCGCGCGAGCCCATTGGTGGCCCGGCCGAGTCGGCCGCAGCAGGTTGAATGCTCCCGCCGTCGCTCCCCGCTCTGGCCGCTCTAAGCTGAACTGGTGAGAGTCGAAGCTGTCCACCGCGACGACAAGCACAGGTTCAGCAAGTTGTCGGTCGGTGAGATTCGGTTGATCGAAGGCATCGGAGTCGAGGGGGATGCGCACGCGGGCGCGACCGTGCAGCATCTCCACCTCGTCCGTAAAGACCGCACCGCGCCGAACCTGCGGCAGGTGCACCTCATCTCGCGGGAGGTGCTCGACGAGCTGGCATTCAACGGGTACGACGTGGCGCCAGGCGAGCTGGGTGAGAACGTCACCACCGCCGGCCTTGACCTCTTCACCCTCCCCACCGGCACCAGACTCCATCTAGGCGACGCCGCCATCCTCACCGTCACCGGACTGCGAGACCCCTGCAGTCAAATCAACAAACTCCAGAAAGGCCTGCTCAAACAGGTCCTGACCAAGGCCGCCGACGGCACGATCGTCCGCCGTGTAGGCATCATGAGCGTCGTCACCACCGGCGGCACAGTCCGCCCCGGCGACCCCCTCACCGTCGAACTCCCGCCCGAACCACACGAGCCGCTCGGTCTGGTCTAGCTCTGAACCCTGCCGCACTCCGCCAGAGCGGCCCGCACTGGAGACGGCCGGCTCCGCGGGGGCCATCCGGCCCCCGAGAGGGGCCGTTAGACCCTGCCGCGCGGGACCGCCCCAAGGCGAACCTCAATCAAGAGGCGGTCGTCCAGAGCGATCCGGTCAATCTCGCCGGGAGGGTCGGCCCACCGTGCATCGCATCTGGAGGGGGAGCCGACCTATGACTCAGCAGTACCAGCAGAACTCGGATCCGCCACGCCAGGGTGGCCAGCCGCCCCCGTTCCAGCAGGGTCCGCCGCCTGGCTGGCAGCCACCGCAGTACCCGCCTGGCAGTCCGCCGCCTGGCGGATGGCCGCCCAGGCCGCCCAGGCCGCCGAAAAAGCCGTTCTTGAAGCGCACGTGGGTCGTCGTGACGGGTGCGGTCCTCGGGGTCTTCGTGATCATCGGCATGTTCAGTGACGCCGGCGGTGGTACGAACGGTGCGTCGACGGATGCAGAGCCGTCCCCTGCTCCGGCCGCCTCCGCTCCGACCACCTCCGCTCCGACCACCTCCGCCCCAGCCCCCTCGGCCCCGGCCCCCTCCGCTCCGGCCAGCAAGCCGAGCGTCAAGGCGACGTCCCAGGCGCCGTCTCCGTCGGTCAAGCCGACGCAGGCACCGAAGATCACGCCGAAACCCACGGTGAAGCCGAAGCCGATCGTCTACAAGAAGCTGACGGCGCGGGCGTGGGCGAAGATCGCCAAGGACCCGGACGCGCACATCGGTGAGGCGATCACCGTCCACGGCACCGTGACCCAGTTCGATGCTGCGACGGGTACGGACACGTTCCGGGCGAATATGGACGGCATCAAGCATCGTCCGTCGTACGGGTTCGTGGACTACCCGACGAACACGTTGCTGACGAACGTCTCTGGTGACGTGTCGGACCTGATCGAAGACGACCTGTTCACGGCGAGGGTCCTCGTGCTGGGCTCGTTCTCGTACGACACCCAGATCGGTGGAACCACGACGGTGCCACACCTGTCGGTGATATCGCTGACGAAGACCGGAAGCGTCGGGTGACGCGTCGGCGCACTCGCAAGCCGCGGAAACCCGGTGGAGCTAAAGCCGTCCCGCCTTCTTCAACGACAGGTAGGTGTCGGCGAGAGCGGGAGCTATTTGGTCGGGGTTTTCGTCGATGACGGTGGCGCCGGCTCGGGTGAGGACTGCGGTGACTCGTTCGCGGTCCAGGCGGGTGCGGGCGGCTGAGGCTGCGCCGTAGATCTCGATCATGTCGGAGAGGGAGGTTTCCATCTCTGACAGGCGAGGGTCGGCTACGGAGGCCAGTACTACGACGTGGCGGCGGAGCAGCGGACCGATGACCGGGAGGAGAGACTCCTCGATCACCGCTGGGTCCAGGCCAGTCAGGAGTACTACGAGGGAGCGTTGGCCGAGGCGCTCCAGGACGTGCGAGACGACCACCCGGAAGTCGGTCTGGACGAGTTGCGCGTCCACGTTCGCCAAAGCGTTGACGAAGGACGGGAGGACGTCTTGCGGGGCCGGGCGGCGGACGTCTGCGCGGACCTCGGAGTCGCAAGCCAGCAAGGAGACCCGGTCGCCCGCGCGGGTCGCCAGGGCGGCCAGCAGGAGGGCTGCGTCCATTGCGTGGTCCAGGCGAGGTGCGTCCCCGACCCGTCCGGCCGACATGCGACCTGAGTCGATCACGATGGCCACCTGCCGGTCGCGCTCGGGCCGCCAGGTTCGCAGTACGACGCTGTCGCGGCGGGCGGTGGCTCGCCAGTCGATGCTGCGGACGTCATCGCCCGGCACGTAGTCGCGCAGTGAGTCGAACTCCGTGCCCTGACCCCTTGTCAGCAAGGCGGTTCGGCCATCCAGCTCACGCAGCCGTGCAAGCCTCGAAGGCAGGTGCTTGCGGCTGTTGAACGGTGGCAGCGCCCGGACGGTCCACGGCACCTTGTGCGACCCCTGCCGGCCGGCAAAGCCGAGCGGACCGATCGACCGCACGGTCACGCGATCAGCATGCCGGTCCCCACGCCTGGTGGGCACCAGATGCGTCGTCAGCCGCCGCCGCTCGCCATTGGGCAGGTCCAGCTTGTGCGGTGGGTCCTGTACGCCGGCAGAAGGCGGCCAAGCGTCGCGCAGCAACCCCTTCACCCGACGGCCCGGATTGGCCACCAGCAACGTCACCACAGCCTGCTGGCCAAGCCGTACTGCGTTGTCGCCCTCCCTGCTGAGCTGCAAGCGCCGAGGCGACCCAGCCAACAGCAGGTCGACCAGACACACGAGCAGCACAACAGCGACGACCAGGCCGACTCCTGCCCACCTGGGCATCACTACTGCGACAAAGACGACTCCGGCCGCGGCAAGGACGCCGGCCCGGCCAGTGACGACCATCAGCGTGGCACTGGCACCGTGGCCAGCACGCTCTCCAGTACTGCGTCCGCCGTGACACCTTCCAGCTCTGCTTCCGGCCGGATCTGCACCCGGTGCCGCAGACAGGGACGCGCCATCGCCTTGACGTCATCCGGGATCACGTAGTCGCGACCGGACAGCCAGGCCCACGCCCGAGACACCGCAAGCAGCGCAGTAGCCCCACGAGGCGACACCCCAAGCTGCAGCGACGGAGACTGCCGAGTGGCCCGACACAGGTCCACTACGTAAGCCAACACGTCTTCCCGTACTGCGACCCGTCGTACTGCGGCCTGTCCAGCCAGCAAGTCCTCCGGGCCGGCAACCGGACGCAGCCCTGCCGCCGTCAGGTCACGCGGGTCGAAACCGGCAGCATGCCGCGCCAGTACTGCGATCTCGGCGTCCCGTGGCGGAATGTCCAGCGTCACCTTCAGCAAGAACCGGTCCAGCTGCGCCTCGGGCAGCGGATAGGTGCCCTCGTACTCGATCGGGTTCTGGGTCGCGGCGACCACGAACGGGATCGGCAGCATCCGGGGCTCGCCGTCGACGGTGACCTGCCGCTCCTCCATCGCCTCGAGCAGCGCGGCCTGGGTCTTCGGGGGTGTCCGGTTGATCTCGTCCGCGAGCAGGATGTTGGTGAACACCGGCCCCTTGCGGAACTCGAACTCGCTGGTCTTCGCGTCGTACACCAGGGAGCCGGTGACGTCGCCGGGCATCAGGTCGGGAGTGAACTGGACCCGCTTCGTCTCCAGCCGCATTGCCATCGACAGCGCCCGCACCATCAGCGTCTTGGCCGTCCCCGGGACGCCTTCCAGCAGCACGTGGCCGCGGCACAGCAGCGCGAGCACCAGAGCGGTCACGGCCGTCTCCTGCCCGACCACGGCCTTGCCGATCTCGTTCCGGAGCTCGACCAGGGCCTGCCTGGCCCGTTCGGGGGTGACCTCGATAGCGGTCGTCACGGGTGTCGTACCTCCAGCGTCAGCACGTCTAGCGCATGGGACAGGGACATCAGGGCGGAGTCATCGGCCGGTGGTTGACCGTAGAGCAGTTCGTGGAGCATGGCGGGATCCCTGCCGGTCCGGGCGGCGACTGTCGTCACCACGGCGGTCGGGTCGGCTCTGCGGGGGATCCCGTGCGCCTTCTGGAGTTTGCCGAGCGCGGACTCCCGCAGAGCCGCGGCCGCCCGGTCGCGAGCTCTGGAACGGCGGTAGAGCCTGGCCCGGCCTTCGGTGGTCTCCGCCGCGTGCACGATGACCGGCAGCGGCTCGGGTACGACGGGTCCGAGCCGACGGCCACGCCAGATCGCCACGACGAAGGCAGCGAAGGCCAGCGCCCAAGCGATGTACCGGACGTCCGGCGGCACCAGTGGCGGCCCGTCGGCGTCGTTCTCGTTGTAGCTGTTGCCCTCGTACTGCGGCAGGTACCAGACCAGCTCGGAGTGGGTGCCGACCAGGTTGAGCGCCAGCGCCGCGTTGCCGTCCTCGGCCAACTCGTCGTTGGTGAAGGTCCGGGGCGAGCCGACCACGTCGACGGTCGTGCCCCCGGCGTCCATCCGGATGACTGTGTGGTTGATGCCGTCGCCGTAGCAGGCGATGGCGGAGTCGGGCGCGGAGTACGAGACGCCGCCGACAGTCGCAGTACCGGCCTTGTCGGCCGCAGGGAGGTCGCAGCCGGGGGAGCGGCTGTCGAAGGGCATCGTCTGGCTTGCGGACTGCACGCCGGGGGCAATGGCCTCCAGTGCTCTGGAGCTCGGCCGCATGAGCACGACGTGACTCCAGTCGGCCGCTGCGATGTCTTCCCAGTCGGAGCGGCTCAGAGACCCGCCGGGAGCGACCAGAAGCGTCTTGCCCGCTCCGTCGTCGGTGGCGTCCTCGAAGTCTTCAGTGCCGGTCACGTCGACCCCGTGGTTCTCCAGCAGGGCCGCTAGCGCTTTCGCACCGGACGGCGCGGCAGAGTCCGGACTGAACGGACCAGAGGTCCGAGTGGATCCGGTGATGAGGAGAACGAAGGTGATGAGCACGGCGACTCCGGTGACCAGCAGGGGAACCCGCAGGGCCCGCCAGACCTCGGTACCGCTCCGACCGACCGCAGTACTCATCCCTGCACCAGCTGTCGAGTCGACACATGCCTCGCGGCGTCGTCAGCCGCCGCTACCTGGGCATAGCGTTCCGGAGTACCAGGACGGTTGCCGTAGACAACCTCTGTGAACGCCAGCGCCGCCGGCTGCAGTGGCTCCCGCAGAGCCGGTACTGCGCGCCCTGCGTCCGCCACAGCCTCGTACGCCGTCCGCCCCGGTCGCTCGTCGATCACAGTGCGCTCGGTGAGCTCAGCGACACAGGCACGGAACCGGCTGCGCACCGCACCCGCGTAGTTGCCCCCGGCCACCTCAGCCTCAGCCTGGGCCCGGTACTCCGCTGCGCTGCGTGGCTTGCCGGTCTCGAAGACGACCTGGCTCTTGGTGCTGCGCGTGGTGCGCAGTACTCCGGCCCGCCAGAGGGCCACGATGACGACCAGCACGATCAGGCCGACCAGCATCAGCACCCCGACGTTGCCGTCCGGGGAGCGGCCGGTCAGGTCGTTGAGCATGTCGGTGATCCACGTCAGGACCTTGTCGATCGCCCGGACGATCAGGTTGTCGCCGGCTTGCCCGTACGCGGGCTTGGCCAACTCCTTCGCGGCTTCCCGGGCGGCATCGTCGCGACTGATGTCCACCGGCGGTTCCAGCAGCACCATGGGCCTCACAGCAGCGGCCCGGTCTGCTGCTGGGCCGGTCGGAGGGAGGGACGGAGCCAGAGGTCGAGCCCCTCGCGCCGCACCCGCAGGTCAAGATAGATGAGCGCCTGCACGGCCGACAGGAAGGCGAGGCTGGCGATCAGCGTCAGAACGGTCGCTACTCCGGCGGCAACGCCCACCGCCACCGCGACCACGGTTGCGCTGCCGTTGTCGCTGCCGTCGGCCCAGGCGCCGAGCGTGGCGACCAGGGTGCCGATACCGAACTGCAGTGCGTAGCTGACGATGTTCACCACCACGGAGGCGAAGAGCAGGATGCCCAGCACCCGCCAGAACTTGCCCCGCACCAGCTGCCAGGACCGCCGCAGCGAACCCCAGATCCCCACCCTGGCCGGGATGTAGAGCCCGATGTCCGGAGCGTGCTTGCCCTCCATCAGGACCACGGTGCCGGCCAGGACCAGCCGGATGCCGAAGATCAGCACCAGGACGCCGCCCACCATCACCAGCAGGACCGAAATCAGACCGGCGACCTCTGACGAGATGACCGCGTCCGCGCCGACCCCGAGGCCGAAGACGCCCAGTCCCCAGCCGGCGATCATCACGACGAAGCACAGCGACTGCACCGCGCCGACAGCGGCCAGAGCGGGCAGGGACCGGCGTACCAGGCGGAGCAGTTCTCGTGGGCCCACCCGGTGGGCCAGCTGGCTGCGGACGGCGGCCAGGGCGATGATGCCGGACAGCATGCTCGACACCACGGCGAACAGGACCAGTTGCAGTCCGTACATGACCAGCATGGAGATACCGGCCTGTTCGAACGGCGAGTCCGCGTTGAAGAAGCCGCTGATGCCACCGGGCACCGTGAGCTGGGCCAGCGCCGCCTGGACCGCGGCCAGCGCGATCCCGGCCACCACCGGCAGGCCCAGCATGACCACCTTGTTGTCGGAGATGGTCCGGGCGGCGTTGTCGAGCAGGTCCGCCGGCAGCCACGGCCGCAGCGGTTCGGAGTACTCCGGGCTCTCGTAGACCCCGATGTCGTCGCGCATCCCACCCCTCCCTTCCCGGCCCGGCGGCGAGCCTGATGTGGCCCTGCCGGGCTTGTCCCCGAACCCGCAGTGCACCATGATCACAGCCCGAGCGGTCCAATACCCCCATTACTCCGGTCCCGCTCGGCGCTCCGGCGTGTGCGCCGGCCGGAGAATGGGACACTATCCGTAGTGCGTACGATCGGCGCCCCTGGGCGCGGTACTGATCCGGATCGGCCGTGACACGACAAGGAGCAGGCGTGGCAGAAGGTAACCGGACGATGCGGGGCCGAGTCCTCATCGTCGATGACGACACGGCGTTGTCCGAGATGCTCAGCATCGTGCTGCGCAACGAGGGCTACGACACCTACCTGTGCGCCACCGGCGACAAAGCGGTGCCGGCCTTCCGCGAGTTCAAACCCGACCTTTTGCTGCTCGACCTGATGCTGCCGGGGATGGACGGGATCGACGTCTGCCGGGCGATCCGGGCCGAGTCCGGCGTCCCGATCGTGATGCTGACCGCCAAGAGCGACACCGTGGACGTCGTGCTGGGCCTGGAGTCCGGCGCCGACGACTACGTGGTGAAGCCGTTCAAGCCGAAGGAGCTGGTGGCCCGGATCAGGGCCCGGCTGCGCCGGATGGACGAGCCCGGGCCGGAGTCGCTGACCATCGGCGACCTGACCATCGACGTGGCCGGGCACTCGGTCAAGCGGGCCGGCGAGACCATCCAGCTGACCCCGCTCGAGTTCGACCTGCTGGTCTGCCTGGCCTCCAAGCCCTGGCAGGTGTTCACCCGTGAGGTGCTGCTCGAGCAGGTCTGGGGCTACCGGCACGCGGCCGACACCCGGCTGGTGAACGTGCACGTCCAGCGGCTGCGGTCCAAGATCGAGAAGGACCCGGAGCACCCCGAGATCGTCGTGACGGTGCGGGGTGTGGGTTACAAGGCTGGTGCGGACTGATCGAGTACGGACGCGACGACCAGTCGCAGGCGGAGAAACCGGCAGCCGAGCCGGAAACCCGCGGAACCGAGATCGAGCTCACCGCCGCCGGGGCCGACTGGCACGCCGCGCAGCAACCGCTGTGGCGGACCCACCCCCGGCACTGGCCGGACTTCTGGCGACGCTCGATCCAGGCCCGGATCGTCACCGGCACCTTGCTGATGTCGACGATCGTGCTGATCCTGGTCGGCTGGGTGATGATGAGCCAGGTCACCGACGGCATCCTGGAGGCGCGGCGGGACAGCGCCCAGAAGGAGGCCGTCGCGCAGCTCGCGTCGCTGTCCGGTTCGCTGAACGCCGCCGACCCCGGCGCGATCCAGCAGAAGCTGTCGCTGCTGATCGCGGGCTCCAACCGGCCCGGCCTGTACGAAGTGGTGCTGATCCCGAGCGACCAGGCCGACTCCAACGCGATCCGGACCACCGGCCAGGTCAAGAGCGACTCGATCCCGTACGAGCTGCGCGCCTCGGTCGCGAAGGACGAGACCAGGCTCTACGACACCTACATGCGGATCGACTACGACGACGGCCAGAGCGAGCCCGGCCTCGCGTTCGGCTCCCAGCTACGGGTGCTGAACCTGAACGCCCAGCGGTACGAGGTGTACTTCCTGTTCCCGCTCACGGCGCAGAAGGACACCCTGGACGTGGTCCAGCGAGCACTGCTCACCGCAGGGTTGCTGCTGGTCATCCTGCTCGGTGCAGTGGCCTGGCTGGTCACCCGCCAGGTCGTCACGCCGGTCCGGATGGCCCGGCGGATCGCGGAACGGCTCGCGGCCGGCCGGCTCGAGGAGCGGATGCAGGTCCGCGGTACCGACGACCTGGCTCGGCTGGCGGTCTCCTTCAACAAGATGGCCAGCAACCTGCAGCAGCAGATCCGCCGGCTGGAGGAGCTGTCCCGGCTGCAGCGCCGGTTCGTCTCCGACGTCTCGCACGAGCTGCGCACGCCGCTCACCACGGTCCGGATGGCCGCCGACCTGCTGCACGAGACCCGGGACGACTTCGACCCGATCACCCGCCGCTCGGTCGAGCTGCTGCAGAACGAGCTCAACCGCTTCGAGGAACTGCTCGCCGACCTGCTCGAGATCAGCCGCTTCGACGCCGGCGCGGCCGCGCTCGACCTTGAGGACGTGGACCTGCGCGACATCGTCTCCCGCGTCCTGGAGAACCACGAGACCCTGTTGCGGCACAAGGGCTGCGAGGTCCGGCTGGACATGCCCCGGCCGTGCCGCGCGCAGGTGGACTCGCGCCGGATCGAGCGGATCCTGCGCAACCTGATCGGCAACGCGATCGAGCACAGCGAGAGCCGGCCGATCCTGATCAGCACGGCGTACGACGAAGAGGCCGCGGCGGTGGCCGTCCGCGACCACGGTGTCGGGTTCCGGGCCGAAGAGGCCGAGATGGTGTTCAGCCGGTTCTGGCGGGCCGACCCGGCCCGGGCCAGGACCACGGGCGGCACGGGGCTCGGTCTGTCCATCGCGCTGGAGGATGCCCGGCTGCACGGTGGCCGGCTGGATGCCTGGGGATCGCCTGGCGACGGCGCGTACTTCCGGCTGACCCTGCCGCGCAGACCCGACATCACGCTGACCGGCTCGCCGCTGCCGCCCCGGCCGAGCGACGCGGCCCGCGTGGTGACCGAGCTCGTCGACGTCGGCGCGCCGTACCAGAAGCTGACCGGTGGTGACGATTCATGAGGAGCAAGCCGCTGGCCTTGCTGGCAGGCGCGCTGACGACGGCCCTGCTGGCGACGGGTTGCGCGACCGTGCCGACCCAGGGCCCGATCCGGAACAGCAGCCAGGACGCGCCGGCCGCGGGGAGCGCCGGGATCGGGGTCGAGGCGCGGCCACCGCGTCCCAACGCCGAGCCGCTCCCGCTGGTGAACGGCTTCCTGGAGGCGATGTCGGACTCCCGTGCCTTCGACGTCGCCCGGGAGTACATGACGCCGGAAGCCGCCGGAGGCTGGAAACCCGAGTCCAAGACCCTTGTCTACGACCAGACCGCGGGCTCGGGGGTGTCGGTCGATGCCAACAAGAAGGTGCACCTGTCCGCACCGCTGATCGCCACCATCGACTCGCGCGGTTCGTGGACACCGGCGGTGCCCGGCGAACAGGTGGACTGGGTCTTCGAGCTGGTCGAGGTGTCCAAGCAGTGGCGGGTCGCGAACGTGCCGCCTGGCGTGTTCCTGGGCAGCAACCAGCTGCAGCCGCGGCTCGCGCCGCAGGCGCTGTACTTCTTCAACCGGTCCAGGGACCTGCTGGTCGCGGACCCGGTCTTCCTGCCGAACAAGGTCGCCGGCCAGGCGGCTACCCAGCTGATCCAGGAGCTGTTGAAGGGCCCGACCAGCCAGCTCGGCAACAGCGTCGTCTCGGCTGCCCCACCCGGCACGACGGTGAACGTGTCGGTACCGGTCGAGTCCGGGGTCGCGACGGTCGCTCTCAGCGGCACGGCGGCCTCGCTGACCGACCCGATGGACCGCGAGCGGCTGGCCGCCCAGATCACCTGGACGCTGCGGCCGGTCACCAACCGGGTCCGGATCACCGTCGACGGCGCCCCGCTGCTGCCCGACCAGCCCGACGAGCTCTCGTTCGCCACCAACTTCGGCCAGTACGACCCGTCCGTGGCGAGCGGCCGGATGAAGGACCTGTACGGCCTGCGCGACGGCAAGATCCAGCGCATCCCGCAGGGCCAGGACGGTTCCCAGACGATCGAGCCGCAGCCGATCTCCGACAGCCCGCTGTATGCGTACAACGCCAAGTCGTTCGCGGTGAGCCTCGGCGGTGACTCCGGCGCGATCGTCACCACCACGAAGAACGGCACGCCGGCCGTCGTCTACGGCCGGCTGGACACGCCGCGGAACGAGCAGCCCACGACGATGATCCCGGTCGAGGGCAAGGTGCTGCGGCCGAGCTACGACAACGACGACAACCTGTGGATCCTCGACCGGGCCGACAGCGCCAAGCCCCGGCTGCGGGTCCGCGGACCGGACGGCAAGCTGGCTACCGTGCAGACCCAGTTCGGCGACAGCACCCCGGTCGTCCTGCGGATGGCGCCGGACGGGGTCCGGGCGCTGCTGGTGATGCGGTCGAAGGGCGTCAACACGGTGCAGACCGCAACGATCGAGAACACCGACGGCAACCAGTTGGTGCTCAGCCGGTTCAAGCCGCTGCAGCTGCGGCTGGCCGACATCACGGACGCGACCTGGAGCAACCTCGGCATCCTGGTCGCAGGTAAGGCCGCCAAGGGTGAGAACAAGGCCCGGCCGTGGCAGGTGAACGTGGACGGCTCGTACCAGCGGGCGCTTCCGGGCGCGAGCAGCGAGTTCGACACGATCCACGTCGCCGCGAACCCGAACCTCGACACCCTGCCCGCCGTTCAGGACGCGGCCGGCCAGCTGCACTGGCAGGGCAAGGACCTCAACTGGGTCGACCTCGCCGAAGGCGCCGAAGGCAAAGTCTCCCCGGTCTACCCGGGCTGATTTGTCCACAGCTCTGGGGCTCCGATTTGTCCACAGGCTAGGTCTCGGTGGTCGATCCGGCTGGCTTGTCCACAGGTTGCCGGCGGTCTGGTTGCGGTCCGGGAGGCGATCGCGGATCGTGGTTCGGGTGGCTGCTGCGGGATGCGCTCGTGGATCTCGTGCTGGGCGGCCGGTGTGCGGGGTGCGACCGCCCAGGTGTTTCACTGTGCCCCAGCTGCCGGCACGCGCTCGCGGGCTGTACGGCGTACCGGGCCTGGCCTGATCCGGTGCCGGCCGGGCTACTGATGCCGACGGCAACAGCGGAGTACGGCGGGGTGGTGCGGTCGGTGATCCTCGCGCACAAGGAGCACGCTCGGTACGCGCTGGCCGGCCCGCTCGGTGAGGCCCTCGCCGTGGCGGTGCAGACCACATTGGGAGCGGGACGCGCGGCATGGCTCTGCCCTGTGCCGTCCTCGGCTTCCACCGTCAGGCAACGCGGCCACGACCCGTTGCGCCGGCTGACCGCGGTCGCGATCCGCCGGCTGCGCAGGAGTGGGTACGACGTACGGCTCGCCGACGCGCTGGCCGTCGTACGGCGGCCGCAGGACCAAGCCGGCCTGTCCGCTCAGCAGCGTGCCGCCAATCTCTCCGGCGCTTTCGAGGCCCGTTCGCGCTGGGCTGAAAGGCTGACGGGTCAGCCGGTGATCGTGGTCGACGACGTGCTGACGACCGGTTCCACGCTGGCCGAGGCGTGCCGTGCGCTGGCCGTCCGGGGAATTCCGGTCCTCGGTTGTGCGGTGGTGGCGGCGACCCGGCGACGCGCGCTGCCCGGTTCATGAGAACTTCCCTACCGGTTTTCGCAGAAGCCGACTAGCGTTGGCGTATGACACCCGCTTGGGCTTGTCGGACGCAGTGGTGGGCGAGGACCGGATCAGCCGGATTCCTTCCCACGGAGTTCGCCGGGCCGCAGAGCGGGTGTTGTCGTTTCGGGCGCCCGACTGCCGCAACCGGCACCACCGACGGGGGTCCGAAGACGTAACAGAGTCGCCGATCGATGGAGGTTTCCGTGGACGTCGTTGTCAAGGGTCATCACTGCGAGGTCAGTGACCGCTTCCGGCAGTACGTCGAGGAAAAACTCGAGCGGATCGAGAAGGTCGATCACCGGGTACTGCGATGCGAGGTAGAAGTCAGCCAGGAGAAGAACCCGCGACAGCACGATCGGGCGATGCGCGTCGAGCTCACCATGTACACCAAGGGGCCGGTACTCCGGGCCGAAGCGAGCGGTGAGACCAAGCAAGCTGCTTTCGACGTGAGTCTGGACCGGCTGCGGGCCCAGGTCCGTAAGGCGGCCGACCGGCGCCGGGTGCACACCGGCCAGCACGCCCCCGAAGGCCTGCGGCACGTGGCCGCGAAGCAGGCGGTCAACGGCACCCCGGTGCCGGAGGAGACGGCCGCCGAGGACGAGGTGCCCACCCAGAAGTTCGGCTCGCTGACGGTGACCGGTGACGGGCCGCTGGTGATGCGCGAGAAGACCCACACCGCCAAGCCGATGTCGCTCGACCAGGCGCTCTACGAGCTCGAACTGGTCGGCCACGACTTCTACCTGTTCGTCGACGCCGACGAAAACCAGCCCAGCGTCGTCTACCGCCGCCGCGGCTACGACTACGGAGTGATCCGGCTGGCCGTCTGACCCGGGAGGAGCCCACAAAGGAGAAGGGCCGGACACCGCGCACGGTGTCCGGCCCTTTCTCCTTCCCCTGTGAAGGTCTGTTCCTGCGCTAGCTGTCGATCTGGGCCTGGAGGGCGGTGGCGTAGGTGGCTACCTCGGCGTAGACGCCTGGGTTGCCGGCGTCCGCGCAGCCGACGCCCCAGGAGACGACACCGAACAGGCGGCCGTTGAGGACCAGCGGGCCGCCGGAGTCACCCTGGCAGGAGTCCTTGCCGCCTTCCTTGTAGCCGGCGCAGATCTCACCGGCCGGGGTGTAGTTCTGGCTCGCGTACACGTCACCGCAGTACGCGTCGCCGAGCACGGGCACTGCCACCTTCTGGAAGGTGTTCGCCGGGCCGGTGCCCTCGGTGGCGCCCCAGCCGTAGACGACAGCGGCCGCGCCCTCCGCGTCAGCCGCCGTACTGGTCTCCAGGGCGAGAGTCGGTACGCCGGTGAACGGGGTGGCCAGCGTCATCACCGCGACGTCGTGCCCGCCCGCTTTGCCGTACTCCGGGTCGACCCAGATGGCGCTGATCTTCGATTCCTTGCCGACGGTCTTGTCGCTCAGCACGTCCCGGCCCTGGATCGCGGTGTAGGTCGCGGCCGCCTCGGTGGAGCAGTGGGCTGCCGTGACGATCTTGTTGGCCGCGACCAGGGTGGCGCCGCAGTACTCCTCAGTCGGGTCGGGTGAGGCGCTGTTCGACAGCTGGATGGCCCAGGGAGCGTCGGCCGTGTGGGCGAGGTCGCCGCCGACGATCCGGGTGTGCGGACAGTCCGGAGCCGGGGCGGCGGTCGCGGCGGACACCGCGCCGAGGGATGCCGCGGTCAGTGCACCGGCGGCCACAACGGCGCGCACCAGCTGAAGTCTTGCTGTCATGCCTCACACTCCAGGTGTTCAGGGGCGGGCGCGGGCGGCGCCGCCTGCTCGCAGAATCCCCTGATCACCTCGGGTAGCGCACCTCTCACTTGCGGTAACACCGGAGTTATGACCACCTCGATCTCTAGACTCATTCGGTCTGGACCGGTGAGGGGGAGGGCCCAATGGGATCTGTGCGCTACGAGTTGCTCGGGCCGCTCGTCGTCCGGCGCGACCGGATCCGGCGGAATCTGGGCCCTGAGCAACAACAGCGGATCCTCGCGGCCCTGCTGCTGAAGGCGAACCAGGCGGTCTCACCGGCCGAGCTGGTCGCCGCGGCGTGGGAGGCTACGCCGCCGGAGGACGCGCGCGAGCTGGTTGCCGGTCACATCGATGCACTGCGTGAGCTGGTCGATCCGCACCGGACGCCTGGGAGCGGCGAGCTGCTCATAACTCTGGGGGACGGCAAGTACGTCCTGTGCGTTATGCCTGCCGAGAGCGATCTCAGTGAGTTCACTTTGTACGTCGCCGAGGCCGAGCGGCTGAGTGCTGCGGGCCAGGACCGGGAGGCGGCAGACAAAGTCCGTACTGCGCTGGCCCTGTGGCACGGCACGCCGCTCGAAGGCCTCACCGGCCACCCCTTCGACGAGATCCGCCCACAGCTGCTGGCTGCCCGCAGCAACGCCGAAGAAACGCTCCGGACCCTAGAGACAGAGCTCGCCCACCCAGGATTCCCCGCCCACAGCACAACCCCACAGCCCTCCGGGCACCCCCACAGCCCAATGCCCGCCACTCCACAGGCCCCCGGGCACCCCCACAGCCCAATGCCCGCCACTCCACAGGCCCCCGGGCACCCCCACAGCCCAATGCCCGCCACTCCACAGCTCCCTGGGCGCACCTCCAGCACAACGCCCCTCGCCCCGCACCTACCTGGGCGCACCCACAGCGCCCCGCCCCCCACCCCACAGGTCTCCGGGCGGGCGGGCGAGGGCCGCCCGTACTCGGCGCCCCTCGGGTCCACTCCGCCGCCGCC
The DNA here is from genome assembly GCF_040639475.1 of Kribbella sp. NPDC023855. Classification (NCBI taxonomy): domain Bacteria; kingdom Bacillati; phylum Actinomycetota; class Actinomycetes; order Propionibacteriales; family Kribbellaceae; genus Kribbella; species Kribbella sp. NPDC023855. The sequence continues at coordinate 195,128 of NZ_JBFAAA010000006.1, forward strand.
CGTCCCCCCGGCGCCGACGCGGTGGAAGCTGGTGGTGCTGAAGCTGCTGGGTGCGGCCACGCCGTTGGTGACGTTCGGATTCGGCGGGTGGGTGCTGATGGGCGTCGTGGCGATCAGGCAGCGGAGTATCGCCCTCGGGCTGTCCGCAGTCGGCTATCTCGCGGCGATGCTGGGCTACTTCTTCCTCGTCATCGAGCCCGACCAGCCGGAGTTCACCGACCGCGACTTCATGATCAGCCTGATCCAGCTCTTCGCCGCAATCGCCTGCTCGGTCCAGGCAGCGGTCGTCATCGGCAGACCCCCTCGCCGCAAGCCGCAGCAACCGCCGTACCTCCTGCCCCAGCACCAGCTGCCGCCAGCCCAGCATCCTCCGGCGTACCCGCCGCAACCTGCGTATCCACCGTCGGCCTACCAACCGCCAGTGCTCTCCGCCGACGCCGTACTGCGGAACAACGCGCGCCAGATCGTCGCCAACGAGCCGGCCCTCGCGCAGGCCCTCCGGATCGGCCGGCCCGACCTTCCCCGGCACTTCGACGACGGCGGACTGGTCGATCTCAACGGCGCCCCGGCCGCCGTACTGGAAACTCTGCCCGGCGTCACCGGCGAGCACGCCGCCGCGATCATGCTCAGCCGGACGCAGTACGGGCGGTTCCGCGTGGTCGAGGAGCTCTGGTCCCGCGGGCTGCTGCCCGCCCATCTCGCGCCCCAACTGACTGACCGCCTGGTGATCCTGAACGTCCAGGACACCTGATCGACACGTTTTGTCGGTGGGGTCGGGCAGACTCTCTGGCGTGACCACGGAGGTGTTGTCGACGGCCCAGGCCCGGCGGGTGGCATTGGCTGCCCAGGGGTTCACCGATCCACGCCCAAAAGGCGTTCCGGACATGCGCGCGCTGAGTCGCGTGCTCGGCCGGATCGGGCTGATCCAGATCGACTCGGTCAACGTGCTGAGCCGAACGCAGTACCTGCCGCTGTACTCCCGGCTGGGGCCGTACCCGCGGGACCTGCTCGACCGTGCCGCGGGGAAGGCGCCGCGCCGACTGGTGGAGTACTGGGCGCACGAGGCGTCGCTGATCCCGGTGGAGACGCATCCGTTGATGCGGTGGCGGATGGCGCGGGCGGCGACCGAGGCGTGGGGCGGGCCGCGGGCGATCGCGGCCGAGCGGCCGGATCTGGTCAAGCAGGTGCTCGCGGACGTGCGGGATCACGGTCCGCTGACCGCCCGCGAGATCGATGACGACGTGGAGCGCGACCGGAACCACTGGGGCTGGAACTGGTCCGATGTGAAGCGCGCGCTGGAGTTCCTCTTCTTCGCCGGTGAGATCACGGTCGCCCGGCGAAACCAGCAGTTCGAGCGGATGTACGACATCCCCGAGCGGGTGCTGCCCGCCTCGGTGGTCGCGACCCCGACGCCGACCCCGGAGGACGCGCATCGCGGCCTCGTCTCGATCGCGGCCAAGGCGCATGGGGTCGCGACGGCCCAGTGTTTGAAGGACTACTTCCGTACTGCGCCCGCTCCCACCGCGCAGGCGATCAGCGAACTGGTCGAGGAGGGGGAGTTGCTGCCGGTCACCATCCAGGGCTGGAAGCGCCAGGCGTACCTGCACCGCGACGCCAAACTGACCCGCCGGGTGAACACCCGGGCTCTGGTCAGCCCGTTCGACTCGCTGGTCTTCGAGCGAACCCGCACGGAGGCTCTCTTCGGCTTCCGCTACCGCATAGAAATCTACGTACCAGCCGAAAAACGCATCTACGGCTACTACGTCCTCCCCTTCCTCCTAGGCGACCGCCTGGTAGCCCGAGTAGATCTGAAGTCCGACCGCGCCACCGGCACCCTCCTAGTCCAATCAGCCCACGCCGAACCCAACGCACCCGCGGAGACCCCGGAGGAACTAGCAGCCGAGCTCGTCCAACTAGCCACCTGGCTAGGCCTGAACCAGGTCCGCGTAGCAGGCCCCGGCGACCTAGCCCCAGCCCTAAGCCACGCGCTCCACGCCCACTAGCCCAACCAAGCAGGAGCAGGCATCTAAGCCCCACCCCGCACACCAGCACCCCCCCGTTCGGGGTGGGAGCCGCCTCCTCTGCCCCCACCTGCGGCGCAGCCTGCAGCAACCACGGCGGCGCGGCCCGCCGCTGCCAGACCACCTCACCGGAGGCCGGTGCAGTCCGCTGCCGGTGGCGCGTGGCGTAGTACTGGAACTTTTTGGGGTGCTCAGTCGTGGTGGGGACATGGGCGGGTCGCACTCCGGGGCGTGGGGTGGGGCTGCTCGCCCAGTACCATGGGTGGCGCCCGCCAGGCGGGCAGGCCGTGCTGCGTCCGTCACCGGGTACGCACGGTCAGGCACCCGCCGCATTGAAGGCTGCACAGTCAAGGAGTGGACCCCCCACGATGAAGGCGTTCGACAAGTTACTGCGGATCGGCGAGGGCAAGACCGTTCGCAAGCTCGAGACCATCGCCAAGGTGGTGAACTCGATCGAGGACGACTTCGTCGGCATGTCCGACGAGGAGCTCCGCGGGCAGACGGCCGACTTCAAGCAACGGGTCGACAACGGGGAGTCCCTGGACGGGCTGCTGCCGGAGGCCTTCGCGGTCGTCCGGGAGGCCGCCAAGCGGACCCTGCACCAGCGCCACTACGACGTCCAGATCATGGGTGGCGCGGCGCTGCACCTGGGCAACATCGCCGAGATGAAGACCGGTGAGGGCAAGACCCTGGTGGGCACCCTGCCGACGTACCTGAACGCGCTGTCCGGCAAGGGCGTGCACGTGGTCACGGTGAACGACTACCTGGCCAGGTTCCAGGCCGAGTGGATGGGCCGGGTGTACCACTTCCTCGGCCTCGACTACGGCGTGATCCTGCCGGAGATGACGCCGGCCGAGCGCCGCGTCGCCTACTCCAAGGACATCACCTACGGCACGAACAACGAGTTCGGCTTCGACTACCTGCGCGACAACATGGCCAACTCGATCGAGGACTGTGTCCAGCGCGAGCACAACTACGCGATCGTGGACGAGGTCGACTCGATCCTGGTCGACGAGGCCCGGACCCCGCTGATCATCTCCGGCCCGGCCGAGGACTCCCAGCGCTGGTACGTCGAGATGGCGAACCTGGCCGCCCAGCTCAAGCCGCGGTTCGCCGACGACAAGATCGCCGAGGACCAGCGCCCGATCGCCGACTACGAGGTGGACGAGAAGAAGCGCACCGTCGCCATCCTCGAGCGCGGGATCGAGAAGGTCGAGGACCGGCTCGGCATCGACAACCTGTACGAGTCGGCCAACACCCCGCTGATCAGCTACCTGAACAACGCGCTGAAGGCCAAGGACCTGTTCCGCAAGGACAAGGACTACGTGGTCGTCGACGGCGAGGTGCTGATCGTCGACGAGCACACCGGCCGGACGCTGCACGGCCGCCGCTACAACGAGGGTCTGCACCAGGCGATCGAGGCCAAGGAGAAGGTCGAGATCAAGGAGGAGTACCAGACCCTCGCGACGATCACGCTGCAGAACTACTTCCGGCTCTACAACAAGCTGGCCGGGATGACCGGTACCGCCAAGACCGAGGAGAACGAGTTCTCCAAGATCTACGGTCTCGGCGTGGTCCAGATCCCGACCAACAAGCCGATGGTCCGGCAGGACCAGCGCGACCTGATCTACCGCACCGAGGAAGCCAAGTTCAACGCGGTCGTCGAGGACATCGTCAAGCGGCACGAGACCGGGCAGCCGATCCTGGTCGGTACCACCAGCGTCGAGAAGTCCGAGCGGTTGTCCAACCAGCTCCGCAAGCGCAACATCCCGCACGAGGTGCTGAACGCGAAGCAGCACGCGCGTGAGGCCGCGATCGTCGCCGAGGCGGGCCGCAAGGGCGCCGTCACGGTGGCCACCAACATGGCCGGCCGTGGTACCGACATCATCCTGGGTGGCAACCCCGAGCACCTGGCCGACAAGGACCTGCGAGCCCGCGGCATCGACCCGGTGGAGTCCGCGGAGGAGTACGAAGCGGAGTACCCGAAGGTCCTGGAGAAGTTCGAGCAGCAGGTCAAGGACGAGCAGGTCGAGGTCCGCGAGGCCGGCGGTCTGTACGTGCTGGGCACCGAGCGGCACGAGTCGCGCCGGATCGACAACCAGCTGCGCGGCCGCGCCGGCCGCCAGGGCGACCCGGGCGAGTCCCGCTTCTACCTGTCCCTCGAGGACGACCTGATGCGCCTGTTCAAGCGCGAGATGGTCGACTGGGCGATGTCGCGCAACGACGACGACACCGTGCCGCTGGAGAACAAGGTCGTCACCAAGGCGATCGCGTCGGCGCAGTCGCAGGTCGAGGCGCAGAACTTCGAGACCCGCAAGAACATCCTGAAGTACGACGACGTGATGAACCGGCAGCGGCACGTCGTGTACGCCGAGCGCCGCCGGGTGCTCGAGGGCGCGGACCTGCAGGAGCAGGTGCTGGACATGCTCGACGAGACCATTACCGGCTACGTGCAGGGCGCGACTGCCGACGGTTTCGCCGAGGACTGGGATCTGGACCAGCTGTTCACCGCGCTGCGGACGCTGTACCAGACCGAGCTGACCGAGGAAGAGCTGATCGAGGAGGCCGGTGGCGACCGCTCCGGGCTCACCCAGGACTTCCTGGTCGAGCGGCTGATCGCCGACGCCCGCGAGGCGTACGAGCGGCGCGAGCAGAGCCTCGGCACCGACGCGATGCGCGAGCTCGAGCGCCGGGTGGTGCTGAGCGTGCTGGACCGCAAGTGGCGCGAGCACCTGTACGAGATGGACTACCTGCGCGAGGGCATCGGCCTGCGCGCGATGGCGCAGCGCGACCCGCTGGTCGAGTACCAGCGCGAGGGTTACGACATGTTCGCCGCCATGATGGAGTCCATCAAGGAGGAGTCGGTCGCGTTCATCTTCAACGTCGAGGTCGACATCGAGGCGATGCAGGCCGACCTGGCCGCGCAGGCGGAACTGGCCGAGCTCGAGGAGACCGAGGCCGAGGACATCCTGGTGCCGGGTGCGCCGGTCGCCGAGTTCCCGGGCCGGCAGTCCGGCGAGGACGACGAGGACCGTCCGCAGGACACCCCGCGCCCGCAGGACACCCCGAAGCTGCGCGCCAAGGGCCTGAGCACGGAGAGCCGCCCGCAGCGGCTGACCTACTCGGCGCCGACGATCGACGGCGACGACGAGGTCTCGGTGCGCACCGACGCGGTCGAGGGCGGCGCTCTCGAGTACGCCGGTACGCCGCGCAACGCGGTCTGCCCGTGTGGCTCGGGCAAGAAGTACAAGCGCTGCCACGGTGACCCGAACTCGGACATCTACAAGAGCTGATGCGCTCGAAGGCCCGCCCCAGACAGTTTCGGGGCGGGCCTTCGCGTTGCCTGGGAGGAGTGGACGATGGGCACCTGGTTGACGGACACGTTCGGACTGTCGGTACCGGTGGTGGCGGCGCCGATGGCCTTCGTGAGCGGCGGGAAGTTGACGGCAGCGGTCTCGACGGCCGGCGGGCTCGGCATGCTCGGCGCCGGGAGCGCGGTGTCGGCCGACTGGATCCGCACGGAAGGCGCGATCGCGGCGGCGAGCGGCAAGCCGTACGGCGTCGGCCTGATGGCATGGTCGGTCAAGGATCACCCCGAGCATCTCGAGGCGGTACTGGAGTTGAAGCCGGCGCTCGTCTCACTCAGCTTCGGCGACTACAGCCCGTACGTCGAACAGTTGCGTGCCGCGGGCATTGTGGTGACGACCCAGGCCGGGACCGTCGCCGACGCGCGTGAAGCCATCGATGCGGGTGTCGACGCGATCGTCGTGCGTGGTGCCGAGGCGGGCGGCCACGGGCGCAACGAGGTGGGCACACTTCCTTTGCTGCAAGCGATTCTCGAGCTCACCGACCTCCCGGTGCTGGCGGGTGGTGGCATCTCGGGGCCGCGCGGACTGGCCGCAGTACTGGCTGCTGGTGCTGCTGGTGGGTGGATCGGCACGGCGTTCCTCACCTGCGAGGAGGCGCTGACGCCGGAGCCCTCCCGTCAACGCCTGCTGGAAGCCGACGAGACCGACACCGTCTACGGCACAGTCTTCGACGCCGCCTCCCGAGCCGGCTGGCCCGACGAATTCGGAGGCCGGGCGCTCCGCAACACCTTCTACAACAGGTGGGAGGGCAGGGAAGACGCCCTGAAGTCAGACGACGAGGGCCACGCCCAGTACGTAGCCGCCTCCCGCGCCGCCGACCCCACCGCTGCCTCTCTCTACGCCGGCCAAGGCGTAGGCGCCCTCCACAAAACCACAACAGCAGCCGAAGTCCTGAGCAACCTGGCAACTTACAAGACCTACCTGCAGGCAGCCGCGCAACTAGAGGGTTAGCTGGGTGCGGAGGGACTGCTGCAGGTAGTTGCTGTGGGCATCCACTAGGTCATTCGCCAGCGACCAGATCTGCTCGACTGTGAGGGTTGCCGAGGTTGCTGGGTCGACCATGAGGGCTTGGCGGATGGCGTGCGGGTCTTCCTCGAGGGCCGCTTTGACGACTAGTTCGTTGACGTTGATGTAGGCGCGATTGAGGGCGGCGCATTGGGTGGGGAGGGGGCCGATGGAGGTGGGTTGGACGCCTAGGGAGTCAACCAGGCAAGGGACTTCTACGACTGCGTTGGCCGGGAGGTTGGCGATCAGGCCGGTGTTGACCATGTTGCCGTAGATGGTTCGGGGTGTGCCGGTGACCATGCTGTGGATGACCTGTGGCGCGTACTCCATCGTGCCCTCGACAGCCAGCGTCTCACCGGCCTTCAGGGCATCCCGGGTGCTCTGGTAGAGCGCCACGTTCTCCTCGACAATGCGCAGGTAGTCACCCACCGGCAGCCGCAGCCGCTCCACCTCCGACGCGTCATGCAGGTACCACGGCACGTACTCCGACGAGTGCTCGCTCGTCTCGGTCGGGTAGTGCCCGAGTCGCCGGTACATGTCCACCCGCACCCGCCGCGACAGCTCCGGATCGCCGGCGACTACGTCGTCCAGCACCGGATACAGGTCGCGCCCCTGGTGCTCGAAGCGCAGTACCCACGCCTGGTGGTTCACGCCGGCCGCCAGGTACGACACCTCGTCGTACGGCGCTCCGACCAGTGCCGACAGGTCGTTCATCGTCCAGTAGACCGAGTGGCACAGCCCGACGAGGTTCCGTACGCCGAGGGCCGACAGGTACCAGACGTTCATCGCCATCGGGTTCGTGTAGTTCAGCAGCCACGCGTCCGGGCAGACGGCGGCGATGTCGACCGCGAGGCCGCGCAGTACCGGGAAGGTCCGCAGTGCGCGGAAGACGCCGCCCACGCCGAGCGTGTCGCCGATCGTCTGCCGGACCCCGTACCGCGCCGGGATCTCGAAGTCGAGCCGGGTCGCCTCGTTCATCCCCACCTGGATCATGTTGATGACGAAGTCGCACCCGTCGAGCGCCGCCCGCCGGTCGAGATGGGCGGTGATCTGTGGCGACACCTTCAGCGTGTCGGCGATCGCAGTGGCGGCGCCGGTCGCAGTACTCAGCCGCTCCGGATCGATGTCGTGCAAGGCGATGTGCAGCGGGCCAAGGTCCGAGAAGCTGAACAGGTCGGCCAGCAACCCCTGCGTGAAGACGACGCTTCCGGCGCCGATGAACGCGATCTTGGTCATCCGGCACTCTCCACAGCAAGCGCCCAGTCGGCCTGTGCCGCAGTACCGCCGGCAGCACGCGTCGACAGCGACCCACAGGCCGCAGCGACCGCCAGTGCCCGCTCCCGCCCGAGGCCGTTCAGTACTGCGGCCACATAGCCCGCGTCAAAGCTGTCGCCGGCCCCCACGGTGTCCACTGGCTCCACCGCAAGCGCAGGTGTCGACACCAGGTTCGTGCCGTCATGTGCCAGAGCCCCGGCGGCACCGTCCTTCACCACCACCAGCGGACCGCGCCGAGCGAGTATGCCGGCCGCATCCGCCAGTACCGGATGCCCTGTCAGCGCATGCGCCTCTGCCGCGTTCGGGAAGAGGATGTCGGTCACCCGCAAAACAGCATCCAGTACTACGCGGTCCCATCGCCCAGAGGGATCGTCATTGGTGTCGAGCGACGTAGACGCCTTGTTGCTCTTCGCCTCCTTGAAGAGCGCAGCAAGCCCAGCAGCGAGCTCAGGCATCAGGTAGAAGGAGGCAGCGTGCACATGCCGAACAGACCGCAACAGCTCAGCCGGTGCGTCGTACGCCGTGATCGCCGGCAAACACCCAGGCGCCGTGAGGATCGCCCGATCATCACCGGACGTGAGCACCGTCGTCAGGGGAGTGGGGAGCGTCGGGTCGACCACCAGAGCCGACACGTCGACGCCGCGCTCCGCGAGCGCAGTACGGACGAAGGCACCGGCAGGGTCGTCACCAACCCGACCAGCGAAGGCCACACTCAACCCAAGCCGAGCAGCGCCACACGCCATGATCGCCGCGGACCCACCGAGGACAAGAGACCCCATGTCGACAAGTCGCTCACGCTGGCCGAACAGCACCGGCTGCGGCACAGGCCCCACCACCACATCGGGATTGGCATCGCCGATGACCAACAGATCAAAACCACTCATATCTGTTAACCCTTAAGTCCGGTAGAAGCCAGCGAGCGGATGAAGGCCTTCTGAGCCAGCAGGAAACCCAGCAGGACAGGCAGGACGGTGATGACGTTGCCGGCCATCACCGCCGCCCACTGGGTGTGGTGCTGGCCCTGGAAGGTCGTCAGCCCGAGCTGAAGCGTGTAGTTGGCGTCGTGATTGATAGCGATCAGCGGCCAGGTCAGGTCGTTCCACGTACTCAGGAACGTCAGCACCGCAACAGTGCTGAGCGCAGGCCTCGCCAGCGGCAGTACTACGGAAACCAGGATCCGCAGCCGCCCGCACCCGTCGAGCCAGGCCGCCTCTTCCAGCTCACGTGGCAGCGAGACGAAGAACTGCCGGAACAGGAACACCGAGAACGGCGTCACCAGCGCGGGGATGATCAGCGCGCCCAGGGTGTCGATCAGCCCGAGCTGCTTCATCACCAGAAACGTCGGGATCATCGTCAGCTGGAACGGGATCACCATCGTCGCGAGCATCAGCCCCAGCACCACCCGCGACCCCGCGAACCGCATCCGCGCGAACGCGTACCCACTCAGCGACCCGAGCACCAGGTTGGCGGTCACCGCGACCGCCGACACGATGAGCGAGTTGACGAACCAGCGCGGGAACAGCGCGTTCCCGAGCACGAACCGGTACCCGTCCAGCTTGATGCTCGACGGGATCAGCGCCGGCGGGAACCGGTTGATCTCCGAGTTGCTCATCACCGAGCTGACCAGCAACCAGACCAGCGGCAGCGCGAACAGCAGCGCCAGTGGCGCGAGGACGAGATGCCAAGGGCTGAAGGGCAGACGTTTCATCGCGCGACCCTCCGGCGGTAGAACTGCAGGGCGAGCCCGATGACCAGCAACGCAACAGCGAGCGCGTACGCCGCGGCCGCGCTGTAGCCGGCCGTGAAGGTCTTGAACGCCTTCTCCCAGATGAAGTACACGATCACCGTCGTCGAGCCGAGCGGCCCGCCCTTCGTGGTGACGAAGACCAGGTCGAACACCTGCAACGCGTTGATCGTCTGAAACAGCACCAGGAAGATCGTCACCGGCGTCAACGACGGGAGCACGACGTGCCGTAGTACGCCGGCTCGTCCTGCACCGTCGATGCGGGCAGCCTCGACGAGTTCGGCTGAAACCCCTTGCAGGCCGGCAAGATAGACGATCACGCAGAAGCCCGTGCCGCTCCACAGCGAGATCCCGACCAGCAGGTAGAGCGCCTGGCCGGGATCACTGAAGAACCCCTGCGCCGGCAGTCCGAGCTTGTGCAGCACCGAGTTGGCCACGCCGAACTCGGGGTCGAGCACGAACGAGAACAGCACGCCCTGCGCCGCCGCGGACACGACGAAGGGCACGAAGACCAGGGTGCGATAGAGCCCGATGAAGCGGATCCGCCGATCGAGCATCAACGCGATCGCCAACCCGCCGACCACGCTGAGCGGCACATACAGCACCGCGTAGAGCAACGTGTGCTTCACCGCAGCGGCAAACGCGGGATCGACCGAAAGCGCCCTGTAGTTGGCGAGTCCCACCCACTCGCTCGGCGAGACCAGGTCGTTCGACTGGAACGACAACAACAACGACCACAGCACCGGGACGACGCTCAGCCCGAGGATGATCAGCACCGACGGGCTGACGAAGGCCCACGCGGTCAGGCCCTCACCCCTGGTACGCCGCTTGGCCGCGCGCCGCGCACGAGGATCGACGGTGAAGGTGCCGACGACACTGGCCATCAGCTGGGCACTGCCAGGATGGCGTTGCACTGCTTCACACACTCACCGAGCGCATCGTCCGGCGACTTCTTGCCCAGCAGTACTGCGACCACGGCCTGGCCGAGTTGCTGCGACACCTGCGGGTACGCCGGTATGGTCGGCCGGACCCGCGCCGACTCCAGCGCATCCACGAAGACCTGCATCCCCTTCGTGCCCGCGGCATGTTTCTTCCACTCGGGCAGAGCCGCCGTCGTGGTGCTCACCGGCAGGCTTCCGGCCTCGATGTCCCAGCGGACATCCTGCTTGGGGTCGTTGAGCCAGCGAACGAACTCGGTCGCCGCCTTGACCCGCGCCTTGCCGTTGTCGAACACGGTCCAGGTGTCAGGCCCCGAAATCGTTACCGGCTTCCCGGAGTACGTCGGCAGTGGTGCGACGCCGTAGTCGATGCCTCGGTCAACGACATCGGGGAGTTGCCAGGGGCCGGTGGCAACCATCCCCATTCGGCCACCGAGGAACACCTGGTAGAGCTGCTCGCCACCCGGTTTCGGATCGACGTACAGGGACTTGTCGGTACGGAGCCGGTCGATTGTTCCCAGCGCCTGCGCACCCACCTTGTCGAAGCCGACCGACTTGCCGTCCTCACTGACCACATCGCCGCCGAGGTCCCAGATCATCGGCCACAATCGCCAGACCGTGTCCTCGTCGCCGACACCCGGCCAGCCGGTACCGAAAATGCCCTTGCGCGGGTTGGTCAGCTTCTGAGCGGTCGCAATGAAGTCGTCCCAGGTCCAGCCTGCCTTGGGCTCGGGCAAACCGGCGGCGGCGAAGAGTTTCTTGTTGTAGACAACGCACAGTGAGTCGAGCAGCGCCGGAGCGGCGCGGACCTTGCCCTTCACCGTGACCGCGTCGCGAGCAGCCGGCCAGCAGTCCTTCAGTTCCAGCGACGCGGTCAGGTCGGCCACCTTCGGGCTCCGCGTCATGCTGGCCAGGTCCGATCCGAAGATGTACGCGATATCCGGGTAGGACCCGGCCGCGAGGCCCGCGGTGACCTTCTGCAGCATGCTGTCCGCCGTCACCCCGCCACCACCGCCGACGACCTTGATCAACGGATGCGTGTCGTTGAACTGTTTGATCAGGCCGTCGAGCGCCGCCTTGGCGAGGTCCGTCTGGCCGTGCCACAGGTCGACGGTGACCACGCCACCGGCGGGTTCCTCGCCTGTTTTGCCGCAGGCGGCGAGGGTGCCGGCAGCGGCCAGGGCGGCTGCCGCGCGAAGGACGTCACGACGAGTTGGTGAAGGCATGGGTAACCCCTAGAGCTGAGCTGGGAAAGGGCTGATCAGCAGGTTTTGCGCACGTAGCCGGCGTCACCGGGGACGGAGACGTCCACGTCGCGCTGCACGATGCTCAACCTGGTACCGAAGGCGGTGCAGGCCTTGCGCCGGCCGCTGTCGGTGTACTCGATCACGATCACGTTGTTGCCGAAGGCAGCGACATAGTCACCGCACTCGTCGTACTGGCCGCACTCCTCGGCGACGGCGAAGTCGAGCCCGATGCTCTGCCGCGCACCGGCCAGTTCGACCGTGTTCTTCTGGCCGATGGCCAGCGACTTGGAGTGGGCGTGCTGCGCCAGCAGGGTGAGGTACGCCTTGGCCTGCGAAGCAGTCAGCAGCGACTTCGAGCGGGTGTAGCTGTCGTAGTTGTCCGGCTCGATCGCCTTGTACCCCTTGGCGGCGCACCCGTCGATCCAGCCGTTGACCTTCGCGGCGATTCGGGTCCGCTTGTCCGAGGTCCGGAGATCGAGCAACGCCTCGCCCCAGTCCTCGTCGACGACGACGTTGCCGGCGGCGTCGCGGAGCAGCAAGTCGGAGGCCCACTGGCTCTCCTCACCGGGCTGGACCTGGAAGGCGTTGACGTAGCAGATGTTGTAGAGACCGGCGGCCGGCGTTGCCGTCCGGTCACGGGTGACGACCTGGACGCCGGACGGCGGCGAGTAGGCGCCGCCGATCTGGTAGTCGAACTTGGCGTGGACCGGTGGCAGCGTGACGGCCGCGTCGGCGGAGGTGCGGGTGAGCAGCGAGGCGAGAGTGACGGTGGCGATGGTCACGGCGACCAGCAGTGGGAGGCGGAAACGGGACACGATTGGCTCCATCGGTCCAGGGGACGCGACCCCGCCTCGGGCCGTCGCCCTGGCGCCTGAAAACCGGACTGGAAACTCGTTCGTTACCGGCTGGGTGCGTCACTGCAGTGTGGGTCTCACGGGCCCGGCACTGACGCCTTAGTTAAGCGACCCGGCACCGCACCGTCAAGACGAACTTGCAAACGAGTGCGCGGAACCCTCCCATCGACGCGGTACTGCGCAGTCGGGTCCGACCTCTTGACGTGGAGGGTTTGTACCGGTTTAGTAATCGTTTAAACCGGTTTAAACCCTCAATCCTGGGATGCAGATGACGAAGGAACGGCCGACCATCGCGGATGTGGCGACCCGCGCCGGCGTGTCCAAGGGCGCCGTCTCGTTCGCGCTGAACGGGCGGCCCGGCCTGGCCAAGGCGACCGTCGACCGGATTCTGGCGGCCGCCGACGAGCTCGGCTGGCGGCCCAGCAACCGGGCTCGTTCGCTGTCGGTCTCGAAGGCGTTCGCGCTCGGTCTGGTGATCACCAGGGACCCGGGCGTGCTGTCCTCGGACCCGTTCTTCCCGGCGTTCATCGGCGGCGTCGAGAGCGTGCTCGCCCCCCGCGGCCAAGCTCTCGTACTGCAGGTGGTCGCGCCCGGCGAGGACGAGGAAGCGGGGTACCGGCGGCTGGCTCAGGACGGCCGCGTCGACGGCGTCTTCCTGTCCGACCTCCGGCACGACGATCCCCGGATCGACCTGCTGACCTCGCTCGGGCTGCCGGCGGTCACGCTGAACCGTCCCGACGGGCCCTCGCCGTTCCCGGCCGTCTGCCTGGACGACCGGCCCGGCACGATCGCTGTCGTCCAGCACCTGCTCGAGCTCGGCCACCGCCGGATCGCGCATGTGGCCGGCCCGCAGGACTTCGTGCACGCGACCGCCCGGCAGGACGCCTTCGTCAGCGCCCTGACCGAAGCGGGAGTGGAGCCGATCGGGATCGAGGTCAGCGACTTCACCGCGGTCGGCGGGATCGAGGCGACCAAGCGGCTGCTCGCGCTCCCCGAGCGACCGACCGCGATCGTCTACGCCAACGACCGGATGGCGATCGCCGGTCTCGGCGCCGCGCAGCAAGCAGGACTCCGGGTGCCCGACGACCTCAGCATCGCCGGCTTCGACGACAGCGAGCTCGCCGAGTTCGTCCATCCCGGTCTGACCACGGTCCGCGCCGACCCCTACGCCTTCGGCGAGGCGGCCGCGCGAACCCTCAACCAGCTCATCGACGGCGACAGCGCAGTACCGGATGTCGAACTGCCGCCCGCTCGCCTGATCATCCGGCGGTCAACCGCCCACCTGGAGGACTCATGAAACGCAAACTCACGGCTGCCCTACTGGCCTTAGGCCTGGCCGGTACTACGGCCGCCTGCGGCGGCAGCTCGGGCGGCGGCGATGCCGACGCGGCCGCCCAAGCCCGGGGCGAGATCACCGTCTGGCTCTCGAACAACGCCGAGGAAGTGGCCTGGGGCAAGCAGATGGTCGCCGCCTGGAACGCTGCCCACGCGGACCAGAAGGTGACCGCCCAGGAGATCCCGGCCGGCAAGAGCTCCGAGGAAGTCATCGGCGCCGCGATCACCGCGGGCAACGCGCCCTGCCTGATCTTCAACACCTCACCGGCGTCCGTCTCGCAGTTCCAGAAGCAGGGTGGCCTGGTGGCGCTCGACAGCTTCCCGGACGGCAAGTCGTACCTCGAGGAGCGCTCCGGCAAGGTCGCCGAGCAGTACAAGTCGACTGACGGCAAGTACTACCAGGCGCCGTGGAAGGCCAATCCGGTGATGATCTTCTACAACAAGAAGGTCTTTGCGAAGGCCGGTCTGGACCCGGCCAAGCCGGCGCTGGCGACGTACGACGAGTTCCTCGCCGCCTCGCGCAAGATCGTCGCCTCGAAGGCCGCGAAGTACGCGATCTACCCCGCGCCGAGCAACGAGTTCTACCAGTCCTGGTTCGACTTCTACCCGCTGTTCGCGGCCGAGACCGGTGGCAAGCAACTCGTTGCCGACGGCAAGGCGCAGTTCGCCTCCGAGGAGGGCAAGAAGGTCGCCGCGTTCTGGCGCACCCTGTACGCCGAGAAGCTCGCGTCGCAGGAGAAGTACAACGGCGACTCGTTCGTCGACGGCAAGGCCGCGATGGCGATCGTCGGCCCGTGGGCGATCGCGTCGTACAAGGGCAAGGTCGAGTGGGGTGCGGTGCCGGTGCCGACGTCGGCGGGTAAGTCCGCTGCCGAGACCTACACGTTCAGCGACGCCAAGAACGTGGCGATGTACTCGGCCTGCAAGAACCGTGGGACGGCCTGGGACGTGCTGAAGTTCGCCACCAGCAAGGAGCAGGACGGCAAGTTGCTGGAGGCAACCGGCCAGATGCCGTTGCGGGACGGGATCGCGACCGCCTACCCGGAGTACTTCACGAAGAACCCCGACTACAAGCAGTTCGCCGAGCAGGCGTCCCGCACCGTCGAGGTGCCCAACGTGCCGAACTCGATCACCATCTGGCAGACCTTCCGCGACGCCTGGTCGAAGTCGGTCATCTTCGGTCAGCAGGACCCGGGCGAGGCCCTCGACGGCGCGGTCCAGAAGGTCGAACAGCTCGCCTCGCAGTCATGACAGTGCTTTTGGCCTCGCCTTCGGCTCGGCGGGTCATGGGGCTAACCTCCCGGCCTTCCCTCGTCTCTCCAGTCGCTTCGCTCCCTCCGTTCCTCAGTCCAGACCGGGAGGGCCCATGACCAGGCGTATCAGCGTGTTGGGCAAGCAACCGATCGGGTCGGCGTTCGTCACGCCGTACGCCGTGTTTCTGGCCGCGGTGTTCGCGTACCCGCTCGGGTTCGCGGTGTACATGTCCTTCCACGACTACTTCTTCGCGGCGCCGGGCGCGATCGTGGAGCGGCCGTTCGTCGGGTTCGAGAACTATGCGGCAGTGCTCTCGGACCCGGCGGTCCGCCGGTCGTTCGCGAACGTCGGGATCTTCCTGCTGATCAACGTCCCGCTGACCGTCGTCCTGTCACTGCTGCTGGCCTACGCACTGAACGCGGCGATCAGATGGCGCGGCTTCTTCAGAGTCTCGTACTACGTGCCGTACGTGACCGCGAGCGTCGCTGTCGTCGGGGTCTGGCTGTTTCTGTTCAACTCCGACGGTCTGGTGAACTCGGTCCTCGGGCCGCTCGCGCCCGACCCGTCCTGGCTGGTGAACTCTAAGCTGGCGATGCCGACGGTCGCGGTCTACGTCACCTGGAAACAGCTCGGCTTCTTCATTCTGCTCTACCTGGCCGCGCTGCAGAACGTGTCGAAGGACCTGTACGAAGCGGCGTCGATGGACGGCGCCGGGCGGTGGAAGTCGTTTCTCAACGTCACCGTCCCCGGTGTCCGGCCGGCCACGACACTGGTCGTCCTGCTGGCGACCGTGACCGGAGCGAACCTGTTCACCGAGCCCTATCTGCTCACCGGCGGTGGTGGTCCCGACGGGGCGTCGGCCTCGCCGGTGCTGATCATGTACCAGCGCGGGATCGAGCAGGGCAATCCTGATGTCGGCTCGGCGATCGGAGTACTGCTCGTGATCGGCGTACTGCTGCTGGCTGTGCTTCAGCGTCGACTACTGGACCGGGAGTCCTGATGCGTCAGACTTGGCGGTTCATCGGATTGTTGCTGGGGGCATTCGTCTTCCTGTTCCCCTTCTACTACATGCTGGTCGGCAGTCTGCAGGAGTCGCCGGACTCTTCGGTCGGTGGCGCGTTCCCGTCACCGGGCAACCTGACGCTGCACAACTACGAGGAGATCAACAAGGCGATCAGCCTCGGCAGGTCGCTCATCAACTCCGGGGCCTTCACCGGTGGGGTCATCCTCGGCACGCTGGTGTTCGGCGTACTGGCTGGGTATGCGTTGGCCAGGTTGCAGTTTCGCGGCCGGTCGACGGTGTTCAACCTGATGCTGCTGGTGCAGGTCGTGCCGTTCCAGTTGCTGACCATTCCGCTCTATGTGCTGATCGTGCGCAGCTATGGGCTGGCCGATTCGTACTTAGGGATGATCCTGCCGTTCGCGATCAACTCGACGGCGGTCTTCGTCTTCCGGCAGTACTTCCTGCAGCTGCCCCAGGAGTTGTTCGACGCGGCCCGGATCGACGGAGCCCGTGAGCTGGACATCCTGTGGCGGGTCGCCATCCCGTTGGTCAAGCCCGCGTTGCTGACCGGCGTACTGCTGACCTTCATCGGGCCGTGGAACGAGTTCCTCTGGCCGTTCCTGATCACCAAGCAGCAGGACATGCAGCCACTGGCGGTGTCGCTGTCGAACTACATCACCACGGTCTCGGCGCGGGCGGCGAACCCGTTCGGCGCAGTACTGGCCGGTGCCTGTGTGCTGGCTGCTCCGGCGGTCGCGCTGTTCGTCATCTTCCAGCGCCGCTTCATCTCTTCCAGCCTCGAGTCCGGGGTCAAGGGCTAGTCTTTCTTGAAAGGTTCTCGCTGTGACTGTTCCTTATACGTTGACGCGTCTCGGTGTTGTGATGACGCCGGAGCCGGGCAACTCGCTCGAGTCCGAAGGGGTTCTCAACCCGGCTTCCGGGCACACGCCTGGCGGGGAGCTCTACCTGCTCCCGCGATTGGTTGCTCCGGGCAATGTTTCGCGGGTCGGGCTGGCTCGGGTGGTGCTGACGGACGGCGTACCGACCGGGGTTTCCCGCGAGGGCGTAGTACTGGCGCCTGACGAAGGCTGGGAGCGTGGGCTGAACAATGCCGGCGTCGAGGATCCACGGGTGACGTGGATCCCGTCGCTGGGCAAACACGTGATGACCTATGTTGCCTACGGGCCTTTGGGGCCGAAGCCGGCGCTCGCGGTGTCGGACGATCTGCGGTCGTGGACGCGGCTGGGGCCGTTGCACTTCGAGTACCAGGCCGACCTGGACACCGACCTGAACCTGTTCCCCAACAAGGACACGGTGTTCTTCCCCGAGCCGGTGCCGGGGCCGGACGGTGCGCCTGCCTACGCGATGCTGCATCGGCCGATGTGGGACCTCGGGTGGTTCCGGGAAGGCGAGGGTGTCCATCTGCCCGCCGGGATCAAGGACGATCGGCCGGGGATCTGGGTCTCGTTCGTGCCCGTGGCGGAGGTCGAGCGGGATTTGCGCAATCTGGTGCACCTGCGCGAACACCGGCTGGTGGCGATGCCGGAGTACGGGTTCGAGGAGCTCAAGATCGGCGCTGGGCCCGCGCCGCTGCGGGTGCCGGAGGGATGGCTGGTGATTCACCACGGGGTGACCGGTGAGCAGCCGAAGGGGTTCGATCCGACGACACAGAAGGTCAGCTACGCGGCCGGCGCGCTGCTGCTGGATCCTGCCGACGTCACCCGGGTGCTGGATCGTACGGCGGAACCGATCCTGGTGCCGGAGACCGAGGAGGAACGCATCGGGACGGTGGGCAACGTCGTCTTCCCGACGGCGATCGAGGAGGTCGACGGGGTGCATTACGTCTTCTACGGGATGGCGGATGCCAAGATCGGCGTAGCGCGCTTGGACCGGCTGTCATGACCGTTACCCGTCGAACCGTCCTCGGCGGTACTCTCGCCGTCGCCGCGGCCTCCAGTATCTCTTTGCCTGCGTCTGCCTCTGACTCTGCTGCCGCGGAGATGACCAATCTCGCGCATCTCGACTACCTCGGTGCTGTGGTCACTCCGCCTGCTCTGGCTGGGCATTCGACGTACGGCTCGGGGCCTCTCGGGGTGTTGTGGACCTACGCCGATCGTCGCTCGGACGGCTCCTACGCGCGCATCGGCGGTGGGCCTTATGACTCGGCCACCAATACCTACGGGCAAGGCGCCTACAACGCAGACGACATTGCCCGGGCTGCTGTTGTCTACCTGCGCCACTACTCGATGCATGGCGACGCCCACAGCAGGCAGGCGGCGTACGGGCTGTTGCGTGGGTTGACGTTCCTGCAGACGACCACTGGGGTCAACGCCGGCAACGTGGTGCTCTGGATGCAGCCGGACGGCACCCTCAACCCCAGTGCCGAGCCAGTGGAGCTGCCTGACCCGTCGGACTCCGGTCCGTCGTACTGGCTGGCCCGGACGGTCTGGGCGTTGGGGGAGGGGGATGCGGTCTTCCGGTCGCTCGACGCGGGGTTTGCCGCCTTCCTGCGTGAGCGGCTCGAGTTGGCTGTGAGTGCGCTGGAGCGGCAGGTGCTGGTGCGGTACGGCTCGTGGAATCTCGTAGATGGTCGGCGAGTCCCTGCCTGGCTGATCGCGGCCGGTGCTGACGCTACGTCTGAGGCAGTGCTTGGGCTGGCTGCCTATGTGGAGGCTGGTGGTTCTGCCCGAGCCCGGACTGCCCTTGCCCGGTTTGCTGAGGGTCTGGCGGCTATGGCTGCTGGCGATACGCAGACCTGGCCGTTCCGGGCTCTACTGCCGTGGGGCGAGTCGATCTCGGTCTGGCACGCATGGGGTGCGCAGATGCCATCCGCGCTGGCCGCGGCTTCCGCAGTACTGCGTGCGCCGCGTCTGCTTGAGCCGGCTCTGGGCGACGCGGCCGGCTTCACCCCCTTGCTGATGACTGCAGGTGGACCTGACAACGGGTGGTTGCCTGCGCCGATTGACCGGACGCAGATCGCGTACGGGGTCGATGCGCGGCTGCAGGCGCTTCTGGGCGTGGCGACTGCGGCGCGACGCCCTGGGCTGCGGCAGGTCGCGGCGTTCGTGGCTGCTTGGTACTTCGGCGCGAACCGGGCCGGTCAGACTATGTACGACCCCGCGACTGGACGCACCTATGACGGCATCTCGGGTGACGGCGTGGTGAACCGCAACTCGGGCGCCGAGTCCACCATCCACGGCCTGCTCTCGATGCTGGCGCTGGACGCGCATCCGTCGCTGGCAGCGCAGGCTCGCGCGCTCGGGTCGGCGAGCCCTACTCTCTCCGGTCTGCAGGTGCTCGAGGCGGAGGCAGGAACGCTGTCCGGCGGAGCCACCGTCGTCACACCGCCGTCACCGTGGACCGGCGAATCCCAATGGAGCAACAACTCCTACGTGTCTCTCCCAACCGGCAGCAAGGCCACCTGGCCCCTGCCACCCGCTACCCAGCCCCGCCTCGCCCTCCCCATCATCGACGTCGTCCCAGACCCCACCGCCGGCAAAACCACCTGGTCCACCAACGTCCACCCCCTAGGCACCCTCACCCACACCGGCGCCACCCCCCAAGGCACCTCCCCCACCCCCGGCGCCCTACTCCCACGCACCCTCCCCACCGCCCTCCCATCCCAAGCCACCCACCTCACCACCACAGCCACGCCCGCCTCCGCCACGTCGGCGCAGCTGCAGGAGCGGCGGGTAGATGCTGTTCTGCTTTTGCCTTTGATCTCCGAGCTCCGCCTGACCACCAGCACCGCGACCGCCATCCTGCTGGCCAGTGTCGACACCCACCCACGCCGACACCAGGTCACCCTCGCCGCACCCCGCCGCAGCGTGGTGTCGACCTACGACAGCACCGGAGCTCTCAAGTCTCGCTTGTCCACCACAGCGAAGACCTTCACCGCCCCCGTCGCCCCAGGAGGCTTCACCGTCATCCTCTGAGCGCCTCCGCGCACCAGTCAGCCACGAAGCTCAACGCCAACCCACGCTGCTGGAACAGATGCTGGCTGTCCGCCTCCTGGTGATACGCCTGGTGCGACGGGTCCGAGGCACGCCCGAGCAGACCAGGCAGCAACCACGCGTACTTGACCGTCGAGGCCATCACCGCCCGCCGTACGACGTCCGGATCGCCCCGCCAGCCACCTTCCCGCAGCCCGTCGAGATAGTTGTCGATGCACGTCTCGGCGAGCTCGGGAAGGCGTTCCGCCGGCCAGAACAAATCGAACACAGCATCCGGAATGTGGTTCCCGAGGTCTTCACCCACAGCCCCGTCACCAGCGAAAGCCCAGTCCAGCAAGGCGATCTCACCATCGCTACGCCGAATCAGGTTGCAGACCCACAGATCAAGATGACACCCCGCCCGCGGCGACTGCTCGACGATAGTCAGCAGCTCATCCCGATGGGCAACCAGGTGCTGCCAGCTGTCCCGCAACCCCACCGGCCAGTTCTCGGCAACCAGCGGTTGCTTCCAGGCGTCATCGTCACCCAGCAACTCCCAGGGCACTACACGCGTGGTCGAGTAGTCCCGCAGAAACCCCTCCGAAGTCCACGGCCGCACCAACGCCGGCCGAGCCTGCCAACGCCCACAAGCCCGAGCCAACGCCGCATGATCCGCCAACGAAAACTCGGTCCCCGGCTTCCCAACCACATCCTCGAGATACAGCACCGCCCCACCGCTGTACTCCTCAACCTCCCCCTCCGGCAACACCAACCCAGTCCCCGCCAACCCCTCCCGCCACTCCCGATCCCGATAAACCTCAACCTCCCGCCCCCAGTAATTCCAATGCCGCAACTCCCCCGAAGCCGCCCACCCCACCACCCCAGAAGCCTGCGCATCCCCACTCCGCAGTCGCCCGCCGCGCCCCGCAGATCCAACAGGCGACGCCTTCAGCCGGCGAGCCCCTCCCACCCCGCCGGCCGCCTCCGGCGCTCCCGCCCGACCGACCGCCTCGGGCGCCTGCGCCCCACCCACCGCATCCCGCGCTCTCGCCCGGCCAGCCGCGTCCGGCGCTCCCGCTCGGCCCGACACCGGCGCTTGCGCTTCGCCCACGGCATCCAGCGCTTGCACCTCGCCCACCGCATCTCGCGCTCCCGCCCGGCCCGCCGCCACCGGCGCTTGCGTGGGAGCACGCAGCTCCTTCCGGATGTAAGTCCGGCCGGCTTCATCCGTGATGCGTTCGACGGTGGCGGTGACGGCGTTGAGGGGGTTGTGGCGGAGGGTGGTTGCTGTGGTCGGACCGTGTGGAGCACTCATGGACCGATTGTCAGGCCAGCAGGATCTTGGGTGGCACGCCGGTCAGGGCCTTCACGTCGCGGGTGAAATGCGCCTGGTCGGCATAGCCGGTCCGTGCCGCGACCTCCGCAAACGAGAGCCCCGCTCGCGCCCGGTCCAGCGCGAGATTCAACCGCAGTACCCGATCAAGCATCTTCGGCCCATACCCGAACGCGTCCAGACACCGCCGATACAGCTGCCGCTCGCTCAACCCGACTCCCCGAGCCAGAGCCGGTACTGCGACCCCGCGCCGGACGCCACGCAGTACCTGACTCACCAACCGATCAGGCACCGCGTCGAACAACGCGCCCGCGACCTCCTCCAACGCCAACGCCGGATCGGCAGCGGTCCCGATCCGGTCTGCCAGCCGTCGACTCCGCCTCGGCGACCAGATGTCGGCCAACGGCAGCCGCAGATCCACCACCTCACGAGCGGGCACCCCGAGAAGCCCCGGCGCGGTCCCCGGCGCGAACCTCAGCCCCGCATACCGGACGCCCGGCTCAGCCGACCCGATCCACCCTCGCCGATCCGGCCCTGCCACCAACAGCTCGCCCTCGACCCACAACAGGTCCATGCAACCGTCGGGGAGCACCCGAAAGGGCTCGCCGTCCGCAGTACGAGTCCACAACACAGCACCGGGCAACGCCGCCGCCCGCTCCTGGTACCGCTCCGCGAACTCCACACTCCTAGTCTGCAACCCGCCGCCGACATTCCTTAGCCAGGACGAGCAGCCCGACCATGGACGCACCAGCAGCGGCAATGGTCAGTACAGCCATCGGTACTGCGGTGTGGTCGCCGCCAAGCCCGGCAATGGGAGCAACCGTGCCAGCGGCGACCCACTGGACGAAACCCTGGACAGCTGACCCAGTACCGGGATGCTCCGGTACTGCGGCCGATGCGAGCGCGCCGCCGTTGGGAATGATGAGTCCCTGGGCGGTCATGATGACGAAGAAGCAGACCAGCGCCACGACCAGCGGCGTACCGAACCACAGAGCGCCGGCCAGCATCGCAATCCCGGCGGCCAACGCAGCCACTTGTCCGATCAGGATGAGCCTGCGGGTGGAGACTCGGCCCGCGAGCCGTGCCGCGATCAATGCGGCGACTGTCATGCCACCCGCGTTCGCGGCGAAGTCGATCGAGTACGCGATGGGCGACAACCCGTTCATGGTTTGCAGGACGAACGCGGAGGTGGCGACGTAGGCGAACAGAGCGCCCATCGCGGCGCCGGCTACCACGAGATAACCGACGTACTCGCGATTGCCGAGCACGACGCGTCCGGCGACGAGGAAGCTCCGCAGACCGCCGGCGTGGCGGCGTTCGGGTGGGAGCGATTCGGGCACCGCGACCAGGACGGCTATGACCATCGCGATTCCCAGGGCGGCGACGAGCCAGAACGAGACCCGCCAATGTGACAGTTGCAGAATGAGTCCGCCGACCAGCGGGCCGACGATCGGCGCGATGCCGCCGACACCGGCGATGACGTTCAGAACCCGGACCAGCTGAGCACCTGTGGCCAGGTCGACGATGATCGCCCGCCCGATCACCATCGCCCATCCACCGGCGAAACCCTGCACGAAGCGTGCCACCGTCATCACGCCGATGGTGGGTGCGAGCGCGCACACGATCGAGGCGGCGGTCATGACGAGGACGGCCGCGAGCAGCGGGACCCGCCGGCCGCGTTGATCCGACACCGGTCCGCCGACGAGTTGGCCGAGCGCCATGCCGACGAAGAAGGTCGTCAGGGTGAGTTGGACCTGCGTCGCGGTGGTGGACAACTCACCGGCGACCTGGGGGAACGCCGGGACGTACATGTCGGTGGCCAGCGGCGCGATCGCGGTCAGGAACACCACGCTCGCCACCAGACCAGCGGTCAGGCCCGCTCGGCGCCGCGCCGCCGATGCCGGTGCTGGCGACACCTCCGATGCCACCGTCGATGCCGATGCCACCGTCGATGCCGATGTCGATGCCGATGTCGATGTCGATGCCGATGTCGATGCCGGTGCCGGTGCCGGTGCCAGGGCCGGGGCCACCGCCGGTGCCGATGCCTGGCTGTTTGTTGACAGTGGCAACGGAGCTTGCCGATGCATCGAGCCCTCCTCAGCTAACGGGACGGGCGGGTCGTCCATGGCCTCCAGCAAACCGGGTTCCGGCCGGCTGGGGGAGTCTCTTGGGAGACGTGTACTGATAGAGCACCTCAAACGGGCGGAACACGTCGTAGCGTCAGTACTGTGGACAACCGAGCCGAGGTCCGCGAGTTCCTGATCTCGCGGCGAGCCAAGATCACCCCGCAACAGGCGGGGCTGCCTGATGTCGGGACACGTCGTGTTCCGGGACTGCGCCGGGGCGAAGTCGCCGCACTCGCCGGAGTGAGCGTCGAGTACTACTCCAAACTCGAACGCGGCGCACTCGGCGGTGTCTCCGCCTCCGTACTCGACGCGCTAGCCCGCGCCCTGCAACTCGACGACGCCGAACGCGGACACCTGTTCCACCTCGCCCACGCCGCTGACGGCACCAGCGCCGGCATGCGACCACGGCGCCGGCCCAGCAAGCGCTGGACGCCGCGGCCGAGTCTGCAATGGGTGCTCGACAAGTTCACTGGCCCGGCGATCGTCCGCAACGGACGGATGGACCTCCTCGCCTGCAACCAACTCGGCCGCGCCATGCACGCCTCCCTGTACGACGTCGCCGACCCGCATCCGAACTTCGTCCGGTTCACGTTCCTCGAGCTGGACGCCGCCCGCGCCTTCTACGCCGACTGGGAGGTCGCCGCTGACACCTGTGTCGCCATCCTCCGCACGGAGGCCGGCCGCGACCCGCATGACAAGGAGCTGCACGACCTGGTCGGCGAGGTATCCACCCGCAGCGAGGACTTCCGCCGCCGCTGGAGCGCCCACAACGTGCGCTCCCACGGCGCCGGCACCAAGTACTTCCACCACCGCGACGTCGGCGACCTCGAACTAGCCTACGAAAGCGTCGACATGATCTCCGACCCCGGCCTAACCCTCACCTTCTACGCCCCCGAACCAGGCTCCCCCACAGCCCAAGCCCTAGACCTCCTAGCCTCCTGGACCACCCCCACCACCACCTACCACTAATAACCGTTGAGTTGTCTGACGGCGTCAGTCGACCGCCTCGCGCATCAGGTGGTTGGTGGGTGCTGGCTGAGGTCGACCTCGACGATGTCTACGTCGGTGGGGATGTATTTGACCAAGGCAACGTTCTCCCGGATCAGTTCTTCGCCGACGGGTGAGCCGGTGCGGCGGTCGATGGCGGTGCGCCAGATCTGGTTGCGGCGGAAGTGTTCGGTGCCGGCTCGGAGGAAGCGCTCGCCGCGCGCGAAGACCCGGTACGACGTACTGGTCGGCCGCTCGGCCAGGATCTCGCCTTCCAGGTACCGTTCGCCGACTCCGACGCGGAGCTGGAACGTCTGGTCGGTGTCGTCGCGGAACTGCACCAGATCTGACGCCGCGGAGTTCAGCCGAGTTCGAGAGCTGTGCAGATCCAGCGGTTGCGGTGTACCTCCAGACGGAGGGCCATCGCGCGGGAGCGGTCGCCGTACCGGACGTGGGCGCAGACCTCGGCAACCTCGGTCGCGGGCAGGGAGACGTGCACCGAGCGGACCGCGCTGCGTTCCTTCGTACTGCGAGCGGTAGCCGTCGTCGTGAGGCCCAGGACGCGTACGCGGCGGTTGAGGTCGGTGAAGACGCTGGTGTCGGTGAAGCGGATCAGCTGGCCGATCGGGCGGTCGCCGGCCAGCACCTCGGCGACTGCCTGTACCAGCCGCGTTGCCCACGCCTGAGCGTCTGGCAGCGTCGGGCCGGTTGGCACCAGGCGCAGTACGGGTGGCGCTGGTATTGGGTGGAGCTCAGGCTCCTCTTGGTAGTGCAGAGCCAAAGCGCCTTGTGTCATTGGGGTTGCGGGATGAATCCGGGTGGAGGCGGTCTCCGTGGCGGGCAGGGTGCTGACGGTGGCGAGTTTGCGGTTGCGCATGTCACTTCTCCTGGTTGGTTGGCGGCACGGGATGGCCGGGCGGCGGTGGGTTGAGCACCTGGCCGGGGTGGATCACGTTGGGGTCAGGGCCGATCAGTTGGCGGTTGGCGGCGTACCACTGCGGCCAGCGGGCGGCGATCGCGTCGTCGGAGGCGGCAGGTCCGAGCTCGGCGGCGGCAATCGTCCAGAGCGAGTCGCCGGGCTTGACCACGCGCGACCAGGGCCGAGCGACCTGCCCCGACTGCAGATGCGTGTACCGAGTAGGAGCCCCAGCAGTAGGCCGATCCGGAACAACAACCCGCTCCGGTACTGCGCTGTGCTCGCGCGCCGACTGCTCCGGTACTGCGGCGGGCGGCTGCTCCGGTACTGCGGTGTGCTTGGCGGGCGGCTGTTTCGCGGTGGGCGCGCCGGTTCGCGTTTGCTGGTGAGGACGTTGAGCCGGCGTGCCAGTTGTTGACGTGCGGTTCGCGGTCTTGGCCTGGTCGCTGGTCTGTGGTTGAGGGGTCCGCGGAGTACGCGACGCCGTCGACGGGGTGCTGCCGGACTGCTCGGTCAGTTGGACAGACGACGGAGCCTCGGTGGCTCGCCAGTCATTTGACGATCTCCCAGCAGCCTCCACGGTCGATCTCCCAGCAGCCTCCACGGTCGAGCTCCCAGCAACCTCCACGGTTGACCGCGGCTCGACCGCACTCCACGGCCGGGCGCCTGCCTGCGCCTCGTCGGCCGGGCGGCCGGTAGCACCGGATCGTGCGGAGGCCGGGCCGGGCTTTGCGGAGATCGAAAGCTGCGACCCGCCGGCGCGAGTAGCCGCAGTACGGGGCTCGCTGGAGGCCGAGTGGCGGGCGGGCGGCGCGCTCGTGAGGTCGACGGTGGAGCGGGGCTCGGCCGGGGCCGTGCGGTGGGCGGTCGATGCGGTGCTGGTGTGGTCGGCGGTCGGGCGTGGCTCGGCGGGCGCTGAGCGGGTGGCGGTTGCCGCGGTGCTGGCGAGGTCGATGGGGGAGCGGGATTCGACCGAGGGTGTGCCGTCGGCGGTCGCCGCGGTGCTGGCGAGGTCGATGGAGGAGCGGGGCTCGGTGGTGTTCCACGGGCGGGCGCCGGTGCTGGGGCCGCCGGGGGTCGGGGTCAGGGAGCGGTGGTCTGTGGGGGTTGGGGTGGTGAGGTCGACGGTGGAGCGGGAATCGACCGGAGTCGTGCGGTGGGCGGGCGGTGTGGTGCTTGTGAGGTCGACGGTTGAGCGGGGTTCGGTGGAGGTCCAGGGGCGGGTGGGGGATGACTGGTGTTGGTGGGGGTTGGTGGTGTTGGTGTGGGGGTGGTTAGGGGGTTGGCCGGGGGTGGCTTGGGCTAGGCCGATTGTGAGGGGGGTTACGGCGGCTACGCCGAGGGCTGAGCGGAGTAGGGCTCGGGAGCCGTGGGACGTGATGCCGGTGGCGACGAGTGAGGCGGCTCGGCCGATGGCGCCGGGGGTTTGCTCGAGCACTGTGGCGAGGACCGCGA
This sequence comes from Kribbella sp. NPDC023855, assembly GCF_040639475.1. NCBI lineage: Bacteria > Bacillati > Actinomycetota > Actinomycetes > Propionibacteriales > Kribbellaceae > Kribbella > Kribbella sp. NPDC023855. The sequence continues at coordinate 221,921 of NZ_JBFAAA010000006.1, forward strand.
GGACGAGCCAGCAATAGGCGACCCATGCCACCGCCCCGATCGCGAGGGAGGCCATTGCGGTCAGGTCCTGGGTGGTGGCCGCGGTGATGGAGCCGGCTGTCACCCAGCGCAGGAGCAGGCCGAGGCATGCCAGCGCGCCCAGCGCCAGGAATCCCTTCAGTCCACGGATCGTCGCGTTCATCCGCTTTGACCTCCGACCTATGAGTTTGCGTGAGTTTACGTTGGCTTGATCAATATAGACCTGACTAGACCGGCTTTGGCAAGTCGAAAACGACGAGACCGTGTCACGCAGTGTCGAAGTGGTAGACGCAGAGTGGCGCTGACCGCCCGGAGCGGTAGGTTCACGGCATGCGTTTGGAAGCCCTGTTCGAGGACCTGGAGTCGCAGTTCGAGGCTCTGCAGGACGGCGATCTGTACGGCGAGGTCGCGGACCGGATCCGCGCCGAGGTCGGCAAGATCACCGTGCTGGATCGCCTGCGCGGGGCGGTCGGGACGGTGATCCGGGTGGAGTTGAGGCGAGCCGATCCGGTGCAGGGGACGCTCAGCCGCGTCGGCAAGGACTGCTTGCTGCTGGAGGCGGAGCGCCACGAGGAGTGGTTGATCCCGGATGCCGCGCTCACCGCGATCCACGGGCTCGGTCCGTGGGCGGAGTCGGCGCACGGGGCTGTCGCAGCCAAACTCGGCCTGGCGCATCTGCTGCGCGGAATCGCCCGGGATCGCTCACCGGTGACGCTGTTCTGTGGCGGCCACCCGGTCACCGGCACGATCGACCGAGTCGGCGCCGACTTCCTCGAACTCGCCGAACACCCGCTAGACGCACCACGCCGCCGTACCGAGGTCTACAACTCCCGCCTAGTCCCCACCCAAGCCCTGGACGCCGTCCGCCGCCGCTAGAACCGCCGAGCCGGAGCCGAGCTGCCGCGCTGAGCAGCCGAGGCGCGCGGAGTGGAGCTGCCGGGCGCAGCGTGCCAGCGGCGACCTACGGGGCCAGCCGGTGGGCAAGCGACTGCCGGGACGAGCTGCCAGGTGAGCCGTGCATGCCTGGGGATGGACGCTCGGGCGGAGGTGCCGCGCTAAACGGCGAGTGGCCGCCCGCGCCGGGTCGAGTACGTGCGGAGCCGCCGGGCTGAGCCGTGCCCGACCGCCGCGCCGGTCCGAGCGGAGCTGCCGGGCGAGTCGCGCAGGCCTGCGTTGATGGACGCCCAGACGGAGGTGCTGAGCTAAGCGGCGAGTGGCCGGCGGGCCAAGCACCCCGGTGCGGAACTGCCGGGGGTGAGCCGTGCTCGGAGTCGCCAGGCCCTGTGGAGCCGCCGGGGTGGGCCGTGCTCCGAGTGCCGGGTTGAGCTGCGCCGGGCTGGGTGGAGCCGCCGGGTCGGGTCGTGCTCCGAGGTGCCGGGCCGGGGGAGTTGCAGGGTGGAGGCCGGCTGTCGGGTGGAGGTTAGAGCTGGGCGTCTTGTGTGGTTTCGGCTTCTTCGCCGAAGGGGTGAGTGTCTATGAATTGCTTGGTTTCGGTGTAGAGGCGTTCGATGTACTTCTCCAGCTCCGAGGACTCGACTCGCCACTGGCCTCGGCCGCCGATTTTTACGGCGGGGATGTCGCCGCGGCGGACCAGGGCGTACACCTGGTTGGCTGAGATGTTCAGGACCTCGGCGACGTCGGACAGCTGGAGGAAGCGCGGAGCCGGCATGCGTGCTGTTTCCCTTCGGGCCGACGGGCAGGTGGTTGCTTCAGTTTGCCACGGTTGGCATCGGATTGAACCAGTTTGTCCCCAACCAGCCCTCACCTGTGGATGACGGACGACGCCAGAACCGCGGACACGGCAGAATGTCGGTCGCCAAGCGCGATCGAGTGCAATCACGTGGTAACCGAAGCTGGGGAGAGTTCCGAGTGGCCGACAGTCCTGTCCTGCGCAGTGGGTTCGCGGCGCCGTCCACGCCGACTCTGCGGACTCGGAGGGCACGCTGGAAGGACGGCAGGCTGCTGCTCGGCGTGCTGCTGGTCGCGGTCACCGCGCTGGCCGGCGCCAAGCTGCTGGCCGCTGCCGACGACACCACCGCGATCTGGGCCGTCAAGCGCGACCTGCCGATCGGCTCGACGCTCACCGGGGACGACCTGACCACCGTCAACGTCCGCTTCACCAGTGACGACGCAGCGAAGCAGTACGTCGCCGCTGACGCCGACCTCACCGGCCTCATCCTCACCCGGCCCATCAGCAAGGGGGAGTTCGTACCGCGCCAGGCTGCCACCACCAAGTCCGACAGCGAGCGCACCGAGCTCCCGCTGTCGATCACGACCGGCCGCCTCCCATCGGACACCGCAGTGGGCGACCACGTCGACGTCTGGGTGATCCCCAAGGACCAGCCGGCCCAGCGGCTCTGGAACGAAGTCCGCGTAGTACAGATCGACACTGTGAAGGGTGTGGCGGCTAGCTCCTCCCGAAGGCAGGTACTGATCGCCTTGGGCACCAAGGACGCCAACAGGCTCTCTGCAGCCCTTCCCCTGATCAGTACCGGCGAGACCGTGCTCGTCCGGCGGGGCCGCTGATGTCGTTGCCCGTTCTGCTGGCGGTCACAGGCGCGCCCTGGGAAGCAGACGTCGTACGCCGGGCCGAAAGGGCCACCGGCATCCGGGTGGTCCGTCGCTGCGTCGACATCGCCGATGTGATGGCCGCGGCGGCCAGTGGGCAAGCCCGAGCCGTACTACTCGCGGAAGACCTCCCCAGACTCACCTCTGACGCAGTGGCCGCTCTCCACGCCCGCCGAATCGCAGTAGTCGCCCTGGTCGACCCGTCGGACAACGGCGAACCCTCCGGCGCCGAGGACCGCCTGAGCCGGATGGGCATCGAGCGAATCCTGCCGGCGGACGTCAGCGCGGACGACCTCGGCCGGGCCATCATCGACGCGGTGGAGTCGGGGCCACCGGCAACTGTCTCCCACTTCGCCGGCGGGTTCGTACCGTTCACCAGCGAGTCAGGGGCCAACCAGGAGGCGGACGGCGAGCCCTACGGCCAGGGCACCGGCCGCATCATCGCCGTCTGGGGACCCACCGGCGCGCCAGGCCGCAGTACGGTCGCTGTCGGACTGGCCGCGGAGCTTGCAGCACGCAACATGCCCACGCTGCTGGCCGACGCTGACGTGTACGGCGGCACTGTGGCTCAGCTGCTCGGCATGCTCGACGAGACCTCGGGGCTGGCCGCGGCAGCCCGCTCTGCCAGCGGCGGGTCGCTGGATGTCGCAGCGCTCGCCCGACACGCTCGGCAGGTCGGGCCGAATCAACTGGTGCTCACAGGCCTCAGCCGCGCCGACCGGTGGACCGAGCTGCGCCCTACTGCCATTGAGGCCGTCTGGTCGACCGCCCGGATGCTTGCACCCTGCACGGTGATCGACGCGGGCTTCTGCATCGAGAGTGACGAGGAGATCTCCTTCGACACGCTCGCGCCCCGCCGGAACGGCGCCACCCTGGCAACACTCGAAGAGGCCGACGAGGTGGTCGTGGTCGGGACAGCTGACCCTGTCGGCCTCACCCGGCTCATCAGGGCCCTCCACGAGCTAAGGGCCGCAGTACCGTCCGCCACTACCCGAGTAGTGGTCAACAGGGTCCGCTCAGGGTCGCTGGGGAGTTCCCCTGCCGATGCAGTGGCAGAGGCGCTCACCCGGTACGCCGGAGTACAGCCTGCCGCCTTGCTGCCCTTCGACCAGGCGGCCTGCGACGCGGCGCTCTCGCACGGCCGGAGTCTGGTGGAAGCCGCGAAGTCGAGCAAGCTCCGTAAGGGAATGCAGCAGCTGGCGGCCGGGGTTCTCAGGGATCTCCTCAGTTGATTTTCGGGGTTTGACCCGACCGACAACGCCTCCGGGATGTGCCAGGGTTGGGTCAGGGCGCCAACCAGTGGCGTCCAGGCACCATCCTGGGAGAGCGATGTCCGACGTCGAGGGCCGTCCGGCCGGCACGATGAGTCCTGAGCGCCGCTACGGCATCGCGATCTCGGTCGCGCTGATCCTCGGTGGCGTGTACTGGGCGTTGACGAGCCTGACGGAGAGCACCAAGACCAGCTACGACACCTACCCGGTCGTCGGGTCGGCGCTGACCATCGAGACCGGTTCGGTCGATGTCGCGGTGGAAGCCAGGGACGTCAGGGAGATCACCGTGAACCGGCGGGTGGAGCGCAACGCGCTGGGCTCGGACCCGAAGGACGACTACGACGACGGCCGGCTGCACATCAAGGACACCGGCTGCGGCTTCCTGTCGTTCGGCTGTGACACCGACTACGTGGTGACCGTGCCCAAGAACCTGGCCGTGACGATCAAGACCAGCAGTGGCGATCTCAAGGTGACCGACCTCGGTGGCGCGACCACGCTCAAGTCGAGTTCCGGCAATCTCGAGGCGAACGCGGTGTCCGGTGACCTGTCGATGGACACGTCGTCGGGCAATGTCGAGGCGACCGGCCTGAGCTCCAGCTCGGTCACTGGCAAGACCAGCTCGGGCAACGTCGACCTGGAGTTCCGGACGGCCCCGACCAAAGTCGACGCCAAGAGCAGCTCCGGTGACGTGACCGTGCTGCTGCCGAACGGCGCCGAGACCTATCGGGTCGACACCGACACCAAGTCCGGCGACGAGGTCGCGAAGGTCAAGGTCGACCCGGCCTCCACCCGGATCATCACGCTGGAGACCTCCTCGGGCGACACCACCGTCGAGTACGCCCGCTGAGCACCGACGCTGATTCCGCTCCGGCCGCTGGTACTTCGGGCGGCCGGGAGCCGGGGAAATGTCCTGAGTAGGCTTGCGCGCATGCCTGACGACACGCCTGTACTCCGTGGCCTGCTGGTGGACTGGGGTGGTGTGCTCACCTCCGGCCTGGAGGACGCGCTGGGCCGCTGGGCCGAACTGGACGGTCTCGACTTCGAGGCGTACTACCGGGCGATGGTCGACTGGCTGGCCGCCAGCCCGGTCGAGGCCGAGGTGAACCCGATCCACGCGCTCGAGCGCGGCCAGATCGCGGTCCCCGACTTCGAGCGCAAGCTCGCCTCGATGCTGGTCCGCAAGGACGGCGGCCCGGTCCAGGCGGAAGGCCTGATCGAGCGGATGTTCGCGCACTTCGAGCACCAGCCGCAGATGTCCGCGCTGATCCGCCGCGCCCGCGGGCACGGCATCAAGACCGCGCTGCTGTCGAACTCGTGGGGCAACAGCTACCCGCGGGACACCTGGGACGGCATGTTCGACGACATCGTCATCTCCGGCGAGGTCCAGCTGCGCAAACCCGAGCCCGAGATCTACCACCTCGCGGCGCAACGGCTCGGCCTCCGCCCGGCCGAGTGCGTGTTCGTCGACGACATGGAGGTCAACGTGGTCGCCGCCCGCGAACTCGGCATCACCGGGATCGTGCACACGTCGTACGAGGAAACCCGCCGCGAACTGGAAGCACTCTTCGGGATCGATCTCACGTGACCATGACGTCTACTCCACCCGGTACCGACCGTCGCCGGCTGGTCCTCGCGATCCTCGGTTGTGCCGTCCTCGTCGCGCTCGGTGCCTGGGCCTATGGGCTCTTCGACGGCATGATCGACCTCCGCGTCTACCGGATGGGCGGCTCGGTCCTGCTCGACCGCGCTTCCCTGTACGACGCGCAGCTGCCGGGCTCGGGTCTGCCGTTCACCTACCCGCCGTTCGCGGCGATCGCGATGGTCCCGCTGGCCGCCGTGCCGTGGAGCGTCGCATTGGTGCTCTGGACAACGATCTCGGTGCTCTGCATCGCGCTGATCTGGCGAGCCGCGTTGCCCGCTGAAGCCTGGAACCTGCTCCCGGATCGCTGGCGAGACCGGCGGATCGCAGTACTGGCTGCGTTGACTGCTGGTTCGTTGCTGCTCGAGCCGGTCTGGCAGACGATCCAGTTCGGCCAGATCAACTTGTTGCTGACCGCAATGATCCTGCTGGATCTGGTACGGCCGGCCGATGCGCGCTGGCGCGGGTTCTGGGTCGGCGTGACGATCGGGGTGAAGCTGACGCCGCTGCCGTTCCTCGCGTTCCTGCTGATCACCAAGCAGTGGAAGGCGTTCCGGAACGCGGTGCTCGGCCTGGTCGCGACGATGGCGATCGGGTTCGCCGTCGTACCGAACCAGTCCTGGGAGTACTGGACTGTTGTCATCCGCAACGCCAACCGGGTGGGCGGCCTGGCCTACACCGCGAACCAGTCGTTCATGGGCTTCCTCAGCAGGCTCGGCGACGAGGCGACCTGGGTCGAGCCGGCCTGGTTCTTGCTGTCGGCAATCTTCGGTCTGCTGGTGCTCTGGCTGGCCCGCAGGTACTGGCTGGCCGACGAGGGCGTCACCGCGATCTCGGTGATGGCGCTCGCCGTCCTGTACGCGTCACCGGTGAGCTGGAGTCACCACTGGGTCTGGATCATCCCGCTCGGCATCAGCCTGATCCGCGCGGTCCACCGCGAGTGGGGCACCCGCCTGGCCGTCATCACCGGCGTCCTCTGGTACGGCCTGTTCGTACTCCGCTCGATCTGGTGGGTCCCGTTCCGCGACGACCGTGAACTGAGCTGGACCTTCTGGCAGTCCATCCCCGGCAACTCCCACCTCATCCTGGGCATGCTCGCCTTCCTGACCCTTGCCTACACCAGCTACTCCGAGAAGAGCAGGAGCAAGCCGGCGACCGTGTAGCCGACCATGACGATCAGCAGGGGGAGTTGGCCGATCAGGGCCTTGTGGCGGGGGAAGAGGGCGACCGCTCGGTCGTGGGCGGAGATGACGCCCATCAGGTGGCCGCAGACGACCGCGAGGACCTGGATCACGGCGATCGCGGTGCTGTGTTCGGTGATCGAGGTGTTGAGGCCGAGCAGTCCGGTGCCGAAGATGTTGGCGCCGTTGGACAGCGGGTCGCTCAGGTAGATGAGGGTCCGCTGGCCTTCCAGGATGAGCAGCGTCAGGTAGTGCGCTACGACGTACCCGAAGACGATCGGTACGACGGAATGGGCGAACAACCCCGGGAGCGCAGTACGGGAGCTGTCTGACAGCCGCCCGGCCAGCAGGGTGGCGCCGACGTACGTCACCAGCACGAAGAGGATGAACGCCAGCAGAGCCAGCGTGCCCAGCGTCGTCATCGAGTAGTCGCTGTTCTGCGCCCAGCCGATCCAGGCGGTCGAGTTCGAGAAGCCGTCGTACGCCGTACTGCCGAGCAGCGCCGCGACCATGCCCACCAGCCCTGGTTGCGCCTTCAGCCCGTCCAGGTTCTCCAGGGGGCGACGGAGCACCAGTTTGCCGTCGTCACGCCGGCCCCAGGGCGACATCCGCGCGATCAGCGTCGCGTAGACCTCGAACGGGTCGGCCGTCGAGAACCAGCGGTCGCCGAACAGGACCGCACCGAACAGGATGATCACGACGTACAGCGCGAGCCACGCCTGCAGGACCGGCAGGGTGGCGCGGTCGGGCGCGACCAGTTCCAGCCAGGTGAAGGCGAAGATGCCGAGCGCGGCCGGCCACAGACCGAGCCCCTTCGGCAGGGTGAACAGCCCCTGCGAGGGCGGCTGCCGAAGCGCCTTGCTGAGCAGCAGATGCACGGTCCGGAGCGGGTTCAGCGTCCGCCAGACCGGGCCCAGGAACAGCGAGATCGGCACCAGCCCGACCCAGACCAGGATGTAGAGGAAGCCGAAGACCGGGTTCGTCAGCCGGTCGACGCCGAACAGCAAGGCCACCCCGGCGTACAGGAAGGTGGCCAGCCCGAAGAGCCGGACGAACCACCGGAACCCGGCCGAGTCGACCGTCCGGGTGATTGCGTCAGGCAACGGCTTGCCGGAGGCGTCACCCCGGTACTTCGGATTGCGCCAGGCCAGCCCGAGGACGATGAAGGACAGCGCGATCGCCACTCCGGCGCCGCCGACGGCGAGCCCGAAGGGGATGGGCAGGTCCTGCCGGCCGCCGATCCCGTGCAGGGGCAGGAGAAGAGGCATCACCGGCGGGTCAGGAGACGACGAGCTTGGCGACCAGTTTGCCGCTCTCGTGCGTCTCGACCTCGAAGGTGCCCTTCATGTTCGCGGTGAACTTCACCGAGGCGGGCTTGCCCGGCTTCAGCTCGAGCTCCTTGTCGTACCCGTGCACGTGGAGTTCATCCTCGGCGTCGCTGACCCCGGTAATGAGCACGGTCTGGCCGGCCTTCACCTTGATGCTGGCGCCGCTCGGGTTGACCTTGCCGTTGGCAACGGTGACGTTGACGGTCACGTCGGCCTGCTCGCCGGACGGGTCGGCGGTGTTCGACGGCGACTTGGTGTTCGGCGTGCTGCCCGGCGTACCGGTGCTGCTGGGGATGCCGGTCGGCGTCGCGGTCGGCTCGGAGGACGGGGCGGTCGACGGTGAGGTGCTCGGGGTCGCGCCGCTGCCGGAGTCGTCGCCGCAGCCGGCCAGGACCAGCATGCCGAGAGCGGGCAGGAGCGCGAGCGCGGTACCGCGGGAGAACGTCGAACGCATGAGACGAGAGGCCTTTCGAAGATCGCTGACACGAGCAGGACGTGGGACACGCCCCCTTGCCTGACGAACGCGCGGGCATCAGTGTTCCCGCTATGCACCATCAGTCGTGTCACGATCGCTGACAGCCATGTTCGCCGTTCCTCGCCAGTGTCGCAGCCGACTGTCGGCGGACCCGGTTAGGGTGACTGAACACGAACCTCGACAGGACAAGGAGGGCCCGGATGCCGGACCGGTTGACGTCGCTGGACCTGACCTTCCTGAAGGCCGAGAGTCCGGCCACGCCGATGCACGTCGGCACGGTGGACATCTTCGAGCCACCGGTGCACGGCGACGACGGGTTCGACTACGAGAGCCTGGTCGCGCTGATCCGCGACCGGATCGCCTTCGTCCCGCGGTACCGGCAGCGCATCCAGCAGATCCCGGGCCGGTTCGCCGGGCCGATCTGGGTGGACGACGAGGACTTCGACATCACCTTCCACGTACGCCGGTCCGCCCTGCCGCGCCCCGGCACGCACGCCCAGTTGCTCGAGCTGGTCGCGCGGATCATGTCGCGCCGGCTCGACCGGGCCCGGCCGCTGTGGGAGATGTACCTGGTCGAGGGGTTGCAGGGAGACCGGTTCGCGATCATCGCGAAGTCCCACCAAGCGCTTGTCGACGGCAACAGCACGGTGGACATCGGCCAGGTCGTCCTGGACTCCACCGCGCATCCCCGCGACACACCCACCGACACCTGGCAGCCCGCGCACCCACCGTCGGCGCTGGAGCTGCTCGCGGGCGTCTTCGCCGACGCGACCCGGCACCCGACCGCAGTACTGGAGCTGGCGCGGGCCGAGATGGCCAGCCTCACCGGCTCGACGTCCGTGCGTGAGGTGCTCGGAGACGTGGTCGGCTCGGTGGTCGCGCAGCGGCACGTCCAGGAGAGCTCGCTGCATGTGAAGACTTCCGGGCAGCGCCGGTTCACGACTGTTCAGACCGACCTGGAGGACTACCGGGCCGTCCGGGCGATGCACGGTGGCACGGTCAACGACGTGATCCTGGCCGTAGTGGCCGGTGCGCTCCGGGCCTGGATGATGACCCGAGGCGAGTCGGTCAGCCCGACCCGCGGTGTGCGGGCCGTCGTACCGGTCAGCATCCGGGACGACGACGAGGAGGAGCCGACCTCGCTCGGCTCGCGGGTGATCTCGTCGACCGTGAACTTGCCGGTGGGGGAGAACTCGCCGGTCATGCGACTCCATCAGATCTCGTACCAGACCAAGGTGCACAAGGACACCGGCCGGGCCGTCAGCGCTCGCTCGCTGGTCGGCATCGCCGGCTTCGCGCCGACGACGCTGCACGCTTTGGCGGCACGCGTCGCGACGGCGACCGTCCGGCCGATCGACGACGTGGTGATCACCAACGTGCCCGGTCCACAGTTCCCGCTCTACGCCCAGGGCGCGCCGATGCTGGCGTCGTACCCGGTGGTGCCGTTGATGCCGGGGCAGGGGCTGTCGGTGGGCGTCACGTCGTACGACGGGAAGGTGTCCTTCGGGCTGAACGCCGACCGGACGGCGATGCCCGACCTGGCCGTCTTCGCCCAGTGCGTCACGGACGCGCTGGACGAGTTGCTGGACACCACGAAGGGAAGCCGGAGCCGCGCGTCCCGCGGCCGGAAGACCGGGGCGGCGGGGCGGGGAAAGCCGGCGACACCATCCCGAGGTCCCAAGAAGGCGGGCTCATGAGGATCTACATCCCATCCACCATTCCCCTGCTCGACGCCGCCTGTCACGCGGGGGAGTTCGGTCCGGCGCCGCAGCTCGCGTACGCCGTGACGCCGGCGCTGCGCGAGTGGTTCGCGAGCGCCGACGACGAGGAGCTCGAGTACGCCGCGATGGAGCAGGCCGCGCGTGCCTCGGTGGGGCTGCTCGCGGCCGACCCGGGTGCGGCGCGGAAGCGGGTCGTGGTGGCCTGCGACGTGTCGGCGATTCCGCCGGCCGACGGTGCTGCCCAGTTGGGTGACGCCCGGCTGGAGCTCAATGTGGTGGTCCCGTGGTCCACGGTGGCGGCGCTGCATGTGGACGGCGACGACGCCGTCGAGGTGGTCACCAAGGCCGCCGAGCTGTGGGAGGTGGCCCAGGGTGACACCGCGAATCCCGGCCACGAGGAAGCTGTTTTCGCCCTCGACTCGTGCGAAGGTGAAGACCTGTTGTGGTACGCGACACAGGAGATCCCGGACTTCCTCGCGGCGGAGGGGCCGCACCGGGGAACGCGGGACCTGACCGGCTGAGCCGGCCGGGCGACGAGCTGACAGGGAGCTGATGGCGATGCAGGCGATCTGGAAGGGCGCCATCTCGTTCGGGATGGTGACGATCCCGATCAAGGTGTTCTCGGCGACGGAGGAGAAGGACATCTCCTTCCGTCAGGTGCATGTCGCCGACGGCGGCCGGATCCGGTACAAGCGGGTCTGTTCCGAGTGCGGCGAGGAGGTTCCGTACTCCGATATCGGCAAGGGCTACGAGATGGCCGACGGCCGGATGGTGATCCTCGAGCCGGAGGACTTCGCCGACCTGCCGCTGTCGAGCAAGAAGGTCATCGACGTGCTGGAGTTCGTGCCGGCCGACCAGGTCGACCCGCTCTACCTGGGCAAGTCGTACTACCTCGCCGCCGACGGTGGTCCGGGAGCCAAGCCGTACGTGCTGCTCCGGGACGCGCTCGAGGGGTCCGAGCTGTACGCGCTGGTGAAGGTCGCGCTGCGGTCGCGGGAGAGCCTCGGGCTGCTCCGGACGCACGACAACGTGCTCGTCCTGCAGGTGATGCTGTGGCCGGACGAGGTCCGCGACTCCGCCTTCGCCGCGCCGGACGAGGACGTGGAGATCCGCAAGCAGGAGAAGGCGATGGCCGAGTCGTACATCGACACCCTGCGCGGGGAGTTCGACCCGGACCAGTACCACGACGAGTACCGGCACGCGCTGGAGCAGGTCGTCGAGGCCAAGGCGGCCGGCGTACCGCTACCCGAGGCGGAGGAGGAAGAGGCCGAGGGCGCCGAGGTCGTCGACCTGGTCGCCGCACTCCGCGCCTCCGTCGAAGCCGCCAAAGCGCGCCGCGCGGCCGGCGGTTCTGGCGGCGGCGGCCAGGGCGACGCGACCCCAGCCAAGAAGACCGCGTCCAAGAAGGCAGCCCCAGCAAAGAAGGCAGCCGCCAAGAAGGCCCCAGCGAAGAAGACCGCAGCAAAGAAGGCCACCAAGAAGTCGGCCTGATCACACTCCGAACTCCGCCCAGGACACCGCACGGTGCCCTGGGCGGAGCTGTCTGTGGAACTTTGCCTGGCTAAGACCTGTCAGGTTCGTGGTATGCGGTTGGACATGGCAGCATGAGGAGCGCGACGTGTCACGGCCGCGCCCCGATCGGGCGCGCCGGGCCGCCGGGAACCAGTCGAGCCGACCGAGGAGCACCGCACACCATGGATGCCGTCACCGCAGTACCGACGCCTGTCAACGAGCCTGTCCGGGGTTATGCGCCCGGCTCGCCGGAGCGCGGCAGCCTGGAGGCGAAGCTCAAGGAGTTCAACGCGGCCGGGGCGATCGACCTGACCTGCACGATCGGCGGCGAGCAGAAGCTCGGCGGCGGGGCGCAGATTTCAGTGGTCCAGCCGCACAAGCACGCGCACGTGCTGGGCAACCTCGGCAACGCGACCGAAGCCGACGGCAAGGCCGCCGTGGACGCCGCGCTCGCGGCCGCCCCGGCCTGGCGTGCGCTGTCCTTCGACGATCGCGCCGCCGTCTTCCTCAAGGCCGCCGACCTGCTGGCCGGCCCGTGGCGCGACACCCTGAACGCAGCCACCATGCTCGGTCAGTCGAAAACGGTCCAGCAGGCCGAGATCGACGCGGCCTGTGAGCTGATCGACTTCCTGCGCTTCAACGTCGCGTTCGCCCGCGACATCATCAACGACCAGCCGGTCTCCTCGCCGGGGATCTGGAACCGGGTCGACTACCGCCCGCTCGAGGGCTTCGTCTACGCGATCACCCCGTTCAACTTCACCGCGATCGCCGGCAACCTGCCGACCGCGCCCGCGCTGATGGGTAACACCGTCGTCTGGAAGCCGTCGCCGACGCAGCAGTTCGCGGCGCACTGGACGATGCGGCTGTTCGAGGCCGCCGGGCTGCCGGCCGGCGTGATCAACCTGGTCACCGGCGACGGCATCGAGGTCAGCAAGGCCGCGCTGACCCACCCCGACCTGGCCGGCATCCACTTCACCGGCTCCACCAAGACCTTCCAGTCGCTCTGGTCCACCGTCGGCGCCAACATCGCGTCGTACAAGACCTACCCGCGGCTGATCGGCGAGACCGGTGGCAAGGACTTCATCCTGGCGCACCCGTCGGCCGACCCCGCCGTCCTGAAGACCGCGATGGTCCGCGGCGCCTTCGAGTACCAGGGCCAGAAGTGCTCCGCCGCCAGCCGCTCGTACGTCGCGCGCAGCGTGTGGAACAAGATCCGCGACGACATCGCCGCCGAGACCGACTCGCTGACCATGGGCGACGTCACCGACCTGTCGAACTTCATCGGCGCCGTGATCGACGACAAGGCGTTCGCCAAGCACAAGACCGCGATCGACCGGGCCCAGCAGGCGGCCGGTATCGAGGTCATTGCCGGCGGCACCTATGACGACTCCGAGGGCTACTTCGTCCGGCCGACGCTGCTGGTCTCCGACGACCCGACCGACGAGATCTTCACCACCGAGTACTTCGGTCCGATCCTTGGCGTGCACGTCTACGAGGACGGCGACTACGACACCGTACTGCGGCAGATGGAGAGCGCGGCGCCGTACGGGCTGACCGGTGCGGTGATCGCCCAGGACCGGACCGCGATCGCCGAGGCGGCCGAGTACCTGCGCTTCGCGGCCGGCAACTTCTACGTGAACGACAAGCCGACCGGCGCGGTCGTCGGCCAGCAGCCGTTCGGCGGCTCGCGGGCCAGCGGGACGAACGACAAGGCCGGCTCGATGTGGAACCTGATCCGCTGGGCCAGCCCGCGGTCGATGAAGGAGACCTTCGCCCCGCCGACCGACTACCGCTACCCGCACCAGGGCTGATCAGCCGGTCAGTCCCCGCCGGACGGTGATGTAGAACGACGTCAGGTCCTCGATCAGGCTCTCCACCTGGTCGGGGACAGTCGGGTCGGCGTCGAGCAGCCAGTCGGCGATCAGGTCGAACAGCCCGCCGACCAGCCCGATCGCGATCGCGTGCCGGGCCCGGCTCTCCGCCTTGTCGGATTGGCCGGACGGAGCGTCGTACCGGTCCCAGATCTGTTCCAGGAAGCCGGCGGCCCAGCGGCGGTTGGTCCGCCGCTGCCGCTCGACCGTGGCGGAGATGCCGCCCGCCTGGCCGAAGGTCACCTTGGCGACCCGCGGATCGTCGAGCAGCGCGTGGGCGAAGGCGGAGATGATGCGCGGCGCGGCTTGGCGTTCGTTGCCTTCGGCCCGTGCCGCGACCGCCATCATGTCCGCCTGCAACCGCTCCGAGGTGCGCCGGAGCAGCGCGACATAGCAGTCCTCACGACCGTCGAAGACCTCGTAGAAGCTCTTCGTGCCCACGTACGCCGTACTGCAGATCTGCTCGATCGACGTCCCCAGGTAGCCGTGAGTTGCGAACAGGTCCAGCGCGGCGTCGAGCAGCTGTTCCCGTCGCTCCGCCTTGCGCTGCTCGGCCGTCAGGCCTCTGATCACTCGCCCCATGGCCAGACGCTACCCCTAGTGGTTGGTTACTAACCAGGTGGCGAGTTATGAACACGAGGTCTTGTTCATAACTCGAAGACGTGCTCCACTGTCGGTCATCCCGTCGTCACTGAACGACACTGCCCCTCGGGAGCCGTCATGCGAAACGTTCTCCGGCGTACTGCGGCAGGCTTGCTGGCTGCCGCATTGCTCGCCACCACCCTCACTGCCTTGGCACACGCCGCAGCACCTAGTTCCGGCTTCGACGACTGGTCCTGCAAGCCGTCGGCCGCGCATCCGAACCCATTGGTGCTCCTGCACGGGCTGGGCGGCAACGGCCCTGGCAACTACTCGTACCTGGGCCCGTACCTCGCGGCGAAGGGCTACTGCGCCTACACGCTCACCTACGGCCAGGCCACGCCGGCCATCCCCGTCGGCGGCACGATCTCGATCGTCCAGTCGTCGGCGCAGATCGAGGCGTTCGTGGATCGCGTCCGGGCCAGCACGGGCGCCGCGAAGGTCGACATCGTCGGTCACTCCGAAGGCGGTTTCCAGAGCATCTACGGCCCGAAGGTCCGCGGGTACGCCGCCAAGGTCGGCAAGGTGGTCGCCCTCGCGCCGTCCACGCACGGTACGACGTTCGGCGGGCTGGTGAGCGTCGGCGACTACCTCGGCCTGCGCCCGCTGGTCGACCAGGTACTGCGTGAGTTCGGTTGCCCGGCCTGCGATGAGCTGATCGTGGGTGGTTCGGAGGTGGCCAAGCTGACGGCCGGGCCGATCGCCCAGCCGGGCGTGAAGTACACGGTGATCGCCTCGAAGCTCGACGCCTTGGTGACGCCGCACGAGACGTCGTTCATCCGCGAGCCCGGGGTGACGAACCAGTTCGTCCAGGACACCTGCCCGTTTGACCCGGTCGGCCACGTCGGTCTTGCTTTCGACCCGACCGTGGCGCAGCTGGTCTCCAATGCGCTCGACCCGGCCCATGCTTCGCGGGTCGTGTGCGGGTTCGGTCCGGCGTTGTAGAGCCTGGGGGTGGCGCGGATGTCGGTCGCAGGGGTGGCCGGCATCCGCGCCAGGTCAGTTGGTCAGGCGGTGCGGTGGAGTGGCTGGGCCGCGGGGCCGATCAGGACGGCGGAGCCGCAGGCCACACAGATCCATTCGGCCGACGGGTCGTCGGCTGGATGATCGCCCGGTTCGACCCGTTCGAACTCCACCACGTCATCGCACAGTACGCAGTACCGGGAGTCGTCGATCGGTGCGCGGCGTCGGGTACGCATCAGAAACCCACCTCCGATAGTCCTTCCCAGGTTGCCATCGGAGGTGGGCGGAGGCGGTCAGCGACACGGCCGAAGCGGGCTCCGGCCGGTAGCCGGGATCAGTTGGTGCCGTTGTGCCAGTCGCGGCCGAGGTCGTGCTCCTTCTGCAGGCCCTTGCGGATCGCCTCGACCACGAACGGCTCGATCTTCTTGCCGATCAGCGGCACCGAGACCTTCACGTCCAGTTCGATCGCCTGCACGGTCTCACCACCGGTCGAGGTGATGGTGGCGGTGCCCTTGAGGGTGACCGGCGTGTTGGCGATCTCGCCCTTCACGTCGGCCTTCCGCGATCCGTCCGCGTTCGCCGGGTGCCACGTCTCGGTCTGCACCACGGTCAACGTCTGCCCGACGAACTTGCGCGCGATGTCCGGCACGTCGTCGGCCGGCATCTCCCGCTCCACCCGCACCACGGTGTCGCCACCGGACTCGCTCACCTTGACGTCGTACGACAACGCCTTGGTCTTCTCGCAGGCCTGCTCGCGAAAGGTGGCGTCGGTGACGATCGCGAAGACTTCCTCAGGGGTGGCGTCATAAGACGCCGACATCTTCAGCTCCATGCCGCACATCATGGCATCACCAACCGCTCACCGGGGTGAGATGAATCCGTTACACAGTGTGATGTGAAAATGATTGTTGTGAGGTAATGAAGGTTCGTAAGTTTCCTACCAAGGTTGGCTTCTAGGTAGGAGGCGGTTATGCGGGTTCGTCGGTTGGTGGGTGTGGTGGCGGGGGTTGCTGGGTTGGTGGCGCCGGGGGTGGTGGCGGTGGGGGCTGCGGCGGCGCCGGTGGGGGAGGGGCAGGTGGCTAAGAAGTGCAATACCAAGGAGATCAACTGGTATGTGCGGGGCGGTAAGGAGGTGTATGTCGGGACGAACTTGTACTCCGACTGGATGGAGGGGCCCGGGCGGATCACCTACTCCAAGACCGCTACGTCGGAGTCGAACTCGTCGTGGAGTGGGGATCTCGGGGTGAGCATCAACATGGTGATCGGCGAGATCCAGAACAAGTACTCCAAGACCGTCGGCAAGTCGCACTCGGTGTCGGACAGTTGGTCGTACACGGCTGAGGTGCCGGCCAACAAGGTTCGCCGGTTGCATCAGCTCAAGCAGTCCTGGCGCGTGCAGGTCGTCCGGTGGCGTTACACCACCTCGGACTGCAAGAAGACCAAGGAGGTCAGCAGCAAGACCGCGACCTTCCCGGTGAAGAACCATGACTACATGTGGATCCTCGTCGGGCACGCCGGCTAGCTGGGCGGAGCCGCGTTCATCAGGTCGAGAGCGCTGTGCTGGCGGGCCGCGTCGAGTTTGTCGATCGGCCCGTACCAGCGCAGCCCGTACTGGTCCATCGCCGTCCGGTCGGCCGCATAAGCCCGATCGGCCTGCCGGCGCAGGTACGTCGTGTACGGACGATCGGCCAGAGCCTCGTTCAGTTTGCCGAGGCCGCGGACGTGGGCTCCCTTGAAGGACGGCCCGTCGCCGCCGCAGTCACCTCCCTCGCAAGGCTCCCGCAGGATGCCGTCCGCGGTGTTCAGCCCGGGGGAGGTGGTGGCGGCGTCGGCGAACTGCCGGGCGGTGGTGAGGTACGAACTGTTGCCGGTGGCACGCGACAGTTCGGTCAGTGCCCCCAGCAACACTCCCTGGTTGTAGCTCCAGGCAACATCTCCGTTGTTCTTGCAGGTGGACAGATCGATGCCGTCGTTCACCAGTTTCGAGCTGTTGATCATGCCCGTCTGCTGGAACCACGCCCACCCGTTCTGGGCCCTTTGCAAGTACGTCGTATCGCCCGCGATCCGGTTGTGCAGCGCCGCGCTGAGCTGGATGTAGAGCGAGTTCGAGATCGCGTTCTTGTACGTCTTCGCCTGACTCCACCAAACTCCACCGCCACAGGTGTTGTCCCAGTACGCCGCCATGTGGTCGGCGTCGGCTTTCGCCGTCTGGAGGTACCGGGTCTCGCCGGTCAAGTCGTACGCCGCGATCCAGGTGAGCCCCCACCACCCGGTGTCGTCGATGTAGTCGTTGCGGAACTGCCCCTGCTGGGCGTTGAGATTGAGGTCGTACGTCCGCCCGATCGCGTAGCGGTAGCTCCCCATCCCGGTCACTCGTGCGTTGTCGATGATCGCGTTCAGCGCGTTGGCCGAATTCCACCAGCCGGTGGTGTCGAACAGGCCGGTCGAGTAGTTGTAGAACTGCATCTGCGCGGTGGCGGCAGCCGTTCGGCGGTCACCCGCGTTCCAGGTGGTCCGCGCCCACGGCGTACAGGCGATTTCTGCGCGGTCGCCGGCTTTGCCGCAGGCACGAAGGGCGCCGACGCCGTGGTTGTTCCAGTCGTCCACGTTGAACATCTGGGTTCGCCAGCCACGCTGCCCAGCGGGTACTACGGTGTTGCCGAGCCGGCTGCCCGTCGACCAGGTCCGGCCGCCGTCCATCGAGCGATCCAGCCAGACCTCGTCACCCGGGTTGCCGTTCTCGATCGAGGCCCAGCCCATCGCGTCCGCATCGTCGAAGTGCAGCCGCACCGTCCGGCCGAAGATCGTCGCCGAGACCGGGGAGCGGTCGCCCGGGGAGAGCGCGGGATCGCGGGCATCGCAGTACTTGTTGCAGATGGTCGCCTGGGTCGACACGGTCACCGCCGGAGTGGACGCGGGGGCCGGTGGAGGTGCGCCGGCCGGGATGGACAGGGCGGTCAGGGCAGCGGCGGAAACGATTCCAACGAGCATGAGTTCTCCCTGGGGCGGTAGGAAGAGAGCGGTTTCACGAACCTAGACGCGCCGGATGGAACCGTCAATACGTGTCGCCTATTTGCTCAGCGGAGTGACGATGGCGCCGGTGGTGAGGTGTCCGGTGAGGGTGGCCGGCGCGCGCCCGGACTGCCGAACTGCCACGTTTCCCCTGTATGCGCGGCCGTTCAGCGTGATGCGGTCGACGTGCCGGCTGCCCGCTGCCATCAGGTAAGTGGCGCCTGCGGGTGACTTCCAGTAGGTGGAGGCCAGGACGTTCTGGTCGAAGCGGCTACAAGCTGCGGTGTTGACCGCCTTGCCTGCGGGCACTGCGGCTGCTCCCGGCGCAAGGAGTTGGGCGCTGGCCCAGCCATTGCCCTCCCAGGTATCCGTGCGGGTGCAGACCCAGCTGCCCAGGCCACCTCCGGGCAGCGCCTGCTGAGCGAAGACCCAGTTGTTGGCAGACCTGACGCCCTGGTTCTGCAGGGACTGCAGGCTGCAGGCCGTCTTGGCCCAGCTCGACAAGGCGGCGCTACTAGTTGCCTCGCGTGGGGATCGGGCGGCACCACTCGACGGTGGTGGCAGGTAGGTGAGGTGGACTGGGCTCAAGCCGCCTAGGTACGTCAGGAGGAAGGCGTGCTTCTCTGCGACGGTGGAGGCCGAGCGGAGCTGCAGTGTCGGCCAGGACGAGCAAGTCGGGCGTGCGACTTCCGCAGTGATGCCGTCGGATCGAGTCAGGTCGGTGGCCGGGCGGTTCGGCTTCACCAGGTCGCGCAGGCTGGCTGTGCCGACCCATGGTGCTGTGAGGTAGCGGATACCGGAGGCGGACTCGCTGATGACCACTGCCGCGGCTGTCGTCACGTTCGCGTTGTCTGAGCGAGCCACGACGAGTCCGGCGCCATCGGTGTAGCGGGCGAGGCGTTGCCCGTCGTACAGGAGGGCGACGGACTTGCCGTCCACAGTGCCGGAGTACAGGAGTTGCGGGGCGTCGCTGGGCGCCGCGGTCGGCGTACCGGCGACTGCTGTGACTCCGTCGCCGGTGGACCAGGCGGTGAGGGCTCTGGTCAGTAGAGCGTTGTCTGCAAGGCGGTCGCCGCGGGGAGCCCAAGCGGTGAAGTCCACGCGTGCTGTGTCCTGCCAGCGCTCGGACCCGGTACGACGTAGTGCGTCCGCTGTCAGTTTGGGGGCTGGCACGCTTTGACCCAACGGGCCTGCTGCGGGCTCATTACCCTCGCCTGCTGTCACGATCAACGAGACCAGGATGGCGGCGGCCAGTGCGCTGGTGACCGAGATGGCCACTGCGCGACCGCGGGCTCTGCGGCGGACCAGGTCGGTGGGGGCCAACCGCACCGCGCACGGGTCGAAGGTCGATGCGTCCAGGGGCTCACCCGGGCCTTCGTCGGGCGGAGTGGCTTCGTTGATGGCGGCTTGTGCGTGCTGGATGCCGGCGGCGCGGAGCTGCAGTTCCGCGTCGTCTACTGAGAGCCGCTCAGCTCGCAGGAGTGTCCAGGCCGCTCGTGCTTCAGGGCTCAGGCTGCTCAGCACGTTGTCGAGAGCCAGGCCGTCGGCTGCGCCCGAGCGAGGGAACAGCCGGAATCCCCAGACCTGCGGGAGCAGGCGCAGCGGAATACGGCAACGGGCTTGTTTGACGGCGTTCTGGATGACTCGGCGGCGGAGGAAGGTGAGCGCGTCGGTTTCGCCGACCAGCAGTCGCTGCAGCCGCCGGCGGTCGGGTAGTGCGCGCTGGACAACGCCATGTGCGGCGAGGATGCGCCGGTGGCGGCCGAGCGAGGGTGGCAAGATCAGGTAGGCCAGCCGGACGAAGGCCGAGTAGTCGTCGAGGAGCGCCGCTTCGACCTCGGCCGGGGTGACATTCCTGCGCTGAAGCAAGGTCTGGAGGTCGATCACGGCCTGATTGCTCCTCGAATCGCGGCAAGCTTCCACCGACCACCCAACGAGCGACAGCCCTCGCGGTCACACCCGCCGCCGCCCGCAGGACCCCACCGATCGCCGAGAATGGCCGAATGGTCATCGGCTTCAGCCTCGAATTCGCGACCGGTACGCCGGCGGCGCGGGTCGCGGAAGAGCTGTGCCGGGTCGCGGAAACAGCCGGTCTCCTGGATGGTGCGGTTGCCACAGCCGCGCCCGCGCTGGATGGACGTGGGCCGGGTGCGTCGATCACCGGTGGGCGATTGCTGGACGGTGCGCTCGTCAGGTGGGGGCTTTGGGTTCGGGTTCTGGAGCCGACGAGTGCGCCGTGGCATGTGGTGGTGACGGATCTCGGCATCACGCCGGCGGTGCGGGTGGCGTTTCGGCTGAACAAGTTCGCCGACCTCGGGGCTCAGCAGGACGACATCGTGGTGCTGACGCTGGGTTTGCTGGATCTGGTGCCTGGAGATGCGGTGCTGCACCGGGAGCTGAAGACCGTCTGGTTGCTGCGTCGAGACGGCGAGCTGAGCCTGCATGAGCGCGACGATCTCTGGACGCCGGAGCGGCTCGCGGTGGTGGGTTCGAGGCCGCATCGCCGTGGTACTCCGTCGTTTGCGGACTGACGCACGTTGTGTAGCAGACGTCACCGGTTGTGATCGCGGTTATCCTCAGGCCGTGAGCGAGAACAGCGGTATCCAGCCCAGCGGTGAAGCGGTGACCGGCCGGTGGGAGGGCGTTGACGTGAACTTCGGTGAGGAGGGTGGCCGCCTCACCTACGGCAGCTATCTGCGGCTGGAGACTCTGCTCGACCAGCAGCGGCTGGAGTCGGATCCGCCGGCCCACGACGAACTGCTGTTCATCACGGTCCACCAGGTTTACGAGCTGTGGTTCAAGCAGATGCTGCACGAGATGACGGCGTCACGCGACGCGATGCTGTGCGGTGAGCTCTGGCTGGCCCAGCACCTGCTTCGGCGGGTGCACACCATCGAGCGGACGTTGATCCAGCAGGTCGACATCCTCGAGACGATGACGCCGCAGGACTTCGGCACGTTCCGGCACCGGTTGTCGCCGGCGAGCGGGTTCCAGTCGGTGCAGTTCCGGGAGATCGAGTTCCTGTCCGGCGCCAAGGACCCGTCGTTTGTGAAGCGGTTCCGCGGCCTGTCCGAAGCGGAGAAGGCCCGGCTGGATCTGCGCCTAGCCGAGCCGACCCTGTGGGACGCCTTCCTGGCGGTCCTCGAGGCGGCCGGCTTCTCGACCGCGCACGAGGACGACCTCCGCAAGGCGCTGCAGACGGTGGCCGGCGATCGCAGCCACCACGCGGAGATCTGGGAACTGGCCGAGGGCCTCCTCCAGCACGACGAGCTGGCCGCGGCCTGGCGCGCGCGGCACGTGGTGATGGTCGAGCGCATGATCGGCACCAAGCCAGGCACCGGCGGCTCCTCCGGCGCCGGCTACCTCCGCAGCCGCCTCGACCTCCGCTACTACCCCCTCCTCTGGACCCTCCGCACGTCCCTCTGACCCCTCGGCTCCGCGGGCGGTTAGTCCGTGGGGCGGTCGAGGGTGTCCAGGAGGCGGGCCAGTACTGCGTCCGGGTTGCTGGTCCAGTCGCCTGTCAGCACGTGGTGAGTCCGCCAGCCGCCGGTGGCCAACGCGCGCGGATGCGTGGTGAGGCGTTCCAGGAGCGAATCCGCAGCTACTCGCTCCGGTGTGTCGACCAGTACTGCGAGGCGATGGCCCTCGTCGTCGGGCCGGCGCAGAGCGAGGTCGCACCGGAAGACCGACTCGCCGACAGCCGTCTCCACCACCACTCCGTTCTCCCGCAGCCGCTCGGTCAACTGCTCGACCACCGCAGCCCGGCTGACCCCCGCAACCACCGGCGTACCAGCCGGATCCTGGGCCGGAGCGGTGCGGCGCGGATGTTGCGCTGCCCGGCGGGTGCCGGTCGAGTACTGCGCCAAAGCTGCGCGGGTTGCTTCCGCATTCGCCTGGGACACCGCGTTGGCGTAAGTGAGGAACCGGCGGAGGGTGTTGGCGCCGTCGTTGTAGGTGTTGGTGATCGCGTCCGGCTCGATGCTGCTGATGATCACCATGTGCTGGCGGGCGCGGCTGAAGATGACGTTCAGCCGTTTCTCGCCGCCGGAGGTGTTGATCGGGCCGAAGTTCATCAGCATCCGCCCGTCCGGCCCGGCCGCGTAGCAGACGCTCATGATGACGATGTCGCGCTCGTCGCCCTGCACGTTCTCCAGGTTCTTCACGAACAATCCGGCGTCCTGCTCGTCCCGGGTCCGCACCTGCTCGGCCTCGTACCGCGCGCCGAACTCCGGATCGCGCTCGGCCAGTTCGTCCAGCGCCCGCTCGATCTCGCCCTGCTGCGCCTCCGAGAACGCCACGATGCCGAGACTCTTCCCGGTGTCGCGCGCCAGAATCTCCCGGACCAGCCCAGCGATCCACCGCGCCTCAGCAGGATTGGTACGCCGTACGTAGACCCCGTCGACGACCCGTACTGCGGTGATGCTGCCGGCCAGCATCCCGTCGACGACGTCCTCGACCTGAGACGGCAACTCGTCGTCGGCCCGGACGGTCCACGGCGGTGCCGGGTGGGCGGGCAGGCGATCCGGGATCGTGGCGAGCCTGCCTTGGTAGAAGGCTGCGTTGCTGAAGGAGATCAGCGCCTCGGAACGACTGCGGTAGTGCCAGGTCAGCATGGTCGAGGCGAGACGCAGCGCACTGATGGCCAGGAAACTGTCGTCGGTCAACGCGATGCCGACCTGCTCGGCTTCGTCGTCCGGATCACCGGTCGAGGCGGTGGTCCGGAAGTACTGCGTGGGCGGCAACTGCATCTGGTCGCCGACGACGATCACCTGCGGTGCGCGGTGCAGCGCCGGAATCGCTTCCTCGATGGGGATCTGGCTCGCCTCGTCGTAGATCACCACGTCGAAGAAGGTGTCGAGCGGCAAGGTGTCCGACACCGATGACGGGCTCATCAACCAGACCGGGCGCAGCAGCGAGACGACCTCGCCAGTCGCGCCGGAGGCGAGCTCGCGGATCGACTTGTACCGCATCACCTTGCCGAACTCGTGTTCCAGCTCGCGCCGGCCGGTACTGAAGGTCTTCTTGCGAACCCGATCTTCTTGAGACATCCCGGTCACGCTCGCCTCGGAATGCGCCAGGTCGGTCAGGAACCGCCGCCGCACCCCGGCCACCACCACGTCGGCGTTGACCGTCGTCAGTTCGTCGTACACGAGACTCAGCTCGCCGACGATCGCGTCGAGTCGCGCGGAAGTCACCTCGGTGAGCACCGGGTTCGCCGCCCGCGCCCGCTCCCAGTGCAACGCACAGACGGCGTACTCCAGTTGCGCGGGAGTCGCCTCAAGAGCCCGCACCGCAGCCTGCACACCCACCGGTGCCTCACCCAACCGCCGCATCACAGAACCCACCCGCTGAACCACCGGCACCAACCCCGCCCCCGCCAGCACCCCTACAATCTCCCGTACCCCGCCCAGACTCCTCTCGGAATACTCCGGAACCAGCAATCCCCGAGTGATCTCCTCTGCCCGAGCCACCAACTGCCCGACCCGGGCCAACGCCAGCACGACCTCCCTTGCCGGCGTTGGACGAGCGGCTGTGCCGCTCTGAGCTGAGTCAACAGTGGGCACGGGCGGAGCGTCCGCTGCCTCGCCCTGGAGAGGGCCGGCGGGGGCCCCACCGGGGGCTGAAGGCGAGGTGTCGTCTGCGTGTCCGCCGTGAGCCGTGTTGGTGGCGGGGGCGTCCGGGCGCCGAGCGGCGGGTGCCTCGCCGGAGGGCGCGGCTCCGACTCGCGCCCCGCCGGAGGGCGCGGGATCGGCGTGTGGGGTGGTTGTTGTCAGTGCGGGGAGCCAAGGGGTGAGGGTGGGGTCTTGGGTTAGGGCTTGGAGGGATTGGGTGAGGGTGCTGGGGTTGGGGGTGGACCAGGTTTGTTCGGATTGGTGGGTGTGGGCGGTGAGCGCGGCTGATGCCTCGTGGGCGGCTACGAGGGTGGTGAGGAGTTCGGTGACGGACGGGCGGACGGCTCGGGTGGAGGCGTCGTAGCGGCTGTGGACCAGGGACTTCACCCGGCGCCAGTCGCCCGAGAGGAACGACAGCAGGCCGCCTTCCTTGCTTTGGGCAACGGTTAGTGCGGAGCGTGCGTCGGCTGGGCTCAGCGGCTCGGTCCAGCCTGCGGCCTCGTCCCACGCGGCTCGCTCGGCGGCCAGCAACGACTCGTGCTCGGCTGCGGCCGCTCGCAGCTCCCGAGCAGCGGAGGACGACGAGTCGAGCACCTCGCCCTTGCCGCGCTCGACCAGAGGCAACATGACTACCCCGAGCTCACCCAGCCGCCGCAGAACTCCAATCTCAACGCTGCCCCAACCATCAGGCGCCGTCAGGCCAGACGCCTCAAGCGTGTCAGCGACCGCCGACCAAGCAGCGACGGCCTCAGCAGCAGTAGCCGGGATCTCGGCATCCGCGCCAGGCGCAGCCCAGACAGCAGGCGCGACCAGACTCAGCGGGCTCCGAGCCAGTACGCCGCCACTCGCCGGATCCGCCGCGGCTAGCCCAGACGCCAGCTCACCAACAACCTCCCGAGCCGCCCACCAATCGCCCGGCGACGGGATCAACCGACGCTGGGCAGGCTCGAGCGACGACCCCCACTCCTGCTCACGCAACTCCGCGAGCGTGTTCACCACAGTCCGCAGCGATGGCGACTCGGCAGCCAGCTTCCGCTCGAACTCACCGACGGTCGCGAGCAAACGATCGACCCGCGCGACGAGCGCGTCCCGGCGTACGGTCAGGTCGTCGAGATCGTCCGACGCCGCGAGCCAGGCCTCATAGGTGTCGCGCAGGCCGTGCACGAACGCCTTCTTGTCGGCCTGCGAGTCGTGGATCAGCGTGCACAACTCATCGAGCCGCCGACTGACCAGCCGCGCATGCACGACATCGAGCGCCGCGCGCTTCTGGCAGACAAAGAGCACCCGCTGCCCGCGCGCCACGAAGTCCGCGATCATGTTGGTGATCGTCTGCGACTTGCCCGTCCCCGGCGGGCCCTGGATCACGAAACTCTCGCCCCGCTGGGCGCGCGCCACCGCCGCCACCTGCGATCCGTCCGCCGGCACCACCAGATGCCGCTCGGACGTCGGCAGCTCCGGCGGATCGCTGACCAGCGGACGCGGCCGGTCGGAGAAGAGTTGGTCGAAGGACGGGCAGGACCGCCCGGTCGTGAGCAGTTCGTCGTAGTCGCGCACCAGCCCGAGCGTCCGGTAGTTGAAGTTGGCCAGCGCGACCGCGCACAGGTCGACGTCCCACGAGTACGGGCTGCCGTCGTCGCCCGTCTCCAGCACATAGCTGTCGGTCTCGATCGCACCCGGTCGTCGCGGCTCGCCGAACACAACGCTCAGCGGCAACTCCTGCACAGCAAGCTGCTGGCGGAAAATCTGCACACCGAGTGGCTGGTAGTCCGGCCGGCGATAGGAGTACGAGTAGTGCCGGCCGCCGAACTCGTTCGCCGTGTTCCCGTGCTGCCGTCGCCGGTAGTTCCGCAGCTTCACCATCGCGCGCTGCCGAACGAGATCGATCCGCGGCTTCGACCGCAGCTGCAGCTGCAACCCCGGCTCGGACGCCTGCAACTCGGCCCGCAACTTCTCGTGCAGTACGCCGATCGCGTCCGGCTCGGTCAGATCCACCTTGTCCGGCAGGTTGATGCCATAGAGCTGATGCAGGTGATGCCGCAACGTCGGGTTGATCTCAGCGACCGGATCGGTGATCCGCACCGTGTACGAGTCGCGCACCCCCCGCTTCTTGGCCAGCTCGACCTTCACGAGCACCAGCGGCGAGGTCAGCCGGGTGGCAGGGTCATTCTTCAGATCGTGCCAACGCAGGAAGGCCGGGACCAGCCGCAACTGATCCTGCCCGTACTCCGCGCGGTCGCGTCTGGCCGTCGAGATCAGCTTGTCCAGCGCGGACGCGGCGTACGGCGCTTCGTCGTACCGGATCCACTTGCCGAGTGAGTGGCCCTTGCCGTCGACGAGTCGTGCGGCGAGGTCGGCGTTCCAGGTGAAGAGCTGTTCCGCGCGGATGTTGCGCACGTCGAGCATCAGCGGGACCGAGGCCTCGGTGAGGTTGATCGTCTGGGCGGTGTGCCGGAAGTTGACCAGCCGGTTGCGCCTCGAGAGGTCGAAAAGCCTGTCCCGCAAGGCTTTCAGCACTGCCTCGCGCCGGTCCGCCGTATCGCGAGTGATCGCGTCGACGTCGAAGTCGAGCGGCTGGTCGCGGTAGTTCTCCAGTTGCTCGATCAGCGAGCGCAGGTCCTGGGCGCGGCGATGGCGATCGGGCTCGGCCATCTGCGCTGCCACCGAGACGATCACCGGATGCAGCGAACCGGTCAGTGAAAAGAAGTTGCCGCGGGCATCGACCAGCCGAGCGACGTCCTCGGTCCGGGACAGATCGAGCCCGCAGCCGAGCGCGATCAACAGCTGGCCGAGACTGAAGATGTCGGTCAGCGGGTCGTGATGACCGAGCACGTGCTCCCAGCTCTGCCAGCCCGGCACGAGCACCGGCGCGGTGATTGCCTCCGGCACCGGCTCGGTCACCTGCACCTTGGGTCGGCCGCCGCTCTCGCTGAGATCCAGCTCGACCTGCTGATGCGACACGACCTCGACCGCTGAGGCTCGATGTCCTTCCCTGGCAGCGATCTCGTCGGCCTGGATGAGCGGGCGAGACGCTGCCTCCGGCGGGAAACCAAGACGGGTTTGTTCGTCGACAGTGATCAGGTCGAGCCCGCGCAAGGGCGCGACCAGACCGCGCTCGTGCACCTCGGCCGTCTCGTGGAACAGCGGCAACACAGCGGCGAGTAACGCGTCATTGCCGAGCCCGCCCTGAGAGACGGCCAGCGCAACGAGATCCTTCATGGCGTCACCGCCTGCGTCAGCTCGGCCCGGCGCCGATCGCTCCACCCGAGCTCGTCGTCCGCCAGATCGTCGTACTCCGATAGTCCGGCGCGGCGGGCCAGCGCCAGCGACGCGATCAAACCGTCATCGCCCAACTCGGGATCGGCAGTCGCCAGGTCGAGCAACAGGTAGCAAAGGTATTGCCGCGTAGCAGGCGTCAACCGCCGAGGACGCGGAATCGGAGCACCGTCGACGGGCCGGATCGCCAGCGGCTCGTCGAACCGCGGCACCGCCCCACCCGGTACGCCGAGCGGCCCGGGTGGATCCGCGAAGCCGGCCGCGAACGTGGCCACCGTGTCGGACCGCAACCCCTCCGCCTGCGCGATGTGCGCCGCGAAGTCCATACTCACCTCGCGCAGCAACGCGGCATCCAGCAGATCTGGTGCATCCACGTCGAGTGGCCCGGTCAGCAGAATCTCGACGTCTTCCTCGGCCAGCCAGTTCTGCAGAGCCCAGGCTCGGGCGACTCCTTCGGGATGGCTCGTCCCGCGACTGCCCGTGCTCAGATCCAGCTCGGCCGCCTGGCGCAGGTAGGCCGCCGGATCCACGGAACCCAAGCCGGTTTGGACTTTCAGCAACGCGCGCACCGTAGTACCGAGGTCTCCGCAGGCGACGAGTGCGCCGCGGTCGGCGAACAGTTCGCAGGCCATCACCCAACGGCGATGGGTTTCCAGGTACTGCGGTGGCGTGCGCGCGTCACCCGCCGCCGCGTCGAGCAACCGGTCGACCGCGAGATACGCCCCGTCCTCGAGCGTCCACAGCACCCGGTGCGCCAGTTCGTGCCCGCAGACGGCCGCGAGCTCATCGGCATCCAACCGCTCCAGCAGCGGCCCCTCGAACAGGATGACCGCCCGATCACCCTGATGCAGCAACGACGCATTGGGCTGGCCGGCGCCCTGTGCCTGGAAGAACCCGATCTCCACCTCGAGCCCGAGCGCCTCCACAGCCCGCCGCCCGGCCGCATGCAGCTCGGGGTGACTGGCTGCCTCCAACCGATACGTGTTCCGCAACAAAGCCTCGCTCAACCCGGAGTCCTGAGCCTCCCCACCCCGCAAGGCCTCCCAGGCACGCTCATCCACCCGGCGAACCTGCGCAAGCACGGCCCGGTGATACCCCAACGGCGACAGCGAACTGACCACAGCGTCACCCTAACCACCCCCACCGACGAAAAACCTCCGTGCGAAGACAACACCTGCTGGGCACTAGTGTCAGGGGACGGGGACTGGGCGTGACCGATCGAGGAGATGGACGGCGTGAAGCTCTACTCCGATGTGGGTGTGCAGCGGTTCGGGCAGGTGTTGGGGGATCTGCTGTTGCTGGGCTGGATCGCCTTCTGTACCGCGCTCGGGCTGACGGTTTTCAAGATCACCAACGCGCTCGGCTATCCGGGGCGGAAGGCGGCTGAGGCCGGCGACGGGCTGTCGGGTGATCTGCAGCGGCTGTCCGGGTCGATCGGCAAGGTGCCCGCGGTCGGGGACGAGTTGAAGTCTCCGGTCGACGGTGCTGCCAAGGCCGCGGCCAGGATGGCTGAGGCGGGGCGGGATCAGGCGCATGCGGCGGAGCAGTTGGCCTATCTGCTGGCCGGAGTGACCATCGGGTTGCCGGTGCTCTTCGCGCTGCTGATCTGGTTGCCGCGGCGGATCCGCTTCTCCCGGCGGGCGACGGCCGCGCGCAAGTTCATCGACAACGCGGCCGACCTCGACCTGTTCGCGCTCCGGGCGATGGCCAACCAGCCGATGCACAAACTCGCGAAGATCTCCGACGACCCGGTCACCGCGTGGCGCGAGGGCGACTCCGCGGTCATCACCCGACTGGCCGACCTGGAACTTCGCAGTACCGGCCTGCGGCTTCCGCGCCCAGCAGTGGAGGGCTGAGGCTCCGCAGGACTCGGCCTGGACGTCGCCGGCCGCTGTGGCGAGGCCGCCTGACCATTCACCCCAACCAGCGGACCGGTTCCTCGGTCCACCTGACCCTGGCGGCGTCCTGATCCAGCTGGCTGGGCTTAGCGTTAAAACCCCTGGGAACTGACAACCTCTTGACGGGCGTCAAGGTGCCTCAGTAGCGTGCGGCCCACGGATTTTAACGTTAATAAAATCCACGGCTCGTGAGGAGAGCGGGATGGGGCCGCAGGACAGCAGTCGAGGGCCGGTGCCGCACGGGCACGTGACGTTGGTGCAGGTGGCCCGGTGGGCGGGCGTCTCCGCGCAGACCGTGTCGAACGCGGTCAACAACCCCGAGCGGGTGGCTCCGGCGACCCGGCAGCGGATCCTGGCGGCTGTGGAGGAACTCGGGTACGAGCCGAACCTGTCGGCGCGAGCGCTCCGCAACCGCAGCTCGTCGCTGATCGCGTTCAAGACGCGGCCGGCCCGGCCGGACAAGGCCTCGCTGCTGATGGACGAGTTCCTGTACGCGCTGAACGCGTCCGCGGCGCAGGCCGGCTACCACCTGATCCTGGTGCACGCCGAAGACGGCTCGGCGAACGAGATCAAGGCGTACCGGGACCTGCTGAAGAAGACGCCGGTCGATGCATTCGTCCTGACCGAGACGCATCGCAACGACGACCGGGTCGCGGCGATGCGGTCCTGGGGTGTGCCGTTCGCGACCTTCGGACGCTCCTGGGACGGTGACGACAGCACCGCCTGGGTGGACGTCGACGGCCGGGCCGGAACTCGCGCCGCGGCCGAGCATGTCGCCGCGCAGGGGCATCGCCGGATCGGGCACATCGGTTGGCTTGCCGGGTCCGAGATCGGCGCCGAGCGCCGCGAGGGCTGGCTGGAGGGTTGCCGGGAGCGTGGGTTGGAGACCGATCTCCAGGCCCTGGTCCCGGACACGCTCGAGGCGGGCCGGCAGGCCGCGCACCGGATGCTCGACTCGTCCCGTCCCGCCACCGCCCTCGTCTGTGCCTCCGACACGCTCGCCCTCGGCGTACTGCGGGCGTTGCACGAGCGCGGACTGCGGCCGGGCACCGACGTCGCGGTCACCGGGTTCGATGACTCGCCCACCGCCGCACTCGTCAGCCCCGGGCTGACCACGCTGCACCAGCCGATCGACGTGGTCGGGCGGCAGCTGATCCAGACCATCGACAACCTGCTCGCCGGCGACGCCCGGGAGCCGCAGCACGTCTTGCTGGAACCGGAACTCATCGTCCGGGGCTCCAGCCTTCCAGGACCACCGAGGCAGTGAGGGGACACCGATGAGGTCCAGAATCAAGTTGCTTGCGGCAACCATCGCCGGAGCGCTGCTGTTACCCGCCCTGACATCCCTGCCGGCCGCGGCGGCACCGGCCAACGCGTTCGTGGTGAACGTGGAGAACCTTGCCAACGGCACCGGTGCCGCCGGCGCGATGGACCTGACGACGTACGGCGATCTTGACTGGGTCCACCTGACCGGCGCCGGGACCGAACGCAAGGCCGTCGCGGCGGCCATTACGGTCGACAACCTCAACCCCGCGGCCGGCCAGGACACGCTCAACGACAGCCCATTGACCTTCCGCTGGTCCGACGGCACCACCACGCCCTCGACTCCCGGGATCACCACGGGCGGGGTCTTCAAGTACGACGACACTACGGTCGGCGACGCGACAGCGCACGACGCCGGCTACCGGATCACCGTCGCTCCCTCGGACTCCCCGCGGCGACTCGTGTTCGTGGGTGGGATCTGGCAGGCCCGCGGCACGGTGACCATCGCGCCGGCAGACGGGGCCGGTACGGCGTACACGACCAAGATCAGCGCGAACGGGAGTGCCGTCGCGAAGCGCTACACGGTGACGATTCGTCCGGGGGAGGGCGTTGTCGTCACCACCAGGTTCACGGAGAAGCTGCAGGCGAACGGCAACATCTCGCTGTCCGCGGCCGCGCTCTCGAAGGTCGCTCCGGCGGCGGAGGCGAGCTTGACCGCGACTGCTCCGCCGGTCGCCATGAACCTGACTGCCGAGGGACCGAGCGACTGGATGCACCTCAACGGCGCGACGATCAACCGCAGCAGCGTCGTACCGGCTGGAACGGCTCGCCTTGGCGTCGCGAACCGGCAGACCGGTGCCGCGATCGGGGCGCAGAACGACAATCCGGTGACCTACTCGTGGACCGACGGAGCGCCGGCGCAGACCGAGCCGGGCAGCCGGGCCGGTGGCATCTTCTTTGCCGACGGCACCAATCCGGAGCTGGTCGGAAAGGACCTGACGGATCCTTACGGCTACGACCTCACGGTCCCCGCGGCGGCTGGTGGGCGCACGGTGCGCTTCGTGTCGGGCGTCTGGCGCGCGGCCGCGACCGTCTCCGTCTACCTGAACGGCTCGTCCGCTCCCGCCTTCGTGAGCAGCGATCTGGTCAGCACGGGCGATTCCGTCACCAGGCTTTTCGAGCTGACGCTGGGCGCCGGCGACTCGGCTCGCATCACCGCACAACTGACGCGCAAGACCCACGACTCCGGCAACGTGACGCTCGCCGGGGTGACCCAGGCGGACACATCGGCGGACGGCTACCGCGCGCTCACTCGAACCCTCCTCGGCCTAGCTCAGACGGCAGACGTGAACGCCGCGAGCGAGGCTGCTCGACAGCAACTTGACGGCGAGATCAGCTCCGCGACTGCGGTCATCGCTGACGCTGCCGCGCAACGGGATGAGCTGAGGCTGGCGTACGTCCTCCTCAAGGCCGCGTACGACGAGGCGAAGGCCTCGGCCGCCGGCGCGGAGTACACCAACGTCACCAATCCCGGCCTGACCTCGTCGTTCGGCTGGGAGGGCGACCTGCACGCGCCGATCGCCTTCATCGACGGGAGCTACCGGCTGCGCAGCCGGGGCAACGCGTTGGTGACGTTCGGAGTACCGAATGTCCCCGGCAAGATCAAGTGGTCCAACGCGGAGGGCTACCTGCCGGCGTTCATCAGTGAGTACTCGAAGGACGGCCTTCAGCTGAAGGTCGAGAACTTCGCGGATCTCGTGCTGATCGGCGGAAACCGTTTCGAGGTCGCCTACTCGCGGATGACCGTCACCAACACGACCTCGGCGCCGGCGCGACTTCCGCGGGTGTCGAGTCTGCTGACGCCGCTCAACGCCGCGGCCGCGCCGACGGTGACGACGATCGGCGCGGGCGAGACCGTCGTCCGTGACTACGCGATCGCCGCCGACCGGTTCGGGGCGAGCTACGACTGGCCGTCCGCGGCGCAGCTGCAGCAGGCGGGCTCCTGGAGCAAGCACTACAAGAACATGCGTTCCTACTGGAACACCAGGCTGGCCGCCATCGCCCAGATCACCGAGCTTCCGGACCAGCGGCTCGTCAACGCCTACAAGGCCGGCTACATCTACACGCTGATCATCCGGGACGACATCGACGGCCAGAAGCGGTTGCACGTCGGCGAGAACGGCTACGACGAGATGTTCGACCACGACACGATCGGCATCGTGGCCACGCTGCTGACGATCGGCGACTTCACCTACGCCCGCGACTACCTCGCGACCTTGCCGGCGCAGCTCCAGTACGACGACGCGAAGTGGAAGTACAGCTGGCCGTACGCGCTGTATCTGCAGCGGACCGGCGACAAGGCGTTCGTCCGCAGCCAGTTCGAGACGATCAAGAAGAACACCCACCTGGTCGAGACCGACCGGATCGACGGCGGCAAGGGCATCATCAAGCAGACCTTCGCGATCGACTCCCTCGGCTACTGGACGATCGACAACTGGTCGGCCCTCGCCGGACTCACCACCTACCGCTACCTCGCCACCGCCCTGGGCGAAACCGGGGAAGCGGCGTGGGCGAAGGCGGAGTACGACGATCTGCTCCGGGTCGCGACGGCCCGGATCGAGCAGACCATGAAGGAGCACGATCTCGACTACCTGCCGATCTCGATGGTCGAGCCGAACGAGACCGGTCCGCGGCAGGATCCGCGGGACGCGAACTGGGCCTCGATGTTCCTGTTCGGCCGGTGGGCCTGGGACGGGTACCTGTTCGGCGCCGAGCAGAGCGGGGTGATGTTCGACAAGATCGACGACACCTACACGCACGGGTTCGACCGGCGCAAGGATGTCTCGGACACCATCTACAACTTCGGTGGCTATCCGCACGGGTACTTCTCGAGCGCCTACAACGCGGGTTACGGCAGTGCGGCGTTGCGCGGCGAGCGGTACCGCGACGCGGGGATCAAGGGCTACCAGTTCATGATCGACAAGGCGATGAGCGGCCCGTTCGGCTGGTGGGAAGGCGTCGACTACCCCGACCAGAACTCACCGTGGAACCTCGACCACGCCCGGGGCGGCGGCGGTTCGAACCAGCACATGTGGGGTCAGTCGACGGCGACCAAGGTGCTCTTCGACTCGTTGCTCGCCCAGAAGGCCGACGGCTCGGTGATCATCGGCCGCGGCGTACCGGACGAGTGGCTGCGCGATCGCCAGAAGATTGCCCTCACCAACTATCCGGCGTCGGACGGCAAACGGATCGGGTACCGGCTGACCACCTCCGGCAGGTACGTCTCGCTGGAGCTGTCCGGTGATGCGGTGGCCGGCTACAGCATCGAGCTCCCGGCGCTGCGGAACAACATCGCCGGCGTCTCCGTCAAGGGCGCGACCGTCAACCAGGCCGCCGGCACCGTGCTCCTGCCGGCCGGCACGACGCACGCGACGATCACCTTGCACCGCGCGATCACCAAGTGACGCGGCGGACCCAGCCCCGCTGACGGGGCTGGGTCCAAGGTGCTAGCCCAGGAAGGCCTTCAGCTCAGCGATCACGGCCTCTGGGTTCTCCTCGGCAAGGAAGTGACCTGTCCCCGGGACTCTGTGAACCCGTACGTCGGTGCCCTGGCCGGCCCAGGCGTCTTTCATGAAGTCGTAGCTGTACTCCGAGGCCAGGCCGAGGAACGGTGCCGTGATCCGGCCGTACGTGGCGAAGTCCACGACATCCTGGTGGAAGGCCTGGTACCACGCGTTGCCGGCCCGGATCGCCTCCGGACCGGAGTACGCGTGGGCGTAGATCCGCCGGGAGAGCTCGTCGATGGCCGACGGGTCGGGCGGGAAGGCGTCCATGAAGTAGTCGACGATGTACCGCGAGCGTCCGGTGATCAGCTGCTCGGGCAGGCCCTGGACCTGGTTGAAGGCGAACCACCACAGGCTGAAGCCGTGCCCTGGCCTGACCAGTAGCGGCTGTTCGTACAGGGAGGCGTCGGGGTGCCCGACGTCCATCAGGACAAGCTTGCGGGTTGCCGCCCGGTGGTTGACCGCGAAGCTGTGCGCGACCATCGCGCCGATGTCGTGGCCGGCGATGTTGACCGAGTCGTAGCCCAGGTGCCGGACCAGGGTGTGGACGTCGCGCGCCATCGTCTTCTTGTCGTACCCGTCGGCAGGTTTGGCCGATCCGCCCATGCCGCGCAGGTCCAGCGCGATCACCGTGTACCGCTTCGCCAGGGCCGGCAGGATCTTGTGGAACGACCACCAGGTCTGCGGCCAGCCCGGCAGCAGAACCAGCGGCTCGCCCTTGCCGCCGATGACGTAGTGCTGGCCCTTCGCGTACCTGCTGCGCAGCCCTAGTGACCGTGCCAGCGCAGCATCGGACGGTACGCCGCCACCCGCCGTGCTCTCGGCTGCCGCAGCCGGTGCCGCCACGGCACCCGCAGTCGCCGCAGCGGCCGCACCTGCGCCCAGTGCCAGCAGTTTCCGCCGATTGAGATCCATTCGCCCCACCTCTTTCAGGCGCCTCCACCGTTGAGTGGCGCCGACGGCGATGCTATGCAGCCTGCGCATCAGTTAGACCAACAGTTAGACCAGGACTTGAAATCAGCTGGCTGACTGTCAGTGCCAACGGTGGGCCGGCGATGCCGACGGTCAGCAGGGCGACGCGGAGGCCGTAGTCGTTGGTGGTGGAGCCGATCGCGGCGATGGCCACGACTGCCAGGTAGCAGCCCCACAAGTAGGGCCAGCGGGCTACTGCTGCTTCGAACCAAGCTGGGGCCAGTTGATGCCGGGCCAGTACTACGGCGATGCTGCACAGCAGGAGCGCGCCAACGAGCCACAGGTGTGGTCCAGCGGAGAGGGAGCCGATCGCGTAGTCGGCCTTGCGGGTGACTACGGCCATGCCGTCGCCGTGCAGGAGGTCCTCCACGAACCTGCCTGCGTGTGACCGCGATGCGGCCGGCCGTCGCCAGTCGAGCACGCTGACCACAGCAACCGCCGCTACTGCTGCAGCGCCGGTCAGCAACAGCCGGATGGCGCCTACGCGGCGGCCGAGCACTACCAGTCCGAGCAATGCGAACGCGGGCACGATCGCCAGTCCGCCTCCGACGTCTGCGCCCCAGGACGGCCAGGCGTCAACCAGGACCGTGATCAGGCCGATCACCGCAACTGCACCCGCCGCGAAGACAGGGCCGCGCCGGGCTCGCAGCCAGCTGGCCAGCCCGGCGGCGAACAGCACCGCGTGCACTGCGAACACCACAAACGTGGTGTTGCCGAAGCCGTAGTACCGGCCTCCTGACAGTGGTGACGGGCCGAGTGGGCTGCCGTGGTGGAGGATCGTGCCGGTGACCGCGTCGACGGCGAGCACGCCGAAGGTGACACCGGACAGGGCTGTCACCGTGACCCAGGCCGGTACGCGCGGCAGCCGCCGAAGTACGAGTGCCATTAGCACCGCGGCGCCGAGCATGCCGAGCCACAGAGCGGCCAACGGCACCGGCCAGCGCCACCACTGGATCAGCCGGACCAGGTACGAGCACAACGGCAACGCAGCGAGCATCAACAGGGTGAGGTCGACTCCGCCCGTACTGCGCCGCGCGCGCCGCCGCAGCGCCAGCGCTCCGACCGCCAGCACCGTCGCCGCTGCCAGCCCGTTGATGAACAGCCCGGAGCTGCGCCGCAGATCGCGGTCGCGATGGGTGATGCCGGCAAGCTTCTCCGTGGTGTCATGCGCCCCAGGTCGGTTGCCTGCAGCAACCAGTGGGGCTCCGGTGAAGTGATTGGGTTCTTCGAGTCCGGCTGCTGCGACCACCGTCGAGGGGATGTCGAGGAGCCGGACGATGCCCTGCCAGCGGGTCGACTGTGCTGTGAGGTAGCGGCCGCCGGCTTGAGGGCCGGACATCAGGACCGCTCCCATCGCTACTGTCGAGTGCAGCGGCTGGGAGATGCCGAGGACGATCACGGTGGCGTTGCGAGATACGCCGTCGAGCACTTGCCGCACCTTGCCGTCGGCTTCGCGCAAAGCCTTCCCCGGATCGTTGCGCCGATCAACCACGCCGGCGTCGACCACGGTCACCGGGCAGTCGAAGGAGGCGCTCGCCAGCTCTGCGTGGTATCTCGTGATCCTGCCCTCACGATCGGCCAGCGCGAGCGCCGCGCCCGGGCCGACAGCGGTGGCACAAACGTTGCCTTCAGCAAGAGTTTGACCGAGTAAACCTAGCTCCGGGTCGAAGACCGAGGCCTGCTGCGCCTTGACCAACTCGCTCCAACCGTCGACGACGCCGCCGGTCACCGACGGCACCGTCGTACAGTCGCGGTTTCGATCTGACTGCGGATCGGTGGCAGCCCGCCCGGCTGACAGTGACAACCAGCCGTCCAGCGGACACGGCGGCGAGTGCACGGTCCGCACAGTCATCGCCGCAGCATCAGCGCCGTCCTCGAGCATCCGCCACAACGTCGGCGAACCACTCTCGCTCAGGTTGTCCCACGTCAACCCACCGATCCCGACGATCACGACCGGCGGGGTCACTGGAGTTGCCGGATCCGCCGCCGCTTCCACCCCGGGCAGCCAGAACCCGACCGCGGCCACCGCCGCAACCAACCCCCGAACCCCGATCATCACTCCAACTATCCGCCCACCCCGGGGTCACGCCGCGTTCAACGGCGCAGCGCGGTCGACTGCTTCAGTCGCGACAGCTTCTCGGGATTGCGCACGTGGTAGGCGCCGGTGACACGACCGTTGTCCACTCGCACGGCCACCACCCCGTCGATCTCGCCATCGACCCGGACGAGCAGTCCTGGGCCGCCGTTGATCTGCACCAACTCGACCGACCTCTCCACGTCGCGCTTCCACCAGCCGACAGCCAGCAGGCGAGCGACGTTGTCCGCTCCGACGATGGGTCGCAGCAGGGCGTGCCTGACGCCACCACCGTCGCTCAGGGCAACAACATCCGGCGCGAGGATGTCCAGCAGGCTCTGCAATTCGCCGGTTTCGACGGCTCGTTGGAAAGCCTGCAATGCGGCCCGGTGCTCGTCCGAAGAGCCGGTACTCCGTGGCCGGCGCGCGGCGACGTGGGTCCTTGCCCGGTGCGCGATCTGGCGGACCGCCTCCTGGGTCTTGCCGACGGCTTCGGCGATCTCGTCGTACTCCAGTTCGAACACTTCGCGCAGTACGAACACTGCTCGCTCAGTCGGGCCCAGCGTCTCCAGCACGAGCAGCATCGCGAGGGAGACGCTCTCGGCCAGTTCGACATCCTCGGCCACGTCGGGGGAGGTCAGCAACGGCTCGGGCAACCACGGCCCGACGTACGTCTCCTTGCGCCGGTCGAGTGTGCGCAGTCGCTTCAGCGCCTGCCTGGTGGCGATCCGGATCAGGTACGCCCGCTGGTTCAGCACCGTGCTCTGGTCGACGCCCGTCCACAACAGCCAGCTCTCCTGCAGCACATCCTCGGCGTCGGCCGCGGACCCAAGAATCTCGTAGGCAACCGTGAACAGCAAGTTGCGATAAGCAACAAACACCTCGGTCCCGTCCATGCCCATAAGATCCCGCGGCCCGCCATCTTGTGACACCAACCATCCGTGGGCTGCGTCACACAAACCCGGGTGTCACACCACGCGGGTCGCCGGGATCTCTTGCACACAACACACCGGCAAGAGAGGCCAAACCATGCCAACATCAACCACAGCCCACCTCAACGTCGCGGTGGCGGGAGCGACTGGGCGGCTGGGGCGTCATGTCGTCGACGTACTTGCCGAGCGAGGCCATCAGGTTGTGCCGATGTCGCGAGCCACCGGCGTGGACGTCATCACCGGTGAGGGGTTGGCCGAGGCGCTCGCCGGTGCGGACGTCATCATCGACGTCGCCTCCTGGCACGCGTCCGAGCAGGAGGCCGCGACGGAGTTCTTCCGTACTTCGGCCCGCAACCTGCAGGAGGCGGGACGGCACGCGGGGGTCACCCGGATCGCGGTGGCGTCCATCATCGGCGTCGACAAGGCCACCACCGGTTTCGTCGCCGCCAAGAGGCTGCACGAGGAGTTCCTTCGATCCGGCCCGCTCGCCGTCCGCATTCTGCGTGCCGCGCAGTTCCATGAGTTCGTCGGTCAACTGCTGGACTGGCAGAAAGGCGACGTCGCCTACGTCCCCGCCCTGCCCACCCAACTTGTGGCCTGCCGCACCGTGGCCGAAGAGCTGGTCGACCTGGCCCTCGCCCCTGGCGAGCCATGCCGGGGAGCACCGATTCCCGAGATCGCCGGGCCCCGCCGGGAGACCCTGGCGGAGGCGGCCGCCCTCCTCGGCGCTCGGCGAGGCATCAAGGTCGTCGCCGTCGACGGCTCGAACATGCCCGACGCCGAGCTCGCCGCCGACGGCGCCTTCCTTCCCAGCCCGCACGCCAAACTCGCCGGCCCGACCTTCCAGGAGTGGCTCGCCACCCAGCCCTGACTACGGTCTTTGCGCGGCCACGAACTCGGCGCCGATGTCCTTCAATCGGTCGGCCACATAGGCGGGATCGAGGAGCGCCTCGGGAGTGTGGATTCCTGGTGAGACCGGTTCGCCGCGGAGGCCGAGCAGCCGTTCGATGCTGAGAGCCAGGCCGAGAGCGGTCAGGGGGCGCTGTCCCTCCGGGTGCACGAGGTAGTGAGTTCTGCTGAGGTGTGCACCGCCTGCGCCTTCTCCCTCGAGGTCGATCCGGACCTCGAGGGAGGGGCCTCCACCGCCGCGCCGGCCAGCGGACTCGCCAACGGCAAAGTCGAAGCTGACGTTCGGAGCGCCCGTGGCAAGAGCGAGACTCGGTACGTCGAGGATGCCGATGCGCTGACCCGGTACGACGGTGCCGTCGAGGCTCGACACGGAGACATCCGCGTCGGGACCATTGACCCAGCGGAATACTCCGTCGCGGCGTACCAGCCCTGCCGGACTAGCGGCGGACCAGCGTTCCAGATCGGCCAGTCCGGCAGGTCCGCCGACGTCCGACTCGTCCAGGAGCGCCCCGATCCGGATGGTGTCGATGCGTTCGAACTCCCGGGCCAGGTTCACCGTCGCGGGGACGAGCACACCGGCACAGAAGTGGCTGGCAACCACGACAGGCGCTGCGCTCGCGCGCTGAGCACTCGCGACCACCTCCGGCGCGATCTCGAGGAGGCCGCTGGAGATGCTGAGATACGGCAGTCCGCGGTCCTGGGCGAACCGCAGACCGTGCAGATGCGCGTCCCACACGGTCGCGACGACCGCGGAGTACCCGTCACCGGCCGGAAGGCCGAGGTCGCTGCGCTGCAGGTCGATGGTCACGGCTGTCGCGGTGCCGAGTTCGTCGGCCACCCGTTGCGCGCGGCCGAGGTCGCGACCCGCGATCGTCAGGGGCAGAGCCGGATGCCAGCGCCGCAGAACTGCCGCGGCTCCAGAGCCCGCCTGGCCGGAACCGCCCAAGATCAAGACAGGTTTCACCTGTGACTCCTCACGTCGATCGTTAGCTACATTTTGTAGCCTACATTTTGTAGCTTATGATCTGGGGGTGACGCAAGACAGCCCCCTGGCGACCTCACCGAAGCGACTGCCGAAGCAGGTCCGGCGGGAGCAATTACTCGACACCGCCGTCGCGCTCGTTCGTTCCCGCGGTACGGACGGCCTGACGCTGGTGACTCTCGCGGAGGCCGCGAAGGTGAGCAGGCCGATCGTGTACGACCACTTCGGCACCCGCGCCGGCCTCTTGGTCGAGGTCTACCGGCGACTCGACGAACGACACCGCACGGCGCTGGCCGAGGCCCTGGAAGCCGCCGAACCCACCGCCGAGGCGATCGCTCGCGTCATGAGTACCGCGTACTTCGCCTGCGCCACCGACATGCCGGAGTTCGCCGCCGTTTCCGCCGCCCTGAAGGGAAACCCGGAAGCGGAAGCGATCCAGCACGACCTACTCGCCGCCTACACAAACCTGATGGCCACCGCACTGGCGCCGTACTCCGGTCTTCCGCCCGACGCCCTCAAGTTGCGCTGCATCGGCATCCTCGGAGCCGCCGAAGCAATAGCCGCCGAACTCAACCTCAACCGCGCAACCCCCACCAACGCCATCACCGCCCTAACCGACCTCATAGTCGGCAACACAACCTCCCGCTGACTTGTCGGCGGCTGCGGCTGTTAGTCAGCAGGTCTTGCGGCTTTGACTGCTTCGGCGGAGTCGACCTCGCCTCGGGAGGTCAGTGACGTGATGACACCGTCGATGTCAGCGCTGGATCGGTTCTGGCTGAGTTTGGCCTTCGCTTCGATTCGGCTGACCACGAGTTCGACCCCGACGATCGCGCGGAGCTGCCCTTCGATGAATTTCGCCGGGGCGTCATCCACAGACCACTGTTCCGCGAAGCCGGCCTCGTGCTTGGCGGTCAGGCGCCTCACCAGAGTGTCCAGCCAGGCCGGATCGTCGTGGATCACCAAGTTCCCGTAGACGTGAGCGGTCAGGTAGTTCCACGTCGGCACCGCCCGGCCGTGCTCACGCTTGGACGCATAGGCAGACGGCGAGATGTAAGCATCCGGACCGCTCACGATCGCGAGCGCTTCGCCGAGCACGGGTGTCTTCCATTGCTCGTTGTTCCGGGCCAGATGCCCAAGCAGTGCACCCGATTCAGCGTCGTACACGAAAGGCAGGAAGGTCGCGAGCAAGCCGTTCGGCGTACTGGTCACCAGGTTCGCGGCGCCGTGGTTCAGCAGCAGATCCTGTACGACGGCGTCGTCCGCGGCGAAGTGCTTGGGAACGTACATAGCGCCAATTGTCGCTCAGTCGAACCCTCCCCACACTTCGCTGGAGCCGACTGAGCTCTGGGCGTGGACTCGGTAGCGGTCGCGCTTGATCTTGCGTACGCCGGTGGCGTGGTTGTACTGCGCGGCGAACTGGTGCTGCCCGGCCGGCACGGTGCGACCCGGCTTGAGAGTCCAGCGGTAGAGCAGGGCACCAGCGGACTCCTCAACGGTCACGGTGAACTCATCGTTTGGCAGGGTTTGCCAGTTGCCGGTCTTCCGTACGTCGCCGGTCTGGGCGATGCGCAGTTCCACGGTGAGCGAGGTGAGCGGCTCCGTGGTCTTGATGACCAGGTTGTTCTGTCCCCAGTAGATGGAGCTGTGCGCGTCCATCGAGCCTTGAGACCACAACGGCCCGTTCTGGATCCGAGTGCCGGCCGGGGTAGTCGGGCGCGAGCTGCCCGGGCTGGTGCTCGGGGCCGGCCGGGTGCTGGCGGGAGCCGGCCGGGTGGCGCTGGTGCTGCGGGGCGATGGCGTCGGAGTGACGGTGGGGGACGGGACGGCGGAACTGGGGGCAGCGGCCGGCAGTGACGGCACTCCGCCAATGGCGGCTACGGCGAGACCACCGGTCGCCAGAGTGGCGGCAGTGATGACACCGACGATCGCCGCCTGGGGCCATGACCTCGCGATCGACGATGTGCGGTGCCGGACGGTGGGGTCGGCCACGCCGCGCTCGACGCGCGCCAGAATCCTTGCGCGGTTGGGCTCGTGGGCCTCGGCAGCCTCTCGCAGCCGACGGCCGATTTCGTCGTTCACCGGTTCCTCCTTCCTGCCGCGAGCTCGCCGACTGCTTCCGCGCCGAGCAGCAGTTCCAGCTCGGCCATCCCCTTCGAGGTCTGGCTTTTCACCGTACCGACCGAGATGCCCAGCGCGGCCGCGGTGTCCTTCTCCGACAGGTCGAACGCGTGGCGCAGTACGACGCACGCCCGCTTGCGGAACGGCAGCCGGGTGAGTGCGGCCCGGACGTCCACCACGACCGCAACGTCCGGCCCGTCCACCTGTTCTGTACTGCGCGACCAGAACAGCGCCACTCGCCGTCGCTCGCGGACCGTACTCCGGATCCATTGCCGCGCCAGATTGGCGACTACTCCACGGGCGTAGGCGACCGGGTGCTGCGCCGCCCGGAGCCGGTCCCAGCGCTGCCACAGGGCGATCAGCGCATCGGCAGCGAGGTCGTCGGCCACGTCCTTCTCGCCGGTCAGGAGGTGAGCGAGACGAGCCAGTTCGGCATGGTGGCGTTCGAAGAAGTCGTGGAACTCCGCGGACGCGTCGTCGAGGAGCATCTCCCTCGGTCGGCCTCTCCCTGCGATGTTCGCGTTAACAATCGGCCCGAGCGTAACAGTGCCCATCACCGCCGGACGGTGATCGCCCGTGAAGGGCAGCGTCCTGACGATGGTCGGGCGGCACGGTCAGTGCCGGGCGAACTGGACCCGGGTCGACTGCGCGACGTCCGGTTTGAGTGCGATCCCGTCGATGGTCAGCCGCTCACCGTAGATGTCGGTGATCCGGATCGCTTTCCCGCATCCGCTGCCATCGGGGGAGAGGAAGTAGTTGTACCCCGTCCGGTGCAGCTTTCGCCAGCCACTGGCGGTCTTGACCTCGAGCGCGGCCAACGGGTTGCGGTGACCGATCGCCTGGACGCCGCACCAGTACTGGCTGGACCCGGTCTTGTAGCGGATGGAGATCGTGCCGGACTCGGCGGGGCTCAGCAGCGACCAGGTGATCGGGAGCCGGCCGACGGAGAGCTTGGCGAGCTTGGCGAAGGCCTGCTGGCTGAGGTCGATCTGCCCGGGTGCGCAGGGCAACGGGCACTCGTTGACGATCCGTACCGTGATCGAGGCTCCATTGGCGGCGCGGACGAGTACGTGCGCGCCGCAGGCCTTGGCCGACTCGTAGTCGGTGTGGTTCATCGCCGCGATCATCATGCTGTCCGACGGGCCGAAGAGGCAGGCTCCGTTACCGTCAGCGGCCTCGTAGGCGGTCGCGACGCCCTGGTACCGGACGCCGGGCTTGATCCGTCCCGCCAAAGATCCCGAGGTCCCCGCAGACGTGGTGCGCGAGGTGCTCGGGGTGCTCGGCGTGCTGGAAGTCACGCGCGGGCTGCGAGTAGCCGAAGGCGGTTTGCTGGAAGCCGCGCGCGGAGTGCGGGTGGCTGCGGGCGTCTTGCTGGCGGCCGCGCGCGGCGCAGTACGGGGCGATGGCCGCGGGCTAGTGACCGGGGGCTGCGACGGTGTCGGTGCGGTGGGAGCACCGGCCGCCGCGTCCGGAGAACCGGAATCGGGCGAACCACTCGCGTCGGCAGCTGCGACAGACGCGTCACCGGTACGCCGAGGCTCAGCGCCGCCCCTGGTCAGGAGCACCGCGGCCAAACAGACCACCACGCCAACAGCCAGCAAAGCCACGGGAATGACGGCAGCCCGCCGGTGCTTCTGCGGCCCCTGCGCCGCGCCATGCTTCGTTGTCCTCATACCCATCCGTTCACTTGATCGAGTCGACGTCCACCCCCCAGTTGCCACCAACGCCCAAAAGGTTGCCGCCGCGAGGAGACAAGATCAGGCAAGCCCCAGACACGTCGAAGGTCACGCGGTAGCGGTCCAGATAGTCAGTTCCGATCAGACCGGTGTCGACCTCGACGCAGACCTCACGCCCGCTCGGCAGCTCGTCTGACCGGACATACGCCGCCCATGAACGCCTCGCCGGTCCAGTCGACACTTCTTGGATCAGACACAGTTGAATGAAACCCGCCGCCGTGGCGGCTCGGCTAGCCGAACTGGCTGACTGCTGGTGAGTTGGAAAGGAGGGGCGCGTAATGAGTGGAGCGTTCTACTCGGATGCGAGGCTGTATGACCTGATGTTTCCGGGTGGCGGGCCGGCCGTCGACTTCT
The DNA here is from genome assembly GCF_040639475.1 of Kribbella sp. NPDC023855. Lineage (NCBI taxonomy): Bacteria > Bacillati > Actinomycetota > Actinomycetes > Propionibacteriales > Kribbellaceae > Kribbella > Kribbella sp. NPDC023855. The sequence goes on from NZ_JBFAAA010000006.1 coordinate 265,805, forward strand.
ACCGGGCCGAGGTCAATCGGCAAGGTGGGCGCGTCTTGGAGCTCGGGTGCGGCACCGGGCACAAGCTGATCCCCATCGCGTCCGACGGGCATCCGTGTGTCGGCGTGGACTTGTCGGCAGACATGCTGGCTGAGGCTCAGCGGAAGGCGGACGAGCGCGGTGTCGCGGTGGAATGGATGCAGGGCGACATGCGGGACTTCGATCTGGGTCGCACCTTCGACTTCGTCTTCATCACAGCCAATAGCCTCTTGCATCTGCAGGAGGCCGACGATCTGGTGAGCTGCTTCCGGTCGGTTCGAAGGCACCTGGCACCTGGAGCACGGTTCGTCTTCGATGTCTTCAACCCGAGCGTCCGCCTCCTCGCCGAAGCCGACGGCGTACGCCGCACCCGAGAGTCGTTGTCGTTCACGGAACCTCACCGCGGCAACGTCACCGTCGAGGTCGCCGAAATCTACGATGCGCCCGCGCAAGTCACCCGCGGGACCTGGTACCTCTCGACCGACGCCGAGCCCGACTTCGTCGTCGTACCGCTCGAAATCAGAAGCATCTTCCCGCAGGAACTCCCGCTCCTCCTCTCTCTCGGCGGCCTCCGCCTCACCGACCGCTTCGGCGACTGGTCCGGCCGACCATTCGCCTCAGATTCGGCCCTGCAACTCTGCATCTGCGAGCCCGCATGAGCGTTTCTTACCGCGGCATCTCGCCGGCGGTTCGCCCGGTACGTCGGTGTCGCATCAAGCCTGCGGTGAGGGCGAACAGCGTGGCGCAGCCGGCCAGCGCCAGGGAAAGGCCGACGAGGTTGGCGATCATGGCGATGGCCAGGCCACAGGTCACTTCGCCGAGGTACTCGGCCTGGGCGAGGAAGGAGTGCGTCGTTGCGCGTACGTCGCTGGTGGTGCGGGCGTTGACCCAGATGGCGCTGATGATGCGGGTCAGCGGGACGGCGATCCCGGAGATGATCACGAGCGCGGCACTGGCGCTGATCGGCTCGGGCGCGATCGCGAACGCGGCCATGCCGGCCGCCCCGATGGCGGCGGCCAACGCGTAGGAGTGGCGCGCGTGGCGCCCGTCGACGCGCTTCTCCGCGATGCGCAGGGCCGCCGTACCGATCAACAGGGCGAGGAAGCCGAGTCCGGTGAACCAGACGATGGGATCGACAGCCGTCGGCAGTCCGAGCTCGAGCAGTTGTTTTGGCGCGAGTCGCCCGCCGGCATCGGCGGCCCCGTTGATCAGGAACGTGGCCAAGAAGATCAGCAGGATCTCCCGGCTTCGACGGACCAGGGTGAGCCCGCGTCGGAAGGTGCTCCAGGACGTGGACCATCGCGCGGTGCGGGTACCGGCGAACCGTTCCTCACTGAATCGGACGATCAGGTAGAACGCCAGCAGGAGCATGGCTGTACCGGCGACGACGACCGCGATATCACGCCGGGTCAGCCAAGCCAGCCCGCCGATCGCGAGGAGTCCGGTGGCTGAGCCGGCCAGCTGCGCACGCGCGGCTCGGGACAACACCGCCGCGATGCGATCCGGTTGGTCGAGTTCATCGGTGATCCAGGCGATGTCGGCGCCGCTGGCGAACGTCCAGGACAGGCCCCACAGCGCCTGCGTCGCCATCAGCAGTGGAAACGAGGTGACGAGACCGGTTGTCAGCATTGCGGTGCCCATCAGGACCTGGGAAAGCACGAGCGACCACTTGCGGCTGATGGTGTCGGCGAGTACGCCGGCGGGCACCTCGCAGAGCAAGGCGAAGACTCCCTGCACGGACCCGATGAGCACGATCTGCGACGCCGAAAGGCCGGCGTCGATGATCATGTAGACGCTGGCGACCAGCCACCAGCCGTTGTGGAGGAACGCGCGCATCCAGGTCCAGCGGACGAACGCAACGATCAGAGCCTGCCTGTCCATCAGCACCACCGCCGACCAAGGCAGTGGGTTCGAGAGATCCTGTGAGCCTCTCCTTTAGCTTGACGCCCGAGTCTGCCGCGACCAGTCTCGACAACGTGCCCTAGGCAAGCAACCGGGTTTCGCGCCGGTGGACTGGCCGGGCGTGTTGACAGTGCTTGACAGATTCTTTTCGACGGCCCGGGGAAGATCACGCGTACATACCCTGTGCGTGCCCCTTTCGTCGGGCCGGTACTGCAGCGGGTGTGCTCGTGCGCGGCGATTGCCATTCGTTCAGGAGGTCTGTGCCGGTGAGGATTCCAACCCCGAAGAAATCACGACTCGCGCTCTGGTCCGCCGGCTTGCTGGTCTTCGCCTCAGCGCTGACCGTCAGCAACGCGGCGGCTGAACCGGCGACCGTGACGGCCGACTTCCCGGCGAATCCTCTGCAGAAGCCCGGTTGGGTCCTGGACAGGAACGACGAGTTCAACGGAAGTCTCGACTCGAGTCTGTGGATCACCAACTACCTGGAATCGCGAACGCAGGAATACCGATCCAGGGCCCGGTACGGATTCAGGGACAACGCCCTCGTACTGCGAATCGACGACGACCAACCGACGTACTACTCCGACAATCCGATGAAGGTCTCCAGCATCCAGACCGGGCAGCGGACCGACCTGCACAAGAACGATCACTTCGACCACGCGATTCCCACAGTCATGAAGTACACGTCGCAGTACGGGTACTACGAGATTCGCGCGAAGAGCTCGGTGAAGAACGGGATTCACACGGCATTCTGGCTGACCGGCAGGCAGGACAACTGGAGTCAGCGCGGTGAAGTCGACATCATGGAGCACGCGGGCAACCATGGGCGCAGTCGCTTCAACTACAACCTCTTCGCCTGGTCGGATCCGAACCTGACCACGTCCACGCGCAGCATCCCGGTCGGGTTCGACATGACCACGGAGTGGCACACCTATGCGCTCGAGTGGACCCCGACCCAGCTCAAGCTGTACGTCGACAATGTCCTGAAGGACACGATCAACCAGTCCTTGAAGTACCCGGCAGTGTTCTATCTGGGTCTCTACGAGAACGCGGGCTGGACCGGGACGCTGGATCCCAACGACAAGCGCCCGAAGGAATTCGTCGTCGACTACTTCCGCGCCTACCAGAAGGCACCCAGCTCGGATCCGCTCGTCAGTGGCGCCACCTACAAGATCAAGAACGTCGCCACCGGCCGGTACCTCGACTCCGATGGCAACGGCGTAGTCACCACCGCGGCCGGCAGCACCTACGACGACCAGGACTGGGTGGCCGCCAAGCACTCGTCCGGCGCCTGGACCCTGAAGAACGCCAGGACCGGACGGTTTTACCTCGACTCCGAAGACACCAACAACGCAGTCATCTGGAACACCGGCGAGATCGTCCCAGATTCGCTCTGGACGGTCGAGTCAGCCACCGGAGGCTTGCGCCTGGAGAATGCGAACACCAGCAGGAACTACCTGTACGCCACCTCGGCCGGCGCCGTGAAATGGAACACCGGAGCGACCGACACCAGCACAGTCTGGACCTTCGAACGGAAGAGCTGACGCCACCGAATTACCAGGGGATCGGACCGTCCTCGGTCAGGAAGGCGCCCGTCGGGCCGTTCTCGCCCACAGCCGCCAGGTCGACCGCGACGGCCGCGCCCTCCTCCGCCGTCCGTACTCCGGTACGGCGGTTGAGGTCGGTCGCGCAGTACCCGGGGCTCACCGCATTGACCAGAATCCCTTCGGCGCGCAACTCATTGGCGTAGAGCACGGTGATCGCGTTCAGCGCGCTCTTCGAGGTGCAGTAGGGAAGGAGGATCGAGGAGTACGCCGACCACGGGCTGCCCGGGTCGGCCAGGTGGGCGAGGGAGCCGAGTTCGCTGGACATGTTGACGATGCGTGCGGCGGCGGAGCGGCGTAGCAGGGGAAGCATCGCGTGGGTCACCGCGATGACGCCGAACACGTTGGTCTCGTAGATCTCCCTGACGATGGCGGCCGGGGTTTCACTCGGCTTCTGCGGTCCGGCGGCGATCGCGGCGTTGTTGACGAGGATGTCGAGGCGGCCGAACGTGGCGTCGATGTGCTTGGCGGCGGCCTGGATCGACATCTCGTCGGTGACGTCCAGCGGTACGAACCGTACGTCGGCGCCGCCCGTGCGCAGCTCTTCGGCCGCCGCCTCGCCGCGCTCGGCATTGCGCGCGCCGATCAGGACGGTGATGCCGAGGGCTGCGAGCCTGCGCGCCGTTTCCTTGCCGATGCCCTTGTTCGCGCCGGTGATCAAAGCAGTCTGCTGCGAAGTCGTCATGGCACTCAGCCTCCCTTCACCCACGGGTGGCAGGGAAAGACCGGATGGCTCTGGATTTATAGTCCACAGATATGAGTGAGCTCGAGGTGCGGGAGCTGAGGTACTTCATCGCGGTCGCCGAGGAACTGAACTTCAGCCGGGCCGCGCAACGCCTCGGGATGGCGCAACCCCCGCTGTCGAAGGCGATCGCTCAGCTGGAGTCGCGGCTCGGCGTACGCCTGCTGGAGCGCACCACCCGGCAAGTGCGGCTGACCACCGCCGGTCAGGTGCTGCTCGACCAGGCCCGGATCGCGGTCGATGCTGTGCACGCGGCGGCCCGGCGTACACGTCGGGCCGGCCAGCCGACACCCCAGCTCGTCGTGGCGGTCAAGCCGGGAGGCGACGCCGGGCTGCTGCGGGAGATCCTCGCCGCCTACCGGGGAAGAGGTTCGCAGCTACCGCCGCCGGAAGTTGTTGTCGGCGGCAGCGGAGAGCCGATCGCCATGCTGCGGGACGGCCGGGCCGATGTAGCGCTGCTGCGCAGCCCGTTCGACGATCTAGGGCTGGATTCGGAGACGCTGGTGGTCGAGCCGCGACTGGCCGTTCTCCCCGCCGCGCACCGCCTGGCCGGCCGTCGACGACTGCGGCTGGCAGACCTCAAGGGCGAACCGATCCCACGCTGGAAAGGGGCCGCCGCCTCCGACACCGCCTACTACACAGGCTGCGACGGAGCGGAAGACAGCGATGGCCCGCTGGCCGACGTTCCTGAGGGGCCGCTGGTGGCCAGCGTCGAGCAACTCCTGGAGGTAGTCGCGCTGGGCCAGGCGGTGGCGTTCCTGTCACTGTCCACCACCAAGCTGCACCAGCGCCCGGACATCGCCTACCGCCCGGTCACCGGCCTCAGCCCCAGCGAGGTCATGGTCGCCTGGCCGGAAACCTCGCGATCCCCAGCCGTCGCCGCCTTCGTCCAAGCTGCCCACGACGTCGCTGCCCACCACCCCGACCAGCTGACCGCACTGACCTACTGACCGGGGCACTCACCCCAGTGCCTCCTCTAGTCGAGGGTGGCGCTGGGGGTGACGAAGACGATCTTCCCGTTGATCGGGGCGGTGGCGGCTTCGGCGTGCACCTGTGCCAATCCGGCCAGCGGCACCCGCTGGGTCGCGCCGAGGTGCAGCTTGCCGGCGTCAAGCAGCGTCACCAGCTGAGCGAGCTGTTCGGCGTCGGGACGGAAGAACAGGTTGATTCCCCGTACGCCGCGGGCTTCGTCCGACGCAGCGGGCATCCACACGGTGGTGTTGACCAGTACGCCGCCGTCCCGGATCACCGCGGCCAGGGCGGCCATCTGCCCCGGGGGGATCGGGGCGAAATTGAGCACGACGTCGACCGGCTCGGACAGCTCGGGGATGCCGGGGCCGTGGATCTCGTCGGCGCCGGCCATCTTGGCCTGCTCGGAGCTGCGCGGGCCGGTGGTGGCGATCACGTACGCGCCGGCGTTCTTGGCCAGCTGCACCGCGTAGCCGCCGACGACGCCGCCAGCGCCGTTGATCAGCACCCGCTGGCCGTTGGTCAGCTTCGCGTGGTCGAACAGCGCCTGCCACGCGGTGAGCCCGACCAGCGGTAGTCCGGCGGCGTCCACCAGCGGGACGCTCGTGGGGGCTGCCGCGAGACTCTGGACCGGGGCGATGACGTACTCGGCGGCCGCGCCGGTGCTGGTCAGCGGCAGGACGCCGATCACCCGGTCCCCGATGTCGAATTCGGTCACGTCCTCGCCGAGCGCGTCGACCGTGCCCGCGATGTCGAGGCCGGGGGTGTGCGGCAGCTGAATCGGGATGGGGCCCTGCATGACACCGGCGCGGATGTTGCCTTCGACCGGGTTGAACGACGTCGCCGCCACCCGGATCCGGATCTCGCCGGAACCGGGGGCCGGCTGGTCAACCTCTTCGTAGCGCAGGACCTCGGGGGCGCCGTACTCGTGGAAACGCACTGCCTTCATGACGAGCCTCGTCTCTCTGGTGTGATGTGCTTCGATTTCGAAGCACTTCTGAACTATAGCAAGCTTCGAATTCGAAGCAAAGGGGGTGCGGCGGACGACAGCCGTCTCGGCCAGACTTACCGGGTGGTCGCCTTAACCAGCGGCCTCGCCTTCCCGGTTCGACCACTCAAGCGTGGCGCAGTACGGGAGGCGGGTGAATGTTCTCGTCATCCACGGTATGAGAGACCATGGATAAGAGGTTCAGGCGCGGCTCACGCCTCGTCCCCGGCCATGGTGACCAGCCGCCGGAGCTTCGCCTCACTCGGCGATCCGGGTTCGGCCATGAAGACCAGCAGATCCTGTCCTTCGTCGGGATCGACCAGCCGCCGGCTGTACAACTCCAGCTCGCCCAGTTCCTGGTGCCGGTAGCGTTTGAGTTCGTGGTGATGGGTGACGTCCACCTCGTGCCGCCGCCAGACCTCGGCGAACTCGGGGCTGACCGCCAGCAGCGCGTCGACGATCTCCCCGGCGGTGCCCGCCGGATCGGTCGTGTACGCCGCCCGCAGGTCCACGGTGAAAACCCGGCCGCGGACATCATGGTCCTCGGGCGGATAGATGGCCCGCTGGGCTGGGTCGGTGAACCAGCGATAGACCAGGTAGCGCGACAGGCCGTCGAAACAGGTGTAGTCACCGAACAACGCCACCGCCGCCGGGGTCTGCAGCAACGCCTCACCGAACCGGGAGAACACGATCGCGGGCGTGTCCGAGAGCTGCTCCGCGATGGTCCTGATGGCCAGACTCACCCGGTCGTCCGGCTGGGTACGCCGCGGAGCCGCGTGCCCGCCGAGAGCGAACAGGTGCTCCCGCTCGCTCGGGCTGAGCCGCAACGCCCCGGCCACGGCGGCCAGAATCTGCTCGGACGGCATCGGGCCGCGCTTCTGCTCAAGCCGGCTGTAGTAGTCGGCCGACATGCCGGCCAGCACCGCGACCTCCTCGCGCCGCAGCCCACCGGTACGACGCCGGGCACCCCGCGGCAGCCCCACCTCCTCCGGCTGCAGTGCTTCCCGGCGAGCCCGGAGAAAGTCCGCCAGCAACGCGCGGTCCATCACTCTCCCCCTGCCTCAGCCGGTCTGGTTGCGCCGGGCGCGAGGTTTGGCCGAGCGAGGCGGAGCGGCGCGCATGTGGTCGCGGACCCGGCCCAGAATGCCGTTGAGGGCAGTGACGTCCTTGTGGGTCAAGGGTTCGAACAACAGCTGCCGGACGCGGTCGACATGCCCCGGGAGCACCTGGGCGACTAGGTCGCGGCCGACGTCCGTGACGGTCACCATGACGCTGCGCTCGTCGTCGGGCGACGGCGAACGAGTGATCAGGCCGCGCTTGTCCAGCAAGCCCGCCTGATAAGTCAGCCCGCTACGGCTGTACACGACACCGTCGGCCAGATCGGTCATCCGCAGCTTGCCCTCCGGCGCATCGACGAGCCGGGCGAGGACCTGAAACTGTACATAGCTGAGGTCGCCGTCGACGCGCAGGTGCTCGTCCACCGCGTACTGCAGAAGGCTGCTGACCTCCACCAGAGCGAAGTACGCACTAAGTTGCTCCGTGCTCAGGCCCGGCGCCGCTCCACTCATGCCGCGATCGTACATGCTTTGAATTCGAAGGTTACCGATGCTGAGGAGTGACGGTGGTGTCAGTTCGGACAGTAGTGACAGACGCGGACTACGAGGCTTGGCGCCACGTGCGGATTGCGGCGTTGCCTCATGAGCGGTGTCCGAGTGTTGCGGAGTTGCGAGAGATGGATCGGCCGGGTCGTTTGCTGCTGGTGGCCGAGGTGGACGGCAGGGTCGTCGGCAGTGGCTTGGCGGATCGCTCGGACGAGGAGGGGCGGGCGTATGTTGCGCCGCGTGTCCTGCCTGAGCATCGCCGTCAGGGTGTCGGTACGGAGTTGCTGATGGCGTTGGCACGTCATGCGGTGGATCAGGGTTACGAGCGGGCAGGTGCCGGAGTGGAGGACGACGGGTCGCTTGCCTTCGCGCAGCGGTTCGGGTTCGTCGAGGCGGACCGCCAGGTCGAGCAGGTGCGCCGGATCGGGGTTGAGCCCTGGCCGGCTCCGCCGACGGAGTACGAGGTCGTCACTGTCGCGCAGCGCCCCGAACTGTGGGCGAGGGCCTATGAGCAGGTGGCGTTGCCGACTTTCCCGGACATGGACGTGCCGAGCTTGTTGAACGTCACGGCTGACGATTGGGCCAAGGAGTGGATCAACGATCCGGAGGCGATGTTCCTGGCCGTCGCGGGAGACGAGGTCATCGGAGTCGCCGGGTTGCTGCTCGACACCGACAAGCCGGAACGTGCGGAGGTCGCCTACACCGCAGTACGACGAGAGTGGCGCGGCAAGTCGGTCGCCGCGACGTTGAAGCGGATGAGCATGGCCTGGGCCGCTGAGCACGGCATCGCCGAGATCTACACCTGGACCCAACGCGGCAACGACAACATGCGCCGCCTCAACGAGCACCTCGGCTTCACCTACGGCGCAACCAGCATCAGCGTCCGCGCCACCCTCCCACTCGCACTTCCTGATACCGCGGCACATGACGGCTGAGGTGTTCTTGCGGTCATCACATCGTTGCCGGCAGCACCAAGACGGCAATCGGTGGATCGTGGGTGTCAGGCCCGGGGGTGCGCCAGCGCTTGCCTAGGGCAACACTGGGCAGATGGGCAAGCCGGCGGCTGATTTCGTCGGGCTGCTGGTTGCAATAAGCATGCGGCAGGAGCACGATGGCCATCATGGGCGAGGCATTCATCGTTCTTCCTGGCCAGGGCCGGCATCTCGATCTGGGCAACTTCGAGGCCGAAGTCCTGGCAACAGCTGCGCAGACAGCCGGCCAGTTCACTCTGTTGCAGACGCAAAGTGAGCCGCCGGAGTTTGGTCCCCCGCTCCACCTTCATCGTGATGCCGCCGAGGCCTTCTTTGTGCTCGAGGGCGAATACTTGATGTACATAGAGGAGCAGCAAACTCTGTGTCCACCCGGAACTTTTGTCTACGTACCGAGAGCCACGCCGCACACATTCAAGGTCGTTTCGGCGGGTCCTGGTAAGAAGCTGAACTTCTTCTCACCTGCTGCCATGGTCCAGTACTTCGAGGAGTTGGCCGACGCAGTAGCAACCAGCTCGGCGACGCCGGAACTGCTGGACGAGATCGCGGCCCGATCCCACGTGGAGGTCCTTGGGCCGGTGCCGGAGAGCTATCTCTGAGCCCGCCCATCCATGACCACTATCGTCATTTCAGCGTGATGATGATCCTGTCGCGGGTGCGCTCTGTGAAGGCGGCGGGGGCGTCGGCCAGGTCGCGGACGGCGGTGATGAGCGGTGTGAGTCTCCCATCGCGCAGGCGAGCAGCCAACTGGGCCGACTGTTCGCGATGGGGCTCGACAACGAAGAAGATCGCCCTGCCGTTGTGAGGGTGGACGGTCGGCGGCTCGGCGACGGTGACGAGGGTGCCGCCGGGTCGCAACAGCGCGGTGGAGCGGTCGCGGATCTCGCCGCCGATCACATCGAACACCACGTCGACCTCGCCGGCATCCTCGAGGCGCTCGCTGTCCAGATCGAGGAACTCGTGGGCGCCGAGGATTCCGGCCAAGTCCCGGTCGGCAGCCCGGCCGGTGCCGATGATGTGGGCTCCGGTTTCGCGGGCCAGTTGTACGGCGACCGAGCCGACGGAGCCGCCGGAGCCGTGGATGAGGACGGATTGGCCTGCTTGGAGGTGAGCGTGGTCGAACAGCGCTTGCCAGGCGGTCAGCCCGGGCATCACCACAGCGGCCGCGGCGGTGTGGTCGACGTCGGCGGGAAGCGGGGCCAGGTTGCGGGCCTCGACGGCGGTGTACTCGGCGAGCGAACCGTTGCGGGCCCAGTCGGTCAGCCCGAAGACTCGCTGGCCGATCGTGAGGCCGGTGGTGCCGTAGCCGAGCTCGACGACTACACCGGATAGTTCGTGGCCCAGGACACTTGGTGTCCGGTCGCGGCCAGCCCGGTCGGTCCAGGTGCTCGGCCATTCCGGTTCGCCTCGGAGGAAGCCGGCGGCGTGGACCTGGACGATGACGTCGTTCTCGGCAGGGCGGGGAGAGGGCAGCTCGGTCAGGGACAGCCCGTAGCCCTCGGCCTCGCGATCGCGGACGGTGATGGCACGCATGAAGTTCCTCTGCAGTGGTGGTTGTGATGGTACGACTCGACCGTAGGCAGCCGCGGCCCGCGATCACTGGGCCATTCGCCGACGGTTTCGATGGGCCACCTGAGCAGAGGGGTTTGCTTGCTGGTCGGCGGCTCGGGTTGCTGGGGTGAGCCGCCGATCTCAGCGGGGGTGGAAGGTCAGTTGATGGTTGCCTTGACCTTGTTAGCGTGCAGTTTGAGCCAGGCCTCGAGGTTCTGCGCCTGCGGGTTGAGCTCGCGGACCAGGTTGAGGTCGCGGTCGCCGGTGAAGCGCTCCGAGTCTTCGGCGTAGAACTGGAACATGTTGGCGAACTCGACGGCCATCGGGAAGCCGAGGTTGCGGAATTCGTCCCAGGTGTAGGGGCGGTAGGTCACGGGTTCGCCCAGGGTGGTGCTGAGGACGTCGGCGTACTGGGTGCCGGTCAGGTGGTCGCCGGCAATGCTGACCGTCCGGCCGATGAACTCGTCGCCGCGCTTGAAGATGCCGAGGGCGGCCTTGCCGATGTCCTCGGCGGCGATGCCGGCCAGCGGCTGGTCGGCCATCGGGAAGGTGAGGACGAGCTTGCCGTCCTCGGCGCGGACCGGGCCCATGCCTTGCAGGAGCGCCTCGAAGTAGAAGGTGGTCCGCAGGAAGGTCGTCGGTACGCCGTACTTCGTGAACAGCTCGTCGGCCTCGCCCTTCGCGTCGAAGTGGGGCACCTTGTACCGGCCGTCGTCGAGGCTCGGCACCCGGTCGGTCTCGCCGAAGTGGTCGCGGGTGTCCTCCAGCGTCGACCAGATCACGTGGGCGACACCGGCCTCCTTGGCGGCGCGCGCGGCGTTGTCGACCTGCTCGAGCTCCATCTCGGCGCGGCTCCGCGCGGCCTCTTCCTCCGGCGTCAGCGGAACCCAGTAGTTGGTCACCACGTAAGCGCCGTGCGCGCCGTCGAACGCTGCCCGCAGGCTCGCCTCGTCGTCGAGATCAGCCTCGACGACCTCGGCACCGGCGGCAGCCAGGGCCCGCGACTTCTCCGACTGCGCGTTCCGGGTCAACGCCCGTACTGCGAACCGCTGCTCGGGGTCGGCCAAGATCGCCTGGACCAGCCCGCCGCCCTGCGAACCCGTCGCTCCGACCACGGCGATGAGCAACTTCTCGGTCATCAGATTTCTCCTCGATGTAATGAGTTGATGTGTCAACCAAGATTGACAGTACCGCATTTGGTTGATGTGTCAACCCTGGCCGCTATGATGGGCGGTGTGGCGAACGAACCGTGGCTCGACGACGAAGAGCAGCAGGCCTGGCGCAACTTCCTGCTGATGCGCAGGACGCTGGAAACGCACCTGACCCGGCACCTGCAGCGCGAGTTCGGCCTGTCCGCGTCCGACTTCGAGATCCTGGTCAACCTGTCCGAGTCCGTGACCGGCCGGATGCGCGCGTACGAGCTGGGTGAGGCGACCCAGTGGGAGAAGAGCCGGATGTCGCACCACCTGTCCCGGATGGAGAAGCGGGGCCTGATCCGCAAGGAGGCCTGTGACGCCCGCTATCCGGAGATCGTGCTGACCGACGAAGGGCTGGCCGCGATCAAGGCCTGCGCGCCGGCCCACGCCCGACGCGTCCGCGAGTTCTTCGCCGACGTCCTCGGCAGGGACCGGATGGTGGCGCTCGGCGAGGCGTCGGCCGAGGTGGTCGAGGCAGTGGAGAAGCATGAGCACACGAACTGCCCGCCGGAAATCCGCGGCTGCGGCTGAGACCTCCGGCATGGCTTCCCGGTACTCCGCGGGCGCGAGATCACCCGGGGTGAACTGGCGAACGCGCGCCGCGCGGTACTGGCCTGTCCGGCCCTCGCGCTCCGGTTGGCAAGGGCTGTTAAAGGTGATTTGTAAGGCACCGGAAAGGACCGTCCCGGCAGCACACCAGTGACCGAAGTGGACTAATCTCTGAGACAGGCGCACAACGTCGTGCGCCCGGCGCCGGAGCGCCGATTGTCGCGTGTGGAGACGGTGGGGAATGCAGAGCAAGCTGGACGTCCAGAAGGCGGAGGTTCTCGCCAAGGCGGTGGCCGCGGGGTCGCACGGCAAGGACCAGTCGGTCGACGCCGGCCGGTTACGGAACTTCCTGGAGCGGTACTACCGCTACGTCGCCGCGGAGGACGTCGCCGCCCGTCAACCGACCGACTGCCTGGGCGCCGCGAAACACCACTACAAGTCCGCGCTGTCCCGGCCGCAGGGCACCGCCAAGGTGCATGTCTTCACCCCGACGGTCGAGGAGCACGGCTGGTCCGCGAACGGCCGGACGGTCGTCGAGATCGTGATCGACGACATGCCCTTCCTGGTCGACAGCGCCTCGATGGTGATCACCGACCACAACCTCGAGCTGCAGCTGCTGGTGCACCCGCAGTTCGTGGTCCGGCGTGACGTCGCCGGCACCCTGCAGGAGGTGCTCGACGACGCGGCCGCCGCGGACGAGCACGACCTGGTCCGGGAGAGCTGGATGCACCTGGAGGTCGAGCGGATCGCCGACCCGGCGGAGCACCGTGAGCTCGAGAACGCGCTGCAGCGGGTGCTGGGCGACGTCCGGGAGGCCGTCGAGGACTGGCCGAAGATGCACGAGAAGGCGGTCTCGATCGCCGAGGACCTCGACGCGTCCAAGCTGCCGGTCAGCGAGAACGAGGTGGAGGAGGCCCGGGAGCTGCTGGAGTGGCTCGCCGACGAGCACTTCACCTTCCTCGGCTACCGCGAGTACAGCTTCACCATGCGCGGTGAGCAGGGCATCCTGCGCGGTGTCCCGGGGACCGGCCTGGGCATCCTGCGGCCGGACCCGAAGCTGGACGAGAACGCCGGTCTGCTGCCGCCGGAGGTGAGTGCCAAGGCCCGGGAGAAGAAGCTGCTGATCCTGACCAAGGCGAACTCCCGCTCGACGGTGCACCGCTCGTCGTACCTGGACTATGTCGGCATCAAGCAGTTCGACGAGAACGGTGAGCCGGTCTCGGAGTGCCGGTTCATCGGGCTGCTCTCCTCCACGGCGTACACCGAGAGCGTCATGCAGGTGCCGGTACTGCGGCGCAAGGCGATCGAACTGTTCGCGCGGACGGGGTTCGACCCCAACAGTCACAGCGGCAAGGGCCTGCTCGACGTACTGGAGACCTACCCCCGCGACGAGCTGCTCCAGGCTCCAGTGGAGGACCTCCTGCCGATCGTGCAGTCCGTGCTGCACCTGCAGGAGCGTCGCGCGGTCAAGCTGTTCGTACGCCGCGACGTGTACAACCGCTACCTGTCCTGCCTGGTCTACCTGCCGCGTGACCGCTACACCACGGCGGTCCGGCTCAAGATGCAGCAGATCCTCAAGGACGCGATCGGCGCCGAGTCGGTCGACTACGCCGCCTACGTGACCGAGTCGGTGCTGGCCCGGGTGCACTTCGTGGTCCGGATGAAGCAGGGCGAGACGGTCGGCGAGTTCGACAACGAGGTGCTCGAGCAGCAGGTGGTCGAGGCGACCCGTGCCTGGCAGGACGACTTCAACGTCGCGCTGCACGAGCAGGGCGGCGACGTGGCCGTCACCAGGATGAGCAGCCAGTACGCGAACGCGTTCCCGGAGGCGTACAAGGAGGATTTCGACGCCCGGATCGCCGTACGCGACGTGTCGATCCTGGACAAGCTGCCCGCCGAGGACGGCCTGGCCATGTCGCTCTACACCCCGATCGACGAGCAGTGGGAGGGGGAGCGCCGCTTCAAGGTCTACCGCACCGGTACTGCGCTGTCGCTGTCCCAGGTGCTCCCGTTGCTGACCCACATGGGTGTCGAGGTGATCGACGAGCGGCCGTACGAGATCCGTCGGCCCTCCGGTACGGCGTACATCTACGACTTCGGTCTCCGGGCGCCCAGTGGCTACGAGGAGCGCGAGGAGTTGCGTGGGCTCTTCTCCGACACGTTCCAGGCGGTGTGGGAAGGCCGTGCGGAGAGCGACAAGCTCAACGCCCTGGTACTGCGCGGCAGCCTCAGCTGGCGCCAGGTCTGCATCCTGCGCGCCTACCAGCGCTACATCCGGCAGGGCGGTACTCCGTTCAGCCAGGACTACATCGAGAACACCTTCCTCAACCACGTCGACGTGGCCAAGCTGCTCGTCCAGCTGTTCGAGACCAGCTTCGACCCGGCGCGCGGCCCGGCCGACGACCCCGCCCGGGTGAATGCGGTGGCCCAGTTGGAGAAGGAGATCGTCGCCGCGCTCGACACGGTGAAGAGCCTGGACGAGGACCGGATCCTGCGGTCCTACCTGACCGTCATCAAGGCGACGCTGCGCACCAACTACTTCCTCCCGGCTGCCGACGGCAGCCCGCGGACGTACATCTCGTTCAAGCTGGAGCCCAAGGCGATCCCGGACCTGCCGCAGCCGCGGCCGGCGTATGAGATCTTCGTGTACTCGCCGCGGGTCGAGGGTGTGCACCTGCGCTTCGGCGCGGTCGCTCGCGGTGGTTTGCGCTGGTCCGACCGGCGTGAGGACTTCCGGACCGAGGTGCTCGGTCTGGTGAAGGCGCAGATGGTGAAGAACTCGGTCATCGTGCCGGTGGGTGCGAAGGGCGGCTTCTACGCCAAGCAGTTGCCGGATCCGGCGGTCGACCGGGACGCGTGGCTGGCCGAGGGCGTCGCGTCGTACAAGACCTTCATCTCCGGGATGCTGGACATCACCGACAACATCGTTGCCGGTGACATCGTTCCGCCGCGCGACGTGGTCCGGTACGACGGTGACGACGCCTACCTGGTCGTTGCCGCCGACAAGGGAACCGCGACGTTCTCGGACATCGCGAACGGGGTCGCCAAGGAGTACGGCTTCTGGCTGGGCGACGCGTTCGCCTCGGGCGGTTCGGTCGGCTACGACCACAAGGCGATGGGCATCACCGCGCGGGGCGCCTGGGAGTCGGTCAAGCGGCACTTCCGCGAGATGGGCCACGACTGCCAGAACGCCGACTTCACTGTCGTCGGCGTTGGCGACATGAGCGGCGACGTGTTCGGCAACGGGATGCTGCTGTCCGAGCACATCCGGCTGATCGCGGCCTTCGACCACCGGCACATCTTCCTCGACCCGTCGCCGGACGCGGCGACGTCGTTCGTGGAGCGGCGCCGGCTGTTCGACCTGCCCCGCTCGTCGTGGGCCGACTACGACGCCTCGCTGATCTCGCCCGGTGGTGGTGTCTACGCGCGGACCGACAAGGCGGTCCCGATCACCGCGGAGGTGCGCGAGGCGCTCGGCCTGGAAGGCAATCCGGCCTCCCTCACGCCGAACGAGCTGATGCAGGCGATCCTCCAGGCACCGGTCGACCTGTTCTGGAACGGCGGCATCGGGACGTACGTGAAGGCCGTGACCGAGTCGCACGCGGACGTCGGCGACAAGGCCAACGACGCGATCCGGATCAACGGTTCCGACCTGCGCGCGCGGGCGGTCGGTGAGGGCGGCAACCTCGGCTTCACCCAGCTCGGCCGGATCGAGTACGCGACCAACGGCGGCCGGATCAACACCGACTTCATCGACAACGTGGCCGGCGTGGACACCTCCGACCACGAGGTGAACATCAAGATCCTGCTCGACAAGGTGGTCGCCGACGGCGACCTGACCGAGAAGCAGCGCAACGACGTGATCGCGTCGATGACCGGCGAGGTCGCCGAGCTGGTGCTGAAGAGCAACTACCGGCAGAACATCGGCCTGGCCAACGCGACCGCGCAGGCCCCGGCGCTGATGCACGTCCACCAGGACTGGGTCCGGCGGCTGGAGAAGCAGGGCCTGCTCGACCGCGAGCTGGAGTTCCTGCCGAGCGTCGCGGAGTTCAAGCGGCGCAAGGCCGAGGGGCGTGGGCTGACCTCGCCCGAGCTGTCGGTGCTGATCGCCTACACCAAGATCGTGCTCGAGGCCGAGCTGCTCAAGACGACGCTGCCCGACGACAAGTACCTGGAAGCCAAGCTGGTCAGCTACTTCCCGAAGGCGATCCAGGACCGGTTCGCCGAGCCGATGAAGTCGCACCAGCTGCGCCGCGAGATCATCACCACCCAGGTGGTGAACGAGTTCATCAACTCCTCCGGGATCACCGCGTACCACCGGCTCTCGCTGGAGACCGGCGGGTCGATCGAGGACGTGGTGCGCGCCAATCTGGCCGCGTCGCGGATCTTCGCCCAGCCCGAGTTGCTGGCCCGCAACGCCGAGCTCGACAACGTGGTGGACGCCCAGACCCAGACCGCTATGCGGCTGGAGACGCGGACACTGGTCGAGCGCGCCACCCGCTGGCTGGTCTCGAACCGTCGGCCCCCGGTCGACATCGCCGACCTGATCGACTTCTTCGCACCGGGCATCGCCAAGCTCACCGCCGCACTTCCCGACGTACTGCGCGGGCGCGAGCTGGCGCTGTTCGAGCAGCGGCGCCAGTCGCTGGTGTCCAACGGCGTACCGGAGGACTTCGCCACCCGGATCGCGGTCCTGCCGCCGGCGTACGCCGCGCTCGGGATCGTGGAGACGGCGGATCGCGACGACCTCGACGTACTGGAGGTCGCCAAGGTGCACTTCGCGCTCGGCGAGCGGTTGCACCTCGGGCAGTTCCTGGAGCGCATCATCGGCCTGCCACGAACGGACCGCTGGCAGACGATGGCCCGGGCGGCCCTTCGCGACGACCTGCACGCCGTGCACGCGCACCTGACGGCCCAGGTCCTGGCGTCGACCGACGCCTCCGCCGAGCCGGAGGACCGCGTCATCAGCTGGCAGGACATGAACGAAACGGCCCTGGCCCGCGCTGCCACGATGATGGAGGAAATCGTCGAAACCGAAGGCCCCGAGCTGGCCCACCTCTCGGTCGGCCTGCGCCTCGTCCGCACCCTGCTCAACACTCAGGCCTGATGTCGTACGACGGAGGAGCAAGCCCCGCGCCTGCTCCTCCGTCGTAGGCTCCCCGGCCGTGGAGCGGGCGATGGCCAGGCGGGAGTTAGGCTTCGGGCGTGGCGAGCCTTGTGGATGTGGTGGGTGGTTGTGAGTATCCGGGGCGCGGGGTGGCGATCGGGCGGGACAGCGACGGGGTGCCGTTCGCGGCGTACTGGCTGACCGGGCGGAGTGCTACGTCCCAGCAGCGTGAGCTCGTGGTGTCGGAGTACGAGATCGTTGTGCAGGATGTCCGGGGTGCCGCGACGGACGAGTTGCGGCATTACACGGCCGCGATCCGTGACGAGGAGTGGGTGATCGTCGGCAACGGCACGCATGTCAGCGAGCTCGCCGGGACGCATGCCGACTGCGTCGACCTCCAGGTGGCTCTGCGGAATCTGGACTACGAACCCGATCCGCCGATCCGTACGCCGCGCATCTTCGCCGGCGCCGTCATTGAGGGGCCTGAACTGCTCGACCTCGTCGTCGGGTCGGCTCGCTCGTACTCCGCTGATCAGGTGCAGCACCCGTCGCTGTTCCTCCGGCGTTCCGAGGAGGCGACGGCCGGCGTGGTCACCACGTACTGCGGTACCGCCGCCGACGTCGTCACCGACGGCTACCCGGTCGTCGTCTCGGTCGACGCGGAGTGGGAAACACTCCCCGACCTCCTCTGGAACCGCCTCGACCCGTCACTCCGGGTCGGCCTCGTGGTCATCCCCCTAGCCACCGAAACCTTCACCCAAGCAATCCTCCGATCCCGCTGACCCCCAGGCCCACCGGCCATCCGAGGTAGGTGGGCTCAGCGTTCGGAGACGATGACGTCGACGGAGTACTGGTCGGCGCGGTAGCAGTGGTCGCCGAACTCGACCGGTGAGCCGTCGGCGTCGTACGCGCTGCGGGTCATCGTGACGAGTGGCTCGGCCTTGGACATGTGCAGCGTCCGGCGCTCCTCGGCGCTCGCGTTGCGGGCACCGATGCGTTGCCGCGCCACCGTCGGGCGGATGCCGCGCGCCCGGAGTACGGCGTACAGGCCGTCGGTCTCGAGTTGCTCGACGGTCAGGTAGTCCATTGCCGGGGGCAACCAGTTGCGCAGGATCGCGAGCGGCTGGTCGCCGGCGTAGCGGAGCCGGACGATCGACACCAGCGGCGTGCCGAGCGGCAGCCCGAGTGCTTCGGCAGCGCGATCGTCCTGCGCCGAAGAGACCAGCGACAGTACGTCGGTGCGCGGGGTGCGGCCTTCGCGGATCAGGTCGTCGTACAGGCTGGTCAGTTCGGCGCGGCGGTGCACCATCTGGTTCGCGACGGTGGTGCCGATGCCGCGGCGGCGGACCAGCAGGCCCTTGTTGACCAGTTCGGAGATCGCCCGGCGAACCGTCGGCCGGGACAGGCTGAGCCGGTCGGACATCGCCAGCTCGTTCTCGAACGCGTCACCCGGCCGCAGGGTGCCGTCGCTGATGGCAGCGGTCAGCTGTTCGGCGAGCTGGTGATAGAGCGGCACCGGGCTCGACCGATCGATCTGGATCGGCAGGGCGGCCATGCTGGGATGTTACAGGAAGGAGGTTTGTATGTCCCAACGTGAAAATGTGCTTACAAAGTATTGACACCTTTCCCGCGGGCGGCGAAGCTGACGACGCGAACCAGCACCGCGGGTGGCAGGGCCGGCGGGTACTCACGAGCGCCTTGACGAGAGGGCACACAGGATGCGAATCGGGTTGGCCGGGACCGGGCGGATCGGGGCGTTCCACGCCGCGACGCTGAAGAGCCTGGCGGCGGTGGAGCAGGTCGTCGTGACGGATGTCGACGCGAGCCGGGCGGAGCTGGTCGCCAAGGATCTCGGGCTCGAGTTCGCGCCTGATGTCGACGCCTTGCTGAGCAGCGGGCTGGACGGCTTTGTCATCGCCGCGGCCACCTCCGCACACGCCGCGTTGATCGAGCAAGCCGTCGCTGCCGGGATCACCACCTTCTGCGAGAAGCCGGTGGCGACCGATCTCGGCGACACCCAGCGGATCGTCGAGCTGGTCGAGGCGTCGGACGTGCCGGTGCACATCGGTTTCCAGCGCCGCTTCGACGCCGGTTACCGTACGGCGCGGGAGCAGGTCGCCAGTGGCGGGCTCGGCTTCATCCACCACATTCGCGCGAACACCAACGATGCCTTCCCGCCGCCGCAGGAGTACATCCCGACCAGTGGCGGCTTCTTCCGCGACTGCACGGTGCACGACTTCGACATCATCCGGTTCGTCACCGGTCGCGAGGTGGTCAGCGTCTACGCCACCGGCGCGAACCGTGGCGAGCCCTTCTTCGGCGAGTACGGCGATGTCGACGCGGCCGCGGCTCTGCTGACACTCGACGACAACACCTTCGTCTCGGTCAGTGGCACCCGCTACAACGCGGCGGGCCACGACGTGCGGATGGAGGTGCTCGGCTCGCTCGGCTCGATCGCGGTCGGGCTGGACGAACACACCGCCCTGCGCTCGGCCGAGCCCGGCGTCACCTTCCCCGGTGGTCAGGCGCACGCCACGTTCATGGACCGTTTCCGTCCTGCCTACGTCGCCGAGCTGACCGCCTTCACCGAGGTCGTCGCCGGCAACCGCGAGGTGCCCTGTACGGTCCGCGACGCCCTCCAGGCCTTCCGCATCGCCGACGCCTGCGAACTGTCCCGTCACGAGAACCGCGTTGTTTCCTTGGAGGAGATCGGCCGATGAGTGAGCTTGCTGCCAGGATTGCCGGAGCGCCCATCTCCTGGGGTGTCTGCGAGGTCCCGGGCTGGGGGTGGCAGTACGACCCGGCCACGGTGCTGGCGCAGATGCGTGAGGTGGGGATCGCCGCGACCGAGTTCGGGCCGGACGGGTTCCTGCCGGACGACCCGGCCGAGAAGGCGAAGGCGCTCGCGGATCTCGGGTTGCGGGCGGTCGGCGGGTTCGTGCCCGTAGTACTGCATGATCCGTTGCACGACCCCTCTGCTGAGGTTGCTCGCGCGTTGGAGGGCTTTGTCGCTGCCGGTGCGAGCACGCTGGTGCTTGCCGCGGCGACGGGACAGGACGGGTACGACGGACGTCCGGTGCTCGACTCGGTCGGCTGGAACACGTTGCTGGCCAACCTCGACTCGCTCGCCGCGCTCGCCGCGAAGCAGGGCATCACGGCGACGCTGCACCCGCACGTCGGCACGATGATCGAGAACGCGGAGGACGTCGACCGGGTACTGCGTGGCTCCACGATCGGGCTCACCCTCGACACCGGCCATCTGCTGATCGGTGGGGTCGACCCGGTCGCGCTGGCGCTGGAGCACACGTCGCGGATCCTGCACACGCACTTGAAGGACGTCGACGCTTCGTGGGCAGCTCGGGTGCAGTCGGGTGAGGTCAGCTACACGGACGCAGTACGGGCTGGGATGTACCGGCCGTTGGGTGGTGGCGACATCGATCTGACCGCGATCGTGTCCGCGCTGGAGAAGTCGGGGTACGACGGGTGGTATGTGCTGGAGCAGGACACGATTCTGGCTGAGCGTCCCTCGGACGACGGGCCGCTGGCCGACGTGCGGGCCAGTGTCGAGCATCTGCGCCGGATCGCCGAGGCGGTCTGATGGCTGACGACGTACTCACCATCGGGCGGATCGGGGTCGACCTGTATCCGCTGCAGACCGGGACGAAGCTGGAGGATGTCGAGAGCTTCGGCAAGTTCCTTGGCGGTAGTGCGACCAACGTCGCTGTCGCGGCCGCGAAGCACGGGCGGAAGTCGGCGGTGATCAGCCGGACCGGCAACGATCCGTTCGGCACCTTCATCCACCGGACGCTGCTGGAGCTGGGCGTCGACGACCGGTTCGTCACGCCGGTGGAAGGGCTGCCGACGCCGATCACGTTCTGCGAGATCTTCCCGCCGGACAACTTTCCGCTGTACTTCTACCGGTTCCCGAAGGCGCCTGATCTGGTGATCAACCCGTCGGAGCTGGACCTGCAGGCGATCAAGGACGCGTCGATCTACTGGTCGACGGTGACCGGGTTGTCGGCCGAACCGAGCCGGACCGCGCACTTCACCGCGTGGGAGGCGCGCGAGCGGCGGCCGTTGACCGTGCTCGACCTGGACTACCGGCCGATGTTCTGGGCGGATCCGAGTGAGGCGCACGAGCAAGTCAACCGGGCCCTGCAGCACTGCACGGTTGCCGTAGGCAACCGTGAGGAGTGCGAGGTGGCGGTCGGCGAGACCGACCCGGACAAGGCGGCCCAGGCGCTGCTCGACCGCGGGCTGGACCTGGCGGTTGTGAAGCAAGGGCCGAAGGGGACGCTGGCCCGGACACGCGACGAGCGCGTCGAGGTGCCGCCGTTCCCGGTCGAGGTGGTCAACGGCCTCGGCGCCGGCGACGGCTTCGGCGGCGCACTCTGCCACGGCCTCTTGGCAGGCTGGCCATTGGAGAAGGTGATCCGCTTCGCAAACATCGCCGGCGCCATCGTCGCCTCCCGCCTCGAATGCTCCACCGCCATGCCCACCGAATCCGAGGTCCTCACCTTGCTAGGTGATCCCGCATGACCCCCACCGCAAGCAGACCGAGCGAACGCGACGGCGATCCCGCCGTGCACCCCGCGCCCTTCGGTGCACCCCGCCAAGGCGAGGCCGTCGGCGGCGAACCACGTGACGGCGGGGCTGCGGTGCCAGCCGCGCACCACGGCGGCGAACCCAGCACTCCCACTCCGTCCTCGAGTCGTCTTGGCGACCTGCGGTCCGGTGGCGACCTGGCGAGTGGGGTGAATTTGACGGAGATTCGGGTGCGGCATCCGGAGCGGATTGCTGAGGCTTGGCAGCAGCGGCGGCGGCGGGAGTTGGTGGGGGATGATGGGCGGCTGCTGATTGTCGCGGCCGACCACCCGGCCCGGGGCGCACTCGGCGTGCGAGGTGACCAGTTCGCGATGGCGAGCCGGCCGGGGCTGATCGACCGGCTCTGTACTGCGCTTCGTCGGCCCGGCGTCGACGGTGTGCTGGCGACTCCCGACGTGCTCGAAGACCTGCTGCTGTTGGGCGCGCTCGAAGGCAAGGTCGTCATCGGGTCGATGAACCGTGGCGGGCTGCAAGGCGCGTCGTTCGAGCTGGACGACCGGTTCACGGCTTACGGTACGGCGGATGACATCGCCGCACGCAGGCTGGACGGCGGCAAGATGCTGACCCGGATCTGCCTGGAGGACGCCGGTACTGCGGCGACACTGGAGAGCAGCGCCCGCGCTGTGACGGAACTCGCCGAACGCAAACTGATGGCGATGGTCGAACCGTTCTGGTCAGTCCGCCGCGATGGCCGAGTGACGAACCTGCTCGACCCCGACTCGGTGATCAGGTCGGTGCACATCGCCTCCGGGCTCGGCGCCACCAGCGCGTACACCTGGCTCAAACTGCCGGTCGTCGACGACCTGGACCGGGTGATGGAGGCAACGACTCTGCCCACTCTGCTGCTCGGCGGCGACCCGACCGTAGCCCCGGAAGAGACCTACGCCTCCTGGGGCAAGGCGCTGAGCCTCCCATCGGTCCGAGGCCTGGTAGTAGGCCGCGCACTCCTCTTCCCACCCGACGGCAACGTAGCCGCCGCAGTAGACCAAGCCGCCACCCTCGTCCACGGAGGCGCCGTATGACTGAATGGTTCAGGCCCGCCGGTTCCACGGCGCGGGATGGGTTCGATGTGATGGTCAGTCCGGGGGAGGAGGGCTGGGAGCACACCGGGTTGTACGTCGCGACGTTGCAGGCGGGACAGTCGGTTGAGATCGAGACAGGGGAGTGCGAGTGGCTCGTGCTGCCGTTGTCCGGATCCGCAGAGGTCGTCGTCAGTGGTGAGACCGTGCCGCTCGGCGGTCGTGCCGACGTGTTCGCCGGTCCGACTGACCTCGCCTACGTACCGCGGGGCACCAGGATGGCGGTTGTCAGCGCCGGTGGTGCCCGGATCGCCTTCCCGCACGCCCGTGCCGCCTCGGACTATCCGTTCCGCCGGATCGGCGTCGAGCAGGTCGAGACCGAACTCCGTGGCGCGGGTGTCGCCTCCCGGCAGGTGCGCAACTTCGGCACGCCGGCGGTGCTCGAGGCTGACTCGATCATCGCGTGCGAGGTGCTCACCCCGGCCGGGAACTGGTCGTCGTACCCGCCGCACAAGCACGACGAGCACAAGCCTGGCAAGGAGAGTGAGCTCGAGGAGATCTACTACTTCGAGCTCCAGGTCTCCGACGCCGCCCCTGAGGTTGTCAAGGGCAACGACCCGATCGGTTACCAGCGGGTCTACGGCACCGAAGACCGCCCCATCGACGTACTGGCTGAAGTGCGTGGTGGGGACCTGGTGCTGGTGCCTCATGGTTGGCATGGTCCGGCGATGGCGCCTCCTGGTTACGACATGTACTACCTGAACGTGATGGCCGGCCCCGGCACCGAACGCGAGTGGCTGATCAGCGACGACCCCCAGCACGGCTGGGTCCGCGAACTGTGGAAGACCGAGCAGATCGACCCCCGCCTCCCCTTCGGAGCGCGCTGATGGCGACCGCGACGCACTCCGGCGCACCCGCGACGGCGGTCAGCGTGGCCGGGATGCCCGGGACGGCCGGGGTGGCCAGCATGGCCGGGATGCCCGGCACGGCCGACGTGGCCGGCATGGCCGGGATGCCCGGCATGGCCGGGGTGGCCGGCGTGGCCAGGGTGCTCGGCATGGCCGGTGTGACCGGTGTGAGCGGTACGGCCGGTGTGACCGGTGTGAGCGGTATGGCCGGTGTGAGTGGTATGGCTGGCGATCTGGGAACGGCTTCGGGTTCGGCTGTTGGGTTTGGGATGGGTGAAGTGATGACGACGGGTTGCGGAGGAGAACTATGACGGTGCGTCTCACGGTCGCGCAGGCGCTGGTGCGATTCCTGGGCGTCCAGTACTCGGAGCGCGACGGCCAGCGGCAGAAGCTGTTCGCAGGCTGTTTCGGCATCTTCGGGCACGGCAACGTGGCCGGTCTCGGTCAGGCGTTGCTGCAGTCGGAACTCGACGACCCCGAAGCACTGCCGTACATCCTCGCCCGCAACGAGCAGGCGATGGTGCACAGCGCCGCCGCGTTCGCCCGGACCCGCGACCGCCTACAGACCTATGCCTGTACGGCGAGCATCGGCCCCGGCTCGACCAACATGATCACCGGCGCGGCATTGGCCACAGTCAACCGGCTACCAGTCCTCCTCCTTCCGTCGGACGTATTCAGCACCCGGGTCGCGACACCCGTGTTGCAGGAACTCGAGAGCACCACGGCGGGCGACGTGTCCGTCAACGACGCCTTCCGCCCGGTCTCGAAGTACTTCGACCGGGTTTGGCGTCCGGAGCAATTGCCGTCGGCGCTCCTGAACGCGATGCGCGTGCTGACCGACCCGGTGGAGACCGGCGCGGTCACGATCGCCCTCCCGCAGGACGTGCAGGCGGAGGCGTTCGACTGGCCCGAGGAACTGTTCGCCGAGCGCACCTGGTACCTCGCGCGTCCATTGCCTGAGGCATCTATGGTCGAAAAGGCCGCGGAGCTGATCCGGTCTTCGCAGCGCCCACTGATCGTCGCAGGCGGTGGCGTCGCCTACTCCCGCGCGCAGGACGCTTTGCGTGAGTTCGCCGAGCAAACCGGCATCCCGGTGGCGGAAAGCCAAGCAGGCAAGGGATCTCTGCGCTACGACCATCCGCAGTCGGTTGGCGCGGTCGGGTCCACGGGGACGACGGCCGCGAACGCGCTGGCCCGCGAGGCCGACCTGGTGATCGGTATCGGCACCCGTTACGCCGACTTCACCACCGCCTCGCGGACGGCCTTCCAGAACCCGGATGTGCGGTTCGTCAACATCAACGTGGCGCGCTTCGACGGTGGCAAACATGCTGGCCTCCCTGTAGTTGCCGATGCCCGGGAAGCCCTTGTTTCGTTGGCTTCCGCGATCGGTGAGTGGTCTGTGCAGGACCAGTACAGAACGCTGACCGCCGAGCTCGCAACCCAGTGGGACGCGATTGTGGACAACACGTACAACCCGTCCACAGAGGTGACAGGGCAACTGGCCGCGGGGCTGCTCACCCAAGGCGAGGTCCTGGGTGCCGTCAACGAATTGTCGGCGCCGTCTGATGTGGTGGTGTGCGCAGCCGGTTCGATGCCGGGCGACCTGCACAAACTCTGGCGGACTCGCGACCCGAAGGGATACCACGTCGAATATGGCTACTCCTGCATGGGTTACGAGATCGCCGGCGGCCTCGGGGTTCGCCTCGGCGCACCCGAGCGCGACGTCTTCGTCCTGGTCGGCGACGGGTCGTACCTGATGATGTCGAGCGAACTGGTCACCGCCGTCCAGGAGAACCTGAAGATCATCGTCGTCCTGGTGCAGAACCACGGCTTCGCCTCGATCGGCGCACTGTCCGAATCCCTTGGCTCACAACGGTTCGGTACGGCGTACCGGCGGCGCGGTGGTGACGGCCGGCTGGACGGCGACTACCTCCCGGTCGACCTGGCCGCCAACGTGCGCAGCCTCGGCGTCGAGGTGCTCGACGTGAACAGCCGCGCCGAGCTGGAGAAGGCCATCGGTACTGCGAAGGCCGCCGACGGCCCGATCGCGATCCACGTGAGAACAGACCCGCTGATCGGCGCACCGAGTAGTGAGTCGTGGTGGGACGTGCCGGTCAGCCAGGTGTCCGATCTGGACTCGACGCGGACCGCCTCGGCGGAGTACGAGGAATCCAAGAAGGCCCAGCGGCCGTACTTGGCCCCAATCGAAGGAGACAGCCATGGGTAGGGTCACCGTCGGAAGTGCACCCGACTCGTGGGGCGTCTGGTTTGCGAACGACGATCAGCAGACTCCCTGGGAGCGGTTCCTCGATGAGGTCGCCGCAGCCGGTTACCGGCGAATCGAGCTGGGTCCGTACGGCTACCTGCCGACCGACCCTGCCCGCCTGAAAGAGGAGTTGGACAAGCGCGGCCTCGAGGTGACGGCCGGCACGATCTTCGAAGGCCTGCACCGGCCGGACTCATGGGATTCCACCTGGCGCGACGTCTCTGCTGCCGCCGAGCTGGCCGCGGCGATGGGCGCGCGGCATCTGGTCGTCATCCCGTCGATGTGGCGCGGTGCGAACGGTGAGATCGTCGAGCCACGGCTGGACCACGAGGGGCAGGCGAGGCACGGCCGGCAGGTGACCGAGCTGGGTCGGCGGATCGCCGCGGAGTACGGGTTGAGGACGCAGTTCCATCCGCACGCGGACGGGCATGTGGAAAGCCAGGAGACCGTTGAGCGCTTCCTCGCCGAGACCGACGGGGAGTACGTCAATCTCTGCCTGGACACCGGCCACATCAGCTACTGCGGCGGCGACAACCTGGAACTCATCCGCAAGTACCCCGAGCGCATCGGCTACGTGCACCTGAAGCAGGTCGACCCCGCGGTGCTTGCGCAGGTCGAGGCAGACGGCGTGGGGTTCGACGAGGCGGTCCGGCGCGGGGTGATGTGCGAGCCGCCGCTGGGCGTGCCCGAACTGCCACCGCTGCTGCAAGCGCTCTCCGAGCTGGACGCCGAGCTGTTCGCGATCGTCGAGCAGGACATGTATCCGTGTCCGCCCGACGTGCCGCTGCCGATCGCGGAGCGGACCCTGGCTTACTTGAAGACCCACGGGGGTGGTGTATCCGTTTGACGACCAGCAGAGTAAAGCTCTCTGGTCACACCCACACGCCGCGGCGTTACCGCGGAACGTCTGAAAGGCTGGTTGGTAGTCATGGTTCGGTGGCAGAAGAAGGCGGTGGCCACGGGAGCGGCGCTCGTGCTCGTCGCGGCACTGGGTGCCTGTAGTTCCTCCGGCGGTAAGAAGGAGGAAGAGAAGGCGAGCGGTTCGGGCGGGAACGTCGCGACCACGCCCCGGATGAAGGTGGCGTTGATCACGCACTCCAAGCCGGGTGACACCTTCTGGGACATCGTCCGCCGCGGTGCCGAAGCCGCCGCGCAGAAGGACAACATCGAGCTGCAGTACTCCTCCGACCCGGACGGCGCCGGGCAGGCCAACCTGGTGCAGACCGCGATCGACTCGAAGGTCGACGGCATCGCGGTCACCCTGAACAAGCCGGACGCGGTGATTCCGAACGTCAAGAAGGCGGTCGCGGCAGGGATCCCGGTGACCGTCCTCAACGGTGGCCTGGATACCTGGAAGACCTCCGGTGCGGTCGGGTACTTCGGCCAGGACGAGCAGATCGCCGGACAGGCGACCGGTGAGAAGCTCAAGGCTCTCGGTGCCAAGAAGGTCATTTGCGTCATCCACGAGCAGGGCAACGTGAGCCTCGAGGCCCGCTGCCAGGGCATCAAGGACAAGTTCGGCGCGGTCGAGAACCTGAACGTCGATGGCGCCGACCAGCCCGGGACGCAGGCGACGATCACGTCGAAGCTGCAGCAGGACAAGGCCGCCGACTACGTCGTCGCGCTGAACGCCGGCGTCGCCCTGACCGCGGTGCAGGCTGCCAAGGACGCTAGTTCGTCGGCGAAGATCGGCAGCTTCGACATGAGCAAGGAGATGGCCAAGGCGGTCAAGGACGGGACGGTGGACTTCGCGGTCGACCAGCAGCCGTACCTCCAGGGCTACCTGGCGGTCGACGCGATCTGGCTGAACAAGACCAACGGCAACACGATCGGCGGTGGCGAGGCCACGCTCACCGGCCCGGCGTTCATCGACAAGACGAACATCGAGGCCGTCGAGAAGTACGCCACGGCCGGAACGCGCTGAGGTACGGCCATGGCATCGACACTCACGGCCCCGGACACCGTCGACGAC
This sequence comes from Kribbella sp. NPDC023855, assembly GCF_040639475.1. NCBI lineage: Bacteria > Bacillati > Actinomycetota > Actinomycetes > Propionibacteriales > Kribbellaceae > Kribbella > Kribbella sp. NPDC023855. The sequence goes on from NZ_JBFAAA010000006.1 coordinate 293,791, forward strand.
CGGGTCTCCGCCCGGTCGGTCGGCGTGCGTCTGCTGAGCCGCCCCGAGATCGGATCGCTGGTCGGCGCGGCGGTGATCCTGCTCTTCTTCGCGGCCACCGCCGCGCCCTTCCGCGACATCAACAACGTCGGGACGATCCTCTACGGGGCCGCCCTGATCGGTGTCATGGCCGTTCCGGTCTCCTTGCTGATGATCGGCGGGGAGTTCGACCTGTCGGCCGGCGTCGCAGTGACGACGGCCGGCCTGACCGCCGGCATCTTCGCCTACCAGTTCAGCGTCAACGTCTGGCTCGGAATGGTGGTCTCGCTGGTGGTGGCGCTGGCGGTCGGCGCCTTCAACGGCTGGCTGCTGATGCGGACCGGGCTGCCGAGCTTCCTGGTGACGCTGGGCACCTTCTTCATCCTGCAGGGTTTGAACATCGCGGTGACTCGGTTGACGTCCGGAGCGGTCGCGTCGAACTCGGTCGGCGACATGGACGGGTTCTCCTCCGCGCACGCGGTGTTCGCCTCGCAGTTCAAGCTCGGCGGGATCACCGTCAAGATCATCATCGTCTGGTGGATCGTGTTCGTCGCGGTCGCCGCCTGGTTCCTGCTGCGGACCAGGATCGGCAACTGGATCTTCGCTGTCGGTGGCGACGCCGCGGCGGCCCGGGCAGTCGGCGTACCGGTCAAGAAGGTCAAGATCGGTCTGTTCATGACCGTCGGCTTCTTCGCCTGGTTCACCGGCATGCACCTGCTGTTCGCACAGAACGGGGTCGTGCAGTCCGGTGAAGGCGTCGGCAAGGAGTTCCTCTACATCATCGCGGCGGTGGTCGGTGGCTGCCTGCTGACCGGTGGCTACGGGTCCGTCGTCGGTGGCGCGGTCGGCGCACTCATCTTCGGCATGGTGCAACTCGGCGTCGTGTACGCCGGCTGGAACCCGGACTGGTTCAAGGCGTTCCTCGGCGTCATGTTGCTGCTGGCCACGATCGTCAACCTCGTCGTCAAGAAGAAGGCGGATGCGCGATGACCACTCCGACGAACTTCGCCGACGAGGCGGTCAGCAGCCCGAACACGCCGGTCGTGCAACTGGACGACGTCGGCAAGAGCTACGGCAACATCCAGGCACTTCGCGGGGTGTCCCTGTCGGTCCGGCAGGGTGAGATCACCTGCGTGCTCGGCGACAACGGGGCGGGTAAGTCGACGCTGATCAAGATCATCGCGGGCCTGCACGAACACACCGACGGGGTGCTGGCGGTGAACGGCGAGGCACGCCGGTTCGGCTCGCCGCGGGAGTCGCTGGACAGCGGCATCGCGACGGTCTACCAGGACCTGGCGCTGGCCCCGCTGATGTCGGTCTGGCGGAACTTCTTCCTCGGCAACGAGATCACCAAGAGGTTCGGCATGCTGGACGCCACCAAGATGAAGCGGATCGCCACCGAGGAGCTGACCAAGATGGGGATCTCGATCCCCAACCTGGAGCAGCCGGTCGGGATGCTGTCCGGCGGTCAGCGCCAGTGCATCGCGATCGCCCGGGCGATCTACTTCGGTGCCAAGGTGCTGATCCTGGACGAGCCGACCGCCGCGCTCGGCGTCAAGCAGTCCGGGGTGGTGCTGAAGTACATCGTCAAGGCGCGTGACGCGGGCCTGGGCGTCGTCTTCATCACCCACAACCCGCACCACGCGTACCTGGTCGGCAACCACTTCGTCGTGCTCAAGCTGGGCCGGGTCGCGCTCGACACGCACCGGGCCGACATCACATTGGAGCAGCTGACCAACGAGATGGCCGGCGGCTCCGAGCTGGAGGCGCTCAGCCACGAGTTGCGCGGTATCGACGTGGAGACCGTGGTCGTCCGGCCGGCCGACGGGCCGGTCAAGATCGAATCCCCACTGGAGAATCCATGACCCAGGACCTCAGGATCGGCATCATCGGCGTCGGGTTGATGGGCGCCGACCATGCCGAACGGGTCGCCCGGCAGATCTCGGGCGCCCGCCTGGTCGCGGTCTCCGACCCGGACACCGCCAGAGCGGAGGCACTGGCCGCGTCCCTGAGCGAACACCCGGGTGGGCGACGTCGCGGTGCGCCGGCCGAAGTCACCGGGCCAGCGGGAGCTGCAGGACTGGCTGGGGTTGCCGGGCCGGCGGGAGCTGCAGGACTGGCTGGGGTTGCCGGGCCGGCGGGAGCTGCAGGGCTGGCTGGGGTTGCCCGGCCGGCGGGAGCTGCCGGGAGGGCGGGAGTTGCTGGGGCGGACAGGGGCGTGGAGCTGGGTGGGGTGCGGGTGATCGGGGATCCGCTGGCGCTGGTCAGTGATCCTGAGGTGGACGCGGTGATCATCGCCTCGCCGGGGTTCGCGCACGCCGAGCAGTTGATGGCGTGTCTCGAGCACGGCAAACCGGTGCTCTGCGAGAAGCCGCTGACGATGGACGCCGAGTCGTCGTTGCGAGTGGTCGAGGCCGAGCACAAGACCGGCCGGTCGCTGATCCAGGTCGGGTTCATGCGCCGCTTCGACCCGGAGTACGCGCGGTTGAAGCAGTTGCTGGATTCGGGTGAGCTCGGGCGGACGCTGTTGCTGCACAACGTGCACCGCAACAAGACGGTCGCGGAGACGTTCCGCAGCGAGATGATCGTGCGCGATTCCCTGGTGCACGAGGTCGATGTGGCGCGTTGGCTGTTCGACGACGAGATCGCCCGGATCACCGTGCATGCCCCGAAGCCGACCAGCCTGGTCGGCGAAGGGGTGCTCGATCCGCAGCTGGCCGTGTTCGAGATGGACGGTGGCGCGATCGCCGATGTCGAGGTGTTCGTGAACTTCCAGGTCGGCTACGAGGTGCGTTGCGAGGCGGTCGCCGAGAAGGGCAGCGCGACCATCGGTCTCGGGGTCGACGTCCTGACCAGGCAGGCCGGACACTGGGGTGGGGCGGTCCCGGACGACTTCCGGGTCCGCTTCGGGACGGCGTACGACATCGAGGTCCAGCGCTGGGTGAACGCCGCGGTCAAGGGCGGGATCGACGGGCCGACGGCCTGGGACGGGTACGCCGCCGCCGCGGTCTGCACGGCCGGCGTGCAGTCGCTCCAGGAAGGCCGTCCGGTGGAGGTCGACATGGTCAGCCGCAGCGAGGTGCTCGGGTGAAACTCAGCCTCGACCCCTACATGTTCCGGGAGGTTCCCTTGCTGGAGCTGCCCGGCCTCGTCGCCGACCTCGGCTACGAGTGGCTCGAACTGTCACCCCGCAGCGACTTCCTGCCCTTCTTCGACCACCCGCGGGTCGACGACGCGGCAGTGGCGGCGTTCCGGATGCAGTTGGCGGCAGCAGGGGTCGGGGTCTCGTCGGTGCTGCCGCTCTACAAGTGGTCCGGACCCGACGAGGACGACCGGCAGGCAGCGGTCCGGTACTGGAAGCGCGCGATCCGGATCACCGCCCAGCTCGGCGTGGACGTGATGAACTCGGAGTTCAACGGCCGCCCCGAGCAGGCGTCCCGGAGCGAGGCGCAGTTCTGGCGGTCGCTCGAGGACCTACTGCCGGTGTTCGAGCGCGAAGGCGTCCGGCTGGTCCTCGAGCCGCACCCGGACGACTTCGAGGAGGACGGCAAGGCCGCGATCGACCTGATCCGCGGTATCAACAGCCCGCTGGTCAGCTTCCTGTACTGCGCGCCGCACACCTTCCACATGGGCAACGACGCTCCCGGCATCATCGAGCACGCCGGGGACCTGCTGACCAACGTGCACATCGCCGACTCGTTCGACCACACCGGGTCGTCCGGGTTGCGCTACATCGTCAACCCGCCCGGGTCGACCGTCCGGGTGCACCAGCACCTGGACATCGGCCAGGGCGAGGTCGACTTCGACGAGCTGTTCGCGAGCCTGGCCACAGCCGGTTTCGACGGCACCACCACCGCCTGCGTCTTCGCCTGGGAGGAACGCGCCCGGGAGTCGAGCACGTTCATGCGGGAGAAGATCACCGGCCTTATTGATGACGCAAGACTGATGAAGCAAGGGATGCAGCTGTGAGTATTGAGCGAATCACCCACCTGATCGGCGGGACCCCGTGGACCGGAGTCTCCGAACGCACCAGCAAGGTCTACAACCCGGCCACCGGGGAGGTGACCGGCGAGCTCGACCTGGCCTCGGCAGCCACCGTCGACGAGGTGGTGAAGGTCGCCCATGACGCCTCGAAGGCGTGGGGCCGGATCTCGCTCACCAAGCGCGCGCAGGTGCTGTTCGCCTTCCGCGAGCTGCTGAACGAGCGGAAGGAGGAGATCGCCGCGCTGATCACCGCCGAGCACGGCAAGGTGCTCTCGGACGCCCTCGGCGAGGTGACCCGCGGTCTCGAGGTGGTCGAGTTCGCCTGCGGCATCCCGCACCTGCTCAAGGGCGGCTTCAGCGAGAACGTGTCGACCAACGTCGACGTGTACTCGATCCGCCAGTCGCTCGGCGTGGTCGCAGTGATCTCGCCGTTCAACTTCCCCGCGATGGTGCCGCTCTGGTTCGTGCCGATCGCGGTTGCCTGCGGCAACAGCGTGGTGATCAAGCCGTCCGAGAAGGACCCGTCCGCGGTGAACGCGGTCGCCGCGCTCTGGAAGGAGGCCGGGCTGCCTGACGGCGTGATGAACGTCGTTCACGGTGACAAGGAAGCCGTCGACCGGCTGCTCGAGCACCCGGACGTGAAGGCCGTCTCGTTCGTCGGCTCGACGCCGATCGCGCGCTACGTCTACGAGACCGGCACCCGCAACGGCAAGCGCGTCCAGGCTCTCGGCGGCGCCAAGAACCACATGGTCGTCCTGCCCGACGCCGATCTCGACTTGGCCGCCGACGCCGCGGTCAACGCGGGCTTCGGTTCCGCCGGTGAGCGCTGCATGGCGATCTCCGCGCTGGTCGCGGTCGAGCCGGTCGCGGACGACCTGATCGCCAAGATCCGCGAGCGGATGGCCACCCTCAAGACCGGCGACGGCACCCGCGGCTGCGACATGGGCCCACTCGTCACCGGACCGCATCGCGACAAGGTCATCGGGTACGTCGAGGCCGGGGTCGAGGCCGGCGCGGAGCTGGCCGTCGACGGTCGCGAGGGTCCCTTCGACGGCGGCGACGACGGCTTCTGGCTCGGCCCGACGCTGTTCGACAAGGTCACCCCGGAGATGTCGATCTACACCGACGAGATCTTCGGCCCAGTGCTCTCGGTCGTCCGCGTCCCGTCGTACGACGCCGCGCTGGAACTGGTGAACTCCAACCCGTACGGCAACGGCACCGCGATCTTCACCAACGACGGTGGGGCCGCGCGGCGCTACCAGACCGAGGTGGAGGTCGGCATGGTCGGCGTCAACGTGCCGATCCCGGTCCCGATGGCGTACTACTCGTTCGGCGGCTGGAAGAACTCGCTGTTCGGTGACACCCACGCACACGGCACCGAAGGCGTGCACTTCTTCACCCGCGGCAAGGTCATCACCTCCCGCTGGCTAGACCCCTCCCACGGCGGCCTCAACCTGGGCTTCCCCACCCACGACTGAACCCGTCGTCCTGAGTGGTGGCTACCCCAGTGGAGTCACCACTCAGGAGTCGGGCAGATCGCGAACTGTCCGGTGTCCTTCGTGTCGTCGATCCCGCGGACGAACACGTGGTACCGGACCATGACGTCGTAACAGCGCGGTTTGGGCAGCGGGCTCGTCTGCGACTGCTACCAGCTCTGCTGCGCGAAGTTGATCGCCAGCCAATTGGTGATGGTGAATGAGTCCGCGTTGGGCTTGCTGGTGTTGGTGAGCGCCGGCGTCGGGGTATCGATGCCGGCGGCAACCACTGCGAGAGCCGCCGATCTGGCGACGATCTTTCGTCGGAGCTTGCTGATCAGTTGACGAGGCCGCATGACGTCCACGGTAACCGCGAATCGACCACTCAGAGTGAGCTGAAATCAACTCTGGACGGAGCTGCAACGTCAGCAGGCGTCCTGCGGTCAGCTGCAGGTTGTCAGCTGGTTGAGAGAGCGGCGGCGAGGGTGGTTGCGGTGGGTTCTTCGATGTGGCCGTGGAGTAGTTCGGTCCGGTGGACTAGGCGGGGTGTGTCGACTAGGACGGTCGAGATCGCCAGTCCTGCGCTGGTCGCGGCGGCGGTGATCGAGGCGGGGAGTAGAGCAAGGCCGTGGCCTGCGGCAACTAGTTTGAGCAGGGTGAGGGTGTCGGTGCCGTGGTAGCTGAGGGCGGGTCGTAGTGCGTCGGACTCGGTGGCGGCCCGCAAGTCGGCAAGGGGTGCGCCGAGGTCGGGGGAGTCGATCCATCGGGCGTCGACCAGGTCGTGCAGGCTGACGCGGCTGCGGCGGGCGAGCGGGTGACCGTTCGGGAGGGTGACGACCAGCGGCTCGTGCGCGACCGCCGTCGTACGGAGGGTGCCGAGGCCGAAGAGTCGGAGTGGGTCGCTGGGTGCTGCGACTCCGTCGATCAGGCCGAGGTGGAATTCGCCTGCGGCAACTCCGTGGGCGACGGCTTCCCGGCCGGTGACCGTGATGGTGATGTCGAGGGTCGGCCGGGATCTGCGAAGTTCAGTCAGGGCGGCGGCGGGTGAGGTGGCCAGTGGAGTCGTCCCGAGGATCAGCGTGCCGGGTGGGTCGCCGACGGTTCGCAGTACGTCGGCGCGGGCGGCGTCCAGGCGGAGAAGGATCGGGGCCGCGTGTTCGAGTAGCCGCTCGCCGGCCGGGGTGGGCGTGACGGGTCGCCGGTGGAGGAGGGGCGTACCGAGGTCGTGTTCGAGGGCCGCGATGTGCTGGGAGACGGCTGACTGGGTGTAGCCGAGCTGGTCGGCCGCGGCTGAGAAGGAGCCGAGGTCGGTGACCGCGAGGAAGGTTCGCAGCAGGTGGGGATCCACGTCGATCAGTATCGCTTATCGCCAGTGCAGAAATGATCGTTGGCGCTGATCGGCGATCGGAGGCGACGATGAGGGCATGCCAACCGCTTACACCGCCCGGATCGCGCTGGTCGGCGATCGTTCGCCGCAGGTCCGTTCGCACGCCCGCGTGCCGCGCCTGCTCGATGCGCTGCGCGACCGTGAGCAGCTGGATCTGGACGTCTACTGGATTCCCACGGACAAGGTCGAGGACCTGGACGGCTTCGACGGCATCTGGCTGCTGCCTGGCAGCCCCTACGAGAGCGAGGCCGGCGCGATCGCTGCGGTCCGGTGGGCGCGGGAGAACGGCGTACCGTTCCTCGGCACCTGCGCCGGCTTCCAGCACGCACTCCTGGAGTTCGCCCGCAACGTCTGCGGCGCGACAACAACCCAGCACGCCGAGAACAGCCCGGACGCCGACGACCTCCTCATCGTGCCGCTCGCTTGCTCACTGGTCGGCCACGAGGGTGCCGTCCGGTTCGTTCCGGGTACTGCCGCCGCAGACATCATCGGCGCCGAACACTCAATCGAGCGCTACCACTGCTCGTACGGCCTCGACACCGGCCGCCTAGACCTCCTCCGCGAGCACGGCCTGATCTTCAGCGCCTTCGACGAGTCCGGCGACCCCCGAATCGCCGAACTCCCCACCCACCCCTTCTACCTAGCCACCCTCTTCCAACCAGAACTAGCCGGCGACAAAACCCCCCACCCAATAGTCCGAGCCTTCGCCCAAGCAGCCGCCGCCCACGCCAGCACCCGGGTTAGCTAGGACCGACCACCCAACCAGCCGCGCCCCCGCGCTGACAGTTCCTGCTTCTTGCCCGGCAAGCCAACCTGCAGCGTGACGGCAAGGCCCACGAGGGCAAGAAGTAGGAACTGGCAGCAACGTAGAGCCAGCGCACCCACGATCAGCCGCACCGCGAGGCCTGACCCACAGCACCAAACCCGTTGCCGACTATCACCTAGGTGTGTCAGCCCAGTGCGGCACGATCTCAGCTACCTGTGGGGCCGCAGTCGCAGCGTCCCACACGAGCCGGATTGCCTCGACCTGCTGACCACCGGCATCTACCGCGGCGTACGCACCAGAGACTCGGCCAACAGCGCGCCACTGGCCGCCGACCAAGACCTCTACTCCTGCAGGAGCCACCGCACCTGTTCGCTGGAGCACTGTCAGTCCAGTCAGCGCTCGGGGGGCCGACAAGGTTGCTACCAGGGCATTGCCGGCGACTGGTGCAGCGCTAGCTACGTAGGCCGTCTCGACGTTCCCGTCGACAGCCTGTCGGTACGACGAACCTGTGGCGGGTGCTGGCGTGCCAGTGACCGTTAGCTCAGTTCGGCCAGGGCCGAGCGCCTGCACGGAGAACTCCCGCACGACCAGCCAGAAGTCGTTGTCGGTCAAGGCTCGATACCGCACATACCGCGCCTGCGTGCCAGCCGGGGCCTTCACCCGTACTTCGGCAGTCGTGGCCCGCGTCAGCTCAGTCCACTGCGACCCATCCACCGAGTACTCCAAGGCGCCCGAGTGGATGTAGTCGTTCGGGCTGGTCGTCTTGCCCATCAGCAGAGCGATGTCGCCGATCTCGGTGCTCTGACCCAGGTCGACTCGCACCTCCGCACCCGGCCCAGGAGCCCCGTTGCTCCAGAAGAACGTCGACAGATCGCCGTCGATCATCCGCGCCGGCACGTAGTCCTGATAGGTCCCCAGCGACGTGGTCGCCGTGAGCAGCGGCACCACGCCGAGCGACTTGTCGTGGACGCGCCCGATCTCGGCGAGTAGCCCGTCGACCACGCGTTCACCGATGCGCGGATAAGTCGAGCTGTGCGGCAGGCGACTGTCCCTAATCGCCTTGGCCTCGGCGATCAACGCGCTCACCTGCTGCCGCGAATTCCACGCGCCAGCACCATTCTTCTGTTCCAGCGCCGCGAGCACATCGAGCCCACGCTGCATCGCGCGCCCCCACAATTCCGTTGCCTTGAGCCACGATTCGGCCTCGGCCGCGAACGCCGGATCGACCACCCCGGCACGGATCGTGGCCGGCGCCGCGACGACGGAGTTCACGACGGGCCGCAGTACGGCGAGGGCGCCGGCATGGTCGCCGGTGCGCCAGGTCTGCCAGAAGGCGTCGACCGCGGCCTGGAGTTCCGGTGCGCTCTCCGGGTGCAGCGTGCCGTCGTACGTGTTGAGGTCGGCGAAGACCTTCAGCGCCTCGATGGTCCGCCGGTCGCCGCCGGCGCGTTCGGCGAGAGCCCGCAGCCAGGACGCGCGTTCGTCGTACGTGGCAGGGTTCCAGCCCAGCTCGGCGAACGAGTACAGCGCGACCTTGCTGACCGCGGCCTGGTTCATCGGGTTCGAGATGACTCCGGCGACGTGCTCGGCGAGGGCCGGCTCGCGACCGCTGTAGTCGGCGAGCAGCAACCGTCCGGCCGCGTAGTCGTTGACCGGGTAGTTGTCCCAGATCAGGATGTCGTGCCCGAAGACGGCTTTGGCTTGCGCCGCCTGAGCCGCGGTGATCGTGCGCGGTACGACGCCGACCCCCGTCCAGTGCACCACGACATCCGAGTCCAGCTGCTCGCGCAAAGCCTTCTTGTACGGCGTTTCCGAGACGTTGTAGTACTCCGTCGGCACCATCTGCAGTGGCGCGAGACCTGGCTTGGTCTCGACCCACTCGCGCTGCACCCGGTTCAGCAGCTCACTCTGCGCGCGACCCGCCGCGGCGCCACCCGTCCCGTACTTCGCCCGGTCCGCATCGCAGTGCCAGACGTTGTAGTTGATGTCGTCGAGCGGCACGTTGAACGACCGCCCACCAAGCGCATAGAGCGCCTCGAACTTCGCGATCAGAGCCTGGAAGTCGGCGTCGGAGGTGTAGCAGATGTCCAGCCCGGGGGAGAGCGCGAAGGTGAAGTCCACCTTGTTCTGCCGGGACCGGCTGACCAGTTCGCCCAGCTGCGCGAGCTTGTCGGCTGGGTACGGCTCGCGCCATTGCTCCCGGTGGTACGGGTCGTCCTTCGGCGCGTACTCGTAGGTGTTCATCCGATGGGCGCCGAGGTAGTCCACATGGTCCAGCCGGTCCGCATGCGACCACGGTGTCCCGTAGAAGCCCTCGATCGAGCCGCGATAGCGCATGGTCGGCCAGTCCCGGATCGCGACGCCCGGCATCCAGTCGGTCCCCGGGCGCGGCTGCACGAGCTGGGCCAGCGTCTGCGCGGCGTAGTACGTGCCGTCGGTGTCCACGCCATCCAGTACTACGTGGCTGCGGCCAGCGCGGTCCTGACCTGCTGCAAGCACGTACCCCTCGGCGGGAAGCCCTGCGCTCCCCGTGACGCGGAGGCTGGCCAGCGTGGGGTCGGAGTGGCCGAGCCAGACAGTGGTCGGCGTACCGGGATCAGTGCCGTCGGTGGTCTTCACCCACGTCACACCGGCCCGCTTGAGCACTTGCCGGACCACGCGCTCGCTGTCGGCGTCTGAGTCCTTGCCGCGGACCAGACCGACTACGGGGGTGATCGGGAAGCCGTCGGCTCGGCGGGTCAACTCCTGTGGCTCGGGCGAAACCTGGCCGGCGACGCCAGCCGGGGCCGTAGCGGAGTACGGCGTACCGGTGGCGGCGCCGGCGGAGAGGACTAGCGGGGCAGTCAGCGTGAGTACACCAACGATGTAATGAAGGGGACGCATCGAGTCTCCTCAAAGGCTGGGCGGCAGCTCCCCCTATCCAGCCATTGCGCGGAACTGTGCGTCAAGATGTCACTGCTGACAACTTCATACAGTCAAATTCCTACAGCGTGGTGGTGGGGCGGGGCAGCAGGCCGGCGTCGCGGTAGCAGGCGTCGATGAGTTCCATCGTGGCGACAGCGTCGTCGGCGTCCGTGACCAGCGGAGCACCGGTGCGAAGGTGCGCGGTGAAAGCCTCCAGCTGGTACGTGTACGACGACCTGGTGCCGAGCCGCTCGACCCAGGTGTCCTCCTTGGTCTTCACCGTGACGCTGTCGTCCAGATGAGGCAGCACGAAGCTCGGCGCGAAGGCTTCGCCGCGCGTGCCGACGATCCGCAGGCTGAAGTCGACGTCCTCGCCGGCCATGCTGGTCCGCACCGCGCCGGTCGCGCCGTTGGGGAACACCAGGTCGGCATTGTGCCACTCGTCCACTCCGGGAAGCCGCTTGCGTTCCCCGGCCCGCGCACTGGCCAGTGTCGGCGCACCGCCGCCCCACGGCGCCAGCATCCGCTGCGCGTGCAGTGCGTAACAACCGACGTCCATCACGGCGCCACCGGCGAGCTGCAGCGACCAGCGCGGGTCGTCGTCGGCCGGTGGCGGCATCACCATCGTCGCCTCGACGTGCTGCAGATCTCCGAGCTCACCCTTGGCCAGCAGCTCGTGCAGCCGCCGTGTCACCGGGTGGAAGACGTAGTGGAAACCCTCCATCACCACGACACCCCGCTCGCGCGCTGCGTCCCGCACCTGCGCTGCCTCAGCCGCGTTGCTGGCCGACGGCTTCTCGGTCAGCACATGCTTGCCTGCGGCAATGGCTCGCAGGTTCCACGGACCGTGCAGCCCGTTGGCGAGCGGGTTGTAGATCGCTTCGACCTCGGGATCGTCGATCACGTCCTGGTAGCTCGCCAGCACCCGCTCAACACCGTGCTCGGCCGCGAACGCCTCCGCGCGGCCGCGGTCCCGGGCCGCGACCGCGACCAGCCGGGCACCGGTCAGCCGGGCCGGATCGGCGATCGCGCGACCCGCGATCCGGGCGGCGCCGAGAATTCCGAGGCGAAGCGGTTCCATACGTTCTCCCTTGCTCAGATGTCATCCGTACGGCGGCGTACGGTGTGCTCGTCGAGGGCCTGCCGCAGACGATCGTCGGGCCAGTCCTCGGCGAGGGCCTGGCGGATCAGGTCGGCCTGGGTCTGGGGAGCGAGGCCACCGATCGGCTGGTCCCGGTCCAGGTTGGTCGGGAAAGCGTATCCCTCGGCGCTCGCGGCGATGACGTTGTCCAGATCGAAGGCGTCATCGTGCCGCAGAGTACGCAGTACGGGATAGAGGGTGACCGCCATCCGGACCCGGTCGACGCTTTCCATCGCCCGGCCGAACGCGGACGAGACCTGCAGCAGGTTCGCCATCCGGAGGATCCCGGTCGAGCGGTTGCTGCCGGCGGCGTGGAACAGCGCCGGGTTGAAGAACACCGCGTCGCCCTTGGCCAGCGGTAACTGCACGTGATGAGCGACGAATTGCGCGCCGAACTCGGGCCGCCGCCAGGCGAGGTAGCCGAGCTCGTACTTGTGCGAGTGCGGCAGGTAGAGCGTCGGCCCGCTCTCCACCGGCATGTCGCAGTGCGCGACCGCCCCTTGCAGCGTCAGCACGCTGGACAGCTTGTGCACATGAGCAGGGTAGTGAGCCGCGACCTCGGCCGACTGGAATCCGAGGTGATAGTCACGATGCACCGTCTGACCTTCACCTCCTGGATTCACGACGTTCACCTGGGAGGTCATCTGGTACGCCGGACCGAGCCACGCCGTCGCCGCCCAGGCGAGCAGTTCGTTGGAGTAGTAGGCGGCGAACACCTCGGGTGCTCTGATCGCCAGCTTCTCCAAGGCGTTCCAGACCCGGTCGTTCGCACCAGGTTTCGCGAAGTGGTCGCCGGCCGCAGTACCGGCCCGGTGCTGGTCGTCGATCATCGCGGTGAACTCGGCGGTGGCGGCGTCGACCACATCCTTGCCGAAGGCACCTTTCAGCACGACGATGCCGGGACCGTCACTGAACGCACGCGCGAACTCGGCCTGCACCTGGCGGGGATCCTCCTTGCGGATCCGCGCGGCGTCGTACCGGAGCACCTGCTGCTCGACCTCGTCCGCGAACGGGTAGTCGGCCGGGTCGGTGCGATCCTCGAGGACGGTCAGCAGGTCGTCCAGGTGCACGTCTGCAGGGTTCAGCCAGGTCATCGATGACTCCTTGCTGGGGGAGCGGTCGTGGCGCGGGACACGAGGTGCGGCGTCACCACTTCTTCGGTCGGGGTGGAGTTTGTGGTCAGCCGGGCGATGGCTCGCTGGGTGGTCAGCTCGGCCAGAGCGGTCGTGTTCTGGGCGATGGTGGTGAGGCCGATGTGGGAAAGGCCGGCGATGGTGGTGTTGTCGTAGCCGACCACCGAGAGGTCGCCCGGTACCTCGACCGACGACTGGCGGATCGTGTCCAGGAAGCCGGTGGCCGCGCGGTCGTTGAAGATCGTCACGGCCGTGACCGGTGGCGAGTCGTTCAAGAAGTTCTTGGCCGCATCGGCTCCGTCGGCCTCGGTGCGCCCGCCCGTCTCGACGAGGGGCGTGAGCCCGGCCTTCCGCATGGCCGCCCGATAGCCGGTACGCCGTTCCGCCGCGCCCGGGAACTTCGCGCCATCGATGTGCAGGATGCGCGAATGGCCCAGTGACAGTAGGTGTTCGACCGCCAGTCGCGAGCCGGCCGTGTCATCCGTCCGTACTACGTCGACGCCGGCCGCCCGGACCTTGCGGCCAACCACGATGACGGGGTGTGAGTCCGCCAGGACAGTCAGAGCGGAGTGGGCGAGTTGCGGGCCGAGCAGCACCAGCGCCTCGCAGCGATAGTCGAGCAGCGACTGTACTGCGCGCGACTCGTCGCGGGACGGCGCGACAGCACTCAGGGCAAGGTCATACCCGGCAGTCTCGGCCGCCAGGTACAGCGCCTCGACGAGATCCCCGTGAAAGGGAGCCTGTACGTCGAACGTCACGCCCAGCAACCGTGTCCGAGTGCGACCGAGCAGGCGGGCCCGGTGATCGGGCCGGTACCCGAGTTCGTTGCCAGCGGCCAGTACTCGCGCTCTGGTCGCCTCACTCGCGCCCGGCGCGTCGCGGTACACGATCGAGACGAGCGCGCGGGACACCCCCGCCAGCCGGGCTACGTCCTCCATCGTCGCGGGACGATCCCGGCCTGACACCTGCTACCCCCCGCTGGAACGACAACGATTACTTCTTACATCTCTTGACGAGCCCATCAAACCAGTGTTCGCTAGCTCGTGACTAGAGCGCTCTAGTAATAGTTGCTCGTCACAACGGGGTTCTCAGCTCCACGTCCTGAGGGGATCGACCACCATGCGTACCGATCACGGGCTGCAAGTCATCCGGATCGCGCTGATCGGCGCGGGCCGGATCGGCACCATGCACGCGGGCAACATCGCCCGCCGGGTGCCCGCCATGGAGCTGGCGGCCGTGGTGGATCCGCGCACCGACGCGGCCGAGAGCCTCGCGGCGCAGTACGGCGCCAGAGCGGCCGATCTCGACGACGTGCTGAAAGATCCCGACATCGACGCTGTCGCGATCACCTCGATCGCGGCCGTGCACAGCGAGCTGGTCGTCCGCGCGGCCGAGGCGGGCAAGGCGGTCTTCTGCGAGAAGCCTGCCTCGCTGGAGCTGGCCGAGATGGACCGCGCGATCGAGGCCACCGAGAAGGCCGGGGTGACCTTCCAGGTCGGCTTCAACCGCCGCTTCGCCGCCGACTTCGCGGCCGCCCACGACGCGATCGTGCGGTGCGAGATCGGTACGCCGCAGCTGATGCGTTCGGTCACCCGCGATCCCGGCCGGCCGGGCGGACTGGGCCACGCGGCGAACATCAAGCCCTGGACGATCTTCCGCGAAACGCTGATTCACGACTTCGACACGCTGCTCTGGCTCAACCCGGGCGCCGAACCGGTCGAGGTCTACACCCGCGCCGACGCGCTGGTCGCCCCGCAGTACAAGGACAGTGGGCTGATCGACACGGCCGTGGTGATGCTCACCTTCGGCAACGGGGCGATCGCGACGGCGGAGGCGAACTTCTCGGCCCTCTACGGGTACGACGTCCGCGGCGAGGTGTTCGGCTCGAAGGGCATGGTGACCGCGGGGCGGCACGCGAGCAGCCCGATGGAGCTGTACGGCGAGCACGGCATCAGCCGGCAGACACTGAGGAGCGACGAGGAGATGTTCGTCGATGCGTACGTCGCCGAGCTCGCCCAGTTCGCCGACGCGATCCGGACTGGCGCAACCCCACCGGTCACCGGCCATGACGCCCGCAACGCGCTCCGAATCGCCCTGGCCGCAATGAAGTCTCACGAAGAACACCGCCCGGTCCAACTCCACGAGTTCGCATGAGGCTGGCCGTCTGCAACTATCCGGCCGTGGTGGCAGCCCTGCGAGAGCTCGGTTGTGCGGGTCCGGTCGGGCTGGAGGCCTTTGCCCACAGCGACAGCGAGCTCGCGTTGCGGCGGTTCGCTGACGTGTTCAGTAAGGCAGAGATCTGATCAAATCCGTGCTCCGACTCGACGGTGCGCCTCCGACACCCCAAGATGTGCCCATGAGTACCGTCCAGGTCACCGTTGATCGCACCAGTCGCACGCCGCTCCACGTTCAGCTAGCGCAGCAGCTCGAGGCGGCGATCCAGGGCGGTGAGCTGCCGGTCGGTTCCCGGCTCAGCAACGAGGTCGACCTTGCGGAGGCGTACGGCCTCAGCCGCCCTACAGTGCGGCAGGCGATCGCCCGGCTGGTCGACCAGGGCCTCCTGGTCCGCAAACGCGGCGTAGGCACGCAGGTCGTCGGCAACTCGGGTCAGGTACGCCGCAGCCTCGAACTCACCAGCCTGTACGACGATCTCGCCGCGGCACACCGCAAGCCCGAGACCGAAGTACTGCGCTTCGGCATCGCCCCCGCGAGCGCAGACGTCGCCGCAGCCCTCCAATGCGAGCAGGGCGATCGCGTACTCCGCTTGGAGCGGCTCCGCCGCGCTGACGGCGAACCGCTGGCCCTGATGCGCAACTGGCTGCCACCGGAGATGCTCGACACCGACCCGAACACCCTGGCCGAGCGTGGACTCTACGAGTTGCTGCGGGCCGAAGGAGTGCGGCTGAAGGTCGCACACCAGACCATCTCCGCCCAGCCGGCCACAGCAGAGCAAGCCCGGCTCCTGTCAGAGGAGCCGGGCTCACCATTGCTGGCGACCACACGGATCACCTACGACGACCACGGACGCGCAGTGGAGTACGGCTCCCACCTGTTCCGCGCGTCCCGCTACGCCTTCGAGCACACTCTCGTCCACCGCTGATCCACCCCTCAGAGGACCAGCGGCGGACGAGAGAGCTAGTGCCTACCTGGTCCCGGTGCCCGGGAACTTCCAGGCCTTGTTACCGGCCATCGTCAGCAACTGGTCCGTGGTGAAGACGGGCTTGACCCGGGTGTGCTTGGCGCCCTTCTCCTGCGGACCGTTGTAGTTCGTCATGGCGATCATCCGGCCGTCCGGGTAGTGAATCTCGACGCGGTTCGAGACCACCCCGTCCTTGGCCTGCCGGGCGTCGCTGTAAGAGGGCGAGTTCTTCTCCCAGCCCACCACGGAACCATCCGCCCGGACCTCGCAGAAGGTCGTCGATCGTTCCGCCGCGCATTTCGTGACAGCAGGAGTCTCGGAGGTCACGAAGACGTCGACGCGAGACAGCCCCTTGCCGTCGTTGATGACATAGGCCGCGCCGCTGTGGCCTTCGGTACCGCCACCCCAGGTCTCCGGCCGGCTGAAGGTCAGCCCGGACGGCAGGACCTTCTTGAGCGTCTGCAGTGTCTGCTGCGCCGGGACACCCGGCTTCCCCGCGCCAGGGTTCTTCGGCTCCGCCTTGACCGGACCGGTCGGCTGCGCCGGCGGCTTCGGCGGGAAGCGCCAGAGCTTGCTGTCCACGATCGTGGTCATCTCGGCCACCGTCAGCACCGGCTTCGCCCGGGTAGCCGTGGTCTGCTTCTCTTCCGGAGCGTTGAAGGCGATCAGGGACAGCGCCTCGGTCCCGGGACGGATGACGAGGACCGAGTTGCTCAGAACTCCACCGGGGTTGTTGTCCTTCTCGTACGTCGGCTCGTTCTCCCGCACGGTGATCTTCGACCCGTCCGGGCGAGGGACGCAGCTGCCCTTCGGCGCGTCGAAACAGCTTCCTTCGACCCCCGGGGGCATCGTCGCCAGGGAGATCTTGGCCAGCCCCTTGCCGTCGTCGACGAATGCGGCTGCTCCGTGACCCCACGCGTCGCCCCAGACAGAGGTTCGGACGACCTTCAGGTGCGAAGGCAGGAGCTTGACGAGCGTCGCCAGCGTCTCTTGCTGAGTCACCGGCTTCGCCGCGGAGCTGGTCGCAGTCGGGCCGGCCTGGCTGGTCGTAGTACCGGCGACTGGCGATTGGACGTCCTTGGCGAACAGCTGGCTGCCGCCGACGACAACGCCGGCAGTGGCCAGTACTGCGGTCGCTCCGCTGACGGTGAACAAGGCGGTCCGGCGGCGGCGCAGGGTGACGCCTCGGCGCATACCGCGTTCGACCAGGTCGCTGGACTCGGGCTCGAGGTTCTCGGTGGCGCGGCGCATCAGCTCGGGCAGGGTGTCGTTCAGTTCTTTCATCGGGGGTTCCTTCTGGTCAGAGGACGATCAGGTGGTCGGCGTCCGCGCCCAGCACGGCGCGCAGCCGGTCCAGGGCGCGAGACGTTCTGGTTCTGATCGCCCCGGCGTTCTTGCCGAGATCCAGCGCGACCTGTTCGACGCTGCGATCTTCGAAGAACCGCAGCACCAGCACCGCACGGTCGAGTGGCGACAGTTCCGCCAGCGCGTTCTGCAGCGAGATCCGCAACGCCGGGTCGCCGGGCCGCTCGGCCCGCTCGGGCATCGACGAGACCGGTTGCTCGCTCCAGCTGCGCCGGCGTCGTTGCGAGATGAACGTCCTGGCCAGCACGGTCTGCGCGTACGCCGACGGGTTGTCGATCCGTTGCACGCCCCGCCAGGCCCGGAACATCTTCGCCAGCGTCTCCTGCACCAGATCCTCGGCATGGTGCCGATCACCGGTCAGCAGCCAGGCCGTCCGGTACAGCTGTCCGGTCCGCGCCCTGGCGAACTCCTCGAAGTCCTCGTCCGTCGCTCTCATCCCGGCCTCTCCGTCGTGGTCTCACCCACTACGACGCCCCACCCCTGCCCTGCCGTTACAGCCTGAGTCTCCCTGCCCACCCGTCCACCCCGCGCCTGCTCGCCCTCCCCGCCGGCGGTTGCAGGAAGCTGCAAGGCGGTGGACCGGGTGGTGAGCGGATGGACACGGTGGGTGAACCCGTCGCGTGCCAGGGTTATCCACAGGCGGCCGGGGCCGGGGTGGCGCCGGTGGTCTCCGGATTGACAGGATGTGTCGCTCAGGGTGACCACCCAGGTCGCCGGACGAGACGCTCACGGGGAGACGATGACAGCCGACAGACTTGCCCCGCGCCGGTCCGGCTGGAACGGCGCGGTCGAGCTGATCGATGCCCAGGTCCGCGACGTGGTCCGCCGCGAGGGCATCGACCCGCTGCGCAATCCCGGCGCCGTCAACGCGATCGTGGCGACCGTCGTCAAGGAGTACGACGAACGCAGCCTGACCGGGATCGTGCCACCGATCGGCGACCTGGAGGCGGTCAGCCGCGAGGTGCACGACCGGGTGGCCGGCTTCGGCCCGCTACAGCGCTATCTGGACGACCCGGCGGTCGAGGAGATTTGGATCAACGAGCCGAGTCGCGTCTTCATCGCCCGCGACGGCCGGCACGAGCTGACCACCACGGTGCTGACCGAGGAGGAGGTCAGCGATCTGGTCGAGCGGATGCTGAAGACCACCGGCCGGCGGATCGACGTCTCTCAGCCGTTCACCGACGCGCGGCTGCCCGACGGCAGCCGGGTGCACATCGTGCTCGGCGGTATCACCCAGCGGTATGCGGCGATCAACATCCGCAAGTTCACCGTCCGCGCCACCCGGCTGGCCGATCTGGTGTCCCTCGGCTCGCTGACACCGCACGCCGCCGCGGTGCTCGACGCGGCCGTCGCCTGCGGTCTCAACATCCTGGTCTCCGGCGGCACCCAGGCAGGCAAGACCACGATGCTGAACGCGTTGGCCGGGTCGATCCCAGGCAGCGAGCGGGTGATCAGCTGCGAAGAGGTCTTCGAGATCAAGCTGCCGATCCCGGACTGGGTCTCGATGCAGACCCGGCAGGCCGGTCTCGAAGGGACCGGCGAGGTGCGGCTGCGCGACCTGGTCAAGGAATCGCTGCGGATGCGTCCTTCTCGGGTGATCGTCGGGGAGGTGCGCGGTGAGGAGTGCCTGGATCTGCTCCTGGCCTTGAACAGCGGCCTCCCTGGCATGTGCACGATCCATGCGAACTCGGCGCGCGAGGCACTGACCAAGATGTGCACGCTGCCGCTGCTGGCCGGGGAGAACATCGGCTCCCGGTTCGTGCTGCCGACCGTCGCGGGCTGCGTCGACCTCGTCGTCCATCTCGGCATCGGTCACGACGGGCAGCGCCGGGTGCGCGAGATCGTCGCGGTGAGCGGCCGGATCGAGGAGCAGGCGATCGAGACCGAGAGCCTGTTCTCCACGATCGACGGCCAGTTGCGCCGCGCCGAAGGGCAGCTGCCGCATCCCGACCGCTTCATCCAAGCCGGGTACTCGCCGTCCGGGCTGCTCACCGAACTACCGCGAGGGGTGGCCTGATGGGACTCCTGCTCGGCCTCTTCTTCGGTATCGGCGTGCTGCTGATCTGCTGGAGTTTCATCTCGCCGCGCGAGAGCAAGGCTGCCACTGACGGCCGGCTCACCACGCGCAGCCGCGAGCTGCTCGCCGCGGCCGGGGTGGAGGGCGTGACGCCGGCGGCGTTCATCGGGGCTTGCCTGCTCACCGGGTTCGTCGGGTTCGTGCTGATGTTCCTCGTGTCGGCCGCGTTGCCGATCGGGCTGGTCTTCGGTCTGATGGCCGGCGGGGTGCCGGTCGCCTTGCTCAAGAGCCGCGCCCGCAAACGGCTGTCCGAATTCCGCGAGCTCTGGCCGGATGTGGTCGACAACATCGCGTCCGCAGTACGGGCCGGGTTGTCTTTGTCCGAGGCGCTGGCGCAGGTCGGGGAGCGGGGGCCGTTGCCGTTGCGGGAGCCGTTTCGCCGGTTCGGTGCGGACTACGCGTCGACGGGACGGTTCGCGGATTCGCTGGATCGGTTGAAGGCGCGGTTGGCCGATCCGGTGGGCGATCGGGTGATCGAGGCGTTGCGGATCGCGCGGGAGGTTGGTGGCGGGGATCTCGGGCGGTTGCTGCGATCGCTGTCGAGTTTCTTGCGCGACGACGCGCGGACCAGGTCCGAGTTGGAGGCGCGACAGTCCTGGTCGGTCAACGGCGCGCGCGTCG
Source organism: Kribbella sp. NPDC023855 (assembly GCF_040639475.1). Lineage (NCBI taxonomy): Bacteria > Bacillati > Actinomycetota > Actinomycetes > Propionibacteriales > Kribbellaceae > Kribbella > Kribbella sp. NPDC023855. Next base: position 313,801 of record NZ_JBFAAA010000006.1, read on the forward strand.
CGGTGGCCGCGCCATGGCTGGTGCTGGCGATGCTTTCGTTCCAGGGCGACGTGATCCAGCGGTACAACTCGCCGGTCGGGGCTGTGGTCATCGGGGTCGGCGCAGTCGTCTGCGTCATCGCGTACCGGTTGATGCTGCGCATCGGGCGGTTGCCTGAGCCGGAGCGGGTGCTGCGATGAGTCCGATGGTTCTGGGCGCATTCCTCGGCGCACTGCTCGGCGGCGGTTTGCTGCTGGTACTGCGACGTCTGCCGTTCTTGCGCAAGCCGTCTGTCGATGACCGCATCGGGCCGTACTTGCGGGATCTCGGTGGCGGCACGGACGTCTTTGCTGGCGTGGTGAACTCGGGGTCGCCGTTCTATGCGATCGTTCGGCTGTTCGGTCCCTCGCTGCGGGTCGGCGCGGTGCGGCTCGAGCGGATCCTTGGTGGGGCGGCGTCGATCCGGCGACGGCTGGCGCGGGCCGGGATCGACCGTACTGTTGAGGAATTCCGGATCGAGCAGGTGCTGTGGGGTGCCGCGGGTTTTGGTGCCGGTCTGCTGATTGCTTTGATCGCGCTGTCGCTGGGTGTCGGTAACCCGATTGGCCTGCTGGTGCTTTGCGGCTTCCTCGCGGTTATCGGCGTACTGGCCCGGGACACGTATCTGACCAGCCAGGTGACTCGCCGCGAACGCCGTTTGCTGGCTGAGTTGCCGACGGTCGCTGAGCTGCTGGCGTTGTCGGTCGCTGCCGGTGAAGGTCCTGCTGCCGCGCTCGACCGGGTCGCGAGATCGTGCCGCGGCGAACTGGCCGACGAGTTGCAACGAGTGCTGTCCGAGACGCGGGCCGGTGATCCGTTGGTGCGCGCTCTTGACGCGTTGGCGGATCGCAGCGGGCTGGTCGCACTGTCCCGCTTCGCCGACGGCCTCGCGGTCGCCCTCGAACGCGGTACGCCGCTGGCCGACGTACTGCGCGCCCAGGCGGGCGACATCCGGGAAGCGAGCCGGCGTGAGCTGATCGAGTCGGGTGCCCGCCGGGAGGTCGCCATGATGATTCCGGTGGTGTTTCTCGTGCTCCCGGTGACCATTGCCTTCGCCTTCTATCCAGGCGCTGTCGGGATCCGGCTGATCGCCGGGTGAATTGAGGAGATGCCATGTCGATGCTGATGACCAGACTGTTCGTAGCGCTGGTGTTCAAGCCCAAACCCGCGGGCAAGGAACGCGGCGACGTTCCGGGCTGGGTGCTGATCACCGTGATGACCGCCGGCCTGGTGGTCGCCATCTGGGCCCTCGCCGCCGAACAACTCAAAGAAATGCTCCAAAAAGCCCTGGACTCAGTCGCCAACAAGTGACCCCACCTCACTTCGAACACCACCCCCGAGCTCACCGCCGGGACGCGGAGCAGGCGTGCATCGTGCCGCCTGCACCTGAGGCGGCGCACCGCGACGCCTCGCCTCTCCCGCCAGAGGCGGAGCAGGCTCGTGTCGTACCGCGGGTGCGTGAGGGGATGCACCGCCACGCCTCGCCGGAGGCGGCGCGCTCCGACGCCGTGCTTCTCCCGCCACGGGCGGAGCAGGCGTGCAGCGTGCCGCCTGCACCTGAGGGGGTGCACCGCGACGCCTCGTCTCTCCCGGCGGATGCGGAGCAGATGCGCGTCGTCCCGCAGGCACCCGGCCGGACACACTCGGCCGCCGCGCCGCTCCTGCCGGAGGCACGCTCTCGTTGTCTGCCTCGGGTGTTGGGAGGGCGGCGAGGGGAGGTGGGGGCTGCTGTGGTGGATTTTGTGATGGTTTCTGTGGTGGTGGTGCCGTTGTTTTTGGGGATTTTGCAGGTGGGGTTGTTCTTGTATGTGCGGAACACGATCACGGCGGCGGCCTCCGAAGGGGCGCACTATGCGGCGGTGCTGAATCGGGAGCCGGGGGACGGTGAGGCGCGGATGCGGGAGTTGGTGAACGGGGTGGTGCGGGGTGAGTTGATCGACTCGGTCGAGGGGCAGGCGACCGACGTGGACGGCCAGCCCGGCGTACTGGTGGTGGTGAAGGCGCACATGCCGCCGCTCGGGTTGTGGGGACCGGGAATCGAGTTCACCGTCGAAGGGCACGCGATCAAGGAGACCGGCGAATGATCCGGTGGTCGCGCAGACGTGATGAGCAGGGCAGTGCGGTGGTGGAGTTCTTGTGGCTCGCCTTGTTGATGCTGGTGCCGCTGGTCTACGTGATGCTTGGGGTGTTCGACGTGCAGCGAGCCTCGTACGGCGCGACCGCCGCGACTCGGGCGGCCGGGCGGGCCTTCATCATCGTGCCGGCCGGGTTGTCGGAGGACGACGCACGGGCGCGTGCTTTCGAGGCCGCTCGGCTCGCCATGAAAGACCAGGGGATGGACCTCAGCTCCGACCAACTGAAGATCACCTGCAGTCCCGCCTGCCTGGAGCCGGGCTCCACCGTCACCGTCGAGCTCGACGCCGAAGTACCGCTTCCGCTCATCCCCGACGCACTCGGTGGCGAGCGACCCGCGATCCACGTCAGCGCCTCACACACCGAGCCGTACGGCGACTACCGCGAAGCCAAGGGCACCGGATGAAACTCCACCCACGAACCGCCTTGCCGGCATTCAACCTCGAGCGGCCGAACGCGCGGACGAGGAAGCGTGGCGAGCAGGGGCAAATGACGGTGCTCATCATCGGTTTCGCCGCAATCGTCTTGATGATGATCGTCGTGGTGACCGACATCTCGAAGGTGTTCCTGGTCCGGCGGGACCTCGACGCGACAGCCGACGGCGCGGTGCTTGCCGCAGCCAACGGGTTGGCTGCGATCTACGCCCAACCAGGTGCCGGAAGCAACGCCGCGATCGACCCCGAGGAGGCGCGACGGTTGACCGCGGAGTACCTGGACGCGGTCGGTGCTGACAATCGCTTCTCCGGGCTGGACTGGTCCGCCGACGTCACCGGAACCACCGTGACCGTCACCTTGTCGTCCTCGGTCGACCTGCCGTTCGAACCACCCGGCTGGCCGGGCAGCACCGACATCGCCTCGGACGCCGCGGCCGTAGTACCGATTCGCTGAACAGCCACCGGTCGAGCCGGCCGATGGCACGATAGGGGCCATGGACATCGATCTGGCAGGTCGGCGGGCATTGGTTTCGGGTTCCAGCCAAGGGATCGGGCTGGCGATCGCCACCGAACTGGCGCGATCCGGCGCCGCGGTGGTGGTCAACGGACGCGGCCAGGAGAAGACCGAACAGGCCGCGGCCGCAGTACGGCGCGAAGTGCCAGACGCCGAAGTGACTGCGGTGGCAGCCGATCTCGCCTCGGGGGACGGCGCAGGCGAACTGTTCGCGGCTGTCGGCGAACTCGACATCCTGGTGAACAACCTCGGCATCTTCGACGCGAAGCCGGTGCTGGAGATCGACGACGACGAGTGGCGCCGGTACTTCGAGGTGAACGTCCTGTCGGCGGTCCGGCTGATCCGGCACTACCTGCCCGGGATGATGGAGCGCGGCTTCGGCCGGGTGATGAACATCGCCAGCGACTCGGCCGTGGTCACGCCGCTGGAAATGGTCCACTACGGCGTCACGAAGACGGCTCTGCTCGCCGTGACTCGCGGGTTCGCGAAGGCGGCCGCCGGCACCGGTGTCACCGTGAACTCGGTGATGGCCGGTCCGACCCACACGCCGGGTGTCGAGGAGTTCGTCGGCGAGCTGGTCGGGGACGAGTTGCCGTGGGACGAGGCGCAACGACAGTTCATGAAGGAGCACCGGCCGTACTCGCTGATCCAGCGCCTGATCGAGCCGCCGGAGATCGGCAACATGGTCGTCTACCTGAGCTCCGACCTGGCCTCGGCGACCACCGGTGGCGCCATCCGCGTCGACGGCGGCTACATCGACTCGATCCTGCCGTAGTACTGCGGGCTGAGCCTGCGTCGGCGACCGGCGTTCATCCCCGTACGTCGGGTCCGAGGTCGAAGCGGATCCCGGCCCGGAGCATCGTCGTGGCGGACAGGCCGATCAGGTCGCGGAACGTCTCGCTGAAGTGGGACGGGGTCGCGAATCCGGCGTCCATGGCCGAGCGCGTGAGATCGTGCCCGGCGACCGTGTCGCGGATCGTGGAGATCATCCGGTTCCAGCGCTGATACCCGCGGAACGAAGTACCGCACTGCCTGCTGAACAGTCGCAGGAAATGGGTGGTGGACAGACCCAGTTCCGCGGCAACCTGCTCGGCGCGGAAGGTCCGGGCCGGATCACTGCGAATAGCGGAGGCCACCTGCTCGATGCGTGGATCGACGACCTGTACCGGCGCGGCGACGGCCCGCGCGTAGATGCGTTCCGGCTCCACGCTCTCGGCGCGACAGAGCTCGATCAGTTCCCGTTCCCGCCGGTGGTGAAGGCCGAAAGGGCCCGCGGCCTCCGTCATCACGTCGGCGATCACCGTGGCGGGTGCACTCGCCGGATCGACGAACAACGTCAGAATCCATCCCTCGGTGGCGACGGCGCGCTGGGTCGTGCGGGCGGGGGCGAAGGAACTGCCGGTGCGGATCTGCCCGTAGGCCCCGGTATGGAGGACAAGTGGCGCGTCCAGGCCGACGGTGAGCATCGCGACCGAGGGGGCATGTGGCTGCACGCCGAGATCCGGGCCGATGTAACCGATGTGACCCGGCCGCATCCAGGCCACGGGTGTCCGCTGCGCACCGCAGATTTCCGAAAGCGCACCGGTCGTCACGGCTGCCAGGGTAGCGCCAGGCCGCCTGGAACCAGCGGCCGACGAGAGCACGAGGCTCGACCCGGAGGACACATCATGCGAGGCAAAGTTCCCCTGCGAATGCGGATTCTGGCGGCGCTCAGCCCGGCGCCGGACTGGGATTCGATCACCCCGGCGCAGGTCATCGAGTACCGCGAGGCGCTGCACCGCAAGCGCAGTTCGGCCCTGGTCGGGCTGGTCACCGGCCGGCCGGATCGCGGAGCGCGGATCACTACGCACGCCCTCGAGTTGCCGGGACGCCGGCTGGACGTCCGCGTGTACCAACCGGAGCAAGGCGGCTCGGGGTTGCCGCTGATCATTGCGTTCCATGGCGGCGGTTTCATCACCGGTACGCCGGATCAGGACGACTGGTTGCTCAGTCACGTCGCGGCCAACTGCCCGGCCGTGGTCGCATCGGTCGACTATCGGCTGGCACCGGAGCACCCGGTACCGGCGGCTGTCGACGATGCGTACGAAGCGACGGATCGCCTCGTGGCGGAAGCCGCGCGGTGGGGAGCCGATCCGGCGCGGACCGTCGTGCTCGGCTCCAGCGCGGGAGCCACGCTCGCGGCTCTCACCTCGATCCGGGCGGCCGAGCTGGGCACGCCACTGCACGCCCAGGTGCTGATCAACCCGCAACTCGACTGGACCGACAGCGTCTTCCAGTTCCCCTCGTTCACCGAGAACGCGGACGCTCCGACCGCCACGCCGGCCAACTGCCGTGCGGTGAAGCGCATCGCGATTCCCGCGTCCTTCGACCCCCGGACGATCTCGCCGTTGCGGCATGACAACCTCGCGGGACTCCCGCCGGCCCTCATCCAGTCCGCGGGTCTGGACACCCTTGAGGACCAGGCACCGGCCTTCGCCGAGCGGCTGCGACAGGCGGGCGTCGACGTGACGCTCACCCGCTATCCGCGAGCCACCCACGCGTTTCTGAGCATGTCGGGCGTGGTCCCCGCAGCCCATCCCGCACGCGCCGAGATACTCACCTTCCTGCGAAGTCAGCTGCTGGAGCACTCGGACGCGGCAGCGCGGTAGGCGCGACTGCGGTGTGCGCGGCTACTCAGTTGCTGTAGACGGTTGGGTTGTCGTGCAACCACTGGGTGAAGGTGCGGGCCGGGTGGCCCGTGACGAGCTCGACGGTCTGCTCCAGCGGATGCGGGCTGCCGACGCGGGACGCCCAGTACGCCATGAGTAACGCGAGCCGCGCCGGGTCGCGCATGGTGCTCGACATCTCTTCGAAGGCCTGGTCGGGAGTGAGCTCGACAACCTCGACCGGTACGCCGGTGACTTCGGTGATGAGCCCGAGCTGGTGGCGGCGGGTCATCGATTCGGGGCCGGTCATCGGGTAGACGGCGCCGTCGTGCGCGCCACCGGGACCGTCCAGCAGCACCTTGAGTGCCACGTCGGCGATGTCCTGCTCGTGGATCGGTGCTTCTTCGGCGTCCAGGTAGGGCAGCCGGATCTGGCCGCTCGCCCGGAGCTGGTACGACCAGAAGATCGCGTTCGACATGAAGGTGCCGGGCTGCAGCCGGGTGGTCGCGTAGGCGCCGCCGGCGATGACGCGCTCGGCGCCGATGTGCGGGTCGCCGGCCAGGTCCTCGCTGCCGTTGCCGCTGTCTGCTTGGGCGGACAGCGACGAGAGCAGGACGACCTGCTTGACGCCGGCGGTCTCGGCGGCTTCGACGAAGAGCTCGGCGGTGGCCGGGTCGGCGTACAGGAAGACCTGGGTGATGCCGTCGAGGGCGGTCGCGAGGGAGACGGGGTCGGCGGGGTTGAGGGCGATGGCACCGAGGCGGTCGCCGGGCTCGCGGCTGGCGACGCGGACGTCACGGCCCTGAGCGACGAGGCCGGCGTGCACCGCGCGGGCGATCTTGCCGCGGCCGCCGGTGATGAGGATCGACATGTACTGACTCCAAAAATGTAGTGACTACAACAATGGATGAAGTAAAGCATGTCGGTCTAGGCTTCGTCCATGGAGATGACGCCGGAGCTGCATGGAACCCCTGACGTGGAGACCGGGGTAGGGCGGCGGGAGCGGAAGAAGTTGCGGACCCGGCAGCTGATTTCGGACCTTGCGACCGAGATGTTCATGGAGCGTGGGTTCGACCACGTCACGGTCGCCGAGGTGGCGAAGGCCGCCGATGTCGCGGTGCAGACCGTCTTCAACCACTTCCCGGCCAAGGAAGACCTCTTCTTCGACGCCCAGGACTGGTGGCAAGGCCCAGCCCAAGCAATCCGCGAGACCCCGGTCCCCGCAGCGCCAGCCGGTGGTGAGGTGGTGGACGCGTTGGAGAAGCACTATTTGCAGGGGATTCGAGGGCGGTTGCGGTCGGGGCAGTTGGCTACCTGGAAGGCGTTTGCGCGGACTATCGAGGAGAGTCCTGCTCTACTCGCTCGGCGGCGGAGGAATGCTGAGGAGATGGAGGCGTTGATGGTCGAGGCGCTGCTGGAGCGGGATCCGCGGGTCAGTCCGTTGCTCGCGCAGTTGCTCGCAGCGCAGTACGCGGCGGCGCAGAAGGTGTTGGAGGCTGAGCTCGCTCGGCTCCTGCCGGACAGCCCCAACGGCGTTCAGCTGGCGCACGTCGAGGAGGCGCTGGAGCAGGCGGTCTCTGCGGTGTTCGGCGCCCTCAGGCACGGCCTCCGGCTGTAGCGAGCCCGGTGGAGTGCCGCTGGATTGCTGACGGGTGGCGGGGAGCGGGTACGCTACTTGGTTGTGGCTGGACCTGATTTCGATGCGGACCTGAAGCAACTCGACGCGACCCTGACCTCGATCGAGAAAGTTCTCGATCTGGAGGGCATGCGCCGCGACATCGCCGACCTCGGCGAGCAGGTCGCCGCGCCCGATCTGTGGAACGACCAGGCCAACGCGCAGAAGGTGACCTCGAAGCTGTCCCGGCTGGAGGCCGACCTCGACCGGGTCACCACCTTGCGCGGCCGGATCGAGGACCTCGGCATCATGGTCGAGATGGGCCGCGAGGAGAACGACGCGGACACCCTGGCCGAGGCGGAGAAGGAGATCGGCTCGCTGTCCAAGGCGGTCCAGTCGCTCGAGGTCCGCACCCTGCTGTCCGGCGAGTACGACGAACGCGAGGCGCTCGTCACGATCCGTTCCGGCGCCGGTGGCGTCGACGCGGCCGACTTCGCCGAGATGCTGCAGCGGATGTACCTGCGCTGGGCCGAGCGGCACGGGTACGGCACCGAGGTCTACGACACGTCGTACGCCGAAGAGGCCGGGCTCAAGTCGACCACGTTCGGCATCAAGGCGCCGTACGCCTACGGCACGCTGAGCGTCGAGACGGGCACGCACCGGCTGGTCCGGATCTCCCCGTTCGACAACCAGGGCCGCCGGCAGACCTCGTTCGCCGCGGTCGAGGTGGTCCCGGTGCTGGAGCAGACCGACGAGATCGACGTCCCCGAGGAAGAGCTGCGGATCGACGTCTACCGGTCGTCCGGCCCCGGTGGGCAGAGCGTCAACACGACCGACTCGGCGGTCCGGATCACCCACATCCCGACCGGCACGGTGGTCTCCTGCCAGAACGAGAAGTCCCAGCTGCAGAACAAGGCCTCCGCGATGGTGATCCTGAAGGCCAAGCTGCTGGCGCTGAAGAAGGCCGAGGAGCGGGCCGAGATCGACGCGCTGCGCGGTGACGTGCAGGGTTCGTGGGGCGACCAGATGCGCTCCTACGTCCTGCACCCGTACCAGATGGTCAAGGACCTGCGGACGCTCTACGAGTCTGGCAACACCAGCGGTGTCTTCGACGGCGAGATCGACGACTTCATCGAGGCCGGCATCCGCTGGCGCCGCACCGGCCAGACTGCCGCCGAGCAGAACTAGCAGATCCCCGTACGACGCAGTGCAACCGTGAACCGAGCAGCTCTCCGAGCCGACTGCGCCAATTGTTTCGGCCTGTGCTGCGTCGCCCTGACGTTCTCGAGGTCGGCCGATTTCCCGATCGACAAGGACGCCGGCGAACCATGCCGGAACCTGCAAGAGGATTTCCGGTGCGGCATCCACCAGAAGCTGAGGCCGGAAGGCTTTCAGGGGTGCACGGTTTACGACTGCTTCGGTGCGGGCCAGAAGATCTCGCGGCTGGCCGGCAAAAGCTGGCGTGAGCAGCCGGGCCAGCAGATGTTCGAGGCGCTGCCGATCATGCGACAGCTCCACGAACTGCTTTGGTACCTCGCGGACGCGACCGAGCGGGCCGAGGCGCGGTCGCTCCATCCGCAGCTCCGTCAGGCGAGCGAGCGGATCGAGCAGCTGACCCTCCAACCCGACCTGACCAGCGTCGACCTGCCGGGCGAACGGGCCAAGGTCAACGAGCTGCTCCTGCAGACCAGCAAACTCGTCAGAGGCAAGCAGAGCAAGGCAAAGGAACGCCGCGGAGCCGACCTGTTCGGAGCCAAACTCCGCGGCGCGGACCTACGATTCGCCAACCTCCGAGGCGCCTACCTGATCGCCGCCGACCTTCGAGGTGCAGACCTGCGGCAAGCAGACCTGATCGGCGCCGACCTCCGCGACACCAGAGTCGAGAGCGCCGACCTGACCGGCGCCCTCTTCCTGACCCAGTCCCAAGCCAACGCAGCCCGAGGCGACTCCAAGACCAAGCTCCCACCCGCAGTAACCCGCCCACCCCACTGGACCCCGTAGACGCACCCCGTGCGATCTGAGGCAACAACGCGACTGCACCTGTCGCGGGTTGTTGGCGTGCAGTCAAGACGGCACCGGCAGGATCTACCCGAGAGCGGGTGCGCCCGGCGTGAGGCAGTCGCAAGTCGCGCGACGCAGGAGCGCCAAGCAGTGCTAGAACCGAAGCGACGTATGAGCGGAGGTGGCGGGCGTGGGCGGCCGGCGGGTCCGGCGGGCGTGAGGTAGTCGCAGGTCGCGCGACGCAGGAGCGCCTAAGCCAAGGGTGGGTGGGAGCGTCCCAGAACCGCAGCGACGTAGGAGCGGAGGTGGCGGGCGCGTGGGCGTCGTACACACCCCGAGCCCGCCAGCCCTGCCACCGGGTTACTTGGAACGGAGTTGGTGGGTTACTGGGGTCATCAGTAGGGAGATGGCGGTGATCGCGAGGGCTACCGCCGCCAGTGCGCCGCCCTGGCCCCAGGAAGTGCCGGCCAGGGACAGGTACGCCGTACCGACGGTTGCCGCCCCGAGGGCGAGACACGTCTGCTGGCTGGTGAGCAGGATGCCGCTGCCGAGCCCAGCCTGGGCCGGCGGGACCTGGCCGAGCACCACACCCATCAGCGGAACCATCACCAGACCGCCGCCGAACCCTGCGATCAGCATGGGGATCGCCAGCGTCCACGGCGTCACGTCCGGCCACAAGGTGAGCGCGACCACCGCCAGTACGGCGTACCCGACGGACTGGATGATCCAGCCGCGCAACAGCAGACCGGCGCCGAACCGCTGCTGCAGACGAGGCCCGTAGACCGACGTGATCAGGAAGCCGACCGCCATCGGCAGCAGGCTCAGACCGCCTTCCAGTGGGGACATCCCGGCCTCGCCCTGGGTGGCCAGCGCGAAGACGAACATGAACCCGCCGAAGGTGGTGAAGAACCCGACGGCCAGCAGCAGGCCGATCCGCATCGGGCGCAGCCGTAGTACGGACGGAGGGATCAGGGGAGCGGAGCCGGCCTTCTCCGCACGATGCTGGTGTACGCCGAGCAGCGCGACCGCCGGAATCGTGGCAGCCAGTGAGGCCCAGGTCCAGGCCGGCCAGCCGAGCGGGCGTCCCTCGGTCAGGGGGAGCAGCAGCAGGACCAGCGCGAGCGCGAGGAGCCCGGCGCCGACCAGGTCGACCCGCTGCGCCTTGTCGGCACGAGTCTCGGGCAACAGCCTCACGGCAGCCACCACCGCGACCAGCCCGACCGGGACGTTGACCAGGAACACAGCCCGCCAGCCGAGGTCGAACACGTTGGCCTCGACCAGGACACCACCGAGGATCTGGCCCAGCGCGGCCGCCGCCCCACCCGCGACGCCGAACATCGCCATCGCGCGGGCCCGGTGTTCGCCGGTGAGCAGGCTGCTGATCGAAGCGAGCACCTGGGGCGTCATCGCCGCGGCCGCCGCACCCTGGACGACGCGGGCGGCGAGCAGTACGCCGATGGTCGGTGCGATCGCGCAGATCAGCGACATCACCGTGAAGCCGATGAGCCCGGCCAGGAACAGCCGCTTGCGGCCGAAGCCGTCGCCGAGCCGGCCGCCGACCACGAGCAGCGTCGCGTTGGCGATGCCGTAGCTGCCGACCACGAGCTGCAGCTCACCCGCGTTCGCCTGCAGATCCGTGCCGATCGCGGGCAGCGCGACATTGATGATGAAGAAGGACAGCATCGGCAGGAAGGCGCCGAAGAGCAGAGTCGTGAGAGCAACGGGGCCGAGCGGTGACTTGACCGGTGGTGGGGTGACCACCGGGGCGGATTGGAGCTGATCTGTCATGAGCCCCAGCATGCGCGCTGCCGCAAGCTGGTGGTGAGAGCCTGGTTATCCTGGTATTGGCAGCACCTGGCACCAGCCTTTCCCGCGGCCAGTCGAGCCTGCACGATAAAAGGGTGACTCTCGTGAGCAGCATGCCAGCCGGCACCGACAAGGACGAGCGCCGCCGGGCCATGTCGGCCTTCCTGCGCAGCCGGCGCGAGCGCATCCAGCCTGAAGAAGTCGGCTTCGCGCCAGGAGGCCGTCGCCGTACGCCGGGTCTGCGGCGTGAGGAGGTCGCCCAGCTCGCCGGGGTCGGAGTCACTTGGTACACCTGGCTGGAGCAGGGGCGCGACATCAACGTGTCCGCCCAGGTGCTCGAAGCGATCTCCCGGACGCTGCGGCTCGACCGGCTGGAGCGGAACCACCTCTACACACTGGCGGGCCTCGTGCTCGGCCCGGCCAAGGGTGACTGCGCCTCGCTCCCCGGCTCCGTCCAGAAGATGCTCGACCAGCTCTCGCCGTACCCAGCGCAGGTGCTGAACTCCCGGTACGACGTCCTGGCGTTCAACGACGCCTACTGCAAGGTGATCATCGACATCGACGCGATCCCGATCGAGGAGCGCAACCTGCTCTGGCTGACCTTCGCGTCGAAGGAGTGGCGCTGCGCCTTCGCCGACAGCGATTCGATCAAGCTGCACATGGTCGCGGCGTACCGGGCCGCGTCCGCTGACCACCTCGGCGAGCCGAGCTGGCAGGACCTGACCGGACGGCTGCTGGCGAGCTCACCGCTGTTCGCCGAGCTCTGGGAGCGGTACGACGTCGCCGCGCCGAGCTCGAAGGTCAAGGTGCTGAACAACGAGCGGGTCGGGTTGCTGCGGATGGAGGCGGTGAACCTGTGGCTGAGCCAGCTCGGTCAGCTGCGGTCGACCGTCTACACGCCGGTGGACGAGGAGACCGAGGCCAAGCTGCGGCTGCTCGTCGACGGATGATTGCCGGGGGCAATAGCTGCCCCCGGCAACCTCTTGTCCCGCGAGCGGGACCCCCACGCACGACCGGGCGACGGGGCGGAGCGGCCGGTCGTGCGGAGACCGGCCGACGGACCTGAGGCGGGGTCCGCCGGCCGATCCGGTTCAGCTGATCGGGATACCGGGGTTGGCCAGACCCCGCCCGCCGATCACGGTGTTGGTGCGGTCGATGGTCACCTTGCAGGTGGACGCGTTGTAGTTGGTGATGTTGAACGCGTACCGCCCCGAGCCGGTCGCGCCGGTCAGGTCCGAGGTGTTGTTGCGGAAGACCGTTCCGCAGCCCCAGCCGGACTGCTGGGTGTGGGTCTCGAACCCGTTGTTGGTGGTGTTCTTGCCGGTGTTGTTCTCGATCAGGTAGTTGTTGCCCTTGACATCGATCCAGCTGTCGTCGTAGTTCGCGCCGGTCAGCCCGCGGCCGTCGAAGGAGTTGCCGGCCACCCGGCCGTTCTTGGTGCCCTCCTTCAGGTCGATGGCCTCGCCGCCGACGTCCGGACCGATCACGTTGTCGAGGATCTGCACGTTGTCGGAGTTGTCCGTGGTACCACCGGCGCTGCCGACGTACACCCCTTCGCCCATCCCGCGGCCGTCGTTGCCGGTGTCGTAGATCTTCGAGTTGCGGATCGTGCCGTAGGTGCTGCTGTTACGGAAGTGCACGCCCTCCATCTCCAGGCCGTGCACGGTGACGCCGTCGATCACGACACGGGTGGCCCGGTCGATCATGATGCCCTTCTGGCCGCCGGTGACGGTGATGCCCGACACCTGCCAGTGGCTCGCACCGTCGAGGTGCAGGCCGTACCCACCGCCGGCGGTTAGCACCGCCCGCGCAGTACCGGTGAGCCTGATCGGTGCCGAGGAGGTGCCGGAGACCGTGGTCTTGAAGTTTCCGGTGTAGGTGCCGTCGGCAAGTTTGATGACGTCGCCCGGCCGGGCGTTGGTCAGCGCGGCTTTGAGCTCCGTCGCCGTGCTGACGTTGATGGTTGTCTCCGGGGTCTCCGGAGCCGACGTGGTCGGGAAGTCGTCCGGGGTACGGATCCGGTCGCGGACCCAGACGCCGGCGGGCTTCAGCATCGAGGTGCCGGTGAAGTTGTTCCCGGCGCAGGTGCCCTCCTTGAAGACCGCACCGGAGCGGAAGTCGTCGGAGAAGTTCCAGTTGGTCCAGCCGATCTTCTTGCTGGCCAGGAAGTCCAGGTACTTCTGCGAGTAGGCGAAGTCGTTGGCGTCCTCACCGGCGAAGTTCTGGGTGCCGAACTCGGTGACGAACAGCGGGATCTTGTCCGCGGCCCGCGACAGCGCGTTGAAGTACTCGTCGTGGTGCGACGCGGCGTAGAAGTGGAAGGTGTACATGAAGTTCGTCGCGTTGATCGGGTTGTTGATCACGTCGGCTTCGGTCCGGCCGTCGGACACGCCCAGCGAGGCCCAGCCGTGGGTGCCGACGAACACCACGCTGTCGGGGTCCTTGGCGCGGATGACGGGGATCAGCTGCTCGGCGTAGTTCTTGATCCCGGCCCAGCTGACGTTGTTCGGCTCGTTGGCGATGTCGTAGATGATGTTGGTCTTGTTCTTGTGCCGCTCGGCGATCTCGGCGAAGAACGTCTTGGCCTTGGCCGTGTAGACGTTCGGGTCACCCGGGTCGAGCTGGTGCCAGTCGACCAGCGCGTACATGCCGCGCTTGGTGGCTTCCTCGATGTAGCCGTGGACCATGTCGGTGAACTTGCGCGGGTCGGTCTCGTAGCCGCCTTCCTTCGCGGCGACGTACATCGAGATCCGCAGGATGTCGGCGTTCCAGTCGGTCGCGAGCGCGTCCAGGGAGGCCGTCTTCACGCAGTTGGCGTACCACTGCAGGCCGTGCGTGCTCATCCCGCGCAGCTGGATCGGGTTGCCGTACTGGTTGCAGAGCTTGGTGCCGCAGACGCGCAGCTGACCGTTGATCGAGACCGGCGTGCCGACGGGACCGGGACCCTGGACGGTGTCGACTGTCAGCGAGTCCGCGTTGGGGCCACCGTTCGCGGTGACCGCGGTGGTCTTGATCTTGTTGGTCCCGGCAACCAGTGTCGCGGTGGCGGTGACGGTCTTGTACGTCGTCCACGCGCCGGTACCCGGGAATGCGAGGTCATCGGCGGCGAGCGTTCCGTTCACGGTGACATCGAGCGGGCGGTTGGCCGTGGTGCCGTTGGCGTAGCGGAAGGTGAGGGAGTACGAGCCGGCCGTCGGTGCGGTCACGGTGTACTCCACCGAGCTGCCGACGACGTTGTCGAAGTTGACGAAGCCGGTGCCGGTGAAACCGGCGTGGTTCGACTCGACGACACCTTGGGAGATGGTGGCTGCTTCGGACTCGTAGTTGACTGCGGCGGCGGAGCTGGGGCCCGCACCGGTTGTGACGAGTGCCGTCGCGGCAAGCGCGGCACCCGCAACCAGGGCGACCCATCGGGGGCGGATCATGGGTGAGCCTCCTACTGCGTCAGGGGCGGGGACGAGAGAGGGACTGTTATTAGGAAACTTTCCTAATAGATTTCCCGGAACTTAGCCCTGATACAGCACGCTGTCAATTGGTCGCCAACGGTGCCCGGCCTAATTCCCGTGGGGCGGAACTACCGCCGCCGATCGAGCTTCCAGCGGGCGAATTGCACCGGCCGAATTGCACCGGGCCGAATCGCAGTGGCCGGATCCCGTGGCCGGCGCCAGGGGGCGGATCGAGGGAGCCGGAGCTCAGCGGACGGTGTCGCGGATTCCGGAAAGGTGCGAGCGGACCCGGAGGGTGGCGCGCTCGGGGTCCCGGGCGCGGATCGCGTCGACGATCGATTCGTGTGCCACCTGGTCGGCGGTCGCCCGGTGCCGACCACTCGGGCGGTCGAGCCGCAGCATGTCGAGCATCGCCCGGCGGACCCGCGGTACGAAGGTGTCGAACAGTTCCGCGAGCACCGGGTTGTGCGCGGCTGTGACAACAGCTCGGTGGAACACGAGGTCAGCTTCGACGTACTCCGCATCCGCCGCCTCGCGGGCTGCCGTGTCGCGCTCCGCGAGCACCTGCCGGAGTAGCCGCAGATCAGCCGGCGTACGGCGATGCGCGGCCAGACGCGCGGCCTCCGTCTCGATCGCGAGTCGACATTCCAGTACATCGGCGATGTCCGCCCGGTGCAGGACCAGTTCCCACTCCTGCGCCGGCTGGGTGGCGATCACGAACACCCCTGCGCCCTGACGGCTCTCCAGGACCCGCTGACCCGCCAACTCGCGGACGGCCTCCCGGATCGTCGACCGGCCGACACCCAACTGGGTCGCCAGTGTCGTCTCGCCGGGCAGCTTGTCGCCGGGGGTCCATTCGCCCGCGCCGATGCGGCGCAGCAACTCTTCTGCCGCCTGCTCGGCGAGGGGATGGCGGCGAATCATGACTGCCATCTTAACTTCTCAGCTTGTCTGAGGAGTTGTCTCGGTCTAGAGTGGCCGGCATGTCGTGCAGCGGCCTGCTTCTCGGGTGCCACGGCGGGGCCTGAATCCGACTGGCACCCCGCCGTGGAGTCGAGCGTGCGCCGGTCGCAAACCCGCTGCAGCAAAGGAAATCCGCGACATGTTCCCTCAATGCCCGTCCGGCATGCCCAGCCACCGCTACCGCGATGTGCACGCCCGGGTCGAGATCCCACTGACCGACCGCCGCTGGCCCGAACGATCGATCACCTCCGCGCCACTGTGGGTGCCGGTCGACCTCCGGGACGGCAACCAGGCACTGCCCGAGCCGATGGATCCGGCCCGCAAGCGCCGGTTCTTCGACCTGATGGTTGCCATCGGCTACAAAGAGATCGAGGTCGGCTACCCGTCCGCCTCGCAGACCGACTTCGACTTCGTCCGGCTGCTCGCCGAGTCGGACCTGGTGCCTGACGACGTGACCATCGCGGTGTTCACACCGGCCCGGCCGGACCTGATCGCCCGCACGCTGGAATCGATCAAGGGCATCCGCACCCCGGTCGTCGTGCACATGTACGCCGCGACCGCCCCGGCCTGGCGCGAGCTGGTACTGCGTCGCAGTCGCGCCGAACTCGCCGCGATGATCTTCGCCGGTGCCGAGCAGGTCCTGCGGGCCGCACCGGCGAACGTACGGTTCGAGTTCTCGCCCGAGGTCTTCAACCTGACCGAGCCCGACTACATCCTCGAGCTCTGCGACGGTGTGACCCGGCTCTGGGATGCGACCCCGGAGCGCCCGGTCATCCTGAACCTGCCGGCCACGGTGGAGGTCGCCACCCCCAACATCTATGCCGACCAGATCGAGTACATGGACCGGAACCTGGCCCGGCGCGACGGCGTGATCCTGTCGGTGCACCCGCACAACGACCGCGGGACCGGTATCGCCTGTGCCGAGCTCGCCGTACTGGCCGGCGCACAGCGGGTCGAGGGCTGCATCTTCGGCAACGGTGAGCGCACCGGCAACGTCGACATCGCCACCCTCGCGCTCAACCTGCACGCTCAGGGGGTCGACCCGATGATCGACTTCTCCAACATCGACGAGATCCGCCGGGTCGTCGAGTACTGCACCCGCCTCGACGTACCCGCCCGGCACCCGTACGTCGGGGATCTCGTCTACACCGCCTTCTCGGGGACCCACCAGGACGCGATCAAGAAGGGCCTGGCCGACCACCACCGTCGGGCGGCCGAAGCGGGGGTCCCCTCCTCCGAACACCCATGGGCCGTCCCCTATCTGCCGATCGACCCGGCAGACGTGGGCCGGACGTACGACGCCGTGATCCGGGTCAACAGCCAGTCGGGCAAAGGCGGGATCGCCTACCTGCTCGAAACGGAGTACGGCATCGAGCTGACGCCCGAGGAGCAGGTCGAGTTCGCCCACCACGTCCAACGCCACACCGACCGAACCGGGACTGAAGCGACGCCGGCCCAGCTGCACGACCTCTACAAGAGCTATTCGTCAGCTAACTAGGCAGTGTCGCGGGACGGCCAGCCGGCTCGCAGGGCGGTGAGGGTTACCGCGATTGCGGGCCGGCGGGCTGTCGCGGTGCGCCAGACGGCGTACAGGCGGCGGGTCGGGGCGGGCTGGAGGGGGATGGCGACTACTCCGGAAGGCAGCGGGCCGCGGCCGAGGCGGGGGAGCAGGCCGATGCCGATGCCTCGGGCAAGTAAGGCGAGCTGGGTCTGGTACTCCGCGATCAAGTAGGCGACCTCTGGCTCCACGCCGGCCTTGCGCATCGTGCGGACCAGCCACTCGTGGCAGATCGACCCGGCCGGCTGGCAGATCCAGCGCTCGCCGACCAGGTCGTCCGCGCGCACGAACTCCTTGCCCGCCAGCCGATGCGAGGTCGGCACCAGGACGTCGGCGGGGTCGGTGCCGAGCTTCGTGCGGGACAGCTCCTCCGGGATCGTGAGCGGAGTGTTGTGCCAGTCGTGCACGATGGCGATCTGGATCTCCCCGCGGGTGACCGCGGCAACCGCCTCGAACGGGTCCGTCTCGATCACGCTCACCTCGAGGCCCGGATGCTGGTCGATCAGTTGCGGCAGGACGGCCGGGAGCAGCCCGCGAGCGGCGGTCGGGAAAGCGGCGATCGCCAGCGAGCCGATCGCCTGGCCGCGCTGCTCCTCCAACTGGAGCTCGGCGTTCTCGACCAGTTGCAGGACGTGGGACGCCGTGGCCGCGAGCTGCTGGGCGGCGTCGGTGAGGACAATGCCGCGCCCTCGCTTCTCGATCAGCGTCGTCCGCGTCTCGCGCTCCAACTTGGCGAGCTGCTGCGAGACCGCCGACGGGGTGTAACCAAGGGCCTCCGCCGCGCCGCCGACCGATCCGTACGTCGCGACGGCGTGCAGCGCGCGCAACCTGCCCAGATCGATCATGTAGATCTCCTACAACGTACGGGGTAGCAATCTTCGCTGGTTCTTAACTGTAGCCGAACCCAGACTTGGGACCATGAATCCTCGTCACGTCCTGCTGGCGCTGGCCGCCGTGGTTGTCTGGGGCATCAACTTCGTCGTCATCGAGGTCGGTCTGCAGGACTTCCCGCCGTTGCTGTTCTCGGCTCTGCGTTTCTTCTTCGCGGCTGTGCCGGCCATCTTCATCCTTGGCCGGCCACGGGTCGCCTGGCGCTTCGTGATCGGCGTGGGGCTGGCCCTCGGAGTGGCCAAGTTCGGACTGCTCTTCCTGGCAATGGATCTCGGCGTACCGGCCGGATTGGCTTCGCTGGTGCTGCAGTCTCAGGTGATCTTCACGTTGCTGTTCGCGGTCGCCGTACTGCGGGAACGCCCGCGACCCGCGCAACTGGCCGGGATCACGATCGCCTGCTGTGGTCTGGGTCTGATCCTGATCGACCGCGCGCTCACGGCGCCGCTTGGCGGGCTGGCGCTGGTGATCATGGCCGGAGCAAGTTGGGGAGTCGCCAATGTGATCACCAGGCGCGCCAAACCGCAGGACACGCTGCGCTTCATGGTCTGGGTCAGCGCGGTCGCCGTACTGCCCTTGCTTCTGCTGTCAGTGCTGACCGAGGGTGTAGGCAACGATCTCGATGCCCTGCGCAACATCAGCCTCACCGGAGTAGGTGCCCTCGGCTACCTCTCGTTCGCGGCCACCCTGTTCGGCTTCGGCATCTGGGGATTCCTCCTCCGCCAGTACGACGCCAGCACCGTCGCGCCCTTCTCCCTGCTGGTCCCGGTGATCGGGATGGGAGCGGCCTGGCTGCTGCGCGGTGAGCAGGTCGGGCCGCAACAGGCGATCGCTGCGGTCCTGATCATCGGCGGCATGGCCTGCACCGTCGTACGCCGGCGGAACCGGCAGTCCGTAGTACCGGAGGTCACTCGTACTGGTTGGCGGGCGGAGTCACAGTCTGTACTCCGGTGACGGTCAGCGCGGCGACGTCGCCATCGGCTCGCTTGGTCGGCTCGGCCCACTCGCCGGTCACGGTGACCCACTGGTTCTTGGGCGGCGCCTCCTGACCGCGGGCCTCCACCATGAACGCCGTACCGTCGGCGACGCAGCAGGTCAGGCCGATCCGCGAGACGTACCAGACACCGTTCTTGCCCGGCGTCACGAAGCCGGTCAGCTGGAAGCTGCGGCCCTTCATGCTCTCCTTCTCCCACACCGCCCAGACGGCGTAGTCCCGCACTGCGAGGGGAACCGGCGCGCTGCCCTTGGTGCTTTCGCCGAGGAAGGAGTTGTTCTTCGGTGCGATCGGTTTGGCGGCCACCGGGGACTGCCGCTGCGCCGCGTCCGCGCCGAGGGCGGGCGGGTCGACGACGAGCAGGGCGAAGACCGGGATCACCAGCAGCCAGGCGGCGCGCGGGAGCAGGTGGCCGTGACCGTGCCCGTCGTCGGCGTGCTCGTGCTTCTCACCGGCGGGCTTCTTGCGGGTGTCCGCGAGGACGTCGGCGACAGCGAGCACGACCAGGATCACGCCGGCCGCGAGCAGCATCCAGCGCATCCCGGGCTTCACGTAGCGCAGATAGGTGTTGGAGGTGGCCAGTTGCACCACCGCGGCGCCGACGAAGACGACGACCAGACCCGCGACATTGCGCCTCACAGCAGCCACCACCCGACGAGAAGACTGGACAGGATCGCGACCACGAAGGTGGCCGGAGCGAATCTGATCGCGAACTTGGGCCCGAACGTGCCGGCCTGCAGCGCGATCAGCTTCACGTCGACGATCGGCCCGACCACCATGAACGCCAGCCGCGCGGTCAGCGAGAACTGGGTCAGGCTGGCCGCGACGAACGCGTCGGCCTCGGAGCAGATCGCGAGCAGGACGGCGAGCAGGCCGAGGACGACGACCGAGAGCAGCAGGTTCGCCGCCACGTGGTCGAGCCATTCCCTCGGTACGACGACGTTCAGGGTGGCCGCGGCGGCCGCGCCGACGACCAGGAAGCCGCCCGCGTGCAGGAAGTCGTGCAGCATCGACGAGCGGAACACCTCGAGCTTCGCGGTGCCCTCGGCGTGCCGGTTCTTCGGGATCTTCAGCCAGGAGCTGCCCTTGCCGGTCGCCAGCCACAGCCAGCCGAGGACCATCGAGACGCCCAGCGAGGTGACCGCTCGCGCGACCACCACCTTCGGCTGCCCGGGGAACGCGACCGCGGTGGACGCGAGGACCACCGGGTTGATCGCCGGCGCAGAGAGCAGGAACGCGATGGCCGCCGCGGGGGTGACACCGCGGTTCATCAGCGCGGCCGACACCGGCACGGACGCGCATTCGCACCCCGGCAGGATCACGCCGGACGCGCTGGCGACCGGTACGGCGAGCGCGGGGTGCTTGGGCAGTGCCCTCGCGAAGAACGACGGCGGGATGAACGCGGTCAGTGCGGCCGAGAGGAGCACACCGAGGACGAGGAAGGGCAGCGCCTGGACGGTCACGCCGACGAACATGGTGGCCCAGGTCCGGACGCCGTCGTCGGTGAACAGCCCGGCGAAGATCTTCCGGCCGAACAGCGCCAGCCCGACCAGCACGATCAGGGTCAGCGTGAACACGATCGACGACCCGCCCGGCTCCTCGGGCCCTGGCGTTTCCGGCTCGGTGGAGGGCAGTGGCGGCGGCCCGACCGGCGCGGCGGGATCTGCCGTCGCGGCGGCGGAATCCTGCTCTGCCGTGGACGCGGCGGAGTCGGCTGGCGTGCTCATGGGCGGCATCCTGACACAGCGGAACGCGCCCGGACGAGCACACACCGCACCGGCGAAATGAAAATCAGCGTAATTCCGGCCAATAGTCACACTCGCTCGGTCCGGCAGCTCGGCCGGCCCGGGGACAGAAAAAGCCTGCGGCGCGAAGGAAATCCTGTGCCGCGGGCAGCCTGACCCGGAGCGTGGCAGGGTGGACGGCATGGATGCCGACGTCGTTCAGGCCGTCAACCACCTCACCGCGCGCTGGGCCCGGGAGTTGCCGCCCGGCAACACAGTTGTGTCCGGGCTCGGGCTCTGGCCACTGCTTGCTCTTCTCGCGACCGCGGCCGACGAGCCCGGCCGCAGCGAGCTGGCCGAGGCGGCCGGTGTCGATGCCGCGACCGGCGCCGCGAAGGCCGTCGAGCTGCTGGGTGCTGTGGACGACGCGGCTGATCTGCACGCGGCGCTCGGGATCTGGATTCACGAGCAACTGAAGCTGAGCGAGTCGTTCGATTCCGTAGTACCGGCTGCGTTGACCGGGACGTTGACGGGGGATCTGGCCGGTGACAAGGCGAAGCTTGATGCGTGGGCTGCCGAGCACACCGACAACCTGATCCGCGAGATGCCGCTCGAGGTCACGCCGGACCTCGCCGTAGTACTGGCGTCGGCGTTGTCGCTGCGGACCACCTGGGCGCGGCCGTTCACCGAGCAGCTCAAGCGGGTGAACGACGGCCCTTGGGCGGGCGGGACCTGGCATTGGCTGGAGCGCCGCGATCGCGACCTGAGCACCGTCAGCCGGTACGACGGTCTGACGGTGGTGACCGTGCAGGGTGAGGCCGATGTGGATGTGCTGCTCGGCATCGGCTCGGTGGAAGCGGCGCAGGGCGACGTACTGACGGGCTTGCTGGCAGCTGCCGGGGGCGGTGTGGGTGGAGCGGAGCTGGTTGAGCAGGGTGAGCCTGGCGATGAGGTGGCGCCCGGCGTGAGGATCGGGCAGACGACTGCTCCGGTGCCGGAGGTGAAGCTCTCCGTGCCGGCATTCAGCGTGCAGGTCGAGCATGACCTGCTGGCCTTGCGGGAGATCTTCGGGCTGTCGGCAGTGACGTCGTCGCCTCGCGGGTCGGGGCATTTCAGCGCGATCAGTCCGGAGCAGTTGGTGGTCGGCCAGGCGAAGCAGACCGTGCTCGCGCGGTTCTTCGCCACCGGGTTCGAGGCGGCCGCGGTGACGGCGATGGGCTTGATGCGGACGTCGATGCCGACCACGCAGTCCCGGCGGCTCGATGTGTCGTTCGATCGGCCATTCGCCTTCGTCGCCGTTCATCGGGAGACCCGGCTGCCGGTGGTGGCCGGCTGGATCGACCAGCCGACCGAGCCGGGTTAAAGAGCGAACAGCTTGTTGAGCAGCGCCGAGGCTTCGTCGACGCCTGCCTGATCGCCGGTCAGCAGGAGGTCGAACAACAGTCCACGCGCGGCGGCCAGGCCGAGCCTCGCGTACGCCGGGGCCTGGTCTTCGGGGATGCCGGCGCGGATACAGAGGTCGGTCAGCGGTGGCAGCCACACGTTGATCAGGTCCGCCTTGAGGGCCTCGGTGTGCGGGAGGTCCTGCATGGCGTGCGCGGACAGCTCGAAGAAGAGCGGTCCGTAGATCAGCGCGGCCTCGGAGACGCGGCGCCAGAAACGCTCGGACAGCTCGGCGACCGGGAGGTTCTGGTCGCCGAGGCTGGCGAGCAGGTCCCGCTGCTGAGCCTCGACCGTGCGGACCACTTCGGCCAACAGGCCTTCGCGTGAGCCGAAGTGGTAGATCAGCATCCGGTGACTGGACCCGATGCCGGTCGCGATCGTCCGCAGGCTGGCGTCGCCGATACCGTTCTTCGCGAAGTACTCGACGGCGTCGGTGAGCAGAGACTCCCGGCTCACCGGCCTTCGCTGACCTTCTTCAGGCTCTCGCCCTCCACCGCGATGTACTCCTTGGTCAGCTTGGCGAGCAGTCGGCCGAACAGCCAGCCGAGCGGGCCCTCCTGGATGATCGTCGCGGTCGCGACGGTGCCCTCCGGCGTCTCGGTGACCCGGTGCCCGCCGGTCGTCTTCACACCGGGTGCGCGGGAGACCCACTCGAAGTACTGGCCGTCGACCAGTTCGGTGACCTCCCAGACGGCGACCGGGAGTTTGGGCTGCCGGATACGGGTCCGGGCCCCGACGCGGAGCGGCCCCTCGTCGAGCCGCTCTACCGAAGTGATGGTCGGCGTCCAGGTGGGCCACTGGGCGACGTCGCTGAAAATCGCCCAGACCCGCTCGGCCGGGGCGTCGATGGTGACGGAATGATCGAAGCGCATGTACCAAATGGTACACGGTAGGGTCTGCGCCATGGCTGACCACAACGCGACGGACAACGAACAGGACCCGGGAGCGAGCACCCAGATGTTCCGCGCCTTCGTCAACGAGGCCCAGGCCGAGCCCACCACCGCCCCCAAGGTGAGCGGCCGCACGCTGGCCGTCGTCGGCGTCGTTGTCGTCGTGATCGCCATCGTCGCCGCGATCCTGGTGCTCTGACCTGACTCCCCGAACACCCAGCCGGCGCCTTCCAGGCGGTCCGGCCGTTCGGCGTTCCCACCCGATCACCGATAGTCGTTGACGCCGGGGTGGTGGCGGATGGAGCATGGGGACTCGGCGAGTGTCCTGAGCCGGAAGTTGCTGCAGCAGCTCCGGTGTCCAGGTGCGTGCATCGCAAGGCGGAGGAGCGTCCTCGATGCGCAGCATCGTGGGCGTTTCTCCAACGCGGCGAGGTGCGTGCCTGGGCGCCGGAGATGCGCAGGAACTTCCGGCTCAGGACACTAGGGAGGTCAGTGATGGCGGACGTGGTCAGGGCAGCGTTGGTTCAGACGAACTGGACGGGCGACCAGGAGTCGATGACGAAGGCGCACGAGGACTACGCGCGCCAGGCGGCAGCCGCGGGAGCCAAGGTCATCTGCTTCCAGGAGTTGTTCTACGGGCCGTACTTCTGTCAGCTGCAGGATCCCAAGTTCTACGAGTACGCCGAGAGCGTGCCCGGCCCGACCACCGAGCGGTTCCAGGCGCTGGCCGAAGAGCTGGGCATGGTGATGGTGCTGCCGGTGTACGAGCAGGAGCAGCCGGGTGTGCTGTACAACACGGCCGCCGTGATCGATGCTGACGGCAAGTACCTGGGCAAGTACCGGAAGAACCACATTCCGCAGGTGAAGGGGTTCTGGGAGAAGTTCTACTTCCGCCCCGGCAACCTCGGCTACCCGGTGTTCGACACCGCCGTCGGCCGGATCGGCGTCTACATCTGCTACGACCGGCACTTCCCCGAAGGCTGGCGCGCGCTCGGGCTCAACGGGGCGAAGATCGTCTTCAACCCCTCGGCCACCCACCGCGGGTTGTCGTCGTACCTGTGGAAGCTGGAGCAGCCCGCGTCGGCGGTCGCCAACGAGTACTTCATCGGGGCCATCAACCGGGTCGGCATCGAGTCCGACTACGGCGACAACGACTTCTACGGTACGTCGTACTTCGTCGATCCCGAGGGCAAGTTCGTCGGTGACGTCGGGCATGCCTACGACCCCGAGCTGATCGTCCGGGACCTGGACCTGAGCATGCTCGACACGGTCAGGGACCGCTGGCAGTTCTACCGGGATCGCCGGCCGGACGCGTATGGCGACCTGACCAAGCCGTAAACCGAAGGAGCACCGAGGATGTCGCTGCTGGTCAAGGGTGGAACGGTGATCGGGCCGACCGGTGCGCAACCGGCCGACGTGCTGGTGGTGGGCGAGAAGATCGCCGGCGTGTTCGATCCGCAGTACAGCCAGTCGGTGCAGGCCGACGAGGTGATCGATGCCAGCGGCAAGTATGTGATCCCGGGCGGGATCGACGCGCACACGCACATGGAGCTGCCGTTCGGCGGTACCGCGGCCAGCGACACCTTCGAGACCGGGACCCGGGCCGCGGCGTGGGGCGGGACGACCACCATCATCGACTTCGCCGTGCAGCGCACCGGCGAGGTGGTGCAGGACGGGCTGGCCGCCTGGCACGCGAAGGCCGAGGGCAACTGTCACATCGACTACGCGTTCCACATGATCATCGGTGGGGTCGACGACGACGCGCTCAAGGCGATGGACCAGCTCGTCAACGACGAGGGCATCAGCAGTTTCAAGCTGTTCATGGCCTACCCGGGCGTCTTCTACTCCGACGACGGGCAGATCCTCCGGGCCATGCAGACCGCGCGTGAGAACGGCGCGATGATCATGATGCACGCGGAGAACGGCATCGCGATCGACGTGCTCGTGCAGCAGGCGCTGGCCCGCGGGGAGACCGACCCGATCTACCACGGCATCACCCGGCCGGCCGCGCTGGAGACCGAGGCCACCAGCCGGGCGATCACGCTCGCAGAGGTCGCCCGCGACTGTCCGCTCTACATCGTGCACCTGTCGGCGAGTGGAGCCCTGGAAGCCGTTGCGGCAGCGCGGAACGACGGTCGGAACGTGTTTGCGGAGACCTGTCCGCAGTACCTGTACCTGACCTTGGAAGACCAGCTGGGCGCGCCCGGCTTCGAAGGCGCCAAATGGGTTTGCTCGACGCCGTTGCGCAGCAAGCACGAGCAGCATGCCAAGGACCTGTGGAAAGGGCTCAGGAGCAACGATCTGGCGGTCGTGTCGACCGACCACTGCCCGTTCTGCTTCAAGGACCAGAAGGAACTGGGACTCGGCGACTTCTCCAAGATCCCGAACGGCATCGGTGGCGTCGAGCATCGCGTCGATCTGATCTATCAAGGTGTCGTGGACGGGCAGTTGTCGCTGGAACGCTGGGTCGAGACGATCGCGACCACGCCGGCCAGGATGTTCGGGCTGTATCCGCGCAAGGGCATCATCGCTCCCGGCTCCGATGCCGACATCGTGATCTACGACCCGAAGGGCACCACCCGGCTGAGTGTCGAGACGCATCACATGAACATGGACTACTCGGCGTACGAGGGGACGGAGATCGCCGGCCGGGTGGGCACGGTGATCTCGCGCGGTGAGGTGATCGTGGCTGACGGCAACTACCATGGCCGGAAGGGACGTGGGAAGTACCTCAAGCGCGGACTCTCGTCGTACCTGGTCTAAGGAGCGAACACGTGGACTTCGGAGTGGTGTTCCAGTGTGATCCGCCCGCGTCCGCGGTGGTGGACCTCGCCCGCAAGGCCGAGGAAGCCGGCTTCCGGTACGTGTGGACGTTCGACTCGCACCTGCTCTGGCAGGAGCCGTTCGTCATCTACAGCCAGATCCTGGCCGCGACCGAACGGGTCGTCGTCGGGCCGATGGTGACCAATCCCGGCACCCGCGACTGGACCGTGATCGCGTCCCAGTTCGCGACCCTGAACGAGATGTTCGGCAACCGCACGGTCTGCGGGATCGGCCGGGGCGACTCGGCGCTGCGCACACTCGGGGCCAAGCCAGGCACCCTCGCCGAGCTGAAGCAGTGCGTCGAGGTGGTCCGCGAGCTCGCGGCCGGGCGCACGGTCGAGTACCGCGGCCAGCAACTCAAGTTCAGCTGGGTGGACGCTGGCAAGCTCGAGGTCTGGGTCGCGGCGTACGGGCCGAAGGCGCTGGCCGTGACCGGTGAGGTCGGCGACGGCTACATCCTGCAACTCGCCGATCCCGACATCGCCGCCTGGATGATCTCGGCGGTACGCCGGTCCGCCGAGCAGGCCGGTCGTGATCCGGAGCAGATCACCTTCTGCGTGGCGGCTCCGGCGTACGTCGGTGACGACCTGCAACACCAGCGCGACCAGACGCGATGGTTCGGTGGCATGGTGGGCAACCACGTCGCCGACATCGTCGCCCGGTACGGCGAATCAGGTGGCGTGCCGAAGGCGCTGACGGAGTACATCGCGGGCCGCAAGGGCTACGACTACGCCGAGCACGGCCGCGCCGGCAACAGCCACGCCGACTTCGTCCCGGACGAGGTGATCGACCGCTTCTGCATCCTCGGCCCGGTCTCGAACCACCTGGCCCGGTTGGAAGAACTCAAGTCCATCGGTGTCGACCAGTTCGCGCTCTACCTCCAGCACGACGCGAAAGAGGAGACATTGGCTGCCTACGGCAAGGAAATCATCCCGAACTTCTAGCGGTGGCGGTGATCGTTCTAACGGGTGACGGTGATCGTTACCGGCGCCGAGGTGGTCGTGTTGCCGGCCGTGTCGGTGGCGACCGCGGTCAAGGTGTGGCTGCCCGTTCTGTTGCCGGAGTTCCAGGAATAGCTGTAGGGCGCGGTCGTGTCCGTGGCGAGAGTTGTCGCACCGTCGCGGAAGACGACTCTGGTGACACCAGAACCGGCATCGCCGGCGGTTGCCGCCAAGGGAATGGCCGTGCGCCGCCGGTACGACGTGTTCGGTTGCGGACTCGTCATGGTGACGGTCGGGGCGGTCGCGTCGAGCTGGATCAGTTGCGACTTCACCGTCTCCGCGTGACCGTCCACATCCGTCGAGTAGTACCGCACTGTCGTCGTACTGGTCACTGCGAACGGTCCCGCGTAGTTGCTTGCGGTCGCGCTGGTTGTCGGGTCGCTACCGTCGGTCGTGTACCGCGTGCTCGCGACTGCCGAGCCGTCCGGGTCGGAGGCACTCAACGCGACGTTCACCGAAGTACTGCGGTACCAACCGCTGGAGCACGGTGCTCCGGAGCAGGTAATGCTCGTGACCGGGGCGCCGGCCGGTGGCGGTGAGGCGACACCCATCACCTCTCCGACGGTGCGGACCACGGTGCCGTTCGCCTCGCGCAGCTTGAGCCAGTCGAGGAACGCCGTGAAGTTCGCCGTGCTGTACGAGAGGTCGCCGGTGCAGCTGTTCGAGCAGATCCCGTGGAAGGTGAGAACCACCCAGCCACCACCGCTCGTCTCGGCGTTCGTCACGTAGGCCTGGAGCTCGGCAAGGCTGGTGCGCAGGTCAACGGATGGCGGTGTCTGCAAGGCGAAAGCGTCGACTGGCGGTACTGATTCGGCACGCGGGCACTCGTCGCAGCCGGGCTCGCTGACGCCGCCGACCGCGCGGGCGCTCGAATAGCCACACCCAGCGACGACCTGCTTGGCGGTCGCGTTGAACTCAGCCTCCGGATAGGCGAACGACACCGGTGTCGGGAACCCTTGGGCGGCGATGTTCGCGCGGTCGTCGCACACCTCGCGCTGAGCGGTGGCGAGGCTGACCGTGGTCAGGTTGGTGTGGCGGACGGTGTGCCCGCCGATCTCGTTGCCGGCATCAGCCAGAGCGTGGATCTCCGACCACGGCATGTAGTAGTCCGAGGATCCGACCCAGCCCGAGTTGACGTAGAAGGTGCCTCGCAAGCCGCGCGACTGCAGCATCGGCAACGTGTTGATGTGCGAGGAGTGCCCGTCGTCGAAGGTCAGGCTGACGATGGTGTTGGTGGCCGCTGCGGCGGGCTGGATGATCGCGGTGAGCGAGGTCGCCACTACGGCGAGTGCGGCAACTATCAAGGAAAGACGGCGACGCATGGTGTTTCCCCCACTGACTTCCCGGCCCCGCTCCTGCCCCCAGGGGGACCACGAGGTCAGCGTACGGCGGACTACCCGTGCCGACCAGAGCCCAGCCGGTCGAATGTGGTGGAGATCCCCGGCGCCGATGTGAAAGCGTGCCGGGATGAGTATCGAGGTGCGGGCGTTGACGGACGAGGACCACGCGTTGATCGAGCTGGCCCGGCGGACGGTGGAGGAGAACACCGACGGGCCGGACGGGGTCTACACGATGGGCGCCGCGGTCCGGGCGGCCGACGGGCGGATGTTTGCCGGGATCAACGTCTACCACTTCACCGGTGGCCCGTGTGCCGAGCTGGTCGCGCTCGGCCGGGCCCGGGCCGAAGGTGCCCGGGAGCTCACCACGATCGTTGCGGTTGGCAATGAGGGTCGTGGGGTGCGGGCTCCGTGCGGGCGGGATCGGCAGGTGTTCGTCGACTATCACCCGCAGATGCGGGTGATCCTGCCGACCGGCGACGGCATCGGCAGTGTCGTCGCAACCCAGCTGCTGCCAGAGGCGTTTCCCTGGTCCCCCACCGGGCGCGACGACTGACTGCCACCGGTTTCAGGCCGGGCCGTAAGGGAACAGCGTGTCGGGGTCGTACGTCGCGCGGACTTCCGCCAGGCGGGCAAAGGTTTCCGCCGGCCAGGACGCCTCGTAGGAGCCCGGCACCGTCAGGCCACCGGCGTAGTTGATGGTCGTCTCGGCCGAGATCCAGGGGCGGAGCGGTGCAAGGAGAGCATCGGCCGCCGGCGGCAGCACGCGCGTGAACAGGCTGGGATCGGGGACCCCGGCCATGAACAGCGAGTAGGCGCCACCGCGACCGCCGACCGCGCTGCCTTCCGGTACGTCGCGGTGGGTCGCTCCGCCGAGATGACGGATCTCGATGGCGACGAAGGGAACCTGCTGCTCCGGGCCGGCGGCGCCGAGGAAGGCCTTGACGAAGTCCGCGTCGATCTCGTTCAGCAGCATGCCGCGGTCCCACGCCGGTCCGGGCGCGGTCGGGTCGTTGTGGATGGTGGCGATCTGGGCGGCCGGCATCTCCGCGACCGAGTCGATGATGGTGGGACCGGCGTCCCGGATCGGCTGGAAGAGGCGCTCGCCCTCGGCCGGGTCGCCGACGTACGCGAACCGCACGCTGAGCACGGTCTTGCCGCGCAACGGCTCGGGGATGAACTCCATCGGCGGCAGCCGGAGGATGATCATCGAGGTGGTCGCCGTCTCCGGCAGCGTCTTGGTCCAGTCGACCCAGGTGGCCAGCGCGCCGGCGATCTGCGGGGCGTCGAAGAACACCGAGCCGCCGTACAGGGTGGCCAGCTCGACCAGCTCGAAGTCCATCGAGGTGACGATGCCGAAACCGCCCTTGCCGCCGCGCAGCGCCCAGAACAGGTCCGGGTTCTCGGTCGCGTTGGCCGTCACCACCTCGCCCGCTGCGGTGGCAACGCGGAAGCCGCGGGCCCAGTCGGAGGAGAAGCCGTAGGTTCGCGCGAGCGGGCCTAGACCGCCACCAAGTGTGTAGCCGATACAGCCAACGTTGGCGGAGGCGCCGGCGACGGGGGCCAGGCCGTGCTCGGCAGCCGCCGCGATGACGTCCGCCCAGCGGCAGCCGGCGTTGATGTGGGCGATTCGCTGCTCCGGGTCGATGGTCACGCCGGAGAGCCGCGACGTGGTGGCGAGGACACCGCCGGTGACAGGGGTGGGCGGAGCCGTGTCCCGTGGCGAGCACGCGGACCGGCGTACCGGCTGCTGCCGCGACGCGGACGAGGGCTGCGGCGTCCTCTTCCGAGGTGAGGCCGACGGCGATGTCGGGGGTGTGCAGGGTGGCGGTGTTCCAGGCCGCCACCTCCGCGGCGAAGTCGTCGTCACCGGGGCCCAGGACGGGACCGGCGACGGCCTTGCGGAGTTGGTCGAACATGATGATGGCTCTCCTTGTGTGCAGGGGGTTACTCGCTGATGCCCGAGCGCTCGACGCCTTCGACGATCCAGCGTTGCAGGAAGACGAACATCACCACCAGCGGCAGGATCGCAATGGCCGCGGCGATGAACAACTGGGGGAGATTGATGGTCTGGGCGGTGAGGAAGGTGGACAGCGCGATCTGCACGGTCCAGGCGGACTGGTCCGGCGCGATCACCAGCGGCCACAGGAAGGCGTTCCACGAACCGATGAAGGTGATGGTCGCGATGGCCGCGATGAACCCCTTCGAGTTCGGCACCACGATCCGCCAGAACGTCCCCCAGTACGCCGTACCGTCGAGTGCCGCAGCCTCCTCCAGCTCGCGCGGGAAGTTGAGGAAGTACTGACGGAACAGGAACGTCGCGAAGGCCTGGAACAGGCCCGGGACGATCAGCCCGCGCAACGAGCTCACCCAGCCCAGCGACGACACCAGCACGAAGCTCGGCACGAACGTCACCGCGGCCGGGATGAGCAGGGTGGCCACGATGAAGTAGAAGACCGCGTTCGCGTACCGGAACGGGATCCGGGCCAGCCCGTAGCCGGCCAGCCCGGAGATCACCAGGACGCCGACTGTCTGCACCACCGCGATCACCAGGGAATTGAGCAACGATCGGAGCATCGGGACCGCCGGATCGTTGAACAGTTCGGCGACATTGCCCCACTGCAGCGAGGTCGGGAACAACTTCCACGACGGGGAGGTGATGTCCTGCTCGGTCGACAACCCGTTGCGGACCAGCAGGTAGAACGGCAGCAGGAAGAGCAGCGCGCCGATCGCCAGGACGACGTACCGGAGCACGCTGCCGGCCTTGTCGGCGCGGGATCGCTGAATCACCGCCATCTCAATCCTCCCTCCGGCCGAGTCCCAGGAAGCGTCCCTGGGCAAGGGCGACCAGGGCAATCAGCAGCGTGAGGATGACGGCTCCCGCGCTGCCATGGCCGAAGTCCTGCCCTTGACCGAGCGCCGCGTAGTACAGGTAGACCAGGGGTGGTCGCGCGTACGGCGGGTACTGCCCGGCGCTCGACAGCAGGTTGTAGAACTCGTCGAAGGCCTGGAACGCGTTGATCAGAAGCAGCAGCAGTACTGCGGTCGAGGTGGCGCGCAGTTGCGGCAAGGTGATGAACCGCAGCACCGTCCAGCCTCTTGCGCCGTCGATCGCGGCCGCTTCGTAGAGCGACGGCGCGATCCGCTGCAGCCCGGCGAGGAACAAGATCATGTAGAAACCGGCCTGCAGCCACATCCGCGCCGTGACGATCACCAGCCAGTACCACGGCGGCTGCGTCACCGAGAGCCAAGCGATCGGCTCGATCCCGAACCAGCCGAGCACCGTGTTCATCAGGCCGAACCGGACGCCGGAGAAGATCGACAGCTTCCAGATCAGCGACGCCACCACGTACGAGCAGGCGGTCGGCAGGAAGAAGACCGAACGGAAGAAGGTCTTCGCGAACCGGGCCCGGTTCACCAGCAGGGCCAGACCGAGCGACGCGACGAAGGTGGTCGGCACGATGAACAGCGCGAACACCACGAAGGTGACCAGGCTGGACCGGAACGCCGAGTCACCCAGCATGTCGATGTAGTTGCCCAGGCCAACAAAGTTCGACGGGGTGACCGTGTTGCGCGCGTCGAAGAAGCTCAGCCAGACCGACCACAGGATGGGGATGTAGACGAACACCACCAAGCCGAGGACGAACGGGCCGACGAAGATCAGGAACCAGAGATTGCGGTCGTGTCGTCCCCGCAACTTCGTGGGCAAGGAAGCAGACATCAGCCGGCGACGCGCTTGAGCTCTGCCTCCACGATCGTCTTGACCGCCTTGATCTCGGTGGCCGGGTCGGTGCCGTTCTTGATGATCCGGTTGAGCGCGTCGGAGTACGCGGTGGCGGCCTTGGGTGTCCACAGCAACGGTGTCTGGGCGTGCCCGTGCTCGTTGACGAACCGCACCGCGTCGGCGGCCGGGCCCGACTTCAGCTTGTCCGCCTTCTCGGCCAGGCTCTTGCGGGCCGGGATGTGGAAGCCGTACGACTGGGCCCAGTCGAGCTGCTTGTCGGTCTGGTCCACCCACAGCCACTTGATGTACTTCTTCGCCGCCTCGATGTTCTTCGACTTGGCGTTGACCGCCGAGCCGAAGGCGCCGACCGGCACGCTGGGTGCGCCGGTCGAGCTGTTCAGCTTGGGCCAGGGGAGTACGCCGAAGTCGTCCGGGAGCGCCTTCTGGATCTGCGGAAGGGTCCACAGGCCGGTGAACTGCATCGCCGTCAGCCCTTGGGTGAACGCCGACGGGTCGGACCAGTCGGTCGGTGCCCCGAGCAACAAAGTCTTCGAGGTGAACAGCTCGCGCAGCTTGCGCAGCGACTCGACCGCGGCCGGGTCGTCGAAGCCGAAGGTGTTGTCGTCCTTGAGGTAGTCGAGCCCGGCCGACCAGAGCGCCGGACCGCCGAGGATGCCGACCCCGCCGTCGTTGCCGACGAACAGGCCCTTGACCTTGTCGGTGGTCAGTTTCTTCGCCGCGGCGAGCAGTTCGTCGACGGTCGTCGGCGGCTTGATACCCGCGGCCGAGAGCATGCTCTTGCGGTAGACCAGCAACTGCATGTCCGTCACCTGCGGGATCGCGTACAGCTTGTCCTGGTACGTCATCCGCGCGATCAGTGACGGGGTGAAGTCGGACTTGGTGTCGCCGAGCAGGTCGGTGAGGTCGACGGCCTGGCCGCCCTTGATCATGTCGATGCTCGGGCCGTTGACGTACTCGAAGACATCCGGCCCGCCGTCGGTGAGCAGCGCCGACGCGGTCTTCTTGTCGTAGTCGCCGGGGGACCACTGGATGGTCACGGTGGCCTCGGGGTATTCCTTGGCGTACCGCTCGACCGCCTGCTGGGTGCCTGCCTCGCCGTACTGGTGGTACCACTGCGACAACGTCGGCTTACTGCCCGACGAGCTGCTCCCTGATGACCGGCCGGTGTTGGAGCCACAGCCGGTCACTGCCATCGCGGCCAACGCACCTGCGCCGGCCAGGAACTTCCGCCGATTGATTCCGCTGCCACCAGCACCCGACATCCCGACGTACCTCCGCAAGTCTTCGGCGCGGTCCCACAGCCGCGCACCGATCTCCCGACCCTACGACCGTTGGGGGCTGACTTCGCCCGCTTTTCGCCGCGTCAACAATTCGCGGCGCGGAAAGAAGGGCTCCGCTAAGCTGCCCGTCGTGTTCGATCCCCGTGCCTAGAGAGCGCTCGCTACCGAGCCCATTCATCGCACCCCGCTCCGCTGACGGAGCCGGGGCTCTCTAGGAGCGTCTTCCCATGCCTGGCACCACGCGTGCCGGGAGCTACCGTGACGTCCTGCTGCTGCCACACGCGCTGCGCACCTTCGTGCCGGCGCTGTTCGGCCGCCTCGCGTACGGTCTGCTCCCGCTGTCTGCCCTGTTCACAGTTCATCAATCAACCGACTCGTTCGCCGTCGCCGGTACTGCGGTGGCCGCCTTCGGTCTGGCCTCGCTGTCGATGCCACTCAAGGCCCGTCTGGTCGACCGGTACAGCCAACGCCGAGTCCTCCCGCCACTGGCCGTGCTCTGCGCATCAGGCCTAGCCCTCGTAGCCTTCGCCAGTACTACGAACGCCGTCCTCCTGGTGACCCTCGTCGGTGTGGCCGGCCTCTTCGCCCCACCGCTCGGCCCGTCGATGCGCGCCACCTGGCGGCTCGTCACCGACCACACCGAGCTCAAGCAACGCGCCTACGCCCTCGACGCGATCTGCGAGGAGTCGCTGTATCTGGCCGGCCCCCTCATCGCGGGACTCCTGATCAGCTTCTGGTCCGCGCCGGTCGCGTTGGGCTGTGCCGCCGTACTCATGGTCGGCGGCACGTTTGGAATGGTGGCGACGCCGTTGGCGCGGCATGTCGCTGAACAACAGGCTGGGGGCCGGTTCCTGGACCCCGGCCCGCTGCGTGCGGCCGGTCTGCGGCGCATCCTGTTGGTCATCTTCTTCGTGGCCGGAGGCGTCAGCGTCGCCTATGTCTGCGTGGCTGGTGTCGCGGAGGGCCAGGGCCGCGCCGGCGCTGCCGGTTTCGTCGAAGCGGCGATCGGGCTGGGCAGCGTGGTCGGCGGCCTCACCTGGGCCCGCCGTACCCACACTCGCTCCCATTGGCATCACCTGGCCGGCCTGATCGGGCTGCTGGCAGTCGGCCTGCTGGCCGCGTCACTGGCCACGAACCTGATCGTGCTCGGCGCGGTGATGGCCGTCGGTGGGCTGGCGGTGGCGCCCCTGTTCGTCGTGTCCTACCTGGCCGCCGACGAGCTGACCCCGGCACACCAGCGGACAGAGGCGAGTACCTGGATCAACACCGCCAACAACCTCGGCAGCTCGGCCGGCGCGTCCTTGGCCGGCCTGGCGATCGACCAGACCGCGCCGTCCCACGGGTTCCTCGCCGCCGGGGTGCTGCTCGCAGTACTGGCGCTGGTCAGCTCACGGCTGCGAGGACCTTGGTTGCCAAGCGGCTTCGGCGTACGGGGCGGGCGTCGGCTCAGGCGTGCGGGTTAGGCGTCTGAGAGGCGGGCGATGGTGGCGCCGGCTCGGCGGACGATGGGGACCGGGCCGGCGGGGAGAACGTCGCCGATGAAGGTGTAGTGGCGTAGTACGTCGGGGTCGACCCCGCCGGGGCGGTGGCGGCTGTGGTCGCGGACCCAGTCGATGATGTCGCCCCAGCCCGGTGCCGCCAGCGAGCCGCCGAAGTGCTGGACCGACAGCCCGGCACAAAGGTTGCCGAAGGCGAGACGGTGCGCCAGCGGCCAGCCACGCAGGGTCCCGAGGACGAGAGACGCGAGGAAGACGTCACCCGCGCCGGTCGGGTCGTACTGGCGGACGGGGAGGGCCGGAATGTGCTCCTCTTCGCCCGTCAGCGAGTCGATCGCCAGTACGCCGTCCGAGCCGTTCGTCACGACAGCCAGCGGGACCCGCTCGGCCAGCTTGTGCAGCGCGGCCTTGGGGGAGTCTGTGCGGGTGTACGCCATCGCCTCCCCGGCGTTCGGGGTGAAGGCGTGGAACCCGTCGAGTACGTCGAGGACCGCGGGGGACCAGGACTCGGTCGGGTCCCAGCCGACGTCGCCGAACAGCAGCGCGCCCGACTCCCGAGCCTCCGAGGTCCAGCTCGGCAGCTCCTCGGCGACCGGCACGATCGCGGACCGGGTCTTCAGGCCCGGTCCGACCAGCTTGCTCGGATCGCCGGGGGCCTCGTGCGCGTGGGTGACCATCGCGCGGTCCCGGTCGATCGACATCGACACCGTGACGGGCGAGTGCCAGTGCCCGATCCGGCGCGAGTGCGAGAGGTCGACCTTTTCCTGGTCGGCCAGCGTGCGCCAGCAGAAATCGGCGTACACGTCGTCGCCGAAGACGGCGGCCAGCCCGCTGCGCAGGCCGAGCCGGCTGGCGGCGATGGCGAAGTTGGCGACTCCGCCGGGGCAGGAACCCATGCCTTCGGCGAAGATCTCGGTACCGGTGGTCGGGGCGGACTCCAGGCCGGTCAGCACGATGTCGAGGAACACTGTCCCCTGCACGAACACGTCGTAGCGGTCCGGCTCGTCCATCTCGATGACCACTGCTCCTTTGTCGGGACTTGTCGGTATTGGTGACCTGCTGTCCTTCGTAGCATCATCAACCGGCCATCACCACGGATTTGGGAGGAACGCGATGAGTTCTGGGGTGTGTTCGTGATCCCGACCTGGATGGCCGTGGTCGGCGTGATCGCCACGGTGATGAGCCCGCTGCTGGCGCTCGGCGGGGTCGCGCTGGGTGCCTATCTGACCCGCAAGTCCGATCGTGAGCTGGATGTCTGGCGGCATCGCGAGGAGACCATGCGGATGGTCCGCTGGGCGGTGGAGCAGATCCTGGCCGGCGACGAGGCCGGCACGGACGCCGGCGTGGTGACGCTGCGTTCACTGATGCGGTCGGAACTGTTACAGGCCGAGGACTACGACCTGGTCGCCGCGCTGACCGCCGCCGTGGCGATCGACCGGATCGGCTCGGCCGCGTACGCTGATATTGCGGAACAAGGCGCCGAGGTTGTCGAGGGAGACAGTGCCGATGAGTGAGAAGAAGACCGTCAGGGTCTCTCGCCAGGCAGTGGAGCTGGCCCGCCTGCACGTCGAGGCCGCCCGCAAGGCCGGCCGCAAACCGGACGCGGGCGTAGCCCGCATCGCCACCGCCCGCCCCGAACAGACCCCCGGCGCCCCCGCCCCGGCCTGACCTGTACTCCGTACTGCGCGCGCCGGCGTGCGTAGTACGCACGGGTATCGGACGGGCGGCACGTCGAGTCGGAGCGGCGTACCGGAGCACCTACACTGATCGACGGCCGCTTCGGTGGCGTACGGTGCCTTCGTGGTGACCGATGCTCCACTCCCTGTTCCCGACCACGGCCGGAATCTCACGTGATCCGCTTCGAGAATGTTTCCAAGACGTACGAGGGCCAGTCCAAGGCTGCCCTGCTGAACGTCGACGTCGAGATCGAAAAAGGCGAGTTCGTCTTCCTGGTCGGCACCTCCGGTTCCGGCAAGTCGACGTTCCTGCGCCTCGTCCTGCGCGAGCACCGGACCACCAAGGGACACATCATGGTGGCCGGCAAGGACCTGAACCGGCTGGCCAGCTGGCGGATCCCGCAGATGCGCCGGCAGATCGGCACGGTCTTCCAGGACTTCCGCCTGCTGCCGAACAAGACCGTCGCGGAGAACGTGGCCTTCGCCCTGCAGGTGATCGGCAAGCCGCGCTCGCACATCCGCAAGACGGTGCCCGAGGTGCTCGAGCTGGTCGGCCTGGACGGCAAGGAGGACCGGCTGCCCGACGAGCTGTCCGGCGGTGAGCAGCAGCGGGTCGCGATCGCCCGGGCGTTCGTCAACCGGCCGATGATCCTGATCGCCGACGAGCCGACCGGAAACCTCGACCCCGGCACCTCGGTCGGCATCATGAAGCTGCTCGACCGGATCAACCGGACCGGGACGACCGTGGTGATGGCCACCCACGACGTCTCGATCGTCGACCAGATGCGCAAGCGCGTGATCGAGCTGGAGAACGGTCATGTCGTCCGCGACGAGTCGCGCGGCGTCTACGGCTACCAGCACTGACCGCCTGCCTGACCCCCCGGGCCGATACAGGGACTGACTGAACCTATGCGCTTGAACTACATCCTCTCCGACCTGGGCATCGGCCTGCGCCGGAACCTCTCGATGACGATCGCGGTCGTGGTCACCATCTGGGTCTCGCTGTCGCTGTTCGGCAGCGCGCTGCTCGCCCGCGAGCAGGTCGACCTGATGAAGGGGAACTGGTACGACAAGATCCAGATCTCGATCTTCCTCTGCACCAAGGACTCCGGCGGCCGCGGCTGTACCGGGACCGAGGTGACCACGGAGCAGAAGAACCGGATCAAGCAGGTGATCGAGGCGAACCCGGACACCGCGCCGGAGGGCGTGTTCGGCGAGTCCAAGAAGGAAGCGTTCGAGCAGTTCAAGAAGCTGTACAAGGACTCACCGATCGTCAGCACGGTGACCGAGGACCAGATGCAGGAGTCGTTCCGGGTCAAGCTGAAGGATCCACAGCGCTACCAGAACCTGGTCAGTGCCGTGTCGGGTCTGCCCGGCGTCGACACCGTGCAGGACCTCAGACAGTATCTGGACCCACTCTTCAGCGCGCTGAACAAGCTGAGAGTGGGCGCCCTGATCGCGGCCGGCCTGCTGCTGGTGGCGGCCCTGATGCAGATCTCCAACACGATCCGGCTGGCGGCCTACGCCCGGAGAAGGGAGATCGGGATCATGCGTCTGGTGGGCGCCTCGAACTTCTACATCCAGCTGCCGTTCCTGCTGGAGGCGATCCTGGCGGCCCTGATCGGCGCTGTCCTTGCCTGCGGCACCTTGTGGCTGGGGGTGTACCTGTTCGTCAAGAAACAGGCTGAGGAGACCTTCCGGGTCTGGCAGTGGGTCGGCGCGACCGAGACGCTGCGGGCCACCCTGATCATGGTCGTGGTCGGACTGGTGCTGGCGATCATCCCGACATTCCTGACAACGCGGAAATACCTCAAAGTCTGACCCGGGTGACTTATCGTGCAGTAGCACGTCACTTTCACCCATAGCAAGGGGTCGACTGTGGTCCCGCACTTCCCCGGTGCGAACCCGCGCAAGCGGGGGAGCATCAAGCGAGACGACAGCATCGGCGCCACCGCCGTACCGGAGCGACGGTCCGCCAGGCAGCGCCTGCGTGGGTCGCCGCATCGGCAGACGGTCATCGCCGCTTGCTGCGTTGTCCTGTCCCTGACCGCCGGAGCACTGGCGGTGGTTCCGGCTGCCCAAGCGGACCCACCCGATCCAGCCGCCAAGAAGAAACAGCTCGACTCGCAGATCACCGAGTCGCAGGCCGACGTCAAGCAGTCCTACGACCAGGTCGCCAAGTCCGTTGCCGCGTACAACCAGGCCGAGGCGCAGTACAAGGCCGTCCAGGTCCGGTACGCCGTTGCGCAGGGCAAGCTCGCTGCCGCGAAGGCTGCCGACGCGGTTGCCGCCGGCAAGCTCCGGCGGGCCGAGCGGGCGTTGCGGAAGGCCATGGCCGACGTCGACGAGGGTGAGCGGGTGATCCTCAAGCAGAAGCAGCTGACCGGTCGCGCCGCGCAGTCGGCGTACCAGCAGCAGAACAGCCTGGTCGGGTTGTCCATCGTGCTGCGGGGCGCCTCGCCGGCGGATGTTGCCAACAGCATCCAGGTGCAGCGGAACGTGTTCGGGATCCAGAGCAACACGATCACCAAGCTGAACAACGCGCAGGCGCAGCTCGCGAACAAGCGGGTCAAGGTCGCCGCGGCCGAGAAGATCGTGTCCGCCCAGCGCGCCGAGGCAGCACGCACCGTGAAGGAAGTCACCGCGCTGACCCAGCAGGTTGCCGCAGACAAGGCCGAGGCCGCAAAGCTGGCCCAGGCCAAGCTGACGACGTACCAGGCGGCTGAGAGGGACAAGAACTCCGAGCTCGCGCAGTACCACGCGCTGCTCCGGGAGCGGAACCGGGTGCAGCAGATCCTGATCGCCCGGGCGAAGGCGGAGAAGGCGGCGGCAGCGCGCGCGGCCGCCAAACGCAAGGCCGAACGCGAGAAGGCCGAGCGGGAGAAGGCGCGCAAGGAGCACCGGCCGCCGCGGCACATCCCGGATCCGCCCCCGGACAAATCGTCCGGGCTGAGCTACCCGATCAACAGCTACATCACGTCACCGTTCGGGATGCGGTTCCACCCGGTGCTGCACTACTGGAAACTGCACGACGGCACCGACTTCGGTGGCGGCTGCGGTACGCCGATTCGCGCCGCCGCGAGCGGGGTGGTGACGGACCGGTACTACAACGGTGGCTACGGCAACCGGCTGTTCGTGTCACACGGTGTGATCGACGGCTCGTCCATCACGACGGTCTACAACCACCTGTCGAAGTACAAGGCACGGGTCGGCGAGCGGGTCTCGAAGGGCGAGGTGATCGGGTACGTCGGCACCACCGGCTACTCGACCGGCTGCCACCTGCACTTCATGGTCTACCAGGACGGCCAGGTCGTTAATCCGATGAAGTGGCTGTAAGGGATCTGGGATACTGGCCGGATGGTGAAACAGACCGGCCACAAACCGATCGCGCAGAATCGCAAGGCGCGGCACGACTACCACATCGACGACGTGGTGGAGGCCGGACTCGTGCTGACCGGGACCGAGGTGAAGTCCCTGCGGCTGGGTCGGGCCTCTCTCGTCGACGCGTTCGCGTCCGTGCGGGGCAACGAGCTGTGGCTGCAGAACATGCACATCCCGGAGTACACGCACGGCACCTGGACGAACCACGAGCCGCGGCGCACCCGCAAGCTGCTGCTGCACAAGGACGAGATGCAGAAGCTGATCAAGGCGGTCGAGCAGCAGGGTGTGTCGCTGATACCGCTGTCGCTGTACTTCAAGGACGGCTACGCGAAGGTCGAGCTGGCGACCGGGCGCGGTAAGAAGGACTACGACAAGCGGCACGCCCTGGCCGAGCGCCAGGCCGACCGCGAGGCCCAACGAGCCCTGAGCGACCGCCGCCGGGGGTAGCCCTCCGAACGCTGGCTGCAGGTCGTCGTACGGAGGGGAGCGGCCGCGGTTGGGGTGGGCGCGGGCGCAGTGCCGGCTGTGGGCTGGGGTGCTGCGGGTCGTCCGAAGGGACTAGGGCGGGGCGTGGAGCGGTAGGGGTCGCCCCAGGGGTGGTTCCGGGCGTCACCCGATGGGGTGCGGGGCCGGTGCGAGGCAGGCTGAAGACATGTCCACTTCAGACCTGCTGGTGACGCCGGCCCAACGGGACCGCGCCGTCGAGATCCTGCAAGAAATGTACGCCGACGGCCGCCTTGAGCGGATCGAGTTCGACACCCGCCTGGAGCTCGCCCTGAAGGCGCGCACCCGGGCCGAACTGAACGGCACCTTCGACGGGCTGGTCGCGCGACCGGTCCCCACCTTCGCCCCGGCCGCCTTCACCCGCCCGGTGGCGGTCCGGCAGTCGGAAGGCCGCGGGATGGGCCTCGTCACGCACTGGCTCGGCTTCCCGACCTTCTTCGTCGGCCCCGCCCTGGTCGCGGCGAGCGCCGGCAAGCAGAACCCGGTGGTCCGCAAGCACGCGGTGGAGGCACTCAACTTCCAGCTGAGCGCCTTCGGAATCTTCGCCCTGCTGGGCGTCGTGACCGGAGTCACCGAAGGGTTCACCGGCTTCCTGTTCCCGCTGGTCGGCCTGGTCTGGTTCGTCCTGACCGGCATCGGCGGCCTCGCCGCGCTGCTCGGCTCCAGCTTCCGCTACCCCTTCACGCTCCGCCTGATCAAGTAGCGGGAATCTGACGTGCGGCAGGCTTGTTGGACTTGGTAGTGTGGAGGTTCCACGGCCAGTCAGGATGCTTTCGGGCCATGGGGTTTGACAACTCAACAGGGGGTGAACGGTTTCGACTTTGGCTGTACGTTTCGAGAGAAGCGGGCCGAGGATCCAGGGTTATCTCGTAAACGATCTCTGGAAACCAATAACTGCCAACACTAACGTGCGCAGTAGCTTCGCTCTCGCCGCCTGACGGCCTGAGCTAAAAGAAGCGGTCAGCCCGGGGTTGCTTCCGACCCGGTTCCTGGCCTCAGCTAGGAAGCTTGCTTCGTCAGCCCGGTCACGGGGTTGACGCGGGACATTTACAGTGACTGAGCTCGTCAGCAACCCTGTCTGTGGGAGTGCTGGAGCTGAGAAAAGCGACTAACAGACTGCGCCCGGAGAAGTCTCGAGTCGGCACTGAAGGACGCGGGTTCGATTCCCGCCACCTCCACCCCTGAAAAGTTGGACGAAGCCCCGGCGGGTTACTGCCGGGGCTTCGTCATGTACTACGTATGCCCCCACGCCCCCGCCGCCGCTCTGGGCGCTCCCACCCACCCGTCTCTCCGCTCCTGCGTCGCGCGGTGGGGATGCGCTCCTGCGTCGCGCGGTGGTGGTGCGCTCCTGCGTCGCGCGGAGGGCGCGCTCCTGCGTCGCGCGGTGGGTGCCGGGTGCGGGGCTCCTTCTGCCGGAGGGTTACTGCAGGCGGGGTGGAGTCGGCAGCACTCCGTCGGAGATCGACAGCGGCCTCGCTGTGGGCAGGGGCCGGGCCAGGCAGCTTCGAATTCTGTTCTTCTTCTGGGAGAGCACCTCAGGAAAGCGATTGTCCGGACGGTGACAACGCAGTCACTTGGCGTGTTGGTGTCAGCGGCATTTCCGCGTCTTGCCGGGGAAATGTGGCGGGCATAGTGTCCGGGCGCGCGCTCCACCGGCGGTGGAGGAGGGGAGGTGTGGCGCAGGACGCCGGGTGGGGAGCCGGAGCGTTCCAGGCGGAGGTGGTGCAGCCGCCTGCCAGCTCGGCGTGGCGCAACCCGCCCAGCACCACTTCGCGAAGGGACCACTCAGATGGTCTTGTTCCAGCGTTCCCGCAAACCCGCCACCGTCGTGGCGATCGCCGGCCTCACTCTGGCCGGCCTCGCCGGACTCAGTCCAGCCTCCAGCGCCGCGCCGAGTGCGGCACCACCCAGGCCGTCACCGGCGGAGTCCAAGGTCTTCGCGGCCCGGGCCGCTTCGACCCTGGTGGCGAACCGGCCGGCCGGACTGCACGCGGGCAAGAGCGACGGCTTCGTCGCCAAACCAGTGATCTCCGAACCCTCCGGCCTGCAGTACGTCCCGTACGAGCGCACGTTCAAGGGACTCCCGGTCGTCGGCGGTGACTTCGTCGTCGTCACCGACGCGACCGGCGCCGTCCGCGCCACGTCAGTCGCCCAGACCAGCCCAATTCCGGACCTCGCGACGAAGGCCGGCATCACCGCCGCGACCGCCGCGAAGACCGCGACCAAGCAACTCAAGACGGTCACCTCCAGCACCCAGCCGACGCTGGCCGTGTACGCCCTCGGCAGCACCCCGCGACTGGCCTGGCAGTCCCGCGTCAGCGGCCGGAGTACCGAAGGACCTTCAAGCTTGTCCGTGTACGTCGATGCGGCCACCGGCAAGGTGCTCGGCACTCAGGAGCACGTGCTCGCCGGCAGCGGTACGGCGTTCTACAGCGGGCCGAGCCCGTTGACCCTGGCGACCACCCAGTCCGGCAGCACCTTCTCGATGAAGGACCCGGTCACCACCAACCTGGCCTGTCAGGACTCGGCGAACAACACCACGTTCACCGGCCCGGACGACATCTGGGGCAACGGGAACGGGACCAGCAAGGAGACCGGTTGCGTCGACGCGCTCTTCGCCGCGCAGACCGAGAAGAAGATGCTGACCGAGTGGCTCGGCCGCAACGGCATGGACGGCAACGGCGGCGCCTGGCCGATCCGCGTCGGCCTGAACGACCAGA
The DNA here is from genome assembly GCF_040639475.1 of Kribbella sp. NPDC023855. Taxonomy (NCBI): domain Bacteria; kingdom Bacillati; phylum Actinomycetota; class Actinomycetes; order Propionibacteriales; family Kribbellaceae; genus Kribbella; species Kribbella sp. NPDC023855. Next base: position 356,836 of record NZ_JBFAAA010000006.1, read on the forward strand.
ACGCGTACTACGACGGCACCCAGGTCCAGATCGGCAAGAACACCGCCGGTCAGTGGATCAGCTCGATCGACGTGGTGGCCCACGAGATGGGTCACGGCATCGACGACCACACCCCGGGCGGTATCTCCCGGTCGGGTACGCAGGAGTTCGTCGCCGACACGTTCGGCACGGCCACGGAGTACTACAGCAACCAGTCGTCGGCGTACGACCCGCCGGACTTCCTGATCGGTGAAGAGGTCAACCTCGTCGGCAGCGGGCCGATCCGCAACATGTACAACCCGTCGGCGCTCGGCGACCCGAACTGCTACTCGAGCTCGATCCCCGGTACCGAGGTGCACGCGGCCGCCGGACCGGGCAACCACTGGTTCTACCTGCTGTCCCAGGGCAGCAACGCGACGCCGGCCAGCCCGACCTGCAACAACTCGACGGTGACCGGCATCGGCATCCAGAAGGCGATGCGGATCATGTACAACGCGATGCTGATGAAGACGAGCACCAGCTCGTACCTGAAGTACCGCACCTGGACGCTGACCGCGGCCAAGAACCTGTTCCCGGGCAGCTGCACCGAGTTCAACACCGTGAAGGCGGCGTGGGACGCGGTCAGCGTTCCGGCACAGACGGCTGACCCGACCTGTACGCCGACCGGTGGCGTCACGGTCTCCAACCCGGGCAACAAGACCGGGACCGTCGGGACCCCGATCGCGTCGTTCACGCTGACGGCCTCGGGCGGCACCGCGCCGTACACCTGGTCGGCAGCCGGCCTGCCGGCCGGTCTTTCCATCGGTTCGTCGACCGGCACGATCTCCGGTACTCCGACCGCAGCGGGCACCTACAACGTCACCGTGACGGCGACCGCGAGCGCCGGCGGGTCGGGTACCGCGTCCTTCACCTTCACCATCACCGGTGGCGGCGGAGGTTGCTCCGGGCAACTATTGGGTAACCCGGGCTTCGAGACCGGTACTCCGGCACCGTGGTCGGCAACAGCCGGCGTGGTCACGAACCAGTCCGGCCAGGCAACCCACAGCGGCACCTGGAAGGCCTGGCTCGACGGCTACGGTTCAAGCCACACCGACACCCTGAGCCAGTCCGTCACCATCCCGGCAGGATGCACCGCGACCCTGTCGTTCTGGCTGCACATCGATTCATCCGAAACCACCACGTCGACCCAGTACGACAAACTGACCGTCAAGGCCGGCGCGACCACCCTGGCGACGTACTCGAACCTCAACGAGGCAACCGGCTACCAGCTGCGAACCTTCAACGTGTCCGCCCTGGCCGGCACGACGTCCACCATCACCTTCACCGGCGTCGAGGACAGTTCCCTGCAAACGTCCTTCGTCGTCGACGACACGAGCCTCAACCTGAGCTGACCTGACAGCCTGAACCAGCTCCCCGGCAGCCTCCGACAGGTTGCCGGGGAGCTGGCCCACTGGCAGCAGGCCGGTTCCGGAAGAGATCGGCGTCAGCGCGTGTTGGCACTGGCATGACGATCAAACTGGGGCTGATTCTTCCGACGTCCACACCGGACCCGAGCCGGCCGATCCTCGGCGATGTGCGGGCTGCCGCGCGGCTGGCCGAAGAGGCGGGCGTCGAGTCGGTGTGGTCCACAGATCATCTGATCGCGAGTGCGCCGATGCTGGACAGCACGGTGGCGCTGACGACGGCCGCAGCGGTGACAGAGCGGATCAAGGTCGGGTACGGCGTGATGCTGCTGGCGCTCCGGCCGGTTGCGTGGGCCGCGAAGCAGGTCACCTCGTTGCAGTACGTCTCAGGCGACCGGCTTCTACTCGGCGTAGGAACGGGAAACCCGGCGCATGGCGACGTCGGCTGGCGAGCGGCTGGTACGTCGTACGAGGACCGGGGGCGGCGGACGAATGAGGCGCTGGCGGTGCTTCCTGACCTGATTGCCGGCCGGAAGGTTCAGCTAGCCGAAGGGCTGGAAGCTGCGATTGCACCTGGTGCCACCGTGCCGCCGCTGCTGGTGGGCGGCGACGGAAAGAAGGCGCTGGACCGAGCCGCCCGCTTCGGTGATGGCTGGATCTCGATCGGGCTCGCTGTCGATGACGTGCCCGCGCGGATCGCCGCGCTGGAGGAGCTGGCCGCCGGGTACGGCCGGCCGCGACCGACCGTCACCATCGTGGGTGCGCAGCTCGATGACGACCAGGCCAAGGCGGTCGACCAGCTCGCGGCGTACGCGGAAGCGGGCGTGGAGCGGGTCATCCTGGTGCCAGGTGCCGATGGCTGGGAAGCGGGCTACGAGCGCGCCGCGAAGCTTCAGTCAGCCCTCTGAGCTTGAAGGTGCTCTCGGCAACCACTGTGGTTGCCGAGAGCATCGGTTGTGGTTGCCGGGGACATCGGTCAGCTGGCTTCCTCGTTGCTGGGGTAGCGAGCCGACCACCAGTCCTGCCAGCGTTTGTCGATCTGCTCGCGGGCTGGGTCGTCGAGGCCGTAGAACGTGAGGACGGCCATTGCGGCGCCGTCCGGCTTCTGGTCGGACGGACCGATGTGGCTGAGTACGAGCAACCCGTCGCCCCACTGGTCGACCGTCAGCCCGACCTGGTGCTCGGACCGGAACCACACGTGCCCAGTGACCGATTCACCGACCAGGTCAGCCTGGTACGGCGTACCGGCGGCTGCGTCGAGACCCAACTGCTCAGCCGGACCGACCTTGCCCGCGCCGGAGTAGAAGCGGGTCCGCCGGCTCTCGCTCGGGTGCCGCTCCAAGGCGAAGCGGAGTTGCTGGATGAAGGTGATCCAGCCTTCGGTGATGTCGTCGTAGTACGCTTCCCACTCCGAATCGTCGGCGTGCGGTGCCCTGGTCAGGGTGATCCGCGAACCACCCTCGAACGGCTCGACCACGAACCGGTCGCCGCCCTGGACCTCCAGCGTGCGGGTCTCGCTGTCCGCGGTGGCCTCGGTGAAGTAGATCAGCTCGACCTCGGCGTCCAGCCCGTCGAACTCCCAGCCGTGCCAGTGCCGGATCTTCTCCTTGTCCCGCAGGGCATCCCAGACCGCCTCGACCGGCGCAGCCACAGTCACCACGATCTGCGGAGTCTGCTCGCTCATGACTTCTCTCCTTCCGTACGACGTGGCGCGGGGTGGCCGCCGGCGATCAGCCGGTAGGGCCGGCCGTCCTCGGCGTCGAAGGCCTCGACCACCTGCCGGACCGCCTCGGTCAATGCGTCAGTGAATCGATGGACGTCACTGGGCTCGGCGAACCGAACCTCGGTCTCGAGCGTGAAGGTCAGCAGCCGCTTGCCCGAGGCATCGGCCTTGTTCTGCATCCGGGCCACGTCGCGAACGGTGCCAGCGGCAACTTCCACCAGATGCTCGGCGGCGTACTGATCCCCCAGCCGGCTGAAGGCACGACCCATGACGGCCGGGTCGACAACGAAGGAGCCGGAGGTGGCGCGCAGAATCCGCTCAACACACCCACGCCGCTGCCGCTCCTCGACCAGCTCCACCAGCCCAGCCTTCTCAAGCTCCCGCAAGTGGTAGTTCACCCGCTGCCGCGGCAACTCCAACGCCGCCGCGAGCTGAGTCCCGGACGCAGGCTCCTGCAACAAATCCAGCAACCGCCGCCGCAACGGCGACAACGCCGCCCGCACCTTCTCCGGCTCCTCCAACAACCTCATATCGACCACTGTGATATTGACAGTAAAATTTGTCAATAAGAGGACCGACCGGTGAGGGAGGATGGCGGCATGGGGTTTGAGGGGCCGCGGTTGCCGGTGGGGACTCAGGTGGTGTTGCGGGTTGAGCGGCCGGATGGGGGTGGGGGTACTGCGCAGCGCGGGGCGACTGGGCGGGTCAGCGGGGTTACTGCTGATGGGCGGTATGTCGTGCGGCTGGTTGATGGGCGGGAGGCGACGGCGCAGCGGGATCAGTTGAGTTTGCGGACGGCGTACCAGAGTGAAGTAGTTGCGATGGATCAGCCGGATGGGGATCGGCTGGTGCGGGAGCACACCATCTATGCGGCGGTGGTGGGGTCGCGGGCGTTCGGGCTGGATACGGATGGTTCGGATACGGATACGCGTGGGGTGTACGTCGCGCCGACGGAGGCGTTCTGGTCGCTCGGCAAGCCGCCGATGCATGTCGACGGGCCCGACGAGGAGTGGTTCTCGTGGGAGGTCGAGCGGTTCTGCGAGTTGGCGCTCAAGGCGAACCCGAATCTGCTGGAAGTGATCCACTCACCCCTGGTCGTCAAGCAGACGCCGCTCGGTGAGGAGCTGGTCGCGTTGCGGCGATCGTTCTTGTCGCAGCTCGCCTATCAGACGTACTCCGGCTACGTGCTGAGCCAGTTCAAGAAGTTGGAAGCGGACTTCCGGCGAGACGGTTCGCCGAAGTGGAAGCACGTGATGCATCTGATCCGCTTGTTGCTCTCGGCCCGCACCTTGCTGGTCGACGGCGTACTGGTCGTTGACGTCGGCCCGCATCGCGAGCGACTGCTGGCTGTGAAGCGCGGCGAGATCCCGTGGGAGGAGGTCGAGCGCTGGCGACTCAACCTGCATGCAGAGCTCGAGAATGCCTTGCAAAAAACAGTTCTTCCGGCGACGCCCGATGTGGCTAAGGTTGACGCTTGGCTCAGATCGGTCCGGAGGAGGAGCATCCATGACGCGTGACATGCGCCAGCTCGACTACCCCGAACTCCGCTCCATCATCACCGACCAGCCCTACCGCTTGCTCTTCGCAACCGTCTCCGGGGCGCACCTGTACGGCTTCCCGAGCCGCGACTCCGACGTGGATCTGCGGGGCGTTCACCTCCTGCCGGTCGAGGAAGTGATCGGGTTGACGACCGGGCCGGAGACGCTGGACCGCACCTGGTTCCAGAATGAGGCCGAGGTCGACCTCGTGACGCACGACCTGACGAAATTCGTCCGCCTGATGCTTCGCCGCAACGGATATGTGCTCGAGCAACTGCTGTCGCCGCTCGTCGTGGCGACTACCCCGGAGCATGAGGAGCTGGTCGCTCTGGCGCCCGGCTGTCTGACCCGGTGGCATGCGCATCACTACCGCGGCTTCGGTAACACCCAGTGGGACTTCTTCAGCAAGAAGCGCGAACTGAAACCCTTGCTCTACACGTTCCGGGTCCTGCTGACCGGCATCCACCTGATGCGAACCGGCGAGGTGCAGGCGGACCTGCGCGAGCTGATCGCCTTGGCTGAGGCGCCCGCGTACCTACCGGAGCTGATGACCGCAAAGGCCGAGGCCGAGCATGCACCCCTCGTCGGGCCATCCGCGGAGCAACTCGAGCGGGACGTGACGACTCTCCAGGCAACGCTCGACCAGGCCGAGACCGACTCCAAGCTCCCTGAACGGCCTTCCGCGGACGCCGCACTGCATGACTTCGTCGTGCGGGCGCGCTTACGCACCGACTGACCGCGTTGCTGTGTGCCGAACGACAGGACTACCTCCTGTCGCTCGGCACACCGGAGGCGGCGCGGGGTGCACCCCACCCGGCAGCCCCGCAGCGTCGGGTCTCCGCGCCGGCGCTGGGCCGCCCTTGACGGCAACGCGCAGGGCCGACGGGGCCCGCCCCTTAGCGCTGGGCTTCCGCGTCGCGCTCGGCGCCGCTTGACGGCAACTGGGCAGCGCCGGACTTCCACCTCGCACTTCTCAAGCCGGCGACGCAGGAGCCGGCGCCTCGGGGTGGGTGGGAGCGAGCGGACGCGGACGCGACGTAGACATCCCAGGGGTTAGGGGTGTCAAGCGGCGTGTTGTTCGGGGTGGTTTTGGTGTTGCCAGGCGGTGGTTTCGTTGTAGAGGGTCTGGGTTTTGAGGCAGCCGTGGAGGATGCCGACGAGGCGGTTGGCGAGTTGGCGCAGGGCGGGGTTGTGGTCGATCCCGCGGGCTCGTTGTTTGTCGTAGTAGGCGCGTGCTCCGGGTGAGGCGGTGAGGGCGGTGAAGGCCTGGCTGAGGAGGGCGTCGATGAGCCGGTCGTTGTGCACGAACCGGGCCAGGGCGACTTTCTTCTTGCCCGAGGCGCGGGTGATCGGGCTGGTCGCGGCGTAGTTCTTGCGGGCTTTCGCGCTGGCGTAGCGGTCGGGGTCGTCGCCGAACTCTGCGAGCACCCGGGCGCCGAGGATCGGTCCCAGACCGGGCTGGGACAACACGATCTCAGCGGCCGGGTGCCGGCCAAAATGTGCCTCCACCTCGCCCTGCAGCGTCGTGACCTGTTCGTTGAGCACGACCAGGACCGCGACCAGCGCGCGGGTCGAGGCGGCATGGGCTGCAGTGATGATTGCGGGCTGGTCGAGCTGTTCGGCGCGCAGTACGGCCTGGATCCGCGCGGTCTTCGCGTCGATGCCGCGGCGGCGGGCGCGTTTGAGCGCGGCGGTGATCTGTGTGGTCGTCAACCGGGCCGCTGATACCGGGTCGGGTGCCTTGGCCAGCAGCTCGAGCGTGTCGGCGGCGTCCAGATCGTCGAACGCCTCGAGCGCGGCGGGGAAGTATTCCCGCAACGCGTGCCGCAACCGCTGACCGGTGCGGGTCCGTTCCCAGATCAATGTCTTGTGCATCCGGGTCACGACCTTGATCGCCCCGACCTCGGCGGAATCACCGGCCACCGGGCGCAGTTGGTGGGAATCAGTCCGGACCATGTCGGCCAGCATGTGCGCGTCGCCGGCGTCGCTCTTGGCGCCCGACACCGTATGCCGTTTGCGGTACTGCGATGCCTGTAACGGGTTGACCGCCAACACCCGGTAGCCCGCGGCGACCAGCGCGGCCACCCACGGACCCCGGTCGGTCTCGATCCCGACCACGACCTCGACCTCGTCGGGATCGGCATCACCGAACTGGGCCGCCACCATCGCGTGGAACCGGGTCATCCCCGCCATTCCCTCGGGCAGCCGCGCCTTGGCCAGCACCCGCCCGGCAGGGTCCATCACCTCCACATCGTGATGCTCCTCGGCCCAGTCATCACCCACGAAAACCTTCACCACGCGCTCTCCCACACTCCGATGCCAGTCACCAGCAGCAAGCCGGTCGGGAGAACCGTCAGCGACCTAATGGACCAGTGCTCACGCCCCCACCACACGGCAGGCCGGGCACGACATCCCAGCAGCGATCAACTTCTCCCGGTCACCAGCGGGGGCACGCTCTACGTCTAGAACTCCAACGTCCAGGAGCGACCAGTGCTCACCCGCCAGCGGCTTACCAATTCCGAGTCTGCCCGACGGCAACCCGGCAACCCCCATTAGGAGCGGCCGGCGGCGCCGGCGTGGGGTGCCGCCCAGGACGGCAGCCCCGCAGCGGCGGCTCCGCGCTGGCGCACTACATGACCGCGCGGCGCTGGGCTTCCACCTCGCAGTTCTCAAAGCTGGCCACGGAGGAGCCAGCGCCTCAGGGGTGGGTGGGAGCTAGCGGGCGCGCACGCGACGGAGGAGCGGGCGGCGGCGCCGGCGTGGGGGATTACCACACACGGGCTTACTTTACTGTGTGAAGCTATTGACACCCGGCGGGAATGGGGAAATAGTTTCGACCTGAAAACAATCAGAAAGCAGAGTGAATCAACAGTGTCGAACATCGAGGTGTTGCAGCTCCGCTCGGCGGGGGTCAGCCTTGTGCTGGATTGTTCTGGGCCGGCTCTTCCGTCTGTGCTGCACTGGGGTGCGGATCTCGGGCCGCTGGACGACGCGGCTCTGGCCGGACTCCGGCAGGGGGCGGGCGCAGTACAGGCCGGTAATGGGCTGGACGACAACCTGCCGGTGGCGATCATCCCGGAGTACTCCGCGGGCTGGTTCGGGCTACCCGGGCTCAGTGGGCATCGCGACGGGCAGGACTTCTCCGCCTCGTTCCAGCTCACCGAGGTCGCGCAGACCGGCAACAAAGTCCAGGTGACCGCGACCGACCCACAGGCTGGGTTGAGCCTCGCGCTCGCGATCGAGCTGAACGACTCGGGGCTGGTGCGGGCCAAGGCGGAGCTGACGAACACCGGCGCCTCGGCGTACACGGTCGATGGTCTGGTGCTCGCGTTGCCGGTGCCGACCGAGGCGACCGAGTTGCTCGACATGACCGGTCGGCACATCGGTGAGCGGCACCCGCAGCGGCACGCGTTCACGCAGGGCGCGCACATCCGCGACAATCGCCGCGGCCGCACCGGCGCCGACGCCACGCTGCTGCTGATCGCCGGCACCCGCGGCTTCGACTTCGGCACTGGCGAGATCTGGGCCGTGCACACCGCCTGGAGCGGCAACCACCGCTCGTACGCCGAACGCGGCATGAGCGGGTACGCCGTGATCGGTGGCGGCGAACTCCTCCTTCCCGGCGAAGGCCGGCTGGAACCGCAAGGGTCCTACAGCACCCCATGGATCTACGGCTCGTACGGCGTCGGCCTCGACGAGGTGTCGACCCGTTTCCACAACTACCTGCGGGCGCGCGAGACGCACCCCAAGACCGACCGCCCGGTGGTGCTGAACACCTGGGAGGCCGTGTACTTCGACCTCGATCTCGACAAGCTGAAGGCACTCGCCGACGCGGCCGCCGAAGTGGGTGCGGAGCGGTTCGTACTCGACGACGGCTGGTTCCGCGGCCGCCGCGACGACCATGCGGGCCTGGGCGACTGGTACGTCGATGAGAGCATCTGGCCGAAAGGGCTGCACCCGCTCGTCGACCACGTCACCGGACTCGGGCTGCAGTTCGGCCTCTGGGTCGAGCCGGAGATGGTCAACCCGGACTCCGACCTGGCCCGCGAGCACCCTGACTGGATCCTTGCCACCGGCAACCGGATGCCACCGACCGCCCGCCACCAGCAGGGCCTCAACCTGGGCATTCCGGCGGCGTACGACTACTTGCTCGAGCGACTCGACTCGCTGCTGAACGAGTACGACATCAGCTACCTCAAGTGGGACCACAACCGCGACTTCGTTGACGCAGGCAACCAACAGACCGGTACTGCGGGGGTCCACGAGCAGACTCTTGCCGTGTACCGGCTGCTGGACGAGCTCAAGCGCCGCCACCCTGGCCTGGAGATCGAGTCGTGCTCGTCGGGTGGCGCCCGGGTCGACCTCGCGATCCTGGAGCGGACCGACCGAGTCTGGGGAAGTGACAGCAACGACGCACTGGAGCGGCAGAAGATCCAGCGCTACACCCAACTGCTGCTACCGCCGGAGCTGATCGGCTGCCACGTCGGCCCGCCGAAGGCGCACACGACCGGCCGGACGCAGAGCCTCGCATTCCGGGCCGCAACTGCGTTGTTCGGCCACTTCGGCATCGAGTGGGACATCAGCGCGGCTTCCGCCGAGGAGCGCGAGGAACTGGCAGGCTGGGTCGCGTTGCACAAGGAGTTGCGGCCGCTGCTGCACACCGGCAAGGTGGTCCGCGCCGATCGTGGCTCGGACGACTTCCTGCTGCACGGAGTGGTCGCGCAGGACGGATCGCGCGCCGTGTACTCCGCGGTGCAGCTGGCCCAGTCGGTGACCTCCGACGTCGGCCGGGTCCGGCTGCCGGGTCTCACCAAGGACCGGGTCTACCGGGTCAGCAAGATCGCCACGCCCGGCCCGGAGAGCCGCCACTCGACGCCGTGGTGGCGCGACGGCGGCACGGTGGAACTGAACGGCGCCGCGCTGGCGTCGGTCGGCGTCCACGTGCCGGCGCAGTGGCCCGAGAGCGCAGTCCTGCTGGACGTCCAAGGGATCTGAGCCACCGACCGAGGAGGATGCCCCGTGACCACGACGACGAGTGCGCCGAGCGGCGTAGCACGCAAACGACGAAGGTACGGGGATCTGAAGGTCGCGATGATCTTCCTGGCCCCCGCGACGCTGGGCTTCGTGGTCTTCTACATCTGGCCCACGTTGCGGGGTGCCTACCTCAGTTTCACCGAGTACAGCCTGTTGTCCGCCCCGGAGTTCAACGGGCTGGCCAACTACGACCGGATGCTGCACGACAGCTTCTTCTGGAACGCGCTCGTCGTCACCGTCGAGTACGTCGTGATCAACATCGGGCTGCAGACCGTGCTGGCGGTCGGCATCGCGATGCTGATGTACCGGTTGACCCAGTCGATCACGGTCCGGGCGGTGATCCTGGCGCCGTACCTGGTGGCGAACGTCGTGGTCGCGCTGGTCTGGTACTGGATGCTCGACTACCAGATCGGCATCGTGAACCGTGGCCTGACCTGGCTCGGGGTCGACCCGGTCGCCTTCTTCGGTGACTCGCACTGGGCGATCCCGACCATCGCCGGGATCAACGTCTGGCGGCACGCCGGGTACACGGCGCTGCTGGTCTTCGCCGGGCTGCAGACGATTCCGAAGTACGTCTACGAGGCGGCCGAGATGGACGGGTCGACCGAGATGAAGACGTTCTGGCGGATCACCCTGCCGCTGCTGCGTCCGGTCCTGGTGATGGTCCTGGTGGTCACCATGATCGGCTCGTTCCAGATCTTCGACACCGTCGCGGTGACCACCCAGGGCGGGCCGATCAACGCGACCCGGGTGATCTACTACTACATCTACGAACGGGCGTTCACCCGGTTCGACTTCGGCTACGCGTCCGCGATGGCGATGGTGCTGTTCGCCATCCTCGCGATCATCTCCCTGCTGCAGTTGCGGTTGCTGCGGGCCAAGGAGAGTGATCTGGCATGAGGCTGCGACTCAATCCTGGCCGCATCGTCGCGTGGGCCTGCCTGATCGTGTTGATGCTCCTGACCCTGTTCCCGTTCTACTGGATGCTCCGTACTGCGCTGTCGAACAACACCCAGCTCGCCGGCAACGCCAGCTCGTTGTTGCCGGTGGAGACGACACTGGGCGCCTTCAAGCGGGTGCTCGGGTTGTCCACGGTCGCCGAGGCGCAGGCCCAGGGTGGTTCCGGTGCCTCGGTCAACTTCTGGCTGTACCTGCGCAACTCGTTGGTGGTGGCAACCGTCACCACGGTCTGCCAGGTGTTCTTCAGCGCGATGGCGGCGTACGCGTTCGCCCGGCTGCGCTGGCCCGGCCGGGACAAGGTGTTCGCGGTGTTCCTGGCCGCGCTGATGGTGCCGCCGATCTTCACCACGCTGCCGAACTTCGTGCTGATCAAGAACCTCGGCCTGCTGAACAGCTTCGCCGGCATCATCCTGCCGAGCGCGTTCATGACCCCGTTCGCGATCTTCTTCCTGCGCCAGTTCTTCCTCGGCATCAGCCGGGAGCTGGAGGAGGCGGCGATGATCGACGGTGCCGGTCACCGGCGGATCTTCTTCGGCCTGATCATCCCGATGAGCGCCGCGCCGATCACCACGCTGGCCATCCTGACCTACATCAACTCCTGGAACGACTACTTCTGGCCGTTGCTGGTCGGCCAGCAGGAGAAGGTGCGTGTACTGACCGTTGCCCTCGGCATCTTCCGGTCGCAGACGCCGCAGGGCGGTCCGGACTGGGCGGGGCTGATGGCCGCGACGCTGATCGCCGCGTTGCCGATGATCCTGCTCTTCCTGGTGTTCGCCAAGCGGATCACCAACTCCATCGGTTTCTCCGGGATCAAGTGAGGTGTCCACGATGAGCATTTCACGCCGCACCATCCTGAAGGCCGGACTCGCGGGCCTCGCCGCCTCGGCGGTGGCCGGCTGCAACAACGGTGCCGCCGACCGGCCGCCCGGCGAGGTCTCCTACTGGCTGTGGGACTCCGCCCAGCTGCCGATGTACAGCGAGTGCGCCAAGTTGTTCGAGCAGCAGAACCCGCAGTACTCGGTCAGGATCGAGCAGAACGGCTGGGCCGACTACTGGAACAAACTCGTCACCGGCTTCATCTCCGGTACTGCGCCCGACGTGTTCACCTCGCACTCGTCGAAGTACCCGCTGTTCGCGGACAAGGGACAGCTGCTCGCGATCGACGAGTTCGTGGCCAAGGACAACGTTGACCTCGGCATCTACCAGAAAGGCCTCGCGGACCGCTGGGTCGGTGCCGACGGCAAGCGGTACGGGTTGCCGAAGGACTGGGACACCGAGGTCTACTTCTACAACAGCGCGATGACCGAAGCGGCCGGGATCAGTACCGAGCAGCTGAACTCGATGACCTGGAACCCCAAGGACGGCGGCACCTTCGAACAGATCGTCGCCCGGCTCACCGTCGACGCCAAGGGCCGCCGCGGCGACCAGCCCGGCTTCGACAAGAACAACGTGAAGGTCTACGGCCTCGGTTTCGGTGACGCCGGCGGCGCCGACGGCCAGACCAGCTGGAGCTGGTACGCCGCGAGCAACGGCTGGAAGTACTCCGAGGGCGAGCCGTGGGGAACCAAGTTCTTCTACGACGACCCGAAGTTCGTCGAGACGATCGCGTGGTGGCGTGGGCTGATCACCAAGGGGTACATGCCCAGCCTCTCCCAGGCGAAGTCGGGGATCGACAGTTCGGCGACGGCGGCGTTCGGGGCGGGTAGGTACGCGATCACCCCGAACGGCTCGTGGATGCTCGGTACCTACGGTCAGCTCAAGCAGGTGAAGACGAAGCTGGCCCGGCTGCCGCAAGGGCCGATCGGCAAGCGGATGTCGATGATGAACGGGCTGGCCGACAGCATCTGGGCGGGCACGACCCGGAAGGAGGCGGCCTGGGCGTGGGTGAAGTTCCTCGGCTCGCAACCGGCGCAGGACATCGTCGCCAAGGCCGGAGTCGTCTTCCCCGCGGTGACCGCCAGCATGCCGGCCGCGAAGGACACCTTCGCCAAGGCGGGCTGGGACGTGACGCCGTTCCTCGAGCCGGTGGAGGCGGGCAACGTGTTCCCGTTCCCGGCGAATCCGAACGCGGCCGACGTCTCCGCGGTGATGACCCCGGCGATGGAGGCGGTCGTCGGCTTCCAGGCGGAGCCCTCGTCGCTGGCCAAGGCCAACGAAGAGGTGAACGAGATCCTCTCGGCCAGCTCCTAGCAGCCTGAACCACCACTCGGCACGCCCCTGACTGCGGGTTCGGTCAGGGGCGTGTACTCCGCGGGGAGTAGGAGAGGTGTCGCCGTGGAGGGGACGCGGCGGGGGCGGGGTGGGCGACACGATCGGTGCAGTCGGAGAACTGCGATGACCGAGGGAGTGTCATGAACGAGGAGAAGCCGGTTCGGATCGGCGATCGGGAGCGGGAAGAGGCGGTGGCGCGGCTGGGCGCGCACTACGAGGCGGGGCGGCTGACCGCTGAGGAGCACCAGGAGCGCGTCGGCGAGGCCTTGCAGGCGAAGACCCAGCTGGACCTCGCCGCCCTGTTCGAAGACCTCCCGCGCGAGCAGGCAGCCGGGACTGGGCACGCGGGTGGGCAGGCGAGGGCTGGAGCGCAGGCGTCGGCGGGCGGTGGGCGGGCGCAGTACGGGGCGGCTTGGATGCGTGGTGGGCGGGTTCCGGTGTCGTTGGTGGTTTTGTTGGGGGTTGTTGGGGTGCTGGCGTCGGTGGCTTGTGTGGTGCTGGGTGGGCATCCGCCGGTGGTGCCGTTCTTGCTGATTGTGGCGGGTGTGATGATCGCGAAGTCGCGTCGGCAGGGGGTGCGGGCATGAGGGCGGCGTACCGGGTGGTCGCATCGCTGATCGCGCTGGCGGTGGTGTTGCAGGTCGCGTCGATCGCGATGGCCGGGTTCACCATCGCCGGTGACGCGGAGGACGGCGCGACGATCGGGGCCGACTACAGCAACTTCGGGCAGAGCTACCACAGCATGGGCGGGATGGCGATCGCCCTGCTCGCGCTGGTGTTCCTGATCGTCTCGTTCCTGACCGACGTACCGCGCGGGCGCATGCTGGCCGGGATCGTGGTCGGCCTGGTGGTCCTGCAGATCCTGCTGGCCGTGGTGTCCTTCGGACTCCCGGCGCTCGGCCTGCTGCACGGCATCAACGGACTCGCGATCGCCGGTGTCGCCGGGACGGCATCCCGCCGGGCTGCGACGGTGGCTCAGCCCGCGACCAGTGCGTAAGTGGAAGGGGCGGCTGATCGCCCTCGGGGTGACGCTGGCGGTCCTCGTACCGCTGGCGTACCTCTGGGCGACCAGCCTGGTCCCCAACGACTATTCGGCGATGGAGATGGGGTACGCCGATTACGGCGGCGGACCGTCGGCGTCCGGGCACCAGCATCACGGGGGTAAGAGCGTCGCGGACCTCACCGGGCCGCGGACCGGCAAGCCCGATGTCGCCGTCACGCTGACCGCGCGGAAGCAGAAGTTCACCCTCGCGAGTGGCGAGTCGATCGACGGGTTCACCCTGAACGGCACCTCACCCGGCCCGCTGATTCGTGCAAAACAGGGCGACCTGGTCGAGGTGACGCTGGTGAACGAGTCGGTGCCGGACGGCGCGACGCTGCACTGGCACGGGATCGACGTACCGAACGCGGAGGACGGAGTCGCGGGCGTCACGCAGGACGCAGTACCGGTGGGTGGGAAGCACGTCTACCGGTTCCAGGCCGACGTGGCGGGGACCTACTGGTACCACTCGCACCAGGTGTCGAGTGAGGAAGTGCGCGACGGGCTGTTCGGCACGATCGTGATCGGCGGCGCGCAGGAGGAGGACGTGATCGCGGCGATCCACACCTACGACGGGAAGCGCACGATCAACGGGCGGACCGGGTCGTCACGAGTAGATGTTGCCCCAGGCAAGAAGATTCGCGTGCGGGTGATCAACACGGACAACACGATCATCCGGACCGGGCTGATCGGCGCGCAGTACAAGGTGATCGCGGTGGATGGTCGGGACCTGACCGGGCCGGCGCCGGTGACGGCCGCGTTTCCGTTGGCGGCCGGGGCGCGAGTGGATCTCGAAGTGGTGATGCCCGCGGCCGGGGCGCTGCGACTGGATGCGGGCACCGCGACTCTGGACCTCGGCGCAGGTGATCCGCCGACGGGGAAGTTGTCATCGGAGTCCGTCGACCTGCTGACCTACGGTGCGCCGGCACCGCTCGGGCTGGACCCGGCGAAGGCGGATCGGCGGTTCGAGTACCGGATCGGGCGGCGGCCGGGCTTTCTCGACGGCGTACCGGGGCTGTGGTGGACGATCAACGGCAAGAAGTTTCCGGACGTGCCGATGTTCATGGTCGTGGAGGGGGACGTGGTGGTGATGAAGATCAGCAACTCCAGTGGTCAGGCGCACCCGATGCACCTGCACGGGCATCACGCGGTAGTGCTGTCGAGGAACGGCGTCGCGGCGAGCGGGACGCCGTGGTGGATCGACACGCTCGAGGTCGGTGACAAGGAGACGTACGAGATCGCCTTCGTGGCCGACAACCCCGGCGTCTGGATGGACCACTGCCACAACCTGCCGCACGCCTCGGAGGGGTTGATGACGCATCTGGGCTACGAGGGCGTCAGTACGCCGTACCGGGTCGGCGGTGAGCACGGGAACGAGCCGGAGTGAGGTATTGATCGAAGGAAATGGATCGTTCTATGATCCTGGATCATGAGCGCGCTGAGCGTCAGGCCACTCGACCCGAGCACCTGGGCGGACTTCGCCCGGCTCGTCGAGGCGCACAGGGGTGTCTGGGGTGGGTGCTGGTGTATGGGCTTCCACCCCGAGGGCTTCGGGCCGGACAACCGGGGTGCGAAGGAGACGCGGGTGCGGAGCGGTCAGGCGCACGCTGCGCTGGTCTTCGACGGGGATGAGGCTGTCGGTTGGTGTCAGTACGGTCCGACCGATGAGCTGACCAGGATCAAGCACCGGAGGGCGTACGAGAAGGAGCTCGCCACGCTGCCCGACTGGCGGATCGTGTGCTTCTTCGTCGCCAACAAACGTAGGCGTCACGGCATCGCGTCCGCGGCGCTGGCGGGTGCGCTCGAGCAGATCGAGAAGGCGGGCGGTGGTGTCGTCGAGAGCTACCCCGAGGACACCACCGACCGCAAGACCTCCGGCTCCTTCCTCCACAACGGCACCCTCGCCATGTTCGAACGCGCCGGTTTCGAACGCGACCGCCAGATCGGCAAACACGCCTGGGTCGTCACCAAGACGATCCCCTGAGGAACCATCCGGAGCATGACGCCGTCTACCCAGGAAATGGACGGAGAACAGCACGACCGCCGGTTCGGACGTCGCTTGGGGCTGCTCTTCCGGGTGTTGCGGAGGACCGTCGGCGGGCTCTTGGTGCTGGCGTCTCTGGCGATCATCCCGATCGGGATCAGCGCCGGTCGCTATGACGAGCGTCTGGCCCGAGCCGTTCCGGTGCAACAGGCCGTCGTGGTCTCCGTGGAGGAGGTCAAGTGGTCCAAGTACGACGACGTGACCATCAAGATCGCCCGGCCCGGGGACGGGGTGGCTGTCGAGCTCATTGGAGGCAACGATCTTGACCCGCGACCGGCAGTAGGCGACCGGATCGGGGTCATCGTCGACCCCGAGGACTCGGAGTACATCCTGGCGGCGGACGTCGACTGGGAGATGCACTGGTACTGGTATCTGCTGGGTGTCGTGATCGGGTTGCTGTGCGCCGGGTGCAGTGCGCAGTTGTTGGTGTGAGTTGGGTCAGGCGGAGGTTGTTGTTCTTAGCAACAGTTGGTGGCTGATTCGGTGGCAGCGGGCTCGGTGGAGGGCGGCTATGCGTTCGCAGGCCGCGTCCATGGCTTCCTGCTGGGACGGGTAGTAGCCGTACCAGAAGGGGTCGTCCGGTTGTGGGTCCGTGTGGTCGTCGATGTCGGCGTACCAGTCGCCGCCGGCGCGGAAGACGCGCGCGTGCAGGTGGATCTCTGTCCCAAGGTCGCTCATCGCCCGCATCCCCATGTGTAGAGAAACCGTGCGCTTGCTCTTCCATGGTGAAACTGCCCGGCGCCGATCCGGCGACCGACACGCCGTCAGAGCACGAGGACAGTGATTCGCTGGGCCGAGTTGTTGGCGAAGCCGCCGCGGTTCCACGGGGCTTCGATGGGCTGGACCCGTCCGCTGCGGTCGTGGGCGCGGACCGTCAGCACGTGCTCACCGCTGGTTGCCTGCCAGTCGTAGGAGAAGCCGCGCCAGGACAGGTCGTTGCTCTCAGCATCGAGTTTCGCGTCCTGCCAGCTGACGCCGGCGTCCACGCTGACCTCGACCCGCTCGATCGGGGCCCAGCCGGACCACGCGCGGCCCTGCAGGACGACCGGCCCGGCGGTGACGAAGCGGTGCCGGCTCATGAAGTCCGGGTAGCCCGGCGGGATCAGCAGCGCGCGCGGCTCGATCCGGGTGATTGCGACCCCGGGATCGTCGGCGTCCTGCCGGATCCGGTAGGCGACCGCGTTCTGGTAGCCGGTGAACTCGTGGTCGATCAGCTCGATCGAGCGCAACCACTTCACGCTCGCCATCCCGTACCAGCCGGGCACCACCAGCCGCAGGGGATAGCCGTGCTGCGGCGGCAGCGGTTCGCCGTTCATCTCCCAGGCGACGATCGCATCGGAGTCGAGCGCCTCGGCGAGCGTCAGGCCGCGCTGGTAGTCCTGCTCGACGCCTCGCTCGAACCCGTGGTCGGCGCCGGTGAACACCACGTCGACCGCATCCGCACGAACACCCGCCGCTTGGATCAACGCGGCCAGCGGTACGCCGGTCCACTCCGCCGTCCCGACGGCTTCCATCAACCAGGGTTGGCTGATCGGCCGCGGCTGCAACGACGCGCGACCGTTGCCGGCGCACTCCAAGGTCACCCGGACCGTCTGCCGCCCCATCGCCCGCAGCGCGGTCAGCCCGAACGCCAATGGTTGCTCGACGCAACCACCAACGGACAGTTGCCAGCTCGCGGCATTCGCGGCCGGGATGTCGTAGTGCACCAGCACGTAGTGCAGGCCGGGCGGCGTCAGCTCGTACCGCAGCGCCTCCAGCGGGATCCCGTGGTTACGCGCAGCCAGTTGCAGCTCATCCCCGGTGATTCCTTCGCCGGTGTCCGCCAGCCGCCCCTTGGCGCTGAACTGTTCGATCGACATCGTCTGGCCCCTTTCCCCCGGTTGTAAGCCTAGGTCACGACGCAGCCCGAGTCATCAGAGCCAGCCGTTGTCCAGGGCGATTCGGGCTGCCTCGGCCCTGGTCCGGGCGCCGGTCTTGCCGATCGCGGCCGAGAGGTGATTGCGGACCGTGCCCTCCGACAGATGGAGCTCCCGGGCGACGTCAGCGACCGTGCCTCCCGCGCGGGCGGCACGCAGTACGTCGGACTCTCGCGCCGTCAGCGGACTCGTCCCTGCAACCAGGGTCTCGGCGGCCAGCGATGGGTCGACGACGCGCAGGCCCTGGTGGACCCGGCGTACGGCGTCAGCGAGTTGAGCCGCGGGCGTGTCCTTGACGACGAATCCGGCCGCGCCCGCCTCCATCGCGCGGCGGAGGTATCCCGGCCGGCCGAAGGTCGTCACCATCAGCACCCGCACACCCGGTACTGCGCGCAGCGCGGCCGCCGCCTCGATGCCGTCCAGCCCCGGCATCTCGACATCGAGCAGGGCCACGTCGGGTTTCGCAGTACGGACTGCTTCGAGGACCTCGTCGCCGCGGCCGACCTCGGCGACCACCTCGAGGTCGGGTTCGAGATCCAGCAGCGCGGCCAGGGCGCCACGAACCAGCGCCTGGTCGTCCGCGATCAGCAGCCGTATCGTCACGGGCCAACTCTGACAGCCAGCCGGAAGCCACCACCCGGCGCGGTCCCGATCTGCAGGGCCGCCCCGGCCGCGTCCGCGCGCTCCCGCAACCCGATCAGCCCATGCCCGGAAGCTCCGCCGGCAGGCGTCGGACCCTTGCCGTCGTCCAGTACTTCGATCTGCCGCGCGCTCAGCTTGATCGTGCACTTCTTCGCCCCGGAGTGCCGGACCACGTTCGTCACGCCCTCCCGGACGACCCAGGCGAACAACTCGCGCTGCGCCTCCGGTACCTCGTCGATCACCGTCGGCAGGTCAGCTTTGATCTCGGCTGCCTGCAAAGCGGCCCGCGCCGACACCAGCTCACCGGCCAGACTCAACTCGCGGTACCCGGCAACAGCGGCCCGTACGTCGGCCAGCGCCGAGCGCGCCAGCCGCTCGACATCCGCGACCTCGGTCGCCGCGCGGTCCGGATGGGCCTCGATCAGCCGCCCGGCCAGCTCGGCCTTCACCGTGATCACGGTCAGCGAGTGGCCGAGGATGTCGTGCAGATCGCGGGCGAACCGGTTTCGTTCCTCCTGGACGGCCAGTTCGGCGAACTCTTTCCGGGTGTCCGCCAGTTGCATGCTGCGCAGCATGGCCCGCCGGAAGCCGAAGACCGCGAGCCCACCGAGCAGAATCGCGAAGCCGTAGGTGCCGTCGTCGTGCCAGCCGGGAACGAGTCGTAGCGAGGCCTCGGCGAGCAGCAGCAGGCCTACGCCCAGCGCTGCGCCGATGCGCAGCGGGAACACCATCATGCCCAGCGCTTCGACGAACACCAGTGCGGTCAGGGCGCTGTCGCCGGCCGCCGGGACCATCAGCGCGGCCAGCGCGAGCAGGGTGACGACGAAGCCGATCCGGAGCGAGAGCGGCGACTTCGCCCGGGCGAGACTCCGGAACCGGGCGTAGCCGAAGAAGGACAGGTACGCGATGGCGAACAGGAACAGGCCGGTCATCCCGAGGATCTGCTCGGCCAGGTCGTCGTGCCGCAGGATGTCCTCGAAGGGCTGGTTCAGGAAGAACAGCCAGACCCCCGCCAGCAACCACCCCAGCCCGAGCCCACGCCGAGGCTCGTCCAGCGCTGCGCCGGACCCGGCGGTGCCCGGCCGGGCTCCGGTTGCTGGAGGCCGGGTCGGCGGCTGAAGGTGGCTCACGGTTTTACGCTAACCGGTCGGTCTCAGGCCCGGGCCGTGTCGGCGCGGAATCGGCGTACCGCGATGATCCCGAGGCCGGCCGTCCAGGCCAGCACGACCAGTACCGCGTGGTAGTCGAGGCCGCTCTGCGACAGCGCGCTGCGCGAACTCAGCCCGGTCCAGTACGCCGGGGTCACCTCGGCGATGTGCTTCATCACCGACGGCATCTGGTCGACCGGCAGCCAGAGTCCGCCGAAGGCCGCGATCAGCATCGTGCTCAGTCCGGTGATCGGCTGCACGCTGTCCGGCTTGGCGACGTACCCGATGACCAGGCCGATCGCGGCGAACGGCAGGGCTCCCAACCAGGAGACCAGGGCAACGGTCAGCCACTGCGTGGCGCTCAGGTGCACGTGGCCGACCACCATGCCGAAGGCAAAGACCACCAGCAACGGTGGGACGGCCAGCAACAGCGAGAGAATCACCTTCGTGGTGACGTAGGCCTGCGGTTTCAGCGGAGTGAGCCGCAGCGTGCGGTTCCAGCCACCGTCCCGCTCGGCCGCGATCACGCCGCCACTGCTCATCGCGGCCGACATCGACCCGAAGATCGCCATGCTCACCATCACGTAGGCGATCGCCGAGATCCCGTTCTGGCTGGCGTCCTTGGGGATGGTCAGGCCGAAGATCGCGAACAGGATCACCGGCATCAGGATCGAGAAGATCAGCACCCGCCGGTTCCGCAGCGTGCGGCGGATGTCGAACATCAGGTAGTCGAGGTTCATGCCACGGCCTCCTGCTCGGCGCCGAGCGCCAGTACGGCGTCCTCGAGATCGGCCGAGGTCACCTCGATGTCGTGAGCCGTGGTGTTGTCCAGCAGGAAACGCAGCGTCCGGTCCGAGTCCGCACACTGCAGCAGTACTACGTTCCCGCGCGTCTCCACGCTCCGTACGCCGGGCAGCGCCGCCAACGCGGCCAGGTCGGCACCGGGAACGGTCGCGCGAATGGTCCGTCCCGACACGCTCGCCTTGATCTGCGCGGCGGTGCCGTCGGCAACGACTTTGCCCGACCGCATCAGCACCACGCGGTCGGCGTACGCGTCGGCTTCTTCCAGGTAATGGGTCGCGAACAGGACGGTGCGGCCGCGAGCTGTCTCGGCGTGCATCGACGCCCAGAAGTCGCGCCGGGACTCGACGTCCATCCCGGTGGTGGGCTCGTCGAGCACGATCAGGTCGGGCTGCGGGATGATCGCCATCGCGAACCGCACCCGCTGCTTCTGCCCGCCGGACAGGCCTTTGAGCTTCCGGCCGGTCAGGTCGGCGATACCGGCCCGGTCGAGCGCCTCGGCGATCGGCAGCGGGTCGCGGTGCAGGCCGGCGACCAGGTTCAGCAGCTCGCCGACCTTGGCGTCCTCGATGATGCCGCCGCTCTGCAGCATCACGCCGACCTTGCTCGCCGCGATCGCCTCGGCCGGCGATTCGCCGTACACCTGGACGCTGCCCTGGTCGGGCCGGACCAGTCCGAGCAGCATCTCGATCGTGGTCGACTTGCCGGCGCCGTTCGGGCCCAGCATCGCCACCACTTCGCCCGACCGGATCGTGAGGTCCACGCCGGCCACGGCCTGCACTTCGCCGTACTTCTTGGTCACTCCGCTCAGGGTGACCGCACTCGTCGTCGTCATACCCAGAACACTGCCGCCGTACTGCGGTCCGTTCCTGGGGCGGCCGTCATGACCTGCCCATGACAAAAGTCAGGCCCCGGGAAGCCACCGTTTGATGGCTTCCCGGGGGGCTGATCAGCTTCAGGCCGGGAGGGTCCAGAGCTGGTTGGTGCTGTTGACGCAGTCCCAGATCTGCAGCCGGGTGCCGTCGGCCGAGCTCTGGCCCGTGGCGTCCAGACAGCGACCGGATGCCGGATTGCGCAGCGTTCCGTTCGCCTGCGGCTGCCACGACTGGGCGCCGGTGCCGTTGCAGTCGTAGAGCTGGACGAGGGTGCCGTTCGCAGTACCGGCCGCGGTGACGTCCATGCACTTGCCCAGGGCCCGGATCGTGCCGTCGGTGCCGACCGTCCAGGTCTGCGCGTTGGTGCCGTTGCAGGTCCAGAGCTGGACGGCGGTGCCGTTCGCGCTGTTGGCGCCGGCGACGTCGACGCACTTGCCGCCGATGCCCTTGATCGTGCCGGTCTTGCCGCCGGGGTTACCGGTACCGCCCGCGGCGTCGAAGATCGCGCTGACCAGCGAGGTGGCGCCGGTGGTGTCCTGGGACAGCTCCCAGTTCATGATGCCGCCGGCGTTGGCCACCGCCCACTGGGTCTTGCGCTTGATCGTGGGGATGCCGTTGTAGCACTGCTGGGCGCCGTTGACGGTGACGCAGTCGACCTGGGCGTTGGCCGCGTTCATCCCGACGATCTGCGAGTACGTCAGGTAGTTCGGCCGGCTGTAGAACGGCACGCCGAGCACTGTCTTGCCGGCCGGCAGACCCCGGCCCTTCCAGAAGTTGGCCGACGCGATCGACCAGTTGTAGTTGGCGTGCGGGCTGCCGCCGTCGTACGCCATGATGTTCAGCCAGTCGACGTAACCGAAGACGGCCGGCTGGACGCCCTCGGCCGTCGTACCTTCGGAGACGACCGCGGCGGTGAGGAGCTTGCCCCTGCTGTGCATGGCAGTGCTCAGCTGCGACATCAGTGCCGTGAAGTTGTTGCCGGAGGCGCCGGGGTCGGGGTACTCCCAGTCGATGTCCACACCGTCGAGGTTGTGCTGGGTGACGGCGTTGACCACGCTGTTGACGAAGGTCGTCCGGGACGTGGAGTTGCCGGCGAGCGCCTCGAACGCCGAGTCGTTGCCGTCGTTCCAGCCGCCGATGGCCAGGGAGACCTTGACGCCGCTGCTGTGCGCGAGGTTGACCAGGGAGGCGAGCTTGCCCGTATCCGGGATCGCCTGCAGGGTGCCGTTGGAGTTCGGCAGCGCGAAGGCGTAGTTGATGTGGGTCAGCTTGCTGTACTGGATGCTGTTGACGCTGCCGGACCATGACGGCATGTAGCCGACGCTCTTGAATCCGGCCGGCAAGGCAGTGGCGGCTGTGGCGGCCTGCGCGGCAGCGGGTGCCGTGGCGGCGGCGTCGGCGCTGGGAGCGCCGGCGAAGGTTGCTATCAGGCCGGCGGTGCCGGTGACCATGGCGAGGGCTGCGACGGCCACTCGACTTCGGAGCTTCATCCTGGCTGACTTCATGGGGGCGGTGTCCTTTCGGATGGACCCTCGCGGCCGCTCCCGTCCAGCTCAGGGGATGACGAAAGCCGTCCGGGCGCAGGGGGCAGCGCGCGGACGGTCGCCTTCTCTTGGCACCTTCTCGGGGGCGGAAACTGCGAAGGTGAATATAGAAGAGATCTGACCGAAGTCGGGTTCAGTGAACCCCGGATGACTGACCGGCGTCAAGGCGTCATCAGGGATCAGAATGCGCATTCTCAGCGTGCTGATCAGATGTCGGGGGCCTCTGAGCGGGAGGTTCTGGTGATGGCGACCGAGGCGGCGACCACGCAGGCCATGCCGGCGAGCTGGATCGGAGCCAGCCGCTGGCTGAGGATCAGGAAGCCGGCGGTGGCGCCGACAGCGGGCTCGATGCTCATCAGGATCCCGAAGACGACCGGCTTCATCCGGCGCAGCGCGAGGGTCTCGAGCGAGTAGGGGAGGACGGACGAGAGGATGGCGATCGCGAGGCCGATGGCGAGGGACTTCCAGTGCAGCAGCTCGCTGCCCGCGGTCATGAGGCCGATGGGTGCGGTGAGGACGGTGCTGACGACCATGGCCAGCGCGAGACCGTCGAGCTGGGCGAACCGCCGGCCGGTCTCGGCGCTGAGCAGGATGTAGCAGGCCCACAAGGCGCCGGCCAGCGCGGCGAACCCGACGCCGAGCCAGTCGACCTCCGAGAGCTCATGCCCGTTCACCAGTACGACGCCCAGCGCCGCGCCCGCGACGGCGATCAGGTCCCGCGGCTTGCGTGACATCGCCGCGGCCAGGCCGAGCGGGCCGATGAACTCGATGGTGACCGCGACGCCGAGGGGCAGGCGTTCGAGGGAGAGGTAGAAGGACAGGTTCATCAGGCCCAGCACGATGCCGAAGGCAACCACCGCGAGGAGGTCCCGGCGAGTTCGTTGCCTGAGGCTAGGTCGGGCGATCAGCAACAAAATCGGTACGGCGAGGGCGAGGCGCAGGGAAACGGTGCCGGCGGCACCCAACCGCTCGATCAGCAGCGCGGCCAGCGCACCACCGAACTGGACGGACACCACCCCACCCAGCACCATCGCCGTCGGCGGCACCCGCACAGTACGCACAACCTTCATCAGATCACGGAGCCCGAGTGGGCTGAGCGTCGTCTCACCCTCGGAGTGCGTCGAGGCCGTTCCAGAGGAGTTTTTGGAGGGTGGTGGCGAGCTTCTGGGGTGAGGGGGTACCGGCGTTGCGGGTGCGCCAGATGGCGAGGCGTTCGGTGGCGCCGGAGATGCTCTGGGCGACGATCTGGATCTCTTCCTCGTCATGCGGGTGATCGGCGGGCAGGTTGAGCCGGACCATGGTGGCGATCAGCTCGACGAACTCGGCGCGCACCTCGTCGGCGGCCTGGGCGGCCGGGCCGGCGGCGAGCATGCCCTCGTCGACCAGCACCGACCACGCTCGCGGGTGCTCGTCCAGGAACGTGAACCACGCGACGAACCCGGCGTACATGGCCTGCTCGGGGTCGGGTGCGGCGAGAATCGCGTCGGCGACGGCATCCAGGAGCTGGGCTCTGAGGCGGGACAGGCAGGCGAGGAACATGCCGTCCTTCGAGCCGTAGTACTGGTAGACGAGCGGTTTGGAGACGCCGACCGCGGCGGCGATGTCGTCCATCGAGGTGCCCTGGTAGCCGCGCTCGCCGAAGATCCGCTCGGCCGCGTCCAGGATCTCCCGCTCGCGCGCCGCCCGATCCCGCCGGCGCTTCACCGGTACTGCGCCGTCCGTGGTCGAGGTCACTTGCACACTCTAACTGACTCCGAGTAACTTACTGGGAGTAAGTTCTGCCAGCGCGCCCCAGGGAGGCTCCGATGACGGCAACGCGACAGCACCGGATCGTGGTGATCGGTACCGGCTTCGCCGGGATCGGGATGGCCGTGCGCCTCAAGCAGGCCGGCTACCACGACTTCGTCGTGCTCGAGCGGGCCGACGACGTCGGCGGGACCTGGCGGGACAACACGTACCCCGGCTGCCGGTGTGACGTCCCCTCGCACCTGTACTCCTTCTCGTTCGCGCCGAACCCGGACTGGTCGAGCACGTTCTCGCCGCAGCCGGAGATCGAGGAGTACCTGCGGAAGGTGACCGACGGCTTCCGGGTCCGGCCGCACATCCGCTTCGGTCATGCGGTCGAGTCGGCCCACTGGCAGGACGGCCACTGGCTGATCCACACGAACCAGGGCGACTTCACCGCCGAGCTGGTGCTGTCCGGGATGGGTCCGCTGGCTGAGCCTTCCATTCCCGAGCTGCCGGGGATCGAGTCGTTCGAGGGGGAGGTCTTCCACTCCGCGCAGTGGAACCACGACCTCGACCTGAGCGGCCGCAAGGTGGCCGTGATCGGCACCGGCGCGTCGGCGATCCAGTTCGTGCCGGCGATCCAGCCTGATGTCGAGGAGTTGCACCTGTTCCAGCGCACGCCCCCGTGGGTGATGCCGCGGCCGGACCGCAAGATCACCGTCGCCGAGAAGCGGGTCTACCGCGCGTTTCCCCTTGTGCAGAAGGCGGTTCGGGCGGGCATCTACTGGAGCCGTGAATCGCTGGTGCTCGGCTTCGCCAAGCTGCCCGCGATGATGAAGCAGGGTCAGAAGATCGCCGAGCGGCATCTTCAGCAGCAGATCCGGGACCCCGAGCTGCGAGCCAAGCTGACGCCCGACTTCACCCTTGGCTGCAAGCGAGTGCTGATCTCGGACGACTACTACCCGGCCGTCGCGCAGCCGAACGTCGAGGTCGTCACCGAGCCGGTCTTCGAGGTCACCCCGACCGGCATCGTCACCGAGGACGGTGTGAAGCACGAGATCGACACGATCATCTACGGCACCGGCTTCCGGGTCACCGATCTGCCGGTGATGGACATGCTGCACGGCCGCGACGGCAAGACGCTGCGCGAGGCCTGGGCGAACGGGATGGAAGCCCACCTCGGTACGGCGATCGCCGGCTTCCCCAACTTCTTTCTCCTGATCGGCCCCAACACCGGCCTCGGTCACAGCTCGATGGTGTTCATGATCGAGTCGCAGATCGCCTACATCTTGGACGTACTGCGAACGATGGACGCCGAGGGTCTGCGTGAGGTCGAAGTACGGCCGGAGGTGCAGCGGCAGTTCGTCGACGGGGTTCGCTCGTCGATGCGCAACACGGTCTGGACTCGCGGTGGCTGTACCAGCTGGTATCTGGACTCCGAGGGCCGCAACACCACGCTGTGGCCGTCCTTCACCTTCCGTTTCCGGCAGCTGACTCGACACTTCGACCGCAGCGAGTATCTGACCCGCTGAGACCTAGAGGGCCAGCTCGGCGACTGTCTGGTCGCCGCTGGTCTCCCCGGTTTCCTTGAAGCCCAGGCGCAGGTAGAAGCCCTGCGGGCCGTCGGCGCCCGGGTGGTAGGTCACGGTCATGACCTTGCCGCCGCGCCGGCGGATCTCCTTGGCGACCTGCTCGACCGCGAACCGCCCGTACCCCTTCGCCTGCGCCCCGGCGTCGATGTTCAGCCGCCACAGGCCGGAGCGGATGTCGCTGCGGCTCCCGTCGCCGAGCCAGTCGATGTCCAGGAAGGCCATCAGGAACCCGACCGGCTCGTCCCCGTCGAGGATCAGCCGCGGCCACGCCACGCCGGGCCACAGGGACGCCTCCGCCAGGGACCGCACCACCGGTTCAACCAGGTGCTCCTGGTCGGCGCGGACCTTGATCGCGAGTGCGGTCTCGAAGTTGTCCGGGGTGATCTCAGCCAGGCGGAGCTCGGTCGTCATGCGGTCACGATAAGGCGCCGGTCACTTCTCGCTATGTGACATTAGCCGTGTTACATTCAATCGGTCAGATAGTTGGTCGATCGGAGGGCCGTCGTGACGCTGCTGCTTTCGCTGCATGGCATCGGTGGCCGGGGCGACCTGCCCGTTCCGCTCTGGCTGGCCATCTACTCGGCCGCTGCCGCGGTGGCTGTCGCGTTCTTCGCCCTAGCCGCCTTCTGGTCGCAACCACGCTTCGAACGGGCCGCCGGTACTCCGTTGCGCCGGCTGACGCGGGTGGTCGACGCTCGGGCGATTCGATGGTTGCTGAAGGCGCTTGGGTTGGGGGCTCTCGTGTTGTTGCTTGCGGCAGCGTGGTTCGGGAGTGACTCGCCGAGTCACAATCCGGCGCCGACCTGGCTTTATGTCTGGATCTGGGTCGGCATCATCCCGCTGTCTCTGCTGCTCGGCCCGGTCTGGCGGCTCGGCAACCCCGTGCGCACGCTCGCTGCGCTGGTGCCACGCAAGTCCTATCGCCCGCTACCCGCCGGAATCGCTTACTGGCCGGCGGTTGCAGGCCTTCTCGGCTTTCTCTGGCTAGAGCTCGTCTACCCCGACGGCTCGGCGCCACTGGTCGTCGCCACCTTCGTGACGACGTACGCCGTCGTGAATGTTGCCGCCGGCATCGTCTACGGTCCGCGCTGGTTCGGCATCGGGGACAGCTTCGAGGTGTACGCCGAAGTGCTCGCCAAGCTCAGCCCGATCGGTCGCGACACCCACCGACAGCTCGTACTCCGCAACCCGCTCGCGGGCCTCGCCTTGCTCCCACAAGAGCGTGGGATGGTCGCTCTGCTTTGCCTGTTGCTCGGGTCGACCGCCTTCGATGGCGTCAGTCGTTGGTCTGCTTGGACAACAGTGACTGGCGATCTCGGGCCGGCCGCGCACATCGTCGTCTACACCATCGGCCTGCTGGCGGCAGTCGCCGTGGTTGCGGCTCTCGTCCTCCTCGCGACCCGCGCGACGGGCGCGGCGCGGATCCGGCCCGGCAGTCTGGGCGAGGCCGGGTTGCCTGGCGCGTTCGTGCATTCGCTGGTGCCGATCGCGATCGGGTACGCCGTCGCGCACTACTTCTCGTTCGCGATGTTCCAGGGCCAGGATGGGTTGCTGCTGGCAACCGATCCGTTCGGCCGCGGCTGGGATCTGCTCGGGGTGGGGGAGGCGCGGATCAACTACGCGTTCCTCGGGACCGGGCTGATTGCCGGCGTCCAGATCGGCGCGATCGTGCTCGGACACGTACTCGGGGTGGTGTCCGCGCACGATCGCGCGACGCAGTTGTTCCGCCGTCGTCAGTTGCGCCGGGCGCAGTACCCGATGCTCGCGGCGATGGTCGCCTTCACCGCAGGGGGAATCGCGTTGGTGACGGCGTCATGATCGCCCTGCACCTGGGCGGCATTCCTGAGCTGGCGATGGTGCTCGGGCCGATCCTGCTGATCGTCGCGTTCGTGCGGATCGCCCGCCGCAACGAAGCGACCGCCGCCGACGAGGACGACTGGGACGCCGACCTCGGCGACTTGGACCCTGGCAACGCGACCGCGCCGAAAGGCGGGCAGGTCAGCGGACCTTCACCGCGGTCGCCGGGCCGGTTCTGACGTTGCGGCCGTCGGTCACCTGGACGCGATAGCTGACCGTCTGGCCGCGCTTCAGGCCGCTGTCGTTGAAGGTCGCCGCGGTCGGCTTCAGCCACGGGTACGAGTCGCGTCTCCAGCTGCCGACCTTGGTGTTGCCGCGGAACAGCGTGTAGGTCAGCGTGATGTTGTCCGCGTCAGCCACTCGGGGGAAGCTCACCACCGCCCGTCCGGCGCGAGTGCTCGAGACCTTCGGAGCGCCGGGCGTGGCCGGCTGCGCGCCACCCACGGCGTTGGAGAACCGAGTGAGGCCCTGCTGCCTCCTACCGTTCACGAGCGTGAAGTCGCCGCCGACCCACAGGTCGCTGCCGCCCGAGGCGAACGCCAGCGGACCGACCTCCGTAGTACCGCCGCCGTTGGTATTGGGGAACCAGGGCCCTAGCTTGCCGGTGGTCGCGCTCTCGACCAGGAGGTGGCGGGTGCCGTTGCCGTCCTTGAAGCCGCCGTTCTTGCTGCAGTCGTGGGCGTGGGAACCCTTGTAGAGCCAGTTGCCGATCGCCTTGATCGCTTCGGTGGCCCCCAGACAAAGGTTCTGCCAGAGCAGCTTGCCCGTCCGGGCATCAGCAGCCAGTACGCCGTCGTAACATCCCGAACCGCTGCCCGCGTTGGCGACGAAGACCTTGTTGCCGAGGGTGTCGATGTCCTTGACCCGGCTGACGCAGTCGGGCGACGGCTCCGGGATCGCGGCGGCGGCCGGCATCGCGAAGGGCACGCCGGTCGTCGGGTGCACCATCGCGAGCGCGTTGTGGTCCTCGTCCTTGAGCGACGTGAAGCCGCCGCCGACAAAGACGCGGCTGCCGTTGTCGGCCACGTCGATCGCGAAGACCTCGTCGTCCGCGTCCGGATCCCACGGCAGCAGGGCACCGGTCTTCAGAGTCACCGCGGCTAGGTAGTTGCGCTCCTGGTTGTCGACCCGCCCGAACGAGCCCCCGAGGTACACGCTGTTGCCGTAGATGGCGAGCGCGGAAACGCGATAGGCGACCGCGGGGTCCCAGCCGGCCACGAGCTTGCCGGTGGCGACGCTGAACATCGCCAGGTGCTTGCGGGGCAGGCCGTTGACGGTGGTGAAGTCACCGCCGATGACGACCCACTTGCCGTCCGAGCTCGTCGCGATCGCCCAGACGGCCCCGTCGAGCTTCGGCGCGAACCCGGTGGGTGCGCCGGTGCTGCGGTTGAAGGCGGCGAGGTAGCTCCGCACGGCGCCACCGCGCCCGACGGGTTGACCGGGCTGCCGGATCCGGGTGAACAGGCCGCCGGCGTACACGGTGTTGCCCGCGACGGCGAGGGCGTTGACGCTGGCATTGGTCTGCCAGGTCGCCTGCCTGAGCGCGGACAACGCCGAGCCGAAGCCCTGCGTCGCGGCTTCGACCGGCCGCCCCGACGGGATCAGAGCTGCTCCGATCACGGCCAGAGCGGTGACGACTACCAGTACTGCCTTTTTCATGACCGTCCTCAGAAAAGCCCAGCTGTCGTGACAGTGCGCGGTCAAACGATAACTGTCTGCAGAGCGTGAGGTTACGGCGGACTACCGATCGCGCCATTCGCGGGCCAGCAGGGCGAAGACGAGTTCGTCGCACCATTCGCCCTTGAAGAAGACGTTTTCGACCAGGTGGCCTTCCTGGCGCATGCCCAGGCGGGTCAGCAGCTTGACCGAGGCGGCGTTGCCGTTGATCACGTTGGCGCAGATCCGGTGCAAGTCGAGCTCCTCGAAGCCGAGGCGCAGTACTGCGTTGGCGGCTTCGGCGGCCAGGCCTCGGCCGTGGTAACGGGTGTGGAGCGCGTAGCCGAGCTCGCCCTGGCGACTGGTATCGCTGGCCCACTTCAGCAGTACTTCGCCGATCACGGTGCCCGTCTCGCGCAGTTCGATCGCGAGGACCAGCCATTCTCCCGGCTCGGTGAGGGCGTCCTGGGTGAGCTTCACCTCGAGCGCGGCGCGGGTCTGCTCCCGGTCGCGGACCGGCCAGGGAACGTAGCGCACCACGTCGGGGTCGGAGTGGAAGGCGAGCAGGTCGTCCAGATCGTCCATCCGGTGCGGGCGCAGGTCGAGACGTTCGGTCCGGATCGGGTAGCTGGGGTGGAGGGACACCGGTGCGCTCCTGTCTAATGGCGTTAGACAGTAGCCTAGCGTGGACGTCCGGCGGGGAGCGAGGGGATTTCGTGAAGCGTGATGCGTCGTCGCATGCGGCTGCGGGGATCTCCGTCGGGGCGATCGTCGGTGCGGCGCTGGCGGTGATCCGGGAGTCAGGTGTCGATGGGCTGACCATGCGGTCGGTCGCCGAACGGCTGGAGGTTCGGGCGCCTTCGCTCTATCACCACGTCCGGAACAAAGACGAGTTGCTGGAGCTGGTCGCGCGCAACGCGTTCGACTCCTTCGAGGCCGATCGGGCTGCCTATGAGCGCGTCGAGACGGTCGAGGACTGGGTCGAGGTGACTACGGCTGGGGCGCTGCGGTTGCGGGAGTTCTATGCCGGGCATCCCGGGCTGGCCCGGCTGATCCAGGCGAAGGCGACGCCGTACCGCGATGAGGGCGAGGGTTCGAGAGCGGCCCTGGTCCGAGCTCAGCTGACCGCCCTGGTGAGGCTGGGTATCCCGGAGCCCGTCGCCAGGTCAGTCTTCGAAACCACCGCCCGCTGGACCATGGCAGCCGTCGCCGCCGAACCGGCCACCGGCGAGGATCTGTTTCCGGTTGGGTTGACCTACTTCTTGCGAGGCGTTCAGGCGCACCTCGAGGACGTGTTGTCAGCCGGTTGAGGGGAGGGCGTCGGGGTCTACGCCGAGTTCTTGGTAGGCGACGACCTCGATCTCGCGGCCCATTGCTTCGCGGAAGGCGGCGACCAGCGCCTGGCCTGCCAGCGGGATGATGTTTTCCAGCGTGCGCTGGATCTCCGGCCACCGGTCGGCCGGCAGGCCCGCGTCGGCGAACTCGCGCCAGACGGTACTGCGGAACAGCTCGACGTAGATCTTGGCGACCGCGTCGGCATGGCTCAACAGCTTCGGCAGCATCTGGAAGATCGCGTCCAGCGGGACGCCGAGCTTGATCACCTCGAGGCCGGTCCGCAGCAGATCCGGGTTCGGGATGCGGAGCCGGCCGTCGTCCTGCCGCTCGGCGATGCCCAGCTCGACCAGCTTGTCGATGGTCGCCGGGTTGTGCGGGATGCCCGCGCGCTCGGCCAGTTGCTGCTCGGTGATCACCTCGGGCTCGGTCGGCGTCCACGGGCTGACCAGCGTCTCGAAGACGCCGAGCGCCAGCGCGCCGTCGGGGAGTTCGCTCATCATCCGCTCGACCGCCGCCAGGGTGTACCCCTTGTCGAGCAGCTCGCGGACCAGCGTGAGGCGCGCCACGTGGTCGGCGCCGTAGTACCCGGTCCGGCCGACCAGCCGGGGCGGCGGGATCAGCCCGCGTCCGGCGTACGCGCGGACGTTGCGGACCGTCATGCCCACCTTCGCGGCGAGCTGGTCGACCGTGAGCTCTTCCTGGGCCGACTCGGCCGGCATCTGTCCTCCCACCCTTGACAGTCTTCCAGACTCCACGTTACATATGTGATGTAACATCAGTCGTGGCACATGCCTGCGCCCCGATGACGCGCTGTCCGAACCGAAGGAGTGCCGAATGACCGTCCCGCTGGCGGCCTCGACCGGAACCGCGACCTTCGACCAGATCGCGATCGTCACCGGACTGGTCTCACTTCTGTACGTCGCACTCGCCGTACTCCTGTGGCGGGAACGCACCGGACGGGTGACGCTGGTAGGACGCCTCGCGGACACCATCGGGAGACTGGACGGAGTCCCCCGATGGGCCGCGCTGACGCCGTACCTGCATGCCGCCTCGCTGCTCGCCTGCGCGTTCGGCGTCTGGTGGGACATCGCGGTGCACATCGACCGCGGCCGCGACACCGGGCCGTTCGGTACGCCGGCGCACTACCCGATCTTCTTCGGCATCCTGGGCGTGATCGTGTCCGGCGTGCTGCCGATCGCGCTGGCCCGCAAGCCGTTGCCCGCCCGGACGATCAAGCTGACCAAGGGCTGGCGGATCCCGTGCAGCGCCGCGCTCGTCACCGTCTGCGGCACCTTCGCGCTGGTCGGCTTCCCGCTGGACGATGTCTGGCACCGGCTGTTCGGCGAGGACGTCACGCTCTGGGGACCGACCCACCTGCTGATGATCGGCGGCGTCGTCTTCTCGATCTTCGCCCGGTTGCTGGCCTCGGCCGAGGTCGAGCAACTCGTCGGGATCAACCTGCGCCGGCGTTTCCAGGAGATCGTTGCCGTCGGCGCCTTGTTGATCGCCTGGGACCTGTTCAGCACCGAGTTCAACTACGGCGTCCCGCAGTTTCCGTTGATCCTGCAGCCGATCCTGATCGTCTTCGGGTCGGCGATGGCCTTCACCCTGCTGCGGTCGCGGCGCGGTCCCGGTACGACGTTCGGCGCGCTCGCCGTCTACCTGGTGATCCGCGGCGGCATCGCCTGGGCAGTTGACCAGCCGCTCGGTGAGATCCTCGGCCACTTCCCGTTGCTGATCGTCGAGGCCACGCTGGTCGAGCTGACAGCTCTTGCCTTGGGCAACAGAAGTCGTTTCCGGCTGGGCCTCGTCTCGGGTGCCCTGATCGGGACCGTCGGGGTGGTCGCGGAGTTCGGCTGGAGCCAGGTGTGGATGCCGATCCGCTGGCCGGTCTCGATGTTGCCATCGGCACTGGGTTTCGGATTGGTCGTTGGTCTTGGTGCGGGCCTGATCGGTGCTTGGCTGGCCACCCGGTACGCCGAGGTCGCGGGCGAGGTGCGCGAGACTCCGCCGGTGCGCCTGACGCATCAACTCGGCGCGGTCGGGCTGGTCGCAGTACTGGCTGCGTTGTTCTACTGTGTGCCGCGGTCGGCCGATCCGGGCGTGACCGGGACGGTGTCGCTGGAGCCTGCCGCGACCGGGGCGCAGCCGACGGCGTACGTGACGGTCAAGCTGCAGCCGGCCGGTGCGGCTGACGGCGCGCGCTGGTTCGAGGCGCTTGCTTGGCAGGGTGGCGGGCAGTTGACGCGGCCGATGGAGAAGGTTGCCGAGGGCACTTATCGCTCGACCGAACCGTTGCCGATGCACGGCAAGTGGAAGTCGCTGGTCCGGTTGCACCAAGGGCCGCGGGACATGGTCGCGATGTGGGTGTACGCACCGGAGGATCTGGCGATCGAGAAGCCGGCGGTCCAGGTCGCCAATGGGCAGACGGTCGACTTCATCAGCGAGCAGGAAGTACTGCGGCGCGAGGAGCGGGCCGACGTACCGCGCTGGATGTGGAACAGCGGGTACGCCCTGCTGGCAGTGGTCGGTTCGCTGGAGATTCTCGGGATCGCCTGGCTGGTCGGTCGTGGCGCTCGCGGCGGTCGCCTTCGTGCGGCCCACCTCTCGGCACAGAGCTCGAAGCGTGAAGAGGCGAGCGCATGACGGGCCGGGCGGGGCTGCGCAAGGGTCGCCGGTGGGACCTGCGCGACAAGAAGGCGTTGGTGACTGGTGCCGCCGGGGCGTTCGGTACTGCGACGGTCGACCAGTTGCGCGCCCGCGGTGCCGAGGTCATCGGGATCGACCTGCAGAAGAGCGAAGACATCATCGAGTGCGACCTGACCAAGCCTGACCAGATCCCGGCCGCGGTTGCTGAAGCGATCGAGCGGCTCGGCGGGCTGGACCTGCTGATCAACAACGCGGGCATCGGCGTACCGGCGCTAGCGGGCGACGCCCCGGATACCGTTGCGCGCAAGGTGATCGAGGTGAACCTGTTCGCCGGCTGGGCCGTCACTGCCGCGGCTTTGCCGGTACTACGGGCCGCACGCGGGCGGGTGATCTTCGTGTCCTCCGGGCTCGCCTACGTGACCCTTCCGTTGGCTGCCTCGTATCTCGTGTCCAAGCGCGCGATCGACACCTACGCCGACGCGTTGCGGATCGAGAACGGCCGGGCGATCGACGTGAGCGTGATCTATCCGGGCTATGTGCCGACGCCGATCCATGACGCCTCACTGGCGCGGGGCGTCGACCTCGGAATGTTCCTGCCGGCCGAGACGGTCGAGCAGGTGGTCGGGACGATCGTCGACGTGGCCGGTGCCGTACGGCCGCCGCGGAATCGGGCGTCCACCCGGTCGACCGGGGTTGGAGTGGCGGTCGCGCGACATCTACCGTCGGTGGCCGACAGGCTGGTCAGGTTGCGGACCAACCAGCAGCGCCGCAAGGGTGGGCTGGGCGAGTGGACGGACATACTGGGGAAGCTATGACGACGCAGGCTGAGGTGGTCACCACCGACGGAGTACGGCTGCATGTCGAGACGACGGGTTCGCCGGACGCGCCGGTGACCGTAGTACTCGGGCACGGGTGGACCTGCTCGACACGGAGCTGGCACCACCAGTTGTCCGGGTTGCCGCAGGTGCTGGGCGACGACGCCGTACGGGTGGTTGCCTACGACCATCGTGGGCACGGGCGGTCCGCCGCGGCACCCGAGGGCACGACGCGGATCGAGCAGTTGGCGGAGGACCTGACGACCGTGCTCGACGAGGTCGTCGGCGACGGGCCTGTCGTGTACGCCGGGCACTCGATGGGCGGGATGACCTTGATGG
This sequence comes from Kribbella sp. NPDC023855, assembly GCF_040639475.1. Classification (NCBI taxonomy): domain Bacteria; kingdom Bacillati; phylum Actinomycetota; class Actinomycetes; order Propionibacteriales; family Kribbellaceae; genus Kribbella; species Kribbella sp. NPDC023855. Next base: position 391,664 of record NZ_JBFAAA010000006.1, read on the forward strand.
CGCTGGCTGATCAACGGCCGGACATGATCGGGTCGAAGATCGCCGCGGCTGCGTTGGTGGCCACCTCGTCGGGTCAGCTGACCTCGCGGGCGTTCGGATTGCCGGCGCGACTCGACGGGGCTGCCGCGGTGGTGGCGCCTCGCGCGGTGAACCTGGCCGGCCAGCGACTGGAGCGGCGTGCGAGCGCAGTACGGGCTGGTTGGTTGAAGGGGGCGTCGGCTGCGGTGCGGCGTCCCGCAGTACGGCAACTGGTCTTCGGCAAGGGTGCCGATCGGGCTGAGGTGGACATCCTGATGGCAGACCTGGCCGCGACGCCGGGACGGTCGTTCGGTGGGTTCTTCGAGGCCATCACGCGACACGACCTCGGACACGTACTCGAGACACTCGGCGACATCCCGGTCGAGATCATGCACGGCACCCGCGACCGCCTGATCCCCCCAAGACACGGCAACCGAATGGCCGAACTGCTGCCATCAGCCCGCCTATGGATGTACCCCGGCGCCGGCCACATGCTCATGCAAGAACGCCCACGCGACGTAACCCAACGCCTGGCATCCCTGGTACGAAAGGTCCGCTAGCAGTCCGGGTTAGGCTCCGCTGTGCTCAAGAAGATGACTGCGCTGGTCCTGGCGCTCGCGCTGCCAGTGTTGCCGGGATGCTCGGCCACGGACAGGGGTCCCGCCGAGACCAGCTCCGCCGCTGCAAGTCCATCGAAGCCCGGTGAGTCGGCGCCCTCGGTGAGTGCGGTGGACGTGCGCGCGGCCGAGTTCCAGTCGAAATGGTGGACCTGGGCGTCGGCGCCCGAAGCTGTCAACCCGGTCACGGACACGACCGGTGAGCATTGTGCACAAGGACAGCCCGGTGACGTCTGGCTTGTGGCCGGCTCGTTCGGTGGGGCAGTAGCTCGCCGCTGCGTCATCCCGGCTGGGCTGCCGATCGCCGGTCCGGTGGTCAACCTGGTCAGCCCCGACGCCGCAGGATGCGAGTCCTTCCTCGAGCGTGCCGGAGGAGAAGTCTCGGTGCTGAAAGGTGGGACGCCCAAGATCGTCGAGGTCACTCCAGTGCGGTTCGAGTTCACCGCCCAGAAAGGGAACCCGTCGGGCTTTCGCGCAGGCCGGAACGAGGGCTACGGATGTGGGCTCTGGTTCACTGTCGATCCTCTTCCCGCCGGGCGGCACCAACTGGTCATCAAGGGGCATAGTGGTGACTTCACCGTTCAGGCGACGTACAACCTCACAGTCAAAGACGCGTCCGGGTTGTGATCCGGCCACTACTCTGGCCGGGTGCAGAATCTTCTGTCTGACCTGGTTGTTGTTGATCTGACCCGTGCGCTGGCGGGGCCCCATGCGGCGATGATGCTGGGGGATCTGGGGGCGCGGGTGATCAAGGTCGAGAGCCCGGCTGGTGGTGACGACAGTCGTGGGTGGGGTCCGCCGTTTGTTGAGGGGGAGTCGACGTACTTCCTGTCGGCCAACCGGAACAAGGAGTCGGTCACGGCTGATCTGAAGTCCGTGGAGGGCAAGGAGTTTCTGACCAAGCTGGTGGGCAAGGCCGATGTGTTGCTGGAGAACTTCCGGCCCGGCGTACTGGATCGGCTCGGGTTCTCGGTCGAGCGGTTGCACGAGCTCAACCCCGGGCTGGTGATCCTGTCGATCACCGGGTTCGGGCATGACGGGCCGGAGGGTGGCCGCGCCGGGTACGACCAGATCGCTCAGGGCGAAGGCGGGCTGATGAGCATCACGGGTGCGGTCGAACCGACCAAGACCGGCGTACCGATCGCTGATCTGCTGGCCGGCATGTACGGCGCTTATGGGGTGCTGGCCGCGTTGCACGAGCGGAGCGTGACGGGTCGGGGCCGCGTGGTCCGGACCAGTCTGCTGGCGTCGGTGGTCGGCGTCCACGCGTTCCACGGCACGAAGTGGACGGTTGCGGGGGAGTTGCCCGAGCGGGTGGGCAACCATCACGCCCAGATCGCGCCGTACGGGATGTATCGCACCAAGGACGACATCGTGCAGGTCGCGGTCGGCAGTGAGGGGCAATGGCGGACGTTCGCACCGATCGTCGGGCTGGACGCTGACGACGAACGCTTTGCCACGAACGCGTTGCGGGTGGCGCATCGCGATGAGCTGACGGCGGCGATCGAGGGCGCCTTCGGTGCCGAGCCGGCCGACGAGTGGCTGCGCCGGCTCGAGACGGCGGGCATCCCCTCCGGCAAGGTGCGCGACTTCCAGCAGGTCTACGAATGGGAGCAGACCCGATCCCAGGGCCTCCTGATCGACGTCGACCACCCAACCCTCGGCCGCATTCAACTCCCCGGCCCACCACTCCGCTTCGACAACCACCCGTACGCCGGCGCCCGCGAAACCAACCTCCCCCCACCCCGCCTCGGCGAACACAACGAGACCGTCCGCGCCTGGCTCGACGAGTAGCGAACTTTTCGCCTGGCCGGCGCATCGTGCCTGGTAGTGATCCGCCCAGCTACCGGAGGTCCTCGCCATGACGAGCACACGCAAAGTTCGGGGAGGCGCGGTCCTGTTAGGCATCGCCCTCCTGTCCGGTGGTCTGCCAGCCGGTCCAGCCGACGCCAAGACCACCGCCCAGACCAGTACGGCGAGCACGGCCGCCGTCTGTAAGCAGGCGATCGGGGCGGTGACGGCAAAGGGAGCCGTGGCCGGCTTCAGCGTCACCGCGGGGAGCCCGCCGACCCGCTCGGTCGGCGGCGAGGTGCCCGGGATCTACACCCCGGGAGCGGCGAGGCTGACTGGTACCTTCACCACCACGCGCACGGCGTCCGGTGGCCTCGAGAACTGGGGCAACCTGGTGCTCGGTACCAAGGTGGTCAGAAGCCTCTGGATCTTGGACGCAAATGGCAAGCTCGATCCGCGCTCGGTGATGCAGTTCGGGATCGGCTCAGGCTTCGGTGACTTCATCGCTCTCGCGAACTCCGAAATGCCCCCGGCGGCGGGAAGCACGCGGGTCCGGCGGACGTACTACGGCCTGCGCAAGGACGGAGTCCTGTTCCGCTGGGACGCCAGTGGGCCTCACCACTACTGGATGTTCATGCGGTCGGCCGCTGGGTTCTCGTCGGTCAAGACGATGACGCTGATCAGCCAGACGGCGACGTACGACACCCTCCTGGCGACCACCCGGGGCGGCGCCCTCTACACGATCCGGGTGCCGTTGGCCTCGCCGATGAAGCCGGTGGTGAAGAAGGTCCGGGCCGCCACCTGGGGAGCCTTCGACCAGTTGGTTGCCACCCCCTGCGGCAGGGCCGGCACGTTGCTGCTCGCCGTCGACACAGACGTCCAGATCGCACGCCTGTACGCCGTCGGCCACGCGAACGGCACGGCGACCGTGATCCGGGGGCTCGGCCGTGTCACCGGTGGTGCGTTCAACGCGCCGCTCTACTACCGCAAGACGCTCGAGGACGGGAAGGGCCCGCTGCTGTACGGCGAATAGCCCTTGGCGACGGCACCCTTTCCACAGTGGTGGAAAGGGTGTCGTTCGGCGTTGTGGGGGACCTAAAGTCGGCGAGGGGTTGACGGTGTGCGCAGCGCGGGTCTAGCGTCCGGGAAATCGATTACTCAGCCGAACGCGGAGGTGTCATGCCGAAGCCCGCTGCCCTGGTCCGGATGTCGCGGATCGGCAAGCGTTACGGCGGCGTCCAGGCCTGCCGGGACATCGACTTCACCCTCGGGGCCGGTGAGGTGCACGCGCTGCTGGGCGAGAACGGGGCCGGCAAGAGCACGCTGATGAAGATCCTGTCCGGCGACGTCACCGGGTACGACGGGTGGATCGAGATCGACGGCCGGCGAGTCTCGTTCGCCGGCCCGACCGAGGCGCAGGCCGCCGGGATCGCGATGATCCACCAGGAGCTCGACCTCGTCCCGGGCCTGCCGGTCGCCGACAACATCTTCCTCGGCCGCGAGCTGCGGACCCGGCTGCGCACGGTCGACCGGCGGCGGATGGAACGCGAGGCCCGCGTGCTGCTCGAACGCAGTGGCGTCGCCCTCGACCCGCGCCGCCCGGTCGGCGAGCTGCGCGTCGGCGAACAGCAGCTCGTCACGATCGCGAAGGCGATCTCACTCGACGCCCGAGTGCTGATCATGGACGAGCCGACCTCGGCGCTGACCACGTCGGAGGTCGAGCGGCTGTTCGTGGTGATCCGCGAACTGCGCCGCAGCGGCGTCGGCATCGTCTACATCTCGCACCGGATGGAGGAGATCGCCAAGGTCGCCGACCGCGCGACCGTGCTGCGCAACGGGGAGAACGTGGCGAGCTTCGACCCGCGGGAGCTGAGCACCGCCGAGGTCGTCGAGGCGATGGTCGGACGGCCGGTGCAGACGCTGTTCACCACGCCGGACAGCGCGACGGGTGACGAGTTGCTCCGGGTCGAGGACCTCAAGCTCACGCCCAGCCGGCCGCGCCCGGGTCGACAGGATCCGGCCGGCATCTCGCTCTCGGTCCGGGCCGGCGAGATCGTCGGACTGGCCGGGCTGCTGGGAGCTGGCCGCACCGAACTGCTCGAGACCCTGTACGGCGTGGCGCCGGCTGGCACGCGATCCGGGCGGATCGTGTTGCAGGGCAAGGTGATCCGGCCGACCGCGCCGCGCCATGCGTTGAAACTCGGCATCGGGTTCGTGCCCGAGGACCGGCGTACGTCGGGGTTGGTGCTCTTCCACTCGATCCTTGCGAACACGGTGGTGTCGAGCCTTCCGGCGTACGGGCGGCTGGGGGTGGTCGCGCGGCGGATGGAGCGGGCCGCGTCGGTACGGATGGCGGACCGGCTGCGGCTGAAGTTCGGGCGGCTGCAGGACGAGGTCGGCACGTTGTCCGGCGGCAACCAGCAGAAGGTCGTCTTCGGACGGATGCTGCTCACCGAGCCGCGGCTGTTGTTGCTGGACGAGCCGACCCGCGGGGTCGATGTCGGCGCCAAGGCGGAGATCTACCGGCTGCTGGGCGAACTGGCCGGCCAGGGCATCGGCGTACTGCTGGCGTCGTCGGAACTCCCCGAACTGGTCGGCGTCTGCGACCGGGTCGTCGTACTGCGTGACGGACGCGACGTGGCGTCCTTCAGCACCACCGACTCCAGCGAGAGCGACCTCCTGGCGGCCGCCATGGGAGAAGGCACAGTGTTCGAAGAGGCCGGAGGACTCCAGTGAGCAAGCCCCAGGACACGCCACCGACCAGAAAAGCTGAGCGGTCGGCAGAGCCTCCGCCGTCGGCTGAGCCTCCGCCGTCGGCAGAGCCTCCGCGGTCGGCGACGGCGAAGCCGTCCGCCGCTCGCCCGGTGAGCGGGCCTGCGCACACCCCGCCTTCCCTCCCACCCTCCGCTATCGCGGAGAAATCCGGTGGCGTGGTTGCCACGTTGTTTCGGTTTCAGAGTGTTTTCGGGTTGCTGGCGGTGTTTGTCGCGGCGATCATCTTCTCGCCGCGGCGGGACGGCGAGATCCTGTTCGTCAGCGCGGACAACCTCGCGAACGTCGTCCGGGCGGTGTCCGAGATCGGCATCATCGCGGTCGGGATGACGTTCGTGATCCTGATCGGCGGGATCGATTTGTCCGTCGGTGCGGTGCTCGGTCTCGCCGCGGTCGGCTCCGCCGTCTTGATGGTCGAGAGCGACTGGGGTTTCCTGCCGTCCGTCGTACTGGTGCTGGCGCTCGGGCTCGTCTTCGGTGCATTGCAGGGGATGGCGACGGCGATGATCGGCATCCAGTCGTTCATCGTCACGCTCGCGGGGCTACAGATAGCGCGCGGCTTGGCGAGGATCTGGTCGGACGGCCAGGGCGTGGCGATTGCCTACGGCAACGGTCCGCACGAGGCGCCGGAGTCCTTCGCGATCCTCGGCGAGCGGACGTTCGGCGGGCTCGTCCCGATCCCGGTGCTGATCTTCGCGGTCGTCGCGATCGCCGCCGTCGTCTTCCTCCGGGTCAGCGCGTTCTCCCGCCATCTGTACGCCGTCGGCGGCAACGAGAAGGCGGCCCGGCTGTCCGGCGTACCGGTGATCCGGGTGAAGATCGCCGTCTTCGCGATCTGCGGCCTGCTCGCCGCGCTGGCCGGCATCGTGCACGCCGTCCAGCTCAACCAGGGCAGCCCGAACGACGGCATCGGGTACGAGCTCGACGCGATCGCCGCGGTGGTGATCGGCGGTACCAGTCTGGCCGGCGGCCGGGGTTCGGTGGCCGGGACGGTGGCCGGCGCGCTGCTGCTCGGCGTACTGAACAACATCCTTGCCCTGAACAACATCGACTCGAACATCCAACTGCTGATCAAGGGACTCGTGATCGTCGCGGCGGCCGCGCTGCAACGACTCCGTCCCGCCTCCTGACCCGAAGGGCTTTGTCATGCGAAACCTGAAAGTGCCACTCGCCGCCGCGGCCGTTGCCGCCTTGGTACTCGCCGGCTGTGGCACCACCAGCGAACGGACCAGCGACCAGCCGCAGGCCGGCAGCTCCAAGGAGTGCAAAGGTGCCGACGGCAAGTACACGATCGGGATGAGCCAGGCGAACGTGGCTGAGCCGTACCGGCAACGGATGGACGACGACATCAGGGCGGCCGCCAAGGAGGTGCCGCAGTTCGAGGTGAAGTTCGCCGACGCCGCGCAGGACAACGCCAAGCAGGTTGCGGACGTCGAGAACTTCATCACTCAGCAGATCGACCTGCTGATCATCAGCCCGAACGAGGCCAAGCCGCTGACCGCGGTGGTGAAGAAGGCCTACGACAAGGGCATCCCGGTACTGGTGCTGGACCGCAAGGTCGAGGGTGACGCCTACACCGGGTTCATCGGCGGCGACAACGTCGAGATCGGTACCGAGGCGGGCAAGTACGTCGCCGAGAAGCTGCTGCCCCAGGGCGGCAACGTGGTCGAGCTCAAAGGGCTGGCAGGCGCGACACCGCAGGCCGAGCGGCACCAGGGCTTCGTCGACGCGATCAAGGCGAACCCGAAGATCAAGATCGTCGCCGCGGCCAGTGGCGACTGGCTGCGGGAGAAGGGTCAGGCGCAGATGGACGCGCTGCTCAAAGCCCAGCCGAAGATCGACCTGGTCTACGCGCACAACGACCCGATGGCCGAGGGTGCTTACCTGGCGGCGAAGTCGGTCGGACGCGAGAAGGAGATGAAGTTCATCGGCATCGACGCGCTGCCGATCCCGTCCGGTGGCATCAAAGCCGTCGAGCAGGGGCGGCTGAGCGCCACCTTCACCTACCCGACCAACGGCAAGGAAGCCATCGCCGCCGCCAAGAAGATCCTGGTCGACTGCGGCACGATCGAGAAGACCCAGACCCTCAAGACCCGGCTGATCGACAAGGAGAACGCCGCCACGATCTACGCCGAGGAGAACCCCACCGGCTGAACCTCACCGGTGCGAGCTGCCTCGCTCGATCAGGCGGGCGGCGAGGGTGGTTGTGGTGGTGGCTCGGGTGTTGTCGGTGATTCTTGCCAGCAGCAACCGGGCTGCCACCGTACCGATCTCGTACGCCGGTTGCGCGACGACCGTCAGCGGGGGATCGAGCAGCTCGGCCCACGGGGCGTCGTCGAAAGCCACGATGCCGACCTGCCGGCCCGGCCGGATGCCGTGCTCCTGCAACGCTTGAAGGACCCCCACCGCCATCGCGCTGTTCGCGACCAGCAACGCGTCCGGCGGCTCGGGCTGATCGAGCAGCTCCTGCGCAGCTCGATGTGCTCCGGCCGCCTTGTACTCCGTCCGTCGCACCAGCTTCGTCGTACTGCGCAGTCGCGCCGCCTTCAACGCATCGCGATAGCCGGCCAGCCGGTCGTCCGCAGTACGGACTCCTGACGGGCCGGTGATGCAGCCGATCCTTCGATAGCCCTGGTCGATCAGATGCGCGGTGGCCTGGCGGGCGGCCAGGCGGGTGTCGACGAGGACGACGTCGCTGGCTTGCCCGGGAAGTGGCCGGTCCACCGCGACGAAGGCTGTGCCGCGTTTGGTCAGCTTCTCGACGCTGGTCGTAGTACTGGTCGGGGACAGGATGACACCGGCGACGCGTTCCTGGATCGCGACGTCGATGTAGCGGCTCTCCTTGGCGGCGTTCTCGTCGGAGTTGCAGAGCACGACCGAGTAGCCGACCTCGTGCGCGACGTCCTCGACACCCCGCGCGATCGCGGTGAAGAACGGGTTCTCGACGTCGGAGATGATCAGCGCCACGACCGCGGCCTCCTGACGGCGCAGGTTCCTAGCGGGCCCGTTGGGCTGGTAGCCGAGCTCGTCGGCGGCCTGCCGGACCCGCGCGACCAGGTCCGGATCCACGGTGGACTTGCCGTTCAGGGCGCGCGACACGGTCGCCGTGGACACCCCGGCCCGGCCCGCCACGTCGCTGATCGTCGGCACGCTGCTCCCTTCGCTGACCCGCACCCTATCCGTTCGGGTAATGGATTACCCAGAATCTCGGCGTGCACTTTAAGAACAGAACCTCCAGGCCTTACCAGTGACATGAGAGGATCACCCGCGTGACTGCCTTGCCGAGCGTTTCCTACTCCATCACCGTTCGCCTCGAGGTGCCCGCGGGCGGCTCGACGGTGAGCAAGCTGACGACCGCGGTCGAGCAGGCCGGTGGCCTCGTCACCGCCCTCGACGTGACCGCCTCCGGCCACGAGCGCCTGCGCATCGACGTGACGTGCGCCGCCGCCGACACCGAGCACGCCGGCCGGCTGGTCGAGGCGATGCGCGCCGTACCGGGCGTGGAGATCGGCCGGGTCTCCGACCGGACCTTCCTGATGCACCTCGGCGGCAAGATCTCGATGGAGGCCAAGCACCCGATCCGCAACCGTGACGACCTCTCGATGATCTACACCCCGGGAGTCGCGCGGGTCTGCCTGGCGATCGCCGCCAACCCCGACGACGCGCGCCGGCTGACGATCAAGCGCAACAGCGTCGCGGTGGTCACCGACGGCTCGGCCGTGCTCGGCCTGGGCAACATCGGCCCGAAGGCCGCCCTGCCGGTGATGGAGGGCAAGGCCGCGCTGTTCAAGCGGTTCGCCGGGATCGACGCCTGGCCGCTGTGCCTTGACACCCAGGACCCCGACGAGATCATCGCCGTGGTCAAGGCGATCGCGCCGGGCTTCGCCGGGATCAACCTGGAGGACATCTCCGCGCCGCGCTGCTTCGAGATCGAGGCCCGGCTGCGCGAGGAACTGGACATCCCGGTCTTCCACGACGACCAGCACGGGACGGCGGTCGTCGTACTGGCCGCGCTGTTCAACGCGCTGCGCGTGGTCGGCAAGGACATCGGTGAGGTGCGCGTCGTGCTGTCCGGCGCGGGCGCGGCCGGTACGGCGATCCTCAAGCTGCTGATCGAGGCCGGCGTCAAGGACACGATCGTCGCCGACATCGCCGGCGTCATCCACACCGAGCGCGACGGGCTGTCGCCGGAGCTGCGCTGGATCGCGGAGAACACCAACGCCGCGCAGTACAGCGGGGACCTGAAGGGCGCGCTGGCCGGGGCCGACGTGTTCATCGGCGTCTCGGCGCCGAACATCCTCAACGGTGCCGACATCGCGACGATGAACAAGGACTCGATCGTGTTCGCGCTGGCCAACCCGGACCCGGAGGTCGACCCGGCGGCGGCGCACGAGCACGCGGCCGTGGTCGCCACCGGCCGCAGCGACTTCCCGAACCAGATCAACAACGTGCTGGTCTTCCCGGGTGTCTTCCGCGGTCTGCTCGACGCGCAGTCGTCGAAGGTGTCGATCCAGATGGAGCTGGCGGCCGCGAAGGCGCTGGCCGGGGTGGTCACCGACGACGAGCTCAACGCCGACTACATCGTGCCGAGCGTCTTCCACCCGGAGGTGCACACCCGGGTCGCGCACGCGGTCCGCGACGCGGCGGGCGGCAAGGCACCGGCCGCGGAGCACTTCCCGGACGACTCGCCGTCGCTCTGAGATTTCGGGCGTCTGCTTTGATTGACTCCACTTTGAGCGAACCTGACGTCCGGACCTCCCGTACTCCGTGGTGGTGGCGGGCCGCCTTCGTGGTGGCCTGCCTGATCCACCTCTACGGGGTGTACGCGCCACACCAGGCCGGCTCCGACGTCCAGTTCCCGTACTCGGACAAGTTCGCGCATCTGTTCCTGTTCGGATCCGTCGCTTATCTCGGCCTGTGCAGCGGAGTACCGGCTCGGTGGTTGTTGCCGGTCATCGCCGCGAATGCCGTGGTCAGCGAGGTGATCCAGTACTACTGGCTGCCGTTCCGCAGCGGTGATCCGTTGGACACGCTGGCCGATCTGGCCGGGATGGCGCTCGGCGCGTGGCTCGGCGTACGCGCGCTCCGTGCCCAAAAGCCGCCGGGCACGCCATGATGGGGACATGACGGCCACGACCCTGACCGGCTCACTGCTGGTGGCTACCCCGTTGCTCGACGAGCCGCCCTTTCGGCGGTCGGTGATCCTGCTGCTGGATCACGACGACGACGGGGCGCTCGGCGTCGTGGTGAACCGGGCCGCGGACCTCGAGGTCGACCGGGTCCTGTCCGACTGGTCGACCACGGTGAGCGAACCGGGCGTGCTCTTCATGGGCGGCCCGGTGGGCACGGACAGTGCGCTGGCGGTTGCCGAGGTCATCGAGTCGGCCGACCCGCCCGGATGGCGCGAGTGCTTCGGCCGGATCGGGCTGATCGACCTGGACGTCCCACCGGCACTGCTGGAGGGCGCGATCCAGCGCATGCGCATCTTCGCCGGCTACGCGGGCTGGTCCAGCGGCCAACTCGAAGGCGAAATCACCGAGGGCGCCTGGTACGTCGTACCGTCCGAACCCGACGACGTCTTCAGCCTCCGCCCCGAAGGCCTCTGGCGCCAGGTCCTCCGCCGCCAAAACGACCAAATGGCCTACCTAGCCACCTACCCCGACGACCCAACCCAGAACTAACCCCCGCACCCGGTCGCCCGCTCCGCCCCCGCCTGAGGTGCGACTCCCAGCCGCCGCCCCGAGCCGGGCGTCTGCCGAGCGGCGACCCCGTGGGGTCAGCCGCTCGCGCCGACGAGTTTGGGAGTGGCTACTCCTTGTCGCCGTCGTCTCCGTCGCCTGGGTTGAGCGAGTCCCAGATCTCCTTGCACTCCGGGCAGACCGGGAAGCGCTGCGGGTCGCGGCTCGGCACCCACACCTTGCCGCACAGCGCGACCACCGGGGTGCCCATCACCATCGCCTCGGTGAGCTTGTCCTTCGGCACGTAGTGCGAGAACCGCTCATGATCGCCCTCGTCCAGCGACGGCTTGGTCCGCTCGTCGATGACCGTCTCTGCGCCCGGGCTCAGCTGAGTACTCATAGCCAAGAGTGTAGGTCGCCCCGCCCCGCAACTCCCGAACTTTCTCCACAACCCCCGCTCGCGGAAAGTGTCCTGTGGAAAACCGGGCCACCCCAGGGCAGACGACGGCACTTTGTAGGTATGGACCACAAAAGGAGGCACCATGGCAGTCATGGAACCCGAGGCGCAGTACCCCCCGCCGTGGCGACGGAGCGGACCACTGACCCGGGACGATCTCGACCGGATGCCCGATGACGGGCACCGCTACGAACTCATCGATGGCACCCTGATCATGACGCCAGGGCCTTCGGTGCGGCACCAGGACGTCGTTCTCAACCTGGCCATCCTTCTCAAGGCCGCCTGCCCACCAGACCTGAAGGTGCTGGTAGCGCCGTTCGATGTCGTGATCAGTGCGGACACGATCATGCAGCCCGATCTGCTGGTCGCGCGGCGGGACGATCTCACCGAGCGGGATCTGCCGATGGCACCACTGCTCGCCGTCGAGGTGTTCTCGCCGAGCACGCGCCGCTACGACCTGATGATGAAGTTCTCCCGGCTGGAGGCGGCCGGCTGTCCGTCGTACTGGGTGATCGATCCCGACACGCCGGAGCTGATTGCCTGGGAGTTGCGCGACGGGACATATGCGCAGGTGGCGAAGGCTACCGGGGACGAAGTGGCGCGGTTGACGGCGCCGTTCGAGGTCAGGCTGGTGCCCGCCGATCTGACCTTGTGAGGGATCTCGGGTAACGTTCCTGCACGGCCGACAGTCGACTATCGGGGGAGTATGCCGTCCGTGGATTCGCACGTGCCTGCAGCACCAGCCGTGCTTCCTCCGGCCTACCCGGACCGCGCCGCTTGGGGAACTGCGAGCAAGCTGCGGGCCTGGCAGGCGGAGGCGCTCCAGCTCTATCTGGACAAGCAACCGAAGGACTTCCTGGCGGTCGCGACGCCGGGCGCGGGCAAGACGACGTTCGCGCTGACCGTCGCCGCCGAGCTCCTGCACCGCCGGGTGATCGAGCGGATCACCGTGGTGACGCCGACCGAGCACCTGAAGGTCCAGTGGGCCGACGCGGCCGACCGGGCCGGGATCGCGATCGATCCTGCCTTCGCGGGCCGCAAGGGCCGGACGAACAAGGACTTCCAGGGTGTCGCCGTCACGTACGCCGGCGTCGCGGTGAACCCGCTCGCGTTCCGGGTCCGGACCGAGAAGTTCCGCACGCTGGTGATCCTCGACGAGGTGCACCACGGCGGTGACGCGCTCAGCTGGGGTGAGGGCGTCCGGGAGGCTTTCGAGCCCGCCACCCGTCGTCTCGCCCTGACCGGTACGCCGTTCCGCAGTGACGACAACCCGATCCCGTTCGTCACCTACGAGTACGGTCACGACGGTGTCGCGCGCAGTCAGGCCGACTACACCTACGGCTACGGTCACGCGCTGCGCGACCACGTCGTACGGCCGGTCATCTTCATGTCGTACTCCGGTGAGATGCGCTGGCGCACCAAGGCCGGTGACGAGGTGGCTGCCCGGTTGGGTGAGCCGCTGACCAAGGATCTGACCGCTCAGGCGTTGCGTACCGCGCTCGACCCGGCCGGCGAGTGGATGCCCGCAGTACTGGCTGCGGCCGACAAGCGGTTGACCGAAGTACGGCGGCACATGCCCGACGCGGGTGGGCTGGTCATCTCGGGTGACCAGAACACGGCCCGGGCGTACGCGAAGGTGCTGCGCGAACTGACCGGCCAGGCGCCGACCGTCGTACTGTCCGACGAGAAGGCGGCGAGCAAGAAGATCCAGACGTTCTCCGACGGTGACCAGCGGTGGATGGTCGCGGTCCGGATGGTCAGTGAGGGCGTCGACGTGCCGCGGCTGGCGGTCGGGGTCTACGCGACGCCGACCTCGACGCCGCTGTTCTTCGCGCAGGCCGTCGGTCGGTTCGTGCGGGCGCGCAAGCGGGGTGAGACGGCGTCGGTGTTTGTGCCGTCGGTGACCCGGTTGCTGAGCTTCGCGGCCGAGATGGAGGTCGAGCGCGATCACGTGCTCGGCCGGAAGAACTCCAACGAGGACGGCGACATCTTCGCCCTCGAGGACGACCTGCTGAAGAAGGCGAACCAGGCCGAGGGTGCCAGTGACGACCTCGACGCGAAGTTCGAGGCCCTCGGCTCGGACGCGACCTTCGACCGGGTCGTCTTCGACGGCGGCGACTACGGCACCGGCGGCGACATCGGCTCCGACGAGGAACTCGACTTCCTCGGCCTGCCCGGTTTGCTGGAGCCAGACCAGGTCCGTGAACTGCTCCGCAAACGCCAGGCGAAGTCGCTGGCCCAGCAGAAGAAGTCCCAGCGCGGCGCCTCCGATCGCGAAGACCCGACTCCGGTCGAACTGGCCACCCACGAACAGGTAGCCCTCCTCCGCCGCGAACTCAACGGCCTGGTCGCCGCCTGGCACCACCGCACCGGCCAACCGCACGGCGTCATCCACAACGACCTCCGCCGCAAACTAGGCGGCCCCGCCGCAGCCCACGCCTCCTCCGCCCAACTCCGAGACCGAATAGAACTAATCCGAGACTGGGCAACCCAACGCCGCGCCTAACCCCACCCGTACTACGCACCCACACCACCGTGGGCTGGGATAGCCCACCGAGCTCGTGACGCTGCGCGTCACCTCGCTGAGCTGGAGTCGCGGGTGCTGAACGCCAGCAGGTGCCCGCAGGCAATCTCTTGAAGAGTTGTAGGGGAGGGGACGCCGGTCAACTGATGGGGTCGGCCGGGGGATGCCGGCGGGGTGTACAGGCGAAGTCGTCCGGCCGGGCTCGCGAGCGTGACCGGCAGACGGGCTCGTGACGCTGCGCGTCACCTCGCGAGCAGGATCTACGGCGCACTCCAATCGCCGGCCCAAGCGATTTACCGGGTGGAGCGGGTCCGAGGTGTCGCGGAGTACGGAAACTGCCGACCCGCGCAGCCGATCCGGTCGGCGCCTCGTGACGCTGCGCGTCACCTCGCTGAGCTGGAGTCGCGGGTGCTGAACGCCAGCAGGTGCCCGCAGTCGACCTGTTGAAGAGTCGTACCGGACGGGACGCAGGTCAACCGACGGGGTCCGCCGGGGGCTGCCAGCAGGCGTACAGGCGAAGTCGTCCAGGCGGGCTCGTGATGCTGCGCGTCACCTCGCTGAGCTGGAGTTGCCGGGGCTGAACGCCAGCAGGTGCCCGCAAAGGCGGTGAGATGGTGGGGTGCGGGTTGTTGGTCGCCGCGGTGAGGGGCGTCTGGAGATCTGGGTGTTGCGCGTCGGCTGGGTGAGACGGACGGCCCGCTGGCACGGGTGCTTGTTGAAGGAGACGACTGATGTAGCCCACCGCGCGCTCCGCTTGGGGTGTGCGGAGGTTGGGGTTCGAGCGGCGTGCCTTCTAGGCGGTGGGGGTGGGGGATCGGTGACGATTAAGTGTGGCTACTACGCGGGGTGTCAGGGTGGCGGGGGTTGTGCGGGTTCTGCGGTGGTGGCATGGCGGAATTGCGGTGGTCATTGTGGGGGCGTTGGTTATTCAGTTGGTGTTGATTTTCAGTGGTGGGGCTGACGCTAATTCCGGGGAGACTGGGGAAGCGGCGGGTGTGGGGGTGCGGTTGTGGCGGCTGTTTAGTTTTTTCACGATTGAGAGCAATTTGATCGTGCTGGCGGTGTGTTTGGGTCTGGTACGGCGGCCGTTGCGGGATGGGCGGGTTTGGAATGTCGTCCGGCTCGACTCGTTGCTCGGGATTGTCATCACGGGCCTGGTGTTTGCGATCGTGCTGGCCCCGCAGGTTCACCTGACCGGGGCTGCTCTGGTCGCGACCATCGGGTTCCACTACATCTCGCCGTGGGCCACGTTGCTCGCCTGGCTGCTGTTCGGGCCTCGGCCGCGGCTGACCTGGCGGACCGTCGCCGCGGCCTTCATCTGGCCAGTTGCCTGGCTGGTCTACATCTTCGTGCAGGGCAGCTTCACGAAGTGGTACCCGTATCCCTTCCTCGACGCCACTGACCTCGGCCTCGGCATAGCCGTGCGCAACGCGCTGGCTGTCCTCGTCATCGGACTGGTCTTGGCGGCCGGCCTGAAGGCGGTCGACGGGAAGCTTCGGGCGCCGGTCAGTTGATGCGCTACTGACGGTGGACGCGGACGTAGTCGATCTGCATTGATTCCTCGGTGACCTCAGGCGGGATCGCGCTGTAGACGAACAGGTCGAGGATCAGGGCGTCGCCGGTTCCGGAGTACGGGCCTTGTTCGCAGATCTGTACGCCGTCCAGGTACCAACGGGTTTTGTCGGGGCCGAGTTGCTGGCCGATGGTGTGCCAGTCGGTGGTGAGGTCGACGGGCGATTCGTAGGTGCAACTGCCGCCGGACTGGTGGTTGGTGAGGTACAGGTTGCGGTGGTTGTCGCTGTAGAACTCGTACGTGTCCTGCTCGTTGGAACCATTGCCGTTCCACGTCCACGTCGACGGCCAGAAACCCTTTGCCTTGGGCAACTTGAGGCGCGTCTCCACGTAGTCGCCGGGCAGGACGGTGAAGGAGCCGGACGGCTCGTGACCGCAAGCTTGCGCGGTGGTGATCAAGCCGCTCGACCAGCCATATCCGGGCTGCGGGTTGTTCTTGCGCGCTGTGATGGTCAGTACGCCGCCACCCACCGCGAGCGCGTCCCAGGTGTGCCACTCGAGTTGCTGGTTGCCCTTGTTGCCGAGGCATTGGTCGGCTTCGGCGTTCGAGTGGATGGCCCATTTGCCGCGGTCGATCGCGTTTCCGTCGAACTCGTCGGCGAAGACCACCGAACCCGGCGAGTCCGCTGAAGCCGCCGATGCGACGCCGGCCATCAGCAACGCCGCGACCGCGGTACCGGCCGCGACGGTAATTAACTTACGCATCAGGGAACGCCTTTCGTCAGATAATGACGTCAAACGTTCGCTTGAGTGGAGCTGTTTGTCAACTGGTGCTGAGCGCCTGGGTGCCGACGACCTCGAGCAACCGAATGGCCTGGTCGGACGCCGATCCGGGATCGGCCGTATAGAGGACCACCCGCTGATCACGCTCCGGAATGACCAGTACTTCGCAGACCACATCGATCTGCCCGACCGTCGGATGGTGGATCGTCTGGCACATGCTCTGCTGCGTCGCGACCTCGTGCAGCGCCCAGATCCGGGCGAACTCCTCACTGCCCTCGTTCAGCTCGCGCACGAGCGCCGCGATTGCGGGATCGTCCGGATAACGCCCGGTGGCCGCCCGCAGATCCGCCGCCGCCTCCCGCGCGAACTCGGCGGTCTGCTTCTCCCCAAACCGCTCCTGCTGCCGAGACCCGGACAAGAACCGCAGACGCAACAGGTTCCGCTCCCGCGGAGGCAACCCGGAGAAGTCCGCCAGCAACGCCGCCGCCAACGGATTCCACGCCAGTACGTCGTACTTCGCGTCCAGCACCAACCCCGGTACGTCGAGCCGCGCCAGCATCCGCAGTACTCCGGTACGCACGTCCGTCGGCGGTCCCGGCGGAGGCCCAGGCTGCTCCCCGGCCAGCCGGAACAGGTGAGCGCGCTCGTCGTCGGACAACCGCAGCGCACGGGCCAGCCCGGTCAGTACCGGCCTGGATGGTCGCGGGCCGCGCCCCTGCTCCAAGCGGGTGTAGTAGTCCGTCGACATCGTGGCCAGCCCGGCGACCTCCTCGCGCCGCAGGCCCGGCGTACGTCGGCGGAGTCCGGCCGGCAGTCCCACGTCGTCAGGGCGCAACCGCTCGCGCCGGATGCGCAGGAACTCCGCCAGCTGTGCCCTGTCCATGACCCCAGCATCTCAAGCCCGCCGAAGGCCAACCAGGGACCACCGATCCCAGGCTCAGCCCGCTCTGCCTGGGTTCGGGAAACCACACAAAGCTCTGAGCCATGAGCAAAATCGCACTGGTTACAGGAGCCAACAAAGGAATCGGCAAGGAGATCGCCCGGCAGCTGGGCGAGGCGGGTCACACCGTCCTGCTCGGTTCGCGAGATTTCGCCCGCGGTGAGGCCGCCGCCAAGGAACTGGTTGCCGATGGCATCAAGGCGAGCGCGATCCAACTGGAGGTGACCGACCCCGCGTCGGTCCGGGCCGCCGCGGCCAAGATCGAGGCGGAGCACGGGCGGCTCGACGTACTGGTCAACAACGCGGCGATCATCCCCGAGGGCGACGCCGGCGTGACCGAGATCGCCGCGGAGGCACTGCGGGCCGGTTTCGAGACCAACGTGATCGGCCTGGTCGACGTCACCCAGGCACTGCTGCCGGTACTGCGAAACGCCGACGCCGCGCGGATCGTCAACCTGTCCACCTCGCTCGCGTCCTTCACCCAGGTCGGCGATCCCGAGTCCCGGATGTCGACCGTCCGGACCCTGGCCTACAACTCGTCCAAGGCGGCGGTGAACATGGTCACCGTGATGCTCGCCAACGAACTGCGCGGTACCGGCATCCTGGTCAACGCCGCCGATCCGGGGAACTGCGCGACGGACATGGGCGGCTGGGACGCACCCCGTACGCCGGCCCAGGGCGCGGCCGTCGCGGTCCAGCTGGCCACCCTCGGAGCGGACGGTCCGACCGGCGAGGTCCACGCCGACACCGGTCGCCTGCCCTGGTGACCTGCTGAGCAAGTGGTGACATAAGTTCGGAGCCGTGGCTCGCCTGTTGACCGACCTCCGCCCCCTCAAGGAGTCGGCCGACTTCCGCCGGCTGTGGATCGGGTCCACGGTCTCCCAACTGGGCCAGCAGATGACCGCGGTGACAATTTCTATCCAGGTCTATTTTTTAACCCAGTCAACCTTTTCGGTCGGCCTGGTCGGGCTCTGCTCGCTGGTGCCGCTGATCGTCTTCGGGCTGTACGGCGGCGCGATGGCCGACGCCGTCGACCGCCGTACGCTCGCTCTCATCTCGTCCAGCGGTCTCTGGCTGCTCTCGATGCTCCTGGTCGCCCAGTCGGTCCTGCACTGGAACCAGGTCTGGGTCCTGTACGCCGTGGTCGCCGTGCAGTCGGCCTGTTTCGCGGTGAACAACCCGGCACGGTCCGCGATCATCCCGCGACTCATCCGCCCAGAACTCCTGCCGGCCGCCAACACGTTGAGCCAGGCCGCGTTCAACCTAGGCTTCACCGCAGGACCGCTACTGGGTGCTGTCGTGCTCGCCTGGCAGGGGTTCGCCGCGGCGTACCTGGTCGACGTCATCACCTTCACCGCCGCGCTCTACGCGCTGTTCCGGCTGCCCCCGGTGCCGCCGACCGGGCTGGTGCGCCGGGCCGGTCTGCGCTCGGTGCTCGAAGGCTTCACCTTCCTTCGAGCCGCGCCGGCGCTTCTGGCCACGTTCGTCGCCGACATCCTCGCGATGGTCTTTGCGCAACCGCGTGCGCTGTTCCCGGCGGTGGCGGGCTCGTTCTTCGCAGGCGGCGTACGGACGGTCGGGCTGCTGCAGGCCGCGCCCGCGATCGGGGCGCTCCTGGGTGTGATCTTCTCCGGCTGGGTGACCCGGATCCGGCGGCAAGGCGTGGCGATCGTCGTCGCGATCACCGTCTATGCGGTGGCGATCGGCCTGTTCGGGTTGTCGCGCACGATCTGGCTCGGCGTGGCCCTGCTGGCCTTGGCGGGTGCCGCGGACATGGTCAGCTCGGCGTACCGGAACACCGTCCTGCAGTCGGCGGCTCCGGACGCGATGCGCGGCCGGCTCCAAGGCGTCTTCATCGTGGTCGTCGCGGGCGGTCCGCGTCTCGGCGACTTCGTGGCCGGCACGACGGCGTCGCTCAGCACCCCGACGATCGCGCTGCTCGGCGGCGCCGGCGTGTGCGTCACCGGGCTGCTGATCCTGCTCGCCTTCAACCGGCCGTTTCGCCGGTACGACTCCGAGATCCGCGCGTTGCGCTGACCGTCAGCCGCCGGTGACGAGCTCCTTCAGGACCTTGCCCCAGGAATCCATGTCCGGGTTGATCCGGGTCAGCGGCTTGTCGTCGACAGTGACGATCGGGCGGTCGCCGAGCGGCTTCTTCAGCTTGATCGGGATCAGCTCGATCTGGCTGTCCGGCGGGCACGGCTCGGTGTCGTCGATCACCGCGGTGATCTTGTCGTCGGACTCGGTGACGACCAGGTCGGACGTGCAGTTGAACCCGAGACCGATCAGCAGGTTCGCCTCGTCGTACTTGGGGCGGTTCTGCACGAACTTCAGGTACTTCGGCCGCTTGCCCTTGACCACCTGGTAGCTGGGCACCGGCTGCTGGGTCTTCTCGTCGGCCTTGCCGCCGCCGTCGTTGATGAACGCGCCGAAGATCTTGTCGACGCACGGATCGGCGTCCTTCTTCTGGTCGTCGACCGCGCCCCAGGCCTTGGCCGCCTGGTAGCAGCCGTTCGCCTCCCGGTTGAGCTGGAGGTTGAACCCGAACAGCCCGAGCGCGCCGATCACCAGCGCGCCGGCCAGCATCCGCCGGGCCTGCACCTGCTGCGCGGTGAGCGGCTCCGGCTCGCCCGTCTCCTCGCTGCCGGGCAGCTGCTTGAACAAGCTCAGCAGGCTGCTCGTCCACTGCGGATTGACCAGCGTCGGGACGGCGTACAGCAGAATCAGACCGACGCAGATCGCGATGGCGGGGAGCAGCGCCCAGTAATTTCGCACGGCAGCAAGATACGGGGACATCGGGCCGCGGCCGAAAAAGGTTACGCTTCGGCTGTGCCCGCTGAGACGTCCCAGACGCTCGATCGGGGACTCACCGTCCTCGAGTTGCTGGCGGACGCCCCGGACGGCCTGTCGATCACCGAACTGGCCGCCTCGCTGAGCGTCAGCCGGACCGTCGTCTACCGCCTGGTCAACACGCTGGAACTGCACCGCCTGGTCCGCCGCGACAGCGAAGGCCGCGCCCGGCTGGGACTCGCAGTACTGCACTACTCCCGCCGCGTCCAGCCAACCCTCCGCGACGCCGCTTTGCCGGTACTACGCTCGCTGGCCGAAGACACCGGTGCGACGGCTCACCTCACCGTGGCCGACGGGGACGAGGCACTCGCGATCGCGGTCATCGAACCGAGCTGGACCGACTTCCACGTCTCCTACCGCATGGGTTCCCGCCACGCCCTCGACCAGGGCGCGGCCGGCAAGGCGATCCTGGCCGGCCGCCGCAAACCCGACCCAGCCGGCCGCCCCTTCGTCATCACCGCAGGCGAACTCCAGGCCGGCGCCCAAGGCGTTTCGTCCCCAGTCCTCGGCGTACCAGGCGTCGAAGCCTCCATCGGCGTAGTCGTCCTCGGCAAACTCGACCGAGACTTCGTAGGCCCTCGAGTAGCCCGAGCCGCAGTAGAAGTAGCCAAACGCCTCGCCTAGCCGACCCCCTCGGAGTACGAACAGCTGTCCAACCGGCTCGTGCCGCTACGCGTCACATCGCACCAGGAGCCTGCAGGTAGGCGGGAGGCTGCGGCCGGCGCCCCGCAGTACGAGCAGCTGGCGGACGGCTCGTGACGCTGCGCGTCACCTCGGCGCCGAAGAGGGGGCGCTGGCGCTCGCAGTACAAGCTGCTGGTGACAGCCTGCTCGTGACGCTGGGCGTCACCTCGCATGAAGAGAGCGGGGGGCGTCTGCCGAGGTCAGGTACGGGGATGCAGTGGACGCTGTCCGCGCGGCGGGGTGGCGGCAGCGGCGGCCTCGTGACGCTGCGCGTCACCTCGGCGCTGTGCCGGGAGAGAGGTGCCGGGCGCGCGTTCACGGCTCCACGCCGGTTTCTCCTGCGGACGGATGCTCACCTGGCGCGAACTTGGCGCGAGGTGACGCGCAGCGTCACGAGCCGGCACTCGGCTGCTCGTGCATCCAACTCCAGAGAGATCAGCCTCGGCTGGCCGCGTGGAGGAGAGGGAGGACTCTGTGGGGGATTTGTTCGGCTAGGGCGATCACGGTGGAGGCTCTTTGGATGCCTTGGACTATGACTACCTGGTCGATGACTCGTTGGAGGTCGGCGTTGGAGCGGGCGACTATTCGGCACCAGAGGTCTTCGGCGCCGGTGATGGTGTGGACCTCTAGGACCTCGGGGATGGCGGCCAGGGCGGCGGCGACTGTGGTGTGGCCGGAGCCCTGTTCTATCTGGAGGGTGGCGAAGGCTGTTACCGGGTAGCCGATGGCGGTGGTGTCGACGTCGGGGCCCCAGCCTCGGACGACCCCGTCGCGAGTGAGGCGGTCCAGGCGGGCCTGGACGGTGCCGCGGGCTACGCCTAGGCGGCGGGATGCCTCCAGTACGCCGACGCGCGGCTCGGCGGCGAACAGGTCGAGGATGCGGGCGTCCAGGGCGTCCACTCCGGCCATACACACCTCCAATAGTCAGGGTGACCAAATAGTCCACCAGAAGGCGGAGAATACTGGTCAGAGTGTCCAGTGAAACATACATCTGTTGCGCAACCTGTCCGGGGGCGGCAAAGCTCATGCCCAAGCCGAACCTTCCGGGAGGACACCGATGACCAGCACCGACCTCACCCCTGCAGAGCTCGACGCCGATCTCGACCTCGACCAGTTGAAGCAGCTCGTCGGCCTGGTGCCGTACGACGAGAGCACCGACCCGTTCCCGGTCACGGCGATGGATGCCGTTGTGTTCATCGTCGGCAACGCGACCCAGACCGCGAAGTACTACCAGCTCGCGTTCGGGATGGATCTTGTCGCGTACTCCGGTCCGGAGACCGGCAACAAGGACAGCAAGGCGTTCGTGCTCAAGGCCGGCTCGGCGCGGTTCGTCATCACCGGTGGCGTGACCCCGACGAGCACGCTGCACGAGCACCACCGCAAGCACGGTGACGGCGTCTCCGACATCGCGCTCGAGGTGCCGGACGTCGACAAGTGCATCGCGCACGCCCGGGCCCAGGGTGCGACCGTGCTCGAGGAGCCGCACGACGTGACGGACGAGCACGGTACGGTCCGGCGCGCTGCGATCGCGGCGTACGGCGACACGCGGCACTCGCTGATCGACCGGTCGAAGTACGACGGCCCGTACCTGCCTGGTTTCGTACCCGCGCAGACGGCCGTGACCCGGCCCGAGGGGCACCCGAAGCGACTGTTCCAGGCGGTCGACCACGTGGTCGGCAACGTCGAGCTCGGGCTGATGGACGAGTGGGTCGGGTTCTACAACAAGGTGATGGGCTTCGTGAACATGGCGGAGTTCATCGGCGACGACATCGCCACCGACTACTCCGCGCTGATGAGCAAGGTGGTGGCCAATGGCAACCACCGGGTCAAGTTCCCGCTGAACGAGCCGGCCATCGCGAAGAAGAAGTCGCAGATTGACGAGTTCTTGGAGTTCTACGACGGCGCCGGCGCGCAGCACATCGCGCTGGCCACCAACGACATCCTGCGCACCGTCGACATCATGCGGGCCAATGGTGTCGAGTTCCTGAACACGCCCGACTCGTACTACGAGGACCCGGAGCTGCGCGAGCGGATCGGTCAGGTGCGGGTGCCGATCGAGGAGCTGCAGTCGCGCAAGATCCTGGTCGACCGCGACGAGGACGGCTACCTGCTGCAGATCTTCACCAAGCCGATCGGCGACCGCCCGACGGTCTTCTACGAGTTGATCGAGCGCCACGGCTCCCTGGGCTTCGGCAAAGGCAACTTCAAGGCGTTGTTCGAGGCGATCGAGCGCGAGCAGGAGCGCCGCGGCAACCTGTAGAACAAACACCCGCTCCTCGCTCCGCTCGGAGCGGGGAGGTGGCGGCAACCTGTAACCCCAAACCACCCCGTCTTGAGTGAAAGGCGGGGTGTTTTGTTGGTCTTTGTGTATACCTACCGTGATGTGGTCGCGACACACCGGGGTTACGTCCGATTACCGGAGTGACTGTCAGGTCAGGGGAGGTTCGCGTACTCTGCCCAATGAGTGTGCGTCGGGGCGTACGCTCAGGAAGGGTTTTCCGATGAAGACACTGGGCATTGTGCTCAGCACCGCGGGTCTGGCCGGAGTCGGCGTGATCGCCTTGGCCACATCAGTTCAGGCGGCACCAGCCGTCAACTGCTCGGGTGCGACATCCATCTCGTCCGCAAGCATCTTGCGCGACCACCGACCGCCCAGCTGGGGCAGTGTCCGGCTCGTCCGGGACAGCTGTTCGCAGTACTGGGCCGAAATCACCATGAGACCGCGACTGACTGCGAACCAGCGGGCCAACGCCTATCTGGTCCAGCACGGCGGCTCCAACGCGGGGCGAACGCTGTCCTGCGACAGCAGCGGTGGCAACGGCGCCGTGACGGCCGGGCAGCGAACCTGCCGGACGCCGAAGGTGAAGTCCACCGACAAGAGCGTCACGTTCATCGCGATCGCCCGCGAGTTCCACAACTACGGCGGCGGCTACCAGGAGATCTCGGAGAACGCGACCAGCAGAACCCGCTGATCGCACCTGCCAACGGGCGCAAAACCGCCTAGGCTCACCGATATGAACGATCTAGTCGAGCGCCTTCGGCAGGTGTTGCCGCCGGAGGCGCTGGTGACCGATCCGGACCGGATCGAGAGTTACCGGTACGACCGGGCGATGTTCTGTCCGGCCGGTGAGCCGATCGCGGTGGTGCTCGCGCGGGAGACGGCGCACGTCCAGGCGGCGGTCAGGATCGCCGCCGAGGCGGGCGTCCCGGTCGTGCCCCAAGGTGCCCGGTCCGGACTCTCCGGCGCGGCGAACGCGATCGACGGCTGCCTGGTGATCTCGCTGGAGAAGATGGACAAGATCCTCGAGATCGAGCCCGTCGACCGGTACGTCGTGACGCAACCCGGGGTGTTCAACGCCGTCCTGTCGCGCGCGGTGGCCGAGCAGGGCCTGTTCTACCCGCCCGACCCGTCGAGCTGGGAGTTCTGCTCGATCGGCGGCAACTTGTCGACCAACTCGGGCGGTTTGTGCTGCGTGAAGTACGGCGTGACCACCGACTATGTGCTCGGGCTCGAAGTGGTGCTGGCCGACGGCCAGGTACTGCGAACCGGCCGGCGCACCGTCAAGGGTGTCGCGGGCTACGACCTGACCAAGCTGATCGTCGGCAGTGAGGGCACGCTCGGCATCATCACCGAGGCGACGCTCGCGTTGCGCCCGCAGGCGGCCCGGCCGCGCACGATGGCGGCGCTGTTCGACTCCGGTGTCGCGGCCGGCGAGGCGATCGTCGAGATCATCCGCAGCGGCGTGTCGCTGTCCCTGCTGGAGATCATGGACCGTACGACGATCACCGCGGTCAACAACTACCTCCGGATGGACCTGCCGACCGAGGCCGCGGCGATGCTGATCGCCCAGTCCGACGCGGGAGGTGAGGCCGGCGCCGCCGATGTAGCGATGGTGGCCAAGCTCTGCCGCCAGTACGGCGCGATCGAGTGCATCGAGGCGGACGACCCGGCCGAGGGTGAACTCCTGCTGGAGGCCCGCCGGGCGGCGCTGGTCGCGCTGGAGCAGCTCGGGACGACGATGATCGACGACGTCTGCGTACCGCGGTCCCGGCTGGCCGACTTCATCGGCGCGGTCGAGCGGATCGCCCTCGACCTGGACATCACGGTCGGCGTCCTGGGGCATGCCGGCGACGGCAACATGCATCCGACCGTGGTGTTCGACGCGACCGATCCGGACCAGGCGGCCCGGGCCCAGGTGGCGTTCGACAAGATCATGGAGGTCGGTCTGGAGCTGGGCGGCACGATCACCGGCGAGCACGGAATCGGGGTGCTGAAGCGCGACTGGCTGGTCCAGGAGATCGGTCCGGTGGCGGTCTCGGTGCACCGCGCGATCAAGGCCGCGCTGGACCCGAAAAACATCCTCAATCCGGGCAAGGTCGTTTCGTGAGGGTTCTTCTACCTTCTGTGACCCAACCGCAACGGAACTGCCGGGGCCATTCGACGTTCACGGCCGTCGAATGTGACGTGCCGGCCGCACTATGGAAGGCAGTTGACTGAAAACGGGGGGAACACGGTGAGGCAAGGCGGGAGGTCACCCATGCGAGCAAGGCTGTTGCAGCCGGCTGCGCTGGTCCTGGCCGTGCTCGTCGCCCTGTCCGGCTGCGCGAACGGCAGCGGCCTGCGGGTCGAGGGCGCGGACGCGCCGGCCACCTCGTCGACGCCGAGCCCGTCGGCCAACCGCGGCTTCGCTCCGTCCACGACGCCGTCCCCGACGCTGGCGCCGCGGGTCGGCGCGGAGGCGATGAGCCTGACCGAGATCCGGGACAGCCTGCGCGACGACACCCAGCTGGACCCGTTCTTCCGCAAGCTGATGTCGCGCTGCACGGTGATCGCCCGCTGCCTCACCCGGGGGCCCGCCGTCGACACCATGAAGACCGGCCAGCCGCAGCAGGTGGTGCTGATCCACACACTCGACAACTTCATCGTCGGAGCCGCTCTGATGGCCGCCACGCCGAAGGGGCCACGCCGGGTTTGGAGTTTGAAGGCCGATCAGTTGAAGATCAGTCCCACCCGGCAAGGCGATCTGGTCGTCGAATCTCAAATCTTCGCCGTGGACGACGCGCCTTGTTGCCCGTCCGGAAGCGCGGTCGAGGTCTACCGTTGGGTCGGCGGTCAGATGACCAAGGTGAGCTCGCAGATCCAAGAGGGAGACTGAACTTCGGTGGTACCGGAAGAACCGGCAGCGCGCATCCTGATGGTCGAGGACGACGCGGTGATCCGTGAGGCGACCCAGCTGACCCTCGAACGCCATGGGTACGACGTCACGACGGCCGAGGACGGCCTGGAGGCGATCGAACGTTTCGAGAAGATCCATCCGGACGCGGTGATGCTCGACATCATGCTGCCCGGACTGGACGGCATCTCCGTGTGCCGGCGGATCCGGGAGTCCAGCACCGTGCCGATCGTGATGGTCTCGGCCCGCGGTGACGCGCTGGACGTCGTCCTCGGGCTGGAGGCCGGCGCGGACGACTATGTCACCAAGCCGTTCGACACCCAGGTGCTGGTGGCCCGGCTGCGTGCGGTGATGCGGCGGGCGGTGGTCGATCCCGAACGGCCCACCCCGGCGACCGGCGCGAGCGTGGAGTCGTTCGGCGACCTGGAGCTGGACCGCGAGGCCCTCGAGGTACGCCGCGGCGGCAACACCGTCCAGCTCACCCCGACCGAGTTGAAGCTGCTGATCGAGTTCGCCAACAACCCGGGCGTCGTGCTGAGCAGGTCCACCCTGCTGCAGCGGGTCTGGGACTACGAGTGGGGCGGCGACGGCCGGCTGGTCGACGTCCACCTGCAGCGCTTGCGGACCAAGATCGGCGCGGACCGGATCGAAACCGTGCGCGGATTCGGATACAAGCTGCGGGCCTAGCACGATGCCTTCCGCCCCCCACGGAGGCCGCTGATGGGTCTTCGCAGCAAGCTCGGCCTGATCTTCGTCCTGCTGTCGTCACTCGCGATCCTGGTGCTCTGCGTCGCGGTCTACACCCAGGCTCAGTCGGCCCGGCTGGACCGCACGCGGAGTTTCGCCGACGAGCGGATCCAGTTGGCCGCGGAGAGCTACGACCGCAGCGACGTACCGGTGTTCGGATCGCGGCTGGACGATCCGGACCTGCCGCCGCTGCTGCGGGAAGCCGTGATGGGCGGCAAGCGGGCCACCTTCAAGACCGGCTCGCCGAACGCCAAGATGTGGGCGGCGGTCGGCGTCAAGGACGGCCAGATCCTGTCGATCGTGCAGGACTACGACGTCGACGACCCGTCGATGAAGGCGCTGCGCCGGGCCCTCATCCTGGGCGGGATCGGCACGGTCGCGCTGGTTGCCCTGGGCAGCGTGGTCGCGGCCGGCAGCCTGTCCCGCCGGATCGTCGCAGTCGCCGGTACTGCGCGCCGAATCGCCGCGGGGGATCTCGACGCCTCGGCCGCGGGCGCCGTGGGCAAGGGCAAGGACGAGGTCCAGGCGCTGGCCACGGCCCTGGACACGATGGCCAGTTCGCTGCGCGGCCAGCTGGAAGCGGAGCGACGATTCACCGCCGACGTCGCCCACGACCTCCGTACGCCGGTCACCGGCCTGCTGACCGCCGCCGAGTTGTTGCCGCCTGGCCGTCCCAGTGAACTCGTGCGCGACCGGGCCAAGGTACTGCGACGACTGGTCGAGGACCTGCTCGAGATCGCCCGGTTCGACTCAGGTGTCGAGCAGGCTGACTTGGAGCATGTCGGGCTCGGCGCGTTCGTGGGGTCGGCCGTCGGCCGGTTGCGGATGCAGCAGTCGCTGGCGCCGGACAGTGTCGTGGTGCACCGGTGTGATCCGGAGGAGACGGTGTCCACCGACTCGCGCCGGATCGAGCGGATCCTGGCGAACCTGATCGTCAACGGCCTGCGGCACGGCCGCCCGCCGATCGAGGTCACGGTCCGGGGCCGGACCATCGAGGTAGTGGACCACGGCAACGGTTATCCCGAGGAATTGATTGCCGAAGGCCCCCGTCGGTTCCGGTCCGGGATGGCCGAGCGCGGTGTCGGGCACGGCCTCGGTCTGACCATCGCCGCCGGTCACGCGAAGGTGCTCGGCGCTGAGCTGACCTTCGGCACGTCCCCTGGTGGCGGTGCATGCGCCCGGCTGGTGCTGCCCGACACTCCTGAGACGGAGTCGTAACACAACCTTTCCCGCGGCCGGGGCGTCTCCTCTGATGTCGGGTTCACCAGAACCCCATACATACGAGGGGAAATCACCACAATGCGCACTCGCTCTCAGGCCGTACGTCGCTCCTTCGCCGTGGTCGCCGGCATCGCCCTGGCTGCCGGTGGGGTCGGCGTGGCCGGCGCCCTGCAGGCCAACGCAGCGCCGGAAACCACCCGGATCACCAGCGCCGGCACGAAGGTTGCGGACGTCGCTGCCAAGCCGTCGATCACGATCAAGTCGGACAAGGCCACCGCGAAGGCCTGGGCCAAGGTGTCGTTCTCCGGCAAGACCGCCGGTATCGCCGCCAAGTCGGTCGTCCAGGTCCAGCGCCTGCAGAGCGGCAAGTGGGTCAACTTCCCCGCCACCACCAAGGTGACCAGCAAGGGCACCTACTCGGTGTGGGTGCAGAGCGGCCACCTCGGCGTCAACAAGTTCCGCGTCGTGACGGCCAAGGCCGCCAGCCCCGCGGTCTCGGTCACCATCGTCAAGTGATCATGCGAAAGCGGCGCCACCCTCGGGGGAGGTGGCGCCGCTTTCCTAGTGCCCTGCGTCCGGGGTGCTTGTTTTTAACGCGTTCCGTAAACGTTCAGCTCAGCGGCCGCACCGAAGACCGCGCCGTTCAGCGAGCTGGTGCCGACGAACTTGACGTACCGGCCCGCCTTCGCGGTGAGGTCCAGTCGCTGGGTGTCGCGGGAGTTGGGGAACTCGCCGGTCTTCACCGGCGTACCCCAGTTCTGCCCGTCGGCGCTGACGTAGACCTCGTACCCCTTGAACATCCCGTTCGTCCCGCTCTGCCGGGGCAGGTAGCTGAACCCGTTCACCTGGTACGTCGTACCGAGGTCCAGCGTGATGTGGTGGGGATAGGTTGCCGGTGTCGGCACCTGGGACCAGGCGGAATGCCAAAGGGTGCTGGGGTTCCCGTCCAGTGCCGCGGTCGCGGGCCCGTCGGTGGCAGGGTCCTCGCTGCTGACGTCGGTCACCTTGATCCGGGACTGCGGCACGATGCCCGGCGGCAACAAGGTCGCCTCGGCCGAAGTGGTCGCCTGCCCGCCGGTTGCCGAGAGCATGTACTTGCCTGCTGGTGTCCCGGCGGGCGGAGTGACCCACCAGGTGGTCGCCACACTGGTGCCAGCGGCAACTAATGCGAACGTCGCCGGAGTAGTCGCCTCGACGGTCCAGCCCGCCGGTGCGGTCAGCCCCAGCGTGATGTTGTCGACGGCAACCACATCGTTGTTGGTGAAGGTGATGACGACCGTGTTCGGCTCGCCGGAGACCATGCCGTTGAGGCCGGCCCCGGTCAGGCTCAGCGAAGTACAGTCGGCTGCGTCGCTGGTGGCGCCCAGATCGGTGACCGCGAAGTTGTCCAGCACGAAGTCGGCCTGGTCGCCGCCTGACGAGTGCTTGCGCAAGCCGACCCAGTAGTCGCCGCCACAGCCGGCCACGAACTCCTGGCTGAACGTCGCCTTGGTGCGCTGCGCGCCGATCGGCGTCGCCTTCACCTCGACCGCCTTCGGCCGGTCCACACCTTGCACCCAGCTGTACTGCCCGGCGACGCCGTTCTCGTAGTCGAAGCTGACCTTGTACTTGTGTCCCGGCGTGAAGGGCACGGTGGCCGGGATCGTCCGGTAGACGAGCCCCTGGTTCTCCTCGTGCGACTTCAGCGACCACTCGCCGTCCAGTACGTCGTCCACGAGCTTCCCGTTCCAGCCCGCCTGGGTGTACGGCGCGTGCTTGCGCGCCAGCACGGTCCGAGGGTCGGTCGTGCCGCCCGCATCGCCCTTCACGAACGGGCCCCAGCCCTGGTCGACGTTCTCGAAATCGTCCACGAGACCGGCGGCCGGACGCTTGGTCTCCACAACCCGGACGTCGTCGATGCGAACCCGTGCCGCGCCGCTGATGGCCTTGAGGGTCAGGTCGGCCGTGATGCCCTTGGCCTCGAAGACGACCCGCGCCCGCTGGTAGTACAGGCCTTGCTTGTCGTCGGCCGCCACCCGGTTCATCGCGGTGGACCGGTCGACGGTCACTGAGGTGCCGTTGACATCAAGTGTGGTCTTGCGGGACTTGCCCGGCTCGACCTCGATCCACGCGGAGGCGCTGTAGATGCGGCCGGGGACAAGGCCGCGGATCCGCTGCTGGAGGGTGGTGTGGTCCGATCCGAGTTCCGCGACGTGCTGACCGTTCGCGAGGGTGGCGATCGATGCGTTGCCGGTCGGGTCCCACGCGTTCAGGCTGCCGGCGTTGAAGCCGGGGTCCTCCAAGTGGCTTCCTTCACCCCACTGCGGGTCCGCGAGACGCGGTGCCTGCTCGGGGTACAGGACGTAGGGCTGGCCGGGGTTGGCTGCCAGCGTGATGTTGCCATTGCGGACGGGCGCAGTACCGATCCTGACACGGCCGGTGTCGGTCAGCTTGTAGACGGTGAAACGGTCCGTGCTGAAGCCCGCCGGGACCTGCCAGGTGGTCGCGCCACCGGCCGGGTTGTAGTGGTAGAGCTTCTTGTTGCCATCCCATGGCAGCAGGTACTTGTCGCCGTCCAGCACCTTGGCAGTGCCGACGCTGAGGCTTCGCTTGCCATTGGCAACGGTGCCGCGGACGCCGCCGGTGAAGGTGATCTCGTTGCTGTTCCAGTCGAGGATCTTCTGCTGCTGGAGGAACTTGGCCGGCAGGTTGCGCTGCCAGATATTGGCGTAGAAGGCGTTCCAGTCGACCTCACCGGTCCAGCCCTCGAACTCGACCAGCGAACTCTGGCCGAGGATCGGGTCGGCGTTCCAGACGTCCTTCTCGTGGTTGCGGACGAACCGGATGATCTGTGAGTTCAGCCCCTTGTTGGTGGCGCCGCCGTAGTCCAGGTCGTTGGCCCAGTGCGACCACAGCGAGGTGCGCTCGTGCCGGTCGGCCCACTCGGTACCGATCTGCCAGCCCTGGTCGGCCAGTTGCCGGGTCAGACCGTCCGCCAGCCAGCCGGACTGGTAGTACACGTCGATGTAGAGCTCTTTCAGATTCGGGTCGGTCTCGTCGCGCAGTTGCTGGAACCGCTTGACGATGTTGCCCGAGGCAAGGTCGGGGCGCTGCTTGATGTAGTAGCTCTGGTTCAGCCAGTTCCAGCCCTTGCTGGACTTGTCGACCAGTTCCTCGCTGAAGGCGTTGGCCTCCGGGTAGGACTCGGTCGCGTTCACATGCACCCCGAACGAGGCGTTGTAGTCCTTGCCCTTCCTCAGCAGCGTGTTGAGGTCGGTGAGACCGCCCGCCCGCTGGTTGTAGTTGCCGCCGTAGTCCGGGTGCGCCGAGTCGTGGCCCTCCGAGCCGTATCCCTTCAGCAGGGCCATCTGCCCGAGACCGTCGGTCGCCAGCGAGATCCGCTTGACGTCGTCGAGCGTGCGCAGGAACGGATGCGTCGCCTGGCTGGCGAAGTTGAACGGGATGTGGGTCACCACCCGGTTCTTGACCTCGTCGCCGCCTTTCGGCTCGGTCATGATCGTGCGGAACGCGATCGCACCGTCCTGCCAGTCGACGACCTTGTCGTCATTGGCGTCCGGCGTCACCACGACCTTCGCCCACGGCAATGGCTCCGTGTACGGCGCGGTGTCGGCGCGGTAGGTCCACTGGCCGCTCCAGACGCCGACCCGGCTGGTCCCGTCGGCGGCTTTGCGGGCCCGGTGCCAGAACCGGGCGCCGTCGTCGACGGACTGACCCGACGGCTTGTCGTACACCGAGTTCGACTCGATGCCGGCGGCGAGCCCGCTGGTGTTCACGAACGCGTACGTCGCGCCGGTGGCGGCCGGTTCGGCGGCGGTGGCCGAGGTGACCGGGGTGATCTTGTCCGCCGTCCGGGTGGAGTCCGGGTCGAGCGTGGTGAAGGCCGTCGTGGCGCCCGGATCGGTGCTCGCGACGGAGACCAGGTCATGGTCGGGGATGTCGATCGTCCGGACCCGGGAGGCCTCGGTGTCGCGGACCGCGTCGATGCTGAAGGTGGTCACCCGGCCGGTCAGCGCGAGGCTGGCGTCCAGCTCGACGCCAGGCAACGCGTCGAAGGCCAGCCGGTACTGCGCTCTGCCGGTGGTGACCGTCGGCGGTCCGGTCAGCCGGGCGGCCCGGGCGACCCCGTTGACGGTGACGGTCGAGATCGCGTCGGGCTGGCCGCCGAGCGACCGGCCGGACGCGTTGTCGGCGTACCTGATGACGCGGGGGAAGTCGGCGGCGACGGTCACGGTCAGCTCGGGTGAGGTCAGCGTGAGGTCCGTCGCGGCGGGGCCGGCGGTGGCCGCGGTGGGTGGGAGAGCGACGAGCAGGCCGGCCGCGAGTGCGGCGGCCGCCAAGGGCGGGATTACGGGTCGAGACACGGGACGACTCCTGACGGGCGGGTCACTGTCTGACGGATTCTGTGTACGCAACCGCAAGAAGTCAAGAGAAACGAACACTAATGAACAATTTTAGTGAACGATTAAGTGGAGCAACTTTCTGTCGCCCTCCGGTGTCACTTGAGTAACCGAGCAACCGGAGGAAGAAAACTATGGTGCGCAGGAAGCACTGGTTGATCACGGCCGCGTGGGCGATGCTGAGCGCCGCACTGGTCGCCACTCCCGCCCAGGCCGCCCCACCACCGGCCGGTCCGCCGACCCCGAAGCCGTCCTCGACCGTCACCCTGATCACCGGCGACAAGGTGATCGTCACGCCCCAGGGTCAGTCCTGGGCGGTCGAGATCGAACCCATCCACAGGCCGGGCAAGCAGGAGGACTTCTTCCGGCAGATCAGCCCAGCCGGAGTCACCGTGATCCCGGCCAGCGCGCTGCCGCTGGTGCGGTCCGGCGTACTGGATCGGGCCTTGTTCGACGTGACCGGTCTGATCCGGCAGAAGCTGGACGATGCCCACAGCAAGGAGTTGCCGCTGCTGGTGCAGGCCGGCAACACTCGGAGCCTGGCCACCTTCGGCAAGGTGACCCGGCAGTTGCCGGCGGCCAAGCTCGCGGCGGTGTCGGTGCAGAGGCCGTTCGACCTGTCCAAGCTCACCGGCAAGACCAAGGTCTGGCTGAACGGCCGGGCGAAGCCATCACTCGACGTCAGCGTCCCACAGGTCGGCGCTCCAGTGGCTTGGCAGGCCGGACACACCGGCGCCGGCGTGAAGGTCGCAGTACTGGACGGTGGGTACGACGCCGCGCATCCCGATCTCAAGGGCGCGGTGAAGGGCGAGAAGGACTTCGTCGGCGATGGCAGCGGGACGAAGGATGTGGACGGTCACGGGACGCACGTCGCGTCGACCGTTGCCGGCCGGGGTACCGCCTCGGGTGGCAAGTACACCGGCGTGGCCAAGGGCGCTGACCTGCTGATCGGCAAGGTCTGCGGCTACGGTGACTGCCCGTACGACGCGATCATCGCGGGGATGGAGTGGGCCGTCGCGAGTGGTGCCAAGGTGGTCAACCTCAGTCTCGGCGGGGGAGCGACCGACGGTACGGATCCCTTGTCGATGGAGGTGAATCGGCTGACGGCCGCCAGTGGTGCGCTCTTCGTGATTGCTGCCGGCAACCAGGGACCAACGGGCCAGGTCTCCAACCCAGCGAGTGCAGATGCCGCCCTGGCCGTTGCCTCGGTCACCAAACAGGACGCGCTGAGCGAGTTCTCCTCGGTCGGGCCGCGGTTCGGCGACTACGCGATGAAACCCGACCTGGCAGCGCCTGGTTCGGACATCGTCGCCGCACGTGCCGCCGGAACTCTCCCGGACGAGGCGGTCGACGAGAACTACGCCCGCCTGTCCGGTACGTCGATGGCGACGCCGCACGTGGCCGGCGCAGCCGCGATCCTGGCTGGTCAGCACCCGGAGTGGAAGGCACCGCAGTTGAAGGCGGCCTTGATGGCCAGCGCACACCCCGTCGAGGCTGGGGTCTACGGCCAAGGCGCAGGGCGGCTGGACCTTGCTCGGGGCATCGGTCAGCGCGTGCTGGCTGAGCCCGCGAGCGTGAGCTTCAAGCCAGTTCGCTGGCCGCACGACCGGCCGCAGGACGAGAGCAAGCAGGTTGTCTACCGCAACGAAGCCAACGCGGCCGTCACGCTGAACCTGCGACTCGACGTACGGACCGCAGGTGGTGCGCAAGCGCCGGCTGGGTTGTTCAAGACCTCTGTGAGCAGTGTGACCGTACCCGCGCACGGCGAGGCAGCGGTCACGGTTTCGGTTGCTCCTGGCAACGTTGCTCCGGACACCTACGGCGGAAGGCTTGTTGCCTCGTCGTCCGATGGCAAGACGGTCGTGCAGACGCCGCTCGGTGTCTACCTGGAGGGTGAGAGCTATGACCTGACCGTGACGATGAAGGACCGGACGGGTGCGCCGATCGACCCGCAGACCGGCTATGGCCTGGCCGCGGTGGTCAGTCTCGACGACCAGGACGCGCAGTACTTCCCGGTCCTGCCGGGGGACAAACTCCGGTTGCCGGCCGGACGGTACGGGTTGATGTCGTCGCTGGGCACTCCGGTTCCCGGCAGGTTGGAGCCGTCGGTGACGTCGGCCGCTGTACCGGAGATCGACCTGCGTCGCGACACCGTCCTGCCGCTCGACGCCCGGCAGGGCCGACGGATCAGCTTCACGGTGGATGCCAAGGACGCGAAGCTGGTTGCGGGGACGGCCGGTCAGCAGATCCAGACGGACAAGGTCAGCTCCGGCTGGACCAGCGGCCTGGTGCGGGAGCACTACGCGGTCCCGACCAAGCCAGTGGAGCACTTCGCCTACTACACCCGGGCACAGTTGGAGCGCCCACTGGTCCGCGCGACGGTGAAGGGCAAGGATCTCGGCGCCGACTGGGTGCCGGATGGTGCTCAGCTCGTCGGCCAACGGAAGTTGGCGGCCGTCGACGTCGGTCATGCCAGCGCCGAAGACCTGGCCGGCAAGGACGTCAAGGGCAAGCTCGCGGTGTTCACGCTCTCGGGTGACGAAGGATCCGAACTCGATGAACGAGTCGGGATGATCCAGGAGGCGGGCGCTGCAGCGGCGTTCCTCTACCTCAAGGACCCGACCAGACTCAGGACGGATGGACCCAAGCTCCCGACGCTGTACGTCGACGACGCCACCGCCGGTCGCATTGCCGGACAGCAGGTCACGATCACCGGGAATGCGGGCAGTCCGTACCGCTACGAGCTCGCGTTGCCCTCGCCCGGCAAGATCCCGGCCAACCTGGCCTACCGTGCTCCGAACCGGCGTCTGGGTGCCGTCCGGGCGAAGTACCACGCGTTCGGTCCGGGCGGTATCGGCTACCTCGACTTCCACACCGTGGCTGGGAACATCGACATGGGCGGTGGGCTGTGGTCAGGAGTGGTGAAGATGCCGACGGCCCGGACCGAGTACTACTCGGCCGGCGTTCTGTGGGAAACCTCGCTGCGTGCAGCGGCGGCGTCGGAGGGGCATGAGCAGGGCTATCAGGGCCTGCCGCACACCTACAAGCCGGGTGAGAAGCTCGCGATCGACTGGGCGAAGCCGGTGCTCGGGCCCGGCTTCGGTGCGTTGGAGATGGGAGAGACCGATCGGCCGCTACAGGCGTACCGCGACGGTGACTCGATCGATGTCCTGCTCCCGCTGTTCAGCGACTCGGCCAACCACACCGGTCTGCCCAGGCCAGAGGAGTACAGCTTCGCCGACAAGGGCACGACCAGCCTGTACTCCGATGGCAAGCTGCTGGCGCGGACCGACAAGCCGGGGGAAGGCGTCTTCAAGGCGCCAGCCGGCGGAGCGGCGTACAAGCTGGCGACCGAGGTACGCCGGGACAATCCTGCCTGGCCGCTCTCGACCCGGATCTCGGCCGAGTGGACGTTCCGGTCGAAGACGACGAGTGCGCCGGAGTCGTTGCCGTTGCTCGCCGTCCGGCTGGATCCGAAGGTCGATCTGCTGGGCTACGCCCCTGCTGGGAGAAGGTTCACGATCCCGGTCAGCGTGCCTGGTGGTGAGTTGAAGACCGTCGAGGCGTCGTACGACGACGGCGCGACCTGGCGTCCGGCTGTTGTTCGCAAGGCGCGATCGGGGTGGACGGCAACGATCACCAATCCGGCGAGCGGGTTCGTCGCGGTCCGTTCCACCGCGGTGGATGCCAAGGGCAACGCGGTGACCCAGACGACCGTGCGCGCCTATCGGCTGAAGTGATTGCTGTTGCGTCCGGAGAGCCAGCGGCTCTCCGGACGCAACAGCGTCAGCGTGCGGGGAGGATACGGCCGGTGACGGAGCCGAGGCCAAGGCTGGTGCCGGTGCGAGTGGTCGCGGTGGCGGTGATGGTGACCTCGTCGCCGTCCTGCAGGAAGGTGCGTTCCTCACCCTTCACCGTGATCGGCTCGCGACCGCCCCAGCTCAGCTCGATGAAGGACCCGCGCTGGTCCTTCTCCGGACCGGAAACGGTGCCGGAGGCAAACAAATCTCCAGTCCGCACGGAAGCGCCGTTCACGGACAGGTGAGCGAGCATCTGGGCCGGCGACCAGTACATGTCCTTGTACGGCGGGCTGCTCACCAACTCGCCGTTCCAGTACACCTCGAAGGTGATGTCGTAGTTCACCAGCGAGTCGCTCGCCAGGTATGGCAGGACGGTCGGCTCCTGTGTGGGCAGCGGAACGGTGGCGCCGTCGAGCGCCTCGAGCGAGACGACCCACGGCGAGATCGACGTGGCGAACGACTTGCCCAGGAACGGCCCGAGGGGCACGTACTCCCACGCCTGCAGGTCTCTCGCCGACCAGTCGTTGACCACGACAACGCCGTACACGTGATCCTTGAAGGCCTCGACGGAGACCGGCTCGCCGAGCTTCGACGGGCTGCCGACGACGAAGCCGAGCTCCACCTCGATGTCGAGCCGCTGCGACGGCCCGTACGTCGGTGCCGTCTCGGCGGGCGCCTTGCGCTGACCGCTCGGCCGGACGATGTCGGTGCCGCTGGCAACCACTGTGCCGGCGCGGCCGTGGTAGCCGACCGGGAGATGTTTCCAGTTCGGGAGCAGCGGCTCCGAGTCGGGGCGGAACAGCCGGCCGAGGTTCGTGGCGTGCTGCTCCGAGGCGTAGAAGTCGACGTAGTCGGCCACCTCGAACGGCATCTCCATGGTCACCTCGGACTGCCGGACCAGGTGCGGCTCGACGGCCTCCCGGTTGTCCTCGTTGCGGACCAGGTCGAGCAGCCACTCCCGGGTCGCGTGCCAGGCC
Organism: Kribbella sp. NPDC023855; assembly: GCF_040639475.1. Lineage (NCBI taxonomy): Bacteria > Bacillati > Actinomycetota > Actinomycetes > Propionibacteriales > Kribbellaceae > Kribbella > Kribbella sp. NPDC023855. The sequence continues at coordinate 428,605 of NZ_JBFAAA010000006.1, forward strand.
GGGCGGCCGAGCGCGAGGAAGGCGTTTAGGGTGGGCTCGCTGAACGTCTGCGACCCGTCGACCGTCCGCGCCGACGCGACCGGGGTGAGGTCGATGATCAGGTCACCGATCGCCGCGCCCATCCGAGGCTCCTGGCCGGTCAGCCGGAAGATCCCCAACGGCAGGGTGTCCGGGCCGAACGGGGAGTTCGCGGGGATGTCGATCCAGGTCACTGGGACTCCAACAGGTTCAGTGCGGTCAGGTCGTGGCGGGGCTCGTCGATGCTGCAGGATCCGAACGAGGTGAACCAGCGGCGGGTGCCGGCGGCCTGTTCCTCGGACAGTGCCGCGGCCGCCGCGGCGAGACTCTCGCCACCCCGGTTCTCCAGTACTGCGGCCATCTCGTCCTGCGTGGCACCGTCGAGCGAGGCACGGGTGGCGAGCAGGACGTTGAGGAAGCCGTGGTGCTCGAACCCGGTGTCGTCGGCGGTGTGGCGAAGGGCGTTGTGCAGACCCGCCGTGCACTTGAACGCCACCTCGCGGTCGAGACACGCGGTGATGAAGGCGGCGACCTGGTCGGCCGTCGGGAACAGGGTCGGGTCGAGGCCGCCGGTGCGCAGCTTGGCGGCGTACCCGGCGTCGGCGACGACGTCAAGCGCGCGCTCCCAGGCGCCGTCCAGGCCGATCTCGACAAAAGCGTTCTCTTCGTCGAGGCAGTCGTCACAGACGCGGACGACCCGGAGCGCGTTGCGCGACAGGTCGTCCTCGTCGCGCAGCCGGACCTCGATCGCCGTGACGACGACGTCGGCCGACCGATCGCCGTACCGGACCGCGGGCTCGATCCCGCCGGCGCCGCCGGTGATCACGACGGCGACCTCGAGCGGTGACTCGCCTTTGGCGGCCTCGGCGGCGACCTTCATCAGGTTGTCGTCGGTACAGATCAGCGGGCCGACCAGGTCGGCGTACGCCGCACGCCGGTGCTCGCGGTGCGCGGCAACGGCATCGACCAGGGGGAGGTCGCCGGGCGGGAACATCGCCGCGTCGTCGACCAGGTGCCGGAACAGGGCAGGGATGGTTGACATGGGTCCGAGCCTAACGGATGCTTTCGGTAAGCGGACACAAGCGTCCGATAAACGTACACTGTAGAAGAAAATACACACTGGAAGAAGGAGTCATGGCGTTCTACCGGCAGGCCGGACAGATTCCGCCGAAGCGGCACACCCAGTTCCGCAAACCGGACGGCGGGCTGTACTACGAGGAGTTGATGGGCGAGGAGGGGTTCTCGTCGGACTCGTCGCTGCTGTACCACTCGGGCGTGCCCTCGGCGATCGTCGACTCGCAGATCTGGGAGCTGCCCGACCTGTCCACCACGCCGAACCACCCGCTGACGCCCCGGCACCTGAAGCTGCACGACCTGTTCGAGTCCGGTGCGGGCAACAACGTCGTCGAGCACCGCCGGCTGGTCCTGGGCAACGGCGACGTCCGGATCTCGTACGCCGTCGCGGCCGACGTCTCGCCGTACTATCGCAACGCCATCGGCGACGAGTGCGTCTACATCGAGCGCGGCTCGGCGACCGTGGAGACGGTCTTCGGGGTGCTGGAAGCGGTCGAGGGTGACTACGTGATCATCCCGCGGGCCACCACGCATCGCTGGCTGCCCGGCGCGGACGGCGTACAGGCGTACTGCATCGAGGCGAACAGCCACATCGCGCCGCCCAAGCGGTACCTGAGCCGGTTCGGGCAGTTCCTCGAACATGCGCCGTACTGCGAACGTGACCTGCATGCGCCGGCCGACGTGTTCGTTGTGGAAGGCAATGATGTCGAGGTGCTGGTGAAGCACCGCGGCAACGGGGCCGGCGGGATCGTCGGCAGCCGGATGACGTACGCGACGCACCCCTTCGACGTGGTCGGCTGGGACGGGTGTCTCTACCCGTACACCTTCAACGTGAGCGACTTCGAACCGATCACCGGCCGCATCCACCAGCCGCCGCCGGTCCACCAGGTCTTCGAGGCGAACAATTTCGTCGTCTGCAACTTCGTCCCCCGCAAGGTCGACTACCACCCGCTCTCGGTGCCGGTGCCGTACTACCACTCGAACGTCGACTCCGACGAGGTGATGTTCTACTGTGGCGGCGACTACGAAGCCCGCAAGGGAAGCGGTATCGGGCTGGGCTCGATCTCGCTGCACCCGGGTGGCTACGCCCACGGACCCCAGCCGTCGGCGATCGAGGCCTCGCTGGGTGCCGAGTCCTTCGAGGAACTGGCGGTCATGGTCGACACCTTCCGCCCGCTGGAACTCGGCGAAGGCGGCGCTGCGGTGGACGACGGCAAGTACGCGTGGACTTGGGCGGGTCGCCGCCTGTGAGCCAGCTGGACAGGGCGGCTTCCATGCCCTGTCCAGCTGGTGTGCGTCGAGCTAGTTGACGACCCGGACCGAGTCACAGCCCAGGAAGGTGTAGGCGTTGCCGTCCGGAGCCGTGTAGCGGCCCTTCAGGCAGGCTTGGGTTGAGCTCAAGGTGAGCCCCGAGTCGGCTGGTTTGAAGTGGAGGATCATGTCCAGGTCGGCGTCCCGGGTTCGTTCGTCCAGTTCGTACGAGCGTTCCGGGTGGGCGATGCCGTGGATCTCCTTCGCTCCGGTCGGTGTGGTGGTGTTGAACAGGTTGGATCGCAGACCCCACCGGGCGGTGGAGACGTCGATTCCGGTGGCGTCGAAGGCCAGCGGGAGGCCGTATTCGCCGGCCTTGGTGGTCAGGGCAGCGACCGTCGCGTCGGTGTTCAGGTTGACGGCGTTCGGGTAGCCCTGGGGCCGGACGTTGACGGCTATCGGGACGACGCAGTCGATCTGGAACGAGGCCGTTCGCTGGTTGTTGCTGGGATCGGGGTCCAGGTCGGCAGGGTTGGCCAGTGTGAGCGACGCCGTCAGCGTGACCGTCTTCAGGCCCGGTTTGGTGCAGTTGACGGACGCCTTCGAGGTCACGGTCCGCGGGGTGCCGACGGCCAGTGCCGCCTGGTCGGAGTTCGACGTGGCCGGGGTGACGGTGACGCCGGAGTCGGCGGTTGCCGTCGTGGTCAGGACCGTGTCGATCGGGCTGGACGGGCCGGCGTTGGCAATGCCGACCTCCAGGCCGATCGGCGCCGGCTCACCCATCAGGACCTCGCGCGGACCGGTGGCGGTGGCCCCGGTGACCTGGACATCGGCGAGCGCGACGACCTTGGTGGTCGTGGTCGCGGTGTTGTTGCCGGGGTCGGAGTCGGTGCCGTCGTGCGAGACCGTGACCTGCGAGCTGATCTCCTTCGGCCCGCCGGTGCGGTAGACGAGGTCAGCCGGGACGTCGACCGTGACGGTGGCCGAGGCGGAAGCGCTGGGCGCGAGGTTTCCGAGTTCGCAGGTGACCACGCCGGCCGCGTGGGTGCAGCCCGCGGACGCCGAGGCGAACGTGACGTCACTGGGCAGGGTCTGCTTCGCCACCGCCGCGTACGCCGTGTTCGGCGCGCTGTGGTTGTGCGCCTGCAGTTGGTAGGTCAGCTTGGTGCCCGCGCCGACCGGGTCGGGTGCGTCGGTCAGATGGACGTCGAGGTCGGTGCGGCTGACCGCTTCGCGGAAGGCGGCCTTGATGTAGTCGGCGGTCTCCTTGTCGAGTTCGTTGGCGGACGACTGCCCGCTGCTCGGTGGTGAGAGGGGTCCCTTGTACTTCAGGTTCTGCCAGTCGTCCCAGCCGTTGAGCTCGGTGGTTCCCACGGTGCCGGGCGGCGGCGTACCGGGGCCTGGCGTACCGGGTGCGGGCACCAGGTTGGGGCAGCCCTGGGAGGTGGCGATGCCCATGAAGTTCACGTCGGTGGACACCGTGCCGGCGTCGATGTTGGCGGCCGCGTCGGTGCCGTCACCGTCGCGGTCCCAGTTCACCGGGCCGTTGCCCACGCTGACCCGCCAGGGCCGGGCGCCGTCGCCGTCCCAGAGGAAGATGTCCGAGGTCGGCGCGCCGACGCCGGCGGACTCGCTGAGTGCGTCCTCGTCGAGGTCGTTCAGCTTGTCCCGGGAGAAGTCGAGCCGGGTCCGGTCGCGGCCGTCGACCAGGCCGTCGTTGTTGATGTCCCGGATCGGCGGGAGCGCTGTCGGCGACGTGTCGGGTACGCCGACGGTCTGGTAGACGTAGCTCATCACCGAGTGGTAGTTCGGCTTGCAGTTGATCGTGTCCCCGCCGCCGTGCCCGAGGCCGAGAGCGTGGCCGAGTTCGTGCGTGAAGGTGCCGGACTGGTCGCGGACGCTGCCGACATCGCCGGCCCAGCCACCCAGGCTCACCAGCACGTCCTTGCCGGAGTCGGAGCAGCACAGCCCGGAGCTGCCGTTCACCACCGGAGGTCCGCCGGGCGTCGTGGGCGGGTTGTCGGGCTGCCGGTGGTTCCACAACGAGTAGTGGTAGTACGGACGCAGCGCGGGGTCGAACTTCGCCGCGCGGATCGTCTGACCGGTCACCATCGCGCCGGCGACGGTCGGTCCCGCGGCCCAGGCGAGCTTGTCGGTCTCGCTCAGCTGATCGTCGACGACCATCATCAGCTGTACGCCGTTGGACTGGTCGGCGCCGGCGTACGGGCAGCCCGGGTTGGCGAGCACGTCACCCGCGTTGAAGGCAGCTGTCGCCTCGTCGATCGCCGCCTGCTGTGGCCGGTGAGTGTGGAGATCCGCGCCGACCATGTAGTCGATCTCGGTCAGGATGGTCGGCCTGCACGGGCTGGCGGCCACCGCGGGCCGGGTGCCTGCCTCGTCGTTGGCCTCGACCGCGCGCAGATTGCCGTGCTGCGGGACAGTGCCCGCCTTGTCGGACACGATGCCCGAGCGCTCGATCCCGTCGTGCAGGCCGTCGCCGTCGAAGTCCACGCTGTCGCCGAAGGTGACCGAGAACCAGATCGCCGCCGAGTCGTCGCCACTGCCGGTGGAGTAGCCCAGGTTCGCGGTCGGTACATCGCCGGAGAAGTCACCGGTGGCCGGGTCGATCACGATGTCCAGGTTGTCGTCCCCGGAGGCGATGTCGATCAGGTCGTCACCGCTGGTGCTGTCGTGGTCCCAGACCTGGATCCGGACGCCGAACGGACCGGCGGCCCGGTCGAAGGTGCCGGACAACTGCCACTGCGGCGAGATCTCGGTCTGGTCGTCCGCCGCGCGGGGCGAGGTGACTTCCCCGCTGGGGAAGAACGCCTTGGCGTAGTAGTCATTGGGACAGGAGCCGAACGGGATCCCGGCGACGTCGCGCTCGTTGTCGTCGCAGTCCACCTCCCAGATCTTGTGGATCGTGATCGTCGCCTTGACCACGTCCGCCGCGCCGGCGGCCGGTGGAGCGACCCCGCCCAGCCCAACCGCCAGTGCGGCCGCGGCCAGCAGCCCGAGTAACTTCCGTGCTCTCATGACATGAACCCCCACGTTGAATGGTCGCCCCCCTGGTACGGCCTTTGCCGCCATCGTGGGCGCCGTCCTTCAGGCAGTCTTAAATTCTCCTTCGCCTGGGCTGTAGATCCGTGTCGATGGGCGGACGGACCCCGCGCCTGAGAAGGTGGGGGGATGAGCGATCAGGGTCCGGTGCAGTCGTTTGTGGTGGGCGTTGATCGGGAGGTTGTGGCGCAGCGGCGGGCCGTGGTCAGCAAGGGGCAGCGCCGGGGTGCGTGGGTGACCCTGGTGATCGGGGCCCTGGGCATCGTCGCGGCGGTTTATGCGCTGCTGGCCTTTCGTGGGGCCGGGTTGTGGCCGTTTGCGTTGTTGTTGATCGCGGCAATGGTTCCGCTGGTCTTGAGCACTGCGCAGGCGTTGCGGCTCGACAGTGAGCGGCGGCGGTGGGTGGCGGCCAATGAGCTGCCGCCGGTGGCGATGCGGATGTCGCCGAAGGGGCTGGAGCTGGCGTGTGAGGGTGCCGCCTACCCGGTGATCCTGCCGTGGGGGACGGTGCACGGGTTCAAGCAGGTGAAGAGCTTCGGGCAGTTCGTGCTCGAGCTGAAGCTTGCCCCGGGCATTGGCGCGACCACCGCCGGAGTACGGGGGCTGGACCAGCCGGCGGTCAGGGCTGTCGTCAAGCCGAGTCCGCTGCTCAAACCGACCGGGCTCTACCTGGTGAAAGCCCTCGACCAGCCGGTCCACGTGATCGACCAGGCCCTGAAGCACTTCTCCGCCGGCAAGGCGTCGATTCTCACTTAGGAATCAGCAGGGAAGGGCCCGGAAGGTGTAGCCGCGGGCGGTCAGCTGGGTGAGGGCGCGGTCCAAGGCGGTGACTGTCTGGGTGCGGTTTCCGCCGCCGTCGTGCATCAGGATGACAGCGCCGGGGAAGGCGTCGCGGAGGATCTGGCGCTCGATCTTGGCCGCGCCCGGCTTCTCCCAGTCCTTGGTGTCGACGTCCCAGAGCACCTCGCGCTGGTGGTTCGCCGCCGCGACCGCCGCCACCGCCGCGTTCGTGTCGCGGTACGGCGGCCGGAAGCACTTCGACTTCACGCCGCTGAAGATCTCCTGCCGGACTCGCTCCGGGGGCAGCTGGGTCAGCTGCGGGTGATCCCAGGTGTGGTTCCCGATCGTGTGACCTTGTGAAAGCGTCGTCGCGATCAGGTCCGGGCGCTTCCCGGCCTCGCGCCCCAGCACGAAGAAGGTCGCCTGCGCGCGGTGCCGGGCCAGCACGGTCAGCACCTTCGGGGTGAACTCCGGCTGCGGGCCGTCGTCGAACGTCAGGTAGATCACCTTGCCGTCGTTGCCCAGCGTCCAGTCGTCCGCCCGGACCGGCGTACCGGTCCGCTGACTTCCGGAGCTCTTGGCGGCGCTGCCAGGGCGGCGCGCGGTCGACCGTTTGTGCTTGGTGAGCTTCACGGCCAAGGGCAGGCGCACCGTGGCCGGAGCCCGCCCAGCCGGTCCGGAGGCGACGGTGCGGTCGCCGGTCGTCGACGGTGCGGAAGGGTTCGCCGCTTGAGCGAGGGCGGCGCCGAACAGGAGGGCGGCAACAAGAAAAAGTTTGCCGGGCGGCAAGGTCATGGGCGGCATCCTCTCCTGGCGACAGGGCCATCCCGACACAGCCCTCCGGCGCGCCGCACGTATCGTGCACCCCGGGGCAGGCCACACCCACGGTCCGCCCCCAGCCAGAACCAGACGACGCGTGAGGCGACAGCGATGACGGACAGCGACCAGACGACGGCCGGTACGCCGGCAGGCCCGGCAGACGGAGTGGCGGATCGGACCATGGGCAGGCGAACGGTGATCGGTGGCGCCGCCGCGACGGCCCTGGCCGCGGCCGGTTTCCAGGCGGCTCCGGCGTACGCCGGGGGCTCGAAGACGGTCCGGCTCAGCGTGATGGGCACGACCGACCTGCACGGCAACGTCTTCAACTGGGACTACTTCAAGAACGCCGAGTACGACGACAGCGCGCACAACGACATCGGCCTGGCCAAGATCTCCACCCTGGTCACCGCGGTCCGCGACCGGATCGCCGCCGACCGGCACGCCCCCGCGCCGCTGATGCTCGACGCCGGCGACACCATCCAGGGCACCCCGCTGGCCTACTACTTCGCCAAGATCCAGCCGATCACGGGTGGTCACGTGCACCCGATGGCCGCGGCGATGAACGCGATCGGGTACGACGCCGCCGCGCTCGGCAACCACGAGTTCAACTACGGCCTCGACATCCTGCGCAACTTCCAGCAGCAGCTCGATTTCCCGCTGCTCGGCGCCAACGCCCAGGACTGGACCACCGGCCTGCCGGTCTTCCCGCCGTACGTGCTCAAGCGCGTGCACGTGCCCGGCCACCAGCCGATCACCGTCGGCATCCTCGGCCTGACCAACCCGGGCACCGCGATCTGGGACAAGGCGAACGTCGAGAACAAGATCAAGTTCGGCGGCATCGTCGAGCTCGCCAAGGTCTGGGTACCGCGGATCCGTGCGGCCGGCGCCGACGTGGTGGTGGTGTCCGCCCACTCCGGCATGGACCTGTCCTCGTCGTACGGCGACGCGCTGCCGGTCCCGGAGAACGCTTCGGTCCTGATGGCCGAGACCGTCCCCGGCATCGACGCCGTCCTGGTCGGCCACGCGCACGTGGAGATCCCCGAGCGGCTCGTCACGAACAAGGTCACCGGCGAGCAGGTCCTGCTGACCGAGCCGCTCAAGTGGGGGATGCGGCTCTCGCTGATCGACCTGGATCTGCAGAAGGTCCGTGGCCGGTGGCAGGTCGTCGGCCGGCACAGCCAGGTGCTCAACGCGAACACCGTCGCCGCCGACCCCAAGGTCACCAAGCTGCTGCAGCAGGACCACGACAAGGTGGTCGGCTACGTCAACTCCAAGATCGGCACCTGCACGGAGGCGATGTCCGCCGCGACCGCGCCCTGGGAGGACACGGCCGCACTCGACTTCGTGAACTTCGTCCAGGCCGACGCGGTCAGCAAAGCACTCGCCGGTACGCCGCAGGCCTCGCTCCCGGTGCTCGCGATCGCGGCACCCTTCAACCGGTCGGCCGCGATCCCGGCCGGTGACGTCTCGGTGCGCGACGTCGCCGGGCTCTACATCTTCGACAACACGCTGATCGCGGTCACCATGACCGGCGCCCAGGTGAAGGACTACCTCGAGTACTCCGCGGTGTACTTCAAGCAGGTCAGCGGCCCGGGCCCGTTCACGCCCGACCAGGTCACCAACGCTCCGACGCCGACCGCGCCGAGCGGTACGCCGGACTACAACTACGACATCATGGGCGGCCTCACCAAGCCGCTGACCTACCAGATCGACATCGCCAAGCCGGCCGGCGCACGAATCACAAACCTCTCGTACGGCGGTGCTCCGGTGGCCGCCGGCCAGCAGTTCGTCGTTGCCGTGAACAACTACCGGCAGTCCGGCGGCGGCAACTTCCCGCACGTCAAGACCGCGCCGGTCGTCTACAACCGCCAGGTCGAGATCCGCCAGCTGATGATCGACTACGTCACCAGCACCGGCGAGGTGAACCCGGACGCCTTCCACACCACCGACTGGTCCCTGACCGCCAACGGCACCCCGGTCGTAGTCAAGGCCTGAGCAAAGGCAAGCTCCCCGCCGCCCAGGCGGGGAGCTTGTTCAGCAGTTCAGTGGGTGCCGGTGACAACCAACATCTCGCACGGTCCGGCGAACCCGTCCGGACCTTCGAACTGGGCGAGTTGCTCGGTGATCTCCTGCCAGGCGGCTGCCTTGGCGTCGTCGTCCAGCTTGGACAGCATCTGGTGCAGCGCGCCGAACGAGTCCCGCTCGAACTGGACGCACTCCGCGGCACTGCGCAGCCGGACCGGCGACGGAACGGTCGTCACCGTGACGTCGCGGAAGCCCGCAGCTGTGAACGCCTTCTCCGCGACCCCTGGTCCGCCGAGGCTGAACGGCCCGGGCTGACCAGGAAGCGGGGGCGGCAGTTCCGCCCGGCGGCGGATGATGCCGACCGGGATGGCGAAGAAGCCGTTGCGCTCCGGCGTCGAGTAGACGACCGCGGAGAACTTCCCGCCCGGCCGCAAGGCCCGGCGGATCCCCGTGAGGGCCGCCTGCTGGTCGGGGAAGTAGATCAGGCCGACCCGGGAGATCGCTGCGTCGTACCCGCCTCCGGGGAGCGCGGAGAGGTTCTCGCCGTCGGCCTCCAGGGTCTCGACGGTCTCGATCCCGGCGTCGGTCGCGGCGCGGGCGGCGTACCGGAGGATGGCGGGGGAGATGTCGGTGGCCAGCACCTTGCCGCCGGGGCCGGCGAGTCGCGCGGCGGCGAGGGTCTGTCCGCCGGCTCCGGCGGCGACGTCGAGCACGCGGTCGTCCTTGCCGATCCCGGCCGCGCGGAGCATGGCGTCGGTCGCCTCGCCCAGCCAGTCCTCGATAGTGGGACCCCAGCGGTGCCACGCCTCGGCGGCCTCCTCCCACTGGGCGCGGGTCGTCTGCTTGAACGCGATCGGATCGAAAGTGGTGGTCATGGGTTCCCCCTCGGTGTGATGAGGGTTCCAGCGGACCACCAGCGGGCGACCCGCGACCAGTACAGGTTCTGGACCGTGCTGGTACAAATCCTGGACCGGGCGCACACTGAGGGCGTGCGAGACTACGGCCAGTACTGCCCGGTGGCGCTGGCGAGCGAGGTGCTGGCCGATCGGTGGACGCCGCTGATCGTTCGCGAGCTGGTGCTGGGCAGCCGGCGGTTCAACGACATCGACCGGGGACTGCCGGGGATCTCCCGCACGTTGCTCAAGCAGCGTCTGCACCACCTGGAACGCAAGGGCGTGCTGGAGCGCGTCCCGGTCGCTCGCGGGCACGAGTACCAGCTCACGCCGGCCGGTCGGGACCTCGAAGGCGTCATCATGGCGATCGGGGAGTGGGCGGTGCGCTGGATGTTCTCCGAGCCGCAGCCACGCGAGGTCGATCCGATCACGCTGACCTGGTGGATGTCCCGGCGGGTCGATCACGACGAGCTCCCCGCCGAGCGGGTCACGCTCGAGTTCGACTACCGGGGCGACGATCCGACCCGGATCTGGCTGGTCCTGGATCGGGAGGAGGCCTCGGTGTGCACCACGCATCCGGGCTTCGACTGCGATGTCGTGGTCACCACCCAGCCGGTGGACCTGATGCGCGTCTTCTCCGGCATCACCACCCTGGATCAGGCGCGTAGGGACGGCGCCGTCGTACTCGCTGGGTCACCCCGGCTGCTCCGGATGCTGCCGGGGTGGTTCCTCTGGAGCCCGTTCGTCCCTGCCGTGCAGGAGCGGATGAGCTGATCAGGTCAGAGCGACGCCCGCCGACCGCAGGTCGACCAGGGTTTGCTCAGTGCTGGTCGGGGCGACGCCTGCGGTGAGCCCGGTCAGCACCGTCGTGGTGAACCCTTCGCGGTGGGCGTCGAGGGCGGTCGCGCGGACGCAGTAGTCGGTCGCGATACCGCAGACGTCGACCTGGGTGACGCCCTTCTCGCGCAGCCAGTCGGCCAGTGGCATGCCGTTCTCGTGGCACTTGCCCTCGAACCCGGAGTACGCCGCGGCGTACTCGCCCTTGTCGAAGATCGCGTCGAAGGGTTGCGGGTCGAGGTTCGGGTGGAAGCCGACGCCGTCGGTGCCGGCCACGCAGTGCCGCGGCCAGGAGTTCACGAAGTCGGGCGTGTCGGAGAAGTGGTCACCGGGGTCGACGTGGTGGTCGCGGGTCGCCACGACGTACGTGTAGTGCTTGTCCGCCGGCTCGGCCTCGTGCCACCGGTGCAGCAGTTCACCGATCCGGAAGGCCACGTCGGCCCCACCGCTGACGGCCAGGCTGCCCCCTTCGCAGAAGTCGTTCTGCACATCGACCACGATCAGCGCCCGGGTCATCACACACTCCTTCTGGGTGTCCTTGACCCCACGGTACAAGCCCTGGCCGTCGTCAGCGGTGAAGTTCGCGTGCTTTCAGGCGACCCGCGCGGTGCCGCCGTTCACCCGGACGATCTCCGCCTGGGTGGCGGTGGTCCGGGCCGAGCAGAGGTAGACGATGCTCGCGGCGACGTCCGCGGCCTCGGGGAAATCGGCGGTGAACCGATCCCTGAGCTGGGTCAGCAACTCGCCCGGGATCATCCGGTGGACGCCGTTCTCGAGCGTGATGCCCGGCATCACGATGTTGACCAGTACGCCGTCCTGGCCGAGGTCGTGCTGCAGGCTTGCCGTCAGCCCGTGCAGCCCCGCTTTGGCTGACCCGTAGGCCCAGGATCCGGTCATGCCACGCTCGGCCAGGTCCGTGGAAACCAGCACGACGCGGCCCTGGTCGGAGTTGCGCAGCGCCGGCGCGGCCTGCTGGACCAGGTGGAAGTTGCCTTCCAGATTGGCGCGCAGGATCGGCAGCCACTGCTCCTGCTTGGCGTCCTCGATCCGGGTCGGCCGGTCGTGGAAGCCCTCGCCCCAGAACACGGCGTTGCCGACCAGTACGTCGAGTCCACCGAACCGCCCGACCGTTTGCCCGACGGCATCCGCGATCGACTCCGGCGCCGACAGATCCATCGGTACGACGAACGCCTCGCTGCCCGCCGCCGTGATCTCCGCCGCTACCTGGTCGGCGGCGTCCTTGCGTGAGTTGTAGGTGATCGCCACCCGCGCGCCCTCCCGGGCGAACGCCAGCGCGGCCTCCCGCCCGATCCCGGACGAGGCTCCGGTGACCAGTACTCGTTTGCCCTGCAGTCCCAGCTCCACAGCGTGTTCTCCTCGCGCTCACGCCGACTCAGTTAGCCGACTAAGCAAATAACTTAGCCGACTAATTTACCGATCACAACCGGTTGCTTCGCCACCGTGAGGGCAGCAGTTGGGGTCAGGCTTCGAGGCGCTTCTTGATTTCCTGGAGGTCGGTGGCGATCTCGGCGGCCCGGTCGCGGTCCTCGGACTTGTACGCCGCGAACTGGGCGGCGGCCTCGCCGGCCTCGTCCCGCAGCCGCCTGATCCGGTGGGCCGCGTCGGACAGCTCGGTCTCCCGCTTCTTGTAGGCCGTCCAGTAGCTGTAGCCGGCGACGGCGACGATCAAGATGCCGATGATGATCCAGAACGGATGCGTCAATCCCAGCCCGACCGCCACGAGGACTCCGGCGACAACCGCCGCGATCGGTCCCTTGACGTCGCCGGCGGACAGTGGCTGCACACTCGACCCGATTGCGCCTTCGGCGGCGGCCAGGGACTGACGGTCCGGACCGTCCGGCAGGAGATCGACCGTCCGCCACTCGATCTCCTGGCTCACCCGCGGCGGGGTGGGCATGCTCGCCGCCTGGGCCAGTGTCTCCGCGTCGGCCGCCACGCCGGTCGCGACCACGCGCAACGCGGTCGCCGCGAGGTGCGGCTCGTCGGCGTTGGCGAGATCCGCTTGCAGTAACGCGTCGACCGTCCCGGCCGAGTCGTCGATCGCACCGTCGTCGGTCTGAGCGCCCTCGACGATCTGGCGCCGGAGCTCGGCGACCCGGGCGAGCGAGGCCTGCTCGGGCTCACTGCCTTCGGAGATCAACAGCCGCAGTACTGCGGAAGTGCTGTCCGGGTCGGGCTTCTCACTGGCCGCGTAGGCGAGCTCGCGGTCGGGCTCGAGCACGCTGGTGTCGCCCGTGATGGTCTCGACCGCGGTCCGGAGCTGGCTCAGGTCAGCCCGGGCCCTGGTGGCCCCGGCGATCTCCCGGTACGCCGGGCCGGTGACCTTGACCTTGTCGGCGCGGGTCATGACGTGGCCGGCCCAGAGCTGGGTCGCAGCGGTGCTCGGCACCTTCAGTCGCGCGACGATCGAGTTCTGCCCCTCGAGCCCGAATCCGCCGCGGGCAGCGGTGGTCCACAGCGCCCGCTGCGCCCGGGTGACCGTGCCGTCGGCAGCCAGTTGGCCGAAGGCGGTGTCCAGCCACTGCTGGCGAACCTCGTTCCGCCGGCCCAGCGCAGCGAGCGCGAGACAGAGGAAGATCGAGGACCGCCGCTCGTCGCGCTTCATCGCCTCGGCCAGCATGGCCTCATCCACGCCGCGATCGGCGGCCAGACCACGAATCGCCTCGACCGCCGGCCACAACCAGTACGCCGGTACGTCGCTTCCCGCGGCCGGCGGGTGCTCGCCGGACGCCAGCGCGGCCAGCACCTGCCCGGCGCGGCGGCGTACCTCGGCGGCGTCGGCGAAGCCGATCAGGTCGAAGCGGATGTCGGACAGTTCGACGAAGGCGTTGAAGGCGGTGGTGAGCTGGCCCAGCCGCGTCTCCATGCTGCCCTGGACCTGCGACAGCCGGAACCGCAAGCTCGACGCTTCGGACGTGACGGAGGCCATCTGGTCGCGCAGTTCGGCCAGTTCGCGGTTCTGGCGGTAGTCGGCCCAGTCGTTCGTCATCGGCGTAGCTCCCGTTCGATCGGCTTGTGCGCGCAACAGCATCCCGCGAGCCCGGGGTCAGTCCGCGGGCAGGGGGCCGGAACGACCGGCCCGCAAACGGTGATTTCAAATGGACGGTCGATTGTTTTCCGGCCATTTCTGGGCGCACGGATGAGCTTTCATGGGGGCCGTCGGCATGAATCTGGGTGGTGATTACCCATTGACGGTTTCCCCTGTGTGAGCAGGGTTCCGGGCTCGGTCGCGGAGAGAGAAAAGGCTGGAAAAATACACTGAAAGACAGCGTCCCGAGCGTATTGGAATTGGTAGTTCCCGGTGCTCTAATGATCGCGTTGCGGTGCCGCCGCAACGGCTGACAATCCGATGCTGGAGGAAGTCATGGAGCAGAAGGTCGAAGTGGCTCGCGAACCGAGGAAACTCCTCGTTCGCAAGCTGGAGAACCTCGAGACCACCCTGATCATCACCGACCCGGGCGGCGGCGGTGGCGGCTGCCGGGACGCCACCTGCGGCTAGCCGACCAGGTTCTCAGCCGGGGCGCGGGTGACCGCGCCCCGGTCCGCCGGCCGGAAACCGGCTCGCGGCGACGGTTTCAGGGGAGGAAGGGGTAGCGATGTTGCGGCCACGGATCAAGGGCATCCACAAACCCGTCCGGCTGACGCCGACGCTGATCAACATCGGCGGCCGGCAGCTGGGCATCGGCGCCGAGATCGACGACCCGGACGGCGACCGCTGGCAGTTGCTCGGCCTGATGGACGGCACCCGGACCGGGGACGAGATCGTCGCGGCCCTGGTCGCCGACCGGCCCGAGTTGAGCGCGGTGGAGGTGGCCGAGTCGATCCAGGCGCTGATCGACGCGGGATACGTCGAGGACGCCGCCGGACCGGTCCCGGACACCTTGAGCCCGGCCGAGATCGAGCGCTACGACCGGGCGACGACGTACTACGCGTGGGTGGACCTGACCCCACGCGCCAGCCGGTACGACGTACAGGCTCGTTTGAAGGCCAGCAGCGTCGTAGTACTGGGCCTCGGTGGGACTGGGTCCGCCGTTGCCTCGTCACTGGTCGCAGCCGGCGTCGGTACCGTGCACTGCGTCGACTTCGATGTCATTGAAGAAGGCAACCTCACCCGCCAGCTGCTCTACACCGAGGACGACCTCGGCAAGCCGAAGGTGCCCGTCGCCGTGGAGCGGCTCAGCCGGATGAACTCCCACGGCACTGTCACCGGCGAGGAGAAGCGCGTCTTCAACACCGACGACGTTGCCGATCTGATGCACGATCACGACTTGCTCGTCCTCTGCGCCGACCAGCCGCAGAAGCTCATCCGCCAGTGGACCAACGAGGCCGCACTCCGCACCGGCACCCCGTGGATGCTCGCCCAGTACGCCGGTCCGATGGCCGTCATCGGCCTCTTCATTCCCGGGACCACTTGTTGCCAGGCGTGTCTGGTCAGCATGACCGACTTCATCCGGGACCAGTACGGCCAGGAGCCCGAGGACTTGTTCCCCTTCGACGGGCATGCCGTGATCGCGCCGACCGCGAACCTCACCGGGCACATGGCCGCGATGGAAGCCGTCTACCACCTGGGCGGGATCCCCACCAGCACGGCCGGCCGGATGTTCCACCTGAGCCTGACCGACCTGACCTACCACTACGTGGTCACCCCGAAGACCGGCGAGAAGTGCGAGACCTGCGGCTGGGTGGGCCGATGACGATCGCCTCCCTCGACGCGACCAGCCGGCCCAGTGTCGGGCATCTGCTGGTCCGCAAGGAGGACGAGGACGAGTTCGTGCTCGGCAACCCGGACACCGGGCGATTCGTCGTCGTACCGGAGGCCGGTGCGCGGCTGATCGAGTTGCTTGCCGCCGGCCACACCGTCGCGGAGGTCGCGAGCATTCTCGAGGAGGAGCTCGGCGAACCGGTCGACGTGGTCGACTTCGTCGAGATGCTGGTCGAGGCTGGGCTGCTCGACGAACGCGAAGCGGCGGGGGAGACTCCGGGGGAGCCGGCGGAGGAGGCCGACGACCAGGCGGGCCGGGGCAAGAAGAAGGTCAAGTACTGGGTGGTGTCGAAGATCCCGCCCTGGGTGGTCAAACCCCTGTTCGGCAAGGCCGCCTGGACGTTCTACGTGGGTTGCCTGGTCGCCACGCTGGTGATGTTCGTCGCCGACCACTCGCTGCTGCCCAGCTACGAGGACGCCTTCGTGGTGACCGACATCGTGCTCAGCCTGCTGATCACCAACGTCGTGGTGATGGGCCTGGCCGTCGTGCACGAGATCTGGCACGCGTTCGCCGGCGCGGCGGCCGGCGTCCGGTCGCAGCTGCGGCTCGAACGGCGGGGCATCTTCACCGTGCTGGAGACCGATCTGAGCGGCCTGTGGGCGTTGCCGCCCGGCAAGCGCTACAGCCCGTTCCTCGCCGGGATGGCCTTCGATTCGGTCGTGCTGTTCGTCGCCGTCGCACCGCGGTTCGCCTGGTCGCGCGGTTGGATCGACCTCGACCCGACCATGGTCCGCTTCCTTGCGATGCTGGTGCTCAGCCAGGTCGGCAAGCTCGCCTTCCAGACGATGGCCTACCTGCGCACCGACATGTATCTGGTGATGGCCACCGCGACCGGCTGCAAGAACCTGCACCAGGTGACCCGGCTGAGCCTGAAGAAGCGGATCCGCAAGCTCAGCCCGCAGGAGCAGGCGATCCTGCGCAACGCCGACGCCAAGGATCTGCGGGTGGCCCGCTGGTACCGGCTGCTCTATGTGGCCGGCATCGTCTGGATGGCCTGGTTCGTCCTCAACTTCGTCCTGCCGGCCGCCAAGGTGACGCTCGGCTGGGCGTCGGGCGTGATGGTCGGCGCCCCGCCGCTCAGCTTCTACTGGTGGGAGGGCATCTTGCTGGTCTGCTTCGCGCTCGTGAACCTGACCGCACCCCTGATCATTGCTGTGCGCAACCGGCTCCGCGCCCGCCGGGCGGCGGCATGAAGGCCGCGCGGCGGGTGGGGGTGCTGGTGAGCGTGATCGTCACCGGGCTGAGTGTGCTGACCATGTCGGGTCTCGCGTTCGGAGTGCTGCTCGGATCGTTCACCGACAAGCCGGCGCTGGCCTGCGACCAGGTCCCCGGCACACCCCAGCCGTTCGAGGGCAAACGCCACATCCCGTACGACGGTGCGCCGCACGAGCCGTATCGCTCGCTGCCCCCGACCTCCGGGCCGCACTCGGCCCGCGTGGTGCCCCCGGGGCTGTATCGCGAGCCGATCGCGGAGGAGTTGCAGGTGCACGTGCTCGAACACGGACACGTGTTGCTGCAGTACGCCCCCGACGTACCGGCCGAGGTGGTCGACGAACTCGAGCGGCTCGGTCGGCAGTATCCGCGCGACGTGGTGGTGGCGCCGTACCCGAAGCTCGGGCACGGCATCGCGCTCAGCGGCTGGCAGCGCTCACAGCGCCTCGACTCACTCGACGAGGCGGCGATCGTCGCCTTCGTGACGAAGGTGCCGGGCCGCTACAACCACCAGTGGCGCAACGGCGCAACCGACTGCCTGCCACCACAGCGCTAGTACTCCTCGCGAGGGGTTAGCGGCGGCCCTGCTTGGTCGGCGGGATGATGGTGCTGTCGCCGGCGTTGGCCTTCGGGGTTTTCGGTTGCTTGGGTTTGCGGACTTCGCGTCCGCCCTTGTTCTTCGCCATGAGGTGCTCCCGGGTGAGGGTGTCGCGTGGGCTGCCTGAGCTCTGCGGAGCCTGGTGCGCCGCGGAACTCCTGGTCCCCGGGGGTTACCCCCGAAGGTACACCCAGTGCCTGCGTCCATAAGCTCTGTGGCATGGACCGGAGCGAAGCCACGCCGCCTCACGGGCATCCGTGACGGGGTGGGAGCAGGTCGCGCTGGTGGCCGCGGGCCTCGGAGCGGGCCTGCTTACCTCGACGGTCGGAGTGGCCTCGCTGCTCAGCTTCCCGGTGCTGATCGCGCTCGGCATCCCGCCGGTGGTCGCCAACGCGTCGAACACCCTGGGGCTGATCCCCGCCAGCCTCGGCGGATCGCTCGGCTACCGGCGCGAGCTGCGCGGGCAACCGGGCGTGACCTGGGTCCTCGTCCTGACGGCCGCGATCGGCTCGGTCGGCGGCGCCGTACTGCTCCTGGCCTTGCCGTCGAGTGTCTTCGAGTCGATCGTGCCCTGGCTGATCCTCTTCACCTGTTTGCTGGTCGGCGCCCAGCCGTGGATCTCCCGCTGGCTACGCTCCCGCAGACACCCGGACGACACCCACCCCCGTACTACGTTGTCGCCCGCAACCACCATCTTCGCCGGCTTGACCGGCGTTTACGGCGGGTACTTCGGCGCCGGCGCGGGCGTGATGATGATGGCCGTCCTCAGCCTCGGCCTGGACCTGGATCTCCGCATCGTCAACGCGTTGAAAACCCTGGCCCTGCTGGCGGCCAACGTCGTGGCCGGCCTGATCTTCGTCTTCGTCGCCGACCTCGACTACACCGCCGTCGGCCTCCTCGCTGCCGGCTCCGTCATCGGCGGCTACACCGGCTCCCACCTCGGCCGCATCCTCCCACCCACGTTGCTCCGAATCCTGGTAGTCCTGGCCGGCCTCGTCGCCGCCATCACCATGTTCTGACAGAAAACAGTGCCCCCACCCAGGACGGGTGGGGGCACTGGAGTTTCGGCGGGTCAGGCCAGCTTGGTGAGTGAGGAGATTGTTGCCTTGTGCAAGCGGGGGATCACGTTCAGGGTCTTCGGGTCGCTGCGGTAGAGGTGTGAGCCCGACTCGAAGAGCAGGTACGCGCGGCCGCCGTACTCGGTGATGCCCTCGGACATGCTCGGTGCCCGGAAGCAGCGCAGGGTCGCCTTGTCCAGATCGGGCTGGCCGCGGCGGACGACGTACAGGTTGCTGCGCTTGTCACGGCCGTACGACGTGCTGAAGACGAAGTGGCTGCCGGTGACCATCAGGCCCTGGGTCTTGGTCGGGACCTCCCACGCCTTGTTGATCGTGGTCAGGCTGCCGTTGCTGTTGATCTTGTACTGGTACATCTTGTCGCGGCCGTTCTCGTTGAACTTGCCGGACCACAGGTAGCCGCCGTAGCTGGTCAGGAAGGATGCGCCGTAGACCTTGCGGTCGGGGCCGACCGGGTTGATCTTCGGCGTCTTGGGAGCCTTCATCGCGGTCCGCAGCGTGGACAGCTTGTACTTGCGGATGGTGTTGGTGCCACCCTGCACGAACGCCCAGCCGTTGCTGGTGGTGATCCCGCCGGCGTGCGTGGGGGCGATCGCGACCGCGCCGACCGCCTTGTTGGTCGCCGGGTCGATCCCGATGATCAGGGAGTTCGCGCCCTTGCGGTAGGCGGTGACGAGGATCAGGTCCTTCTTGCCGTCCCAGTTCCACCAGGTGCCGGCGCCCTGCGGCGTGTGGGTGCCGAGGTACGGCACGGCCGCGCTGCTGCTGAAGCGGGCGTCATACACCTTCGACGCGGACGGCCCGTCGTAGAAGGGCTTGCTGCCGGTCGCGGTGCTGCAACTGATCGCCCGCGCCGCGGTGACCGCCTGCGCGGCCTGCGTGCTCTGCGTGGCGGCCTGCGAGCTGTCCGATCCGTTGATCGCGACAACGATCGCGGATCCGGTGGCCAGTACGCCGGCCAGCCCGAAGGCGGTGACCATGCGGCGACGGGTGAAGGTGGTGGAGCGCAAGATGCATTCCTCTCGACGTTCGGTGAACGCCCGACAGTAGCTACTGCTGGAGGTCACCGACGAAACGGGTGAGCGTGGCCGGCTCCAGATCGGCTGTGTAGGCAGCGAAGTGGGGCTGGTCCCAGCCCGAGCCGCCGAACGGCAGGTAGTGACCCCCTGCTTGCTGCACGATCAGCTGGGCGGCGCACACGTCCCACGCACTGATCGAAGTACCGACCGTCGCGTCGGACCAGCCCGCTGCCACGTGCGAGATGCTCAGCGCGGCACTGCCCGGCCGACGGACAGTCCCGTACGACGTGACGAGGCCGGCGAAGGATGCCAAGGCGGCCTCCTGGTCGCCGGCCAGGTCGCGGGCTGCCGGGTAGCTGGTGAGCAACATGGCTTCGGCCTCTTGCTTGCTGCCTCCGGAACGGAGTGGCTCGCCGTTGAGCCAGGCACCGGACAGGTCGGCCGTGAAGAGGTGGCCGGTCATCGGGTCGAGAACAGCGCCGGCGACGACCCGTCCGTCGAGTACCGCGCCGATCGACGTACAGAAGAAGGCGAGTCCGCGGGCGAAGTTCGCCGTCCCGTCGATCGGGTCGACGTACCAGGTGACCTCGCCGGAGCCTTCGTGGGCGCCGTCCTCCTCACCGACGATGCTGCTGCCGGGGAAGTTCTTGGTCAGCAGCGCGGAGATGGCCTCCTCGGCGCGGCGGTCGTGGACCGTCACCGGGTCGTGCTTGTCGCGCTTGAACTCGACGTCCATACCGGCCCGGAACGCGGCCCGCAG
Source organism: Kribbella sp. NPDC023855 (assembly GCF_040639475.1). Classification (NCBI taxonomy): domain Bacteria; kingdom Bacillati; phylum Actinomycetota; class Actinomycetes; order Propionibacteriales; family Kribbellaceae; genus Kribbella; species Kribbella sp. NPDC023855. The sequence goes on from NZ_JBFAAA010000006.1 coordinate 448,811, forward strand.
ATCGTCGGCGACGAGGCGGGCCGCCTCGGCGGCGGTGGCGGACAGCTGCTGGGAATGGGCGATCAGGTCAGCGTCTGTGGACATGCGCATCAACGTAGCCGACTGATGTGGAAGGCTTCTGCAGGACTACCAGCCGAGCGGAAGGCGTGAGATGGCAACGAACTGGGCGGGGAACATCACTTTCTCGGCGGAGCCGCACACGCCGGAGTCGGTGCCGGAGCTGCAGGAGCTGGTGCGATCCTCCGAGCACGTTCGGGTGCTGGGCAGCGGGCACTCGTTCAACCGGATCGCGGACACGACCGGGACGCTGGTGTCGGTCGCCAACCTGCCTCGCGTGGTCACCGTCGGTGAGGAGACCGTCACGGTCTCCGCCGGGCTGCGGTACGGCGAAGTGACGGCCGCGCTGCAGGCTGAGGGGCGGGCCCTGCACAACCTCGGGTCGCTGCCGCACATCTCCGTCGCGGGCGCCTGCTCGACCGGGACCCACGGATCGGGCGACGCCAACGGCACGCTCGCCTCCGCGGTCTCGGGCATCACCTTCGTCAACGCCGACGGCGAACTCGTCACGCTGACTCGCGACGACCCGGATTTCGCCGGCTCGGTCGTCTCCCTCGGCGCGCTGGGCGTCACGGTCAGCCTCGAGCTCGACACCCGGCCGTCGTTCCAGATCAGCCAGGTCGTGTACGACGGACTGCCGGTCGACCGGCTCGGTTCGGACTTCGAGGAGGTCTTCGCGAGTGCGTACAGCGTGAGCGCGTTCACCGACTGGGTCGACCCGGACGTGATGATCTGGCGCAAACTGCGCGCCGGTACGCCGTACGAGCCGTCCTGGCTGGGTGCGCGCGTCGCCGATGGTGCCCGGCATCCGATCAAGTCGATGCCGGCCGACTTCGCGACTCAGCAGGGTGGGGTTCCGGGGCCGTGGAACGAGCGGCTGCCGCACTTCCGGCTGGAGTTCACGCCGAGCAACGGCGAGGAGCTGCAGTCGGAGTACTTCGTGCCGCGGGCGGTCGCGGCGCAGGCCTTCGAGGAGCTCAAGGCGCTCGGCGACCGGATGGCGCCGGTGATCCAGATCTCCGAGGTCCGCACGATTGCCGCCGACGACCTCTGGCTGAGCCCGAGCCAAGGTCGCGACACGGTCGCCCTGCACTTCACCTGGATCCGGGACGAGGAAGCGGTCCGGCCGGTCGTCGAGGCGATCGAGGAGGTCCTGCTGCCGCTGGGGGCCCGGCCGCACTGGGGCAAGGTCTTCACCGTCGACGCGGCGACGCTGCGCGAGTGCTACCCGAAGGTGCCGGAATTCATTGCTCTGGCGGCGAAGTACGACCCTGCCGGCAAGTTCCGGAACGACTATCTGGACACCTGCCTGCCTTAGTGGCCCGCGCAGGGAACATCTTCGATGTTCTTGGTGAGGGACCAGAGGAGGTTGCGGAGGAGGCGGCGGTCTTCGGCGCTGACGCCTCGGAGGGCGCGTTCGCCTGCTTGGGCGTGGAGTTGCTGGACGGTGCGGGCGAGCTCGGTGCCGTGTTCGGTCAGCTCGATGCTGACCTTGCGGGCGTCGGTGTCGTTCTTGAGCCGGCGGACCAGGCCCGCTGCTTCCATCCGCTGGGTGGTGCGGGTGGCTGTGGGGACCTCTACGTCGAGGACCTTCGCTAGCTGCGCCACTGGCAGCGCGCCGAGGTGGAGCAGCTTGGCGAGGACCAGCTCCTGACCGGTGTGGACGCCAGTACCGGCCAGCTCGTCACCCACCGCCTTCCGCGCCGCCCGATCGGCAAAACGCAGCGCGATCAAAATGTCGGCCGGACTCGCCGGTGCTTCGGGATCCCACCGCAACGGCCGGGGCTCCGGCGCACTCGCGCCGCGCTCCGAGGCCACGTCGGGTTCCGGAGTGCTCATATTGCGCTCCGGGGGGCGAAGGGGTTGCGGGTGTTCAGGGCGCCGATGTACTCGGTGGGGATGGCGGGCTCGCCGCGGCTGAGTTGGCTGGCGCTGCGGGGGAGTTCGTCGCGGACCTTGAGGTGGTGCGCCTGCGACTCGGCCGGCGTGGTCCGGCCGACGATCTTGCCTGCCTCTACCAGCGGCTTCAGCAGTTCGCGGTCGTCACCGTCGTCCACCGCCTTCTCGCCGACGCCGATCAGCTCCACCTCGGCGACACCGGCCGCCGAACGACGCCGCAGCGCGTACTTGCGGCCGCCGATCGAGATCTTGTCCGGGCTGTTCTTCGCGACCGGCACCAGCTTGCCGTCGTCGTCCTCGCGGGCGACCAGCTTGTAGACGAAACCGCAGGTCGGGTAGCCGCTGCCGGTCACCAGCGAGGTGCCCACGCCGTACCCGTCGACGGCGGCCGGCGCGAGCGCGGCGATCTGGTACTCGTCGAGGTCGCTGGTGACGATGATCCGGGTCTTGGTGGCGCCCAGCGCGTCCAGCTGCTCGCGGACCTGCCCGGCCAGCGACGGCAGGTCACCGGAGTCGAGCCGGACCGCGCCCAGGTCGGTACCGGCCACCTCGATCGCCGTCTTCACCGCCTCGGTCAGGTCGTAGGTGTCCACCAGCAGCGTCGTTCCCTTGCCCAAGGCATCCACCTGGGAGACGAACGCGTCCCGCTCGGTGTCGTGCAGCAGGGTGAACGAGTGGGCCGCCGTACCGGCGCTCGGGATGCCGAACCGGCGGGCCGCCTCCAGGTTGGAGGTGGTGGCGAACCCCGCGATGTACGCCGCCAGCGCGGACGCGACCGCGGCCTCCTCGTGGGTCCGCCGCGAGCCCATCTCGATACACGGCCGGCCACCGGCCCACCAGGTCATCCGGGAGGCCGCCGAGGCGACCGCCGAGTCGTGGTTCAGGATCGACAGGAACACGGTTTCCAGCAGCACCGCCTCGGCGAAGCTCGACTCCACCACCAGGACCGGCGAGCCCGGGAAGAAGATCTCCCCGTCGGCGTACCCGGAGATGTCACCGCTGAACCGGTACTCCGCGAGCCAGTCGCGGGTCGCGGCGTCGACGATGCGCCGCTCGGCCAGGAAGTCGATCGTCTGCTCGTCGAAACGGAACTGCTCCAGCGCGTCCAGGAGCCGGTTCACGCCCGCGACCACGCCGTACCGGCGCCCGTCGGGCAACCGCCGGGCGAACAGCTCGAAAACCGAGCGCCGATGCGCCGTACCGTCGGCCAGACTGGCCTGCAGCATGGTCAGCTCGTAGTGGTCGGTCAGCAGCGCTGTCGTAGCGTTCACAAGAGCAGCCTATTGCGAGTCGAGAACTGATGATGGAGAGAATGGCTACGTGACCACCGCACCGAGCGAACTCGCCAGCCCCGAAATCGACGAGGCGATCGAGTTGAGCCCACCGTGGGTGACGATCGTCTGGAACGATCCGGTGAACCTGATGGACTACGTCACGTTCGTCTTCCAGACCTATTTCGGCTACTCCAAGGCCAAGGCGGAGAAGCTGATGATGCAGGTGCACCAAGAAGGCAAGTCGGTCGTCTCGAACGGTAACCGCGAGGCGATGGAACGCGATGTCGAAGCCATGCACTCCTACGGCCTGTGGGCCACCTGTGAGAAGTCGTGACGAAGTTCCGTAAGCGCAAGAAGACCGTGATCGTCAGCTTCGCCGCGCACGAGGCGGACATCCTGGCGAACCTGCTCCGCAACCTGGTCGAACTCCTGTACGACGGGATGCCGCCACGCGCCGCCGAGTCGAGCGACCCGCTGGCCGCGTTGCTGGACAACGACGGGCCGACCTCGCCGCCGGAGGACGTAGTACTGCAGCGGCTGCTGCCGGATGCGTACAACTCCGACGACCAGGCGGCTGCCGAGTTCCGGCGGTTCACCGAGCGCGGGCTGCGGGACAGCAAGGCGTCGGACGCCAAGCGGGTGCTGGCGGCTCTGGAGGCGTCGCCGGAGGACGGGATCCCGCTCGAGGGTGACGACCAGCTCGCCTGGCTGCGCGCACTGAACGACCTGCGACTGGCGATCGGCACCCGGCTGGACATCAAGGAAGAGGACGACTACGCGGTCTGGGAGAAGCTCCCCGACGACGACCCCCGCCGCCTCACCTACGACCTCTACGACTGGCTCGGCTACCTCCAGTCCGCTTTGCTGCACAACATCAGATGACGTATCCGAAGACCGGGGGAGACCGGTTGAGCGCTGGTCCCGAGTTTCCGGCGCTCGAGAAGCGGGTGCTCGAGTACTGGGAGGCGGACGGGACGTTTCTGGCTTCGGTGGAGGGCCGGGCTGCTGGGGTGGACGGGGAGAACGAGTTCGTCTTCTACGACGGGCCGCCGTTTGCCAACGGGTTGCCGCACTACGGGCATCTGCTGACCGGGTACGTGAAGGACGTCGTGCCGCGGTACCAGACGATGCGCGGGCGGCGGGTCGAGCGGCGGTTCGGGTGGGACACGCACGGGTTGCCGGCCGAGCTGGAGGCTCAGCGGGTGCTCGGGCTGAAGACCAAGGCGGAGATCGTCGAGCTGGGCATCGAGAAGTTCAACGAGGTGTGCCGGTCGTCGGTGCTCAAGTACACCGACGAGTGGCAGGCCTACGTCACCCGGCAGGCGCGCTGGGTCGACTTCGGCAACGACTACAAGACGCTCAACCGCGACTACATGGAATCCGTCATCTGGGCGTTCAAGACCTTGTACGACAAGGGGCTCGTCTACGAAGGCCTGCGCGTCCTGCCGTACTGCTGGAACGACGAGACACCGCTCTCGAACCACGAGCTGCGGATGGACGACGACGTCTACCAACCGCGGCAGGACCCATCGGTCACCGTCGCGGTGACCCTGGAGACCGGCGAGCGCCTGCTGGCCTGGACGACCACACCCTGGACGCTGCCGAGCAACCTGGCGATGGCCGTTGCCCCCGACATCGATTACGTCGTCGTCAACGACGCAGAGGGCCGGCCGACGATCCTGGCCGAGGCGCGACTGGCGGCGTACGGGTATGAGGACGTCATCCGGCGGTTGAAGGGTGCCGAGCTGATCGGGCTGCGGTACACGCCGCTCTTCGATTTCTTCACCGACGTCGACCGGTGGGGCACCGAGAATGCCTTCCAGGTCATCGCCGCCGAGCATGTGACCACCGACGACGGCACCGGAGTCGTCCACATGGCTCCGGCGTACGGCGAGGAGGACCAGCTCGCCTGCGACGCGGTCGGCATCCCGACCCTGCTGACCGTCGACGAAGGTGCTCGCTTCACCGGTGTGGTTCCGCCGTACGCCGGGCAGCACGTGTTCGACGCGAACCGGGCCATCATCCGCGACCTCGCCGCGGCCGGAGCCCTGGTTCGCGAGGACAGCTATGTGCACAGCTACCCGCATTGCTGGCGGTGCCGCAATCCGCTGATCTACAAGGCGGTGTCGAGCTGGTTCGTCGAGGTGACCCGGATCCGGGACCGGATGGTCGAGCTGAACGAGCAGATCACCTGGGTGCCGGAGCACATCAAGTACGGCCAGTTCGGCAAGTGGCTGGAGAACGCGCGGGACTGGTCGATCAGCCGGAACCGGTTCTGGGGGTCGCCGATCCCGGTCTGGCGCTCGGACGACCCGGCGTACCCGCGGATCGACGTGTATGGCTCGGTCGAGGAGCTGGAGCGCGACTTCGGCATCGCCGTACCGGATCTGCACCGGCCGTTCATCGACCGGCTGACCCGGCCGAACCCGGACGATCCGACCGGGAAGTCGGTGATGCGGCGGGTTCCCGACGTGCTGGACGTGTGGTTCGACTCGGGATCGATGAGTTTCGCGCAGGTGCACTACCCGTTCGAGAACAGCGAGTGGTTCGAGCACCACTTCCCGGGCGACTTCATCGTCGAGTACATCGGGCAGACGCGTGGCTGGTTCTACACCATGCACGTGCTGGCGACGGCGTTGTTCGACCGGCCGGCGTTCTCGTCGTGCCTGTCGCACGGGATCGTGCTGGGCAGCGACGGGCAGAAGATGAGCAAGTCGCTGCGGAACTATCCCGATGTCCGCGAGGTGTTCGACCGCGACGGCGCGGACGCGATGCGCTGGTTCCTGATGTCGAGCCCGATCCTGCGCGGCGGCAACCTGGTCGTCACCGAGCAGGGCATCCGCGACGGAGTGCGGCAGGTGATGATCCCGCTCTGGAACGCCTGGTACTTCTTCGGCCTCTACGCCAACGCGGCCGGCGCCTCGGCGACCTGGTCGGTCAGCTCCGAGGTGGAGCTCGATCGCTACCTGCTGGCCAGGTTGCGGGTTTTCGTCGGTGAGGTGGGCGAGCGGCTCGACCGGTACGACGTTGCGTCGGCGTGCGAGTCCGTCGTCAGCTACCTGGAGGTGCTGACGAACTGGTACATCCGGCGGTCGCGGGAACGGTTCTGGGACGACAAGGGCGCGACTTTCCAGGATGCGTTGAACACGCTCTACACCGCGCTCGAGGTGGTGACTCGGACGGTCGCACCGCTGCTGCCGTTGACGGCGGAGGAGATCTGGCGTGGGTTGACCGGTGGGCGTTCGGTGCATCTGACCGACTGGCCGGCTGTGGATGACCTGCCCGCGGATGATGCGTTGGTGGCGCGGATGGAGCGCGTGCGGGAGATCTGTTCGGTCGCCTCGGCGGTTCGGAAGGCAGAGGGGATCCGCGGGCGTCAGCCGCTGCGCACGATGACGGTCGCGACGGCCGACGCGTCGTCGCTGGAGCAGTTGGTGCCGATCCTTCGGGCTGAGGTCAACGTGCGGGAGGTGGTGCTGGCCGAGGTCGACGAGGTGGACGCACCGGTCTCGCAGAAACTGACCGTCAACGCACGAGCGGCCGGCCCGCGACTCGGACGCGACGTACAGGCGGTGATCAAGGCGTCGAAGTCCGGCGACTGGTCGGTCTCCGCCGACGGCTCGGTTGTTGCCGGTGGCATCGAGTTGCGGGAGGGGGAGTACACGCTGGAAACGGTGCTGGCGGAGGTCGATGACGCCGGCCCGCGGGCAAGTGGGCTGCTGACCGGCGGCGGTTTCGTAGTACTGGACCTCGAGCTCACCCCGGAACTGGAGCGCGAGGGCATCGCCCGCGACGTGATCCGCGCGGTCCAGCAGTCCCGCCGAGACGCCGGCCTCGACATCACCGACCAAATCCACCTCCACCTGACCGCCGACCCCACCACCCTCACGGCCATCGAGGAACACCACGAAACGCTCCTGACAGAAACCCTCACCACCAACCTGACTCTCACCGAAGGCCCCACCCTCGCCGTCGTGTTGGCGAAGGCCTGACCGGCCCCGGCACGCTCGATGTCGCCGGAGGCGACGAGTTCGGCGGGGCCGGCCCTCGGATCGACCTGGCGGTGTCTCGCTTTTCCCGTCGCTCGCCCGGCGCAGCCGGGCGAGCGACGGCGCATAGGGTGGGTTGTATGGAAAAGCGGACGTTGGGGCGTACTGGGCGGGATGTTGGTGTGGTCGGGCTTGGTGCCTGGCAGCTCGGGGCCGACTGGGGTGAGGTCGACGAGAGCGACGCAATCGGCGTACTGCGGGCTGCCGTCGAGGGTGGTGTCACGTTCATCGACACCGCGGACGTGTACGGCGATGGGCGGAGTGAGCGGCTCGTCGGGCAGGTGCTCAAGGAGCACCCGGAGCTGACCGTCGCCACCAAGATGGGCCGGCGGGTCGAGCAGGTGCCGGAGAACTACACCCTGGACGCCTTCCGCGCCTGGAACGACCGCTCCCGCCAGAATCTCGGCGTCGACACGATCGACCTGGTCCAGCTGCACTGTCCGCCGACCCCGGTCTACTCCAGCGACGCCGTCTTCGACGGGCTCGACACGATGGTGGCGGAGGGCCGCATCGCGGCGTACGGGGTGAGTGTGGAGACCTGCGCCGAGGCGCTCACCGCGATCGCGCGGCCGAACGTGGCGTCCGTGCAGATCATCCTGAACGCGTTCCGGCTCAAGCCGCTCGACGAGGTGCTGCCGGCGGCCGAGCGAGCCGGCGTCGGAATCATCGCCCGGGTCCCGCTGGCCAGCGGCCTGCTCTCCGGCAAGTACGACGAGAACACCACCTTCGGCGCGGACGACCACCGCAACTACAACCGCAAGGGCGAGTCCTTCGACGTCGGCGAGACCTTCTCCGGCGTCGACTTCGCCACCGGCCTGGAAGCAGTCAAGCGACTCATCCCGCTGGTCCCGGAGGGCGCCACGATGGCCCAGTTCGCCCTCCGCTGGATCCTCGACCAGCCGGGCGTCACCGTTGTCATCCCGGGCGCCCGCAACCCCGAGCAGGTAGCCGGCAACATCGCCGCCGCCACCCTCCGCCCCCTCACCACCGGCGAACTGAAGGTCGTCCAGACCGTGTACGACGAGCTCATCCGCCCCCAGGTCCACGACCGCTGGTAGTCCACATACTGGACCGACTCCCTGGTTGGCAGGGGGTCGGCGGTGTCCTCCGTATCGTGGTGGCGTGCTCATCATCGACTCGGAGACGTACGACGCGATCGTGGCGCATGCCCGGCGGGACCATCCGGACGAGGCGTGTGGCGTGGTGGCCGGGCCGGCCGGCTCCGACCGGCCGGAGCGGTTCATCCCGATGCTGAACGCGGCGATGTCGCCGACGTTCTACGAGTTCGACTCGGGCGACCTGTTCCGGCTCTACAAGGAGATGGACGAGCGCGACGAGGAACCGGTGGTGATCTACCACTCGCACACGGCCACCGAGGCCTACCCCTCCCGCACCGACATCAACCTGGCCTCCGAGCCCGGCGCGCACTACGTGCTGGTCTCCACCCGCGACGGCGCCGACTCGCCGTCGTACGACGGGCCGGTGGAGTTCCGGTCGTACCGGATCATCGACGGCGCGGTCACCGAGGAAGAGGTCAAGGTCGTGGCGGACTACAGCAATCAAGGAGACAACTGACATGGCGATCGAGCTTCGCGTCCCGACCATCTTGCGCACCTACACCGGGGGCGAGAAGGCGGTGAACGGGGACGGCAGCACGCTGGCCGAGTTCATCGACAACGTGAACGGCACCCACCCGGGCCTGAAGGAGCGGATCGTGGAGGGGGAGCCGGAGGAGCTGCGCCGGTTCGTCAACGTCTACGTCAACGACGAGGACGTCCGGTTCACCGGCGGCCTGCAGACCGGGGTCAAGGACGGCGACGTCGTCGTCGTACTGCCCGCGGTGGCCGGCGGCTGATCATGCGTTTCGACTCCCTGCTCGACTCGGTCGGCGGTACGCCGCTGGTCGGCCTGCCGAAGCTCTCGCCGTCGGGTGACGTGCGGTTGTGGGCCAAGCTGGAGGACCACAACCCGACCGGGTCGATCAAGGACCGGGCCGCGCTGCGGATGCTGCTGGACGCCGAGAAGGACGGCCGGCTCCGGCCGGGCAACACCATCCTCGAGCCGACGTCGGGCAACACCGGGATCTCGCTGGCGATGGCGGCCAAGCTGCGCGGGTACCGGATGGTCTGTGTGATGCCGGAGAACACCTCCGAGGAGCGCCGGCAGATCCTGCGGATGTGGGGGGTCGAGATCATCTCCTCGCCGGCCGCGGGCGGTTCGAACGAGGCCGTCCGGGTGGCCAAGCAGGTCGCCGAGGAGCACCCGGACTGGGTGATGCTCTACCAGTACGGCAACCCGTCGAACGCGGCCGCGCACTACGACGGCACGGCCCGCGAGATCCTCACCGACCTGCCGTCGGTGACGCATTTCGTGGCTGGGCTCGGCACCACCGGCACGCTGATGGGGGCCGGCCGCTTCTTCCGCGAGCACAAACCCGAAGTACGGATCGTCGCCGCCGAGCCGCGGTACGGCGAACTGGTCTACGGCCTGCGCAACCTCGACGAGGGCTTCGTCCCCGAGCTGTACGACGCGACGCTGATCGACGCGCGTTTCTCGGTCGGCCCGCGTGATGCGGTACGCCGGGTCCGCGAACTACTCGACAACGAAGGCATCTTCGCCGGCATCTCGACCGGTGCGATCCTGCACGCCGCACTCGGGCAGGCGGCCAAGTGCGTGCGCGACGGTCAGTCGGCCGACATCGCCTTCGTCGTCGCCGACGGCGGCTGGAAGTACCTCTCCACCGGCGCCTACGAAGGCACGGTCGAAGAAGCCGAAGAACGCCTCGAAGGCCAACTCTGGGCCTGAGGGTCCGGTCGGGTGGGCGTCGCGCCGAGGTGGTTCCCCCCCCCCCCCGCGCTCTCCGACGCCCGCTCCTGCGTCGCGGGCTCGTTCGAGTGCTCCCGCCCACCCGGTGTTTTGCGCTCCTGCGTCGCGCGGGTTGACCACGGTGGTGGCTGATGTGGTGCTGAGGCGGGTGTTTGGGGTTGTCCCCCGCGCGCTCTCCGATGCCCGCTCCTGCGTCGCGGGCTCGTTCGAGCGCTCCCACCCACCCGGTGTTCTGCGCTCCTGCGTCGCGCGGTTCAACCGCGGGCGCGCGGGCCACCGGCGCCAGGATCTGGCGATGCCGTAACAGCAGCTACGCCGTGTCGAACGGACTGATGCTGGACGGCAGGACGATCACCAACGTCTACCCGTTCGACGAGCAGGGCGAGCTGTTGCAGGCCCGCCTGTGCGACCAGGACGGCACCCCGCTCGACCTGTCAGCGGCTCACGGCGGCGCGGAGGTGGTCGGCGGTTGCCGAGTTTGGGTGGTCGAGCATTGCTTTCGGGGTGCCTTCGAAGAGGATTCGGCCGCCGTGGTGTCCGGGCCCGGGACCGACGTCCACGATCCAGTCGGCGGCGGCGATCACGTCGAGGTTGTGCTCGATGGCGATCACCGTGCTGCCGCCGTCGACCAGCCGGCCGATGATGCCCAGCAACTGGTCGACGTCGGACATGTGCAACCCGGTCGTCGGCTCGTCCATCAGGTAGATGCCGGCCGCGGTGCGCAGCTCGGTGGCCAGCTTGACCCGTTGCGCCTCGCCGCCGGACAACGTGTTCAGCGGCTGCCCGAGCTTGAGGTAGCCCAGGCCGACGTCCTGCAGTGAGGTGAGCACCCGCTCGATCTGCTCGTTGCCGAACACCCCGGCGGCCTCGCCGACCGTCAGCTCCAGAACGTCGGCGATCGTCCGTCCGTCGAGCTCGTACTCGAGGACTTCCCTCGTGTACCGCCGCCCGTTGCACACTTCGCACACCGACCGGAGGTCGTCCATGAAGGCCAGTTCGGTGGTGACGAACCCGAGACCGCGGCAGTTCGGGCAGGCACCGTCGGAGTTCGCGCTGAACAGCGACGAACTCACCCCGTTCGCCGCCGCGAAGAGCGCACGGATCTCGTCCATCAGTCCGGTGTACGTCGCCGGCGTCGAGCGGCTGTTGCCGGACAGCTGACTCTGGTCGATCGCCACCACCTCGGGGTATCGGCGGCGGAGCTCGTCGTTCACCAGGCTGCTCTTGCCCGAGCCGGCCACACCGCTGACGACGGTGAACACGCCGGTCGGGAACTCGACCGTGACGTTGCGCAGGTTGTGCGCGGTGGCGTTTTCGACCCGCAGTACGCCGGTCGCCGTCCGGGGCGCGCGGTTCAGCGCGAGCGGACGGTCCATGCTCTGACCGGTCGGGGTGTCGGCCTTGCGCAGACCGGCGACCGGTCCCTGGTAGGTGATCCGGCCACCGGCGGGGCCGGCGCCCGGACCGACGTCGACGACGTGGTCGGCGATCTCGATCACGTCCCGGTCGTGCTCGACGACGAGCACCGTGTTGCCCTTCTCCTGCAGCTTGCGCAGCAACAGGTTGAACCGCAGGACGTCACTCGGGTGCAACCCGGCCGTCGGCTCGTCGAAGATGTAGAGCATGTCGCCGAGGCTGCTGCCGAGGTGCCGAACCATCTTGATCCGCTGCGACTCGCCGCCTGACAACGTCGTCGTGGGCCGGTCGAGGCTGAGGTATCCCAGGCCGATGGTGACCAGGTGGCCGAGACGCTCGCGCAGGCTGGCGACCACCGACGCGGCTTCCGGGACGTCGATCTTGGCCAGCACCTCGAGCAGTTCGTCAGCCTGCATGGCGGCGAGCTCGGCGATGTTCCGCCCGTCGATCCGGCTGGACAAAGCTTCGGGGTTGAGCCGGCCGCCGTGACACTGCGGGCAAGTGCCTGAGGCGACCAGTCGCTCGTGCACGGCCCGGCTCTTCGCCGACATCTTGCTGACGTCCTTGCGCAGGAAGAGCCGGTGGAACCGGTCGATCACGCCTTCGAAGTCGTCCGGGGTGGCCGACAGCGGATCGTCGGCCCGGGCCCCGCGACGCAGGGTCTGCCACGCCGGCTCGTCGTACTCGCGCAGCGGTAGGTCGAGGTCGAACAGGCCGGAGTTGGCGTAGTACTTCCAGTACCAGCGGCCAGGCTGGAAGCTGGGGTGCCGGAACGGGCCCTGGGCCAGTGAGCGGTCGCGGTCGAGGAACGCGTCCTCGTCCAGCACCGCGCTGATCCCGGTGCCCTGGCAGACCGGGCACATGCCGTCCGGGTCGTTGAACGAGAACCGGTTGGACCAGCCGACGAACGGCGTTCCGGCGCGGCTGAAGAGCAGCCGCAGCAGCGGATGAAGGTCGGTCACCGTGCCCACGGTGGAGCGGGCGTTGCCGCCGATCCGGCGCTGGGCGACCACGATCGCGGGCGACAGGTTCTCGATCGCGTCGGCCGCGGGCTGCCCGTACTTCGGCAGCCGGTTGCGGATGAACGTACTGAACGTCTCGTTCAGCTGCCGCTGCGCCTCCGCCGCCAGGGTGTCGAACACCAGCGACGACTTGCCGGAGCCGGAGACCCCGGTGACCACGATCAGCCGGTGCTTCGGCAGCTCGAGCGACACGTCGCGCAGGTTGTGCTCCCGCGCCCTCACAATCCGGATCGTGTCCATGGGCCGCAACGTACCCACGAGCACCGACAGTCAACGGTGCCCGCACGGCTGGTCAGGGATTGCACTGCCACCGGAGCGCGCTGGGCGAGGGCGCGAACCGGTCGGGGAGGTCAGGTCTTGAAGAGCACTTTGCGGCCTAGTCTGGGGTGGACGCCCCGGCCCTTGCAGCTGCTGCACGGACGCTGGGCGTAGCTGAAGATGGAGCCCTTGTGCCGGCCGGCGCCCTTGCAGCGGTTGCACTTCGCGTTCGGGTGCAGTCGGAGCGAGAGGACGTAGGCGGCGAAGGCGGCGAACACGAGGAGCACCAGCATCCCGGTCGGGCCGAGCGTCGACGCGATGTCGGCGCTGGTGCTGGACGTGTTCGTCTCCACAGCCTGACCGGCGGCATTGCCTGCCGCCGCGGCGTTGGTGGGGTGCGGATTCGGTGCGCCGGTGGAGGTGAAAGCCACCGCGATCTGGACCACCAGGTTCATGGCATCGCTGGGGGCGGTTGGAAACACATCCGATAAGAGTGGCCCGCGTCACGTCCGTTGGCAATTCCTGAGAGTAAAGATGTGGATAACTCCGGCGTGTCGCGACGCGACCTCAGGTAAGCCTTACTTCAGCTCTGCCCGTTACCGGTCTTCGGGTCGCCGCGAGCTAGAGTTCCGACTGTGGCAGACGCACCGATCGGGATCTTCGACTCAGGGTTCGGCGGACTGACGGTGACGCGGTCGGTACTCGACCAGCTGCCGCACGAGCCGATCCTGTACCTCGGCGACACGGCCCGCCAGCCGTACGGCCCGAAACCGATCGCCGAGGTGCGCGAGTACGCGCTGGAATGCCTGGACCACCTGGTCGAGGCCGGCGTCAAGATGCTCGTCATCGCCTGCAACTCGGCCAGTGCCGCGATGCTCAGAGACGCCCGCGAGCGGTACGACGTACCGGTGGTCGAGGTGATCCTTCCGGCTGCCCGGCGGGCCGTTGCCGCGACCCGGAACCAGCGCGTCGGCGTGATCTGCACGAAGGCGACGGCGACCTCGTTGGCCTACGAGGACGCATTCGCCGCCGCTCCGCAGATCCAGCTGCTGACCCAGGCCTGCCCGAGTTTCGTGGACTTCGTCGAGGCCGGGGTGACGTCGGGACCCGAGTTGCTTGCCGCCGCCCACGAGTACTTCGATCCGCTGATCGAGGCCGACGTGGACACGCTCATCCTCGGCTGCACCCACTACCCGTTGCTGACCGGCGTGATCTCGTACGTGATGGGTGACAACGTCACCCTTGTCAGCAGTGCGGAGGAGTGCGCCAAGGACGTCTACAGCGTGCTCACCAAGAGCGGCCTGCTCCGCCCCGGCGACCTGCCCGCCCCCCAGCACCGCTTCGTCACCACCGGCGACCCGGCCGAGTTCGCCGCGATCGGCGCCCGCTTCCTCGGCCCGGTCATCTCCGGCGTCGACCAGTTCGCCTGGATCCGCTGAGGCTTCCCTAGGCCTTCGCCAGCACCTTCTTGCGCGCGGTGTCGAGCGCTGACAGCAGCACCACCGCGACGGCAATGACTCCACCCGCCACGACGTAGCACCACGGGCTGTCGAGGTGGTTTGCCGCGGTCAGCCAGTTCGGCGGTCTGCTGGTGAAGAGCCGGAAGATGATCGTCAGCAGGCCTTCCCAGATGCCCAGGAAGGCGACTCCGACCATCGCCAGCCGGTACATTCCCTCATCCATCGTGTCTCCTCTCGGTTGACACGAACGTAACAACGGTGGTTGCGACTTTAGTCGCGGATTCCGCTGTTTCGTCACGCTATTCCATCGAATACAGTGCGAGGGTGCGTGACGAAAGATGTCAGGTGTGCGGTGGTTCGCTGGTGGTGCCCGAGCGGGGGCGGCGGCCGCGGTACTGTTCGCGCGCGTGTCAGGCGAAGGCCTACCGCAGCCGCCGTACGCAGCCCGCGCCGCCCGCGGAACAGACCACCGTCGCGGCGCAGCGGCGTACGCAGATCGCGCGCGCAGTCTGGCGAATCGCGGCCGAGCAAGGGCTGGAAGCGGTATCCCTGCGCGCAGTAGCGGCCGAGGCAGGCGTTTCGGTCAGAGTCGTGCAGTACCACTTCGGCAGCAAGCACCAGTTGCTCGTGGACGCGCTCAGGTTGCTGCACGAAACGAACCAGCAGAACGCGCGGAACCGGATCGAGGCGGACCTCGCCGACCCGAAGGCCTTGCTTTCGGCGATTCTCAGCGAATTCGTGCCCTTGGACGAGCAGCGCCGGCTCAGCCTGCGGGTGCTCGCGGCGTACTACGCCCGCAGCCTCACCGATCCCGCACTGGCCGCCGTGTTCCTGGCGGGAGACCGCTCGCTGGAGGACTTTGTTGCCCTGATCCTCCGGCAGGCCGCGGATTCCGGACTGCTCCGGCCCGGCGTCGACCCCGGCTCGACCGCCGACCTGCTGGTCGCGGGGGTCACCGGGCTGGGGCTGGATGTTGTCCATGGCACCAGACGCGGGCGTGATGTGCTCGAAATCATAGCCAGGCAGCTCGATCAGCTGCTCGGCGACGCCGCACGGATTCCTGCGAAGACGTCAACCCGCCGGTAATGTTCAAGATATGAAGCTCACCGTGCTCGGCTGCTCCGGGTCCGTCCCCGGGCCGGACTCGCCTGCCTCGAGCTATCTGGTCACCGCCGACGGGTTCCACCTGGTGCTCGACCTCGGCAGTGGCGCGCTCGGTGCGCTGCAACGCCATCTGTCCGTGCCGGAGATCGGCGCGATCGCCTTGTCCCACCTGCATCCCGACCACTGCATGGACCTGTGCGGCCTGTACGTCGCGGCGAAGTACTCGCCGTCGTCCCCGCTGCCCCGCATCCCGGTCTACGGCCCGCCCGGTACCGCCGAGCGGATGGCGCTTGCCTACGACCTGCCGCTGGATCCGGGCATGGAGGAGGAGCTGGACTTCCATACCTGGCAGGAGATCCAGCAGATCGGGCCGTTCACGGTGAGCACCGTCCCGATGGTGCACCCGGTACCGGCGTACGCGATCCGGGTTGAGCACGGCAACAAGTCGATCGTGTACTCCGGCGACACCGGTCCCAACGACGGGCTGGTCGAGCTGGCGCGCGGCAGCGACCTGCTGCTGTGCGAGGCCGCCCTGCGCGACGACGACCCGAACAACCCGCCGGATCTCCACATGACCCCGGCCGACGCGGGTGAACAC
This sequence comes from Kribbella sp. NPDC023855, assembly GCF_040639475.1. Classification (NCBI taxonomy): domain Bacteria; kingdom Bacillati; phylum Actinomycetota; class Actinomycetes; order Propionibacteriales; family Kribbellaceae; genus Kribbella; species Kribbella sp. NPDC023855. The sequence goes on from NZ_JBFAAA010000006.1 coordinate 464,774, forward strand.
GCCAAACGAGCCGGCGTGAAACGCCTCGTCATCACGCACGTCCCGCCGTGGTTCAACCGCGAAACCCAGGCGATAGGTGCCCGCCGCACCTACCCGGGTGAGGTCCTCGTCGCGACCCCGAACGCGACCTTCGACATCTGATGTCCTCGGTCCGTCTGTCCGACGGCACCCGCCTGCGCACCTGGACCACCGGTACGCCGACCGCAAGGCCGCCAGTAGTCCTGTTGCATGGCGGGCCGGGGTTGTGGGACTACCTGGAGCCGGTGGCCGCGATGCTCGACGACCTGACCGTCGTGCATCGCTTCGACCAGCGTGGGTGTGGCAGCTCGGATCCGTCAGAGTTGCAGACGATGCGACGCCTGCAGGACGACATCGACGAACTCCGGCAGCACTGGGATCACGAGCAGATCATTGTCCTCGGCCACTCTTTCGGTGCTCGGTTGGCGCTGACGTATGCGGCTGCTCATCCGCAGTACGTCGTGAAGGTCGGCCACTTCAGCGGAGTCGGCCTCGGCGACTGGCACACGCCGTACTACGAGGAGCGCAACCGGCGGATGACCCCTGAGCAGCTGGAGCGCCTGATCGCCTTGCAGACAAGCCGATCGCCTGAGGAGGAGACGGAGTTCCGGGTGTTGTCGTGGTTCACCGACCACGCCGATCGGGAGCATGCCTGGCAGTGGGCATCGGAGGATGCGGCCGTTCCGCACCCGATCAACTTCGCCGCCAACCGGGCACTCAGCACCGAGATCAATGCGTACTCCGACCAGGACCTGATCGCGTTGGTGGCCGGTCTGCCGATGCCGGTCTGGCTTGTTCATGGCACGGGGGACCCCCGCCCGGCGAGCGCAGTACAGGTTCTCGCGCGGCACATTCCGCAGCACGAAGTCCGCCTGATCGAAGGCGCCGGTCACTCACCTTGGCGGGAGCGACCGGACGCTTTTCGTCAAGTGTTGAAGGAGTTTCTCGCCGGCTAGCGGGTTTGGCCGTTCTCGAAGTACTCGATGAGGGCCGGGTCGAGTGCGGGGACGTCGATCGGGGTGCCTCCGGTGCGGAGCGAGGTGGTTGCCGCGTAGCCGGCGGCGACTGCTGCTCGCGCGGCGATCGGGGAGGTGAGGGTCGGGCTGCCGTCGCGGACGAAGCGGACGAACTCCGCCACCAGGCGCGGGTCGGCACCGCCGTGACCACCCTCGGCCTCGGGGATCTCGACAACCTGGTCGGCGTCCTCGCGATAGCCGGAGCGCTTGCTGTTCCAGACCTTCACGACCCCGCCCGAGGTGTCGCCGAAGTTCTCCAGCCGTCCGGCCGTGCCGATCACCGTGTAGTTGCGCCAGTAGTCCGGGGTGTAGTGGCACTGCTGGTAGGACATGAGAACGCCGTTGTCCAGTTGGAGATTCGCCATCGAGAGGTCCTCGACGTCCATCACCGGCGCCATCCCCTTCTGCGCCAGCGGCGGCCAGTTGTCCTCCGACACGAAGTCGGCGAACCGCTGCCCGGAGCGGTCCTGGCGATCCTCGATCCGGCCGTACACGGTCAGGCCGCCGAGCGCGTTCGCCCGGGTGGTGTAGCCGCCGGCCAGCCAGTGCATCACATCGATGTCATGGGCACCTTTCTGCAGCAGCAGGCTGGTACTGCGCCGGCGGTCGGCGTGCCAGTCCTTGAAGTAGAAGTCGCCGCCGTGGCCGACGAAGTGCCGGCACCAGATCGCCTTCACCTCACCGATCGCGCCCGCCTGGATGAGTTCGCGCATCGTCAGCACGACGGGCATGTGGCGCATGTTGTGCCCGACGTACAGGCGGGTGCCGGTCTCGTACGCCGCCTGCAGCACCCGGTCGCAGCCCGAGGTGGTGATCGCCAGCGGCTTCTCGACGAAGACGGCGACCCCGGCCCGGAGGAAGTCGATGGCCGGGTCCTCGTGCAGGTCGTCCGGCGTGGTCAGGAAGACGCCGTCCAGTTTCAGGTCGAGCAGTTCGGTGTGATCGGCGTACGCCTCGGCCTCCGGGTACTCCGCGAGCGCCGCCTGCTGTTGCGCCTCGACGGGGTCGCAGACCGCCACGATCCGGGATCCCTCGCCCGGGAAGTGGGCGTGCTTGGCCAGGCCGGACCGGAGGCCGAGCCCCACCACACCGAACCGAAGGTCTTCTGTACTCATGCCAGCAACTCCTGCACGTAGGTGATTGCTAAACCCTATGTCTGAACAGTTCCGATCTTCAACATCTCTTTGATTCGGTGAAAGCCATCCCCTGGTCATCTCGGTCTCACCCAGACCTCGGACAGCGCCGTCACCATGACGGAATGTGAGCCTCCACTACGTGGCACTGGGCGACTCGACGACCGTTGGTGTCGGGGACCCGCTGAACGGCAGTACGACCGACCTGTCCGGTGCCGGTGCGCGCCCGGGGGAGGGGTGGCGGGGCTGGGCCTCGCTGCTCGCCGACTCCCTGGGCAGCTCCCACCGTGTGACGTTCTCCAACCTCGCGACCAGCGGCGCCACCGCACCGGTGGTCGCCGCCGACCAACTCCCGGCGACGGGCGCCGGACCCATCGACCTGGCCTCCCTCATCGTCGGCGTCAACGACACCATGCGTTCGAGTTTCGATGCTGCCCAGATCCGCGACTGCCTCTGGTACTGCGCGGAGCAGTTGACCGGGCGCGGCGCGTTGCTGCTGACCGTGCGGTTCCACGACCACGGCCAGGTGTTCGGCCTGCCGTCGTGGTTGCGCCTGCCACTGTGGCAGCGGATCGAACGGGTCAACGCGGCGTACGACGAACTGCACGCGCGCTTCGGCGGGATCCGGATCGACATGGCCGACTACCCAGAGGTCTACCGGCGCGAGTTCTGGAGCATCGACCGGCTCCACCCCGCCGAACGCGGCCACCGCCACCTGGCTCGAGCTTTCGCCGACGAGCTGCAGCGTCAGGGGCTGCACATCGCAGTACCGCCCGCTCTGGATTGCGCAGGGCAACCGCCCACGAAATGGGCAGACGCCGCCTGGATGCTCCGCGAAGGCGTCCCCTGGCTAACCCGCCGAGCCCACGACCTAACCCCCTGGGCAACCCGCCTAGCCCTCACCCACCTCCGTCCGGGTCTTTTGTCCACAGCCCGGTCGCCGGTCGATGCGGAGGTGCAGCGCCTCCGGGCATAGGGTTTCCGGTATGGCGCGTATTGATGGACGGACTCCTGACCAGCTTCGACCGGTGACGTTGACGCGGAAGTGGCTCGACCACGCCGAGGGGTCGGTGCTGGTGGAGTTCGGGCGGACCCGGGTGCTGTGTGCGGCCAGCGTGACCGAGGGTGTGCCGCGCTGGCGCAAGGGCTCCGGCCTGGGCTGGGTCAGCGCGGAGTACGCGATGTTGCCGCGGTCCACCAACACCCGCTCGGACCGGGAGTCGGTGAAGGGCCGGATCGGCGGCCGGACGCACGAGATCTCCCGCCTGATCGGGCGCTCCCTGCGCGCGGTGATCGACTACAAGGCGCTCGGTGAGAACACCATCCTGCTCGACTGCGACGTGCTGCAGGCCGACGGCGGCACCCGCACGGCCGCGATCACCGGCGCGTACGTCGCACTGGCCGACGCCGTGTCCTACCTGCGCGACCGCAAGGCGCTCAAGGGCGAACCGCTGACCGGCTCGGTCTCGGCCGTCTCGGTCGGCATCATCGACGGCGCCCCGATGCTCGACCTCTGCTACGAGGAGGACGTCCGCGCCGAGACCGACATGAACCTGGTGCTCACCGGTGCGGGCAAGTTCATCGAAGTACAGGGCACTGCCGAGGGCGCGCCGTTCGACCGCGACGAGCTGAACAGCCTGCTGGACCTCGGTACTGCGGGCTGCGCCGAGCTCACCAAGCTGCAGTTGGAGGCCCTCGCGTGACCAAGGTTTTGCTTGCCTCGAACAACAAGAAGAAGCTCGAGGAGCTCCGGCGGATCCTGACGCCGATCGTGCCCGGGATCGAGGTGCTCGGGCTGGGGGACGTCCCGGCGTACGAGGAGCCGGCCGAGACCGAGCCGACCTTCGAGGGCAACGCGTTGCTGAAGGCCCACGCCGCGCTGGCGGCGACCGGGTTGCCGTCGATCGCGGACGACAGCGGCATCTGCGTCGACGCGCTGAACGGGATGCCCGGCGTCCTGTCGGCGCGCTGGTCGGGCCCGGCCAAGGACAACCACGCGAACAACCTGCTGCTGCTCGGACAGCTGGAGGACGTACCGGACGAGCGGCGGGGTGCATCCTTCGTGGCGGCTGTCGCGTTCGTGCGGGAGGGTGCCGAGGACGTGATCGTCCGCGGTGAGATGCCCGGCTCGGTGATCCGCGAACTGCGCGGCACCGGCGGCTTCGGGTACGACGTGCTGTTCGCCGCCGAAGGGTACGACCGGACGACGGCCGAGCTGACGGTCGAGGAGAAGGACGCGATCAGCCATCGTGGCAAGGCGTTGCGCGAGCTGGCGCCGATCGTGGCAAAAGCACTGGAGGCCTGACATGTTGTTCGCTGGAGCAGATCGTGACGGCGTCGAGGCGGGCAAGATCACCGCGGCGTACCGGCGCTGGGCCGAGCCGCGCGTCGTCGAAGGCCGGATCTACCGGACCAACGCCGGCCGGATCGAGATCGACAGCGTCCGGCAGGTCAACCCCGACCTGATCTCCGACTACGACGACGACATCTTCGCCGCCGACCGCCAGAACGCCCGCGACGTCCGCCGCCGGCTCCGCGGCAACGAGGACTGGCCCACCTTCCTGATCAAGTTCCACTTGGTCGAGGGCCCGGACCCCCGCGAAGAACTAGCCGCCAACGCCCACCTGACCCCAGAGGACCTCGCAGACCTCCGCACCGCCCTGACGAAACTAGACGACCTCAGCCGCCACGGCGCCTGGACCACCGCCACCCTGCAAGCCATCCAAGCCAACCCCGGCACCCGAGCCGCCGACCTAGCCGCGGCCGCCGGCCGAGACACGGCGAACTTCAAGCTCGACGTCCGCAAACTCAAAAACCTAGGCCTCACCTACAGCCTGGAAACCGGCTACGAACTAACCCCAAGAGGCAGGGCCTACCTCGACACCCTCTGACCCCAGATACGCCGACGCCGTACGACCTACGTCCAGCTCGACGCGTTCCGCTCGCGGACACCCAGGCTTTCGTAAATCTGGGGCTGTGTGTGCAATATGTTGCCATGCCGATTCCCCAGGGCAGTCCTGCTGTCGACCGCACCCTTCTGCGCGATGACGTCTACCGTCGCCTCCGCGACGCCATCGTCGACGGAACGTTCCGGCCGGGGGAGCAGCTCAAGGACGGTGAGCTCGCCGAATGGCTGGGGGTGAGCCGGACCCCGGTGCGCGAAGCGCTGCTGCGCCTCGGGGCGAGTGGACTGGTGGTGGCGCTGCCGGGTCGATCCACGACGGTCAGTGCCATCGACATCCAGGTGGTGCGGGACGCGAAGGACGTCGTCGCCGCGATGCACGAGTTGGCGGTACGGCAGGTGACGGGGCGGCTCAGCGCGCAGGACGTCGGCCGGATGCGGGACGCGAACCGCCGGTTTGCCGCGGCGGTGGCGTCAGGCGATGTGAGTGCGGCGCTGGATGCCGACGAGGAACTGCACCGGATCCCGGTCGCCGCACTCGGCAATCAGGCCCTCGAAGCGGTGATCGAACGCTTCGACCCGCTGATCCGCCGCGCGGAGCGATTGCGCTTCGGCGTCGACGGCCGGGTGTCGGTCGGTCGGCACGAGCAGTTGATCGATCTCATCGAGGCCGGCGACGCGGAAGGCGCAGCCGCGGTGGCGTTCGACATCTGGCACAGCCTCGCGGTCGACGAAGACCCCGAAGCCGAGGCCTGACCTAGTCTCGACGCCTCTTCGGCGATGTTCGGCGTACCGCGAACTGTTCCGGGAAAGTCCAGTCGAAGCGGACGGCGGTCAGGCGCATGAGTGTCGTCAGCACCACGCAGACCGATCCTGCGATCGGGATGGGCGTGCCGAGTTCGGCGAGGAGGATGAGGGCTCCGGTGCCGGCGCCGGCCGCGACGGCGTACAGGGTGCCGACGTGCAGGAAGGAGAACGGCTGGCTCAGGATGACGTCGCGCAGCATCCCGCCGCCGATGGCTCCGATGACGCCGACCACCAGTGCGCCGGCAGCGCTGACGCCGAGGGACAGCGCCTTCGAGGCGCCGATGGCTCCGAACAGGCCCATCACGACGGCGTCGAGGAGCACGGTGATCAGCCAGTCCGCTCGTGCCAGTACAGGTCGCAGCATCATGCCGAGGATCGCGGAGGCGCCGGCCACCGTCAGGTACCAGTTGCTCCAGAGCACGACCGGGGGCTGGTTGAGCACGAGGTCGCGGACCAGGCTGCCTCCGAGCGAGACGGCGAGTCCGATCACGATGACGCCGAGTACGTCGATGCGGCGAGACCGGACGCCGGCGGCGAAGAGTGCCCCTTGGAGGCCGCCGAGTCCGGCGGCCAGGAGTTCGATCCACAGAGTCACCTGGAACGGGGTGATCGACATGCGGTCGTCCGGACAGACAGCGGGCCGGCGCGCGATCTACGCGTTCGCGGCGTTCTTCGCGGCGTCGTCGATGGTGTCGGCGACAACCCCGGCCTGTGTCGTGAAGAGGGCGTGGCTGGCGGACACGTTGGTGATCTTGGCGCCGCTGCGGGTCGCCATGTGCTGCAGCATCGCCTGGTCGAAGGCCTTGTCCTCCGTGGCGATGACGGCCCAGGTGGGCTTGTCGCGCCAGGCGGCGTTCTTCACCGCCGTACCGAAGACCGACATGTTGATCGGGACCTGCGAGTCCCGCAGGAAGGCGGCGTCCGCGTCGCTCGCGTCGTGGGCGAACCCGGCCTTGAACTTGTCGTGGTTGAGGAATCCGTAGCCGTCCTCACCGACGTCGATGACGAAGTCCGGCGTCGCGGCGAATCCCTCGTACTGCTGGCTCGTGGTCTCGCCGGCGTCGGGTGCCAGGGCGGAGACGTAGACCAGACCGGCCACGTTCGGGTGGGCCCCAGCCTCGGTGATCACCGTGCCGCCCCACGAGTGCCCGACGAGAATCGCGGGGCCGTCCTGCCGGTCCAGCACGCGGGTGGTGGCTGCGACGTCGTCCTCGAGTGAGGTGAGCGGGTTCTGCACGATCGTCACCCGGTAACCGCGGGCCGTCAGATTCTCGTACACGCCACGCCATCCCGAGCCGTCGGCGAACGCGCCGTGCACCAGTACGACGTTCCTGATCTGCTGGTCGGTGCTCATGATCTGGTTCCTCTCCTCCCGCGCCGGGAGTCCCGGAGCGGATGCTGGCGAATCCGGCGGTCGCCGACTCTGATATCTAATATATTGCATGCAGAACGCGAGTACAAGAGCCTGTCGAGGGCGCTGACACGACGGATCTTGATCGAAAAATACTGTCCTGCAGGACATGTTATTGTGTCCGACAGGACAGTATCCGACGACATCGCATCACACCGAGGAGGAGTGACATGAGGACTTGGTTCATCACCGGCGGGACCCCTGGCGGCTTTGGGTTGGTGTTCGCCGACGCTGTGCTGGCACGGGGTGACCGGGTGGCGATCACGTCGAGGCGCCCTGCGGAGTTGGCCGACTGGGCTGCTCCCCACGGCGAGAGCGTCCTTGTGGCCGAGGTCGATGTGACCGATGCCGGTCAGGTGCGAGCTGGGGTTGCCGCGGCCGAGAAGCAGTTCGGTGGGATCGATGTGGTCGTGAACAACGCCGGCCGGGGCTGGTACGGGTCGATCGAGGGGATGCGGCCCGAGGATGTGCGGCGAGTGATGGAGCTGAACTTCTTCGCCGTACTGGAGGTGACCCGAGCGGTCCTGCCAGGAATGCGAGCCCGGGGTTCTGGCTGGGTGGTGAACATGTCCTCGGTCGCGGGCTTGCGGGGGATTGAGGGCTTCGGGTACTACTCGGCGGCGAAGTTCGCACTTGAAGCAGTCACTGAGGTACTGCGCGCGGAGGTTGCCGAGTTCGGCATCAAGGTGCTGGCCGTCGAGCCGGGCGCCTTCCGCACCCGGGCGTACTCGAATTTTGCCGACGAACCACTGCGGGAGACCGTGGACGCCTACCTGCCGCAGTTGGACGTCATCCGCAAAGCCATGATCGACCAGAACGGTCACCAGCCTGGCGATCCGGAGCGTGGCGTCCAGGTCGTGCTTCAGGCGATGGACCTGGAATCTCCGCCGCGCCGCCTGGTGCTCGGTAGCGGCGGATTCGATACCGCGGTCAGCACTCTGGAGTCGAACCTCGCCGACATTCGCGCCAGTGAAGCCCTCTCGCGTAGTGCCGATTTCCCTGCTGAATCCGGTCAGCGTCGGTGAGCGAGACCCTCGCGTCGCATCACCTCAGCGGCCGCGATCGCGTCGGCGGTGAAGCGTTTCGTCAGTTCGGTGTACCGGGCGATGTCGCGCGGCGACCAGTTAGCGAGTACCTGGGCGATCATGGCGTCGCCGAGGTCATAGATGTGACGCGCGGCCGCCTGCCCCTCGGGCGTCAGCGTGATCAAGGTCGAGCGGGTGTCCTCGAGATCGGGGCCACGCTCGACAAATCCCGCCGCCTCGAGGCGCTTGAGGATCTTGCTGATGTTCGAAGGGCCGGTTCCCATCGCCTGGGCGAGATCGCTCGGCCGCATCGGCTGACCGGCCGCCAGATGCCGAAGGGCCGAGTGGGCCGGCTGATCGATCGGCTCGCCGCTCGCGGTGAGAATCTCGCTCTGCAGGCCAGGTGACTCCCACAACAGGATCAGCGCGCTCAAGCTCGCCAGCAACTCCGACCGGTACGGGAAATCACCCGCCTCGCGCAACCTCCGCGACGACGGATCGACAGGTGCGACCATCCCCGCAGCCTACCGAACTTTCGTGTCCAGGAAGACATAAAAATCAGAGAAGAAGTTCCCCAGGAAAGGCAACCTCATGAGTGCAACCGTCACTGAATCCCTGGTCACCTCGTTCGTCGAGGCGACCAACAGCCACCAAGCCGAGGCGCTGGCCGGCCTCTTCGGACCGGAAGCGGTGGTGATCGACGACAACACCGAGTACCGCGGCGCCACGCGGATCGCCCACTGGATCCAGGACCACCAGATCGCCCCGAAGATCACGCTGACCGTCGTCCACTACGACCCATCGGGCCCGACGCTGACCGCCAACGCGAACGGAGACTTCCCCGGCGGCCCACTGCCGTTCTCCTTCCGCTTCACCCTGACCGACGTCATCGACCGGCTGGAGATCACCCCCGCCTGATCGAATCTGCGGTGCAGGGATGCGCGGTTCGGGTGCCAGAGGCGGGACACCAACACGCTTCCGCGGCATACCTGCTCAATGCAGGTAGTCATGACGGCGAGGTTAGCAGGAACTGCTCGGGCTGCGCGGGCCTGGCATCGCCCCTGTGGAAGGCCTTGCGTGCTGGCTGTCGAAACGTGTTCGATCTGCCTCGGGCGTAGCTTAGTTGCCGGCAGGAGGGTGCGGTTCGCCGGTGAGAGCAGCTAGAGCCGCCGCGATTTCGGGAAGACTGGCACGAACGTAGGTGGCGGTGGTTCCGGCGTTGGCGTTGTCGGAGTGGCCTGCGTAGGCGCGGGCTGTGGCGTAGCCGAAGTTTCGCTCGACCCAGGCGAGCGTGGTGTGCCGCAGCCCGTGGGTGCTGATCTGCTGGGTCGCCACCCATGGCAGGTGCTTGCCGATTCGGCTCCAGAGGTAGTCGTAGCGGCGTTTGGTGATCGGTCTACCGTTTACGTAGCGGAGAAGTTGGCCGTCGCGAGGTGCCCCACGGGTCTATGCATGGTGCTGCAGATGCGCCAGCAGGGTCGAGGCAGCGGCTTGAAGCGATCGTCGAGATACCGCTCTCCGGTGACCAGATTCACTGTGCCAGCCGTAGCTACACTTCGTCCATACTCGCGCGGGACCAGGCAACCTCCACCACGTACAGACATCTCCACCACCTCAACAGGTCATAGGCATAGCCGTGGTCAACAACCAGCCACGGAACATAATCGTCACCGGCAACGACTCGACCCCACATCGGCAGCTCGATGCCGACCAGATCCCGCTGCGCCACTTGGCCTCCCAATCAGAGGCCCAAGATCTATCCCGCACATCACTGAACCATCGCCCCACACGACGGCGTGTCGTCGCGTAGTCCGGTCAACAGGCTGGTTCCGTTCTGGGCCAAGGACCTCAAGATCGGCTCGAAGCTGGTCACCCCCCGCGCGGAGACGGTCCACGAGAAGCCATCGTTCCGTACGCCGTTCAAGTCGCGCCGCGCGCTGATCCCTGTCGATGCCTTCTACGAGTGGCTGGCAACCGACCAGGTCAGCGAGAAGACAGGCAACCGGGTGAAACAGCCGTTCGCGCTCCGCCCGGCCGACGGCTCTACCTTGGCCCTGGCCGGCCTCTACGAGTTCTGGCGGGACAAGTCACTGCCGGACGACGACCCGAACGCACTCGTCCCGACCTACACCATCATCATCACCACCACCGCGACCGATGCGGTCGGCCGGATTCACGACAGGATGCCGATGGCGATCGCCCCGGCGAACCCAAGGCTTCTCCAGCCACTTGAGCTCAGCTGAAGTGGGCGCCGTCGCACGGTTCAGCGGAAGGAGGCTTGCCGTTCGATCGCTTCCAGCAGGGTTCTGATGTCGTTGGCGCCCTGACCCCAATCGAACAGAGCCAGGCCGAATTTCGGCTCAGCCCAGGCCGAGATCATGGTTTCCGCCGCTGCCAACGGGTCGAACTTCAGGGTGATCCGCAGGCCCCAAGTCCTGTGATTCATTGTGCGATCGAACTCAGCGCCGGTCGGCGACAAGCTGACAATCCGCAGCCCCTGAATCGTGGGAGAGATTTCGTCGACCACACGGATCACCCTGTCGACCGGCAGCGGCACAGGCACCGCTCCGGAGCTTCGGGCTCTCCTCGTGAAGACGTCGAAGCTATCGCCGGCATGCAGTCTGCCCGTTCTCATGACTGGAACGTACCCGCAGGCCGGCCAACTCGAGGAACGCGGCGCAGGGTCGAGCTCCAGTCTCGGAGGCGGCGGATGGGCGACGGCGCGTGCGCACACGCCTCGTGTTCGGCGCCACACCTCAAGATGCTGACCAGGCACGGCAGCTGCCCGCAGGCGCACCGGTCGACCTTGACGGCCGATCTCTGTCGACGATCGGCGCGGGTTTTAGTGGCGCGAACTTGGCGGGGGAGCCGGTCTCGTCGACCACGCCGAACCCGACGTGGCGAAGTGCGCTGGTGAGCTGGCCGCTGCGGAGCAACTGTGCGGCGCCGGGGTCGACGACGGCCGCGTCATGAGTCTCGGTAAGGCGCTCCACGACAGCCGGCGTGGCCGGACGCCCCTGCGGCTGGGCTTGTGCCCTGGCCTCGGCCACCAGCGTTTTGACCAGTTCGTGCCGCTTTCACGGTCAGCGCGCACATCCGGGCCCCGTCACCCGACAGGTGCGCAGTACGGAGGCCTTCCCGAGTTCGGTGAGTGCATCGACACCCGATGGATCGGTCCGCACGAGGACGTTGGCCAGCCACGCCAGCGTCGGCTTGCGCAGCGCCTTCACCGCGACCCCGGCGGCACCGCCGACGGTCTTGGCGAGCTGGTTCCGGGCAACCGTTCGCCCCGCTCGAGGAGTAGCGCGATGGCAGAAGTGAAGTCGACCCGCAACAACAATGGGGAATGGACCGATGACGGGCTATACGTCCCCGCGCACTCCGGCCGCTGCCAGCTGTATGACGAAGCCGAGGGGGGTGAGCCTGTCGACTGGTTCGGATCTCCACCAGCTGCAGCGCCGACCGGCCCCAGTGTCTTCTGGTCGGACCAGAAACCGCCGGCCGTGGGACGATCCGGGACGAGAACCGAATGCTGCGGAGGGTACGTAATGGTTGGCAGCTAGTACACCCCGGACTGAGAGGTCGCATGCTATGCGAGGCAGGGCGTGGGCGACAGCACTTTTTGCTGGCGTAGTTGGAGCGTCAGTCGCCCTGGCAGGGCTAGGGATTGCTGAAGCGCTGCCGTCGAACTCACAGGGAGCCGGCGCGCGAGCCGCTGCGACCTCGCCGGGGCCAGGGGCTTTCCAGCCGGTCGCTCCGGTGCGGGTGCTGACGACACAGCAATCGTCGGCTGGCAAGCTCAAGGCGGGTGAGACTCGAATTATCACTGTGCCTCAGGTCCCGGCCAACGCGACCGCTGTGGCGATCAGTGTGACGGCGATCAAGGGCACCGCGGCCGGGTACCTGAAGGCTTTTCCCGGCGGGGAGGCGCAGCCGGTGAGCAGCACGGTGAGCTTCAATGCCGGTCAGATCATCGCCAACTACGCGACGATCAAGCTGGGCGTGGGGCGGAAACTCGCCATCTTCAACAAGTTCGGCGCCGTCGACGTAAACATCGACCTCCAGGGCTATTACCTTCCCCCGTTCACTGGATCGGTAGGAGTCATTGCTTACGCGAGGGTGCTCGCCAACGGAACTGTGCATGCATCCTTCAGTTCGACAGGCACTATTACCGCGGTCAAAGACTTGTCCGGCGGGGTAGGAAGTTACTTGGTCGCCTTGAATGGACTCGCCGATGTGCTCAATTTCGCAAGCGTTCAGGTGACACCGATTTCACCCGCTAGTGGGATCGTCGCTTGTGGTGTTGTGGTGGTCAGCGGCCTTGTATCCAGGGTGAAGTGTGCGGACTCAACTACCGGTCAACCACGCGATGCTGAGTTCATGGTCACCGTCATGGCCTGACCGGCCCGGCTTAGCCGTTGTGCACTGAGCATCAGCCACACTCACCGGCCCCCGGACGTAAGCAACTTTGTCGTGGATCAGTCGGCCGCAGCCCATCCGAGCTCGCTGGCGCGACCCGCTGCGCCGGGTGATCTCAAGCAGTCCCGAACCTGCCCGGGACCCAACAATGCCGGCAATCATGGTGATGTCTTCCAGACGAATGTCGAGTCCACGACGGCCGCAAGTCTGGCAGCGTCCCGTCCTGCGCAGCGGATCCGTCTCGATCATCCGCATGCGGATGATCGGCGTACCGAATCAGGTGTTCGAAATATTGGAGAGGGACGACGATGCTCCGAAAGACTGGGTGGCGGAGGGTCTGCGCAGCGTTGCTTGCAAGCCTCGGGCTGAGTGGAGGAGCGACCGCCGCAGTAGTCTCGCCTGACACAGCGCATATCCACCTGGCGCGGCCGACAGGCCCTGTAGGCACGACCGGGACGAATCACAACGAGGTTCTGCTACAGCTGAGAACGGACTGATGCTGGCGGAGTTGCGCGAGCTACCGCTAGGTACCACCAGACTACGCGGTACCCAGCGGCAGTTGTGGAGAGCGTCGCCGTCCGATGTCACGGCAGAGGTATGCCCGCGCGCCCATTGCCATCTTTCCGCCGCTGATAGCGGCCGTGCCTACATTGCGAATCCCGGGGCGCGCACCGTTGGGAGAACGTCTGCCGCCTCGACCCCCCAGCGTTCCCGGAAACGTCGAATGCGTCGAGGTGTAGCCGGCCGCTCCGGCAGCCGAGTGGTGGATCGAGCATGTCGTCCGTGCCGCTGGTAGCCGTCGCCGGGCGGCGTCTCTGAGCGGCCGGTTCGCGTGGCTTCGGCTTCGGCCGGCTTGTTGGTGGGCTGACCCACCAAGACACCACCAGCACCCCCACCCAAACCAACAACGTCACCCCCGCCAACACCACCACCACCACCACCGACATCGGAACAAGACGGCGCGATTCCCTTGATAGGGCAATGGACGCAATCTTTCTCCCTTTGGTATTACGAAGGACGAACATCGAGCCATCATCCTGCAAACCATCGGCACTGTCGTGACGATGGTCGGTATGGTCGCGGCCGGGCAACAGCCAACCGGCTACGACCTTCGTGGCAAGGATGCACTGAGCATCGTCCCGCAACATGCCAAGGGGGCGGCACTTACTCCGCACTCGGGTGGAGGTTCGCAGAATGGTTTGAAGTTCAAGTGGACGGATGCCGATGGCCGGAAGGTGAGCCTTCGTGTGCACGATCGTGATGGGACCGCGCCCCCTAACTCAAATTCAGGGCAGGGTTGGACGGTCCGGGTTCAGATCGACGGGCAGTACCAGGACGAGGCGGGGAACTTGTTCCACCACCAGGTCCACAACCCACGCAGCCCGACCTACAACCCGGAGGCGGCGAATCAGACCCACATTCCGTATCGCCTGTTCCGGCCAGATGGAGAGTAGTCAACCAGAAGTACAGTAGGGTATTTTCGTCGCAGCATCGTCTGGTTAAATCCAGACGGTGCTTCACTCTTTCGGCATGACCAGCCGGAATATCAGGTTGTGGCTCGGAAATCTGCAGCATCTTCTTGGGGTGTGGATGCGTCTTGTCAGCCTCGGACGCCTGGCCGGCGCAACTGCTGACCCCCGGGTTCCGGTTATCGACAGGATGGCTGGTGCTGGGCAGCGATCGGACCAGGGGCCTTAGATCAGACGGGGGCGCTCGTATCAGAAACATGTGGATAGGGGGACCTGCCGGGGCGTGGGCGGCAAGCAGTTCGACGATTCCGGGCACTATCTGGAGGCCACTTTGCTGGCGGCATGAGAGTGATCGGGAGTCCTAATCCGGGCCCTCTAACGTCGCCATCTCGTGTGGGTCAGTAGTGCTGCGGGTGCGAATCGTGAACCTGGAATAGTTGAGGGAATTCCCTTATGTGTTCAGGGCGGCGTGGCCGCTACTGTGGCGGCCAGACGGCCCACGCCGTGGGCTGCCCCACAAGGGAGTGCATGATGGTCCATCGCCGGAACACGAAGCTCGTCGCCGCAATGCTCGTGCCGATGGCAGCCTTGGTGCTGTCTTTGATCGGTAGCAGTTCGCTGCTCACCGAATCTTCGAGGGACTCGGTCACTATTGTCGCAGACGGAATCTTCGACGAGTGTCACGATTTCGAGCGTTGCGGAGGATAACTTCCACCGTCGGAGAAGTCCCTCGTCACGGTGACTGTCAAAAGAGCGGCATCGGGTCCGCAGTGCGGCCTAGCGCTCGCCGGGCTCGGCGAGGAATTCTTTCGGAGGGCCATCGCTGGCCCTTCAGTTCGTGACTACGAGGTGGTCTTGGAACTGGTGCGGAGCGCCGGTCGTGGTCAGTCAGATGATCGAAGCTCCGGACTGAGCGCCGCCAGTGAGTCCGGAAGGTCGGGTCCAAGATGCCGGCCCGAGTCAGCTTTCACCAGCAAAATGACGATGCGTGGTCAGACCGAGTTGTCCCGTGCTTGGAGGCCGTGCTGGCGACCTCGCGACCTTCTGCTCACCATTCTGCTCACCATGCCGGCCAACAGGTTGCCCCGGTCTGGTCCAGCCGTACGCGAGGCGCCAGGAGTGCCGGCCTGGTCGGGGCAGGCCGACCGAGCCGGAGCGCACAGACCAAGAGGGTGGTACCCGATTCGGGTACCACCCTCTGTGTGATCACCCGAGGCGCTCTATCTCGACTTCCAGCGTCGTGGAGTCGACGTTCCGGAATTGGAGAACTACGCCGCCTTTGACTGCCTGGTCGGAGTCGCCGACATCGGTGATCCGGTAGCCGTCCTTGATGAGCTTCTGCCGGTAGGTCGCCAGTTCTTCTGGGTTCCCTGCGGTGTTGAAGTGCAACGTCAGGAATTGTCCGTCGACGCTCGGCGGGTTGCTCTTGAATTCAAGATCGGGCATCCGGACCTGCCTGGTGGTCACGTAGAAGCTGGGGTCTTCATACGCAAACCCGACGTGTACGCCGCCTAGTGTGGCTGTCTGGCCGGACACCTTCCAGCCGGCCTTGCGGAGTTGCTCCGCGTAGCGTCTGGCCATCTCCTGGTCATCGTCGTTGGCGGCGAAGTCGAGATAGCGGTACTCATCGTTCTGACGGGCCCCCTTGGCGCGCAACCCGGTCGGCAGCAGCATCGCACCGCTTCCCGCAGGCAGGGAGGGCTTCGGCCTTGGATCAGCGGTTGACTGGGTTGTGGGCGCCACAGTCTGCTGAGTGGTCGAGTCAGTGGGTCCACTCGCGGTCGGACTCGGGCTGGCTTCGCCTGCCCCGGGTGGAGCCGCAGACGTTGCGGCGGTAGGAGCAGTCGCCGCAGGCTTGGCTTCCGGGGAGCCGCCGCACGCGGCAAGCAGGAGTGTGCTGCTGACGGTCAGCGTCATGAGGGCAGTTCGTATGGCCGTAGTGAAATGCATGTCATACCTCTCGAAACGTAGCGAAAGACCCTGATGGGTCAATCCGGGTGCATGTATCGAAATCCAGCGGCACCCTCGCTGTAGTTGGTCTGTTCGACCGTCGAATCGACTGCTTTGTTGCGACCCGGAACCCGAAAACATCACTCGAAAATCGAGAACCGATTGGCCAGGCAGTGCGTAGGAGAAGAAGTGCAGCGCGCCGCAGTGACCAGCACAGCTACCCATCGGCGGGACCCTGAGATGCGACCGAGAGCGCGACAGTGTCGGTCGACTGTCGCCCGCAAGGCGATCGTTGGGCTGACGCGTGCTGTGTCCCAAGGAACTCGTCTCGTTCGTGCCGACTGAAGGCGACCTGGGACGTCGAGTGGGAGCTGGTGGCTCAGAGACGGCGCAACCGCGCTGCTCGTCGAGTTGTCGCGCGACTGTCCGACGATGCGCATTGCGGACGGGCCTGAACAGCGGTTACCTCTCAAGCCGCCGAGTTGGAACCTGGACTCCGTCGGAGGGGCAGACCCGAAAGCGATCGGACGCGGCTCGGCATCTCGGCGCGGTGCGGACCTCCCTGCTGGCGGACTAGACCGCCTCCTCTCGCTCGCCGAGCGGTTGAGCGTCTCGGTCCGCGGACCGTCGGGTCTCCGCCGACCGTCGGAGCCGGGGCACAGATGCGCGGCCAAGCGGTAGTTGAAGCTCACAGCGCCTGTAGGCAGGCGTTCTGCCCTATAGGTAGGACTGGTCGTCGCGAAATAGGCAGTCCACTACCGATGTGACCCCGCGGGATCTGACCGACCTTGGTCAGGCAAGCGATTGTCTGGCGAAGTGAGGTGCGGGGACGATGCGGGCTGGGCGTAGACACCGACTGCGGTGCGCGACGGCCGTATCCGTAGCCACGGGGTGCGGCGGTAGACGGCGGACCAAGGGCCGGGAGTGGTTGTGGTGACTCCTGAGCCAGGGCGAAGTTTGGGCGAGAGGTTCCGCCAGGGCGATGAGTCAGCGATGCGGGAGCTGTACCGGGAATTCTCCGCGCCGATGTACGTCATCGCGCTCAAGATGTTGGGGCGACATGATCTCGCCGCGGACACAGTGCAGCGGGCCTTCGTGCAGGCCTGGCAGGCCGCCGACCGGTTCGACGTCTCGCGGGGTCTGCAGCCGTGGCTGTACGCCATTACTCGGCGCGCGGCGATCGATGTCTACCGGCGAGAGCGTCGCGCGTCCGAGATGTTGCCCCTGGAGCCTGAGCAGGTCGATCGCGTGCTGGCCTCGCACGACCCGTCGATGGAGGAGACCTGGCGGGCCTGGCAGGTGCGCCGGGCGCTTGACCAGTTGCCGCCGGAGGAGCGTGAGGTTCTCTGGCTCGCGTACCACGGAGCACACACGCAAAGCGAGATCGCCGCGCGCCTTGGCATCGCGCTGGGAACAGTGAAGAGCCGCACCTCCCGGGCCCAGCGGCATCTCGCCGAACTGCTTTCCCATCTGCGCGACGATGCCCTGACCTGAGGTGCGAGGCGTCATTTTCCGACCATGGAGGCTTGGTGAACGACCGCAAGGCAATTCGGAATCCGATCGTGCCGCTCGAGTTGATGCGAGTGGCGATCGAGCGGTACGCGCCCGACGGGCACCAGCGCTTCTTCGACCCGATGATCTTCCCGTGGGTCGCTGAGCTAGAGGCGAATTGGCAGGTGATCCGCAACGATCTCGACCGGGCGCTCGAGGAGCGCGAGAAGATCCCGCGCTTCGGCGATCTCACCAGACGGCAGGCCGCCTTCGCCGGCGTGCGGTGGAACGCGCTCTGGCTCTACATCTACGGCGAACGCGTCGACGAGAACGCCGACCGCTACGCCGCGACCGACGCGCTGTTGCGGAAGATCCCCGGCATGAAGACCGCGATGTTCTCGATCCTCGACGGCAACGCGAAGATCCCTCCGCACCACGGCCCATACAAGGGAGTGCTGCGCTACCACCTCGGCATGATCGTGCCGCAGGAAGGGCCGTCATGCGCCATCAGGGTCGACAACGAGGTGCGCAGTTGGAAGGAAGGCAGAAGCCTGCTGTTCGACGACACGTACGAGCACGAGGTGTGGAACGACGATCCTCGACCGCGGGTGGTGCTCTTTCTCGACGTACTGCGCCCGCTGCCGCCTGTGCTCGACGTCGTCAATCGGGGGATCTTGCGCGTGACCAAACACGCCGGCGAGGTACGCCACGCAACGCGCACGGCGAGCCAGTTCGCCAAGGGCATCAAGAACGGTAAGGGCTGAGCGCGCCGCACGGACTCGCGCCCCGGATGGGAAATCCGGGGCGCGTTGCCGCCGGACCCGGGCGGGAGTTGCGCGAACGTGAAGATTCGTGGAGGTCTTCTTCAAAATGTTTAGGCAGCGGTTGGCGCCGCGGTTGAACCACATCCGAAACACGGCGAAGCAGTGACGCTCGGCCGCTGCTCCCACTGCTCCGATGGCGTGCCGTTGAAGAAGCTGAACGAGACAGGAGCGTCCCTGCCGAAGCCGGCCTCGAGTACAGCGTTCGACGAGTTACGAATGGTGGGAGGCGTCGCCGCTGCCGGCAGATGAAGGCGTTGCACCGATCGAGCGGTGTTGTTCGCAGTCCAGATGTCCCGCTCGACGCTGATCGCTCAGTCGAGCCCGGCCGGTGGCGTGCCGCCGTCGCCGGAACGCCACCGCGAACTCAACTCGGGGTCGTTTCGCAACCAGGGTCAATGGAAAGCCCCGGATCCACACGAGGTAACGGGTGAGCTGGCGGCGGTGTGCATGGGCGAGGAGCCAGGGGTTTCGCTCGGCAGGCCAATGCCCTGGACATCCGGGTGGTGCCTGTGCGCCATCGGCGATTTCCTGGCCGCAGCGGTTGGACACCGTAACGAATCGCGAGCGATTCCTTACACTGCGGGGCAGTGAAGCCCTGGATCTGCGGCCGCGACACGTCGACGCGACCGCCGGGAAGGTCCGAAGTCGGCAGGGCGTACGCCCAAACTCCCGTAGACGACGGCGGCGAGGCTTCGGTGATCCGGCCTTGAACGACGGACGTAGTGCTGTCTGACATGGCGAATTGGACAGACAGATGGGTAGAAATCGGTGATGGACGACAGGCCGGCGATGGGTAGCAGGAACCGCCAGTTGTCAACGGGCATAGCCGTTGAGGATTTGATGCGGTGGCCCGAGGTCTGGGCGCGAGTACCGGAGGAACTCCTGGAACGACTGATGTGTGAGCTCGATGCGGCGCCGAGCGACCCGAGTCAACGGGTCGTCAGGACAGAGAACGTCGTATGGATTCGCCGGCGCGCTAGAAGGCTCACGCGCAGCCGACTCATCGGCGTGGCGGCCGCAGGTGTGCTGGTCGCCACTGCGGGAGGTGTCTGGATGGTCGGCGATCGAGTCGACACGTACAGCTCCACGCTGGCTGGCACTTCGCTCGCTGAGGGCGCCCGCGGGCGGGTCGAGTTGCGGGATACCGCCTCGGGTGTCGAGATCATTCTCGATACGACTGATCTTCCTGCCGCACCGGCGGGACGCTACTACCAAGGCTGGGTCAAGGGTAATCGTGGATTGGTATCCATCGGGACCTTTCATCTGCGGGGCGGACCGTCGGAGATCGTGCTGTGGTCGGGAGTCGATCTGACCGACTTCCCGACGATCAGTGTCACGCTCGAGTCCGAGGGCAACGGGCCGCAGTCGTCCGGTCAAGTTGTGCTCTCGGGGCCCGTGCCTGGCGAGTTTCGATGAGGCCCGGTCCTTCAGCGGCACGAGTTCAGGAGCACGTCCCTACTCAGCTGCCTGTCGAAGGGCTCGCCAGACGGGCCACCATCGCCGGCGCCATTCAGGCATTCTCCCAGGCCGCGGCGCGCAGCCGGTCGCGAGCCACAGCCTCGTCGTACCACGTCGCGATTGTCTCAGCCATGGTACGTCGACTGCGAGGGCTTGACCGATCGCGTCATCAGGATGATCGGCGAGAGCTTCGCCGATGCTCATCGCGAGGGATCCACCCAGGTTGCAATACCGGGAACAGCAGCCGCTGCCGCCGTCAAGAAGTCAGGCTTGGCCAATCGCTTCAACTCGGTGTCCTGCGGTAGACCGCCGAAAGTCACCGAGAAGATGTCGTTGTCGGCCAACAGGAGCTTGCAGCCCGAACGCATCGTGAAAGCCACCCAGGCTGAACGGATCGTCGAGTGGACCGCGCTCGGCCCCAGGCAACATCCGGTAGAAGCGGGTGTACATGGTGAATCGGCACGGCTCATTGCGGCACTCGATATCGATGACACCTGCGGCGCGCAACCAGACGGACAGCAGGTCACGGTGCCGACCTGTCGCGGCGATCACGACATCACCCATGATCGAGTGACCACCGGCGGTTCGGATACCGATGACACGAGGCGGTATTCCGCTGTCCGCAAACCACAGGCCGTGGACTTCGACGCCAGGGCTATAGGTGATGCGGGCACGTCGTCGGACGGCGCGCCGTAACACCGCCTCGAACAGCGATCGGCGGGCCAGGAGGACGGTGGCGTTGGCGACCCCCGGGTCGGACATTTGCGGGAGCGTCGCCGTCGCCGGGACCTCGTGGCATCCCAGCAACCGCAGATCGTCCAGGGCATCTGGCGCATACTCGCGCAGTACCTCATGCATCAACGGCAGAAACAGGTGTGTGCAGGCCATGAGGGGTGCGCGGGCGCCAGCCTGAACTGCGGGCTGCCACCTCCAGCTCCACCAGGTCGTCGGTCCGATCACGTTCGAGGATGTGCACCTGATGACCTTGTCCCGCGAGTACAAGTCCGCAACCGAGTCCCGCGACGCTGCCGCCCACGATGACCGCATGGCTACTCGTACACCCCTGACGTAGGCAGCCTCTCAGCGGCGACTACAGGACATGACCCGTCGGTGGATGTGGGACGGAAGGAGACCGGCAGGTGCTCCAACCCTCTGCGTAAGAGCCCTGATCGCCAGCGAAGCTCCTCGGGATCGGTAGAGAAGCCCATGTCGTGGAAGCGAGGAAGCACAGCGGCGAAGGCGACTTCACCTTGCAGGCGCGCGAGCGGCGCGCCCAGGCAGTAGTGAGTGCCGAAGCCAAATGCCAGGTGCTTTGTCGGTTGACGATTGACGTCGACCCGGTCCGGGCCGGCGAATGCAGCTGGATCGCGGTTGGCCGCGCACAGGGAGATCAGTACTGGATCGCCGGAGGAGATGGTCACGTCGCCGACCTGTACCGCCTCGGTGGCGTAGCGCCAGGCGGTGATGTCCACTGGCGAGTCGAATCGCAGCAACTCTTCGACAGCGTTGGGCAGTGCATCCGGGTCCGCGCGCAGCTTGTCCAGCAGATGGGGGTTCTGTAGGAGCGCGTGGAGTCCGTTGCCGAGCAGGTTGATGCTCGTGGCATGGCCGGCAACTCAGGAGCAAGAAGATGGTCGAGACCAGTTCCTTCTCGGTGAGATCGCCTCGGTCGACGGCCTCGATCAGATCCGCCGCTACTTCATCTCCCTCCGCGATAGGCGCCACAACAAGCAAAGGACCCGGGTTTTAGAGACCCAGGCCCTTGGGCTGTGCACCCGACCATGGTTTTAGAGACCTTGGCTTGAGCGATGTCTAAAGACTAGAACGCACTATCCTGCTAGAGGAGAGCCGCTAAGCCACGTCCGGTGGACCAAACTGGCTCTGTCCGAGCCGGACGGCGATGTCGCGGCTCTGCCTGTTTGGCGTTGTGCTCGGCAGTCGTCCAAATCCGTACGGAGCTTTGGACACGGCTGTCCTCCACTGCTTGTCGGAATGCGTCTATTCGTGATCCCACAAGATCGAGCCGATCCCGCGTAGATCATTGGCTTCCCACCATCGCGACGACGTCACCATCAGCGGCGAGGGATGGCCGATGCGCGTTGGCGGTTGCCCGCAAGTGCGCTGGCCTGGGCCAGCTCCTGGCAGATGGTGCCTCGACCTATCTCCGGACTACAGCCGACCTGCAGGCGGCAGGGAAGGCAGCCCCGCGAACCAGAGCCACTGTTGTGGCCGTATCGCTAGACATCACAGCAATAACAGCCCCTGACAGAGATAGCAATATTCAAACGAGCAAAGAATGAAGACATCGTTGCGGCGACGACTGACCGCGGCTGCCGGCCTGCTCGTGGCTGGATCTGTGACGGCGCTCATGCCGTCCGCCGCCCACTCAGTCACCGTGCCGACGGGCGAGGTCGTCGTGCGGTCGAACGCGGGACTCGTTCAGTTCCAGGCCGGACCAGCACTGAATCACAATGCGCCTTTTCCTTGGAAAGGTCCAGTTCGGTACTGCGGTTCCGGACACCATGCGGTTCGGTGTGTTCAAGGTAGGAACCCACCGCTGCAGGCGATGCTTACGCTATCTGCAGCAAGAGCGTCTCGGGCGCTCTAGGCGGTGTTGTCAGCTGCCTCGACGTCGTCGGTGACTCCACGCTTGCGGGGGCAAAGTTGGCGATCAAGCCTTTTGACAAGTCGTCGAGCCAGCGGTGGATCATCAAGAACAAGGACAGTCTCCGACCGGCAACTGTGACCCTGCAGAACGTGAACAGCAAGCTGTACGTCGACACCGGCGCCACTCCTGTGGCCGGTGACCGCCCGACGCAGCAGAACTTCGTCGCACCATCCAGTCAGGACACCCGGGGCGCGAGGCAGCAGTTCTTCATCAAGCCCGCGTAGAGCTGACTGACAAGGGCTCCTCGTTCCCTGGGCTGACAGTTGCCGGGCACGAGGAGCCCTCGCTTGTTGGTGAACCACGGCCAGCTCGGCCGACGTATTGCTGTGTGCAGAACCGGCCGTGCGTCACCCGGCGCCGAACCTATGAACAGCGAGGGGCATTGATGACAAGGGATCGCCGACTGACGATGGGGTTGCTGGGAGTGCTCGTGGCCACATCCGCGCTTGTTGCGTGCAGCGACGGAGATGTCGGTAACAGCCCCGTTGGACTCCCAGAAGGCAGGCCGACAAGCACAACAACCACCCCTGCTCCGTCTGGTCCGGTGCCAACGCCCACTGCCGGTCCGGTGTCGCTTGGAGTGTCCAACGTGACCTTCCTGCCCATCAAGAGTGATCTGGTCACTGTTGCCGGCGGCAAGGCTGACATCCTCACTGTGGACGGTCGGACTGCCTACCGGTTTGAGGAGGACGGGGATAAGCCCTCGCGGGTCACCTGCCTCAATGACTGCCTTGAGATCTGGCCGCCCGTGCTTATTGACGGGGCGAAGATCACCTCGCTGGCCGGCGTCGATCAAAAGCTTGTCGGCACGGTGACCCGCTCCGACGGGCACAGCCAGGTCACGTACAACGGCTGGCCGCTGTATCGCTTCGTCGAGGACAAGGTCAAGGGGGACGTGAAGGGGGAGGGCCTCGGCTTCAACTGGTCGACCATCAAGCCCAACGGGAAACCGGTCTTCAAGAAGCGGTAGGTCGCTGCGGCATCTCGACCGCGGAGCCGTCCATGCGCGGCTCGACGGCGCTGCCGTGGAGTGGTTTGCGGCCCCAGGCTTGGATCAGTAGCGGGTGGAAGACAAGCGTTTCGGGCTTGGAGAGGTGGTGGTCGAACTGGTCCGGCGTCAGCCGGCCGCGCGCGAGAATCCTGTCACGGAACTGCTCAGCAAATTGAATCAACAGAGTG
Organism: Kribbella sp. NPDC023855; assembly: GCF_040639475.1. Taxonomy (NCBI): domain Bacteria; kingdom Bacillati; phylum Actinomycetota; class Actinomycetes; order Propionibacteriales; family Kribbellaceae; genus Kribbella; species Kribbella sp. NPDC023855. Next base: position 488,544 of record NZ_JBFAAA010000006.1, read on the forward strand.
TGGTACGCATCGCCGGGGGACCGCACGTACGACTGCGCCATGGTGCGGATGCTGTCCAGGCCAGCACTTCGGAGCAAGGCGGGCAGCCGACGGCCGACGTAGATGTCGATTCCCTCGACGTCCGCGAACCCGTCATGTAGCGGCTGCCATGACGGGTGTGCCGGTTCGCAGCCCCAACCAGTGCTGTCGATGTCTTGCAGCGCGACCCACCCGCCCGGTTTGGCTAGTTCCGCCATGTGACTGACCACGGCCTCTGGAGCCGGCAGGTTGGCCACCAGGAGCCTTGCGTGGACGAGGTCGAATGTGCCGGTTGGCTGGTTTGTCTGGTCCCCGCGGCCGTACACGGCGGACGTTCGGGTCAAGTGTCTGGCACCGATGGATTGGCGCGCCCAACCGACCATCCGATGGTCCTGGTCGATTCCGAGAGCGGTGCCGTGCGGGGCCACGAGGGCGTCGAGGGTGTCCAGACAACCAAGGGGCCCGCAGCCGATGTCGGTGGTGCTCCAGCCATCTGTCACACCGATCGCAGCAAAGAGTCTCTCTGCTGCATCTCGATGGAGGTCGGACTGCAGGAGAAGTCGAGCGTGTTCCTTCTGGCTGGACCCGAGAAGATAGGTGGAGGTCATATTCGGTCTCCTTCGCTCAGGCTGGGCCGTATCGTCACGGCGAAGAACTCCAGTTGGAGTGCGGCGACGGACTCGGTGGCGAAGCCGGCAGTTGCTGTGAGCCCTGTGTACTGCGCCAATGTGCGCTCGGCCACCTGGGTTGGCCACCATCATGTGCATGTCGAAGGCGAGAGCGGTAGCGAACGAATCATCGTCTGGCAGTAGCCGCTCCAGGATGATCAAACGGGCTGTCGGCGGCATGGCCGCGTGGCAAGCCCGCAGCGCCTTTACGCACCATGCATCGTCCCAGTCGTGCAACACTCGGGACATGATGTAGGTGCTAGCCCCAGCTGGGACTTGGGTGAAGCAGTCTCCCGCCAGCAATGAACACCGGTGGAGCAGTCCTTGTCGCGCAAGGTGTCGGCGCGCGACAGGCAAGGCGCTGGCTCCCTCCAGGAGCACTCCTCGCGCGTCGCGGTAGGTGCTCAGGATCGCTGCGAGAAGGGCGCCGTTGCCCCCAAGGATGTCGGCGATGACGTCGTCATCTGCAAATGAACAGGCATCCGGTACGGCGTTGAAGACCGCAGATCCGGCTTGCATCGCCAGCTGGAAGGTCTCGAGCAGCTCTGGCTGTTGGGCGACGCAGTCGAACCATGACGTACCGAAGACCTTGGTGAATGCGTCTTCGCCAGTGCGTAGGGAGTACTCCAGCTCACCCCAAGCCTGGTAGAACGGTCCTCCGTAGAGATCTGCGAGGGCACGCATGGAATTGCTGGCCTCGGTGTGCATCAGGCGGCCCATACTGGTGAGTTCATAGCTGTTCTCGTCCACGCGATGAAGCAGCCCGAGACCTGTCAGGTAGCGCAGCAGCCGATTGAGCGCGTCCGGGTGGGTATCGGTGAGTTGCGCTAGGCGTAGGGCCGACTGACGCCTCTCGGATAGGTGATCAGCCAGCCCGATCTGAGCCATCGCGTGCACGGCCTTTGTCGTCCACGCGCCCGTCAGGAGCTGCAGCAGCCGGCTAGCGTCAGTCTGCGCGTGCTCGAAGTCGATCATGCGCGTCTCGTCTTGTCTGAGGACTCCGCCGCCGCTGGATCATCAAGCGGGAGTGCAGCACTTCGGGGACCCAGCACCCGTCTAGATTCTCGCTCCCTGTCGCGGCACGGGCTGGGCCAGTACGGGCCTTCGCCAGCGCCGTTGTGCAACGCATGGCCGCGGCGCCGCTCGCCTGAACGTGTTCGTGTCGACCTTTGCAAGGCCTTGGCTCCTCTGCATCAACGCGCAGTGGCATGTGGAAGGCAGTACGAAGGCGGAACCGAATCCGGTTCGTCAGCCGCACCTGGAGCCCCTTCCTCCAGAGCGCTCGTTCCGCTGTGAGCGAGGTGGTGGTTCGTGCCGCGATCCGGTGGGCCGACGTCGCTCGTACAGCATCCTGTGGCGTCGCCGGACGGAGCGGGCGCCGCCTTGCGAGGGAGGACGCCATCAACGGACAGTGGCCGTCGGGTGGGCGGTTGGTGGGCCGCGCCGCGGAGCTCTCCGTCTGGGAGGCCGTTCTGGGACGTGCGGTGCCGCCACAGCAGGTCATTGCGGTGGCTGGCGATCCAGGTATGGGCAAGACTCGGCTGCTGGACGAGTTCCGGCGGCGAGCGGGGCGGGCAGGCGTCCCTGTCCTCACTATGCGAGCGCTGGAAACTGACGGCGCGAGCTCCTTCTCAACGCTCAGCGGTGCGCTCGACTCGTCCTTTCCGAGGTGCCGTAGGACGGCCGCATTCATGCATGGCGACGGTTCGCCGGCGGCGGGAGTTGCCGCGCTGCGATTAGCAATCAGCGATGTTCAGACATCCGCGGGCGACAGATCGCGAGTTCACGCGGTCGCCCGGCGTCTGCTTGAACGCTCGTCGCGGGACCGTGGCTTCGTGTTGATCCTGGACGACGTGCACTGGGCAGACGACGACACCACGACTCTTCTGCTTCAACTGGCTCGCGCCTCGCTTCCTCGTCGAGCCGTGATCTGCCTGGCTTATCGACCGCGGCAGTCGTCCCAACGATTCGTCACAGAAATCGCGGAACTTTCACGGATCGCTGTGGTTCGCCAGCTCCAACTCGAGGCGCTGTCCGAGCGCGACTCACGGCGATTTCTCGGTCCCGACTTCGCTGTTGGAGACGTTCGGTCGTTGCAGACCCAGAGCGGGGGTAATCCGCAGTACCTCGAGGCTCTCGCCCACCGATCGAGCTTCGAGGACAGCAACGAGCTGCTGAGGTTCGCAGCGGAGCTGGAGACGGTAACGCCGGCAGTTCGTACAGTCGCTCGAGCTGCCGCAGTACTCGGGGCGGAGTTCGATCCTGGCTACTTACCGCGCATCGTCAGCTTGAAGCCCGGGGAAGTATCCGAGAGCCTTGACGAGCTCGCGCGACGGGACCTCATTCGTGCCTCGAAGACTGGAGGGCTGCTGTCCTTCCGCCATGCCCTGGTCAGGGAGGCTATCTACGCCAGTGCAGGACCGGGGTGGCGTAGGACGGCGCATGCCATGTCGGCCGAGGTCTTGCGTTGTGCGGGTGCAACCGCGGCAGCGCGGGCTGAACATGTGGAGAACTACGCTGGCAACGGCGACGTCGAAGCCATCGCGGTATTGCTCAGAGCGGCCTCCACCGCACGGTGGCAAGACCCTAGAAGCGCAGTTCGTTGGTATCGCGCCGCAGCGAGGCTCCTTTCGGATGAACAGCAGCGAGGAAGACGGTTAGCGCGACTGGCTGTCGCCGAGGCGGAAGCCTTACTGGCTGCGGGAGATTTCAGCCGTAGTTGGCAGATGTTCGCCAAGGTTCTGGAGGATGTTCAGTCACGTAGCTCGGCCACTCGTATCAAAGCCATTACCGGTCTCGCCAAGGCGGCCCGGTACATCAAGCGTGACCAGCAAGCCACTGCGATTATCGAGCAGGAGACAGCTTGGTTCCTCCCAAGTACTCCTGGACCTGCGCGCTGGTTGTGGTTGGAGCTGGCGGCAGACCGAATCGACAGGGGAGAGGTCGGTGCCGGACGATCAGTCCTCGAGCTGCTGGTCGAGGTGCGCAAGGACGGACACGACGAAGCGGCATGGCGTGCCGGCGTCCTGGCGTTGAAGGCTCTCGCGGCTGCCTCGGACGGCGAAGTTGAACAAGGGCTGGTCGACGCGGATGTTGCAGGGCGTGTCGTCGATGCCTGGAGCGAGACGGAGCTGGCGGCCAATCTCCGAACGGTTCTGTGGATCGTTCGGGTAGACATGCTGGGATCTCGCTATGCCGATGCTCTGCACCGCCTGCGCAGGGCGGTCACTACCGCCCGACAGTCAGGGCAACTAGGACTGCTCGCGGAGCTGCTTGTTGTTGAGGGTTCGGTGCTGCTGAAGTCCGGGATCCTGTCGGCCGCGCGATTGTGCTTCACCGAGGTACGCGAGGTGGCCGAGGGGTGTTGTAGCGAGTCGCTGCTGTTGTCCGCGCTGGCAGGTCTTTCCCGGGTATCAGTGTGGCGGCGAGAACTTGCCGAAGCGCGCAGCCTCGCGAAAACCGCCGACGAACTTTTGAACTTCGACCAGACGCCGACATCGATTCTCGCCAGCGGGATGCTCGGGGAGGTCAGTCTCGTGCTGGGGGATCCCACTCTGTGTGTCGCCCGTGTTCTGGCCGCGGGCGGAGGACCTGATCTCGTTCGAGCCACGCCGAGCACTCGGGTAGCCTGGTACGAACTGCTGACACGTGCGGAACTTGTGCGCGGCGACTTTTCGTCTGCGCGGACATGGGCGGACCGTGCAACCAGCGCGGCCTCTACTGCCTCACAAGATCGCGCCCGGGCATTCGCCGCTCTCGCGGAAAGTCAGGTATGGCTGGGGTTTGGGCGTTGCGGCGTCGCCATCGAGAGTGCTCGGACAGCCGTTCAAGGTTTCGACGCGGCTACTGATCCACTGGAGTTGGCGCGCGCGCATGTCGTGCTCGGCAGGGCCCTCGCGAGCACGCGCAGCAATGAGGCGATAGTCGAACTGCGTGAGGCCATGCGTATTTTCACCAGCTGCGGCGCAAGAAGCGGTCAGGAGGAAGTTTCGTCCGAGCTCCGACGGCTGGGTGTCTGGACCGCGGTCGTCGAGAGCGGGAGGCAAGCCGGTGGTAGCGAGGAACTGCTCAGCTGCCGCGAGCGTGAGGTGGCGGAACTGGTGGCCCATGGCCTGACGAACAAGGAAATTGCCGCGGCCATGTTTTTGAGCGAGAAGACGATCGAGCGGCATATGACATCGATACTCTCGAAGCTCGGTGTCCGATCACGTGCCGCCGTGGTGATGAAGCTTCACGGAACACACGACCCTGAGGTAGCCGGCCACCTGAGTCAGTGACCAGCTGTGACTGTCGCCTGCGGACAGGTGTTGCCGCTCTCCGGGGGAGTCTGCAGTTGGCGCTCGTGGCCACGAGGCCGCGCCGCATTGCTCGGGCGGTAGCAACCGGACCTCGTCAACTCTTTGTATTTGCAGACCACGCGCCGGTAGATGCCGTGTCGGCCGCACGGGGGGCCAGTGCTGCGGCCGACACGGCGGCGAACTTCAACGGCCGGGTGGGGGAGAGTAAACCGTGACCGTCTGAACCGTTCGCGTCTAGCAATACGCCGAGTTCCGTTCATCGGTTCACCCCGATAGCCGCGCTATGGCAGTCGGTCGATTGACTGAGTCGTCTGCGTGATCCGGACCGGTTGGTCTCGACGTAAAGCCTGGCGACTCATCCCGTGCTGGTTGTCTGGAGAGGGAGTTCTATGCGCGCTCTTGTGGTCGCCTCGTGGTGGCGGAGTATGTCCCGGGCATCGCTGGCGGCCGCGATGGCCGTAGTCGTCAGCGCCGGTGTCGTTCAGGCCATCCCGTTGGCCGCTTCAACTGCCAACGCCTCGGCTGGCGAGGCCGTGGTGCCGGTAAGTGGTCCTGCGTTCGGCGGGACGTCCGGAAATGCCTCCGTAGGAGACGGCGGCTCGGCCCGCTACACGGTTCCGTTGAAGATCGTTCCGGGGCGTGGTGGCTTCGAGCCGCAGTTGGCGTTGAGCTACAGCAGCGATACGTCGGACGGGCCGGTCGGGGTGGGGTTCGGACTCACCGGACTATCGCAGATCAGCCGGTGTGCGAAGACTTTGGCCGAGGACGGCGTTTCGGCGGGGGTGGGCTTGAACGCTGGCGACAGGTTCTGTTTGGACGGCCAGAAGCTGATTGCGGTCAACGGCGGCGTCTATGGGGCCGATAGCACGGAGTACCGGACGAAGCGGGACACGCATGTCCGAGTGAAGTCGTACCGAACGGCCGGTACGCCGGCATGGGTCCTGGGGCCGACGCATTTCACGGTCGAGAAGCCGGACGGCACCGTCAGCACTACGGGTTGAACGGCACAACAGCCAAGGCCGATGTCGTGGCAGGCGGTCTGCTGGCGAATGTCACCTGGGCCATTGAGCGGGCCGAAGACCCGTCCAAGAACTCGATCGTCTGCAAGTACGGCAAGCGGACGCATCCGGCTCTGTCAGAGGTCGAGATCGAGCGATGGGTTCATTGGATCGAGTACGGCGGCGCGGGCAAGATCGACCGGCGGGTCGAGTTCGACTACGAAGGCCGTCCGGACAAGCGATTCGGCTTCGCCTACGGTCAGGAGCGGGAAAGCTTGCGGAGGCTGAAGACAGTGCTGGCCAAAACCTTCGTCGGCGCTACGGGGAGTTGGCAGCAGGCCCGGAGCTATACGTTGAGCTACGAGAACACAGGCGCGACGAATCGGAGCCGGCTCGCCGGGCTCAAGGAATGCGGGATGGATGACCAGGGCTGCAAACGCCCGACGGTCTTCAAGTGGACCAACGGCGGTGAGGGGTTCGCGGCTGGTGCGACCCAGGTACCGTTGACCGGATCTGTGGTTCCGTCGTCGCGAGACAGCCAGGTGATCACGGCGGACCTGAACGGTGACGGACGGACCGACCTCGCCTGGCCGGAGGCCGATCGGTGGAAGTACGTGTTCGCGGAGGAGCCCGGCTCCTCATCGGTCATGTTCAAGAAGGCGGTGGACGCCGATGTCAACGGGTACGGCGTGACGGCGACCGCGTATCCCATCGACTACGACCTGAACGGTGGCGTCGACCTGCTGCCGAGAGAGGTTCAGAACGTCTTGTGGCGACCGGTGCTGACGCTTGCCGACGGTCCGGTCAAGCGGGTGAAGACCAACTCCGCCAGCGCGTTCAACCAGGTTCTCAACGGCGCTGGTGCGATGACCGGCGACTTCGACGGCGACGGCTACCAGGATGTGCTCGAGTACAGGCTGGGTCCTGACGGGACCAACTACAAGTGGGCATGGCGACGGCGCAGCGGCACGGTCAACCCGTTGATCGACTCGGCGAACCCCTACGACGACAAGGCGTTCGGACCGCAGATGCCGGTGAGTCTGGGGGACAAGCCCAAGGATGTCCTGGTGGTGGACCTCGACGGTGATGGTCGCGACGAGGTCGTCACCCCGCTCGGTTGGCACGATCTCGCAACGGGTATCTGGAACGCCGCAGGAGGACCGGGCGACGAGCCGTTCAAGCTCAACATGAAATTTGTCGATCTGAACGGTGACGGCCTGCTTGACCTGGTGGCAGACGGTCAGTACGGCGTCAAGAAGCCCTCCCTGTACTACAAGCTCAACCGGGGCAATGGGACCTTCACGCTCGACGCCCCGATGAACATTGCCTCGGGCGGCTTCGCAGGTGCCGAGCTGGTCGACGGCGACGGCGACGGCGACGGCCGGCAGGAACTGCTGATTCCACGACTGAGCGCGGCGCCCAGTACCTCCGAGCCACTGTTCGACGGCCTCGATGTCGTCGCCGCGGGAGTCGGCACCGATGGCTCCATGACATTCACGAAGAAGACGACCACGATCAACTTCAAGCCACAGAGCCTGACGAGTCTGAAGAAGCAGGGCACGAGGGTGGTCGACGCCGACGGTGACGGCCAGGAGGACGTACTGCTGGTCGATCGTCCGGAGCCGGGGGCGTCCGGACCTGTCGATCTGCGCGTCTTTCGCCACCTGGGCGACATTTCGTCGGCCGGGAACCGGCCCGACATGCTGCACCGGATCTACGAGGGAAATCAGGCTCCGAAGGGCTCGCTGGAGGATCTCCCGCCAACTGTCACCTTCAAGTACGCCCCGTTGACGGACGGTACCGTGTACGAGCTGGGGCAGTGCCCACGGCAGCAGGGAAGGCCGACGGCGGATGTCCTGAAGCGCCTCCGTTGCGTGTGCGCAGCCGGGTGATGATGCTGGCCAGGACGCTGGCGAGTTCTGGGCTGACCAGCAGGACCCGTTCCTCGTCGGTCTT
>NZ_JBFAAA010000007.1:0-342548 GCF_040639475.1 Kribbella sp. NPDC023855
TACTACACGTCATGCCGGAGCGGGGCGGAGTGGACGGACATGTTCGCTCACGAAGTCGGGCACACGTTCGGGCTGTCGCACAACCAGCCGGCGGCAACCTCGATCATGAGGGACGGGCACACGACAGACAGCTCCGACCGTGCGCTGCTCAAACTCATCTACGCCAACAATCCGCGCTGACGGCGAACCTTTCAGCAGCACAACTTTCGTCCTGTTCGGCGGCGTACGATGGAAGGGACCGGAACGGTGGCCCGAAGCTTCGGGCGCTGCCCCTGCCGGCGCTCTGGAAGGGGTGCATCGTGTCTCCATTGCACCGCACTCGGAAGGCCGTCAGAGCTACATCCGCGCAGCTCCGGACCGGTACTACGTCGCCGGAGCAACCGCGTCGGGACGTATCCGCTTCACCCGACGTTCCCGACACTGCTGTGGCTGACCCCACCACTTCGCCTTCGAATAGGCCCCCTGCCCCCGAAGGCGAAGTGGTGCCGCGAACTCGGGCCGGGGCAGCCTGGGTCGGCATCTGTGCCGGCGCGGTGCTCGGCGTCTTCCTGATCATCTTCATCTTCCAGAACACCCGAAAAGTCACGGTCAGCTTCCTGTGGATGGACGGCTCCGTACCGCTGGCGCTGGCACTGCTGGTCACCGCGTTGACCGTAGGGCTGGTCACGATGGCGATCGGAACAGTCCGGCTAGCCCAGCTACGGCGACTCGTCCGCTACCGGCGACCCACGGCCTCGAAGCCGACACAACCACCACAGTGATGGGTCCCGGATGTCCGCGGCTACCGCGGCGCGCGGACAGCCGGGTCCTTGCCCTCGGCATCTATCTGTCGGGGACAGTCCGAAACCGTACTGCGCGCTACAGGCCCTGTCCGTGGGTGCCGTAGTAATCGCCTAGGCGATCGCGGTAGTCCTGGGTCCCGCCGATGTCGGGGTCGTAGTCCGGTGAGTCCTTGACCTGATCCTTCGTGCAGTCGACGTAGATTTTCCGTTCGTCGTTGTCGATCCGCTGCACGACCCCGGCCGGCAGCAGCACCTTGCGTCCTAGGATCCACGGTCCGGTGTCGACGACGATCGACGCCGAACCTGTTTCGTAGTTGGCTTCGTCGACCTTGCCGATGTCACCGTCAGTCGCGGCGATCTTGTAGCCGACGAGGTCGGCGCCCTCGGCGTAACCGCTGTCCTCGCGATAGCTCCACGCATCGAACATGCTCATGACGTTGCCCTTCTCCCAGTCCCCGACGCCGAGCCGAGCCGACCGGTCCGGCCACACCCACGACGTCGACACCTCCCGGTACCCGTGTACCGACCGCCGAACCTGACGGCCACGACCTGGTTACGGAACTCCTATCAGCAGGTGTCAGGAGCCGTTCGGAGGGTGAGCGGACGGGACCTGGAGGACTTCGACGATGTTGATGCCCAGCATGTCCAGGTGGTTGAGGATGCCGGCCAGTGCCGCCTGGTCGTCGAGTTGTCCGTGCAGGACGGTCTGTGCGGGTTCCCGATCGACGGACAGCGACGGGAACGCAGCCGTCAGGTCGCGCGACAAGGTGCCCTCCACCCGGATGACGTAGTGGCCCATGGGACGCCCCTTTCACGGCCCGTCGCCACGACTCTGCTGCTCTGGAGACCGCGCGGCATCACCCGTGCAGGGGGACGGTGCGATCAGGCCGGTTCGCCAAGGAACACAGGCGACCGGACCGCCGGCTGGAGAACCACTCCCCCGGATCGGGGGATGGTGGTCGAGCTCCCGATCAGCACGCTGGTGAGGTGGCCGAGTCTCCGTCTCCCCCACCGCGGACGCCAACCCACAGCACCGCTCGGCGGAAAGTGCCGAAGCCTCTGCTGCGTATCGGCCGAGTTGTCCTCGTGGTGGTCGTGGCCTGGTTGCTCTTGAGGTTGCTTCGGGGAGTGGACTGGAGCGAAGTCGGCTACGCGCTCACCCACCTGAGCAGCTGGCAGATCGGTGTGTTGCTGGTCGTCATGCTGTTCCGTCGCGCCGTCCTCGCTGCTCCCCTCGCCCTCTTGATCGCCGGATTGAGCTACCTGCGAGCGATGGTCAGCGACGTCGCGGCGGCAGCGGTCGCCACGATCGCACCCTCCCCCGGCGACGTCGTTCTACGGCTGGCCATGCTGCGTTCCTGGGGCATCGACAGCACAGACGCGGCCTCCGGTCTCACCCTCAGTACGGCGCTCTTCTACGTGGTCCGTCTGGCCGCGCCGGCACTGGGTTTCGCGGTTTGGTGGGCCGCACAGTCCTTCTATGCTCCCTTCGCGTGGTCAGCACTGGTCTTCGGCGCCGGTGCCGCAGTGCTGCTGGTCGGCCTGCTGTACGCGTTGCGCGCCGAGCGGACCGCCGCGAGGACCGGGCGCCTGCTGGGGCGGTTGGTGGTTCGGGTACGACCGACGAGTCCGGGACCGGATGTCTGGGCGGACCGGCTGGTGTCCTTCCAGTCGCACAGTGCGGACAGGATGCGAGACCGTGGCTGGCTCGCACTTCTGAGCCAACTGCTTCTCGTTGCCGTGGAGTCAGGCGTTCTGGTGCTCTGTCTGGCGTTCGTCGGTGTCGAGCTGAACGGTCCCACCGTCCTGCTCATGGTCTGCAGCTTCATGGTCGCCTACCCGCTGACCGGCCTACCGCTGATGGGCGCGGGCGTCCTGGACGCGACCTACGCGGCGTTCGTCTCGGACCACAGTGCGTTGGAGGCAACGGATCTCGTGGCCGGGCTGCTCGTCTGGCGAGTCGCCGTCCAGCTGGTACCGGTCGTCGTCGGCCTTCTGACGGTCGCCTGGTGGCGACGCTCCAGCAGCGTCTCCCCGCACTCTCATCGGCGGACGGCCTGAGCGCGGACGGATCACCTGAATCGGGTGAGCGGACCTGCGGGGTGAGGCCGGAGCCGGATGGTGTGCGACCGGTCAGGCGGGCACATGCTGTCGCAATGGCGGGTCGGACGTGGCGAAGAGCGCTGCCGTTGGTCGCCTGCGCCTGGTTGACGGTACTGCTGGGCTCCACTGATGCGGCCGCCGCGGGGAATCCTGAGGACGCCGCCGCGGCGGCGCTGGCCGAGCGCTACGCGCCCGTCGTCAGGCTGCAGGGCGATTCGTCGAACTGCGCGAACGGCGAGCAGTTCCAGCCCACCGATGTCGAGGCCGTCCTGGGCGATCAGCAGGTCGCGCTCCGCGGCCCTTGGCGGCCGCCCGACCTGGTCCGGCCCCAGCCCGAAGGCAAGGACCTCGGCCTGACCTTCCCCGGTCACTTCCTGGACTTCCCTGGTGATCCGCTGCGCCCGGGCTGTACCTATGCCAACTGGTCGGCGCGGATCAACGCGGCGCACTCCGCGACCGTCTACGCCCACGTCACGACCGATCCCGGGTTCCCCGGACAATTGTCCCTGGAGTACTGGTTCTTCTACGTCTTCAACGACTACAACAACACCCACGAAGGCGATTGGGAGTCGATCCGGATCGTCTTCGACGCGGCGACTCCGGCAGCAGCATTGCAAACGACACCGACAGCCGTCGGGTACAGCCAGCACGGCGGAGCCGAGCGGGCACGATGGGGCGACGCCAAACTGGAGATCGTCGACGCGACTCATCCGGTCGTCTATCCCGCGGGTGGCTCGCACGCGAACAAGTACGGCCGGCGCCTGTACCTGGGTCGCGGTTCGGAGGGACTCGGATGTGACGACACGACCAACCCACAGTCCGAGCTGAGACCACGCGTCGCCTACGTCCCGATGACGCGCGCGGACTATCTGCGGCAGTATCCGTGGCTGGCCTTCGAAGGACGCTGGGGCGAACGGCAACGGTCCTTCTTCGACGGACCCACCGGGCCGAACATGAAGCAGGCGTGGACGGCGCCGATCGGGAACGCCGAGGCGACCTGGCGAGACGACAGCGGCACCGTGCCGGCCGGAACCTTGCTCGGACCGAGCAGCACCAACGTCTTCTGTACGGCGGTGGCGACCGGATCGAATCTGGTCCGGGAGACGCTCGACCGCGCCTGGCTGCTCGCTCTGGTGCTCATCATGGTGGTGGTGCTGATCTGGTTCGCCGCCAGCCGCACACGGTGGAGTGACGCCGATCCCCTGCCCGCCCGGAAGCGGCGGGCCTGGGGCCAGGCAGTCGTCGCCGCGGTCCGGTTGCTGCGCCAACGGCCTGGGTTGTTCTCGCGCTTCGTCGCAGCATTCGTTGTCCTCAGTCTGCTGACCCTCGCGCTGGCCGAGTTGCAAGTAGCCCGCCGGGACGCCCCGACCGACCTCGGGGCTCCGACCGAGGACGCCACAGGTTTCTGGGCATCCCTAACGGCGCTGGCCATCACGGTGCTCACCGCTGCGACGTACGTCGTACTCCTGGCCGCCGTCACGTCGACCCTCGACCAGCTGGACAGCGGCGTGTCGATGACCGCCACGCACGCTCTCCGTCGGTTGATCCCCGTGTGGAAGCCATTGACCCGGGCCGCTGTGCAGTACTTCGTCGTGATCGCGGCCCTGACGCTCTTCGTCGCGACCATTCCCCTGGCCGTGTACTACGCGGTCAGCCGCGCCTTCGCCGTACCTGTTGTGGTGGCTGAGCAGTGCTCCGGAAGGACGGCACTGAGGCGCAGCCGGCTGCTGGTCAAGGGCAGGTGGTGGCGCACCGCCGTTCCGCTCGCGATCGTGACCGGGCTCGGCCTGGCCGTCGGGCCGATCACCGGCATCGTCTTGCTGCTGGGGACGGACTTGCCGCCCGCGCTGGTCAATCTGATCTCGTCGGCACTCTTCGCGCTGGCGATGCCGGTCACCTCCGCCGCGGTCGTTTACCTGTACTTCGACCGTGCCGAGCCCGCGCCGGATTCACCTGGATCAGGTGAGCATCCGGGCGCGGACCGAACCTACGCTCGGGTTGGTGACGCGAGCGCGCGAGACGGCCGGCCGCCGGTGCGCTCCGGCTCCTGAGCGGACCGGAGGAGGTCGAGATGGTCCAGGCCGACGGCGAACCACCGACACGTCCGAGCCGGTGGAGCCGCCTCCGCCCGTCCCGCCTGGTGCCGGCCGCCCTCCTGATCGGCGCGCTGGTCGGCGCCCTCATCACCGCCGGGATCTTCGTCGCCGTGCGGGACGACGGCAGTAGTGCCGACGCGGCGGCCCAGGATCCCGGTACGGCGATGTGCGCCGCCGTCCCGGTGGCCGATCAGGTGCTCCCGTCGATCGTCACGGTCTCGGCTCGCCGCGGCGGCCAGGGAGGGACCGGATCGGGACAGATCATCACCGAAGGCGGTTTCATCCTCACGAACGACCACGTCATCTCGGTCGCGGCAGGAACAGGCGGCAGCGTATCGGTGCAGTACAGCGACGGCCGGAGTTCGGCGGCCGCCATCGTCGGTCGTGATCCGAGCACCGACCTGGCCGTGCTGAAGGCGGCCGACGCGGCGAAGGAGTATCCACTGATCGACTTCGGCTCGTCGGCGGCGCTGCGGATCGGCCAACCGGTGGTTGCCCTCGGCGCTCCGCTCGGCCTCGCCAGCACCGTCACGTCCGGCATCGTCAGCGCGCTCGATCGGTACGTGCCGGTACCGGGCGACGGCGTGACTCACCACTTGATCGGCGCCATCCAGACCGACGCGGCCATCAACCCCGGCAACAGCGGCGGCGCGCTGGTGGACTGCACGGGACGGCTGGTCGGAGTGAACGCCGCGATCGCCACCGTGCCGAACGCTGCCGGTGTCGGCGGCGGCGGAAGCGTCGGACTGGGTTTCGCGATCCCGGTCGATCTGGCCCGGCCGATCGCCGACGAGCTGATCCGGACCGGGCGGCCGGGACATCCGACAACCGGTCTGCAGGTGCAGGAGATCCCGCCCGCCGTGGTCGAGGCGACCGGCAAACCCGCGGGGCTCTTCGTGCAAGCTGTCGACCCGGCGGGACCGGCCGCCAAAGCCGGGCTGAAGGCGGGCGACATCATCACCAAGGTCGGCGACGAACCCGCGGTCAGCAGTGAGCAGATCGTCGTCGCGACCCTGACTCGTAAGGCGGGCGAGACTCTCGAGCTGACCTACGTGCGGGCGGGGACTTCAGCCACCACCACTCTGACCCTGGCCGCGCCCTAGCCTTCAGGGCCGTGCGCCGGCCGGTTCGACCGGCTGCGAGGCGAGCAGGTCGAGACCGATCCGCCGGGAGAGGAATCGCGCGACCAACTGGCCCTGGACGCTGTTGCCGGCCCGGTCGAGCCGCGGTGCGAAGGTTCCCAGGGCGCCTTTACCGGGCGACACGGTGACGATGCCGCCGCCGATCCCACTCTTGCCCGGCACACCGACATCGAGCAACCAGTCACCCGACGTCTCGTACAGGCCGGCAATCGTCATCACGGCCAGCGTCACCCGCGCGACGTCCGGGTCGATCACTCGTTGCTGGCTGGCCGGGCACACCCCGCCGTCGGCCAGCGTGGCCCCCATCGTCGCCAGGTCCACCGCGGTGACGCTCAGGCAGCTCTGCCTGGTGTAGAGCTCGACCGCCTCGTCGGGATCGCCGACCAGGTCCCCGACGCTCTTGAGCAGGGCGGCCAGGGCACGATTGCGGTGGTTCGTACGGCGAGCCGACGCGAGCACCTCGGCATCCAGAACGAGCGCGCGCCCGGCGAAGTGGCTCAGGCCGTCGTTGACGAACCGCCAACGATCCTCCAGCGAGTCACCCGGGGTCAGGCTGGTCGTCGCGATGGCTCCCGGATTCACCATCGGGTTCGTGCGTCCCGCACTGGACCGCTCGACCGCCTGCACCGAGTTGAACGGCAGCCCGGTCGCGTTCGTCCCCACCAGATCCCGGACCACCTCCACTCCGGCCGCCTGGCACGCCAGCGCGAACACGAACGGCTTGGCCACACTCATGATCGTGAACGGCCGGCGCGAATCGCCCGCCTCGAAGCGACGTCCGTCGATCGCTTCGACGCAGACACCGAAGCAGTCGGGATCGACCCGGGCCAACGCCGGGTAGACGTCCGAGACGGCACCGGACCGGAGGTCGCGGAAACTCTCGTACGCCGCCCGGACCAGCTTCCCGACCGCGGCTGCATCGGGGAGGCCGCCGGTCGAGACGAAGCGCTCGGAGTTCGCCATCTCAGAACGGCCAGACGATGGGGACGATGATCATTGCCATGAGCAACCACCACGCCATCACCACCAGGCCGAGTTTCCAGTAGTCCCCGAAGCGGTAGCCGGCCGGACTCATGATCATCATGTTCGCGGGCGTGGAGACAGGAGTCAGCAAAGAGGCTGCGCCGGCCACGGCGACGAGCATCAGGGCCGGCCGGACAGAGGTTCCGGTGCCTTCGGCCGCCGCGACGGCGATGGGCGCGACGATCAGCACCGTCGCGGTGTTGCTGACCATCTGGCCCAGCGCGGCGGTGAGGACGAACACTGCCAGCAGCAACAGGTACGGGCGGCCCGGCCCGACCGCGTCGATGATCAGGTCGGCGATCCGGTCCGCGCCACCGCTGGACTGGATCGCGGCCGACAACGGGATCAGCGCGCCGATCAGTACGACGATCTGCCAGGAGATGGCGCGATACGCCTGGCGCGGTCCGACCACTTTGGTGAGCACCATTGCCGTCGCGGCGAGCAGGCCCGCCATCGCCGGCGGGATGGCACCGGTGGCCAGCAACACGACCATGGCGACGACAATCGCGACGGCGACCGACGCCTTCGGACCCCACGGCACCGCCTGGCGGCGTACGAGCTCCGGTGAGTCCACCAGCAACACGTCCCGGTCCCGGGTGAGTTCGTCGAGAGCCGGCCACGGACCGTAGACGAGCAGCGCGTCGCCCTCGGCCAGTTGAGTGTGCTTCTTGCCCCGGTCCTTTCCCATCCGCTGCACGGCGATGACGACCAGCTCGCGTCCGCGGTGCATGCCGGGGAAGACGGTTTCACCGACGAGTGACGACCTCGGCGGGATCACCACCTCCACCACACCGGCCTCGCCGGTGATCAGCTCGTCGGCCGGGACCGGCGTCGTGCAGACCGTCAGCGAGGAGTCGCTCGTCAGGCTGTCGATCTGTTCTGCCGGACCACTCACCACCAGCACATCGCCGACGTCGATGACCGCGTCGGTTCGGGTCCGGCCCTGCTCGTCCTGGATTCCGACGATCACCACGTCCGGGTACGGCGTCAGGTCGACGTCGTTTGCCGTCCGGCCCAGCAACGGCGACGACTCACTGACCTGCAGCCGGTGGAGGCCGTCGGGCAGGGCGTAGTGGGTTTCGAGGGTCTGGGCGTGCACGGCCAGATCCGCGGCCGGATGGGCAGGTCTCGCGGCCGGCAGCAGCTTGGGGCCGAGCAGCACCGAGAGCGCGATCGTGCCGATGACGAGCGGAACACCGACCACGGCGAAGGAGAAGAACGCAAAGGCGCCCGCCCCCGCATCGGCGGCCGCGTCGGAGACGATGATGTTGACCGGCGTACCGGTCAGCATCAGCAACGACCCGGCGCTGCCCGCGAAGGTGAGCGGCATCAGCATCCGCGACGGTGGCTGACCGATCCGCAGGGCGAGCATGACCACGAGCGGAAGCAGCGCCGCCACCGCGCCGTTCAGGGTGATCAGGGCCGACAGAACAGCGCACATGCCGGTGACGGCGATCAGCAGCCGGCCGCGGGTGGTGCCGGCGTACCGGACGATCAACTGCCCAGCCCAGACGGTCACGCCGGTCGAGTCGATGCCTTCGCTCACCACGAACAACGTGGCGATGAAGATCACCACCGGGTCACCGAAGCCCGCGAGGACCTCGGTGAACTCCAGTACGCCGGTCACCCACAGAGCCAGGGCGGTGAGCACCGCAACGAGTTCCACGGGCAGCCGGTTCCAGACGAACGCCACGACGGTGAGC
The DNA here is from genome assembly GCF_040639475.1 of Kribbella sp. NPDC023855. Lineage (NCBI taxonomy): Bacteria > Bacillati > Actinomycetota > Actinomycetes > Propionibacteriales > Kribbellaceae > Kribbella > Kribbella sp. NPDC023855. Next base: position 8,850 of record NZ_JBFAAA010000007.1, read on the forward strand.
CCGAGAATGATCAGGCTCACCGTGCCGTGATCCATGGCGCGGGCCTAGCCGAGGTGCACCGGGGAGGACGGCCCCCACGGGATCCCGAACAGGTACCAGGCCACGTAGAACAGGGTCCAGGCGACCAGGACGACGATCGTGTACGGCAGCATCATCGACACGACCGTGCCCAGACCGGCCTTCTTCCGGTACTTCTGGCAGACCAGCACGATGAACGGCAGGTAGACCATCAACGGCGTGATCACGTTGGCCGGACCGTCGCCGACCCGGTACGCCGCGACGACGGTCTGCGGCGCGATGCCGAGCCGGTAGAACAGCGGCACAAAGATCGGCGCCAGGATCGCCCACTTCGGGATCACGCCCGGCATGATCAGGTCGATCACGAACACCAGCACGATGAAGCCGACCAGCAACGGCAGGGCGCCGATGTCGGCCTGCTCGAGGAGGTCGGCCAGCCCTGTCGCGGCCAGCGTCGACATGTTGGTGTAGTTGAAGTAGGCAATGAACTGCGCGATCAGCAGCATCAGGAAGATCAGGCCGCCCAGGCCGTTGAACGTCTTCACGATCGCGTTGATGACGTTGGTGCTGCCGACCAGCGACTTCGCACCCCGGCCGTAGCCCAGGCCGGCGGCCAGGAACAGCATCGAGATGATGAACAGCAGGCTGCTCATGAACGGTGAGGACCCGAAGATCTCGCCGGTCTCCGGATTGCGCAGCGGAGCGCCCGGGATGAAGGTCAGCGCCGAGACGATCGCGATGGCAATCAGCAGGTAGAAGACCGAGAACCGCAGTCCGCGCGACTCCAGGGCCGACTCCTCGTCGGTCGGCTGATGGTCGACCGGTGCATCCGGCGGCGCCTCGGCCGGGTCGTACTTGCCGAGTCTGGGTTCCAGTACGCGTTCGGTGATCACGGTCATCACCACCGCGCAGAAGATCGTCGCGGCGATGCTGAAGTAGAAGTTGTGCGTGACGTTGAGGTCGACGTCGGGGGCGACCAGCGCGACCGTCTCGTTGGTCACCTCGGTGATGATCCCGTCGGCCGGGGTGATCAGCACGTTCACGAAGAACGCCGCACTGACACCGGCGTACGCGGCCGCAATCCCGGCCAGTGGGTGCCGCCCGAGCGAGGCGAACGCAGCCGCACCGAGCGGGATCAGGACGAGATAGCCGGCATCCGAGGCCACGCTCGAGATACCGCCGAGCAGCACGATGATGAAGGTGATCGCGGCCCGCGGAGCGACCTTCACCATCTTGCGGATCAGGGCGGCGATCAGGCCCGCCTCCTCGGCGACCCCGACCCCGATCATCGCGACCAGGATCACCGCCACCACACCGAAGTCGTTGAAGTTCTGGACCGCCGTGGTGAACATGAACCGGATGCCGTCGCCGGTGAGCAGACTCTCGGCGGTGATCGTCTCCTCGTGCACCTCGAACTCCGGTACGGCCGGCGGAGGCGGCGCGTCGTTGCCGGGAACACTCGTTCCGCCCGGGTACTCCGGAGCGACCTCGACGGTGGCCGGCTCGGCGACCTCGGTGGTCACGCTCGTCCCGGCCCAGGACAGGATCTGGGACGTCACGATGACCAGCACGATCAGCCCCAGGAAGATCAGCGCCGGATGCGGGACCTTGTTGCCGACCCGCTCGATCCCGTCCAGCACCCGCTGCATCCCGCCGGCCTTGACGGGTTTGTCCCCAACCTCCTTGGCGCTCATGACGATACGCCGGGCGGGCGGGCGAACCGCAGCGCGAACTCGATCAGCAACCGGGTGCCGAACCCGGTCGCGCCCTTGTTGCGCCAGGCCCGCGGCTCCGGGAGCTGCGCCGTACCGGCGATGTCGACGTGTGCCCAGGGTTTGCCGTCGACGAACTCCTCGAGGAACAACGCGGCGGTGATGGACCCCGCGTTCACGCCGCCCATGTTCGTCAGGTCGGCGATCGGCGAGTCGAGCTGGCGCCGGTAGGACCTGTGCAGCGGCAGCTCCCACAGGGGTTCGTCCACGGCCTCGCCCGCGCGTCGCAACTGCTCCACGATCGCCGGATCGTTGCCCACCACGCCGGCGATCTCGACGCCGAACGTGCGCAGGCAAGCGCCGGTCAGCGTCGCGATGTCGACGATCGCGTCGATCGGTTCCTCCGCCGCCAGCGCCAGGCCGTCGGCCATCACGAGCCGGCCCTCCGCGTCGGTGTTCAGCACCTCGACGGTCGTGCCGTTGCGCATCCGCAGTACGTCGCCGAGCATCATGGCCGAGCCGGACGGCATGTTGTCGGTGCACATCAGGTACCCGGTCACCGCGGTCGTGCAGTCCAGTGCCCGCAGCGCCGTCATCGAGGCGAGCACGACCGCGGCGCCGGTCATGTCGTTCTTCATCTGTGCGTGCGACTCGTCGCTCGGCTTGAGGCTGATCCCGCCCGAGTCGTACATGATGCCCTTGCCGATCAGCGCGATCCGGCCGGCCGGCTTCTCGGGCTGGTAGCGCAACCGGACCATTCTGGGCGGCTGCGCACTGCCCCGGTTCACTCCGAGCAGTCCGCCACATCCCATCGCGATCAACTGGTCCTTGTCGTAGACCTCCACCTCCAGACCGGACGCCGTACCGGCCTCGACAGCGATCTCGGCCATTCGTACGGCGGACAGCGTCGCGGCCGGGCAGTTGGCCAGATCGCGGCCCAGGCTGCACGCCTCCGCCACGATCCGGCCGCGCTCGACTCCCGTTCGGGCCTGCTCGGCGTCCTCGTCGGTTGCCACGATGAGCAGGGACTCAAGTGTCGGGCGGTCCGCGTCCCGGCCGAGGAAGTAACGCCAGCGCGCCAGCAGCACCCCTTCGGTCACCGCCTGGGCGAAGTCCGCGACCGAGATGCCGAGGCCACTCGACGGGACCTCGATCGCCAACCGCCGGTGCCAGGGAACGGCGCGGGCGAACTCCGCTGCCAGATCACGCACTAGTGCGGCGTCGATCTCGCGGCCAGGGCCGATCCCCACTGCGACACGGACCGGACCCTCGGCTCGGGGCTGCACCAGGGTCTGACCGCGCTGACCGGTGAAGCCGGCGGTCGCCAGCGCTGCCGAGGTGATCCCGAGTTCGGCGGGAGGCTCCGCATCGGCGGCGACCGGCACGGCCAGCGCGCCCGTCTCCTCCTCGGCCTGCGGCAGGGAACCGACACTGACTTGGACCCGGTGCCGGGTCGACGGGATCGGATCGAAGTCGTCCTTGGTCGTCGTGTTCACGAAACCTCCTCCGGCCGGAGCGCGGCCGCCGGCACCCGGAACGCCCCGGCCCGGCCGGTGGCCCGCGCGGCTGCGGTCAGCTCTGGAGAGCCTGGACGAGCTCTCCGATCAGGGTGCCCCACAGGGCGCCACTGGCCGCGGCCGCGCCGGTCAGGCTCATCGTCTGCTCGATGTGGACCTTGCCCTTGGCATCCTTGTAGGCGACCGCAGCGTCCTCGCGCTGCAGCAACTGTTGCTTGGCCAGCTCCTCGGTCAGCTGTACGACGCGCTCCGCGTCCTCGCGACTGTCCAGCCCGAGCACTACCAGATGGGTCATGTCGGATTCCTCCCAGGCAGGCGCGTCACTGTGGTGCGCGCGGACGCCTCATCCCATCAACCCCGCCCGGCGGCGACCTCCTCCGAACAAGGTGATCCGGCGCCGAGCCGCACCCTTCACCCGGTACGGGGGATGGATCCGTTCACAGCAGGCCGGCCGAGCGGCCTACCCGCAAAGCCGCGGAGCGTTTCTCGACACCCAGCTTGCGATAGAGCGAGGTCAGGTGCGTCTTGACCGTGTTCTCGGTGATGAACAGGGCCTGCCCGATCTCGGTGTAGGAGCTGCCCAGCGCCAACTCGCCGAGCACGTCCGCCTCGCGCGCGGTCAGCTGGATCCGGGCCCCGTTGATCACGGTGTCGAGACGACGCCGGGCCGGCCGGTGCGGGTCCGGCCGGGTCCGGGTCAGCAAGGTCATTCCACCGGCCTTCTGCCAACCGGCGGGGCCGGCGGCCAGCTTCTCGAGGGCGATCGCTGCGAAGGGATGTGGGTTCGGTCCCGTGACGTGCCTGCGCAACCGGTCCAGGAAGGTGGGTTCCTGGCCGACGGTGACGACCGCGTGCAGGAGGTGCTGTGGCGTGACCCGGTTGAGGGTGTCCAACAGAGCGGCGTCAGCGGCCGGCTCGTCCCCCGTCCTGGCCAGCAGTATGGTCCGGAACGAAGCGGCCGCCGCGGCCAGTGGCGGATAGAGGTCGGGGTCGTCGAGCACCACGTCGATCGATGACAAGGTGGTCTGCAGATCTCCCTGGACGACCGACATCATCGCCCGGATCAGCTCGGCCTCCACTGTGTTGCCGGTGCGCTCGAGCACACCCACCTGCGTTTCGACGCCGGACAGGTCCCCGAGCAGCACCGCCAGATGGATCCGCAGCAGTGCCAGGTCCCTGGACAGGAACGAAGGCATCGGCCCGGCCGCGGCCGGTTCGATGGCCAGCTCACTCAGCGCCTCGTCGAGTCGCCCCACCTCCAGCAGCAGCGTTGCTTTCAACATCGCGCGCAGTGCCCCGACCACAGTGTCGGTTCCGGACACGTCGGCCTCCGCCACCAGACGATGGCAGCGCCAGGCAGTGTCCAGGTCGAGCTCGTTCAAGGCCGCGGCCCCCAGCACCAGCCGGGCGCGAACGACGTACTCCGGCGGAAGTTCGCATTGTTCCCCCGCGTCGAGCGCGCCCTGAGCCGACCGGGCGGCGTTCTGAGCCTGACCACGCACGAGCTGTGCGACGGCCCGGTGGGCGAGCACGCCTGCGACAAGTTGCGGATGGCCGCCCATCCGCGCGCTGACGAGTGCCTCGTCCAGGTCCCTGAGTGCCGCGTCCAGATCACCTGCCCAGGTTTCCGCGGCGGCCAGTTCGATCAGCAGCCAAGCCAGCCGCTCGGGGCTCAGCGCGGAGCGTGGCCGGTCGTCGCCGGTCGCGGGTTCCAGCGCCAGCAGAGTCCGCGCGTGTCCGATGGCCGCCTCGACGTCGTACCAGCCGTAGCGGGACTGCCACAGCCGCAGCAGTACGGCGTCCGCGGCCAGCGCGTCGTCGTCCGGCGTCCACTGGTCGAGGTCGCTCAGCTGCTCGTCGGCCGTCGCCGCGTCCAGGACCGCCCCGGCGACGTTTCCGGTGACTCGTCGCAGCAACCCGCGGACACCGATCAGCCGAGGATGCTGGTCGACGTAACCGGGTGGGAGCGCATCGAAGCCGTCTGCGACGAGACCGCTTTCACCGGCGGCCAGGAGCGCAGGCCCGTGGTGGAGCAGGATCCGGTCGACCAGCGCTGTGTCGTCGGCCCCCAGCGAGCTGCGCAGAGCAGCCTCGTGGTCACCATGGTTCTCGTAGTACAAGGCAGAGCGACGGTGGGCCTGGACGACCAGACCCTTGTCCGCGGCGCTCGCCGCGATCCGGCGCCGGAGAAGTTCGACCAGCAGCGGGTGGTACTGGTACAGCGGTTCGCGATCGCGGCCTTCGGCGTACGCCGTCACCAGCAGCCCGTTGCCGGCCAGATCCGCCAGCATGGCGCCGGCCGCGGAGTTGCCGGTCAGCACCGTCGCCAGGTGTTCGGTCAACGAGGTGGCGCCGAACGTGCTCAGCAGCATCACCTGGACGTCCTCGTCGAGGGTGCTCAACGTCTCACCCAGCAGGAGATCCAGCACCGGCCGCTGATTGATCAGCGGCCACACGGCGGCACCGGAGGTCTGCAGCGTCCGGGCCGCGAGCACCAGCGCCGCCGCCCATCCGGCCGTCTTCTGCTGGAACATCATGATGTCGTCAACGGTCGCGTTCTGAGCGTGTGCCTGCACGAGCGCCGTCGCCTCGGCATCGGTGAACCGCAGATCCCGCGAGCGCAGGGTCAACGCCAGCCCTCTGAGTTCGAGCTCGGATACCGGCAGAGGCAGGTCGTACCGGGTGGCCAGCAGCAGCCGGACAGCCTCGGGTGACTCCTGCAGAACACGCGTCACGTCGGCCACCGCCGATGCCGGAAGCAGGTGTGCGTCGTCGACGACGACCGGCTCCGGCGGCGCCGAGTCGTCCGCGCCGGCCAACTGCTCCAGGACCGAGCCCAGTTCGTCGGGCGCCTGCCCGGAGAGCCACACCACCGGCTGACCTGCTCGCTGCCGACGCGTGACCCAGTCCGACAGCAGCACCGTCTTGCCCGTGCCGGCCGGTGCGACGAGGATGGTGAGCGGCGATCGGACGCCGAGGTCGAGGGCGGAGTGAAGCCGCTCGCGGGTCACCAGCGTCAACGGCGGCCGCGGGACCTTTCCGGCCTGATACCGCCGGCCGGCCTCCGGACTCGCCACGCGCTTCACCCCCTCCTCGTGGGTGGGCGTGCCCCGTGAAGATTCGGTCTCTGTGCTCTCCGAATTTCCGAGACTAACCGGTCGTCGGCGATTTCGGCAGGGTCGACGACCGGTCCGGTCCGGTGCGCGGCCGGGCGGTCAAGCAGGCGCTTGTTTCAGTCGGTGCCGGATCGTTCTTGCCGCCCGTGCACCCGGGGCACTTTGGCGCCGATCCACACCGCCATGGCGATCAATAAGCCGATGCCGAGCAGCCAGCCCCACAGCCCTTCGGACACCGGTCCGAGCCGTCCGAGGCCGAATCCGCCCGGGTCGGTCTGCTCCTGCAAGCTGACGATGTAGGCGATGACGGCCCGCTTGTCCTCGGGCAGCAGGACGCCGTCGGAGAAGACCGGCATCTGCTGGGGGCCGGTGAGCATGGCCTGGTAGATGTTCCGCGGCGTGGTGTCCATCAGCGCCGGTGCGTACCGTCCGTTCGGCAGTGCGCCGCCACGCCCCGCGAAGTTGTGGCATGCCGTGCAGTTCGTCCGGAACAGCTGGCCGCCACGGACGAGTTCCTCCTGCGTCACCTTGCTGACGTCGTAGTACTCCTCTGCCGGCACCGCGGGTCCAGGTGCGAGCGAGGCGATGTACGCCGCCAGCGCGGCGATCTCCGGCTCGGAGTACGCCGGGGGCTTCTCAGGCACCTGGGCACCGGTCTGAACAGCCGGCATCCGCCCCGTGCTGACTTGGAAGTCGACCGCTGCCGCGCCGACACCGATCAGCGACGGTCCGGCCATTCGGCCCTCGCCGTTGGATCCGCCTTCGGCATACAGCCCGTGGCAACTGGAGCAACCGACCGCGAACAGCCGCCGTCCCTCCTCGATCTGCTGGGACTGTGAACCGTCCGCACCGGCGGCGCCGTTCGGCACCAGTACGGCGTACGCCAGGCCGACTGACACCAACGCGGTACCGACCACGAGTGCCCTGGCGACCTTCCCACGCCGTACGGGTCGAGCGGTCGTGCCGTCCGCATCGCGCATCTCCGCACCTCCCGGCTGACGGGAGCCAGGCAACACCACCGCCTCGCCGCCGGGATCACCCGAATCGGGCGAGAGCGTCAAGCCCGCTGGGACAATCAGCGAGCGTCGCGCTGGGCCTGACGACGGGCGCCGGCGGCCCGCGAGGACGCGTCCTTCTTCAACCCACCGGTGGTTTTGGTCGCCCGTCGCCGGGGACTCGTCACCGGCTCGACCTGGTCAGCAGTCCGCATCGCAGGCCCTCCCGACTTGGCCGCGCGAGCCGCTTCGATCCGTTCGCTGCGCAGCTCCGCGGAGGCCCGGCCCGCTGCCGACGCTACCTCGCGGCTCACTCTTGCCAGGGCGGACTCGAACAGCTCGGCCTTGTCGCGATCGCGCTGGTTGCGGGGGTACGCCTTGCCGCGCCCACCGACCGGTACGACGGATGCGCTCGCCGCCCGTCGGTAGTTCTTCACGTACTTGGTGCGGACCCGTCGGATGCGCTGGTGCAGGTCCAGGAGCTCGTCTTCGTCCAAGCTCTTCAACACATCCCGTTCGGTCTCGGCCGCCAGCCTTCGCTCGGCGTCCGTCAACGAGTTCAGCAAGCCTTGGTTCATCACAGTCTCCTTGCCGCCGAACCGCAGCCTACGTGACCACCCGGAGGCCGTCGAGACCTTCGCTTCCGCGGCCCGCTCGCGATTGTTGCTGACAGCAACAGATGGCTCGATTTCACCCGGACTGGGTGATCTACCGGCAGCCTGCCCCACCCACAATGCAGACTGTGACCCCCAGCAACGGACGGCACCACCCGCCCATCGGCGACCACCTGGGTGCACCGCAAGTGCCCGCCGCCGAACCGAAAACGCTGGTGATCCGTGGCGTGGCCGGCGCCGTGTTCGGGATCGCGGCCGTCGTGTGGCCGATCACGACCGGCCTCGCCCTCGTCATGTTGTGGGGCTTCTGGGCGCTGTTCGAGGGCATCGGCGCACTGGCGCAGGCTTTCCAGGCCAATCCCGGGCGAACTCGCCTCGCCTACGTGGTGCTGGGACTGACCGGCTTGGCCGCGGCCGTCCTGGCGATCTCGAGCCCGGGCCTGGCCGCGACGAGCCTGACCTGGGTCCTGGGCCTGTGGTTGATCGTCCGAGGCCTCGTCGAGGGCGTTGCAGCATTCCACCGGGAGCTGGTCACTGCCCGCTGGTTGTTCCTGCCGGGCGCCGCGCTGTCGGTCGCCCTCGGAGTGCTCTTCGTCGCCAACCCCGGCCGGGCCGCGGTCGGGATCGCCGTACTGCTCGGAATGATCGCCATCACCTGGGGCTTCGTCTTCATTGCCTCAGGTCTGCTCCTGCGGTCCGCAAGGGAGGTCGCGTGATGATCGAGGCTGACGTCGGGGTGTCGTCGGAGCTTCGGGAGGACCTGGCCGAGCTCTACCGGGACCTGCATCAGAATCCCGAGCTTTCGCTCCAGGAGACGCGCTCGGCCGGAGTACTTGCGCGTCGTCTGCGGGAGGCCGGCTTCGACGAAGTCACCGAGCAAGTCGGTGTCACCGGCGTCGTGGGTGTGCTGCGCAACGGCGACGGTCCCGTGGTCATGCTGCGCGCCGACTTCGACGCGCTGCCGGTGGAGGAGAAGACCGGGCTGCCCTACGCGAGCACCGTTCGCGCGGTGGACCGCGACGGCCGCGACGTCCCGGTGATGCACGCGTGCGGTCACGACATGCACGCGGCCTGCCTGGTCGGCGCCGCCACACTGCTGAAGCAAGCACGAGACCAGTGGCGTGGAACGCTGCTGGTGGTGTTCCAGCCCGCCGAGGAACTCGCGATCGGCGCACAAGGGATGATCGACGACGGTCTGTTCGAACGCTTCCCCAAGCCGGAGATCGTGCTCGGCCAGCACGTCGCGCCGCTACCCGCCGGTTTCATCGGGTACGGCACCGGTCCGGTCATGTCGGCCGCGGACTCCCTCAACATCACGCTGTACGGCCAAGGCGGCCACGGGTCCCGTCCCGAGTCGGCCATCGACCCGGTGCTGATGGCGGCGAACGTCGTCACTCGCCTGCAGGGCATCGTGGCGCGCGAGGTGCCGCCGGCCGAGTCGGCTGTCGTCACGGTCGGTCGTCTGCAGGCAGGAACAAAAGACAACATCATCCCGGACCAGGCCGAGCTCGGGGTCAATGTTCGCACCTACACCCCGCAGACGCGTGACCTCGTCCGCGCCGCCATCGAGCGTATTGCCCGAGCCGAGTCCGCGGCCAGCGCCGCCGTGGCGGAACCCTCCCTCGACTGGTTCTCCAGCGTGCCCGCGCTGGTCAGCGCACCGGAAGAGACGGAGGCCACGATCGGCGCGTTCATCAAGCACTTCGGCGCGGAGCGGATCGAACAGATGCCGCAGGTCAACGCCAGCGAGGACGTCGGCGTGTTCGGCGAGGCGCTGCAGGTCCCCACCGTGTTCTGGTTCTGGGGAGGCCTCGAGACCGAGCCCACCATCGCCGCCTTCGCCGAGGGCCGGATGGATCAGCTACCAGGCAACCATTCGCCGTACTTCGCCCCCGTCATCGAGCCGACCCTCACCACCGGCGTCGAAGCCCTGATCGCCGCAGCCCTAACCTGGCTCGCCAAACCACAAGAGGCCGACAGCCTGTGACGCGGGATCAGCGGCGTAGGGTTTCTATTGCTTCGGGTGATGTTTCGATGACGATGGTGTGGTAGTTCTCGATTCTTGAGACGACTGCGTTCCGTGGGCCTTCGAGCCAGGTCTGGCTGGTGTAGAAGGAATCCTTCTGGTCGTGGTGCGCCTGCAGTGACGGGTAGGACCGGATGAGGTAGGCCTCTTCGTTGCCGTCCTCGGCGGCCAGTGATCGGTCGAAGGCCACTACGTCGATGCCGTGTTTGGTCAGCAGCGGGATCGCTTCCGCACGCATCACGTGAAGGAACTCGTCAGCCATCGCCGGCTTCAGTCGATAGGTCCGAATCTCCAGGATCATGACCGCAGTCTCGCATCGAACCCTGACACTTCCTGTCACTGTTCGGGCGCTGGGGAAGACCATGGCTGGTCGGCGGGGAGGACGTTCAGCTGTTGCAGCAGGCCTAGGTCATCGGTTGCTGTCCAGTGCTCGACGAGGCGGTGCTCGGAGTCGAAGCGCATCAAGTCCATGCCCGGGTAGACGATCCGGCGACCGGTCGCCGGGATGTCCAGGAAGGTGTTGACGTGTCTGCCGGTCATCGTGACATGCACAGCGACGAGGTCTCCTTCGGCCACCAGAGCGTGGATTTCGTGATGCAGGTCGGCGAAGGCGGTGCGAAACAGTTCGACGGTGTGCTTGTACGGCGCCGGGCCGCGGTCGGGCATGCCAGGAGGTAAGGACCCGTGCGCCCTGAGCTCAGGCGAGGCGATCTCGTCCATGAGCTCCAACCGACCGGCGTTGAAGACTTCTTCGAAGAATCGGCGGGCGGTGGCCTTGTTGAGTTCGGTGTTCATGTCATTCCTCCTCGGGAGATCTTCCCTGTCAGCGGCGTGACCCGGGGCGCGGTGAAACTACGCGTATGAGCAGGATTGCGTTGGCGGCGGATCGGATCTTCGACGGTGAGCAACTCGCGGGCCCAGGGGTCGTACTGGTGGACGATGGCCTCATTGCCGATGTGGTCGCGGCTGCTCCGTCGGACTGGCCGGTGCGGGAGGTTCGGGGGACGATCCTGCCGGGCTTGATCGATGCCCATGTGCATTTGTGTGCGGACAGCGGACCGGGAGCGCTGGAGCGAGCAGCCGGCGCGACCGAGGAAGCTCTGTTCGCGACGATCGAGCAGTCGTTGCAGGTACAACTTGCGGCAGGCGTCACAACGGTCCGCGATCTCGGTGACTACCTCGGAGCGGTACTCACCTGGCGGACGGGCGCAGTGCCCGGCCTTCCACACGTGGTCGCGGCCGGCGCACCGATCACCAGCGTCGGTGGCCACTGCTGGTATCTGGGCGGCGAGGTCGACGGGGTGGAGCAGATCAGAGCGGCGGTTCGTCAACGAGCGGCAATGGGTGCGGACATCGTGAAAGTCATGGCCAGTGGCGGCGCCCTCACCCCTGGAACCGACACCATGCGCCCCCAGTTCACCCACGAGGTACTGCGGGCCGCGGTGGCTGAGGCTCACGACCAGGGCCTGCCGATCACTGTCCACGCGCATGCCCAATCCGCTGTCCGCCAGGCCTTGGCGGCAGGTGTCGACGGGATTGAGCACTGCACCTGCCTCACACCGGAGGGGGTTCGGATCGACGGCGACCTGGTCGCGGACCTCGCGGCAGCCGGGATCGCCGTGAGCCCAACGCTCGGTTCGGACCCATCGATCGTCGTACCGCCGGAAGTTCTCGAGATGGTGGCCAAGGCCGGCATCAGGGAGGCGGCGTTGCAGCAAGCCGCGCGCCGGCTGGCCGACGGCGGAGTACGGATTGTGGCCGGCTCCGACGGCGGCATCGGCCCGGCCAAGCCGCACGGCCTGCTTCCTGCGACCCTTGCCGAATACGTGACCTCCGGCATCCCCGCGGTGGCGGCTCTGACCGCCGCGACCTCGACGGCCGCCGACGTTCTCGGCCTCCGCAAGGGCCGGATTCGATCGGGCTACGACGCAGATTTGCTGGTCGTGAGAGCCGATCCGACCGAGGACATCACGACCCTGGCCGACCCGATCGCCATCTTCCTCGGCGGTCATCCCGTCGAGATTGAGCAGAGTTGAGCGTCCTCGGATCACCAGAGGAAGAGGATGGTCAGGCCGACCACCAGGTCGAAGGTGAAGCACCACTCGGCGTAGCCTCTCGGGACGACGGTCCGCGCCTTGAAGTGGGCCGCGTCCCAAAGTGCGTGAAGTAGCCAGCCCGCGGCGACGAAGTAGCGAGTCAGCTCGGCATCCGCGGTGAGGGCGGCAGCTGTCAGTACGGCGTACCCGAGTAACCCGGCGAGCTGTACTACGAGGAGCCGCCGGTCCCGGAACTGTTTGCGGACAGTGCCGAACAGCAGGTAGGCGCCCGGCAGCACGAGCAGCGCCCACGGCGGAGGCATGCTCGGGTCGAGCCAGCAGTCGATGGTCATCACCAGGGCAAGCCAGGTCGGCCATCGATGCTTGATGGCGTCAACCACTCGGCTGGCTGCTCCGCGCTGAGCACTCGCACCCAGGTCGCTGTCCTCGGACCGGTGGTGGTGACCCGTGGTGTACTCGCCACGCCGGATGAGCATCGCCACCGCCATGGCAGGCAGCATCAGTACATGCCCGCCCATCAAGGCTGTGTCAGCTGACCAGGCACCGGCCCAGAACGGCGGCAAGGTGACCGCGAACGGTACGTACATCGCCGCGCCCATCTCACCCGTACTGCGCCAGCCGTGCCCGCGATGCCGCATCCAAATGGACATCGCGATCGTCATGTTGGTCGCCATCACCAGAGCAGACACCGTCGGCCGGGCGAAGAAGCTCGACAGGCCGGTGACTACCGCCAGGCTGTTCCAGACGGGTCCCAGGAGCAGCATGCCCAGGACCATCGCGATCACCATCTCGGCGAAGTGGCGGCCAGCGGTGCGCCATGGGTGGCTGGGCCGCTCGGGTTGAGTCGAGGGAGCGATAGCGGCTCCCGCGATGTCGTCGTACAGATGTTCCAAAGGGCTCGAGTCGAGGTGAGTTTTCATGCTTCGAGCTTCAAGGCGGCGAACGGCAATACCCACCCCACGGTGTCATGAACAGGCCGGGCACAATCCACGGTCCAGGCATGCAGTTCGCACCAAGCCGGCAGGCGCTCGATCGGCCTAACCTCGAGGGGTGAACTCGGCCGACACCTCGACTGATCCTGACCGGCGCTTCCGCTGGGCACGAATCGCCACCCTGGCGACGCTTGGCGCGGCGTGGCTCACGAGCCTGCTCGCCCCGGTTCTCGCGGTGGTGCGTGAGGACCGTCCCGCCCAGATATGGTCCGGAGCGATCGGCACAGCTCTAATGGCGCTGGTCTTCGCCGTGGCCTTGTACTGCGCGGCCTCACCTTGGCTCGGTCAGCGACATCGCACACTGCTTCTGTGGCTGCTCGCAGGAGTCACGCTCGTCTGCCTGCCCCTCCTCGCGCCGGTCGGCGGCCCCGAGTGGGAATCTTGGGCGTGGGTGGGTGGTGCTGTCGCGGGGATCGCGCCGCTTCTCCTGGGAGTTAGGGGCTCCATCGCGGTCCTGGCCGTAGTACTGGCGATCTGTGCTGCGGTCGCGGGGATCACCGACCGATCTGTGACGCAGTACCTGCTGGTGGCCGTCAGCGTCGCAGTAGGACTCGCGGCGATGTGTGGGCTGCCCGTGCGCATGCTCGATCTGGTGTTCCAGTTGCGGGCCGGCCGGGCGGCGCAGGCTCAGTTGGCCGTCACCGAGGAACGGTTACGCTTCGCTCGTGACGTCCATGACCTCCTCGGTCACCGACTCGCGGTGATCGCACTGAAGGCCGAGTTGGCCGCCCGGCTGGCACCGGCCGATGCGGCCCGGGCCACGGCAGAGGCGACCGAGGCCCAGCACCTGGCTGCTGCCGCGCTGGGCGAGTTGCGGGAAGCGGTGCACGGCTATCGCGCGATCGATCTGACCGATCAGCTGACGGCGATCGCCAAACTGTTGCAGTCGTCCGGTGTGCGGTGCACGGTGGATGCCGTCGGCATCGATCTCCCGGCAGAGCTGTCCACCCAGTTGGCGTTCGTACTGCGGGAGGCCGGCACCAACGTACTGCGGCACAGTCGCGCGCGCTGGTGCGACATCAAGCTCGTTCGCGACGGCGACCTGGTCACCTTGTCGATCAGGAACGACGGCGCGGCCGGCGCAGGCCCAGATTCGTACAGCGCAGGCCTGCACGGCGCCGCCGAGCGCCTGGCGCAGCGGGCCGGCAGTCTGCGGGCAGAGGAGCGAGACGGTGTTTTCGACGTCACCGTGACGGTACCGGTGGCGTCGTGATCCGGGTTCTGCTCGCCGACGACGAGGAGCTGATCCGCGAGGCGATTGCCGCCTTGCTCGGGCTCGAACCCGACCTCGAGGTGGTCGCCGGTGTCGGCAGTGGCGCCGAGGCGGTCGAGGCGGTCCGCCGGCACCGGCCGGACGTCGCCGTCGTCGATCTGCAGATGCCGGGCATGGACGGCCTCGAGGTGACCGCCGAGCTGCAACGGGTCTTCCCGTCCTGCAAGGTCCTCATCCTGACCGGCCGCGGTCGGCCGCCGCACCTGCAGAAAGCCCTTGCCGCCGGGGCGAAGGGCTTCCTGCCCAAGGGATCGCCAGGTGGCACGCTCGCGGACGTGATCCGCCGAGTCCACCGCGGCGAGCGGTACGTCGATCCGGCGCTCGCCGCCGATGCGCTCACCGCGCCCGAGTGCCCGCTGACGAGCCGCGAACTGGAGGTACTCCGGCTGGCGGAGTACGACACCCCGATCTCGGTGATCGCCCACCGCACCAGCCTTTCCAACGGCACCGTCCGCAACTACCTGGCCGCGGCAGTCACGAAGCTGGGAGTCCGCACCCGCGCCGAAGCCTTCCGCCTGGCCCACGACAACGGCTGGCTCTGACAAAGATCTCCAGCCCGCACGACAGAGACTGCTCGAACCGGTTTGCAGGGTTCTAACACTGATTCGGACCTTGGCCCGAAGGTCATGCATTCTGTCCCGGGTGACGACCGCTCTCCCCTTGCCTGGCCCTCCGCCGACGCCGGTCGTCGGTGGAACTCAGGCTCCCCCGTCAGGTTCTGCTTCCGTAGCGGCTGGTCAGTGGCCAGGTATTCGGCTTCGTGCGCGATGGGTTGAGGGGAGTTTGCGGGTTTCGATCAACTCCTGGGCGACGTCGCGCAGTTTGCGGTTGCTGTCCATCGAGTAGCGTCGGAGTACCTCGAACGCTCGCATCTCGTCCAGGTCGTGACGCTCCATCAGGATGCCCATCGCTTGGCCGACCAGGCGACGCGCGTCGACCGCTTGGGTCAGGGTGTCCACGCGGCGGGCCGAGTCGATCGCGGCGGAGCCGTGCTGGGCCAGGATGTGGGCGATGTCGAGGTCGTCGCCGCTGAAGGCGTCCGGCTTGATGCTGTAGAGAGCGAGCACCGCTTCGGGCCGACCGGCCACCAGCAGTGGCAGGTGGACCGCGGAACGAATGCCGGCAGCAAGCATCTGCTCGCTCCACTGCGGTGACCAGCGGGTCTCTGCCGCGACATCGGGAATCAGCAGCGGCGATCGCTCGTCCAGCGCGGTGATCATCGGTCCCGCGCCGGCGTCGATCTGATGTCGGTAGAGGTCGGCCAGTCTCGGATCGGTCAGCGCCATGATCTGCGGGCGCCGCCCCTTCGTGATCAGCACCACAGCGGCGTAGTCGCACCACACCGCCTGCAACGCGAACTGCACGACCGTTTCGACGGTCAGCTCGACCCCGTCGGCGGCTTGCAGTTCCGCGGCCAGCCGGCCGAACTCCTCAACCGATGGATGTTTCAGTGACACAGCAAGAGTCCTCCCAACCCTCACTCGATCGGTTCCGCCCCGGACGCAGCCCGGGAGCAGAGCAATTATCCGATACCCCGCACAAGTTCACCCTCAAACTTACGCAAGCCAGCGATTCCCACAGCAGCGTCGGAGAAGCTGGAACACACCTGCTTGGGTGCGGCGCGTGATTGGAAGGGTTGTGGCATGCAGTTTCCCGAGGACGTTCCGGTCCTGACTGATGGCGTGGTGCGGCTCCGTGCGCATACGGCCGCCGATGTCGCGGCCGACCACGACCTGGGTCAGGACCCTGAGGTCCAGCGCTGGACCGGCGTCCCGGTGCCTTACCACTGGTCGGACGCGGAGAAGTTCGTGACCGAGCGGATTCCGGCCGGCTGGCGCGACGGCAGCGCGTGGTGCTGGGCGATCGACTTCGACGGTCGCTATGCCGGCTCGGTGGAACTGCGCGACGGAGTGGGCGGGGTCGGTGACATCGGGTTCAGCCTGGCGCCGTGGGCCCGCGGCCGGGGCGTGATGACCCGAGCGGTCCAGCTCGCGGTCGGGTACTCGTTCGACCAGCTCGGTTGGGACCGGGTGCTGTGGCGCGGCTTCGTCGGCAACTGGGGATCCCGTCGGGTCGCGTGGAAATGCGGCTTCCGCGAGTTCGTCACCACGCGAGGCACCGGCCGGGCCCGCGGCGTGCGGTACGACGAGTGGGTGGCGTCGATCGACCGGTACGACGAACGAGTACCGCACAGCCGGTGGTGGGACGTGCCGGTGATCGAAGGGGACGGGTTCCGGCTGCGACCGCTTCGCCCCGGCGACGCGGCGCGCATCGTCGAGGCGTCCAACGACGACCGGACCAGGCACTGGCTGTCCGGCCTGCCGACGCCGTACGAGCTGTCACATGCCGAAAGCTTCATCCAGCGATGGGCGACCAGCGCGGCCGACGGCGATGCCGTGTCCTGGGCGATCGCCGACCGGGACAGCGACGACCTGCTCGCCAATCTGAGCATCTTCCGCCTGGGCGACCGGATCGACCCGACCGCCGGCGAGATCGGCTACTGGACCCACCCGGCAGCGCGCGGCCGCGGCCTGATGACCGCCGCGGTCCGGTTGGCGGTTCGGCACGCCTTCACCCCGATCACCGACGGCGGACTCGGTCGGCGTCGACTCGTCCTGATCGCCGCGGAGGGCAACACCGCGTCCGACCACATCGCGGCGTCCAACGGCTTCACCCACATGGGTACCGCTCGAGCCGCCGAGCCCCGCCGCGACGGAACCTACAGCAACCTCCGCCACTTCGACCTGCTCGCCACCGACCACCTAGATAGCGTTGGTCCGCTGGGATGCCGCTCCCTTTGATCGCAGAACGGGGTGGATCAGCGCGGTGGTTTGTACTGACGGGGTGGTGTTCAGGTCGTCGGCGAGGCGCGCGACCAGGTCGTTGTACTGACGTACTGCCTGGGCGCGGTCTCCTTGGGAGAGGTGGAGTCTGATCAGCGCCTGGTGAGCGGATTCGAGGAGTGGATCGTGACTGACCGCGCGTTCATAGAGAGCGATGGCTTCGGCGGTTCGTCCAGCGGCCCGGTGCGATTCGGCCAGCTGGAGGAGGGCTCGTTCGAAGTACCGGCGAAGGTTCTGCCGGCGGGTCTCGATCCAGAGCGGGCCGCTCAGGTCGGCCAGATACTCGCCTCGGTAGAGCTCGACGGCCTCCTGACGGTCGAGGGTGGATTCGAAGATCGCGACATCATAGGTGTGGTCGAGCGAGTGGTTGAACTCGTAGCGTCCGCGCCGGAAAGTCACCCAGTCCGAGCGACCGAGGGTCTTGCGGAGTTGATGCAAACAACTGTGGAAGCTGTTCCGAAGTGACGTGGCTGAAGCGTCGGGCCAGAGTTCCGCGCCGATCTGGTCCTTGCTGACCGGGCCCGATCCCAGCAGGTAGAAGAACAGCTCGCGGGGTTTTGCGTACCCCCAGTCCGCTACGTCCAGCACCGTGTCGTTCCGCCGTACTTCGGAACTTCCGAGCGCCACGACCTGCAGCGGCTCCACCCGCGACTCGGCAATCGTGAGCGGCGCGGCCGCCGGACGCGCCGTCGACTCCTCGCCAAGCAGCCGGTCCAGATCGAAGACCTCCCCCTCCGCCCAGTACGTCCGGTACTGCGCCGACGGCAGCGCCACGCGCGCGGCCTCGATCACGGCCGTGACATCGGCCCGCTCGACGGCCGGGACGGGGGTGCCGAGCTGCTCGCGGATCAGTGCGGCGTGGGAGATCAGCCGGACGGCCTGGGGCACATCCGGCTGGGCGATGGCGACCGCCGCAAGCCCTTCGAGGACGGTCGCCATCCGCCATCGGTTGCCGGCGTCGCGGTGCAGCCGCAAGCTCTCGGCGAGCAAACCAGCCGCCTCGTCGAGATCTCCGTCCCGCCGCGCCTCCTGACCGAGCAACTGCAACGACCAGGCCAACGTCGTCAGCTGCTGGTTCGTCTGACTCCGCTCCCGGGCTTCTTGCAGCATCACTCGCGCGACCGCCTGCTCACCCCGATAGTGCGCGATGCCCCCGAGCAGCACCGTTACCCAGCCCAGACCCTCGCTGTCACGATCACTCTCGTACCGTGCCCGCGCCTCCCGCAGCAGCACCTCGGCAAGATCGAGCTCACCGGCGAGCAGCTCTCGCATCCCTTGGTAGTCCAGTGCTCTGGACACCTTGGCCCGGTTACCGATCTCCCGCCAAAGCTCAAGGCATCGCTCGCCGAGACGCCGCGCCTCGGCGTACTCGCCACGGCGCATGGCCACCCCGCCCAGCCAGTGCAGCTCCATCGCCGCA
This sequence comes from Kribbella sp. NPDC023855, assembly GCF_040639475.1. NCBI lineage: Bacteria > Bacillati > Actinomycetota > Actinomycetes > Propionibacteriales > Kribbellaceae > Kribbella > Kribbella sp. NPDC023855. Next base: position 27,433 of record NZ_JBFAAA010000007.1, read on the forward strand.
ACCGAGGGGTCACCGGCGTCCCGGTACGCCGAGAAGCCCGCGCGCAGACGGCTCTCGGCATGAGACGCGTCACCTTGCAGATGCGCCAGGGTTCCGGCAGCGATGAGTGCGTCGGCCCGCAAGTCGACCGGCACTGCGCATGGTCGCCGAAGGGCCTCCTCCAGCCATTCGCGTACTTCGCCGAAACGCCCGAGGAGATAACTCCCCCACCAGACCCCGACGGCGACCCTGGTGACGGACTCGACGTCGTCCCGCTGCAGGAACCAGCGCCGAGCCTCTCGGATGCTCTGCCACTCGATGCTGAGCAGATCGAGCCAGTCCTGTTGCTCCGCACTCTCCAGCCTGCTCGCCGCCTGCTCGACCAGCTTCAGCATGTACTGCGCATGGCGCCGCGCGGGACGGGTGTCGCCGGCCAACTTGTCCGCGGCGTACTGGCGGACGGTTTCCAGTAGTCGATAGCGAACCTCGGGGCCTTGCTGGACCATCACCAGAGAGCGATTCACCAACCGGGACAGTGAATGCAGCACATCGGTCCCGTCCAGCACGGCTACCGCCTCGACGGCATCGACCGTGAAGCCGCTCTGGAAGACCGCAAGCTGGGCCAGCAAGTCGCGTTCTGGGTGCTCCATGAGGTTCCAGCTCCAGTCGAGCGCGTCACGCAGCGTCCGATGCCGGGGCATCGCGTCGCGGTCACCGCCGGTCAGGACTCGCAGGCTGTCGTTCAGCCGGTCCGCGATCTGCGCGGGCGACAACACCGGAACCCATGCCGCCGCCAGCTCGATGGCGAGCGGGATACCGTCCAGTCGTTGGCAAATCAAGGCGATGTCGCCAGTGTTGGCATTGCTCTGTTCGAATCCGTACGACGCCGCGCGGGCGCGCTCGACGAACAACGCTTCGGCCGCCGCACCCATCGGCGGTACGGCGAAGACGACCTCACCAGCGCTGCCGAGCGGCTCCTGACTCGTTGCGAGCACGGTCAACTCCGGGCAGGCGCGCAGCAACCGGCCAATCAACTGGGCCACCGGAACAAGTAGGTGTTCGCAGTTGTCGATCACCAGCAGGGTCGGCTGCTGGGCCGATCTGCTCGTCAGCTCCTCTTCCGTTGCCCCAGGCAACTCCAGGGCATCGGCAACGGCAGTCAGCACAGTGGTCGGGTCGGTCAGCTCGGCGAGCTCAACCCAGCGGACCCGTCCGGCGTACGCGGAGCGCAGACGCTCGGCCAGCATCAGCGCCAATCTGCTCTTGCCCCCGCCGCCCGGCCCGGTCACCGTCACCAATCGATGTCTGCCGACCAGCTCGCCGAGCTGCGTCAGCTCGGTCTCCCGCCCTACAAAACTGGACGACCGGCCGGGTAGCTGTCCTGTGGCCATATCCCCAGGCTAGGCGGAGGCATAGCGATCCCACAGCAGGGCGAGAAAGGGTCGGAGTGAGATTTCACTGCGGTTGGCCTGATGGACTGAGGTGGGATGGCCTCGGGCGCTCCGCGCCACGACTTCGCACGGTTCGGGATGGAGGTCTACCGACCTAGCCCCCGGCAGGCGGATCTGTTGTGCGTCGCTGGCCGGGTGAGTCAGAAGATGGCACCTGTACTGCGGCAGTGCTACGACCAGATGGCAAACCCCAAGTGGGTGATAGCGATGGGCGCGTGCGCGAGTTCAGGCGGGATGTTCAACAACTACGCGATCGTCCAGGGTGTCGACCACATCCTCCCGGTCGACATCTACCTCCCCGGCTGCCCACCACGCCCGCAGGCACTGCTCAACGCGTTCGTGATGCTCCACCAGAAGATCGCGGACGAACGCCTGGGCGAGAACAGGGACGAGGTCATCCGTGCGGTGGAGTCGGCAGCGTTGACCGCGACTCCCACCCAGCTGATGGGACTCTCCTCATGAGCGATCAAGACACGGACGTAAGGTCTTGCCATGGACATGACCGGCGTCAGCTTCGGAACGACAGACTGGGCGACGGTTCCGGTATCCAAGCACGAGGGTGAGCGGGGAACCGCGACGTGGCGGACGCGTGAGTTCGGTTCGGTGCGGGTTCGGATGGTGGAGTACAGCCCGGGCTACACGGCAGACCACTGGTGCAGCCGGGGTCATGTACTGCTCGTCATGGAGGGCTCTCTCACGACCGAGTTGGCGGACGGCACGATCGTGACGATCAACGCCGGCAGCAGCTACCAGGTCGGAGACGACATGGAGCAGCACCGCTCGAGCACCGAGGAAGGTGCTCGTCTCTTCGTCGTCGACTGAGGCACAGACTTCGCCCGGCCCGTTCCAGCTGGGATGAGCGTTTTGCATGGATTGTGATCGAGTGTGTACGCACTGTTGCGTGCTCTCCTCGGTAGCAGCACCCTGGCGGGACCGCCTTCCGTGAGGAGACCATCCGCCATGACCCTCGACCGACGAACCTTCCTGCTCGTCGCCGGTACGACGATCGCCGGTGCCGCAGTCGCCGGTCCGCCGGCCGCCCAGGCCAGGGAACAGGCGTGGGAGACGGTGATCCCGGCCGGCACCTTCGCCGGCTACTCCGCTCTGGAGTCGGCCTGGAATTACCTGTACCCGTGGGGTTCCGACCACAACGGGACCGCCCGGATGTATGCGAGCAGGACCGACCACAACCACGTGTACCTCGAGTCCGGCGGGGTGCTGGTGCTCAAGGGATCGCGGATCAACTGGGACGAGGGCAAGAGCAGCAAGGACCCCTATCTGCCGATTCACTACCACTCCGGCGCGATCCACTCGAAGGCCCAGGTGGTGGTGAACGACCAGTACCCCGAGTGGGAGGTCAAGGGCGAGTTCCAGGCGCCCTCCGGCCGCGGGACCTGGCCGGCGTTCTGGCTGACCGGGGTCAACAGCTGGCCGCCGGAGAGCGACATCCTGGAGTACAAGGGCGATGCCCGTAACTGGTTCAACACCTATGACGGCGGCTGGGAGAACACCGTCGTCTCGGTGTCGAACCCGGGTGGCTGGCACGGCTACCGGGCCTGGATCACCAAGGTGAGCGCGACGGACGTCGAGATCCACTACTACCTGGACGGCAAGTGGGTCGGCAGACATCGTGGTTCCAACTTCGTCGGCAAGCCGATGCGCGTCATCATCAACCTGCAGATGGAAGGCGCGTCCGGTTCGTCAGGGCCCGCTAGTGACACCTACTACCGCGCCCGCAACGTCTACGTCGGCCGCACGAACAACGGCTAGCCCACCGCCCAGTACGCCGGTACCGCCGTCAAGGTCGTGCCACCTATGCGGCGTTCAGCGTCGTCAGTTCGCCCTCGGTGAGGATGGTGGACGCGCCTTCCACGGCCTGTTCGAGCTGTTCGACGGTGCTGACTCCGACGATCGGGGTCAGCACCGGGTTTCCGGAGGCCAGCCACGCGAGCACCACCTGGCCCGGTCGGAGTCCGCGCGCAGTGGCGACACTGGTCAGCGCCGCCAGTCGTCGTTCGGTGCCGGGGTGTTGGTACTCGGTATCGAGTGGCCGGTCGTTGCGGTCGTATCGGCCCTGGAGGGTGGCGGTATAGACCCAGCCGTCGACCGACGGGTTGCGGCGCAGGAAGTCGAGGCCGTCCGGTGACAGCATCCCCAGCGGGATCGGCTGGCCCTCCACCGCCATGCCGCCGGCGGGCTGAAGGTAGGAGTAGCGCTCCTGGTAAGCGGCTGGTTGCGGGAGGCCGGCGCGTTCGGCAGTGGCCCGGATCCGTTCGAGCAGCCAGGACGGGTGGTTCGACACGCCCCACCGAGCGGCCAGGCCGTCACGGACCAGGCCGCCGAACGTCGCGACCAGGTCCTCCACCGGAACGGTCGGGTCCTCGACGTGCGCCCAGTACAGGTCCACACCGTCCACGCCCAGCCGCTCCAAGCTCTTGGCCATGGATCCACGTACGACGTCCTCGCGCAGTCCTTCGAGGTGGTCGGGGAACCCGCCGACCCGCGTGGGCTGGGCGCCCACCTTGGTACTGAGGCGGACCCGGGCCCCGGGGTTGGACGCGAGCCAGCGGCCCAGCAGCGCCTCGCTCTGGCCGCCGAAACCCGTCTCGGGGGTCCAGAAGCTGTAGTTGTTGGAGGTGTCGACGAAGGCGCCGCCCAGTTCGGCGTACCGGTCGAGGATCGAGAAAGCGGTGCGTTCGTCCACCCTCGTGCCGAAGTACATCGTTCCGAGGGCCATCGTGGGTGTCTTCATGGCTCCAGCCTCCATGCTGGAGCGCGCTCCAGGTCAAGCCGCGATTTCACCAGTGCTGCGGAATCGCGGCTGAGCGTCAGACAGTGGATCCGGTGGTCGATGGCCGGCCAGTCTCGAGGTGGCCGGTGAATCGTTGGGACCAGTTGGGGTCGTTGTTCGTGGTGATGGTGAAGTCGTACCAGCCATTGGCGTAGGTCAGTTGGTTGAAGTAGTCGTCGGTGGAGGTCAGCGGGGCGACTGCGTGGGTCCAGGTGCCGGTGCGGTAGTTGTTGGACCTGATGGTGAAGGTGACGGTCGCGGTGGGGTTGTCGTTGGAGAGGCGAAACCACAGGGCGATCGGGTCGGTGTGCGGCGCGAAGTAGGTCTTCACCCGGGCATCGCGGCCGGTGGGGGTGCTGGTGTTGCCTTTGAAGCGGCGAGTGAAGCGGTTGGGGCCGATGACGGTCAGGTCGTACTTGCCGTTGCCGAACGAGGCGCCGATGTTGAAGAAGTCGGTGGTGGCGCCGTTGGTGGCGACGGTGTACTGCCAGGGGCCGCCGGAGCGGTAGGCGTTGGGGTAGGCGGCGAAGTGGGCGGCACTGGTCGCCTGGCTGCCGAGGTTCTCGAGGTTGATCCAGAGCTTCTGGGTGGCGTTGGCGTCGGTGCCTTCGTAGTGGTCGAGGTAGGCGTTCGGCTGGTACGGCAAGGGGCAGGCGATCTTGTTGCCGGGTTCCTGGGTGGGGATGCTGCCCGTTGAAGGGGGCGTCGGCGTGCTGGTGGTGCTGCAGGCGGCCGCGGTCATGAGGTTGTGGCCGGCCGGTACAGGGCTGGGGAGGGTGGGCAGCGGCCCGAAGACGGGGTTGGCGAAGTCGAAGGCCGACGTGAGGTCACCGCAGACGGCTCGTCGCCAGGCGCTGATGTTGGGGCAGCTCACGCCGGTCCAGCGCTCGAGGAAGCGCAGTACGGAGGTGTGATCGAAGACCTGGGAGTTGACCCGGCCGCCGCGGGTCCAGGGCGAGACGATCAGCATCGGCACCCGGAAGCCGAGGCCGATCGGTTCGGCGCCGACATGCTCGGTGGCATCGCCGGCCTCGGCTGGGATGGCGGGCGGGACGTGGTCGAAGAAGCCGTCGTTCTCGTCATAGGTCAGCAGGAAGACGGTGGAGTTGAAGACGGTCTGGTTCTGGTTGATTGCCTCGAGCACCCGCTTGGTCAGGTTGGCGCCGACGCTGGGGCTGGCGGCGGGGTGCTCGGAGTTCGCGTAGTCGGTGACGATCCACGACACTTTGGGCAGCATGCCGTTGAGGACATCGGTTCGTACTGCGGAGACAAGCGCGTCGGCCACGTCCCCACCGCTGTAAGGCACCCCGGCCACGCCTCGCCGCCACAAGGCGGCATCGCCCTTGCCGTCCTGCGCCGGATCGCGAGTCATGAACGGGGCGAAGTACTCCAGCGCGTTGTCGCCGTAGTTCTTGGCGGCGTCGCGGTCGTAGACCTGGTAGACCTTCCAGTCGATCCCGGCCGCCTGGAGTTCTTCGGCGTACGTCCGCCAGTTCTGTTCGGACCGACGGAAGTCGCCTCCGTTGTAGTTGACCTGGTTGGCGCCGGGCAGGCCGGCGCCGATCGAGCCCGACCAGAGGTAGTTGCGGTTGGGGCCGGTGCCGGTGAGCGCGGAGCAGTGGTACGCGTCGCAGATGGTGTAGGCGTCGGCGAGCGCATAGCTGAACGGCAGGTCGTCGCGGGCCATGTAGCCCATCGTCATTCCGGTGCTGCTCTTGGCGGCGTACCAGTTGTCCATCCGGCCGCCGTGCCAGGCGTTGTGCTGGTCGGTCCAGGAGTGGCCGCCGCCGTCGACCTTGCACTCGGAGCGTTCCCAGTTGTTCGGGCTCGCGCTCAGCTTCCAGGGATAGAGGGAACCACTGCCCTTGGGTTGCTGGAAGACCGGCTTGTTCGAGGGGCCGGTGCTGGTGCCCGGGAGGTCGATGATGCTGCGGTCGCTGAATCCCCGGACACCCTTGAGCATCCCGAAGTAGTGGTCGAAGCTGCGGTTCTCCTGCATCAGGATCACCACATGCTTGACCGGCGCCAGGCGAGGGTCCGGGGCGGCGGACTCCCGAGCGGCGTGGGCCGCCGCCGGCATCTGGTCCTTGCCCAGCACTGTCACTCCAAGGGCGGCAGCGGCGGCGAGGAAGGTGCGACGTTCGATGTGGTTGTCCATTGATGCACGTCCTTGGCAGCAGGCGGTGGGTGTCTAGCTGATGGACCATTGCTGGAGGGTGGAGTTGGTATTGGGTTGCTGGGTGACCTTGGCGCCGTCCGTGGTGGAGGCCGTGGTTAGGAGCAGGCCGCTGCTGACGGCAGTGAGGGTATAGGTGCCGTTGGCAAGTTTGGTGGCGGTCCAGCGCTGGTTGGGGCCGTTGGTGCAGGTCCACTGGATGATCGCCGTACCGGCGGTGGTCGCGCCGCCGCTGACGTCGGCGCAGAGGCCGGACGAGTTGTTCTTGAGCGTGTACGAGCCGTCGGCCTGCTGAGCGAACGTCCACTGCTGGTTGAGGTCGCCGTGGTTGGTCCAGGTGATCAACTGAGTGCCGTTAGCGGTACTGCGATCAGGATCGTCCAGCGCCTTCCCACCCGTGGAAACAGTGTGTACGCCGTTGAGGTTCTGCGGCGCCGTTCCGACCTGGGTGACCGTGAGGGTCTGCTCGGCCCCGCTGCGATTGCCGCCGACGGTGTTGCCGGTCGTGTTGGTCCAGTCCCGGGTCGGGGTGGTCTCGGCGAGACGCCCGGCGTCGGCGGAGAGGCCGAGGACGAGACCGCTGTACCGGTTGACGAATCGGAACGTGCCGCCGGCGTTCTTGATCAGCCACCATTGCCGGCCGACCGATCCGCCGGTGCCGACGGTCGGCTTGCTGCCCCACGCGCGGGTGGTCGTCGTACCGGAGTCGACCCCGAGCGCCTGACCGGAGGACGAGTTGAGGATCTGGTAGGAGCCGTCACCATTGGCAACGAAGTACCAGAACTCGAGCGTGCTGCCCGAGGAGGCGCCGACCGAGGTGGTGGCCGTCGAACCGGACTGCTGGGCGAGGATCCGGCCGCCGCCGCTGGCGATCCGGTAGGTCTTGGTGAGGTCGAACGGCGCGGCAGCGGGAGAGGTCGAGTCGATGGTCAGGTTCACGTACTCGCCGGACGCGCCGCCGGAGCAGCCGAACGAGCAGTACGTGCGGAAGTTCTTGCCGATGATGGTCGAGCTGGTCTTGTTCGCGCTGTCGAGGAACCACCGGTACCACGAGGCGGTGGTGTAGCTGCCGGTGTCGCCGATCGAGTACCACTTCTGGCTGGTCAGGTCGTCGGTGACGTAGAAGTGCTGCGGCTCTTTGCCGTCCTGCCGCACCGCCTGCGGCTCGCCGACGTACAGCCCGAGATAGGCGTTGTACGCGATGTCCATCACGAAGAGCGGAGACGTCGGAGACAAGGTGCCCGCGGCAACCTGCTGGTCGGCCGTGCCGGTATTGGCCGGGTTGTACTCCTTCGCCAGTGGCGTGTACCCGTTCGGGTTGCTCGCGTCGACCGGTACCAGGTTGCTCTCGCGGCCGCCGATCCCGGGCTGCGACCAGGCCCCGTCGTACCACTTCTGCCAGGAGCCCGGCGCCATCTTCGCCGACATCTTGGACCGGGCGACGTGCTGCCGGAAGTTCTTCCAGCCACCGGCTTTGTCGACGATCCGCGAGCCGTAGTACACGTAGAAGTAGCCCGAGGCGGTGTCGACGAAGAGCCGCTGGTCGCCGTCGCCGTAGTGGTAGGTCTGGTTCGGGAAGGCCGCGGTGTCGTTGCGTTTGGTGCTGTGCGGCGACGTGATCACGTGGCTCTTGATCGTCCACGTCCTGCCCTGGTCGGCGGAGACGGCGTAGTCGATCGCGTCGTAGTGCAGGCCGTCGCCGAAGGGTTGCGGCGTGAACTCGTTGTGCACCAGGCCGTACCAGTGGCCGGTGTCCGGGTCGACCCAGAGACCGGCCAGGTCGCAGAAGTTCCGCTGCGAGTAGCCCGAGCCGCTCGGCGCGAACGTCGCCTCCAGCCCGGTCGGGCTGTTGTTGCACCGCCAGGTGGTGTCGTTGTTCTTGTCGTTCGCGTTGGCCGGGTTGACCGCGGAGCTGATCGCGGTCGACTTGGTCGCGGTGTCGAAGTTGGTGCCCGTGTAGAAGTCCCACTTGCGCGGCTCGGTGGCGCCGTACAGGGCGGCGGACTGCTGGAAGTAGAACGTCCCGTCCTTGTCGATGTACGTGCCGGCCGGGGTGTCGGTCGGCGTACTCCAGCTGCCTTTGCTCCCGACGGTGATCGTGTACGCCGCGTTCGGCGGCGCCGTGGTCGTCGCTGAGGCGGCCGAGCCGAGGCCGCCGACGGCGAGTCCCACGCCGAGTAGCCCCACCACAACGGTCTTCCGGGATCGAGACATAGCCAGCTCCTTGGGTTCGGCCCCCGCGCGATAGCCGGAACAGTAAGATTCATTTGACCGGTAAACAAGAGCTGCGGCGATAGGAAAATGAGCTCCGTAAGGCGCTGCGTCGTTGACGGTCACTGCCATCGAGGTCAATACTCGAAGAAGCAGTTGACCGGTCCAACAGATGAGGTTCGCCCGTGGTGACGATGCAGGACGTGGCCACGCTGGCCGGCGTCACCAAGCAGACGGTCTCGAACGTGGTCACCGGCCGGGTCGCGGTCCGCCCGGACACGGCGGCCCGGGTGCGGGACGCGATCGCCACCCTGGGCTACAAGCCCAACCTGGTGGCCCGCTCCCTGGCGACCGGTACGACGATGACCGTGGGCCTGATCGTGCCGACCGTCGCCAGCCCGTTCTACTCCGAGATCGTCGAAGAGGTCGAGGACGTGCTCGACCAGCACGGCTACCACCTGATGCTGTGTACGACGAGAACCGACGGCGACCGCGCCAAGCGGCAACTGGCCGGCCTGTCCAGCCGACTGGTCGACGCGCTGCTGATCGCGGGCGACCGGGATCTGACCGATCCGCTGGCACTGCTGCCAGACCCCCGGTTCCCGATCGCCTTGTGTGCCTGGGAAACCCAGATCCCCGACTCGCTGCCGGTGGTGACCATCGACTACGAGCACGCCGGCTTCCTGGCCGGCAAACACTTGCGCAGCCTGGGCCACAAGCGGGTGGCCGCCGTGGTCGAACTCCCGACCCACGAACGCCGGCTGGCCGGTCTACGGGCGGCGTTCGCGCGGCACCGGCTCCGGATCGGCGACGACATGGTCTTCGCTCCCACGGAAGCGACCCCGGCCGGTGGCTTCGCCGCGGCCCAAGCAGCGCTGGCCGCCCATCCTTCCCTGACGGCCATCTTCGCCTCCCACGACTTGCTGGCGCTGGGCGTGCTCGAGGCGGTGAAAGAGTCGGGCCGCTCGGTGCCCGGCGACGTCTCGGTGATCGGGTTCGACGACACCGCCCCCGTCGCCCTGACCCATCCGGCACTGACCGCCGTGGCGATCCCCAGCCGGGAGATGGCGCAACAAGCAACCGAGCTCCTCCTGCGAGCCATCGCCCAAGGCGCACCCCCGGTCAACTCGGCCCAACTCCTCCGAACCACCCTCGTCATCCGAGACAGCACCGGCCCAGCCCGCCACTAGCTGTACTCGCTCATCCGGTCGGTACCGGCGGGGTTGTTCTACCGGTCGCGGGTCAGATCATGCGGCGGAGCGCGGTTTCGACAGCGTCGATCAAGGGATCGTCTTCGGTTCGGGGATGGCGTGCGAGTCCGAGCTCGACGTCCGGCAAGGTCGGCAGGGCCTCGGTGTCGGGGATGGCCATGCCTGGTTCGAGGTTGGCGGACATCAGTGCCGCGACGCCAAGCCCGGCTCTGGTGGCGCCGAGCACTCCGGCCAGGCTGTTGCTTTCGAACGCGATCCGCCAGCGCCGATCGGCACCTGCCAGGGCCTGCAACGCTGAGGTGCGGAAGAAGCAGGGGTCCGAGAACAAAACAACCGGTAGAGGGTCGGCGGACACGTCCACCCCTGGCCCGACCGCCCAGATCAACGGGCGCCGTACGGTCCATCGCGGGGCAGCCGGTACGTCCTGCAGCTCGTCGAGGACGAGTTGGACTCTGTTCTGGTCGTAGGCCTCCCGCATCGCGGCGGTGGACAAGATGAGGACTTCGAGTATCGCGTCGGGATGCATCCGGGCGAGGTCGGCAAGGGCTTGCGGGAGTTGAGACACGACGAGGTCCTCGAGGATTCCGACGGTGCAGCGGCCGGTGAGCGTTCGCCCGGTCTCGGTGAGGGCCTGTGCGGACAGGGACAGAATGCGTTCGGCGTACGGCAGGAGCTCCTCGCCCGCGCGGGTCAGCAGGACACCCGACGGTGATCGATAGAGCAACGGACGGCCGATGATGCGCTCGAGCTTTCTCAGCTGCTGGCTGAGCGCGGGCTGGGTGACGCCCAGCGTCGCCGCGGCGCGGCTGATACTGCCGAACCGTACTGCGGTGACGAACGACCGCAGCAGCGAGGTCGGAAGGTCTTGGGCCATAAGCAATTGTTATGGCATCGCTAACAAATTGGCCACTACCTATAGGTGCGGACGGTGATCTAGCTTCGTGCGGTGAAGAGATACCGGCAGGTGCTGGCTGTGCCGGGCATGACGTGGCTACTGGCCGTCTCGTTGCTCGCGCGGGTAGCGATCACCGCTGATGTGATGGCGCTGACCCTCTACGTCGTGCTCGGCCTGAACAGGAGCTACCTGGCAGCTGGTGCTGTCGCGGCGGCCGTGACTCTTGGGCTAGTGCTGGGTGGTCCACTGCTCGGTCGGGTGATCGACCGGCGTGGAGCCCGCATCGTCCTCCTGGGGACTGTCGCCGTACAGGTGATGTTCTGGCTGACCGTGCCGATCGTTCCCTATCCCGTCCTCCTCGGCACCGCTCTGGTGTCGGGCCTGTTGATGGTCCCGGCCCAAGCGGTCACCCGGCAGGCGATCACCGCGATGACGACGGCCGGTCAGCGCCGTACTGCGTTCGCGCTGGAATCGGTGCAGGGTGAACTGTCCTATGTGGTGGGCCCGCCGATCGTGATTCTCTGTGCGGCGAATTTCTCTCCTGGCGTGGTGGCGTGGGGTGTGGGCGCCGTGGTCGTGGCCGGTGGCATCGGGCTCGCTGTCCTCGACCCTCCCTTACGCGCCGGCGATGAGTTGGACGCCGGAACCCAAGGTCGCCCGCGCCGCCGGGAGTGGCTGGGAGCGCGCATGATCGCGGTGTTGATCATGGCCTTCGGAACCACGATGCTGCTGGCCGGCATCGACATTGCCATCGTCGCCACCCTCAAAGCAGCCGAGCAGGTGTCTTGGGCCGCCGTGGTGGTGGCCGTGTACGGCGTGGCCTCCATCGCCGGCGGACTGATCTACGGTGCGCTCTCCCGGCCGCTGCCCACCTCGTTGCTTCTCGGCCTGCTGGGATTGGTGACCATTCCCGCCGGGCTGGCCCCGAACTGGCCCTGGCTGTGCGTGGCCGGTGTCGGTGCTGGGTTGCTCACTGCGCCGACGCTCTCCACAGTGGCGGAAGCGGTGAGCCGGCTCGCGCCGGTCGGCGTACGCGGCGAAGCGACCGGCCTGCACTCCTCCGCCTTGAGCGCGGGCTTCGCACTGGGATCCCCTGTCGTCGGTGTGGCGATCGACGCCTCTGTGCCGGGAGCCGGCTTCGCGGCGGCAGGACTGGTCGGCATCGCCGCCGCGCTGACCGGAGGTCTGTTGTCGCGTCGCTCGTCTCCAGCGCGATTGCCGGAGGCAACAGTTAGCGGCTCACCGTGACGCCGGGGCGTCGTCCGAGGTCAGCAAGCGGTTGGCTCGCTCTTCGGCCTGGTCGAGCCAGCGCGTGCGCTCTGCGGCGTCGGCATCGGCGACAACGCGCAGTACGATCCGGTCGACGCGAGGACCGCCCAGGTAGGGCGCCAGGCAGCGGAGCCAGATCGACTCCAACGGATCCCCGAACAGTTCGTCCTCGCGGTCCTTGGTGGTGTCGGAGGTGTTGAACACCAGCACCTCCCGCAGCGACAGCAGCGATACGGGCGCACCGCCCGCCTCATCGAGACGGTAGGCCACGCCTGGTACCAGAACTCGGTCCATCCACCCGGCCAGGATCGCCGGGGGTTTGCCCCACCAGTTGGGGTGTACCACCACCAGCGCCGATGCTTCGTTCAGCTCACGGCGGTGTTGGGCCAGGAGCGGATCACTGCTGGCCGCCAGCACCTCCTCCGCGCTCTGGCCGCTGGTGTAGGCCTCGTCGGCCCGGAGTACGGGATCGAAGCCTTCGGCGTACAAGTCGTGGACGTTGACCTGCAGCCCCCGCCGGTTCAACGTGTCGACCACGCGCTCTGTCAGAGCGTGGTTGAAGCTGCCCGCCCTCGGATGAGCCACCAACACCAACACCGACAACCCCTCATTTGCCATGAGCAAACCCTTCCACACCAACGGTCGACTGGTCAGACGGGATCGGTGAACGAGATCGGCTTGCCGGCGGCGCGGGCGTAAGCGATCTCCCTGCTAGTGGACTCGCCGATGTACCCGCCGGGGTTGACGACCAGCACCCGGTCAGCCAGGTCGATCTTGCGCAGGTGGAGAGCGCCCAACGCGGCCTTCTGCTCGTTGGTGAGGACCTCGTTTCCTTCGTGATCCTCGGCGCGTGGGAAGACGCCTGGCCCGACGACGATGACGCCTGCCAAGGTCAGGTCGCGGTTCGCCGCCCGCATCTCCTCCCCGAACCGGACAGAGCCACAGATACACACAATCTCAGGTCGGTCAGACACAGCCCCAGTCCTCCGGATCGAACAGCCAACCGTCAGCGCGCGCTGACCCTCACGCACAGGAACACGAGCCAACAGCCTACGCAGCGACGCCGGCGAACAGGCGACGAGCTACCCATCCGGGGCGGTGTTTGGTTCGAACTGGTGATGTGGATCAAGCCGTGCCCGTTCGGGGCAAGGCGCATCCTCTGCACGGCCTCAGGAGGTGGCTAGCATGATGAAGTCGATGCTCGAACTGGCGGTGGATCGCACGCACACCGGCGTCCAGCTACTAGCTGCCCCGGCTCACGCCCCGGAGGCCGGCAGGACCGACTTGCGGCACGAGACCGACTCGTTCTACGCGATCACGGCGCAGCATCTCGCCGCGGCCGAGGATGTGTTGCTGCCCCACGTCCGCCGCCTCCCCGACGGGCGCAGCCACGTCGTGTCATACCTTCACCAAGTCCGGCAGTTGGAGCGCGCACTGCGGCTACTCAAGGCGCGCCAGTACGGCGACAGCCGAGCTCTCCATCTGCGTCACAGCGACGTCTGGCACGTCATGGACCGCCTCCTCGCGGATCATGAGCGAATGGAAGCGGGACACGTCCGGCTGCTCAGCGAAAGCCTCTCCCCCGCCCTGCTCGGCAACGTCGCCGCGCAACTCCTGGCTGCTGAACAAGTGGCACCAACCCGCGCGCACCCGCACTCGCCACACACCGGCCGAGCTGGCCGGCTGACACATAAGATCTGGCGCCTGGTCGACACCACCTGGGACAACCTCGAGGGACGGGTCATCCCCACCATCTACGCCCAGCACCCCAACCGCGACTCGACTTTCTCGCACTACCTCCGCGGAAGTCGGATCCCTGCATCGGCCACCCAGCCGGAACGAACACCAGCAGGCAGCCAGACGTGACGGTGTCGACCTAGGAACTGGCGGTTGCGGGACACGACGCGGCCGATGCCGGTGAAGGGGCGGGGGTTCGTTCGCCGGGCCTGGCGAAGATGCTGAGGATCTCGGCCGGTTCCTGGCCCGTGCTGCCGAACCAGTGCGGCACGGTGGTGTCGAACTCGGCGACCTCGCCGGCTCCGAGCACCCAGTCGCGCTCGCCGACGACGAGCCGCAGACGCCCGGACAGGATGTAGATCCACTCCTGCCCATCGTGCGCCCGCGGATCGGGGTTGGTGTTGCCGGCCGGAATGACGATCTTCCACACCTGCATGCTCTCGGCCTGCCGGGTGAGTGGGATGACCGTCCGGCCCTTGACGCGGCCCGGCTTCAGGCGGACCCGGGGGTCGCCGACCTCGGGCGCCCCGACGAGGTCGTCGAGCGGCACCCGGTAGACCAGCGACAGCGCGAGCAGCAGTTCCAGAGTCGGCCGCCGCTGTCCGTTCTCGAGGCGGGACAGCGTGCTCTTCGAGATGCCGGTCGCGGCCGCCAGACCGGTCAGAGTGAACCGGCGCTGAAGACGAAACCGTTTCAGTCGCGGTCCGGCCTGCTCGAGGACGGCGGTGATGACCGGTGAGGTGTCTTCCACCAGCCCACCCCACCGCGGATTCCCAGAAACAGCAACTTTCGTTGGTGAGGAGGTCCCGCGGCCCCAGGCTGGTGGACATGAAGCGTGACCACTCGAGGAGCGAAATGACCAACCCTGCCGCGGTTCCCGGCCCACCGACCAAGCATCAGTTGGCCTTCATGATCTGGCTGGCCGTCTTTCCCACCCTCACCGCACTCAATCTCACCCTCGGCCACTGGTTGAGCCCCCTCACCCCCGTACTGCGTACCTTCGTCCTCGCCACCATCGCCGTACCGATCGTCATCTACGGCCTGATGCCCCACCTCCACCGCCTCCGAACCCGCATCCTCAGTCGCCGCTGGAGAAATGGGTGATGACCCGGTCCAAACGCACCCCGTCGACGGTCAGGTCGACCCGTTCGTTCAGGAACGCAACCAGCCCCATGACCGGGCGCAGCGCGACCGTCGGGAAGTCGTACGACCACGCGAGGTCGGCATGCTCTCCCACCGACCAGTACGCGCTGGTGCGCCCCTTGTACGGGCACTGCGTCCGGGTCGGGCTCGGGGTGAGGTGCTCGAAGTTCACGGCGAGCCGGGGGAAGTAGTACCGGGTGGGCAGACCCGTCTCGAACACCATCACCGTGGCGTCGGACTCGGCCAGGACGACCCCGTCGAGCTCCACCCTGATCGCTCGCGACGAGCGCATCGGGTCGACCCGGTGGTACGGGCTCCTGGGATGGACCCAGACCTGGTCGTCCTCCTCGAACCAGGCGTCCATCGCGTCCCAGTCGAAGGTGACCCGGCCGGGGACCAGCCCGTCGTCGTACACGCGGGCCCGGCCGTTGCCGGCTTCGTGGATCCGGGCCAGACCACGATCCTGAGGTTCGGTCTCTCCGGTGTCCCGCAACAGCCCAGCCGCCACGTCCTCGACCGGGATGTAGTACGCCGGATACCCCGGCCATTCCCACAGGTAAAGCGCCTTCGTGGTGTCCACGACGCAACGGTTCCCGAGCGTCGCCCTGATCCGGCGCGGGACCGGCGCGGTGTGATCGACCGGCACGATCATCGGGGGGAAATCGCCCATGACAGCCGGCTTGCGGTCACTCATGGTCCTGCTCCATTCTGCTGGGCCGAAGCACTTCGTCACGGACTAAGACAAGACAGCGACGGTCCTTGTGACGACACCCGCGGAGGAGGTCGGATTGCGCGACGACCAAGGTCTTGGCACGCTGTCCGCTCCCTCGAGTTGCTGGAGGTCGGGCTGATGAGTGCGTTCGTTTCCGGGCTGGAACTGAGCCGTCTGTACTACGGCGAAGCGGTCCGGCCCATCCTCGACGCTGCCTTCCCGGGGCTGCCGCACAGCGCGGCGCTGCTCGGACGCGGGTCCGAAGTGCTGGGATTCGACGACGAGGTGTCGACCGACCACGACTGGAAGGCGCGGGTGCTGCTCTTCCTTGCCGAAGACGACGAGCGGGTCGAGGAGGTCCTGAGACGTGACCTCCCATCGACGTACCGCGGCCATCCAACGGACTTCAGCATCCACACGGTCCGCACCTACTTTCGGGAGCAACTGGACTTCGACATCGCGGGCGAGATCGAAGTACGGGACTGGCTGACGTTCACCGAGCAGAACCTGCGGACGCTCACCGCGGGAGCTGTCCACCGCGACGATCTCGGTCTCCAGGCCGTCCGCGACCGGTTCGCGTACTACCCGCGCGATGTCTGGCTCTACCTGCTGGTGGCCGGCTGGTGGCGGGTGCATCCGGAGATGAACCTGGTCGGCCGGGCCGGCTCCGTCGGCGACGAACTCGGCTCGGCACTGATCGGCTCGCGACTCGTCACCGATCTGATGCAGCTGTGCTTCCTGATGGAGAGGCAGTACGCGCCGTACCCGAAGTGGTTCGGAACCGCGTTCTCCCGCCTCGCGTGCGGCCCCACCCTCACGCCGATCCTCTCGGACGTTGTGAAGGCCGACAGCTGGCAGACCCGCGAGGCCGCTCTGATGACCGCGTATGACGAACTCGCGACGATGCACAACGCGTTGCAACTCACCGCCCCGGTCACCACCGAGACGGAACAGATGTGGGGCCGCCCCTTCAAGGTCGTCTGGGCAGACTTCCCCGGACTGCTCACGGCCCAGATCCAGGACCCCGTCGTCCAGCAGATCGCCGACCAGTGGCGCTTCGGCCCGATCGACCGCTTTCGTGACCTCCTCTGGCCCCGAAACACCCGCCCGCGCCTGCTACGCCTCTTCGACTGACCGCCTGTCAGAGCGGGTTGTTGCCGTCCAGGTTGAGTGCGGAACCCTTGCGGAAGAAGCGTTTTGCGACGAAGTGGCCGTTTTCGGCGGCCATCCGGAACCAGGGTTCGGAGGCGGCCAGGCCGTCGCGTTCCTCGACCAGGCGACCCATGTCCCACATGGCTTCCTTGTCGCCCGTGGCGATCGCGGCGTGCAGGTGCTCCTCCGCCTTGTCGATGTCCCCGCTGAGCTTGGCCATTGCGGCCACCGCCCGGAGCGCTTGCGGATTGCCGGCCTCGGCTGCTGCCTGCGCCTCCTCGACCGACCCGAACGTACGGCGCCGGCGTCCCCAGCCGAGGAAGCCTGTGAGCAGGCCCGCGGCCCAGATCCACAGACCGACCTTGACCAGCGAGCCGTTGCCCGTGATCAGCCCCACCAAGCTGAACACAGCCGCCACCAAGAACAGAAAAAAGGTCATCTCGGGTCCCCTCCCCAGGCTGAGACGGCAACGGTATCGCGCGGCATGGACGCTCCGCGCTCTCAAACGCGTGGCGGCACAGCCTGGGGAGGGGACCCGAGTACGGCGTACCGGTGGGACCTCGCGTCGTCGCTAACGGCCGAGCATGACGCCGCCGTCGACCGCGACGACTTGCCCCGTCAGATAGTCGTTGGTGATCAGGTGCAGGTAGGTGGCAGCGACTTCGTCAGGCGTCGCTATTCGGCGCAACGGGACTGCCTCGGCGAAAGCGGCCGCCTGCTCGGCAATCGCCTGGCTGGGTTGATCTCGCCAGAACGCCGTCCGGGTCCCCATGAAGGTAGGCGCTACCGCGTTGACCCGAATCGTCGGCGCGAGTTCGTAGGCCAGTCCCTGGACTAGTGCGCCGAGCCCGAGGTTCGCGACGTACGTGGCTGAGATCTCGTGCGGGCGTCCGCCGGTTCCCGCTGTGAAGGTCAGGCTCCCTCCGGGGTTGAGCACCTTGCCGGCCCGTGTCCCGATGCGCCAGTTGGTCAAGAACTTTGAGTTGAGCACGTGCAGCATCACGTCCTCCGAGGTGTCGAGGAACCCGCCGGCCATCGAGTCGCCGACCATCGAGACAAGATGATCCGTCGGCTCGAGCGAGGCGAAGAAGTCGTCGAGAGCTGCGGTGTCGTGCGCGTCGAGTACTGCGGTCTTGGCGGCGTTGACCGCTTTGGCAGCCCGCTCGAGTTTGTCCCGGTCCCGGCCGGTGATCGTCACCTCCGCGCCGAGCTGCCCGGCCTGCGCAGCGATCGCCCGGCCGATGCCGGAACTGCCTCCGACGATGACGATCCGGCGGCCCCGCAGGGTGGTGCTCGGGAGCGCTGCGCTCACGTCGGACATGGTCTGCCCCGCTTCCTGGTCGAGTTCAGTGGCACGCAGTGCAGACCATGACCAAGCCGTAAAGGAATCGTCGCGCCGCCCTCGACCTCGGTACGCCGTTCGATTCCTTTTGCGCCGGGCTGCGGTCTACATCGGTCAGGAAGCCCGAGCTGCGGAAGGTATGACATGAGCAAGATCATCGAATCGACTCTGATCTCGGCCGACGGAGTCGTCGACAGCCCAGGTGACTGGGCATTGCCCTATTTCAACGACGAGTTCGCTCAAGAAGCCGCGGACCTCTTGCACGGCTGCGACGCCATGTTGCTGGGGCGCGGCACGTACGACGAGCTGTCGAGGAGATGGCCTGGCCAGACCGGTATTTTCGCCGACGCGATCAACGGCATCCGGAAGTACGTCTTCTCCTCCACGCTCGAGACGGCCGAGTGGAACAACTCCGTCATCGTTCGCGGCGATGTGGTCAAGGAGGTGACCAAGCTCAAGGAGGAGAGCCAGAAGAACCTGCTGATGTTCGGTCATGGGCAGCTGAGCCACACCCTGCTGGCAAGCGGACTGCTGGACGTCCTACGGCTCGCTGTCCACCCCGTCATCGTCGGGCAACGGGGCGGCGGCTTTCCGGGGAACTCACAGACCCCGATGCGCCTGATCAACACCCATCCCCGCAAGTCCGGAGTCGTCGTTCTGACCTACGAGACAGCACGATCCTGATTCTGCGGCGAGGGCTGCGACACTGGCTCGGTGGACCGCAGCGCCGTACTGCTGGAAGCAGCGAAGGGCGGGGACGAGGATGCCTTCAGCCGCCTCGTAGAGCCCGTGCTGGGTGAGCTGCATGCGCACTGCTACCGCATGCTCGGCTCCGACCACGATGCCGAGGACTGTGTGCAGGAGACCTTGCTGCGGGCCTGGAAGAGCCTGCACCGGTTCGACGGCGTTGCCTTGCGGGCCTGGCTCTACAAGATCGCGACCAACCGCTGCCTGACGCTGATCGAGCGCAGAGGTCGCCGCGAACTTCCCACCGACCTGAGTACTCCGCACGCTGAGGCCACTTGGCTAGAGCCGTACCCCGAGCAGCGGCTGGCCTGGACCGCGCAGCTGGGCCCGGAGGCGCGGGTAGTCGCACTGGAGAGCGTGGAGCTGGCGTTCATCGCGTCGCTGCAGCACCTGTCGGCGCTGCAGCGCGCAGTACTGCTACTGCGGGAGGTGCTCGAGTTTGCTGCCAGTGAGGTGGCCGAACTGCTCGACACCTCCGTCGCAGCGGTGAACAGCGCGCTGCAGCGAGCCCGGAAGGTGCTGACCGCAGTAGGGCCCGACGTCACGCAGCAGGCGACTCTCGACCGGCTCGGTGAGGCGGAGCAGCGGGAGATCACTCGCCGCTACATGGCCGCGTGGGAGGCCGGCGACGTCGACGCGATTGTGGCGCTGCTGACCGACGACGCGAAGTACTCGATGCCGCCGTTGCCGCTGTGGTTCGCCGGTCACGACGGGATCCGTGAGTTCCTGCTCGCTGGCCCGCTGCGGTCGAGATGGAGGTTCGTGCCGACCACGGCAAACGGGCAGCTGGCCTTCGGAACCTACATGTGGGAAGACGGCCGCTACATCGCGAAAGGCCTCGACCTTCTCGTACTGCGGGGACCGGCGATCGCGGAGGTGGTCTCGTTCCTGGACGCCGACTTCAGCGACTTCGGGCTGGCCACTGAATTGACCGAGTAAAAGTTTTGACTCGGTTGCGATGAGTTTCCGGCCCGGCCCGGGTTCTAGGGGTGACAGAGCGGGACTTTTCGAGAAGGGCAGAGCTATGAGTTCGAACGAGCAGGAGATCCGGGCACTGATCGAAGGCTGGGCGGCAGCGGTACACGCAGGAGACCTGGCGGCGGTGCTCGAGGACCACGCGGCCGACATCGTGATGTTCGACGTACCGCCGCCGTACCAGGGAGCGCGCGGGCTGGACGAGTATCGCGCGACCTGGCCCGGGTTCTTCGAATGGCAGGCGTCGGGGGCCGTGTTCGAGATCGAGTCACTCGACGTGACAGCCGGGGAGGACGTCGCCTTCGCCTTCGCGTTACTCAGGTGTGGGATGGCGGAGGAGTTCCCGGCCAACCCCATCCGGCTGCGACTCACATTGGGCCTGCGCAAGGAAGACGGCCGGTGGGTGGTCAGCCACGAGCACCACTCGTTCCCGAACGAGGACTCCCCGGCCGCAGAGTCCGAAGTACGGGAACTGCTGGACCACTGGTCGGACCGCACAGCGGCGAAAGACCTGGATGGCCTCATGGCCGGCATCGCGGAGGAGATCGTCTCCTACGAGCACGCTGGACCACTGCAGTACGTCGGCAAGTCCGCAGTACGAGAGGTCTGCAAGGCAGGCCTCGACGCCGCGACCAAAACCGTCAAGCTGAGCACCCCTGACGTAACGGTCCTGACCCGCGGCGACCTAGCCGTCGCTTGGGGCCTCGACCACATCGAAGCCACCACCACAACCGACAACATCGACACCTGGTCCCGCGCAACCCGAATCTTCCAGCGCCAAGCCGGCGCCTGGAAACTGATCCACCAACACCTGTCCTTCCCAACCAACACGCCTACACCAGACCCCGGCTTCAACGACTGATCAGGCGGCGTACGGCTTCGAGGTCGCCGATTACTTGCTCGGGGCGGTCTCGGCGTTCGTGGAGGTCGACGTAGTGGGCGGCGATGGCGTCGGGGTCGTTGGCGCCGTCGCCGGTACGGATGCCGGTCGCGATGGTGATCGTCGCGACGTGGACTCCGCGCGGCGCGAGTTCGTGGTGCAAGGCAAGCGCCCAGTTGCGGAGGCCTGCCATGGCGATGCCGACGTTGCCGAGTGCGGGAACCGGAATCACCGAGGACGCACCGGTTGTCAGTAGGACTGTGCCTGTGCCGCGGGTGAGCATCGCGGGGAGGACATGCTGGACTGCGCTCACTGCTCCGAGCACGTGCAGCGAGAACTGCGCCGACGCGGAGTCGACGCTCACGTCGGACGCCGTGGTGATGGCGGCCCCGCCCGGCCCAGGTGTGTACGCCAGCACGTCGATGGGGCCGAGGTCGATCTGCATCGCATCCAGTGCGGCTCCGACCTGATCCGGGTCGGTGAGGTCGGCTGCGTAGGCGCTTGCTGCGACGCCGTCGGCGCGGAGTACGGATGCTTCGTCCGTCAGCCGAGCCGAGCTGCGGGCGACGAGTCCCGCTCGCCAGCCCCGCCGGCCGAACTGCCGGGCAATCGCTACCCCAAGTCCTGGACCAGCACCGAGTACCGCAACCGTTCCCGTCATGCGCATCCTCCGCCGTACGATTTGTCTGTCACAGCATCGTCTGTGCGTGCCAAGCCACCGCACAAGTAGGCACATTGATGTGCCTACTGGAGGGGAGACGAGATCATGGACGCCATTCACGGCAACGGCATGATCGCGCGGGCTCTGGAGCTCGAAGGTGCGCCGCCGGACGAGGACACCTGCCGGCACGTACTGCAGGTCCTCTCGCGAATCGGCGACAAGTGGACCGTCCTCGTCATCAGCCAACTGCGCGACGGACCCCTGCGGTACGGCGAACTCCAGCGCGCCGTCACCGGAATCTCACAACGCATGCTGACCCTCACCGTGCGAGCCCTCGAGCGAGACGGCCTCGTCACCCGCACCGTCCATCCAACGATCCCGCCCCAAGTCGAATACGCCCTCACCGACCTCGGCCGCACCTTGCTCGACCCAGCCCTGGCAATAGCCCAATGGGCCATCACCCACCACCCCGACATCAAAGAAGCCCGCACCCGCTACGAATCCAAGGAGCGCTGAGGGGGCCACCGGATTGCAGCTTCGGGAGTCAGGTGACGGTGACTGGTGTGTTGGTCAGGGCGCATTCGATCCAGGTCATGCCGGGGGTGAGGAGGAGTGGGCCGCCGTCGGGGGCGGTGAAGGTGAATGGGTCGTTGGGGCCTGCCTTGGTCCAGTGGCCGGTGGCTGTCTTGCCGCCGGTGAAGACCTTCAGCGGGCCAGAGGCGTCGAAGACGTCGAGGATCGTCATCGACGGCTTGGCCCGGGCGAAGCTCGTGTCGCGCGCGGCGGTCAGGACGATTACGTTGTCGGCGGCAACTTGTCCGCCGTTCTCGATCAGGTGCCGGGACCACTTCTCCCCGCGCAACCAGCGCCGGCTGCGGGCGTCGTAGGTCCACGTGGCTGTTGAGGTTCCTCCGTAGGCGACGGTCACCGATCGGGCGTTGGCACCGCCGACCTGCGCGGTGGATCCGGCGAGGTCGGCAGCGTAGGAGAAGTACGGCGCCGGCGGCTCGGTCCGGTCGGTCAGCGCGAGCAGCTTGGCCGGCCTGGCGAAGACGTGATTCGGAGCTCGTCTGCCGTCATCCAGCGCGTAGGTCCCCCGCGGCACCCGCAAGCTGCCAAGGTTTGCGAGGTCGGCGGCCTTGTCCAGGTAGTCGAGAACCCATCGGTCGGCCATCGTGCTGGCGATGATGCCCTTGGTCGGACCGATCAGCGCGGCGTCCATCGGGCGCAACGAGCGCACCGGCCCGACCTGGGCGGGGAGCTTGGAATGGAAGACCGCGGCCAGTCGCGTGGTCGCGCCGGTGATGGGCTCCACGAAGACCAGATCAGCCTCGGCCAGCCCACGATGCGGATGCGCGTCCGGAGTGTTCGAGATCTTCACAGTGACCGCCGGACGCTCCAACGCATCCTTTACCAGTACTCCGGTCAACGGCGCGCGCCCGACCATGCTCACGGCACCGCTACCGGTGGCAGTTGGCGATACCGGAGACGGGCCAGGAACAGGCCCCGGAGACGCACCCGATTCGCCATCACGCAGTACGAACACACCGCCAACCACCAACGCAATCACCAGCAAGCAGGCGGCCGCAATCCCCGCTCGCCTCCCAGCCAACCCACCAACCCGCCACCCGATGCCCATCGTCGTACTCCCCGTCTAGCGCCCCCTAATACGACTATGCGCCTCCACCCCCTCCGACGCATCAGGTCACGCAGGACCGGCGGTCCCGAGGGATCGGGACCGCCGACCTAAGGGGTCAGGCTCTTGGCCAGCGTTGGTTGGGGGTGCCGGTGCAGGGGGTGATGGTTGTGGGTGAGCCGTTGGTGGTGGCGGTGGCGGTCAGGCAGAGGCCGGTTTGGGGGTTGGTGATGGTGCCGTTGTCGTTGAGGCTCCACTGCTGGTTGGTGCCGCCGTTGCAATCCCAGATCCGGGACGGGGTGCCGGAGCCGGCGTTGAGGGGTACTTCGAGGCATTTGCCCAGGACCTGCAGGGCTTGGCCGGTGCGGGTGAACTGCTGGTTGGCGTTGGTGTGGCAGTCCCAGAGGATCGTCGCTGTGCCGTTGGCGGAGTTCGCGCCGTTGACGTCCAGGCACCGGCCGGCGGACTCACTGCGCAACCGGAACGTGGTCGGGGTCGGGGTCGTGCCTCCGGTGAAGAACCTCCACACCTCGTTCTTGACCCAACTCCTGGCGCCGCTCTCACAGCCGGCGCATCCGTCGACGGGTCCCTGCTGGTGACCTCCGTCGAAGGCTGCCCAGACCACTGGGTACCCGGCCCGGCAGCCGGAGTACGTGGTGGTGATGTGGGTGCGGCTGCCCGCTGCGGGCTCGGGCGGATTCTGGGGGGTGCAGCCGTTGTTCCGGACGAACCTGTCGCGCAATCCACGTCCGGCGCCGATGTTGTCGGAGATGCCGTGGATTCCCATGTACGCGAACGGCTGGGTGCCGCCGCTGCAACCGCTAATACCACCGGGGGCGGCGATCGCCGCGACGGCACGGAAGGTCGTCGCCCTGGCACACGCGAGTGCGTAGCTCATGGCGCCGCCGTAGCTGAAGCCGACGGCGAAGCGCTGGGCCGTGTCGACGCAGAGGTCGTTCTCGATCCGCCGGATCATGTCGTCGGTGAAGGTGACGTCCTCGCCGCCGGAGTTGCCCCAGCCGTTGTTGAGGCCCTGCGGTGCTACGAAGATCGCGGTGTTGTTCGCGAGCGCACGCAGGCCGTAGTGGGCATAGATCTCGCCGTCGCTTCCGCCGCCGGCGACCTGCTGCATGGTGCCGCCCAACCAGTGGTACCCGAAGACCAGCCGGTACTGCGTAGTGCTGCTGTAGTTGTCCGGGACACTCAGGATGAAGCTGCGGTTCTTGCCGTTGCTCTGAATCGTGTAGGTCCCGCTCCGCAGCGTCGGAGCCTTGCCGCACCCTGGGGACGCGGCAAGAACAGTTGGCGCCGGAGCCGGCTCGGCCTCGGCGGTGCCAGCTCCGGTGAGAGCCAGCGCGGCGATGGTGAGCGGGGTCAACAACAAACTAAGAAGGCGTCTTTGTTTCATGGACTTCTCCTGTTCTCGGTCAAGGGTCAGGGCCGGGTCCAGCGTTGGTTGGTGCCGCCGTGGCAGGTCCAGATGATCAGTTGGGTGCCGTTGGCCGTGCTGCCGCCATTGGCGTCGAGGCACTTGTTCGACTGCGGGTTGACCAGCGAGCCGTTGGCGCCGGCCGTCCAGTTCTGAGCGCCGCTACCGTTGCAGGTGAACAGTTGGACCGGTGCGCCATTGGCGGTGCTGCCGCCCGCGACGGTCATGCACTTGCTGAACGCACGCAACGTGTCGCCGTTGACGGTCCACTGCTGGTTGACACCGTTGGTGCAGGTCCAGAGCTGGATCTTCGTACCGTCGGCGGTGCTGCCACCGCTGACGTCCACGCATTTGCCGCCCGGACCGGTGATCGGTCCGGTGCGCGTGCCGCCCAGCTCCTTGATCCGAATGTTGCGGAAGGCAACGTCGTCGCCGGTGCCGTGGTTCTGGATGCCGATGTGACCGGACGTCAGCGACCGGGCCGGATCGGTGTTGGTGAAGTCGTTGATCTTCACGCCGTTCAGGAACACCTGCAGCCGCTCGCCCTCGACGAGAAGCTCGTACGTGTTCCACTCCCCCGGCGGGTTGAGCGCGGCGTCGCGGGCAGCCAGGTCGGCGGCTTTGAACCCGTAGACCGAGCCGGTGGTCTTGTCGGCCGTGTCGGTCGCGTCGATCTGCACCTCATGCCCTTGGGCGAGGGCGGTGTTCGGGTCGCTGCCTGCCGGGAACCCGATGACCACGCCGGAGTTGTCGTCGCCGGCCATCCGCCAGTCCAGCTTGAGCGAGTACGAGCGGAACTCCTTGGCGCCGTACCAGAGCATGCCCATCCCGCCGGAGGAGGTCAGCGTGCCGTCGCTGTTGGCGAAACCACCCGGCCCTGCCTGCGACCATCCGGCGGTGGATCCGTTGTACAGCGTGGTGTAGCCGGTCTCCGGTCGGCAGTCCGCCTTCGTCCGGTTGGCCGCGTACCGGATGCCGCCGAGGATCATGGCCCGGAAGCCACTTTCGGAGAAGCTGGACTGCGTGTGGCCGCTGCCGGTGTAGAAAGACCGTCCGCTCTGGATGGCCTTGCACCAGGTGTGCGGATGATCGGCGCCCATCGACCCACCGGAGTACGTCGACTCGTCCAAGGTGGCCAGGACGCGCGCGCTGGATCGGACGTTGGTGCGGTAGTTGTACCACTCGTCGGTCCGTACCCATGCGGGCGCGAGGTGCTGCGTGGCCTGGTGCGCCCGGTTCTCGACTCGTACCGTCGCCTGCTGGATCGCGGGATGCGAGACGAAGTACGCGCCGACCAGTTCGCCGTAGAACGGCCAGTCGTGCTCGGTGTCAGCCGCCGAATGGATACCGGCGTACCCACCTCCGCCCCGGATGTAAGCCTCGAACGCGCTCTGCTGCGTTGCGTTGAGGACATCGCCCGTGGTGTTGAGGAAAACCACCGCCTCGTACTGCGCCAGGTTTGCGGCGCTGAACGCATTCGCATCCTCGGTCGCCGCGACGGCGAAGCCGTTGGCCGAGCCCAACTCACGGATCATCTGGATGCCCGCCGGGATGGAGTCGTGCCGGAATCCCGCGGTCTTGGAGAACACCAGTACGTCGTACGGCGGATCGGCAGCGCCGGCCGACGGACCGGCCGTGGCCGGCGGACCGGCGTTGGCCGCGAAGACGACGAGCGCGGTGACAGCCAGGCCGAGCGCGCGCCGGGCGAAGGAGGACTTCATCTCAGCTCACATCGCTTTCCTGTGCAGAGTTTCATGACTGGGTCCAGCGCTGGTTGGTGCCGCCGCCGCAGGTCCAGATGATCAGTTGGGTGCCGTCGGCCGAGCTGGCACCGGTGGCGTCGAGGCATTTGGTGCCGTTGCGGATGGTGCCGTCGGCCTGCACGGACCAGCTCTGCGCCGAGGATCCGTTGCAGGTGAGTAGCTGAACCGGGGTGCCGTCAGCGGTGGCACCGCCGGTGACATCCATGCACTTGCCCAACGACTGGAACGTGTTGCCGCTGCGCGTCCACTGCTGGTTGGCGCCGCCGTGGCAGGTCCACAACTGGAGTTTGGCGCCGTCGGTGGAGGTGGCTCCGCTGACGTCGACGCACTTGCCGCCGATCCCGGTGATCTGCCCGGCGCTGCCGCCTGTCGACGTACCGAAGCTGAACGCGTCCAGGTCGAACAGGTAGCCCGTGCCGGTGCCGGCGAACGTCAGGTAGAGGGTGCCGGTTCCACTTGGGATGTTGGACAGAGCTGTGGAAACCTCGGTGAAGGTCTCCCAGCCGCCGGTGTTCGGAATCGTCACCGTGCCGAGCACTGTCCCGGTCGGTGAGCCGGAGCGGAGAGACAGCGTGCCGCCCGACCCTCCGGAGGAAGCCCGTGCTGTGAAACGGCTCTCGCCCGTGAGCGCATAGGGCTGGAACGCGATCCAGTCGCCGTTGTGGATGTCACCGACCGTCTTGCCGCCCTCCGCGGCCGCCTTGTCGTACAGGCCCGTACCAGACTGGCTGGTGTAGTGCTCGGCCTGGCGATGCCGGGGCTGCAGGACGTGCTGCGTGTGGGTGGTCAGCGCCGGCTGGCCGCTGCCGCCCAGGTCGGTGTACTCCGCGTCGAACACGGCGTACAGGTTTGCTGCTGTGTCGTGCTCACCATCCGCGGGAATCGGGAGAGTGCCTGAGCATCCGTTCCGTGAGGTGATCAGGTGCGCGTGGCTGTCATGGCCCAGGTAGTAGCTCAGCTTCACCCGGCTGCAGTCGATCGTGCCGTCCTCCGGGTCGGACACTGCGATCGTGTACGGCACGTTGTCGCCGAAGCTGAACACCTTGCCGCTGGCCGGCGTGGTCAGCGTGACAGTGGGTGCGGTGTTGCCGACGGTGATGATCACGCTGGCGTTGCCGGAGCGGCCGGCGGGATCGGTCACCGTGAGCGTGGCCGTGTACTGGCCGTTCGCGGCGTAGGTGTGACTCGGGTTCGCTGCTGTTGAAGTGGTTCCGTCGCCGAAGTTCCACGAGTAGGTCAGCGCACCGCCCTCCGGGTCCGAGGAGCCGGCCGACGAGAAGCTCGCGGCCAGCGGCGCGGAGCCGGAGGTGCGGTTGGCACTGGCCCGCGCGACCGGCGCTTGGTTTCCGGCCGGGTTGTACTCGATGCGGTAGAGCGCCGAGCTCGCGTCACCGTTACCCCAGCCGGTGCCATAGTCCAGCACGTACAGCGCGCCGTCCGGACCGAAGGCCGAATCCATGACCTGGGTACCGCGCCACGGGAACGGGTTGATCTGCCCAGCCGACCCGTCGGAGTTCACGTCGATGATCTTGATCCAGCGCCGGCCGAACTCGCCCGCGAAGACGTGACCGTCCAGTGCGGGCGGGAACTTGACCGTCGACGGATTGGCCGCGTCGTACCGGTAGACCGGCGCGCTCATCGGCGACTCCGATCCGCATCCGAAGGCCGCCAGTGAACAGTTGTCGTACTTGATCCACGCCGGGCGCGCGGCCGGCAGATTGGTCAGCCCGGTGTTGCGCGGAGAGTTGTTGACCGGTGCGGCGCAGTTGAAGCGCGCCCCGGAAGGCCCCGACGGGAACGTGTAGTCCACATAGGTTTCGTTGGTCGTGTTCGTGCCGGTGCAGTACGGCCAGCCGTAGTTGCCGGCCGAGGTGATCCGGTTGAACTCGACCTGACCGGCGGGGCCGCGCGCGGCGTCCGTCGTACCGGCGTCCGGTCCGTAGTCGCCGAGGTAGACCACGCCGGTGGCCTTGTCTACGTTCATCCGGAACGGGTTGCGGAAGCCCATCGCGTAGATCTCCGGGCGGGTCCGCGCGGTACCCGGCGCGAACAGGTTGCCGACCGGGATCGAGTACGTGCCGTTGGCGTTCACCTTGATCCGCAGCACCTTGCCACGCAGGTCGTTGGTGTTGCCCGCACTGCGCTGCGCGTCGAACGCGGGATTGCGGTTGGTACGCTCGTCGATCGGGGTGTAGCCACTCGAGGCGAACGGGTTCGAGTCGTCCCCGGTGGACAGATACAAGTTGCCTGCGGCATCGAAGTCGATGTCGCCGCCGACGTGGCAGCAGACACCCCGGCTGGTCGGCACGTCCAGCACGGTCACCTGGCTGGCCTGGTTCAGGGTGAAGTCGGCGTTCAGGGTGAAGCGCGACAGCCGGTTCACGCCGTTCCACACCGAGAAGTCGGTCCCGTTCTCCGGGGCGTCACCGCCCGGTGTGGACAGCGGCGGCGAGTAGTACAGGTAGATGAACCGGTTGGTGGCGAAGTTGGGGTCGGCCGCGATGCCCTGCAGACCTTCCTCGTCGTGCGAGTACACCGGCAGCGTGCCGATCACGTTGGTCGTCCCTGCCGCGGTGGTACGCCGCAGGGTGCCGTTGCGGGCGGTGTGCAGGACCGAGCGGTCCGGCAACACCGCCAGCGACATCGGTTCGCCCATCTCGGCCACCCCACGCGCCAGCTCGACCTGCTGGAAATCGACGGGGTTGACCGCATGCGCGGCGGCCTCTGGAGCCGAGCTGATCGCACTCGCCGTGGTACCGGCGGCTATCAGGATGGCGGCGGAGATCGCCGCTGTGAACTTGGTTCTCATCGCAGGTCACACCCCTTGGATTCGGTCGGGCGGGAAAGGGTGGTCAGCAGGAGTTCGTCTGGGTGAGCAGGCCCATTCGCCACGGCAGTTTCAGATAGTCGCCGCTCGCTCCGGGATCCTGGCCCTGGTAGACGAACTGCAGCCGGCAGGGATTGATCGTCAGCGTCTGGTCGTTGCTCGCCCGGACCAGCTCGCCGTGACTGATGTCCTGGGTCCAGGCACCGTTCGGGAAGCTCACGTTGTTGCGGCCGGCAAAGGGTTCGTTTTCCGTTGCGGCCAACGGACTCCAGCTGCCGGTGAGGCTGCTCGAGGTGAAGGACCGGAAGTACCGCCGGCCGGTTCCACCGATGGCCTCCTGCATCAACAGGTACTGGTTGGACCCGGCCACCTTGTACACATTGGTTGCCTCGAACAACGCGAACTTGGAGTCCGACAGCACGATCTGGGTGTTGCCGAAGCCGTTGGGGAAGTTGGCCAGCGTGGTCTGGGCGCGGTAGATGTGGCCGTTGTCGTCGCTGAAGAACAGGAAGCAGTTCGCGGTGTCGCAGATGACCCAGAAGTCGATCCAGGTCCCGTCGCCCTTGTTCTGCCGGACGATGTCGGGTTCCTGGGCGATGAACGTGCGCGGCGCCGACCACGACCGCGGATCGGCCGGGTTGGTGCTGGTCGAGTACGTCGGTGGCGCGGTCTGGTAGACCAGGTACCAGAGGTTCTGCGGCGCGAAGTGGAACAGCTGCGGCGCGGCCCGGTAGCCCGGCCCGATCGCTGAAGCCGTGTCCAGGTAGGTGTGCGGAGCAGCTGCGGCCTGCGACCAGTCGCCGAAGTTGAAGTTCACCAGACCCCAACCGTTCGAACCGGCCGTGGTGGCGTAGATCAGCCACTGGTTGTTGTGCCGTACCACCGAGAAATCCTTGATGGAGTAGCGGTTCGGGTGTTGCGCGTCGGCCTTCGGCCCGGCAAGCACCCCACTGGAGGACCACCGGAAGGTAGAGGGCAGCTGACCGCCCGGGTTACCGCCACCGATGGGAACCAGTGCCCACTGCTGGTTGGTCGCGCCGCTGTCGGAGCGCTGCACGATCCCCGTTCCGTTCGTGGTGGACCCACCCGGTACTTCGAGCGCCTTGTTGCTGTTGCGGT
Source organism: Kribbella sp. NPDC023855 (assembly GCF_040639475.1). Classification (NCBI taxonomy): domain Bacteria; kingdom Bacillati; phylum Actinomycetota; class Actinomycetes; order Propionibacteriales; family Kribbellaceae; genus Kribbella; species Kribbella sp. NPDC023855. The sequence goes on from NZ_JBFAAA010000007.1 coordinate 57,539, forward strand.
TGATCAGCCGCACGTTGCCGTCGGACGAGTCGGCCAACCGGAACTGCTGGTTCGTGCCGTTGTGATCGCTCCACTGCACGATCGCGGCGCCGTCGGCGGTCGAGAAGTTGAACACGTCGAGCGCCTTGGCCGAGTGCCGCGCCCGCAAGCGGTAGTAACCGCCACCGGAATCCACGAACTGGAACTGCTGATTGGTGCCGTCGTGCCGCGTCCACTGCTGGACCGCGGCGCCGTCGGCGGTGCTCGCCGCCGAGACATCCATCGCCTTGCCACTGGCGCGGTTGACCAGGACGTACCAGGCGCTCGGATCGACAGTGGCCGCCTGCGCCGGGATCGCGACCACCGCTGCCAGTAGACCGGCCACAAGTGCTATCACCATGGCGAGCGCCGTACGCCGCCGGTCATGCGAGTTCAATGCGTGCATGGCCTCCTCCTTCGACTAGGAGCGCTGGAGCTGGAAGCGCTGGTTGGCGTTGCCGGTGTAGGTCCACTGCGAGATGCGCGCGCCGTCGGCGGTCGATGCCGCCCACACGTCCAGCGCGAGGCCGCTCTGCCGGTTGACCAGACTCACCACGCCGCCGCCGTGATCGGTCACCCGCCACTGCTGACTGACGGCATTCGTGTCCGGCTGCTGCGCCACGTCGGCGCCGGTGCTCGATCCGGACACCTGGAGGACGAGCCCGCTGTGCCGTGCCCTGATCCGGTAGTAGCCGCCGCCGGCGTCGAGGAAGTCGAACTGCTGGTTGGACCCACCGCTGATCGACCACTGCTGCAACAGGGCACCGGGAGACGTGGACACGTTGGCGATATCGGCGGCCTTGCCGCTGTGTTGCGCCACCAGCTGGTAGTTGACACCGACCTGGATCGGGCTGCCGCTGGTTGTGCCGTTCAGCACGGTGAGCACCGCGTCGTACGCCTGCTTCTTGTTGCCGTTCCGGTCGAACAGCAACGGGTTCTCGCTCCCGCGCCAGGAGTCGCTGTCCCGGACGCCCCACGTGGTGATGCCGGTGCATCGCGGCACGTTCATGCAGGCTCGGACGGTGTTGGCGTAGGCGGTCGGCGAGGCCTGCGCGATGTCGAGTTCAGTGAGCTGTACGTCGACGCCGAGGGCGGCGAAGTTCGCCACTGTGGTCTGGAACGTGCCGGGCGCGCCTCCGCTGCCGAAGTGCGACTGCAGGCCGACACAGTCGATCGGCACCCCACGAGCCTTGAAGTCGCGGACCATCCGGTACACGCCTTGGGTCTTGGCGGCGTTCCAGTCCTCGATGTTGTAGTCGTTGTAGCAGAGCTTGGCGGCCGGGTCCGCGGTGCGGGCGGTGCGGAACGCCTCCTCGAGGAACCCGGTGCCGAGCACGTCCCGGAACACCGACTGGCGAAGTGCGCCGCTGCCGCCGTCCTCGAACGCCTCGTTCACCACGTCCCAGGAATGGATCTGGCCGCGGTAGCGGCCCGCCACCTGGTTGATGTGGTTGGTCATCACGCTGCGAAGCGTGTTCGCGTCCCGGATGGCCTTGACCCAGTCGGGCAACTGCGCGTGCCAGACCAGCGTGTGGCCACGCAACAGCTTGCCCTGGCTGCGCGCGTGGTTGGCGATCCGATCCGCCGCGCCGAAGGTGAAGTTGTTGCGGGACGGCTCGGTGTGGTCCCACTTCATCTCGTTCTCGGCGGTGATCGAGTTGAACTCGCGGTTGAGGATCGTCGTGTACTGCGCATCGCCCAACTTGCCGCCGGCGACCGCGGCGCCGAAGTACCGGCCGGACTGGGCTGCCGCCGCGCCCAGGGTGCTGGCCGCCTCAGCGCTGCCGGCCGCATCGACGGTGGCCACGGCGCCGGACGGAACGAGTGTCACGGAGCTCGCGACGGCGAGCGAGACGATCGCACCGCGGAGCAGTGGCCGACGCCACCATCGGGCGGGATGGAGTTGCAGGGTCATACTTCCTCCTCTTGTCACGGGGCGGTGTCACTGAGGTCGGGAGCGCTCCCAAGCTGGTTGCAGACCGTACGCGAGACATCACGCAGGGCGCAATGCTTCAGTCTCATTCAGTTTCGGGACCTAAATGATTCAGTCCTATCGACGCCGGTGTTCGGGTCTGAACGTTCGTGCCTACCTCTGATCGACGGATGGACACGCCCTGGTACGAGGCCGATATTTCTTGGCACATCTCACGTTCCCTCGAGCCGCTCACGAGAGGCGAAACATGATCCGGAAGAAGCTGACCCTCCTTGTCGCCGCCGCACTCGCACTCGGTGGCGTGGTCGCCACCACGCCACCGGCCAGTGCCGCCACCAACCAGTTCCGCGGGATGAACTGGGCCGTCCTGGGTGACAACTTCACCAAGGGACCGATCGTCATCTCGGGCCTGAGCCAGACCGACAGCAACGCGACCGTGCGGGCCAAGGCCAACGCCCTCTACGACGACATGGCAGCGATCGGGGTCAACACCGTCCGGCTGCCGATCAACACCCACACCGTCGGCACCACCTGGTGGAACAACTACCGGGGCGCGATCGACGCCGCGACCGCGCGCGGCTTCAAGGTGATCCTCGCCTACTGGGAGGACGGCGCCGCCTCAGGCGGCAAGGTCACCAACTACGCCGCCTGGAACACGATGTGGTCGCGAGTGACCAGCCTCTACGGCTCCAACACCAACGTGTACTTCGAACCGATGAACGAGCCCCACGGGTACAGCTCGACCGAGTGGCGCAACGTCGCGGCCGAGTGGCTCAGGTACCACTACTCGGCGGTGCCCAGCCGGACGCTCATCGGCGGTACCGGGTTCAGCCAGGACCTGCGGGACATCTGCAACGACAGCCGCTTCAACGGGACGCTGATGTCTTTCCACACTTACACCTTCTTCACCGGCCCGATGACGTACGACGGTTGGCGCAGCCACATGCAGACGCGACTGGGCAACTGCGCCTCGCGCGCGGTGATGACCGAATACGGATCGCCGATGTCCACCGGCCTCAACTACGCCAACGCGTCCAGCACCGACAATTTCGTGCGCTACCTGCGCGCCGCCACCCAGGTCATGCGGGACAACCAGATGGGCGGCACCTACTGGCCCGCCCTCGGCGGCAAGCGCACCAACGGAGGCGGCTTCGACTGGTACTCGATGTTCGCCCTCAGCGGCAGCGGCACCGACCTCAACCTGACCGTCCGCAACGCATCCGGCCGCGACCGGATCAGGTACGGCTGGGGACTCTGAGGTAATGGTCGTGATCCCCAGCCCAGGTAGGGCTGGGGATCACGTGGTCAGGAGAGGGCCCACTGCTGGTTGCCGCCACCGTGGCAGGTCCACAGATGGACCTTCGCTCCGCTGGTGGTGGCGGCACCGCTGACGTCCAGGCAGAGCCTTGACTGCACGCCGGTGATGGTGCCGTTGGCGTTGAACTGCCACTGCTGGTTTGCGCCGCCGGTGCACTGCGAGATCACGACCTGGGTGCCGTTGGTGGTCTGGCCGTTCAGGGCGGTCGCGCACCGGGTGTTGCCACCGCTGTAGACGGCGAGCTGGCCCGCCGCAGTACGGGTCCAGGTCTTGTTAGCCGCGGCGGAGCATCCCCAGATCTGCAGCTGTGTCCCCGGGGTGGTGCTGTTGTTCGGAACGTCCAGGCACTTGCCGGAGGCCAGCGCGAAGAGCTCACCGGTACTGGGACGCAGGGCTGACTCGATGCCTGCCGCGGCCATCACCTGCTGCGCCGCAACGGGCCAGGAACCGCTCACCTGGACGTTGCCTCTGACAATGTTGTTGTGCGGCGGCCCGGTGGCCACGTTGGTCACGCCGGTGTTGTACCAGTTGTCGGCGAACACGTTGTCGTTGGTGTTGTTGGTGGAACTGGCGTTGGTGAAGGCGAAGACGCCACTGTCGATGATCACGTTGTTCGCCACCGAGACATACCGCGAGCCTTCGTCCAGGTACAGGCCGACGGTACTCCGGTTGTCGTAGACGAGGTTGTGGTCGATGGAGCCACCAGGGTTGGCGGACAGGTTGTAGAGACTTCCGCCGTCGTGCAGTGACTTCTTGGTGCCGTGGACGACGTTGTACCTGACGATCGTCTCGCGCAACGTCGTCGGGGTCGTGTAGACCGGCTGGTAGTTGTAGAGGCCGCGGTTGCGGTAGTCCTGGCTACCACCGGGGTCGTTGGCGCCCCACCCCCAGCCCACGTCGATCCCGTCGTACGCGAGGTTGGACACCTCGTTGTGCTCGATGACGGCGCGGGTGGCGTAGGTGGACAGGATGCCGGCCATGTCCTTGTAGTCCTTGGCGACATCGGTGACCAGGTTGTTCTTGATCAGGATGTCCCGGTTGACCATCGCGGGATTGCTCGGGTGGTGCGAGTCCGGCCGGACTCCGCCGATCAGGATTCCGCCGCCGGACAGGTTCGTGAACGTGTTCTGCGAGACGGTGATGTTGGCAGCGCCCAGGCCGACGCCCGACTGGTGCGCGTTGGCGTCATTGCCGATCCCGAGTCCCACTTGGCCGAGGTGGCGGAAGGTGTTGTTGGTGATGGTGATGCCCGTGGCCGCCGAGACCTGTACTGCGGCGGGCACCTGCCCCCAGCCGTTGCGGGTGGCCTCGAACTGCTGGCAGCCCGACTGGCAGGAGGTCAGGAAGTCGCCGGGCATCTGGTAGGCGGCCGGGATGAAGGCGCCGCTCTGCTGGTTCGCGTACCCGATCGAGGTGCCGGGCTGGAGCCACGTGGTGTGCTCGAAGACCATGTCCCGCAGGGTGATGTCGCGGACCGGGTTCGCGTGGGTGCCGCTCACCTGGACCAGCGAGGTCAAGCGGGGCAGCACGATGTCGCGTCCGACGGGCGACTGGCCGGCTGCCGCCTTGTAGTAGAGCCGTCCGGCCTGCGGGTCCAGGAACCACTGCCCCGCGGTACGGAGGAACGAATAGGAGTTGTGCAGTGTCAGGCCACCGCCGGCGAAGGGCCGAGCCAGGGTGTCGTAGCCCCAGTTGTTGTTGTTCCATGCGGGTTGCTGCATGGTGATGGTCGTTCCGCTGATGCTCTGCACGGGTGAGTACCGGTCGGTGAACGAGTTGAGACTCTCCAGCTCGATCCGGTTCTGCTGCGGCAGCGTGGCGAGGTAGTTGAGCGCTGGGTTCGTGATGGTCAGGCCGGTGGCGGTGATCCGCACGTCGTTGCGGGAGATGGCGATCGATGCGCGTGGCGCCAGCGTTCCGTCCACGTAGAGCTGCCGCGCGTCGACGCCCTGCGGGACCGACGCGACCCAAACGTTCGCGCTCGCGTCGTACTGCGTCCAGCCGGTCACGGGCTGGCCGCCGGACACCCTTGGTGTGGCGCCGGGGCTGGCCTGCCAGGTGACCGTGTGGCCGTTGCGTCCTGAGTCGGCGCTGGTGAGCCTCAGTGGTTCGGTCAGCCGGTGGACACCGCCGGCGAGCTCCACGACCACGTCGGCGTCAGCCGACCGTGCGCGGGCCAACTCCTGGGCCTTGGCGAGGCTGGCGACTGGATTGTCGATGGAACCCGCGTTGCGGTCGTTGCCGTTCGGGGCGACGACGATCCGTACGATCGCGGTGTCCGCGGCCTGGGCGAGAGGGACGGCGAGTATCGAGCCGGTGAGGGCGGTGGTCGCCGCGATGGTTGCGGCGATCAACGAGCGGGGGCGTGGGCGCATGGGGGCGGTTCACCTTTCCGGAGGGGCGGAGTCGGTCGGGTGCGACGAGGAGCTGGCAGGGCACTCCTGAATGTGTCTTACTTATATGAGCCTGTTCGGTCACACTGCGTCAAGAGATGAGACCGACTGATCCTTCGCGGCACAGCCGCCGTTGGCAGGTATCCTCGGGATGGCTCTACCCAAGGGAGGCAGGCAGGTGGACAGCGCGTCCCTTCCCACCGGCGCAGTACCGCGGCAGCGGGAGGCCGGCCCGTACCGGCCCGGCTACGAACTGGTGGCCGAGCAGATCCTGCAGCTCATCGCGGAGCTGGACCTGCGGCCCGGCGACCGGATGCCGACCGAGAACGAACTGGCCGAACGGCTGGGCTCCAGCAGGACCGTCGTGCGGGAAGCAGTCAAGATCCTCTCCGCGATCGGCCGGATCCGGGCTCAGAAGGGCCGTGGGCTCTACGTCTCGGACGACGACGGCATGCTGAGCGCGTCCCGGTTGGGAGGGTTCTTCCATCCCACTGACCTCGATCACGTCTATATGCTCTTCGAGTTCCGCCGGGTCCAGGAGACCGCCGCCAGCCGGTTGGCAGCGATCCGCGCGACCCCGGCCGAACTGCGAGCCATCGAAGCCGCCGCCGAAACCTGCCGGCAAGGTCACCTGACCGGCCAGGCCGCGCTGTTCGATCGTGGCGACGACGACTTCCACCTCGGAATCGCCACCGCGTCCCACAACAGCTTCCTGGTCTCCTCGGTCCGCGAGGCCCGTCGCCTTCAGCAGCAGTCCAAAGCCATCGGCCTGCTCGGGACGGTCGGCGGTCACGCCCAAGAGGCCACCGAGGAACACGCCGCCATCTACCAGGCCATCCGCGACGGCGACCCGGACGCGGCAGCCCACGCCACCGCCGTCCACCTGGACAACACCCTCGAAGACTACCGCCGAGAAATCCAGCGCCGAGTCTTCGGCTGACCTGCCCAATCGCCTTAGCCGGCGTGCATCTGGGACCTCAGGACGTCGAACTCGCCGCCTGGGGTGTTCGGGTCGAAGCCGTGGTCGATCAGCCAGCGGGAAGCCCGGAGGCTGCGGAGCGACCACCAGGCGCGGATGACGTCGAGGTCGACGTCGGTGCCGTAGCCGGCGAGGAGGTCGGGGAGGCGTTCCTCGTGGCCGAGGGTCAGGCTGGCGAGGTCGTACATCGCGTCGCCCTGGCTTGCTTCCGACCAGTCGATGATGCCGGTGACCTTGTCGCCGTCGACGAAGACGTGGGTGATCTGCAGGTCCCCGTGGATGAACACCGGCGTCCACGGCCGGAGCGCGGCCTCGGCGATCTCGCGGTTGCGCTTGACGAGGTCGGCGGGGAGAGCGCCACTCGTGATGAGCCATTCACACTCGCCGTCGAGGTGCGCCGCAACCTCGTCGCGGCTCCTACGACCGGGCCACGGCGGCAACGGTGCCTCGTGCAACGACCGTACTGCGGCGCCCGCCGCGGCCCAGGCCGCCGGCGACGCGGCCGACGGCTCCCCCAGACGACCGAGCGCCTTGCCAGGAAGTGCGGCGATCGCCAGCACGGACCGCTGCCGCCACAAAATCTCCGGAGTCGGAACCGGCGCCAGCGCCATCGCCTCGACCTCGACGTCGAGGTTCTCCTGCTCACCGTCGATCTTCAGGAACACCTCACCGACGCGCAGCGTCACCCGCTCGCTATGAGCAACAACAACCTCGACCTCGTCCACAACGCCATTGTCCCGAGGCCCCTCCCCACCGTCACCGCATTTACCTCCCGAGGTTGATCGCACCTACCGCCTTGGGAGTTGTGGCGTCGACGATGAGGATGTTGTGTTCGGCGTTGTAGCCCACGGCGTAGATGCGCTGGTTGTCGTGGCTCACCTCGACCCGGACGGACAGCCCGCCCTCGCTCTCGGCCGTGCCGATCACGTCGCGTCCCTTGGTGTCGATGACGGTGATCAGGTCCTTGAGCGGCTGCCCCTCCGGCGGCGTACCCAGTACGACGTACCGGCTGTCGTCGTCGCTCAGTACTGCGTCCCTCGATCGTCCCGGCAGCGGCACCGGCGCCGGCCGGGGACTCTCGACGTTCGTGTTGACCACGGAGTACGAGTCTTTCGACAGCACGTAGAGGTAGTCGTCCCGGGTGATGCTCAGGTCAATCGGCTGACCAGCGACCTTGTACGGCGATCGCGCCGGCCGCATCGTCACCGCATCGAGCACGGTGACGGTCGACGAGTCGTGACTCGCCACATAGAGCCGCTTGCCGTCCTGTCCCACCGCCAGCGCGGACGGGGTGTCACCGCCGCTGACGGGTCCGCCCACGGTCGTCAGCTTCTCCGTGTCGACGACCGTGATCGTGGCCGCCTTGGAGCTGAGCACGAACAGTCGCTTCGTCTCCGGACTCAGCGCCAACTCGATCGGTTCGGGGCCGACCGGTATCGGTTGGCCGACAACCTTCCAGGCGCCGACATCGATCACCGACACCGAGTCGGCCTGGGTGTTGGCGACGTACAACCGATCTCCGCCGGGAGCGAGCACCATCGCGTACGGTCCCGCACCGACCTTGAGCGGCTCCCCCTCCTGCTGCCTGGAGTGGGTGTTGATCTTCACCGCCGTGCCGTTGGCGGAGTCGATCCCGTAGAGCACGTCGTTGTTCGGTCCGACAGCGAGCGACACCACGATCGGCGTCGTCGGCCCACGCGGATCGGCAATCACCACTGCCCCGCCCAGTACTACGGGAAGCACCGCCGTGAGCACCACGATCCACCGGCGAGACCGTCCGGTCGTAGGCCTGTCGGCGTCTGCGGCCCGTCGAGCCCCAATGATCGTCACGCCGGCCAGCAAGGACCAGACAGCCAGCAGAACGACGAGTGCGAGAGTCCGGTGATCGAACCTGCCGAGGCCGCCGTAGATCCCGATCAAGAGCGCGAAGCCGGCCAGCACCCAGCCACCGAGGAAGGTCAGCCCCCGTCGCATCATCATCGCGAGCAGTGGCCCGGCAACGGCCAGCTCCGCCGCTGCGATCTGGAGAACCGCGAACTCGTAGGGCAGGCCGGACCGAAATCTCAGCGTCGCGTTGTAGGTCAGGTAGAACTCGATCCCCAGCTGTACCGCCGCCGCCATCCCGCCGAGTCCCACTACCGTCCAGGCCAGCCGACCGCGCAGTCGTCGTCCGTCCAAGCTCAACTCGTTGCGGAGGCGCCACAACGCGATCGCGCCAGCGCCGATCCAGGCCGCATGCCCGGCGATGGCCAGCGCGGCCGCCGCGGGGTGCGACGACAGCACGCCTGCCCCGCCGACGAAGAGCTTGTTCGTCGACCACATGACCACCATGGCTGCGCCGAGTACTCCGAACGCTGTCGTTCCGGCCACGAGCACCAAGCCGTGGCGTCGCTGAAGAACAACCGAAAGACAGGCTGCCAGGGCGGCGACGACGAAGTACCACAGCGGCGCGGCGTCCAGGCGATAGATTTCGAAGCCAATGGCCGCTGACACCACCAAGGCGAGCGCGGCCAGCAGGCTGAGGGTGTAGATCGGCCAAGAGACAGACGCTGGGATCGCGCGACTGGCCCAGCGGCGCAACGATGAGCCGAGGAGCGCGCGATCGATGACGTTGCGGCGCGCCGCCGGCATCGGTCGGCGAGCTGGCCGAGCCGACTGAGTTGGCTGAGTTGACTGAGTTGGCCGCGTTGGCTGAGTTGGCCGCGTTGGCTGACTGGGCCGGGGGCTCACGGCTGCGGCTGGTACCGGTGGCGCGGGAGCGTCCAGGGCCGAGCGGGCTGCCGCCGAGACGGCCCGGCTGTCGTCATCGAGGAGTTCCTCGAGCCTGCGATGCGCAGTACGGCGGACCAGGTCGTTGCCGGACCATCGCAACTGTGCGAGTTGTTCCACCGCCGCTTCGCGTACTCCGGGCAGCGGGCTGACCAGCGACTCGGCCAGATGCCGCGGCAGACTCCAGTTGATGTTGGCCGCGATGATCGTCCGGCCCTCGACCTGATCCAGCTTCTTCGGCCGCTGGTTGGGCTGCTCGGCCGTGACCCGGTCGTAGACGAAGTTGTAGAGCTCGTCGACGGTGATGTCGCCGTCACCGTCCAGGTCCGCGGTGCCGTCGCGCAGCCCGTCGACCAGATGACGGGTGAAGACGGACCGCGCGGCCTCGCCATGGATCGTGCTGCCCTCGAACGCGTATTGCGTCGAGTCCGAGGCGGTCAGCACCGTTCGGCCCCGGCCGCCGAGCTTCTCGAACGTGTGGACGGCGGAGTCCGACTTGGCGAACTGCTGGGTCTCGTACGAGCCGCTGTAGCAACAGTCCAGGATGAGGATCTTCTGCCGGGACAGGCTGTCCGACATGGCTTCGTCGACCAGCTGCGCCGACAACGCGGTGAACCTCAGCCGATCCCGTTTCGTGTTGGCCATCGCCAGATGCAACCGGCCGTTGTCGTCCTTGAGCCCGTGACCGCTGAAGTAGAGCAAGGTGAGATCGTCGCGCCGGCTGTCAGCGTAGAACTCGGCGATCGCCTCGCCGACCTCGTGCGTCGGCGCGTTGACAAGAGTCCGTACGTCGAACCCCGCGATCTCGGGGTCGGCCAGCACGGCCGCCAGCGCTTCCGCATCGTGCGCCGGAGTGGTCAGCCGTCTGAGCCCGGTGTCCTCGTACTCGTACGTGGCGATCAGCAGCGCCAGCCGACGGCCCATCGACTACTGCTCCGCATGCTTGGCGAGGAACAGTTGCAGCAACTGCTCCCGTTCGCTGAAACTCGGCCGATCCAGCTCGATCGAGTCGTCGCCGACCTTGACGCTGATCCGCTCCGGCCCGGTCCGCCGGGCCAGCCAGTCCCGCAGTACCGCGATCAACGTCGGGATCATCCCGCCCGCTCCGAGCCCAGCCACAGCGACAGCGATCGCTCCGGCCACCGCGGCGTCACCCTTGCTGTTGCCGGGAGCATCGGCCGCTACGGGCCGGGTGTCGAACTCCCGCTCGGCAAACTCGCTCCGGAGCTGGCGCGCCAGCCGGTCCACGCGCTCCGCGTCGAACTCGTCATCGCCCAGCACAAAGATCTCGACCCACCGCACGTCGTCGCCCACGAACTTCCCCCACCTCATCAACCGCCGTCGCGTCCCGGCAACATGATCCTCGGCTCCCCGCCGACCCACAAGCACCAATCTGACAGCGGGTGACGGGGCAGCTACGGCTCATCACGCTTCAGGCAACGGCTCTGAGTACTGCCGTTACCGCGAGGGCGATCGCGACGCTGACCAGTACGGGAGCGCGGCAGAGGTAGGCGACTGTGGCGGCGGCCAGGCCCGCTGCGAGAGTCCAGTCGGCTTCGCTCCAGCCAGGGCCCGCGAAGTCGGTCACGATCAAACCGGCTAGGAGAGCGGGTGCGAACAACGCGATGACGGCGGCCGCTCGCACCGGGAGCGGCCGGTTGCCGAGCAGCGCTGGGCCTGCTGCCTTGAGCACGAAGCTGACCAGTGCCACGAGCAAGATGGCCGTCCACAGTGAACTCATGAGGCGGTCGCCGCCGAGTTCGTTCGCAGCCCGATCAGTACCGCCACGCCGGATCCGACGATGGCGAGGCCGACCGGGACGACCAGCGTGAGGCCGGCCGCCACGACGGCGGCGATCGCCGCGACCCAGCGAGCCTGCACGGACTCGCGAAGCTCATCGATGAGCAGCAGCAGGAAAAACGCCGGGAACACTACGTCGAGTCCGAACTGGTGGATGATCTCGGCGGACGGTGCGGTGAGCGCACCCAGGAGCGTCCCGAGCACCCACGCGGGCAGCTGGACGAGGGTCGCTCCGATCATCTTCTCGCGGTCGTACTTGCCGTTGCCCTGATGCGCCGAGGCCCAGGAAGCGTCCACGATCGCCTGGCCCTCCAACGCGCGGCGTACCCGGCCGCCTTTCAGGTCGGAAGCGACCGCGACTCCCATCGGCAGGAAGCGAGCATTGATCATCGCCGCCGCACCGACGGCCAGCGCGATGCCGCCGCCACCGGCCAGGGCGGTCGCGAGCGCGAACTGCGCGGAGCCGGAGAACACCACCAACGAAGCGACGACCGGTGCCACGGTTCCCCAGCCCAGCGAGTGAGCCAGGGCGCCGAACGTGACCCCCATGACGAACGTCGGCACGCCGATCGCCAGACCGACGCGTACGCCGGCCGCGTAGCTGTCTCCGATCACTGCCATGCTCGCCACTCTAACACTCTATCGAGTCTTAGCCTGTTAGGATGAAACTTGTGACGGACAGTTGGCGGGGATACGACCTGCTCGGCGGCCATCTGGCCCTCGACTTCGTCAACACGGTCTCGTGGCGCCTCGACCCGGCCAGGACCTTCGACCGGCTCGACGCCCCGGACTTCCTGACGCTGTGGCTCGCCCGCACCGACCTGGTCCCGGGCGATCCACCCAGCGGCGCCGCCGAAGTCATCGATCCGTTGAAGCAACTGCGGGAAACTGTGTACCGGCTGCTCGTCGCGACCGACCCCGCCGACGTCACGTCCTTCCGCGAGCGGCTCGCAGCGGCACGCGGCTTGGCCGTCGCCGAGGCGACACTGCCGTTGCAATGGACCGTCCCCATCAAGCGGATGGGGGACGTGATCCCTGCCCTCACACTCGCCGCGGACAATCTGCTCCGCTCCCCCGATGCCGCCTTGGTACGGCAATGCTCGGGCCCCGGCTGCGGCTGGCTCTTCCTCGACCGCACCCGGAACCACTCCCGGCAATGGTGCAGCTCGCAGGACTGCGGCAACCGCGAACGCGCCCGGAGGCACTACCGCCGCACGCGCGAACAGCACTGAGCTGTAGAGGCCAGCTCGAAAACAGCTCGGCAGTTGGGGTAGCGGGTTGCTAGGGTCGCCGGCGTGTATCGCATCATCACTCCGCCGGCCGCCGCTTAGCGGACGGCCGGTCTCAGCGCGCCCAGGTTTCTGACCTGGGCTTCTTTGGGCTGTTCGCAGACGCCCCGATCCTTTCGTGCGAACACCCTGGAGTGTCTGATGCACCACCGTCTCGCGCCGTCGTCGGCGCGTGGTCTCCTGTACGTCGCCCTGGCCGGAATCGCGTGGGGCACCGGTGGCCCCACCGGCGCCTTGCTCTTCCAGCACAGTGGCCTGAACTCGACGGCGATCTCCTTCTGGCGCCTGCTCGGCGGTGCGGTCTGGTTGGCCGCGGCCTGCCGTCTGCTCGGAAGAGGGCCGATCATCCAGCAATTCGCCGCTGCCCCGATGCGCTACGTCCTGAGCGGTCTCGGCCTGGCTGTCTGCCAGCTCGGGTATTTCGCCGCCATCCCCCGCATCGGCGTCGCCGTCTCGACCGTCATCGCCCTCGGTGCCGGCCCACTCTTCATCGCGCTGGGCGCTCGCGAGCGCATCACGAGCACGTTGCTGCTCGCAGTACTGGGGCTTGCTCTTCTCGTGTCGGGCAGTGACGGGAGTGGTAGCGCACCGGTCGCGGGCGTCGTCTTGTCACTTCTCTCGGCGGCCGGCTACGCACTCACCACGCTGCTCAACCGCGACCAGCAAGACCCCATCACCAGCGCGCTCCTCGGCTTCATCACCGGTGCACTCATCCTGTTGCCGTTGGCAATCACCGGAGGAATCACTCCCGCGATCGGGAGTTGGCCGCTGCTTGCGTACTTCGGTCTCGTACCGACCGCGCTTGCCTACGCGTTGTTCTACACCGGACTCAGAGCAGTCCGCGCATCGGCCGCCGCCGTCATCGCCCTGCTCGAACCGCTCCTGGCCGCGCTGATCGGCATGCTCGCGTTCCACGAGCACCTGACCGCTCTCAGCCTTGTCGGCGCTGCCGTACTCCTCGCCGCGGTCCTCCTGCAGGCCCGCCGCGAATAACCCGGCGGCGAAACAGTAGGCCCAGCAGCACGATCGCCCCGGCTGCGGCGGCAAAACCGGCCGTGCGCACGGACGAGCCTCCGGATGGCAAAGTAGTTGCCTGGGGCACGTTTTCTGCCGCCGGAGGCTTCGGCGCTACGGCAACGGCGTTCACCCTGACCGCTTTCAGGGTGACGTCGTTGCCGTCGCCGCCGCGGTACGTGATCGCGTACTTCGAACCGCCGACCGTCACCGCGGCGCCTTCGGTGAGACCCGTGAAAGTACCCACGACCTGGTCCGAGCCCGCATTGGCGATGAGAATGAGCTCCTTGGCAGACTTGGCCTCCGACTCTACGGCGAGCGCACCTGCGAGTGACACCGTGCCGGTGACGTTCAGCGGCTTGCCGTCCGCACGGGTCGTCAACCGACCGGTCCCGGTTTGCGCGAAGTCCCCGTCCACCGAGGGCGCCCCACGGAGTACGCCGGTGTTGAGAAGCTTGCCGCCCTTGAAGCTGCCGGCGAGGGTGGACGTCTGTGTCAGCGTGACGGTCGAGTCACTGCCGGCCGAGACCGTCGTACCGGCGATCGTCGTCAGGTTGCGCAGCATCTGGTTTCCCGCGCTGGTCAGGTCGAGCGTGGCGCCCGCCTTCGTGAGCGCCACGGCGCGGCTGGACTTCAGACTGCCTCCCGTGAGGACGAGGACTCCCTGCGAGATCGTCGTTTTCCCTGTGTAGGTGAGCGATCCGGTCAGACGGGTGGTGGCTGCGCCCGCTTGAGTGAAGGATCCGCTTCCGCTGATCTTGGAGAGCGAGATCGTCTTGCCGGTGTTCTGCACGACCAGCGAACCGTTGTTGACCACCTTGAACAGCGCGGCCTTCGTCAGCAGGCTGCCGTCGCCACCCGGTCGCCCGCTGCCGAGCCGGAGGATCGCGCCGTTCTCGATGGTGGTGGAGCCGTCGTAGTACTGGTCGGCCGCGAACGTCACGTCGTTGCCCCGCACCGACTTGATGACGATGTCGCCGGCACCCGGCGACTTGAGCGTGTCGTGGAAGACGCCGCCGCCGATCGGGGCGCCCAGCGTCACCGGGCCGTTGTAGGCGAAGGTGAGCTTGGACCGCGACCGCGCCGCCAGCAGGTTGATGTAGACGGTGTCCGCGGTGCCCGGCATGAAGATCTTGTTCGTGGTGCCGTCCCCCCACTGCACGTTGGCGCCCTTGATGTTGGTGCCCCGCTTGTTGAGGTCGTGCTTGATCTTCCACCAGTTGATGGCCGGGTCGCTGAGCGACGGATCGGTGTCGCCGCCCCGATCGGAGTAGCTGTACTGGCCGGTGAGTACGACCTTGCTGCCCGGACGGGACTGGACGTTGATGTCGCTGCCGTACTCACGCTGGTAGAAGTTCTGCCGCAGGGTGACGGTCTGGTTCAGCGGGGTGTCGATCGTCCAGGTGCCCTGGTTGACGACGGCCCGCGCGTTCGGCAGCGCCACCGAGGACTCTGGCTTGCCGGCGGCCATCCCGGTCCCGTTGTCGATCACACCCGAGAACGGGTGGGTCCCCGCCAGGTCGAGCGTGCCCCACAGGAAGCGTGGCTGAGTGACCAGGCCGGAACCGCTGATCGTGCCGAGATTGAAGGTCCGCACGAGGGACAGCCGCAGCGTGCCGTTGACCTCGATGTTGTCCTGGTTGAGCTGGTAGCCCGGGGTGTTGTACGGAAACCTCCCGATCAGCCCGGTGCTCCCGCCCGTCCCGTACTGAAGCGTGGCGCCCCGGTCGACGATGACAGCCGGCGGATCGGGGTTCTTGACCACGACGTACGGATGGTTGCCGCCCTGGATGTCGACGGTCTGCCGCTGCTTGGCCTTCGGCAGGGTGAAGTCACTGTCCTTGCTGAGGATCAGGGTGCCGCGCCCACTGATCCGCAGAGTCCCCTCGCCGGTGATGGCTCCGCCGTACGTCGTAGTACCGGCAGGCACCCGTACGACGGCGTCGCCGGACAACGTGACGTCCCGGCCGGCGATGATCTCGGCCGTGATGTCGCCCGACCCCGCGGCCGCCGCCGCCCCGGGTTGCACCAGAGCGCCCAGCAGTCCGAGCGTCGCGAGCAGTACTGCGCGGCGTCTACCCACGATCCGGTGCCTCCTCGATCAGTTCCCTCACCCCGGACCTGGATCCCCCAGGCGCGAGCGGCGCCAACCCTACTGCCCCCTATCTCGGGGAATGAGGGATCATCCCTCACGCGCCGGGGGTGGGCCCGGCGCGAGAGTTGTCCTGTCGCCGCCGCAGGGGCGGACGAAAGGACAAGGGGGAATCAGTGATGATCAAGGGAACCATGGTCGCCGCGGTGGTGGCGGCGTTCGCACTCGCCGGAACGGGTACGGCGGCCGCCGACATCGGTACACCGGTGGTGAACGTGGACACGGCCAAGGTCGCGCAGAGCCTGGAGGCCGCGCTGGGTGGCGGGAACACCGTCGGCTACGCGTACGCCATCACCGAGAACGGCCAGCTGGCCAAGACCGGGGCGGCGGGCAAGGCGCGCCTGGACGAGAACATCGCCTTCACTCCGAACACCCGCATCGACATCATGAGCGCGACCAAGAACGTGGTCGCCGCGGCCCTGCTCAAGGCCACCGAGTCCGCCGGGCTCACGCCCGAGACCCCGATCTGGTCCTACCTGCCGCCGGACCTGCGCGCCGATGCCGCCCCGTCGTGGCAGCAGGTCAAGATCAAGCACATCCTCGGCCACACCTCCGGGCTCGGCCAGGTCGTGGACGACCCGGACAACGCCGCCGACGCGGCGAAGATGACCCCGCTCTACGCGGGCATCAAGTTCACGCTGACCAAGCCGGTCACGGCCGGGGCGTCCTACCGCTACGAGAACCTGAACTACTCGGTCGCGCGGATCGTGCTGCCCAGACTGTGGCGCCTGGCCGAGCCCAGCCGCGGTCTGCCGGACTGGATCGGCCCGAACTCCGCCCCGTACATGCTGTACTACGTCAACGAGAAGCTCTTCGCTCCGGCCGGCATCCCCTGGACCACCTGCCTGGCGTCGAACCCGGACACCGCCCCGCACGCCTACAGCCTGTCTGACCCCGGCGCCGGCGGATCGCTGTTCCAGCTGTCGGGGGCGAACTTCGAGTCCTGCCCGAGCTACCGCGGCCTGCACATGTCGGCGGTCGACATGGTCCGCTGGCAGGCGCACCTGCGGCACGGCACCGTCGTGTCGCCGACCGTTCGCCAGTGGATGGACTCGCAGGACCTGGGTTGGCGGCCCCACACGGTCTACACCTTCATGCCGGCAGGCGGAGAGGCCCACGGCGGCGGCTACACCGTGAACGGCCGCTCGATCAACACCTGCCACGGGAAGTTCCCCGGCAACGTCGAGGTGTCCGTGGTCGTCAACAGCCAGATCAAGAGCGGCACCCACCCGTGCTCCATCGTGGCCACCGCGGTGAAGAGCGGCAGCTGACCTGATCGACCGACCTGATCGCCAGAGCGCCTCACGCGGACACCCGCGTGAGGCGCTTCTGCAGGGGCCGAGCAGAGCAGCTGCCTTAGGTAGGTAGCTAGACTTCATAGTGGTTGTCAGTTAGCCTACCTAGCCATGAGTGTGAACCTCCGGCAGCAGTGGCTGCACGGCTTTCTGGATGTCTGCCTGCTGTGCCTGCTGGCCGAATCCCGCGACTACGGCCTCGGCCTGACCCAGCGGCTGGTCGCCGCGGGGTTCGACGAGATCCCGGGCGGCACGCTGTACCCGTCCCTGCTCCGGCTGGAGAAACAAGGTCTGGTCCAGACGGAGTGGGTCCCCTCCGCGACCGGACCACGGCGCAAGTACTACGACCTGACGGCAGCCGGCCACGATGCCGTCACCGACCGGATCGGGTCCTGGCACCAGTTCCGTGACGCAGTCGAATCCCTTGCGGAGCAGGCGCAACGCGCCCGGTCGGAGCGGCTCAAGTGACGCCCGCCGAGGAGTGGTCGCGACGGCTGGACCGCAGTCTGATCGAGCTCGGTGTAGAGCCGGCCGAGGCCCGCAGACTGACCGAGGACAGTCACGACGAAGCCCGGGGCGCCGGCGCCGACCCCAGCGAGCTGTACGGACCTGCCGCCGCCTACGCCGTCCGGCTAGCGCAGGCCGTCCGCACTCCCCAGCCACTCTTGTCGGCCAGGCCCGCAGGTGACGTCGTACTGCGATTGTCCCGGGTGTCCAAGCGCTACGGCCGGCAGACCGTTTTCAACGGCATCAGCCTGACCCTGCGAGCCGGCGAGGTGGCCGCCGTCGTCGGCGCCAACGGCTGCGGGAAGTCCACCCTGCTGAAGATCTGCTGCGGGATCACGGCACCGTCCAGTGGAGTGGTGGAACGCACCGAGCGGATCGGCTATGCCCCACAACAGGGCGGAGTCTCGGGATTCCTCACGCCGGCCGAGCACTTTCGGCTCTTCGGCGCAGTACACGGGATGGGGCGGCGCAAGGCTGTTGCTACTGGCAACCAGTTGTGCCGGCGACTCGGTTGGCGGCCGCGGTCCGGCCTGGCCGCGGCCCAGTTGTCCGGTGGAACCCAGCAGAAGCTGAACGTCGTCCTCAGCGAACTGAACAGCCCTGATCTGATCCTGCTCGACGAGCCGTACCAGGGCTTCGACCAGGACAGTTATCTGGACTTCTGGGACCAAGTACTCAAGTGGCGCGACGCAGGCGCCGGCGTACTGGTGGTGACTCATCTGCTGCAGGATCTGGAGCGGGTCGACCACCTGGTGGAACTGCACGGATCGGAGGACCGGTGATGGTGTCAGCAGTAGCCGCCGTGACGCTTCGTGAACTCGTCCGCCGACGCCGCGCCCTCGTACTGGTCATCGCACTGCCTTTGGCGTTCTACCTGGTCCGGCTGGACACCCCGGGACAGGCGATCCGGTTCCTTGCCCTCGGCATCGGATGGGCCGTCGCCACGCTGGCCCTGTTCACCCATGTCAGCTCGCGCGACCTGGACCAACGACTCGCAATCGTCGGCGCCTCACCGAGCGCACTCATCGCCGGCCGCCAACTGGCCTTGACGGTAACCGGTCTCGCGTTGGCCGGCGCGTACTTCGCCTTGGTCGCCCTCACCCAGGACGTCGCCCACCAGTGGACGATCGCACTGCTCCTCGGTACCAGTGTGCTGATCGCGGCTCCCCTCGGCGCCGCCGTCAGCCTGCTCGTCCCGCGGGAACTCGAGGGGGCACTGGTGTTGCTCTCGATCATGGCCCTGCAGATGCTCGCGGACCCCAACGGCACGGCCGCCAGACTCCTGCCACTGTGGTCAACCCGCGAGTTCACCACGTACGCCGTCGACCCTGCCGGTGGCGCTGACCTCTTCCAGGGCGTGCTGCATTTCATCGCAGCCGCGGCGATCGCCATCACCATCACGTGGACCGCCGGCGTACTCCGCCTCCGCCCCCGCCAGCTCCCGACCCCGTCCTCTACCGGCTCACTTCTTGGCTAGCTGGTCGCGTTGCCATTCGTAGACGGCGGGGAGCCAGTCTTTGCCGTAGGTGGCTGTTGGGCCGATGCGTGGGTCGTCGGGAGTGCGGCCGTCGCGTAAGGCGTGCACGTAGGCGCGATCCAGCTCGATCCGGGCCCGGACCTGATCAGCTCCACCGATAGACCCATGACCGGGGATGACGACCTCGACGTCGTCTGCCACGTCCTCGAGCAGCCGCAGCCCGGTGAGGTAGTCATCAAGCGGATCCGCCGCGCCCAGGTCGGGGAACGGCATCAGGATGTCGGAGAGCATGTCCCCGGCGATCAGCACCCCGCGCTCCTCGACCAGCAGCGCGGCGTGGCCTTGGGCATGCGCTGGATGCTCGATGATCCGAACCCTCGGGCCGTCCCAGGGAAGCTCCGTGGTTCCGGCCGGCAGACCGGTGATGAGGCCGAACAGCTCGAGCGGTACTTCCTCGGCGATCTCCGGTGGCAGTCCCTCGGCGACGCGCGCCTTCCAGTCCGCGTCTGCCAAGACCTCCTGCATGAAGGCCGCGCAACGAGCCGTGCCGTACCGGGGCGCATCGCCGAGTTCGGCGTACCAGAGCACGTGGTCCCAGTCCGGATGCGTCGCGAAGCCGGCCACGACGGGCTGACCCAACTCGCGAAGATCGCTTGCCAGACAGGCCATCTCATCGCCTTGAATTCCCGGATCGACCAGCAGCACACCATCCCGGCCTTGCACAGCCACGGCATTGTTCTGGAGCAACTCGCTCTGATGAACCAGCACACCCTCAGCAACTTGAGTCAGCACAGGCGTCTCCCTTCCACGCCACCGCACCCTACGGCAGCCCTCCGACATTCCGAAGGTTCCGATCAGCTGAGCCGGGCGACGCGGATCAGCAGGGCGGCCTGCACCCGGTTGGTGAGTCCGAGTTTGGCGAGCGCGGCTGACGTGCGCCTTGACGGTGGTCTCCCGCATGCCGAGTTCGCGGCCGATCTCGGCGTTCGACAGGCGCGGCCAACTGCTTTCAGAACCCGCAGTTCCCGGCCGGTCACCGCGGTCAGCCGGTGCCGGGCGTCCGCGGAGTCGTTCCGTTCGGCGAACTCGTCCAGCAGCCGCCGGGTCACCGCAGCGTCCGGGTTTGTGTCTGCCTGGAGCAACTACAAGCGACCCGGCGTCGACGGCTGGCTGACTGTCCCCGGCAACGTCGCCTTCCGGGGCAGCCGGCGCATCAGCCTGTCCGGCAACACGTTCCAACGGCTCGGCGGTCAGGCCCTGGAACTGTCCCAGGGCGTTCGCGAGGTGGTTGTCGAGAGCAACCGGTTCACCGATGTCTCGGACGGCGGGGTGATCCTCGGCGCGGTCCCGCCGGACCGCACCGGGATCAGCCGGTACCTGCGCGGCAAGCAGGGCGACGGGCCGCCGACGGAGCCGTGGTGCGCGGGAACGTGGTCACCGACGGAGCCGGAAAGTACTTCGTCCTCGGGATCTACACCGACGACACGATCGAGTACGTCACGATCGACCGCAACGTGGTGCACGGGTACCAGGGCTCGATCGGCTGCGCGAACGAGGACAACCGGGCTGCTGTCCCCAACCGACCCGGCCGCCGCGTGCGCAGCGATTCCTGCCTGCACCGGGATCACCAAGGCCGCAGGCCCCCGCTCTTGACAGGTGCCTGATGCAACCGTCCTCCGCCGTGGAGGGAGGTCGCATCCGGCTTGTGCACGCTCACAGATTGATGCCGCCCCACCTCTTGTGCTGCACCGGTCCGATGCTGTTCCATCTGTAGCACCCGCCCCCGGTCTCGCTTTCCGCGGACCACACCGCATTCCTGCCGGCTGCTTTGGGTAAGCCCTGGCGCACTGTCGAAGCGCTTCGACAGTGCGGGCCGACCGCCCCTACCCGTAGACGTTCCACAGGAGGACGTATGACCAGACGACTGAGTTTCGCAGCCGCGTTCGGGCTGCTGGCATCGCTACTCGTCATGCCGGCGCAGACCGCCGCGCCCGCCCAGGCCGCGGACACCAGCCAGGCGAGCAGCCAGGCCACCACCAGCGCGCAGGCGAGCGCCGCACAGGTCGTGGCCGACCTCGGCGCCGGCTGGAACCTCGGCAACTCGCTGGAGTCCAACGCCAACGGCTATCCCAGCGAGACGGCCTGGAACAACCCCACCGTGACGCAGGCGATGATCGACAAGGTGAAGGCGGCCGGCTTCAAGTCGATCCGGATCCCGGTCTCCTACCTGCGCCACATCGGGCCCGCGCCCGACTACGCGATCAACTCCGCCTGGCTGAACCGGATCCAGCAGGTCGTCAACTACGCCTACTACCGCGGCATGAACGTGATGATCAACATGCACGGCGACGGCTACAAGTCCATCCCGTACGCCTGGCTGATCTGCGACGCGTCCGACCAGTCGGCGATCAAGGCGAAGTACCAGAAGGTCTGGCAGCAGATCGGGTACCGGTTCCAGAACTACGACAACCGGCTGATCCTCGAGTCGATGAACGAGAACTTCGACGGGCAGTACGGCCGCCCCACCCAGCCGTGCTACTCGAACATCAACGCCTACAACCAGATCTTCGTCGACACCATCCGACGGACCGGCGGCTACAACAGCTCGCGCTACCTGCTCGTCCCCGGCTGGAACACCAACATCGACTACACCGCCGGCAACTACGGCTTCGTCGTACCGACCGACCAGTACCGGTCGCCGTCGATCCCCAGCGGCGAACAGCGGATCATGATCTCGGTGCACTACTACGCACCCTGGGACTTCGCCGGCGAAGAGAACGGCACCATCACCCAATGGGGGCGCGGGGCAACCAACCCGTCGCGGAAGTCGACCTGGGGTCAAGAGGACTACCTGACCGCGCAGCTCAAGCTGATGTACGACAAGTTCGTCGTCCGCGGTTATCCGGTGGTGGTCGGCGAGTACGGCTCGATCGACAAGACGTTCGCCGACTCGTCGAACAACCGGTACCGCGCCGACTTCGCCCGAGCCGTCGTGTCGACCTCCAAGCGCTACGGCGCCGCCACCTTCTACTGGGACAACGGCGTCAACGGCCAGTACGGCTTCGGCCTCTTCAACCGCAGCTCCACAGCCGTCACCCAGCAAGGCATCATCGACGCCATCCGAACCGGCCTGGCCAGCTAACCCCAAAGACCGCCCGGGGCCGGTCCGTCCCACCGACCCCGGGCACCTTCCCCGCGTGAGTAATCCCGTGCGGCCTCCGACGCCCGCTCCTTCGTCGCGGGCACGTTCGACCGCTCCACCCACCCGATGTTGAGCGCTCGCTCCTGCGTCGCGCGAATGCGACCACGATGCGCCACCACCCAGCGAGCTGAGTCTTAGCCCGTTGGGTAACCCCGCGCGGCCTCCGACGCCCGCTCCTACGTCGCAGGCACGTTCGACCGCTCCCGCCCACCCGGTGTTGAGCGCTCCCACGTCGCGCGAATGCGACCACAATGCGCCACCACCCAGCGAGCTGAGCCTTAGCCCGTTGGGTGGTTGGCCGTTTGGCCTGCGGTCTCTCCAACCGTCCACTCCACGCGTTTGCGGTGTGGACCCCGCGAGGTGAGCCGACCCCGTTGGGTGGCAGGCGTGCGGCTCGAGGGCTCCCCCAACCATCCACCCCACGCAGTTCGGGCAGAGAAGAGGACCCCGGCGGAGATCCAAGACGCCGGGGCCCTCGCTTTGGGGTTGTATCTCAGGTTGACCGCCGGGTTGGCGCCGGCCCGCTTGCCCCCACCCGACGGGGTTGGCTCTCATCGCTGGCTTGCCGCGCATCGTGGTCGGATTCGCGCGACGGGGGAGCGCTGCACGACGGGTGGGTGGGAGCGGTCGAACGTGCCCGCGACGCAGGAGCGGGCATCGGAGGCCGCGCGGGACTACCGGCCCGGGGTTGGCGCCCATCGCCGGGTTGCCAAGAATCGTGGTCGGATTCGCGCGACGCAGGAGCGCTCGACACCGGGTGGGTGGGAGCGGTCGAACGTGCCCGCGACGCAGGAGCGGGCGTCGGAGGCCGCGCGGGGGTTCGCGGGGTTCCTGGGGTTATCTCAGGTAGGCGGAGAGGGGAATTTGTTGGTCGCGGACGGCTTTGCTGACGACGCCGGCGATTTGGCGGGCGCCGGAGACGTCGAAGTGGGTGTGGTCGTTGCAGAAGAAGGCGCCCACGGGTCCTGAATTGAAGTCACCGTTGAAGGGACAGAAGCGGAGAGTGTTGTAGAGCGTGTAGCTCAGTTTGTGCAGGTCGATGACCGGGACCTGGTGGGTGCTGGCTGCCGTGTTGGTTTCCCAGATGAACCCACGATTGCCCACCGCAGTACTGCCCGAGCACCTGATTGCCGCAACCGGAGTCAGGAAGACGGGATGTGCGCCACGCGCTTTCGCCGCAGCCGCCATCACGCCCAGCAGCTCGCGATACCGCGCCGAACCCACATGCCGCGGGCAGGTGCTCGAACCATCGTTGATGCCGAACTGGATGAACAGGTAGTCGCCGGGCTTCATGCCGGTGGTCGGGTCGAGCATCGCCCGCCAGCGCGCGGAGTACCCGCCCGGTCCGATGATGCACTCGCCGGCCGAGTTCTTCCGGCTGGTGACGTTCGGGTCGTACAGCCAGGTCTGAATACTGCGGCCGCCGATCGCGCTGTTCTTCACCGTCACATCGCCAGTGAAGTACTGCGCGAACTGCTGTCCCCACCCGGCCGGGCAGGTCGCCCCGCCCGACGGGTTCGCCATGGTGGAGTCACCCGCCAGCCAGACAGTGACTCGCGGCAGAGCAGTAGCCGCCGCGGGGCGGGCGGATGCGCCGGTGCGATCGGATGCGGCCGTGCGGTCGCAGGCGTCGGCCGCAGTACGGGCTTCGGGCGCGGTTCGGGCTTCGGGCTGCATCGGAGCTGCCGACGCGACGACGGTGGTGAACACCGTGGCCGCGACGGCCAGCAGAGCGACGGCGGGGGCGGATCGAAGTTTCATCATGCGCTCCGTGAGGGTTGGCTTGATTGCATCGGCTTGGTCGGGTGCAGCGACTACAGGTACTGGTCGAGGACCGGTGCCAGCCGTTGGGCGATCTTGGCGTGGCCTGTTGGGCTCGGGTGGACGGAGTCGACCAGGTCGGTGGTGGAGTTGATCCACCCGGTGGTGTCGACGAAATGGACCTTGCTGTCGCCGGCCGTGGTCCGGGCCGTGACGGCATTGCGCGTCTCGGGCACGTACCGGTTCCGGAAGGTCTGCAGCGCGAAGATGTGCGCATTTGGATAGGCCCGGCGAACCCGCTCGAGCAGTACGACGTACCCCTGCTGGAACTGCGCCGCCGTCACCCCGTGGCCAACATCGTTCGTGCCCAGGTTGATGACGACACCGGTGGCCTGATAGGTCGAGAAGTTCCAGTCGTCGGAGGTGGACCGCGACGTGGAGCGCCGGAAGAAGTCCATCATGCCGACGCAGTCCCGGCTGACCAGGCACGCGCCACCTTCGGCCACTTGGGTGTGACCTGCTCCGAGCGCCTCACCGGCGCGCCACGGGTAGGCAACGAAGGGCCGGTCCGCGTTGGGCTGGCCGACCGTGATCGAGTCGCCGATGAACTCGATCAGGTTCGCCGGCCGGGCGGCCGGCGCGGTCTGTCCTCCACTGGCGAGGATGAGGCCACCGAAGCCCGGGTCGCCGTTGTACGAACCGGCGCGTTCGCGATACCCGATCCGGACGCTGTGCGTGCCACTGGCCAGCCCAGTAGCGAGAGTGACATTGCCGGAGACGTTACGACGCCAAGTCAGCGGTCCGCCGTTGATGGAGTAGAACAGGTCGGCGGTGTTTCGCTGGCGTACGCCGATCGAGGTTCCGGTGAACCGCGCATCGACGTATCCGCCGGCCCAGCCCATCGTGTAGAAGGACGCGTTCGACCGGTTCCAGCGACCGTAGTACTGGAGGTTCGGGTCATCGAGCCGGCCGGTGCCGGCCGATCCGCCGGCCGTCACCTCGACGTCGATGAAGTCCACGTTCGGGAGACCGGCGGCGGTGGTCGGGCTGAACGCGATCGTGTTGCTTCCGGCCCTCACCTGTACTGCGAGGGTTTTCGTCGACCACGTCGACCAGGCGCCGGTCCCCTCGAACGTCGTACCCGCGGCACGCGAACCGTTCACGACGACATCCGCCGGCCGGACGGTCGTCGTACCGCTGGCGAATCGAACACCGACCGTGGCGGTGCCCGCTATCGTGGCGTTGACGGTGAACTGGGCCGCGGCACCGACGGCGTTGGTGCCGTTGCAGAATCCGGTCCCCGAGAAGCCCGAGTGGTCGGAGTCGATGGTGCCGCTGCAGGTGGCCGGCGCGGTTTCGGCTTCGTACCGGGCGGGTGCCGCCGATGCGGTGGTGGCCGGTGCCAGGACGGCCAGGCCGGCGATGAGGGTGGCACTGATGAGCGAGGCTCTGAGTTTCATCATGGGTCTCCGTGCTGTTGTTACGGGGCGGAAGTGCGGGCGACCACGTCGATGACGGCTTTCACCTCTCCCCTACTGGTCGTCCCGGTGACAGTGACCTGGCCGGGTGCGTCAGTCGCTCCGGGTGGCAACGCCTGCCAGCGGACCGGGACAGGGGCGATCCGCTTGCTCGCGGTGGTGAGGACCTGGATGCTGCGCGGCAGCGCTGGCTTTCCGGCCACCACGGTCGTCGCGTAGACGGTGTCCTCGAGGACGTACTTGGCGCGGCTGGCGTTGTACACGTTGATCGACGCGTGCGGTTCCCAGGTGTTCGCCAGCCCCGGTACTGCGCGGAACATCGTCTGCCAACCGGCAGGCTCCCACGTCAGTACGCCGCTGCCCTGGTTGCCGATCACGTCGTTCGTCGCCTGGAAGACTCGCTGGATGGCGTCCGCCTGCCCTTGCACCGTGCGCGGGAAGGTCGAGTTCGGCATCGGTGAGCCGTCGCCACCCGAGGCGGGATACGAGGTCTCGGCGACCTCGAGGTCGTAGCCGGGATACGTCTTGGCCATCGTGTTCAGGTTGACGTCGAGGGCCTCCGGCGAACCGTGCCACTCCGGGTAGTAGGAGATCGCCAGGATGTCCGGGTTCTGGCCTTTGGCCTTGACCCGGGTGAGGAACTGGTTCCAGAACTCCATCGTCTTGGCCAGCCGCCCGGTCCCGACGATCACGTGGATCTCGACCTTGGAGCGCGGCGACGTGTCGCGGACCGCCTTGATGCCGGACGCGGCCAGCGTGGTGAACCGGTCCCAGGACTCGTTGTAGAGCCGCTGCTCGACGGGGTCGGCCGATCCCCAGTACTTCCAGAGCAGACCGCCACCCGGCTTTGACTGATAGACCGAGGCTTGGTCGACGAAGTACTGCGGGGCCGTCGTACCGATGAGCGCGGCCTCACTGCCGTACATGAAGCCGTTGATGATCTCATTGCCGACAGCAACCTTCTCGGGGACGGTGCCCTGGGCGGCGAGCCGGCGCAGATAACCGGCCGTGTAGTCGTACACCGACTTGGTCAGGTCGTTGAACTCCAGCTCGGCCCAGCGCCGTGGCTTCGGTTGCTTGCTCGGGTCGGCCCACGAGTCGGCGTAGTGGAAGTCGATCCCGAGCCCCATGTTCCGCTGCTTGACCCACTTCGCGGATTGCAGCGAGCGCTCCGGTCCCTGCCGTGGCACGGGTGTCAGCTCTCCCGTGCTCTCGTTCCTCGGCTCGTTGAAGATCCGCAACCGGGTGAACTGCATGCCGCGGTCCTTGGCCACGTCCAGCAGATGCGGCCCGGCACCGCGGTCGGGCGCCAGCGGATCGACCCAGTACTGCCGGTCCTGGTAGTCGTCCACCCAGGACATGTCGGCACCGAGCACAACGTCGTCACGCAGGTAGTTCAGGACCTCGAACTCGCTGACCGCCACTTTGGTGCTGGCCGGCGAGCCGGCAATGGTCAGCCGCACATAGCGTGTTCCCGGCCGGGTGAACAGGTGGACGGCACCGCGCGAACGGCTGGACTCGTTCGACCGATCGGCGATCCTGGACCAGCGGCGGCCGTCGGACGACGCGTCGACGACGTACCGGTTCGCCGTGCTGGCTTCCGTGAACAGGACGCGCACCTTGCGCAGGTTGTCGTAGGCCCCGCCGAGATCGACGGTCAGCCGCTGCGGGCCGGCCTTGTCCGCAACCCAGGACGTCTTGGGGTCGCCGTCGACAGCCAGCTTGGCGGTGGACGAGCCACTGCTCGCCGTGGCCGACGCCCAGAACTTGGTGGCGATGTTGCTCTCGATCGGTTTGATGTCCGCCGTACCGAAGGTGGCGTGCGCCGGCACCACTTGGGTGCCGGCAGCAACTACGGTCGCGAGGCCGGTCAGCCCCGCGAAGACGCGCAGCCTGCGCTTCTTGCTCATGTTGCCTCCTGAGACGAATGGATCTCGGTCGGTCAGTCCCAGCGCTGGAGCAGGCGGTCGTACTCCGCCTGGGTGACCGGCAGGACGGTGCCGTGACGCGGCCGGCCGGGCATGGTGTAGCTCGACACGGGTGTCCATTGCCGGGCGTTCAGGTCGGTCGTGGTGAACGGGACGTAGCCCCGGCCGCCGTACTCGTCGATGAACAGGTACCAGCGCTCGGCCGTGTTCGACTTGAAGACCAGCGGGCCCTCGCCCTGGCTGATCGCGTTGCTGCCCAGGCACTCGGCGACGAACGAGTAGTTGCGGTTGGCAATGGTCGTCGACTTCTCGGCCAGCACGAACTTCCCGCACCGCGACTGGGACGAACTGCGCTCGTCCTTCGTGAAGCGGTAGTACGTCCCGTCGTGCTTGATCAGCGTCGAGTCGATCGTGGAGTAGCCCTTGTCGACCCAGACCTGCGCGGCACTGAACGTGCGGAAGTCCGACGTGGTGGCGTACATCATCCGGTTGTAGCTGGTACCGGTGTGGTTCGGGTCGCCGGCGGAGTACAGCTTCGACGCCCAGAAGACGACGTACTTGCCGAGGCTCTCGTCGTAGTACGCCTCCGGCGCCCAGGTATTGCCCGCCGTGTCCGGCGAGACCCGGGCCAGCCGCGGTGCGCTCCAGGTCACCAGGTCGGTCGACTCCCAGACCACGATGGACTTGCTGCCGGTCCGCTGGACCTGGTCCCAGTTGCCGTTGCCGTACATCCGCAGGTCGGTGGCGATCTGGTAGAACTTGTCGCCCTGCGGCGAGCGAATGATGAACGGATCCCGTACGCCGCGGGTGCCCACCGTCGTGGTCAGCACCGGCCGCCCGGCATTGAGCTGACGCCACCGGGTCGGGTCATTGCCCTGACTGAGCGCGAAGTAGACCTGCTCCCCCGCCGAGCTGTTCTCGCCGGTGAAGTAGGAGAACAGATACCCGGCGTACTTCGGAGCAGGCGCGGCATCGACCCGGACCAGCTGCCATTGCTGGTTGACCGCGCCGGTGTCGGTGTACTGCGAGATGCGGGCGCCGTCGGCGGTGGACTGCTCCCAGACGTCGAGAGCCTTGCCACTGTTGCGATTGACCAGCTTGACGTACCCGCTGTCGGTGTCGACTACCCGGAATTGCTGGTTGGCGCGGCCGTTGTCGGTCCACTGGACCACGTCGGCACCGTTGGCTGTGGAGGCCGACGCGATGTCCAGCACCTTGCCGCTGTGCCGGGCTCGTACCTTGTAATAGCCGCTGCCTGCGTCGACGAACTGGAACTGCTGGTTGGTCTGCTCGGTGCGGGTCCGCTGCTGGGCGACGGCGCCGTCGGCGGTCGACTGACCGGCAATGTCGATTGCTTTGCCGCTGTGCCGCGACACGAGTTGGTAGTAGGCCGCCGGGTCGATCACGGCCGCGTTCGCCGATGGTCCCGCGACCACGGCGAGGGCGGTCGAAATCAGCGCGCCGATGATGACGAGCACGGTCCGGCGGTTGCGGGGGCGCCGTGGTGTGGACGAAGCGAGGGAGGACTGGGTCATCGGAACCGTCCAGGGTCGTTGCGAAGTGTCGGTCGCTTGCCGGGGCGCCGCTCGCTCGGTGGTCGAGCGGCGCCCCGGACGTAGCGCCGGTCCCGCGAACGGGCCGGCGAGTGCTGGGTCAGACCCTGCGGCGGGTGAAGCGCTGGTTGGGGGCTCCGTTGACGGTGTACAGGGCGATCCGTGCACCGTCCGCGGTGGACCGCTCCCAGACGTCCATGGCCAGGCCCGACTGGCGGTTGACCAGGCTGATCACGTCACTGCCGTGATCGACCACGCGCCACTGCTGGCTGGTAGCGGTGCTGTCGGCCTGCTGGACGACGTCCGAGCCGGTCGCAGTACCGGTTGCCTGGAGGAACAGGCTGCTGTGCTTGGCCTTGAGGCGGACGTAGCCGCCGCCGGCGTCCACGAACTCGAACTGCTGATGGGTGCCGCCGCTGGCGGTGCGCTGGACGAGTCCTGCCCCGGCGGCGGTGGAGGCCCCGTTGATCTCGGCGGCCTTACCGCTGTGCTGGGCCGCCAGGGTGAAGACACCCGTCACGGGGGACGTGGTGCCCAGCTGGGCTTCCCACCTGGTGTTGGACCCGGCAGCGTCGGCCGGGAGCCGGTCGCGCGCGGCGGTGTCGCCGTACATGGTCCAGCGGGCCCAGTCGACGACGGTCCGCGGGAACCGCTGGTCGCTCCAGAAGCTCGTGTGGCTGCCACCGACGAAGGTCAGGAACGCCTTCGGCCAGGTCATCTCCGTGTACGCCTGCCGGGCCGAGGAGTACGACGTGGTCGAGTCCCGGTCGCCGTGGACGAACAGGACCTTGGCGTTGACCGAACTGGAGGGGTTGCCCATGTCCACGCAGGACTGCGGGTTGGCCGAGACGATCCGGCTGTCGGGCCAGGAGGTCAGCAGGCCGTGGGTGACCATACCGCCCAGCGAGTGGCCCGAGACGCCGACACCGATGCCGGTGTTGATGCGGCCGGCCAACGGACCGCTCGCGTTGAGCGCGAGGGTGTTGGTGATGATCTGCGAGACGTCCTTGGAGGTGTTGCCGTTGTTGACGTCACTGAAGTTGTGGTTGAAGTGCGGCGCGGGGACGATGAAGCCCGCCGAGGCCAGCGCCCGGATGATGAACAGCGAGTTCTGCGGGCTGCTGCCGAAGCCGTGAGTGAAGTTGTAGATGGGAAAGACACCGGCGGCGGCCGGTGCGTCCGTCACCGGGCTCCCGCCGGCGGTGCCGGTGGCCGGGTAGTAGACGTACGTCGTGCACGGGCGGCTGCCGCGGGTCCAGTTGTAGCGGCGTACGCCGACCGCGAACGGTGTGGTCGGCGCCGAGGCCAGCGTTCCGGCGAAGCCCGGCAGTGCACCGAGCTGGGACAGGCCCACTCCGGCGGCTCCGGCGGCGGCACCGAGCTTGAGGAACGAACGACGTTGCATGGTCATGGAAAGCTCCTTGGGGCGGTTGGAGGGTGTTGGGGCGGTTTCGTGATGCAGGACGCGGAAGCGTCAGGGGAGCCAGCGGATGTTGGGGTTGAGGCGGCCGGTCCGGTCGAAGACGGCCTGGTTCTCCCAGCCGTTGCCGGAGTTGTTGATGTCGGCCGGGTCCCAGCCGTTACCGGGTACGGCGGCGTGCCAGGTGGGCTCCCACCAGAAGACGCCACTCGCACCCGCGTTGCGGGAGGTGTTCTGCACGGCCGCGAAGTTGGCCTGCTGTCCGGCCTGGGTGGCCGGGTAGCCGGCGCAGGGCTGCGAGGAGGTGATGACGTTGCCGGTGTGGTCGTAGTTGGCCGTGGTGAAGGGATAGGCGGTCTCGGCGAGGATCACCGGCTTGCCGTACCGCGACTTCATGTCCGAGACGACACCGGCCATGTGCGACAGGGTGCCGTGCCAGTAGCAGTAGTAGGACAAAGCGGTGACGTCCCACTGGACGCCCTGGGCCCGGATGCCGTCGTAGAAGCCTCTTGCGCCGCTCTCGACGTTGGCCGTGTGGATGATGACCTTCGTGGCGCTGTTGCACGCCTTGGTCGCGTTGTAGCCGGCCTTGAGCAGCAGGGCGAGATTGCCGTAGCCGTTGCGGACCCGGCCCTCCTCCCACAGCATCCCGTTGTGGATCTCGTTGCCGATCTGCACGCTGTCCGGTGTGGTGCCCTGCGCCTTGAGGCTGGTGCAGACGTCGTACGTGTAGTTGTAGACGTCCGTCTGCAGCTGGCCGATGCCGTGACCGGCCCAGGCGGCCGGCTTGTACTGCTTGCCCGGGTCGGCCCAGGTGTCGGAGTAGTGGAAGTCGACCATCAGCTTCAGGCCCTTGGCCTTCACGATCCGCGCGTACTCCAGGACCTTGGCCTTGTTGTTGTAGCCGCTGCGGGGGTTGTTCCAGATCCGCAGCCGGATGTAGTTGACGCCCGCGGCCTTGAGGATGTCCAGCGGATCACCCTGGGTGCCGTTGGCGTAGTAGAACTTCGTCCCGAGGTCGCCGGCCCGTTGCAGCGTCGACACGTCCGCGCCACGCATGATCGGGTCGTCGGCGACCTCGCCGGTGGTCACCTCCAGGTAGTCGATGTTGCCCAGTCCACCGGCGGTCGTCGCGGCCAGCCGTACGGCGTTGGCGCCGGCCCTCAGCTGCACGGACACGGTCCGGGTCGCCCACGTGGTCCATCCGCTGGTGGCCTCGAACGCCATCCCGGCCTGGGCGACCGTCCCGTTGACGCTCACGTCACCGGGACGGTTCGAGCCGCTGCCGTTGGCATACCGGAACGCCAAGGTCGCAGTACCGGCCGTCGTCGCGTTCACCGTGAACGCGACGGCGCTCCCGACGGCGTTGGACGAGTCGCAGAAGCCGCTGCCGGAGTAGCCGGCGTGGTTCGACGCGACAGCGCCATCGCAGACGGCAGGTGCCGTTTCCGCCTCGTACCGGCTCGTTGTGGCCGTCACGCCGGCAGGCAAGGCGGCTACCTCGGCAGGAGCGGTGAGCAGTCCCGTTGCCAGCGCCGCGACCGACAAGACGGCGGCGGCTTTCCTGTGCATCATGAGGAACCTCCATTTATCCCTTGATTCCGGACGTGACGACACTCCGGATGAAGTAGCGCTGGGCGAACAGGAAGATCAGCAGGACCGGCACCATGTACAGCGCCGCCGCGGCCGCCTGCACGGTCGGGATCGCGTTGCCGCGCGGATCCCGGTACCACGAGGTGATCGCGACCGAGAGCGTCGTGTGGTCCACGTCGAGCAGCAGGGCCGGTGCGATGAAGTCGCCCCAGGTCCAGGTGAACGACAGCAGGAACGAGGTGATCAGGGCGGGCCAGGACAGCGGCAGGAAGATCCGCACGAACATCCGGAGCCAGCCGCAGCCGTCGATGATGGCCGCGTCCTCCAGCTCGCGCGGGATCGCCGCGAAGAACTGCCGGAACAGGAACACCAGGTACGGCGAGGCCGCGAGTCCCCACAGCACCCACGGCCAGTACGTGTTGACCAACCCGATCCGGGCGAACAGCACGTAGGTCGGCAGCAGCGTCAGGATCTGCGGCAGCATCATGGTCGACAGCACCACCAGGAACAGGGCGTGCTTGCCCCGCCCTCGCAGCCGGGCGAATCCGAACCCGACGAGTGCGCTGGTCGCGGTGACGAGCAACGCGTAGACGGTGGAGAGGAAGAGTGAGTTGGCTGTGTACGCGACGAAGTTGATGTCCGTGAGGGCGTGGGTGAAGTTCTCCCACTGGGCGTCTCCGGGCAGGATCTTGGCCGGCAACGCCGCCCATTCCGCGCGGGACTTCAGCGCCGCGAGCATCAGCCAGCCGATCGGCCCCGCGAACAGGACCGCCAGCCCCAGCAGCAGGATGTAGAGCCCGGCAGTGCTCAGCCGGTAGCGCGGCCGGGTCGAGGCCGCGCTCCCCCGTTCAGGTCCGGCGGGTTCGGCTCCGATCCGTTCGGTTCCGGCCCGTTCAGTTACGGCCATCGTTGTCCACCTCGTAGTACACCCAGAGCCGGCTCGAGCGCTGCACCAGCACGGTGATCGCCAGGATCACCAGGAAGAACACCCACAACATCGCCGAGCCGTAGCCGAACCGGCTGGACTGGAAGAACTCCTCGTAGACCTGAACCATGTACAGATGCGTACTGCGCGGCACCTGGCCCACGCCCGCGATGCTGTTCGTCTCGGCCAGCAGCAGTGGTTGCACGATGATCTGGAACGACGCGATCACCCCGGTCACCACCTGGAAGAACAGCACCGGCGAGATCATCGGCACGGTGACGTGCTGGAACACGCGCCAGCGGCCCGCGCCGTCCACCACGGCGGCTTCCTCGAGCTCTGGGGGCACCCCCTGCAGTGCGGCGAGCGTGATGACCATGCCACCGCCCAGCCCCCACAGCGACACCACGACCAGCGCGTAGAACGCCATCGGGTCGACCAGCCAGGTGATCGACTCGATCCCCGCCACGGCGAGCACCGCGTTGAGCAGCCCGGCGTCCCGGTTGAACACCAGCTTCCACATGATCGCCATCGCGACCACCGGCACGACCGACGGCAGGAAGAAGATCGTCCGCCACAGCCCGACCGCTTTCAGCCGCCGGTTGAGCAGCACCGCGAGTCCCAGCGCACCGGCGACGCTGAGCGGCACCACGATCGCGGCGAACCCGATGGTTCGCAGCATCGCCGCCCAGGCGTCGGCGTCCCGGAACAGCTCGGTGTAGTTGGCCATCCCGACCCACCGCCAGCGCGGCGAGCTGCCGTCGAAGTTGGTCAGGCTCATCAGGAACGCGTAGCCGAGCGGGACCGCCGTCAGCAGCACGAAGCCGGCCACCCACGGCGAGACGAACAGGTAGAAGGTGCGGTCGGAGTATCTCGACCAACTCCGCGCAGCCATCAGCCGATCTGCTCTTTACCCTGTTTGAGCTCCTTGTTGATCTCGTCGGTGATCGCCCGGCAGGCCTCCTCCACCGTCGCCTGGTTCTTGATCGCCCGCTGGAGATGCTTGTCGATCACGCTGTTGCACTTGTCGTTCGTGACGTACGGCGAGTCGGGCAGCGGCGCGGCGTGCTTCAGTTCGTCCTGGGCGACCTGGAAGGCCTGCGTCTGGTACGGGAGCTCCTGCGGGAGTTTCGGCATCAGCGACTTCAGCGCGGGCATGCCCCACCCGCTCTTGGCCCGTTCCTCGGCCGGCGGCCCGGCCATGAAGTACTCCATCAGCTTCCAGGCCTCGTCCTTGTGCTTGGCCTTGGCCGGGATGTAGGCACCCACCCCCGCATAGGTGGGGCTGACCCGCTTGTCCCCCATGACCGGGGCGGGTGCCATCGCGATGCTGCCCTGCAGCGCCGCTTCCTTCACGAAGTTGCCGCCGAACCAGTAGCCGTCCTGGGTGATGGCCATCCGCTTCGCCAGGAACGTGGTCAGGTCCGCGCCGTCCGGCAACGGGTTCAGCGAGGTGGGCCCGATACCGGCCCGGCCGAAGTCGACGTACCAGCCGATGGCCCGCCGGCCCGCCGGGGTGGTCAGGTCGACCTTGGTGAGATCGTCGCTGTAGACCTGTTCACCCTGCTGCAGGATCATCGTCATGATCGGGGCCCACAGATTCCAGGCCCACTCCAGACCCAGGCCGTAGACCTGGGCCTTGCCACCCGAGCTGACGGTCAGCTTCTTGCCGATGGCAAGCAACTCGTCGTAGCCGACCGGTTCACCGGCACTCAGGTGCGGCACCTTGGCCTGGTCGAACAACTTCGTGTTGTACCAGAGCGTGGCGTCCTGGCTCCAGTCCTTGACGATGCCGTAGCACGGGCCCTGGCCGATCTTGCTGCCGTCCCACCGGAAGCTGTCGTTGACCCCGAGCAGGTCGTCGGCCCGCAGTACCTGACTCTTCTCCAGGTACGGCGTCAGGTCGGCGGCCAGGCCCCGCGCGTTGGTGTTCGCACTCCCGACGGCCGCCGCGCGGACCAGGTCCGGTGGGTTGCCGGAGGCAAGCATCGCGTTGAGCCGGGTGCTGTCGGTCTGGATGAACTCGATCCGGATGCCGGGATTGTCCTTCTCGAACCCGGCGATGTGCTCCTTGGTGAGCTCGTTGTTGTTGTACATCACGGTCAGCGTCACCGTCTCGCCGCCGGTACCTCCTCCCGGCGACGAGCCGGAGGTGCCGGCGTCGCAACCGCTCATCACGGTGGCGACACCGCCCGCTGCCAGCGCCGATCGGGCCAGAAACCGGCGCCGGGTGATTTCAGAGTTCATCCTGTCCTCCAGGAGCACACCGACGGAGTTCGTCGGCAAGGTTGGTGAAAAGTCAGCTGCCGATGGCGAAGCTGGGGTGGGGCGGCTGGTTGTAGGCGGTGTTCTGCCAGGCGACCGCCACTCGGTACTGGCGGTCCTGCATCAGGGAGGGGCGGGTGATGGTGGTGCCGTCGGTGGTGGAGTAGATCCGCAGGGCGCGGTTGTCGGTGGTGCGCCAGATGACTTCTTCGCGCCAGTCGCCGAGGATGTCGGCCGACAAGGCGGGGGTCGACTTGGTGCCGTTGTTCGACGAGACGCCGGAGCCGGTGAGCAGGCGGGTGTCGCCGCTGGTGCCGTACTTGTCGATGTGGGTGCCATCCAGCAGTTCGCGCTGGGCGTCGCCGTCCCACCAGATCACGAAGTTGATCGAGCTCGGTTTGCGGGACGCGACCTGGCCGCCGGTGGTGGCGCTGCGCAGCCCGCCGACGGAGGCGGACCAGGCTTCGGCGCCGCGGTTACCGGCCCAGATGTCCGCCGCGACCCCGCGGCCGTTGTCGCAGCCGCACGACGGGGCGCTCCAGATGATCTGACCGGTGCGTGCGTCTCCCATCCAGTGGGTCGGCTCGTTGGTCCACTCCGACACCTTGAACACCTCAAGGCCCGGCCGGGTCGGGATGAAGTCGCTGACGTGGTAGGCATCGCCGTGGTGGGTGTTGTTCTGCCACAACCCGCGCCCGTTGTCGTCGATGGCCATCGACCCGTACAGGACCTCGTCGCGGCCGTCGGCGTCGACGTCGGCGACGGACAGGTTGTGGTTGCCCTTGCCGGCCCATTGGCTGCCGGCGGTGTTGGAGTCGAAGATCCAGCGCTGCGTCAACGCCCCGTTGCGGTAGTCCCAGGCCACAATGACCGAGCGGGTGTAGTAGCCGCGGGCCATGATGATGCTGGGCCGGGTGCCGTCGAGGTACGCCGTACCGGCCAGGAAGCGGTCGACTCGGTTGCCGTAGTTGTCTCCCCACGACGAGACGGTGCCGCGTGGCGGCTGGTAGTTCGCGGTCGCCAGCACGGCGCCGTCGGTGCCGCGGAACACCGACAAGAACTCGGGGCCGGTCAGGATGTAGCCCGAGGAGTTGCGGTGGTCGGCGCCGGCATTGCCGATCACCTGACCGGTACCGGACCGGGTGCCGTCCCCGGTCTTCACCGCGACCTCGGCGCGGCCGTCACCGTCGTAGTCGAAGACCTGGAACTGGGTGTAGTGCGCACCGGCGCGGATGTTGCGGCCCAGATCGATGCGCCACAAGCGGGTGCCGTTCAGCTTGTACGCATCGAGATAGACGTTGCCGGTATAACCCGCCTGGGAGTTGTCCTTGGCGTTGGTCGGGTCCCACTTCAGCACGATCTCGAACTGCCCATCGCCGTCCAGATCACCAACACTGGTGTCATTCGCGACGTACGTGTAGTTCTCGCCGGACGGTGTCCTTCCGCCGGCCGGCTGCTGAATCGGCACATCCCGGCTGCTGGCCGTGATACCTGCCGCACCTGAAACAGCATTGAGCGTCAAC
Organism: Kribbella sp. NPDC023855; assembly: GCF_040639475.1. NCBI lineage: Bacteria > Bacillati > Actinomycetota > Actinomycetes > Propionibacteriales > Kribbellaceae > Kribbella > Kribbella sp. NPDC023855. Next base: position 94,128 of record NZ_JBFAAA010000007.1, read on the forward strand.
GAGTCTTCCGCAGCATGCTTCGCCGCCCGCTCGACGCCGTCAGCCACGGCCCGTACGGCGTACTTGGCACCCGCGGGCGCACCAGCATCGACCAGGCTGGTCGCGCCGCTGATTGGCGCTTTGTTCACCTTGATGCCGTTGCGGTAGACGTTGAAGGTGGTGCCGGCCGGGTCGTCGGCGAGCTGCCGCCAGCTGACCCGGTTGCCCTTGCCGGTGTGCACACTGATCACACCGCGATTGAGGTTCTCGACCTGCGATTTCGCAGCCGGCTGAGCGTCCGTCGCCGGGGCCGTGTCGATCGCTACGGCCGCTGTGTTCGGGAGCAGGGCCACTGTCACTATGCCGGCGGCCGCTATGACGAGCCGGTGCCTGAGAGCGAATCTCCGCATGAAGTTCTCCGATCCGGGAAAGTCTGGGGGGTCAGCGCAGGAAGGCGGTCAGCGACAGGTTCTGCTCGCGGACGCCCTGCACGACGAGGTCCGCCATCTTGGTCGCGCCGTACATGGAGAAGTGCGTGTTGTCGCCGGTTTCCCTGGTGAGGTACAGCGGCTGGGACGCCGTCGGGCCGAGCGATTCCACCAGTGCCTTGCTCTTCGCCGTCAGGTCGATCACCGGGACGTTCGCGCTCCGGCCGAGCGAGCGCATCACCGCGGGCAGATCCACACCGAGACCGTTGACGTGCTGGGCGGTTCGGGTCAGCGTGCTCCCACTGAACTGCCGCCGTACCGGTGGCGTCACCAGGACCGGTAAGCCACCACGCTCGCGGACACCGTTGATCATCCGGCTGAGGTTGTCGCGGAACGCGGTCGACGTGGTGTTCTTGTCGTTGTGCCCGAACTGGATGAACACCAGGTCCTTGCTCTTGATCAGCGGCTTGACCGTCGGGAACAGCGCCCGGTTGTTCAAGAAGCTGCCGGAGCTCTCGCCGGAGTCCCCGTAGTTCGCGATCACCGCGCCGCTGCCCACTCGGAGGGGGAACGCCTGCCCCCAGCCCGCGTAGGGCGAGGTGAACTGGTCGCAGGTGGTCGAGTCACCCGCCAGGTACACCACCAACGGAGCACTTGCCGGCGCCACGGTCACCGAGCGGACCTGCGGCGCGCTCCCGCCGAAGGTGATGCTCAGGCCTGACGTACCGGTTCCTCCCTGACCCGTGGGCTGTCCTTCTGGGACGCGGACGTTGACCGTCGCGGAGGTTTGAACGATCTGACCCGCGGTCGTCGAGACGGCGGAGAGGATCTGCCGGCGGGCTTCCACCGACATGGACGTATTGGCTGCCCTGTCAGGGCTGCCGAGCTCGACGGTGACCTGATAGTTGCCTGGGGCCACATTGAACTGACACTTGATCGGCGAGGTGCCGGAACACTGCGGAGGCAACGCCTGTACTGCGGCGGCGCTCGAGGTCGGCACCAGTCCGGCCGCGGCCACCACCAGGGTGAGCGCGAGTGCGGATCCGGTCTGCCGACGGTGCTTACTGGGCTTCTTCAGGGGGTTGCGGTCACTGCTCGTCATGGGCGGTACCTCTTCCTGGCCGGGGCGGCCGCCAACGCCCCACGGCGAGCTCGTCGCGGGGTCGGCGGGTCCGAAGAAGGAGCGGGGGCGGGTCGGGTGAACTTGAGACGATTCAATGGCTGTGCACGTGCACACATCTTTGAACATCGAGTTCACGTTGATGAAAGCGCATGTTTACAGAACTTGGCAAGACCTCGTGGCCGAGAATCTGTGAACGTGCACAGCATTCAAGCCGACACAGACGGCTGGCCGGGCTGGTGCCGAACAGTAATTGCCCGGACACCCGACGGCGTTCTTCGCGGCCGGGTTGTCAAGAACTGTCAAGTCGATGCTGCCCGCGCCTCACCGGTCGGCGTACAGGTCCCTGCCACGGGTTGCCAGCCGGGTGCGCAACCGGTCCAGTTCGCGGTCGATGAGGGTGCTGCCGGCGGCCTCTGCGTCCGCAAGTACCGGACGGGCGACGGCGACGGCCGCGTCGATGGCGCCACCACAGGCGTGGCTGTCGGCCAGGCGCAGCGTCAGAAGCACACGACTCAAGGGCATTCGGGCCGGCATGGTCGTCAGCGCCGACTCGGCAAAGGTCACCGCCCGGCAGGCGATCGCAGCGTCTCCGGTCCGCTCGGTCAGATCCCGTAGGGCACCGGCGAGGTGGGAGGCGATGAAGGTCGCCCCCTCGGCGTCGAACAGCCAAGGCGCCTCGATGCGGTCCAGGTCGCCGAGCCGGTCCGCGCCGCGCTGTGCCTCGGTCGACAGGCGGGCGACCTCACGCCAGTCGCCGAGCTGCGCATGCCCACGCATCTCGTCCAGCCGAGCCTGTACGCCGATCCACCGGCGCCCGTTGTCCACCGATCCCGCTGCCTGGGCGTACCCCACCGCGGTCGCGCCGTCGCCCTCCAACAGGGCAAGCGCACTCATACTGCTGAGCGCGACGCAGGCCGTCGCGTGATCACGAGCTGCCGACGCCCATTCCACACTTCGGTGCAACCACGCCATCCCGATCCCCTGCTGAGCTCGTTTGACCCGCAGCCAGGCGGCGAGATCGGCGTACTGGGCGGCGAGCCGGAGCAGCGCGACAGTGATCGGCTCGGGTGCCTTGGGGAGCAGACCGGTGATGGCTCCGAGCGTTTGCTCCACAGGTCCGAGGAGATCACCACCTCGCCCTTCCACATCCGCTTCGATGAAGGAGACCAGGAGCGCGGCCAGGCCGTGCACGGTCTCGGTCCCCGCCGTCCGCACCTCCTCGCCGATCAACCCATCCAGGCCGTCAGCAGGAGTGGACGCAGTACAGCCGTCCATGCCGTGCAACGGGCACGTGATGCCGAACGTCGGCAGACGGAAGATCCGGGCCGGCTGCGGGCGCACCGCGCGGAAGGCGACTGACGGCCGAGGTGGCGGTACCCGGACCGAACCGTCCGCGAAGCCCTTGTCGCTGTCCTTGTGCCGGCGTGCCCTGGCATTCGTGGCCAGGGCGATCAGCGAACCACCCGCGTCCAGGAGCTCGTCAGCGCCACCCGCGAACGTGATCCGGGGGACCCGGGCACCGCTCTCGAGCTTGGAGACATAGGTGTGGCTGTACCCGAGACGAGTGGCCAGCTGCACTTGCGTGAGCCCCGCCTGCTCCCTCAGCCGACGGAGCTCACGCCCGAACCGGTCATCCTCCGTCTCGCCCATGGTCAGGCCGAGGCACGGACGATCAGTTCGGTGGGGAGGATGACGGTGGCAGTGCCTTCGCCGTTGATCTGGGCCAGCAGCAGACGCACCATGGTGTCGCTGATCCGGGCCCACGGCTGGCGGATCGTGGTGAGTTGCGGGTCGGCGGTGACCGCGAGCGGCGCATCGTCGAAACCGCCGACGGCGATGTCGTCGGGGACTCGCCGGCCGGCCCGCTTGATCGCGATCAGGGCACCGTCGGCCATCAGGTCCGAGGCGACGAAGACGGCGTCCAGATCCGGTACGCGGGTGAGGAGTTCCTGCATCCGCGCCTCGCCGCTCGCCCGGGTGTAGTCGCCGCTGGCCACCAGCCGCTTGTCGTAGCGCACGCCGTGCTCCGCGAGCATCTCGCGATAGCCGAGCAGCCGCTCCAGCCCGCCGGGGGTGTCCTGCGGACCGGCGATGGTCGCGATCCGGCGCCGGCCGGACTCGATCAGGTACCGCACCATGGTCCGGGCGCCTTCCCGGTCGTCGGCCGCGACGTACGAGACGGCGCCGTGCCGGCCGAGCGGTTTGCCGCAGCAGACGAACGGCAGGTCGGCCCGCTGGAGCTGCTCGATCATGGGATTCCCGCGATGCGAGGAGAAGAGCAGTACGCCGTCGACGGGGTGCGCCGAGAGGTACGGAGTGATGCGCCGACGCTCCGCCTCGGTACCGGCCGTCATCACCACGAGTGGGATGTCGTGGCTGGCCAGGGCCGTGGTGCAGCCGCGCAGCAAGGTAGTGATGTTCGGGTCCTCGAAGAACACGTCCTGCGTCTCCGACAGCAGGAACGCGATCGAGCCGGCCCGCTGCGTCACCAGGCTCCGCGCGGCCCGGTTCACCACGTAGTTCAGTTTGCGGATCGCCGCGTTGACCGCCTCCTGAGAGGCCGGGCTGACGTTGTGCCCGCCTTGCAGAACGCGCGAGACGGTACCGCGGGAGACCCCGGCCTGCGCGGCGACGTCATGAATGGTGGGTGGGCGTTTGGATCGAACTCGCCCGCTCCGGCCTGACACAGTGTCCGTCATCGGTCCTCATCTGCAGCGGTCGTGATCGTGACCTTACCTCCCAGTGCCTGCCTGCGGAGTCGTCACTCGATCTGATTGTGACCCAACTGTGCACGTTCACAAAAGTGGCCGGCCACGCCAGGCTGTCAGTTCGGCCGGCACCGAAGCGACGGCGTCGTACCGTCGTCACCGTGCTTACCGATCCGCAGTACCTAGTTCCGTCGCCGCCACCCGCACCCAGTGGCATTGCGTGGCTCCGAGGCTCCGTGGCGCGATTCAGCAATGGATCAACGCATCAGCGCCGGCGTGCGCTCGCCGTGGCCGACCTGGCCGCGGTCGACCCGGATTCCCTGCGAGCCTTGGCCTTTCGCCGCCGTACCGGTCCGGTCGAGGTGCTGGCCGAAGCGCTCGGGATGCCCATTGCTGTCGCCGAAGATATCGCCGTGATCGCGAAGTCCTATCAGCCTCACACCACGATCACCGCGGCGGCGGATGAGGCCGTCGACCGCCTTGTCCGGACCCTCGGCGGGTACGACGAGAGGACCGCCAACCGAATCGCCCTGCTGGTCCAGGCGTGTGACGCGACCGCCACCCTGGTCGCCAACACCCTCGCAGGCCTCGCCGGCCCGCCAGTGCCGAAGACCCGGCGGGTGGCCCCGGACGGCACGACCGTCGAGGTCGACCTGACCGATACGCCGTTCGGCGCCGGCCCGCACGCCTGCCCGGGGCGACTCCACGCACTGGCTCTCGCTGACGGACTGGTCCAAGCAGCGCGGGCGGGCTGACGTTTCGCCTTGTGCATCTGCACTTGCGGATGCCTCGAAAGTTGCCCTAGGCATCGGTATCGGGAGTGCGGCCCGCCGTACGGGCTGGCGGTGAGGTGAAAGCTGGCGCACTCTGGAGAGGTGGACCTGGATGCTGTGGCCGTGGAGTTGTACGGATTGACCCCGGACGAGTTCACCGCTGCCCGCAACCACCTGGCCAAGACCGTCGGCGGCTCGACCGGCATCGCGATCAAGGCTCTCCGCAGACCGACCCTAGCCGCCTGGCTGGCCAACCTGCTCGTGCGGACCGACCCAGAGGGGATCAACTCCCTCACCGAACTAGGAGAACAACTCCGTACTGCGCACCTGTCGGCCGACGGCACCCGGCTACGCACCCTCACCCCGAAGCGGCACCAGTTGGTCAAGTCGCTGGTGGCCACCGCTCGGGCCGAAGCCCAACAGCTCGGCCGACCGCCGACGCAGGCTGTCATGGACCGGCTCACCGAGACCCTCGACGCGGCACTAATCGATCCCGGTGCGGCCCAACTGCTTCGCAGCGGCCAGCTCACCAGCGCACTTCAGCACGTCGGGTTCGGCGTGGTCGACGAAACCGGCTCCCCCGCCAAACTCGCGCCGCTGAAACCACGGGCGGTTCGTAGTACGCCGGCGAAGAAGACAGCCCCGAAGCGCCGAGAGGCTGGCCCCGATCCTGCCTTGCAGCGTCGGCGAGCGGAGCTGCAGGCACGCGCGAAGCAGGTCGACGCCGAATATCGCGAAGCCGAGAAACAACGCGTCGCGGCCGAGTCCCTGCTCGACGCCCACCAGCACCAGCTCCAAGACCTGCACGCCGCCATCGAGCGCCTCACCGAAGAACTCGACCATGCCCGCCAGCAACTCAAGACCACCCAACGCGAAACCGCCCGCCTAGAACGAGCCCTCGACCGCGCCACCCGAGCCGCAGACCTGGCCAAACGCCGCCGCGACAGCCATCAACAACGGCTCACCAACCTCGCTACCTAACCCGGCTGGGCTCAGCTGGAGGTGCGCGACCGCTTCCACCGGTCAACCAGCCGGTCGAGTACGCCGTAGCCGGCCAGGCCGTACATTCCGATCGCCAGCAGGAACGCGCCCACCGCGATCCCGATATTCACCGGCCGCAGCAAGAGCCCGGCGACGGTGGAGCCCACGCCGATCCCGGCGAACCATCCGACCGCACGACGACTCATCGGCTCGTAGACCATGCCGCCGATCCTATCGACCGTGCTCTTGGCCTCCAGTGGTTGCCCTTGACAAGAGAGTGGAGGCTAAACCGTTTTATGCGTGTTCACCCTCGGTTGCTAGATGATGGACCGAGCGTAGTCGAAGGCTTTCCCTTGATCGGGCCCGTGGCACCCCCTGGTTACCTTCCGTTCGCTTGCGATCATCCTGCGTCACCCCCAACGATTCCCTCACCGTGGCCTTGAGGCAGGCCACACAAGAGGAACCGGATGTGACCCATGCGAATTCTGTCCCCGCCCCACCGCCCCGGTCAGGTACGTCGATCTCTCGCAGGTGCAGCTCTCGTGCTCGGACTCGGTGCCGCCGCCCTGGCCCCGATTCAGACCGCGACCGGCGCTCCCGTCCCCGCCCCCAGCGACGGCGTGTACGACGTCCTCGGCAAGAGCTGGGGCGTGTCCCCGGCCGACGCCAAGGCGCGACTCGACGCCGAGCACAACAAGGCGTCGGCCCTCGAAGCCGCCAAGGCCGACACGGCGAACATCGACGGCGCATTCTTCAACGCGTCCCGTCAGCTGGTCGTCAACGTGCACTCGGCCAAGGCCGCCGAGGTCGCGCGTGAGCACGGCCTGACCCCGCGGACCGTTGCCCGCGGCGAGAAGGCGCTGGCGAAGCTGCAGACCCAGGTCCAGGCGCTGGCCGACAAGTCCGGCTCACTCCAGGTCCAGTCGATCGGCGCCGACCTGCCGACCGATCGGCTGCAGGTCGTCCTGCAGCCCGGCAAGCAGTCCGCGAAGACCGTTGCCCTGGTCAAGCAGTTGAAGACGATCCCGGGTGTCGACGTGAGCACCAACGACACCACGCTGGCGATGACCGCCGACGTGATCGGCGGCCAGATCATGGACCTGGTACCGGGCACGAACTGCTCGCTCGGCTTCCCCGGCACCACCAGCAGCGGCAACAACGTGATGCTCAGCGCCGGCCACTGCGTCGAGGGCAACCCCGACGTACTGAACCGCTCCGGAACGCACCTGGGCAAGGGCATCGCCAGCCGTTTCCGGACCGGCTCGCCGAGCGTCGACATGGGCCTGATGGACATCGACTCCGAGGACGTCGGCCGCGGCTACATCGACAACCGCAACGGCCAGACCACCCGCGTCACCGGCTCGTCCAAGGCTCCGGTCGGTACGACGATCTGCAAGGCCGGCAACACGACGGGCTGGACCTGCGGCACCATCACGCAGTACAACCTGACCGTCAACTACGGCGGTTCCGGCGGTAGCGTCACCCAGACCTCCGGCCTCGCGCGTTCCACCGTCTGCACCGAGGGCGGCGACTCGGGCGGCGCCTACATTTCCGGCACCATCGCCCAGGGCATGACCTCAGGCGGTCCGAGCGACGGCCACGACTGCGGCTGGAACCAGGGCAGCAACGCCACCGGCTCGTACTCCTTCTACCAGCCAGTCGTCGACGCCGCCTCGTACTACGGCGTCACCCTGACCCGCAGCTGACCTCCACCCCTCCCCCCAACCAGTGGCCCCTCCCCTCCGAGGGGCCACTGGCATCACCCATGCGCCCCCCACAGTCCCGCTAGCGGTCCGAACCACCGAAAACTCGAGGTTTGACGGCGCGGTTGGCGGGCAACCGAGGGGCCGGCGACCAGGGAGGCCGCGGAGGGAGCTGCCATGGGTGACTCGCTGACCTTCGTCAGTAATGCGACAACCCTGCTCCGGATCGGGTCCTTCACCGTGCTGACTTGCCCTGAGGCAAGCGACGGGTGATGGCCGGTAGCAACGTTTTAGGCAAGGGGTACAGGGGCGCGTGGAAGCAGCGAACGAGTGGACCAGCGGCACGGGAGGCCTGCGGGACAAGGCCCAGCGCCGGTGGCAAGGATATGCGGACAAGGCTTCGGAGTCCCCGGAACTGCCGCGGTACGCGACAGCGATCACAGCGTTCGCCGGGTACTGCGGCGCCGTTGCGGCCGTCGCAGTACTGACCGGCCGTCGTCCTCCGGCTCAACTCAGCCCGCTCGACCTGGTGATCGGCGCCGGCGCGGTATTCCGTGGCAGCCGGCTGATCTCGAAGAACTCGGTGACGAGCCCGCTCCGGGCACCGTTCACGGAGTACGTCGAACCGGGTGCACCGGCCGAGGTCAACGAGAAGCCGCGCGGGAACGGCGTACAGGGGCTGGTCGGGGAACTCGTGACCTGTCCGTTCTGCGTATCGGTCTGGGCCGCCGCAACCTACTTGGCTGGGTTGACGCTCCTCCCCCGGGCCACCCGGCTGGCGGCGGGCGGGCTGACCTCACTGGCGGCCGCAGATTTCCTGCACCTGGCGTACACCTCGCTGGACCAAGCGACAAAACGCGAGGAATAGCCTGCATGGATGGCCGCCGGCGAGGGTACCTGCAGCACAGCTTTATGGTCGGAGGTGGCTGATGACAGCTGGCAGTGGCGGGCCCGCGGTTCTCCCCATCCTTTCGCGGGGCCGGCATCGGCATCCGGGGAAAGGCGCATGCTTCATGGAGTATGCGTCCCTGCTGGCCGGTACGGCGTGGTCGGATCAGCCGGACTGCACCCATCCGTTGTTGGCGTTGGTCGCCCGTGAGGTGAACGACGAGACCTCCGACGCCGGTCGCGTCGAGCTCGCCCCGTTGATCCCGTCGGTCATCGGTCTCACGCCGAGCGATCGGCGAGTGTTCCCGGCGGTGGTGGCGCGTTGTGTCCCGTTGGTCGTTCCCGTCGTGTCGGCGCAATTCCGGTCGACTTTGACCGCGGCGGCCGAGACCGCGAACCGCATCCTGACGGAGTACGAGCGGATGCCGGCGGGCTATGAGCGAGTTGCCGCACTCGCGGTAGCCGGCGCTATCCGAGCCGTCACCGACTTCCGCGCGCCGGACGCCGACGCGCTGCTGCGGCAGGTTCTCATCGACGCCGTCGACGAATGCCGCGCGTGGATGCCAAGTGTTCCCCAGGGAGCCGGAAACGACGCACTGGTGAAGCTCTGACCTGCAAAGGTTGGGGTCATGAGACACGTCTACCTCGTCACGCATGCCGAGGCGCAGCATCACGTCGACGGCGTGGTCGGAGGCTGGTACGACTCGGAGCTGACGGCCCGCGGACATCTGCAGGCCGGGAGGATCGCCGAGGTGCTGGCGAACAGGATCGGACGCCGGGCGGTCGAGGTCCACTCCTCCGATCTGCGGCGGGCCAGCCAGACGGCTGAATGCATCGCCCGGAGGTTTGCCGTCGAAGTACAGACGGATGCGCGGCTTCGCGAGAGGTCTAATGGCGAGGCTGACGGTCGACCCCAAGCGTGGCTCGCTGAGCGTCGGGTGCCGCTTCCGGAGTACGGGGATCGCCTTGGACATCACGATGGACCGGCCGGCGCGGAGACACGTCTGGCGCTGGTCGAACGCCTCTACCCGGCCTTCGACGACATCCTCGCCCGACCGGTCGATCACCAGATCGTGGTGTCGCACGGCTCCGCGTCGAGCTACCTGATCGCCGCCTGGATCGGCATGCCGATGATGTCGACCGACCGGGTGTTCTTCCCGCTGGCTTCGGGCAGTATCACCACCCTTCTCCGCAACGACACGCACCACAGCCATCAGGTCGTGGCGCTCAATGAGACCCAGCACCTCGCTGAGCTGTAGTTGCTTTATCCCGTTCGGTGGGTGGGGAAGATGGGGAGTGGGAGGTGGGGCGGGTGTGGATGGTTTGGGATTTGCTGGATGACATCCGGCGGGTGTGGTCGTCGCGGGCGACGTGGGTGTGGGTGGGTGACATCGCGCAGTGGCTGTGTGCTGTGGGTGCCGCCTGGTACTGGTGGTCTCGTGCAGTGACGTTTGAGTCGTTTGCTGTCGCCATGCTGGCCTGCGCTCTGTGTCAGGCAGGCGCGGTGGCAGCCGTCGTGTGGCCCGGGCGGGCTGCCGGCCAACCCGAACTGGTCGATCACCATCGCGGTGTCACCGTGGCGATCGTCTGTCTCACGCTGATCTTCGGTCTCTGTCTCGGCCTCCCGATCGCGGACAAGGTTCTCGATGAACCGGACCAACCGATGGCCGCGCTGTTCATGGCAGGAAACGCGCTCGTCCTGACCACATTCTTCGGCCTATGCGCCGCGACCGCGCTGTCCTCCCGCAGCTCGAACGGCAGCTCCGAGCAACTCCCAGAGGACTCAAGCTGGACCGACACCGCCGACACCGTCTCCCTCGACGACTGACCGCAGTAGTTTGCGGGACCGGCTGCTCCCGAATGGTTGAGAAGCGGTTGAGTCGGATGTGGCATTGTTTGGTGGGTGGTTACTCGGGTTGCTTCTGGTGGGCGGGTGGGGGCGGGGGTTCGGTTTTTGAGTGAGGTGGTGGCTTGGGTGGCGACGCCGTGGGCGTTGGCGTCGTACTCGGTACCGCTGGCGGTGGTGAGTGTTGTGGTGCTGATTGGGTTGCCGACTGTGTTTCAGACGCCTGGGGACAAGCCGCATGTGGTGGTGGCGGTGCCTGGGGTGGTGACCATCGGGTTGGTGGTGATGCAGTTGGTTGCTGCGGTTGTTGCGTCATGGTTTGCCTGGCCGACTGCTGTCGCCTGCGTGGTCAGCGTGTTGGCGGTTGCTTGTGTGGTGACCGAGCAGCCGCGGTGGCGTTGGCTGTTGAGATGAAGACGCGGGCACCCCGCGGGGCGGCGGGGTGCCGGGTGGGGTGATTCATGCGTCGCTGGGCTTGGGGGTGCGGAGGGTTACGGCGGCGAGGATTGCGCCGGTGGCGGCTATGACGGCGGCGCCCAAGAAGGCGGCTGAGTAGCCGTTGGTGAGGGTGGCGGTGTTGCCTAGTTGGTCGGCGCCGGCGGCGGCTGCTACCGCTGTCATGGCAGCTAGGCCGAGGGCTGAGCCGATCTGGTAACTGGTGTTGACGATGCCCGAGGCCAGGCCGCCTTCCTCGGGGCGTGCCGAGGAGAGGGCGATGCCGAGGCTGGGGATGAAGGCGAGCGACATGCCCGCCGCGGCGACCAGCGAGGCCGGGAGGACGTCGACCCAGAAGGATCCGGTGGAGCGAACCAAAGACAGCCCCGCCAACCCGGCGGTGAGCACCGACATGCCGGTGATCAGCGTCCGCCGCGGACCAAAGCGGGCGATGAAGCGCGGTGCGACGACGATCATGCCGAGCATGATGAAAGTTGTCATCGGCAACAATGCAGACCCGCTGGGGAAGGCACTCAGGCCGAGAACCTGCTGCAGATAGAGGTTCAGGAAGAACCACATCGGCACCCAGGCCGCGCCCAGCAGCAGCTGCGCGACGTTGGCCGCGGCGAGGTTCGGTGCGCGGAAGATCGCCAGCCGCATCAGGGGTTCGGAGCGCCGCGCCTGGACCACCACGAAGGCGATCAGCAACGCAACGGCAACCGCTCCGACCAGCAACGTTTCGCCGCTCACCCATCCCACTTCAGGCGCGCGGACGATCGCGTACACAGCAGCACCAATGCCACCTGTCGCCGTCAGCGCCCCAACGAGGTCGACACTGCCACGCCGGGCGGCGGCCGCCGGCATCAAGGAGGGAGTGGCCAGCAGGACGGCGACTGCGATCGGGATGTTCAGGTAGAAGACCCACGGCCAGCTCGCGTACTCGGTGATGACGCCACCGAGAAACACTCCAGCCGTGCCACCGGCCGGCGCGGCGGCGCCGTACAGGGCTAGGGCTTTGGTCAGCTCCTTCGGTTCGGAGCCGAACAGCATCATCAGCAGGGTGAGGGCGGAGGGGGCGATCAGGGCCGCCCCGACGCCCTGGACCGCCCGGCCGGCCAGCTCCAGGCCGACCCCGTTCGCCGCACCGGCGAGCACGGATCCGGCGAGCAGGACGAGCCAGCCGGCGGAGAAGATCCGGCGCGCCCCGAAGAGGTCGGACAGCCGCCCACCGAGGAGCAGCAGGCCACCGAAGGCGACCACGTAGGCGTTGAACACCCAGGACAGCGCCTGCGGAGTGAAGCCCAGGTCAGACCGTATCTCCGGCAGGGCGACTCCGATGATCGACGTGTCCATGATGACCATGAACTGGGCCGCGGCGATCAGCCCGAGCGCCCACCAGCGGCGAGACGTCGCCCGCGGGACGGCAGTTGCAGTACTCATGACAATTCATCCTCTCTGGTACCCCTAGGGGGTATTGGAACCGGAGAGGAACATAACACACCGCAGTACATACCGGAAGGGGGTATAGAAAACCCCGCCGCGTCAAGGAATACGCATACGGGGTATGGGTGGGCCGCCAGGGGCGCCCAGCAGGGGGCGCCCCGGTCGGCCTCAGCGCAGGGGTTGAACAGCAGTGCGCAGGTGGTGCAGGGCGTCGTTGTAGAGCTGCGGCCCCACGGAGACCCGAGCCACGCCGATGGCGCGGAGCTCGTCGAGTGAACCACCCTTCAGCGGGAAACCGGCGTTCACCGGGACGTCGACCGCTTCGATGATGGCTCGGAGGTCATCAAGGCCGGCGCCGGCGGGGAACACACAATCAACTCCGGCCGACCGGTACGCCGCCGCGCGGCTGATCGCGTCGGCAAGCTTCTGGTCATCCGCCAGCGGCGAAGTGGGGAAGAAGGAGTCGATCCGCGCATTGATGACCAGCGGCACCCCGGCACGGTCGGCAGCCGCACGCAACTGCGCAAGGTAGTCCGCGCGGACAGAGACGTCGATCAGCCCACCCCTGACGTGATCGGTGTCCTCGATGTTGAAGCCCGCCGCACCGATCCTGACCAGCACCTCGATCAGCTCGTCCGGCGCCAGCCCGTAACCGGCCTCGGCATCGACGCTGACCGGTACGTCGACCGACGCCGCGATGCGTTGGGCAACGAACATCATCTCCTCGAGCGGAGCACGCTCACCGTCGTCGTAGCCCAGCGCGGCGGCGATCGCATTGCTCGCGGTCGCCACCACCGGGAATCCTGCGTCCACGACGACGCGGGCACTACCCACATCCCAGGCGTTGGCCAGCACCAGCGGATCGCCCGGGACGTGGAGTGACCTCAGCAGCTTGGCGTGATCAGTCAACGAGAGCTCCGGCGGTGAGATTGGCGATCGTCCCGGTCATCGCACCCGAACGATCCGAGGCCAGGAACGCGGCCGTCTCCGCGATCTCCGAGAGCGTCGGCAGCCGCTTGAGCAGCGTGCCTTGCGCCAAGCCGCCTTCGAGGAACTCATCGACCGACTGCCCACCGGCCGCCGCCATCGGCTCGAACAGCTCCCCGGTGTAAGAACCAGCCGCCGGCGCATCGACAACAGCATGCGGACGAATGCCGATCACCCGAATGTTGCTAGGGGCAAGCTCTGCCGCCAGAACCCGCGAGAAGGCCTCCTTGCCTGCGGCACTCACACTGTGCCCCAGGATGCCGCCGATGGCCAGCTTGGACCCCGGCTCCGACAAGGTCAGGATCACACCAGGACGCGCCCGCCCCATGTGCGGCGCGACCGCCTTGCTGGTGATGAACAGCGTCCGCAGGAAGCCGTCGATCGGCCGCAGGAACTCCTCCAGCGAAAGGTCCGCCAGGAAGGTCCCCTGGTCGTGCATGACACTGACCGCATTGAGGGCGATGTCGATACTCCCGCCCGCCACCGCAACCTCGGCCGCGTGCTTCTCGACGGCTTGCTGATCGAAGACGTTGACCTGCGCGGTCTCGACCTTTCCACCCGCGGCCGCGATGTCCCGCGCCACGACGTCGAGTTTCGCCTGCGTCCGCCCGGCGATGAAGACCCGCGCGCCTTCCCGCGCGAAGACCCGGGCGATCGCGCCACCGATCGCTCCCCCACCGCCGTAGATCACGGCGTTCTTGTCACTGAGCAGCAATCCACTCATGAGTTCTCTCCAGACGTTCGGTCGGCCTGAAGCTGTTCGGCCAGACGCTTGATGCGGTTCAGTCGCGCATCCCAGCTCTTGCCGACCTCGTTCAGTTGCCGTACTGCGCGGGCGAGTTGCGCGTCGTCGACCTCGTACCGGCGCTCGCGTCCCATCGGGGTCGCGTGCACGAGTCCGGCGCGGTCGAGGACGCCGAGATGTTTGGTGACCGCCTGGCGCGAGATCGGGAGATGCTCGCTCAGGCTGGTCGGCGTACCGACGCCTTCGGTCAGCAGCAGGTCGAGCAGCCGCCGCCGGACCGGGTCGCCGATCGCAGACCAGAGGTCGTCGTCGATGGCAACGCTCATCGCGCCACCACGGTGGGCGCGTACTTCTGCAGCCGGGGCAGGAACATGTCCCAGCCCTGCTCGTGCTCGCGGAAGGCCTCCTCGAGCACAGCCGCCTCCCAGCCCTTCTCCCGCCAGCCCGTCTCGGTCAGCCGCAGAAGAGTCCCGCTGCCGGACGGCTCGAGCTCGAAAGTGACCAGCAGCGAGTTGTCCGGCGCCGGCACCTCACCAGCCGGAGCGACCCACTGGAACGAGAACTTGCGCGGCGGATCCACGTCCACCACCGTGATCGCCTCCACCACGGCCCGGTCGCCCCAGACCACTTCCCCGACCGATCCCGGCACGGGCTCGAACGAGGCGTCGTCGGGCCACCACAGCTTGATGTGCTCGGGACGGCTCACCACCTCGAAGACGATCTCCGGTACGGCCTCGATCCGGATCTCGCGTTCCAGCTTTCCGAACTCCACAGCAGACCTCCAATAAGCAACCATCGGTTGCACATGACTCTAACCGCCACCCGGAAGATCTGCAACCTTCAGTTGCGCAACGCGGCCGGCAGCTCGTCCCGGATCGCAACATTTGCGGGGTTTGGGGCATCTGGTGGAGGGGACGACAAACGTTGGGAGCTTTGGTGCTGGTTTCGCGGAGGTGGTCCTGTCTTGGCATGGTCGTCGCGGCGGTGATGCAGTTGTCGCTCACCCCGGCGGCAGCCGAGGGGCCGCTCAGTGGTTGGCGGGCTGTGTGGATGACGGCGATGCAGCAGCCGAACGTGAATCCCAACTGGTCCCAGGAAGGCTTCGCGGCCGAGTCGGTGCGGCAGGTCGTTCGGCTGTCCGCGGGCGGACCCAAACTCCGGATCAGGATCAGCAACCAGTACGGCGAACGCCCACTCCGATTGGCCGGCGCAACCGTGGCGAGAGCCACCCAAGGCGCGGCGGTTGAACCTGGGTCGGTCAGGCCGGTCCTGTTCGGCGGGGTCGAGGCGATCAGCGTTCCGGTCGGCAGCCAAGTCGCTAGCGACGCCGTCGCGCTTCCGACCGTGAGTGGCGGGACCCAGGTCGCGATCACGCTGTACTTCGCCGAGTCGACGGGGCCGGCCACCTTCCACGAGTACGGCGCGGTTGGGGCGTCGTACCGGGCGGCTGGCGACGCGCGAGCTGACACCAGCGGAGCGGCGTACGGGGAGGCTGGTGGTAGTTGGTACTTCCTGGCCGGGGTGGATGCGATCGGAGTGGGCGCGGGGTCGGTCGCTGCCTTTGGCGACTCGACCACCAACGGGTTTCGCACGACGCCAGGGCTGCGGTACCCCGATCTGTTGGCGGCTCGACTCGCCGCGGCTGGGCGACCGAGGCCGGTGCTCAACGCGGGTCTGGGTGGGGGGCGACTGCTGAATGACTCGAACTGTTTTGGGGAAAGCGGGCTCGGCCGGTTCGATCGCGACGTACTGGACCAGCCTGGGGTGAAGACCGCCGTCGTCTTGCTCGGGGTCAACGACATCGGCTATCCCGAGCTGCCTCCGGCGCCCTGTCTCACCCCGAACCCGGAGATCACTGCTGAGCAACTCATCGACGGCTACCGCGCCCTGATCCGGGATGCCCATGCTCGTGGGGTCCGCGTCGTCGGGGTGACCATTCCCCCGTTCGGCGGCGCGGAAGTCCATACCGAGCGAAGCGAACGGCTCCGGGAAGCGGTCAACACTTGGATTCGGACCGGGGGCGAGTTCGACGCGACCGTCGACTTCGCCACCGCTCTCGCCGGTCCGGCCCACCCGACTCGCCTGGCATCGCAGTACGACAGCGGCGACCACGTGCACCCGAACGAGGCCGGCTACCGCGCAATGGCCGAAGCCATCGACGTCACCGTCCTCTGAGGCGCCGACAGTAGTCAGGTCGTGGTCAGGGAAAGGATTGCTTCGGCGATTTCGGCGGGTCGCTCTTCGGGCAGGAAGTGGCCGCACCGGAGGACGAGCGTGCGAAGGTCGGGAGCCCAGGACGACCAGATCTGCTGAGGGTCGAACGGCAACTCCAGGTCGCCGGGATCCTGCCAAGCCGCCAGTACCGGCATGGTCAGCGTGCGCCGGGCGTGCTGGTCGTGCTGATCTTGCGCGCCGTCGATGAACGCACTGGCCCGGTAGTCGTCGCAGATCGCCTGGATCGCCTCAGGTCTTCGGACGGCAGCGAGGTACCGCTCCCGCACCTCGGCGGGGATCGCGTCCGGCTGTTTGGTCCAGGTGTCGAAGAAGTGACCGAAGAAGGTGTCCGGGTCCGCGGCGATGAGTCGCTCGGGTAGGTCACTCGGCTGGGCAAGAAGGTACAGATGGAACGCAAAAACGCCACCCGGGCCTTGCAGGGCGTTCCAGTTGTCGACCGTGGGAAGGATGTCGAGCACCCCGAGGTGGGTGACCTTGTCCGGATGGTCGAGCGCCGCGCGGAAGGCGACCAGCCCGCCACGATCGTGCCCGATCACCGCGAACCGGTCGTGGCCGAGCTCGCTCATCAGCGCGATCAGGTGCGTGGCGAGCGCGGACTTGGCGAAGGACTCGGGACCTGGGCCCAGCCGGGCGCTCTCGCCGTAGCCAGGGAGATCCGGACAGACGACCCGGAAATTGCCGGCCAGGCGAGGAGCTACCTCGCGCCAGCACAGTCTCGTCTCCGGGAAGCCGTGCAGCAGCAGGAGTGGCGTGCCATCGCCGCCGACGTCACAGATCACCTCGTGCCCGTCGACAGTCACCACGCTCGTTTCGAAGCCTGGGATCGTCACAGTCATACCGTCAGGCTGTCAGGCCCCACCGACAGTTTCGCCGGGTCGCCCATCCTCGCGGCTACCTACGCCTCGCGGTAGGCGTAGTACGCGAGGAACATGTCGACGCCGGTGTCGATGAGGCGTTTGGTGGTACGCCGGTCGAGGGTCGTCCCGTAGGTGCTGTGGACCAGGTGCGGGTAGAGGACCAGCGCATACAGCTGAAGGATCGCGGTGCCGACGTCTGGCATGGTCAGGCGGCCGGCGGCGATGAGGCGTTCGAACGCGGCTGCGAGCGCTGGACGGGCCCGGCCTGGGCCGTGCTCGCTCCAGGCGACTCCTAGCTCCGGGAAGCGGCGGACCTCGCTGTCGACCAGGCGGCGCAGGGCCAGCATGTCCGGGTGGGTCATGCTCTTCACCCAGGCGCTGGCGGTCCACTTGAGCGCGGCCCGGAGGTCGTCGGAGTCCTGCAGGCGTTTCGCCGTACCGGAGATGGCGTCGGCGAGCGCTTCCTCAAGCGCGTCGCCGATGACGGCCATGAACAGCGTTTCCTTGGTGCCGTAGTGGTTGTAGACGGTGACCTTGGAGACGCCCGCGTCGGCGGCGATGGCGTCCATCGCGGCGTCGAAACCGTCCCGGACGAACGCGGAACGGGCGGCGTGGATGATCGCCTCCCTCTTCCGGGCGGCCCGGTCGCCGGTCAGCACCCGCGGCGACTCGGCACGGGTGGCGGTGGTGTTCCGGGAAGTCTCAGTCATCCTCGCTCCTTTCCCACTCAGCGTAGCAGGCATCTGAACTGAACTGTTGAGTTCAACTGAACTCATATGTACAGTTCGAGACTCCAGACCCGTTCCAGCCCGTCAGGAGAAACCCATGACCGCCACCATCCAGTCAGCGGCCGGACCCCGCGCACCGTCGTACGGCAAGGCCTTGGCGTTGCTGTCGCTGGCGATGCTCATCGTCTCGCTCGATCAGTACATCGTCGTGGTCGCGCTGCCTGACCTCGGCCGCGATCTCGGGTACTCCGCACAGACCCTGCAATTGGTGATCAGCGCCTACGCCGTCGCGTCGAGCGGCTTCCTGCTCTTCGGCGGACGCGCGTCCGACCTCCTCGGCCGCCGACGCATGCTGGTCACCGGCCTCACCCTGTACGCCGTTGCCTCGCTGGCCGGCGGACTCGCCACCGCTCCGGCGCCGCAACTCACCGCCCGCGCGATTCAGGGACTCGGCGGAGCCTTGGTGTTCCCCAGCACGCTGGCGATCATCAGCACCACCTTCGCGGAAGGCCGCGAACGCAACCGGGCCCTCGGCATCTGGGGCGGCTCCGGCGCGGCCGGCCTGGTGATCGGCGTACTGCTCGGCGGCATCCTCACCCGGTTGCTCGGCTGGGAAGCGGTGTTCTTCGTCAACGTCCCGCTGGCCGGCGTGGCTTTGGTGCTCGCCTTCCGGTACATCGCGCCGGATGCTCCGCGGGAGACCGGCCGGGTCTTCGACTTGCCGGGGGCATTGACCGCTACGGGTGCCATCACATCGCTGGTCTTTGCCTTGGTTCAAGGCCCGCCGCTCGGCTGGACCTCACCTTGGATCATGGGCAGCGCCGTCGCGGGACTCCTGCTGTTGCTGGTGTTCGTGCTCGTCGAACGCCGCAGTCCCGATCCGCTGGTGCCCGTGAGACTGCTCGCCAACCGAGTGCTCACGTTGGCCATGGCTGTCGCTTTTCTCTTCATGGCCACGTTCGGATCTCTGCTGTATTTCCTGTCCATCTACTTCCAGGACGTCCGGGGCTACGACGCCCTGCGGACCGGTTTCGCCTTCCTGCTCCCGACCACGGTCGTGGTAGCCGGCTCGACCTTCGCCGGACGGGCGGCGACTCGGTTCGGATTGAAGCGCACCCTGATCGGCGCGCTCGCCGTCGGAGCAATCGGCGCGCTCGCCCTGGGACTGACGATGTCCGCCGACGGCTCGTACGCCGCGCTGGTGCCGGGTCTCGTCGCGGTGAGTGTGGGCGATGGCGTGGTGTTCACGATGATGTTCATCGCCGCGTCGACCGGCGTACCCGATCGCGACCAGGGCGTCGCCTCCGGCATGGTCTCCACCAGCTCCGGCATCGGCGCGGTCGTCGGCCTAGCCGCGCTTGTCCTCGTCGCGAATGCCCACACGCACGCCCTCGCCGGCGACCACCTTCGCATCGCGGCCGCCGAAGGAATCCGCACCGCCGTCCTCGTCATCGCCGCCGGAATCATCACCACCCTTCTCCTCGCCCTCAAGCTCCACAGCCCATCCACCGACAACCGCTGAACTGGCCGTCCTGAGCACCAACGGGATCAGGACACCTGCCAGGGCAAAGATCACGGCGGCCAGGAGCCAGCCGGCAGAGCCCAAAGGGATCACCACGGCGGTGAAGAGAGTGGGCCCGATCAGGTCTCCGGTACCGCGGCCCATCGCGTGACCACCCTGGTACTGCCCGACCAGTCCGGGTGGCGCGAGGGCATAGCTGGCTCCCCAACCGCCGGCCGACTCCAGGATCTCGCCGACGACATGGAGAACGGCCGCCACGAGCAGAAGGATGACCGCTGCCAAGGTCGAGGTGTGCGCGGTAGGCGCCATAGCGACACAGGCGAAGCACAGCAGGAGGCCTGCCCGTCGCGACGCCCGGCCCGCTCCCTTGAGGGTTTCGCTCCCCCGGGTGAGCCGGATCTGGAACAGGATCACCGCCACCGCGTTCGTGACCAGCAGGACCGAGACCATCCAGGTGGGTGCCGAGGTCTGCGTCGCGATCCACAGTGGGACGGCAACGTTCAGCATCGTGTTGTGGATGTTCAGCACCCCGTTGAGCGCCATGAAACCGACGAACGGACCGTCTCGCAGTACGGCCCACGGCGACGCGCCCGGCTCGACCGCCGGCACCCGCGGCAACCGGAGAATCAGGGCTCCGGTGGCCAGCAGCAGTACGGCGGTCACCAGCAAACCGACCCGGTACGCCGCCGGCGCATCGGTGGCCAGCACGATGCCACCGAGCCCGGCGCCGACCGCGAACCCCGCATTGGCGGCCACTCGAACTTGCGCCCGAACCCGCAATCGCGACTCGGCCGGCACCACCGCGTGGATCACCGCTCCCTGGGCACTCCGCTGGCCGAGATCCCCGATCGCCAGCGCCAACGCCACCAAGGCGTAGGCGGGCACATCGCGAACGAGGACGAGCCCGGCGACTCCGATCGCCTGCAGGCCGAGCATCCCGGCGTACACCTCGCGTGCGCCGAGCCGATCGGCCAGATGTCCGAGCCAGGTGCTTGCGGCGACCGCGATCGCAGTAGCCGCTGTCAACGTGAGACCTACCGACCGCAGACTCAAGCCGGACACCTGGGTCACGAACAGGGCCGAGACGGCGGTTGCGAGTCCGGTCCCGGTCCGGCTCACGAGGGCGATCAGGCGCAAGGTCAGTTGGTCCACAGCACCGACGCTAGGATGATCTTGTCCCAGAATCTTGGGCCAAGTCGCAGCTAGAATCGTGGGCCATGACGGACCTGCATCTCACCCTCGACCGGTCGGCGGGAGTCCGGACCGGCCTCGAGCGAGCACTGCGAGAGGCGATCACGGCGATGCCACCCGGTACCAGGTTGCCGTCGTCGCGGGCGCTGGCGATCGACCTCGGGGTGGCCCGGAACACGGTGGCCGAGGTCTACAGCCAGCTGGTCCAGGAGGGGCGGCTGGAGGGCGACCGGGGTGCCGGCACGCGAGTGGCCGCAGTACAGCCGCAGCCTGCTCAGATGTCACCAAGCTCGCTGCAGCCTGAGGTCGCGCACGATCTGCGGGCCGGGCGGCCCGATGTGTCGTTCTTTCCGGCGGCCGCATGGAACGCCGCGACCCGGCAGGTTCTCAACACGCGTCCTCGGGAGGCTCTCCAGTACGACGAAGCGCAGGGGTCGCGTTACGCCCGGGAAGTGCTGGCCGGCTACCTCAACCGCGTCCGCGGCGTACAGGCTGACCCTGACCGGATCCTGCTCTGCAGTGGATTGCGGCAAGCCGTGGCGCTGGTGGCGGGCGCACTCCATCGGCAGGGCGCTCGATCGTTCGGCTATGAGCGTCCCGGCCAGCCCGCGATCCGGCAGCAGCTCAGCTGGGTCGGGCTGGATCCACGACCCCTCCCCATCGACTCGCACGGTGCCGTGGTCGGCCAACTGGGCGATGAGGCCGGCGCCGTACTGACTCCGGCTCACCAGTTTCCGACCGGCGTACCGCTGGCTCCGCGCCGCCGTACGGAGGTGATCGCCTGGGCCCGGCGTACCGGCGGGGTGATCGTGGAGGACGACTACGACGGCGAGTTCCGGTACGACCGGCAACCGATCGAGCGCTGCAGGGGTTGGGGCCCGACGTCGTCGCGTACGCCGGTTCGGCGAGCAAGACGCTCGCGCCCGGCCTGCGTCTCGGCTGGCTCGTCCTGCCGAGCCACCTCGTCGACGCCGTGGTCGCCGAGAAAGAACTCTCCGACCGCCACAGCAACAGCCTGGCCCAGCTGACCTTGGCCACGATGATCGAGTCGGGCGGCTACGACCGGCACGTACGCGCCGCCCGGCTGCGCTACCGGCGCCGCCGGGACGAACTGATCCATGCCCTAGGCAACTACTCCACCACCGGCATCGCCGCCGGCCTCCAGGTCGTCCTCAACCTGCCGGACCACGACGAACAAGCCGTACTACGCCACCTCGCCACCCACGACATCGCCACCTTCGGCATGTCCCGCTTCGGCCCTGACCTCCCCCCGGCCCTCATCCTCGGCTACGGAGCCCCACCCCAGCACACCTGGCCCCAAACCCTCACCGCCCTCCTCCGCGCCCTCGCAACCGGAGCAGCGCCAGCAAGCTGCCAGGGCTGAGTGGATGGTGAGGGCGTCGGTGAGGGCGGCTGGGTCGTGGGTGCGGATGAAGTTGGCGCCTTGGGTGGCCGCGTAGAGCTCGGCGGCGAGGGTGGCTGGGCCGATGTCGGCGAGGGCGGTGCCGGTCAGGGTGCGCAGGAAGGACTTCCTGGAAGGGGAGACCAGGATCGGTAGGTCGAACTGGGCTTTCAGTTTGCTGAGGTTGGCGAGCACCTTAAGGGAAGGTTCCGGAGTACTGCCGAGGAAGTACCCGAGTCCTGGGTCAAGCACCAAGCGATCGACGCCGGCTGCCTGCAGGTTGGCGAGCCGTTCGTGGAAGAAGTGCTCGATGCCTTGGTAAACGGCCGATGCATCGGTGCGTACTTCGGTCGCCGGGCCGCGGCGCTGGATCGAGTGCATCACGATGAGCGTGCAGCCGGTGTCGGCCAGCTCGGCATAGCGGTTCGGGTCGGGAAAGCCCTGGATGTCGTTCAAGTACGTCGCGCCGTGGGCGGCGGCGAACCGTTGGGTCTCCGGCTGGAACGAGTCGACCGACACGGGGACGCGAGCGGCCACCAACTCGTCCAGGACATCGGCCAGCCGCCGAATCTCCTCCTCGGCACTCACCTGCTGAGCACCTGGATGGCTGGCTGCCGGGCCGAGGTCGATGATGTCGGCGCCGCCCTCCACCAGCCGCCATGCTTGGGCCAACGCATCCTCGGTCGCCAGATACTTGCCGCCGTCGGAGAACGAGTCCGCGGTGACGTTGACGATCCCCATCACCAACGGCCTCGAAGTAATCACCTGCTCCACAGTACTTCGATGGATGGTTCAGAGTCGGCTGATTATCTCTGGGAGGACCTTGTGGGCTATTAGGTGCAGCGACTCCAGGGCGCGGCTGTGGGGGAGGCCTGGGAGGCGGGACCAGTGGGCGAAGTGGTCGAACTGGATGTCGTGGTGGAGGGCAACTAACTGGTCCGCCACCTGCTGGGGGGTGCCGACCAGGTAGTCGTCTCGGTGGGGAGGCGGGAGGTCCGGCTGGCCGCTGTAGGTGGCGATTTGGCCTTCCAGGTAGGCGATTCCGGGTGCGGCTTCGGTCCATGCTTGGTCCGGGTCCTCGGCTACGTGCAAGATGCTGGTGCAGATCAGTGGATGACCCGGGGCGATCTCATCGAGGAGGGCGCGTCTGGCTCGGAGGTCGGCGGGTTTGGCGCAGTAGATGATGACCGCGTCGCCGAGTCGGGCCGCGCGGCGGAGGCCGGCCGGCGCGACTCCGGCGACGTAGATCGGGATCGCGCGTTCTGGCTGGGGCGTGACTCGCAGTCCGTCGTACGACCAATGCTTGCCGTGGAAGTCGATCGGCCCCGGCGACCACGCCTGGCGCAGCAGCGTGACGCCCTCTTCGAGCAGGGTGCCGCGATGCCGGCGTTCAGCGCCGAAAGCGGCGAACTCCTCCTCCGCATACCCCTGGCCAACGCCGAGCACCAGGCGCCCACCCGAGACCAGGTCGGCCACCGCAGCGTCCTCCGCCACTCGGAGCGGGTGATGAAGAGGCAGTACGACGATGTTGGTGCCGATCCGCAGCCGGGTGGTTCGCGCGGCAATCGCGGCTGCCATCACGAGTGGTGAAGGCAGCAGCCCGTCGGCGGTGAGGTGATGCTCCGACATCCAGACCGCGTCGAAGCCGAGCTGATCGGCAACGGCGACTTCCTCGAGACTCTCGGCGTAGTATCGGGAAACGGGGTCGGAGTTGGTCGGCGGCCGGCGGAAGTCGTGCAGGATCCCGAAGGTAGGAACACTCATCTGTCCCAGGCTGCCGCCACCCGCGCCGCCGGTCCAATGCCAAGTTCAGAGGACTTGATGCGGGCTGGACATGAGTCAGTGGATGCCGCTCATCAGGCGACGGATGGCGGGAGTGGCCGCCCCCAGGGCGAGGCCGAGCAGGAGGGCGACCACACCGATCACTCCGAAGTACGCGGTCTCGTGGTCGGCGCTGTAGAACTTGGCCAGTACGCCGGACATCGCCGTCCCGAGGGCGATCGAGAGGAAGAACAGCGCGACCATCTGGGTGCGGAACGCCTCCGGTGCCAGCTTGGTCGCCAGCGAGAGGCCGACCGGCGACAGGAGCAGCTCGGCGATCGTGAAGACCAGCAGTACGCCGGCCAGGCCCAGCAGGGGCGCACTGTTCGGGCCGCCGCCGGCCATCGGGAGGAACAGCAGGAACGCGATCCCCATCACGGCCAGACCGAGGCTGAACTTGACCGGTGTGGACGGCTGGCGGGAGCCGAGTTTGGTCCACAGGGCAGCGAAAACGCCGGACAGGATGATGATCATGATCGGGTTGATCGACTGGACGAACGACACCGGCATCTCCCAGCCGAAGATCGTCCGGTCGAGCCGCTGGTCGGCGTAGATGGTCACCACGGTGAACTGCTGCTGGTACAGCGACCAGAAGGCGGCGCTCGCCAGGAACAGCGGGATGAACGCGAGGACGCGTCGCCGCTCGATGTCGGTGGTCCGCCCGCTCCCCAGGATGACCACGAAGTAGGTGATGGCGGCGACCGCGCTCAGCACCACCACGGCGGTGGCGAACCGCGAGGCGGGCAGCACGCCGGTCACCATCACGACGACGATGAGGAGTACGGCGACCGCCACGAAGATCGCGACCCGTCGCAACGCCGCACCCTCGATCGGGTTCGGTACTTCCCGTGCCTTGTCAGCCAGCCGGCGCCTGCCGAAGCTGTACTGGATCAGGCCGAGCCCCATCCCGACGGCAGCCAGACCGAAGCCGTAGTGGAAGCCGGCCTCCTTCTGCAGCAGCCCTGTCAGCAGCGGGCCGACCAGGGCACCGAGGTTGATGCCGAGGTAGAAAAGGGAGAAGCCTGCGTCGCGGCGCTCGTCGTGTTCGGAGTACAGGCTGCCGACCAGGGAAGTCGCGTTGGCCTTGACCCCGCCGCTGCCGAAACCGATCAGCACCAGGCCTACGCCGACACCGGCCAGCCCTGGGATCAGCGCGAGCGCAATGTGCCCGAGCATGACCACCGCGGCGCTGTAGAACAAGGTTCTTTCGGCACCCAGCAGCCGGTCCGCCAGCCAGGCGCCGACGATCGTGGAGAGGTAGACGAGACCGCCGTACGCGCCGACGATGCTGGTGGCGGTGCCTTCGTCGATCCCCAGGCCGCCTTGCGCCGCGGAGTAGTACAGGTAGATCAGCAGGATGCCCTGCATGCCGTAGAAGGAGAACCGCTCCCACAGCTCGACACCGAACAGGTTCGCCAGGACCGGCGGCTGACCGAAGAAGGTACGACTCGGCTGGGTCTCGGTTTCGGTGGTCACGGCAGCATCCCTTCGTCGACTCGCGCCCCTTGGTACCCGCCCACCCGATCCTCATGCGATCAGTGGTCGGTGCGGCTTCGGGTGCGGAAGGCGACGGGGGTCAGGTCGGTGTGGCGGCGGAAGTAGGACGAGAAGTTGGAGGCGTCGTCGAAGCCGAGTTGGTCGGCTATTTCGGCGACGGAGGTGTCGGCGTGGCTGAGCAGGCGCTTCGCCTCCAGTACGACGCGTTCGTCGATCAGCTCCTTGGCGGACAAGCCCGTGTTCTGGCGGGCGAGCCGGTTGAGGGTGCGCGCCGAGTAGCCCAGCCGGTCGGCGTACTCGCTGACCTTGTGCCACTCGTGGAAGTGCTCCTCGATGTGATCGCGGAACCAGCCGTACGCCTCGTGAGTCAGCCCCTGCGCCGGTACGCCGTCCGGCGGCTCGACCAGGGTCAGCTGGACGAGAAGCAAGGCAAGACCGTGTGCAAGGGCTGCCTGGCGTAGATCACCCCGCTCCCCCGCGTCCACACCGGCGCTGAGCGTGAGCAGTTCGAGAGCCTGCGGGACCGGCGAGCCCTTCAGGTCGACGGCGGACCAGTGGCTCCGCGGGCGAACGACATGCGCCCGGATCAGTTCGCTGGTCTGGTCGTTGATCGTGTGCGAGCCGAACAGCACCACCGCCCCCTCGATGTCCTCGATCGCACTCCATTGGTGAACCTGGCCGGCCCGCACCCAGAGGACGTCACCCGGGCGCAGCGGGTAGTCCGTGAAGTCGACGGTGTGCACGGCGGCGCCCTCTTCGACAGCGACCAGCAGGTCGAATTCGAGCCGCTGGGGTGTGAGGAACTCGTGCGGACCGCCGCGCTCGCGGATGCCGTGCAGGGTGTTGACCTCGAGATCGCCGATTCCCCGGGACGGCGGCAGAAAGCGGACGCGGCGGATCGCCGGTTGTCCCGTTTTTACCATCGGCCTTCCTCTTGCTACCGGGATTTCCGGCTCCCACCGCCCTAGCGTTACCAGCATGTCGAATCTTACTTTCACTGTCATCGACGCGGCGGACACGTCGCTGAACAAGACCTCCGTGGTCGTCACCGGTGAGTCCGAAGCACTCGTCGTCGACGCAGCCTTCACCCGGGCGGACGGCCACCGGATCGTCGCCGAGGTGCTCGACTCCGGCAAGGGGCTCAGCACCGTCGTGATCACCGCGGGCGACCCGGACTTCTACTTCGGCGCCGAAGTCATCGCCGACGCGTTCCCGGAGGCGGCCTTCGTCGCCCCGGCCGACGTCATCGAGCACATCCAGCACAGCTACGAAGGCAAGCTCCAGGCCTGGGCCCACCTCGGCCAGAACCTGCCCACCCGACTGGTCGACATTGCTCCCCTGACCGAGTCGACGCTGACCGTGGACGACACGACGATCGAGGTACGCCGCGCCAGCGACCAGCTCGGCGACCGGGCCTGGTACCTGTTCGAGCCCGAGTCGCGTTCGGTTGTGGGCGGCGTACTGCTCTTCGAAGGTCTGCACGTGTGGACCGCCGACAGCGCCACCCCGGAACTCCGGGCCGAGTGGATCCGGGTACTGAACGACCTGGAGGCTCTTGCCCCGGCGTACGTCGTCGCAGGCCACCGGCTCGCCGGTACGCCGACCGACCTGACCGCCATCACCCATACCCGCGAGTACCTCGAGCTGTTCGAGAAGACCGTTGCGGCATCCAAGAACGCGGCTGAGGCGGAGTCCTCGCTGCTGGCCGCCTACCCGGACGCCGGGCTGAAGATCGCCGCCGGCCTCGGCACCAAGGTCGCCAAGGGCGAGATGACCTGGGGCTGACCCCGGAGATCACCCCGGCGGACCAGCTGGTTGCCCCCGGCAAACAGCTGGCTATGCGTCCAGCGCCGCGAAGGGGTGCCGTGGATCGGCGGGGGCTTCGACGGTGCCTCCCAAGGGGGTTACCGCCGTGGTCTCGTCGATCCAGCAGTACTCGTCGAACTGCACCGGCAGGACAGCGTCGAAGTAGTGGCTGGCCAGCTCGGTTTGCGGCCGGTAGACGACTCCGATCGCGCGCTCCAGCCGCTGCTCGCACAGTGACCGACGCAGCTCGGCATCGATGGCGCCGCGCCGCAACGGCAACAGAAACGCGTTCTGATCGGCCTGATGGAACAGGTGTTCATAGCTACCCGGCCGCCCAGGCTGGACCTGCATGACGGCTGGCTCCTGTCCCCAGGCCGGCGCTGCGAGCACTGTTCCGTGGTCGGTGCCGAAGCCGATGTGGTACGAACCGATCCCGGACTTCGCCCGCACCAGTTGCCCGAGATTCAGCTGCCTGCGGGCCGACATGGCGGTAGCCCTGGCATCGCCCAGATGCGAGTTGTGCGCCCAGATCACGCCCTTCGCCGCGGGCCCGTGAAAGTCCAGCAACGCCTGCAAGGTGGTGAACATGTGCCGGTCGCGCAGATTCCAGGACTCCTCGCCGCCGTAGTACATCGCCCGGTAGTACCGCTCGGCGTCCCGCGCGACGGCGGCGTTCTGCTCCGCGTCGAGGAACTCCTCACCGCGGCCGGTCCGGTAGCTGTCCCGACGCCGGCACAGCTCATGCAGCACCGCCACAACGTCGTGCTCACACGCGCGATACCGCTGCCTCACCGCGGCCTTCCCGTACGCCGCCGGGTTCGACTCGTACGGCGTCAGGCACCCGTACCGCTCCCTGGCAAGCTCCCCCAATTCCGGGTCCTTCCCGTCGAGGTAGGCCAGCACCCGCTGGATCGAGTCCTGCAGGCTGTACAGGTCGAGCCCATGGAACGAGACAGGATGTTCCGGATCCTGGTCGTTGTGGGCCCGAAGCCAGTTCACGAAATCCAGTACTTCGGTATTGCGCCACATCCACTGCGGAAACCGCCGGAACCCGGACTCGACCGACTCGGAAGCGGCGCCCTCGGAAGCGTCGCCGCGGACGTGGCGATCGATCAAAGCGGCATCGGGCCAGTCCGCCTCCACGGCGATGAAATCAAAACCGGCCCGCTCGATCAGCTCCCGGGTGATCCGCTGCCGCACTCGGTAGAACTCACTCGTCCCGTGCGACGCCTCGCCGAGCAGCACCAGCCGCGCATCACCGATCCGCTCGAGCAGTCCACCCAGCTCGAGCTCATCCAGCTCCGCGATCGGCTCACCGGCAAGCTGCACCATCACGCCTCCTCACCTGTACGACGGGTGCGTGCGGCCAGTACCCAGAAAGCTCGGGCTCAGCTTTCCCGGGCGTCCGTCTCGGCGCGGGCTGCTTCGATGTCGTTGATGTACCGCTCGGCCCAGGCCCGGATCGCGGCGACCGGATCCTGCAGCGTTCTGCCCAACGGGGTGAGTTCGTACAGGACGGTCCGGTCCGGGCGATCCGCCTGGCGGGTGATCAGGCCGTCTCGCTCGAGACTGCGCAGCGTCTGGGTGAGCATCTTCTCGCTGATCCCGTCGATCTGGTCGCGCAGTTGCCCGAAGCGCCGCGGCCCGGTCTCCAGGGCACCGATCAGCAGCACGGTCCACTTGTCGGCCAACCGGTCCAGCGCCTGCCGGGACGGACAGGCCGCGCTGTAGACGTTCGCGAGGTGCCCGTCGGCCAAGCGGGCGCGAGCAGGCCGGCGACTACCGGGGCGCGGACGGGGTTGCACCGAGCGGGGTGACATAGCCAAAGGCTAACCGATGGAGAGTGCGTGCCTACAGCTGCGCACTTGTAAGTGCGTACTTGTCGAGCGATTCCAGCTAACCAATGGTTAGTAGGTCAGCGCAGCTCACGAGAGGAACCCCCGCACATGCTCACCGCCGCACCCCGGACCCAGGTCACCGTCGGCTCGACCACGGTCACCTACCTGCCCGACGGCGAGGTCCACCTCGACCCGACGGTCTTCTTCCCGGCCTCCGCGCCGGACGGCTGGTCGGCGTACGCGCCGTACCTCGACGACGATGGCAGGCTGCCGATCAGCGTCGGCTCGTTTCTCGTCCAGACTCCCGAGCATCGCCTGCTGGTCGACCTCGGGCTGGGTGCGGTCGACTTCGAGATCCCAGGAATGGGCTCGTTCAGCGGAGGGCGGTTGCTGGAGAGCCTGGCCGCCGAGGGACTGCAGCCGAGCGACGTCGACACGGTGTTCTTCACCCATCTGCACCACGACCATGTCGGCTGGACGACGGACCACGCGCCGGCCCCCGACTCCGGCCACCGCGGATCACCCAGCGGGCTGACGTTCGCCGAGGCGCGCCATGTGGTCGACCGCGCCGAGTGGGACCACTGGAGCGGCACCGCCGAACTCACCGGACCCGATCCCGAAGCGGTTCAGAAGCCGCTGACCTCCGTCGTTCAGTTCCTGGACGGTGAAGTCCTGGTGCCCGGCGTCCACGCGATCTCCACCGCCGGCCACACACCTGGCCACACCAGCCTGCTGATCACCGATCCCGGGACCGATCATCGAGTGCTGATCCTCGGCGATGTCATGCACACCCAGGCACAGGTCAGCGAAACCCACTGGAACTTCCGCTTCGACGTCGATGCCGAGGCCGGTACGAAGACCCGGATCGACCTGCTGGCCGCCTACCAGGACGGCCGCACGACGATTGCCGCCGGCCACTTCGCCGGCACGGTCTTCGGGCACTTCCTGCCGCCGAAACTCCAGCACCGCTGGAGCTCAGGCGCGCGGTAAGTAGCCTTGGGCAACCAGATGGAGGAGATAGTCCTGGGTCTCCTCCGGCTGCCAGCCGTAGTCGCCGTGCAGGGCACGCAGATGGACGTAGGTGAGCATGACGAGGTTGGTCAGCGCGGTGACGAAGCGCTCGGGGTCGGGGACCGGATCGAGCGTTCCGTCGGCCGCGCCGGCCTCGAGGATCCGGAACCACGGCCCGAAGAAGTCGAGCTCGATGCCCATCGCGTCGAGCGCCGGGCCATGGAAAGCCTCCTCGGTGTGCGCCAGCAGCGGCAAGTTGCGCTCGGCAACCGAACACAAGGCTTGCAGCGCCGCAGTCAGCCGGTCCCGCCCGGAAGCTTCCATCGTCAGCGGTCCCCACAGGGCGTCGCGATAGTCGCGGACGAGTTGCGCGCGCAACACCGCTTCGACGGACGCCTGGGTGACACCGTGCCGCCAGACCGTCGCCCGGGACAGACCCGCCCGCTCGGCGACCCGGTCCAAGGTGAGCGCGGACCAGCCCTCCTCGTCCAGCAGTTCGATGGCGACTGCCAGCAGCCTCTGATCCATCCGCTCCCCTTGGCTGAAACAACTTGTTTCATGGTACGACGAACTCCGGCTCGCCAACTCGGAGGGGAAACTCGTGACAGACCTGCGGCAAGTGACGTTTCGCTGGAGCGACGACCAGCCGGCGTACGACGTACTGGTGCGGCTCATCTCGCATACGGATCGGGCTTATGACGAAGGGGAACTGGACCGCTATCTGATGAACCAGGACAGGGACGGCTGGTCCTTGACGTTGGAGCTCCCTGCCGCGCTCAGGACGTCGTACCAGCTCTGTCCTGTGCGGGACGCGCCGGTGCGTGGTCAGAAGGTGGACGACGAACGGTGGACGGCGATCATGGCCGCCGGCGTACCGGACCCGCTCAACCCACTCACTCACCCGGCAGGCTGCACCTACGGCAACCCCGGCCCGGCCTCAGTCCTGGAGATGCCGGCCGCACCATCAAAGGCAGCCCGATCCGGTACTACGGAAAGCGTCGTGCGGCAGCAGGTCTTGGACGATGGATCCGTCGTCACCATCGCTCAACCAGCTGATCCGCAAGGGCTGGCGGTGCTGTTCGACGGTGCTCGATGGATCGACCTTGGCCTGCCGAACCACCTGGATCTCCCGATCA
Organism: Kribbella sp. NPDC023855; assembly: GCF_040639475.1. NCBI lineage: Bacteria > Bacillati > Actinomycetota > Actinomycetes > Propionibacteriales > Kribbellaceae > Kribbella > Kribbella sp. NPDC023855. The sequence continues at coordinate 125,211 of NZ_JBFAAA010000007.1, forward strand.
CCGTGGTCCTGATCGAGTCGATCCGCGGCCTGCCGAGGCGGGAGGCGCTCGCTCGGCCGGAGGTGTTCGCACCGGTCGCGATCGAGCTCGCCGAGCGCTGGGCGACCACCGGCCCGACGGCGCTGATCGGTCAGAGTCTCGGCGGCCTCGCCGCCACCTTCACGGCACGACAGCGGCCGGACCTGTTCGACACCGTCGTCGGGCAGTCAAGCTCCTTCTGGTGGGACGCCGACGGCTTCGACGGCGCCTCGGTGATCGACGAGCTCGAACAAGGTCCGCTGACGACCCAACGGTTCTTCTACGAGGCCGGCAGCACCGAGGGCGACTTGCTCATCGGCAACCGCCGGCTGGCCGCAGTACTGGCTGAGCGTGGCTACGACTCGACGTACCGGGAGTACGAAGGTGGGCACGACTATGCCTGCTGGCAGGTCGGCCTGATCGACGCCCTGCACTGGGCCTTTCCCGCCAGCCGGCGCAGTTAGTTGCTGAAGGCTACTTCTGGCGGGTGGCGACGAAACGCTGGCGGACGATGATGCGGCCGTCGGCGTCCTCGTCCTCGTTGCGCCAGTGGAAGCCGGTGCTGGAGATCTCGGTGAAGATCCAGCGCGTCTTGGCGGCCTTGGGCTCGCGGGCCTCGAGGGTGATCGAGTTCTCGCCGGGATGACCGATGAACGTCATCACGGACGCATGCTTGGGACCCATCCAGGTGGACCTAAAAGCCTTCAGCTCCGGATCGTGGATCCGGATGGTCAGGCCCCACTCCCCGTCGCCGTCGGTGGCCCGCGCCGCGCGGCTCGGAGTGATCCAGATGTCCGCGACCGCCCGCCCGTCGAGCGCCCAGGCGAAGTGCCACTCCCCCACCGTCTGCCGGGTGACCGCGCCGTCCTCGTCGTACCAACTGACGTCGAGATCCCAGCTCCCGATCAACGGCGCGAACGGCTGAAAGGCCTCGGCAAACTCCTCCCGCGGCCCCTCCGACACCATCAACCCAGCAAGAACCTTCGCCGCCTCAACCTGACTAGTCATGTGCATGGCACATATTTACTCCTTACCACCACCCGCTTGTCAACGCCTTCGACCAGGACCCGCCGTTGCAACCGCGATGCTCGCGGCTTCCGTCTTCTAGGAGACAAGGGAGAGTGGAGGCACCATGGCGGACCAGGACCAGGAGTACGTCGAGTTCGTCGAGGCGGCGAGTGCGTCGCTGCGGCGGACCGCGTTTCTGGTCTGCGGGGACTGGCACACCGCGGACGATGTCGTCCAGGACGCGCTCTACCGGCTGTATCTGTCCTGGGCGAAGTGGAACCGCGCCGGCAACCCGCTCGGGTACGCCCGCCGGACGGTGATCAACGCAGCCATGGACATCGGGAGGCGCCCCTGGCGCCGGGAAGTGCCGACCGATGTCCTGCCACCCGGCCGGTTCCAGATCGCGGACCCGGCCACGGGTCACGCGGCCCGGGACGAGGTTTTCACTGCGCTGCGCGCGCTGGCACCACGCCAGCGGGCGTGCGTGGTCCTCCGGTACTACGAGGACCTGTCCGTCGAGCAGACAGCCGAGATCCTCGGCTGCTCGACCGGCACCGTGAAGAGCCAGACGGCCCGCGGCCTCGAAACTCTCCGGACCACCATCGACCAGGCCCGGCCGGCAGGGCGGGTCTCATGAAGGAGAACGAGATGGACGACGTCCGGGATCTCGGCGCCCAGCTGCACCGGTTGGCCGCCACCGATCCGCTGGATCCGATCGACGCGAGGGCCCTGCTCGACCGCGGCCGCCGGGGCAAACGCCGCCGCAAGTTGCTCTCGGTCGGTGGAGTGGCGGTGGGCGTGGCTGCTGTCGCGATTGCCGCGAGCATCCTGCCGAACCTCGGTACTGCGAAGGACCAGCCTGGTGTCGCCGGCACCGTCACGACAACTGGCACGAGCACTGGCACTGGAGGGGCCGCCGGTGAGGCGTTCGGTCCCGTACCGGGCGTTCCTCGCGGAGAGGCCGCGCTGGGGAAAACTCTCCCCGCGGCCGAGGTCGTCCGGCGTTGCACGCTGCGCTACCCGCAGTACAAGCGGCCGCTGCGGCATCCAGGTGGAGGGCCGACCGGGATGACCGTGCTGTACCAGCCACAGAAGGGCGATCCGCCGATGGCCTGCACGATTCCGGGCGGCGACAAACCGTCCGCCGCGCTGGTCGCCGCCGCCCAGCGCGAGCCGATGCCGACGACGGCAGCCGGGCAACTGCGGAACTGTTCCGTGCTGTTCTGGTCCGATCTGACCAAGTGGCGTGTGACGGCGACAGAGACCGCGCCCGGGATCGGGACCAGCCTGATCGCACTGTCACCGTCGGGGCGCACCGCGGTCGCCTGTGACCTGAGCCCGACGCTGCCCACCGACGCGGCGCCGCTAGGGTCGAGCACGGGATTCCTCACCGGCGCCATGATCAACAGGACGGCGATCGACCCGGCTCTCAGCGGCAGCCTCGACTGCGCGACGTACGGGAAGCCGTGCAAGGGGTTCACCTACCGCGGCCAGGGCCGGATCTCACCGCAGGTCGCCAAGCTGCGGATCGAGCCCGCGAATGGTCTGGGTGTGCACGAGGTCAAGGTGCAGGACGGCTGGTACGCCGTCATGTGGAAGGCCAAGGGGAACTCCACCGAGTGGGGCGGCAAGCTCACGGCGTACGACGCGGCCGGGAAGGTGCTCAAGACCCTCCCGCTCTGAAGCAGACCTCGTACTGATCAGCCGGCGGGCTGGTCAGTCCGCCGGCTCCAGGCGGGTCAGCCAGCTCTTGAGGAGCTTTTCCAGCTGGTCCGCTTCGGACGGAGTGAGTGTCTCCAGGAGCCTTTGTTCGTTCGCGATGTGGGCTGTGAACGCCTTGTCGATCAGGCGTTTGCCGGCTGGGGTCAGCCGCACCATCCGGCCTCGTCCGTCGGCGTCACTGCGGCGCCGATGGACCAGGCCGGCCTCTTCGAGCCGGTCGACCCGCTTGCTCACGGCACCGGTCGTGACCATGGTGTGCAGCGCGATCTCACCCGGCGCCCGCTCGTACGGCGTACCGGCGCGGCGGAGCGCGGCCAGGACGTCGAACTCGCCCTCGGTAAGTCCGTGCTGGGCGTAGACGAGGTTCAGTTCGCTGGTCAGCCGGGCGGCGATCCGGTGCAGCCGGCCGATGACGCCCTGCGGCCGGACGTCGAGATCCGGCCGCTCCGCCCGCCATGCGGCCTGGATCCGGGCGACGTGGTCCTGTTCTTCGGTCACCGGAGCATTCTATCTTCCACGGAAGATAGAATGTCTTCCATGGAAAATAGTTTTCGCTGGGCCGCCGTCACCGCGATCGCACCGATCGCCTGGGGCACGAACTACTACGTCACCCACGAGTACCTGCCCAGCGACCATCCCCTGTACGGCGCCGCCCTCCGCGCGCTCCCGGCCGGGCTGCTGCTGTTCTGCCTGGCGCGCCGCAAGCCGGTCGGCGACTGGTGGTGGAAGTCCGCAGTACTGGGGGTGTGCAACGTGGGCGCCTTCTTCGCGCTGATCTACGTCGCATCCCAACTGCTGCCGGTGAGCGTCGCGTCGATGATCATGTCGACCGCGCCGCTCGCGATGGGGATGTTCGCCTGGGCTCTGCTCGGCGAACGGCCCACCGTGCCAGTCGTGCTCGGCACGGCAGCCGGCATCACCGGCGTCTGCGTCATGCTCGGCACCGCGCCCTCGGCCGTGAACCTTCGTGGTGTCGCCGCCTCGCTGGCCGCGGTCACGCTGTCGTCCTTCGGCTATGCGTTGACGAAGAAGTGGGGACGGCCGGGAGACTTGATCGCCACCACGGCCTGGCAACTCATCGCCGGCGGCGCGGTACTCATCCCCTTCGCCGTCGTCTTCGAAGGAGCACCACCACACCTCGGTCGGGCCGCGATCGGCGGCTTCGTCTACGTCGTCCTGGTCGCCACGGCCGTCGCGTATCTGGCGTGGTTCATCGGCTTGCGTCATCTCGGCGCCGCGACCGTCGGCCTCATCGGCTTGCTCAACCCGGTCACCGGCGTACTGCTCGGAACCACCTTGTCCGGCGAGCGATTGAGCACAGCACAGCTGGCCGGGATCGCCTTGATCCTGGCGGGAATCCTGGTAAGCAGGGGGCGGGGGCGGCATGGTCCCGCTACGCCTGGGTACCCGGGCAGTCGTCGCTCCGAAGTAGTCCACGCCGAATCAAGGGGGTAGCCGTGCCGTCGTACCGTGCAGGGGTTTCCAGCAATGTCATCGCTTCAGCATCGACGCGGGCCGAGGCGCAGGCAACGGTGGATTTCCTGTGGTCGCGCGGTCTGCGGGAAGGCCTCAGCATCGTCGGCACCGACCTCCGGCTGGCGGACAGACCGCGCCGGAGCGTGGCGCGCAGTACTGGTATGGACGCCGCGCAAGGCGCGGGCATCGGGTTGCTGATCGCGATTCTGATCGCATCGTTCACCGAGACCAACACCAACGGCTTCCTCGTGGTGCTGTGGGGGATCCTGTACGGCGCGCTGTTCGGCGCGTTGCGCGGCTTCTTCCGTGCACTGTCCCGGCCCGCGCCGGAGCCACAGCCGGTCGCGACCCGCTTCGAGGTGTGGTGTGCACCGGAGGACGAACGGGTGGCGCGCCGGCTGCTCGCCGGTGAGGAACAACTGCCTGATGCCGCCTGATCACTCATAGCATCGGCCCTAGTGGGTACTGGCAGATCAGGAGACGCGGTCACTCGAGGGACCGTCGCCCCCAGGCCCCAGGCGTTCAACCCAGAAGCGCCGGGACCGCCACCATTCCGTCCACTCACCTCTCGCTCGAGGCGGGGGTTCAGTGGTCGGTGGAGGTGGTGAGGCCGGCCCATTCGGCGGCTTCGGCGGCGCGAGACCTCGACGCCTTGTCCGCCAGCTCGAGCGCGTCCTTGCCGAGCAGGAGGCGAAGAGGCGGCTGGTCCGCCACCACGACGGCGAGGATGGCCTGGGCCGCTTTGGCGGGGTCGCCGGGCTGGGTGCCGTCGACCGCCGCGCGGTACCGGTTGATCTCACCGACCGTCGACTCGTAGTCCTCGCCGACCGAGTTGAGCGTCATCGAGGAACCACCCCAGTCGGTCCGGAACGCGCCGGGCTCGACGATGGTGACCTTCACGCCGAACGGCTTCACCTCGTTGTTCAGCACCTCGGAGAATCCCTCGACCGCGAACTTCGCCGTCTGGTACGCGCCCATGCCCGGCGTACCTCCGGCCCGGCCGCCGATCGACGAGAACTGCAGGAAGTGTCCACCGCGCTGCTGACGGAATACCGGCAGGGCAGCCTTGGTGACGTTGACGACGCCGTACAGATTGGTCTCGACCTGGGCCCGGAAGTCGTCTTCGGCCATCTCCTCGATCGGAGCGCTGTTCGCGTAGCCGGCGTTGTTCGCCACCACGTCCAGCCCACCGAAGACCTTGACCGCGGCCTGGACGGCCTCCCGCGCGGCCGCCGCGTCGGTGACATCGAGCGCGAAGGGGTGGACGGCCTCGCCGTACTCCTTCACCAGGTCGTCGAGCTGCTCCACCCGCCGCGCGGTGGCCAGCACGCGGTCACCGTTGTCGAGTGCCGCCTCGGCCAGCGCACGACCGAGGCCCCGAGAACTGCCGGTGATCAACCAGATCTTGTCCATGACTCCTTCTTTCGAAACTGCCACACTGTTGTGACAATTAATCTACAACACACCACACGGCTGAGCCTATTCCCAGGCTTACCGCCACGCGAGATAGGTTGACGCGATGAGAGCCGACGCCGCCCGGAACCTCGACAAGATCCTCGGTACTGCGGCACGCCTGCTCGCCGCCGACCCCACGGTCAGCATGGCGACGATCGCGAGCGAGGCCGGCGTGGACCGGCGGACCGTCTACCGGCAGTTCGACTCCCGCGAGGCCCTGCTCGCCGCCATCTACAAGGCCCGGTACGACGCCGTCGAACTCGCCTTCGAGGCCGCCCGCCTGACCGAAGCCCCGGTGACGGTGGCCCTGCACCGGTACGCCGAGGGCATCATCGCCGCCACCCGCCAATGGCCGGTCGCGTTCGACCAGATGGCCGCGGACCCGGCGACCGCGGCCCGCCGGCGCGAGCTCGGCGACCGCCTCGACACCTTCATCCGCCGAGCCGTCGACGAAGACCTCTTCCGCGCAGACCTCCCCCACGGCTGGCTCGAAGGCCTCCTCCGCCAGGTCATCAAAGTCGCCGCCGAAGACGTCCCCCACCTCACCCCCGCCCAAGCCGCGGACCTAGCCATCACCACCCTCCTCAACGGCATCGGCCGCGTCTGACACTTCTGGGAGTGGTTGACTAGCTCGCGGATTGGTTAGAGAATTACAGCCTTATGTCGAATCAGATAGGTAATACCGAACCAGCAAGCATCATCCTGGCGATTCGCCGGCTGCTGCCGGAGCTGGCACCGGCGGAGCGGCGAGTGGCGGACCAAGTGCTGCTCGATCCCACTCGGGCGCCACTGTCGACCAGTGAAGAGCTGGCGGGCCGGGCCGGTGTGTCACTGGCGACCGTCACCAGGTTCTGCCGCTCACTGGGGCTGTCGAGCTACCAGCAACTCCGGTACGCCCTCGCCGGCGAGGCCGCTCAGCCGCCCGGCTCTGGCTGGGCTCCCGCACAGGGCAGCGACATCGGGCCCAGCGACGCGCTGTCCGACGTCGTGACCGGCTTGCTGGGTGCTGAGATCCAGGCGTTGCAGAACACCGCGGCCACCCTGGACCTCACCGTGCTGGAGCAGACACTCGACCTGCTCGTCGCCGCGCGGCGCATCGACATCTACGGCGTGAGCGGGAGCGGATCCGTCGCACAGGATCTCGGCCGGCGGCTGCACCACATCCGCCGCCCGGCCCAGGTGTGGACCGACTCCCACGACGCCCTGGCCAGCGCCGCACTGCTGGGCGACGGCGACGTGGCGGTCGGTCTCTCACACTCCGGCCACACCCGCGATGTCGTCGAACCGCTCACCAAGGCGCGCCAGTCGGGTGCCGCCACCGTGGCGATCACGAACTTCCCCCGTTCCCCGCTGGCCGCCGCCGCGGACCACGCGCTGATCACCGCGGCCTCGGACACGACCTTCCGCGCCGGCGGCCTGTCCGGCCGCCAGGCCCAGCTCTTCGTCGTCGATCTCCTGTACGTCGGTGTCGCGCAGCGGACGTTCGAGCCCACCGTCGCCGCGATCGCCGCCACCTCCGCTGCTGTCGAACCCCGCCGGATGCCACGCCTGTCCGGCCGAAAGGACTGAGCCCCATGGCACCGAGCACCACGGAACTGAGCCCCACCGAACCGAGCCCCGCCGAACTGGGCACCAAAGAACCGGGCAGCATGGAACACGTGTTCCTGGGCCGCACCGGCCTTCCCGTCTCGCGGCTGTGCCTCGGCACGATGACGTTCGGGCTCCAGTGCGACGAACCGACCTCGGCCGCCATCCTCGACCGGGCCGTCGAGGGCGGGATCACCTTCATCGACACAGCCGACGTCTATCCCATGGGCGGCCGGCTCGCCACCGTCGGGCGGACCGAGGAGATCGTCGGCAACTGGCTGAAGAACCGGCGTCAGGACGTCGTACTGGCGACCAAGGCGTCTCATCGGGTGGGGCCGCGCCCTTGGCAGCAAGGGAATTCGCGCCGGCATCTGCTCGACGCCGTCGAGCAGTCGTTGCGCCGGCTGCAGACCGACTACCTCGACCTCTACCAGTTGCACGGAACCGATCCGGCGACACCGATCGACGAGACGCTGTCCGCCCTGGACGATCTGGTCCGGTCCGGCAAGGTTCGCTATGTCGGGTGCTCCAACTTCGCGGCGTACCAGATCGCACGGGCACTGGGGCGCAGTGAGGCGCGCGACCTCGTCTCCTTCGTCACGGTCCAGCCGCGCTACAACCTGCTCTTCCGGCAGGCGGAGCGGGAGCTGCTGCCACTCTGCCTGGAGGAGGGCCTGGGCGTTCTGCCGTACAACCCGCTCGCGGGCGGAATGCTCACCGGCAAACATGACCGGGGCGAACCGGCGAGCGGAACGCGATTCGCCGTCGACGCGGTCCGGGACATCTACCAGGGCCGTTACTGGCAGGATGAGCGCTTCGGCGCCGTGGACCGCTTCCGGGCTCTCGCGGCGGAGGCAGGTCAGCCGCCCGCGACCGTCGCACTCGCCTGGGTGCTGGCCAACCCGGCGGTCACCGCGCCCATCATCGGCGCAAGCCGGCCGGAGCAGCTGACCGACACCCTCGCAGCACTCGCGTACACCCTGCCTGCCGACCTGAAGCAGGAACTCGACGACGCGACTCACCAGTTCCGGATGGGTGACGCGCCGTTCTGATCCGGTGGTAGTTCGGAGCGGCACCGGGTGGGTACCGGTGCCGCATGGAGCATGGGGAGAGTTCGGTGGATGGGGACGCTCGGGACTGGCCGGCTGGGCATCGGCGGCCGGAGGGGATGAGTGATGAGACGCTCGCGGCGCTCGGGGCCTTGTCCGAGGCGTTGGAGAAGACGATCCGGGCGCGGGGACATCTGTACTCCTTTCATCAGCTGACCGGTGAGGCCGACTTCGGGCTGGACGAGGCGGTCGAGGCGTTGCGGAAGGCCGGTCACGAGGAGCTCGCGGACCGGATCGACAGCGAGCTCATCGGCCGGAACGTGCTGCCCGGGCGATGGACGTTCAAGGTGGTCGAGGACTACGACGACCAGTACTACGAACCCTTCGTCGCCCTGGAGCGAGAAGCCCGCCAGCAGCTGGCCGGCGGCAAACGCCACCTCCACGAGGCCCAGCTGAAACGGAAACGCGCCACCCCCGGCCGCTCCGGCCACGAGATGGATGCCGGCGAACTCGGAGGGTGACCCCCGCTCCCACGCCGCATCAACGCCTGTGACCGGGGTACTGGAAGGTGCTTCCGGCAACCGGCAGGTTGCCGGAGTTCCTCGGTTTCGTGGGTTGCGACCTCAGCCCAGCAGCAGATCGTGCCGGTCGCGCCGAGGTGGACACGAAGGACTCGCACTATGTTCGATCAGGTTTCCGCACCGACCCTGACCTGCACCCATGCTCATCCGAGGGCCCACAAGACCAGGCAGCTGCAGCAGGCCGAAAGCGTGCTGCGGGGCTGGTTCGACCTGTCGCCCGAGGAGGCCGGGGCGATCCTGCGCGCCTGGTCGATCGAGTGTGACGCCTGCACCTGCCAAGTTGCCGAGGCGCTGGTCAACGGCATCTGTCTCGGCCACGGCACCACGGAACACCCCGAGCTGGTGCGGCGTCTGGAGCAACGGCTTCGCCAACTGCCCACCTGAAAAACGGCACGCCGTCTCGCGCATGGATTACCTCCCAGGTGGGTACTCGCTGACAGGTTTCCTTCCGGGAGGAGGCGACGGTGGCGACCGTTGAGGAACGCCGGCAGGCCGTCCGTACGTCGGCGATGCCGCTGGTCAGGAGGCGGACGCTCGGGCAGCTTGCGGTCAAGTGGCTGACCACCACCGACCACAAGCTGATCGGACAGCTCTACCTGATCACGTCCTTCGTCTTCTTTCTCGTCGGCGGCCTGATGGCGCTGCTGATCCGGGCGGAGCTGGCCCAGCCGGGTCTGCAGATCGTGAACGAAGAGGTCTACAACCAACTCTTCACCATGCACGGCACGATCATGCTGCTGCTGTTCGCGACGCCGCTGTTCGTCGGCTTCGCGAACGTGATCATGCCGGTCCAGATCGGTGCTCCCGATGTGGCCTTCCCACGGCTGAACATGTTCAGCTTCTGGCTGTTCCTGTTCGGCGGCCTGATCGCGTTCAGCGGGTTCTTCACCCCCGGCGGCGCGGCCGACTTCGGCTGGACCGCCTACACCCCGCTGTCGACCGAGGCCCGCTCGCCGGGCATCGGCGCTGACCTGTGGATCATGGGCCTGTGGATGGCCGGTCTCGGCACGATCCTCGGCGGGGTGAACTTCGTCACCACGATCATCACCATGCGCGCACCGGGCATGACGATGTTCCGGATGCCGATCTTCACCTGGAACATCCTGGTCACGTCGATCCTGGTCCTGATCGCGTTCCCGATCCTCGCAAGCGCGCTGCTGATGCTGGAGGCCGACCGGCGGCTCGGCGCCCACGTCTACGACGCCGCGAACGGCGGGCCGCTGCTGTGGCAGCACCTGTTCTGGTTCTTCGGGCATCCCGAGGTCTACATCATCGCGCTGCCGTTCTTCGGCATCATCACCGAGATCCTGCCGGTCTTCAGCCGCAAACCCGTCTTCGGCTACATCGGCCTGGTCGCTGCCACCCTCACCATCGCCTTGTACTCCGTGGTCGTCTGGGCGCACCACATGTTCGTCACCGGCGCCGTCAGCCTGCCGTTCTTCTCGCTGGCGACCTTCATCATCGCGGTGCCCACCGGGGTGAAGTTCTTCAACTGGATCGGCACGATGTGGGGCGGCTCCATCTCCTTCGACACCCCGATGCTGTGGGCCGTCGGCTTCCTCACCACGTTCCTGTTCGGCGGCCTGACCGGCGTCATCCTCGCCTCCCCCTCGCTCGACTACCAGATCAGCGACACGTACTTCGTGGTCGCGCACTTCCACTACGTGGTGTTCGGGACCGTGGTGTTCGCGATGTTCGCCGGGTTCTACTTCTGGTGGCCGAAGATGACCGGCCGGATGCTCGACGAGAAGCTCGGCAAGCTGCACTTCTGGCTGCTGTTCCTCGGCTTCCACACCACCTTCCTGGTCCAGCACTGGCTGGGTGTCGAGGGCATGCCGCGGCGCTACGCGTCGTACGGGGCCAACGAGGGCTTCACCACTCTCCATCAGGTCTCGTCCGTGGGGGCCATGTTGCTGGGCGTCTCGACGCTGCCGTTCCTCTACAACCTCTACAAGTCGCGGAAGGCGCCGCTGGTCGCCGTCGACGACCCGTGGGGCTGGGGCCGTTCGCTGGAGTGGGCAACGAGTTCCCCGCCCCCGCGGCACAACTTCGTCAGCCTGCCGCGGATCCGGTCGGAGAGCCCTGCCTTCGACCTGCATCACCCGGACGTCGCGATGGCGGAGTACCCGGACAGCGGTGCGCCCAAGGACAACCTGCTGGACGCCGGCGAGGACCAAGGGCGGGTCGAGCACCTGAACCGGCCTGACACCGAAAAGTAGCCGAGAGGTCAATGACAGACCGCGCAGGAATCTTCGTCCGGCTCGCCACGCTGGCGGCCGCCAATGCCACCCATCCGAATCTGGCCGGGCGCTTGTGCACTGCGAGCCGGCTGATCCTGGGCGCGGACGGCGCTGCGATCACGGTGGAGAACACCACGGCGAACCGGACCACCCTGTCGACGACGGACGCGGTGATGGCGAGGCTGGTGGATCTGCAGGACGTGACCGGGCAAGGGCCGTGCCTGGACGCGTTCCGGTACAGCACCCACTTCACGCTGGCGCTGAACGACCAGCCGAATCTGCGCTGGCCCGAGTTCGCCAGGTCGGCCTGGCAGGCAGTCGGCGGCCTGAACATGTACTCGTTCCCGATGCGCCCGTCGGGCCGGACGCTGGGCGTCGTCAGCACCTACTTCACGGAGGGGCGCGAGCTGCCCGAGCCGAACGACACGGCCCAGTTCCTGGCCGACGCCGTCGGCGCCGCCCTGCTGCAGGATCCGGCCGCCAAAGGATTCGGTTCCGAAGGTCCCTGGGCGTCCCGGGCCCAGGTCCACCACGCCTGCGGCATGGTGACCGCCCAGCTGCGGCTGTCAGCCGACGACGCGCTGGCGATCCTGCGCGCCCACGCCTACGCCCACAACATCACCTTGGCCGAAACCGCCCGCCAGGTCGTGGAGCGCGAGCTCGACTTCCGAGGAGACGCATAGACGGCGCCCGTCGCGCCGGCGTCAGCCCTGGCCGGTGCCTTGCTCGCCCTTGCGTTGGACGTCGGCGACCAGTTCTTCGGCGAGGCGGCGGAGTTTGGTGTTGCCGTGCTGGGAGAGGCGGGTGAGGAAAGCGAAGGCCCGCTGGTCGGTCAGGGTGTAGCGCTCCATCAGGATGCCGACCGCCTGGCCGATCGTCCGCCGGGTGCGCAGCGCCTCCTGCAGGTTCTGGATCTCGTTCGCGTACTCGATCGCCATCGCCGACTGGTGCCGGAAGAGCTCCCCGAGCGAGCTGAGATCCTCGAAGGCGCCCGGCGTCTGCGAGTACAGGTTGAGGGCGCCCTGCGACTTCGGCGCGTCGAACAGCCGCAGCCCCATCTGTGCCCGGATACCGACAGCGACCGCGGTCTCGGCGTACTTCGGGAAACGCTCGTCCACAGCCAGGTCGGGCGAGATGACATGAGCGGTGTCGGTCGCCGCCTGGTAGCACGGCCCTTCCTGCAGCTCGTACTGCGCGGCGTCGACGCCCCAGAGCACGTCATCGGTCGGAGCCACGGTCTCGAGCCTGCCGTCGCTGTGCTTCACCGTGATGCTGGCGTACTGCACTTCGGGCAGTACCTCGACTGCTGCCGCGGTGATACGGCTCAGCGTATGGTCGAGATCACCCGGAGTGAGTGACTTCGCCAGTAGCTGGGCTGCTCCAAGCAAGGCTGCATCGTCCATGCCCGACCTGTACCCGCCCACAGCCACCCGAAGCGCGTTGAGCCCCCATCACTGAGCGTGAGAACGGCTCTTCTGGGTACCGCCCGGTCATGAGCGAACTGGACCAGACCTCCGCGCCGGTACTCGAGGCGCTGGAGGAGTACCACCGACGGGCCTACAGCAACTATTCGCCGCCCGGCCACAAACAGGGCAAGGGCGTTGACGAGCGGGTTCTGAAGGTGCTCGGCGCAGACGTGTTCCGCTCCGACGTGCTGGCCACGGGCGGTCTGGACGACCGGAAGTCACGGGGCAAGGTGCTCAGCCGGGCGCAGGACCTGATGGCCGACGCGGTGGGTGCCGATCACGCCTTCTTCTCCACCTGCGGCAGCTCGCTGTCGGTGAAGAGCGCGATGATGGCGGTGGCCGCTCCCGGTCAGAAGCTGCTGATCGGCCGCGACGCGCACAAGTCGGTGATCTCGGCACTGGTGCTCGCGGGGATCGAGCCGGTCTGGGTCCACCCGCGCTGGGACACCGACCTTCATCTGGCTCACCCGCCTGCCCCGGACGCCTACGACCAGGCGTTCCGGGATCATCCCGACGCGGTCGGAGTGCTGGTTACCAGCCCGTCGCCGTACGGCACCTGTAGTGACCTGAAGTCGATCGCGGAGGTCAGCCACCGGCACGGCAAGCCGATGATCGTCGACGAGGCGTGGGGAGCGCACCTGCCGTTCCACGAGGATCTGCCTACCTGGGCGATGGATGCCGGCGCAGATGTCTGCGTGGTGTCGATCCACAAGGCCGGCGCCGGGTTCGAGCAGGGTTCGGTCTTCCACTTGCAGGGCGACCTGGTCGACCCGGTGCGGCTGCAGGAGAGCGAGGACCTGCTGTCCACGACCAGCCCGAACGTTCTGCTGTACGCCGCGATGGACGGCTGGCGGCGCCAGATGGTGGAGCACGGTCACGAGCTGCTCGGATCGGCACTGAAACTGGCCCGGACGACTCGCGGGGAGATCGACGCGCTGCCTGGCTTGCGGGTGTTCGAGGACAAACTGATCGCCGAAGAGGCGTCACACGATCTGGATCGCCTGCAGATCATGATCGACGTACTGGACGCCGGCATCTCCGGGTACCAGACCGCGGACTGGCTGCGTGAGCAGAAGGCGATCAACGTCGGGCTGTCCGACCACCGGCGGATCCTGGCGCAGCTGACCTTCGCGGACGACGAGAGCGACGCCGACCGTCTGGTCTCGGCCCTGGCCGACCTGACCCGGACCTCTTTCCCGGCTCCGAAGTCCGTCGTCCTGCCGACGCCGGCCGATCTCGAACTGGAGCAGGCGATGCTGCCCCGCGAAGCCTTCTTCGCGAGGCCGGACATCGTCCAGGTCGAGGAGGCGGTCGGGCGGATCGCGGTCGAGCAGATCACGCCGTACCCACCGGGGATTCCCGCGATCGTGCCGGGCGAGCGGATCTCCGCCGGAGTGATCGACTATCTCCGCTCCGGCGTGGCGGCGACCATGACCCTGCCCGACGCTGCTGACCCGTCGTTCAAGACGGTCCGGGTCGTTGCGAACTGATCTCGGGACGATGGGTGACCGGCTCGGCGGCCACCCATCATTCCGAAGTACTAGTCGGTCTTCTTCTTTCCCTTCTTCGCTGCCGCCTGTGCCTTGCCTTTGACCGTGCCCTTGAGGTCTTGCAGGGTGGAGTAGGTCCCGAACAGGGCGGGATCCGGCTTAGGCGCCGTACCGGGAGCGCCGAGCGGCTCGGGATCGGTCAGGTACTCCAGCGGGTCGTCGCCGGCGGACCAGCCACCCTTCGGTCCGTCCGTGCCGTCGGACAGGCCCCAGATCGTGTGGTTGTGCTCCTGGTTCTCCTCGTCGAAGAACGCGTTCGGCACGATCGGCGTCTCCAGACCGTCCTCCTCCAGCTCCTCGATCGCCTTCAGCCACTGTTTCTGGTGCACGGTGTCGCGGGCCAGGTTGAACTGCAGCATCGCCTTCACGCCGGGGTCGTCGGTCATGTTGTAGAGCCGGGCGGTCTGCAACCGGCCTTGCGCCTCGGCGGCCGCGTTCGCCCGGAAGTCCGCCAGCAAGTTGCCACTGGCAACGATGTAGGCACCGTTCCACGGCACGCCCTGGCTGTTGGCCGCCAGCGCGCCACCACCGGCGACGATCGCCTGCTGGGGATCCATACCGCCGAGCACCGCCGCCATCACCGGGTCCTTGACCGCCTCGGCGGTCGCCGTCGCCGGAGCTCCCTCCAGCAGCCGGGCGACCATGGTGGCCAGCATCTCGACGTGACCGATCTCCTCGGTCGCGGTGTCCATGATCAGATCCTTGTACTTGCCCTCGACCCGGCAGTTCCAGCCCTGGAACAGGTACTGCATGGTCACGGTCATCTCACCGTAGGCACCACCGATCAGCTCCTGCAGCTTCCGCGCGTACAGCGCGTCCGGCTTCTCCGGCTTCGCCTCGAACTGCAGTTGCTTGGTATGACGGAACATCAGGTTCTCCACTTCCTCGGGGGAGGCGCCTCGGTACCCACGGCCCGGGCTCGCAGTCGTCCCCGAGCACACTGTTTTCTCGGCTAGCACACTGTTTTTCTGGCGCAGCTCGGGCCGCCGGTTGCGGTGTGATGCTCTGGGTACCGGCCTCCCGTGACTGATGCCGTTGTCATCGGGGCCGGACCCAACGGGCTGGTCGCCGCCAATCTGCTGGCCGACGCGGGCTGGGAGGTCGTCCTGCTCGAGGCGAACGACGCGATCGGGGGTGCTGTTCGCAGTACCCGCGAGGTCGCCGGCTCTTATGTGCACGACACCTTCAGTTCGTTCTATCCGCTGGCCGCGGTGTCGCCGACGATCAAGGCGCTGAAGCTCGGCGACTACGGGCTGAGCTGGTCGAACGCGCCGTCCCCGGTCGGCAATCCGTTGCCCGGCGGCGGGTGGGCCCTCGTCCATCCCGACCCCGGCGACACCGCCGCCGCTCTCGATGCGCTCAGTCCGGGAGACGGGCAGGCGTGGCTCGAGCTGTACGCCGACTGGCGACGCGTCGGCCCGGCGATCATCTCGGCCCTGCTGAACCCGTTTCCTCCGGTCAAGGCTGGCGTCGAGCTGCTGCGTCGTCTATTGGGGCGGCGCGGCCTGGAACGCCTCCTCCTGCTGATTGGCCCGGTGCGCTCGGTTGGCGACCGGCGGTTCTCCGGCGAGGCGGCCAAACTGCTGCTGACGACCAATTCGCAGCACGCCGACATCGCGCCGACCGGCCTGGGGTCGGGATTAATGGGCTGGCTGCTGGTGATGATCGCGCAGCAGTACGGCTATCCCGTACCGCGCGGCGGGGCCGGCCGCCTGTCGCAGGCTCTGGCCGATCGGTTTGTGGCTCGTGGTGGGTCGATCGTGTGCGGGGCCGAGGTGGGTCAGGTCGTCGTACGGGATCGTCGCGCGGTCGCAGTACGGACGGTGGACGGCACGGAGTACGGGGCTGGGCGGGCGGTGCTCGCGGATGTCTCGGCGCCGGCGCTCTACGGGCGGTTGATCGCGCCCGAGGACCTGCCGGCCAGCGTCAAGGCGCGGCTGCGGTTGTTCGAGTGGGATCCCGCGACCGTGAAGGTGGACTGGGCTCTCGACGCGCCGATTCCTTGGAAGGACAAGCCTGAGCTCTCCCCTGGTACTGCGCACATCGCCGACTCCGTCGATGACCTCAGGCGCTGGTCGGCGCAGCTTTCCGCGGGGCAGATCCCGGACAATCCGTTCTTGCTGATGGGCCAGATGACGACCGCTGATCCGACCCGGTCTCCGGCGGGGACCGAGTCGGTGTGGGCTTACACCCACGTGCCTCAGAAGATCCGGGGTGATGTCGGCGGCACCATCAGCGGCACCTGGGACGACCGCGACGCGGAGCTGATGGCCGAGCGGGTAGAGGCGAGGATCGAGCAGTACGCACCGGGCTTTCGTGAGCATGTCGTCGCGCGGCGGGTGATGACACCGCCTGAGCTGGAACGCCGCAACGCCAACCTGGTGGGCGGGGCCGTCAACGGCGGCACGTCACGCCTCCGGCAGGAGCTCGTACTCCGGCCGTTCCCAGGCCTCGGCCGGGCGGAGACGGCGATCAAGTCGCTCTATCTCGCCTCGGCCTCCGCCCATCCGGGAGGCGGAGTCCACGGAGCCCCCGGTTCGAACGCCGCCCGAGCAGCTCTGGCGCACGCCCGCTGACGCCGGTCTCGATGATTGCCGCTGGGTACCCAGAGGGCATGAGTGAGAACGAGCGGCTGATTCACGCGCCTGTTGCGGACGTCTTTGCCATCCTCACCGACGGGTGGTCCTACTCCTCCTGGGTGGTCGGCGCCTGCCGGATCCGCGATGTGGAGCCGGGCTGGCCGCAGCCGGGCCACAGCATCCACCACTCGGTCGGGATCTGGCCGCTGCTCATCGACGACCGCACGACGGTCGAGCAGTACGAGCCCCTGCGCTTCCTCCAGCTGAAGGTGCGGGCCTGGCCGACCGGCGAGGGCAGGGTCGAGTTCGTTGCCAACGACCAGAATGGTGAATGCCACCTGGTCATGCGTGAGCAGACCGTGAAGGGGCCTGCCGCCCTGCTTCCGGACTCCGTGGTCGACCAGATCCTGCACGTTCGCAACACGGAGACCCTCCGCCGCCTGGCCTTGATGGCGGAGGGTTCCACCAAACACCCGAGCCAGGACTAGGGTCCTAGGGCATCGGCTTGCCGCCGGTGGCGCCGATGCGTTCGCCGGTGATGTAGCTGGAGTCCGACGACGCCAGGAACACGTACGCCGGTGCCATCTCGGCGGGCTGACCCGCTCTGCCGAGCGGCGTGTCCGCGCCGAACTGGTCGACCTTCTCGGCCGGCAACGTGGCCGGGATGAGCGGAGTCCACACCGGACCGGGCGCCACGGCGTTCACGCGGATCCCCTTCGGCGCGAGCTGCTGGGCCAGCGCCTTGGTGAAGTTGAGGATCGCCGCCTTGCTGGTCGCGTAGTCGAGCAGCTCCGGCGATGGCTGGTAGGCCTGGATCGACGTGGTGTTGATGATCGTGGAGCCCGCCGTCAGATGCGGCAGGGCGGCCTTGCTCAGCCAGAACATCGCGTACACGTTGGTCTTCATCACCTGGTCGAACTGCTCGGTGCTGATCTCCTCGATCCCGCCCTGCGACATCTGGTACGCCGCGTTGTTGACCAGGATGTCGAGTCCGCCCAGCTCGCTGACAGTGCGCTCGACCAGCTTCGAACAGTGGCTCTCGTCGCGAATGTCGCCCGGTAAGGCGAGCGCACGCCGGCCGGCCTCCTCGACCAAGCGGCAGGTCTCGCGGGCGTCAGCCTCTTCGCTGTCCAGGTAGGAGATGGCCACGTCGGCCCCTTCACGAGCGAACGCCAGCGCGACCGCCCGGCCGATCCCGGAGTCGCCGCCGGTGATGAGTGCGCGCTTGCCGGTCAGCTTGCCGCTGCCCTTGTAGCTGCTCTCGCCGTAGTCGGGCTGAAGATCCATCTCGCGACTCAGACCAGGATGCTCGAGCTGCTCCGCGTCCTGGGCTTCCGGGCCCGGGTACCGGCTGGTCGGGTCTTGGTCAGACATAACGGGGAAACTCCCTTGGTCGTCGGATGTCAGGTGGTACCGGGGCCGGTGAGGAAACGGCTGGGATCGCCGGCCGCGCTGGCGGAAGAAGCCAGCCAAGCCTGTAGGCCGTCGGGGTTTCGGCGTTCGAGCTCGTCGAGGCAGTGCTCCCGAGCCTCGATGATCTGCAGCCGGAGGGCGACGGTCGGCGCCTCGCGCAACGCCTGGTAGCTGTCCTGCCATTGCCGGCACAGCTCCAAGGTGGTCAACTCCCGCGCTTGGGCCGCCCCGTGGGATCGATCCTTCGACCGGAACCCGCGTTTGCGGAACAGCCGCGAGATGACCGGCGGCGAGGTCGCCAGCACCAGGAAGAACAGCAGGAGCGCCGCACTCCCGAGCAGTTGAACGAGCCCGGACATCGCCAGGCCCGCGCCGGCCACGAGAGCACCGGCCAGCAATGCCTGCCGCAGCCGTCCCCCGCCATCGCCCGTCGCGCTCCCGAACGTCGTACCGAATCCGACGGACAGCCCCGTGGTCGCCGCCGCGATCACGAAGAACGCGATCAGCAACGTCGACGGACGCGACAACAGCACCGCGGCGACCAGCCCTGGCACCGCGAGCACAACACCCAGACCGCACCAAACCACCCGGTACCTGCGCATGCCACCCGGTACCCAGCGCACGAGCCCGCATGCGGGCTTTCCCGCCTGGGTACCGCGGGCAGATGACTGACAACCGACCTCTTGCCCTGGTGACCGGAGCTTCCAGCGGAATCGGGCTCGAGCTCGCCAGACAGTTCGCGATCCACGGGTACGACCTGGTCATCGCGGCGGAGAACGACGCGGTCGAAACCGTGGCCTCCGAGCTGCGAACCGCCGGCCCGGCCACCGTCCAGGTCGAAGCCGTCAAGGTCGACCTCGCCACGTCGGACGGCGTACAACGCCTGTACTCCGCTCTCGCGTCCCGCCCCGTCGATGCCGCTGCTCTGAACGCCGGTGTCGCGCTGGGCGGCGCGTTCGTCGAGAACGACCTGGCCGACGAGCTGCGGATGATCGAGCTGAACGTCAAGTCGACGGTCCACCTGGCCAAGTTGCTGCTGCGCGACATGACCGCGCGGGACGCGGGCCGGATGCTGGTGACCTCGTCGATCGCCGCGGCCATGCCCGGCCCGTATCAGGCCGTCTACAACGCCACCAAGTCGTTCCTGCAGTCCTTCACCGAAGCGCTGCAGAACGAGCTGTCCGATTCGGCCGTCACCATGACCTTGCTGATGCCCGGGCCGACCGAGACGAACATCTTCCACCGGGCCGGCATGGACAACACGCCCCTCGGCCGAGCGGACAAGGACGACCCGGCCGAGGTGGCCAAGCAGGCCGTCGAGGCCTTGCTGGCCGGCAAGGACCGGGTGGTGGCCGAATCCCTGATGACCAAGGCGCAGGAGCTGGCCGGCAAGGTCGTCCCGGACAAGGTCAAGGCCGCCCTGCACCGGAAGGTTTCGGAGCCGGATCAGTGACCGCGGCAGCGCCGGAAATCCGCGATTAGGCGCCGTTTTCGCGGGAACCGGGCGGCTGAGTGCCGCTTCGGCCTCCCGGTCGGTGAGTTCCTCACCGGTCGCAGTGAAAGGACGGCGTGATGATGGCTGACGCGACATCACGGAGCATGACCGCCACGGCGGTCCAGAAGGCGGCGCTGGCGGTCGCGCTGGCGTTCCTTGCGGTCGGCGTCCTCGGATTCGTCCCAGGCGTCACCACCGACTACGACACGATGACGTTCGGCGGGCACGACTCCGACGCCATGCTGCTGGGCATCTTCCAGGTCTCGATCCTGCACAACATCGTGCACCTGCTGTTCGGCGCGGTCGGCCTGGCCCTGGCCCGGTCCGCCGCCACCGCGAAGACCTACCTGCTCGGCGGCGGCATCGTCTACCTGGTGCTGTGGATCTACGGCCTGGTGATCGACCAGTCGAGCTCGGCGAACTTCGTCCCGGTCAACACGGCCGACAACTGGCTGCACCTGGTCCTCGGCGCCGCGATGGTCCTGCTGGGCGTCGTCCTCACCCGCCGCGTCACCGCGGCGCACGCATCTCACTGAGGAGCATCTTGAAAGCACTGACCTGGCAAGGAAAGCGCAAGATCGAGTACGGCGAGGTTCCCGACCCGAAGATCGAGCAGCCGACCGACGCGATCATCAAGATCACCTCGTCCGGCCTGTGTGGCTCCGACCTGCACCTGTACGAGGTGATGGCGCCGTTCCTGCAGGCCGGGGACGTGCTCGGGCACGAGCCGATGGGCATCGTGGAAGAGGTCGGCTCCGAGGTGACGAACCTGTCCCCCGGTGACCGGGTGGTCGTGCCCTTCGGGATCGCCTGCGGGACGTGCTTCATGTGCGAGCACGGCCTGCAGTCGCAGTGCGAGACGACTCAGGTCACCGAGCACGGGTCGGGCGCCGCGCTGTTCGGCTACACGAAGCTCTACGGGCAGGTGCCGGGCGGGCAAGCGGAGTACCTGCGCGTTCCGCAAGCGCAGTACGGGCCGGTGAAGGTGCCTGAAGGGCCTCCGGATGACCGGTTCGTCTACCTCTCCGACGTGCTGCCGACGGCCTGGCAGGGAGTCGAGTACGCCGGGGTCCCGGACGGTGGAACTCTCGCCGTCGTCGGGCTCGGCCCGATCGGTGACATGGCCTCGCGGATCGCTCTGCATCGTGGCTACCGGGTGATCGGTGTCGACCTGGTGCCGGAGCGACTCGGGCGGGCGGCGGCGCGCGGCGTCGAAGTACTGGCCCTGAGCAACGACGTCGCGGCCAAGGTGCGCGACATGACCGACGGTCGGGGGCCGGATGCCGTGATCGATGCCGTCGGCATGGAAGCTCACGGCTCACCGGTCGCCAAGGCCGGCCAGCAACTCGCCGGGCTGCTGCCCGACAAGCTGCAGGAGAAGTTGATGACGACGGCCGGCGTGGACCGTCTCGCCGCGCTGTACCTGGCCATCGACCTGGTACGCCGTGGTGGCACCGTCTCGCTCAGCGGGGTCTACGGAGGGATGGCCGATCCCTTGCCGATGCTGACCATCTTCGACAAGCAACTCCAGCTCCGCATGGGTCAGGCGAACGTGCGGAACTGGACCGACCAGATCCTGCCGCTGCTCACCGACGAGGACCCGCTGGGCGTGGACGACTTCGCCACCCACCATGTCCCGCTCGCCGAAGGGCCGGCGGCCTATGCGAAGTTCCAGAAGAAGGAGGACGGCGCCGTCAAGATCCTGTTCCGTCCGTGACCCCTTCTGCTCCCGACGCCCCGTGCCCGGACTCAGGTTCCGGCGCGGGGTCCGGGCCGGGGTCCGGGTCCAGGTCCGGATCGGGCAGTGGCGGGCCGGCGGGTTCGCTCGGGGACGGGCGGCCGAGCGGCTCGATCGGCGTGGGCTCCGCGGCGCGGCTCGGATCGTTCTCCGGCGGGAGCGACAAGGGATCCGCGGGGTTCGGTTCTGCTGTCATCACCAGCCGGTAGCCGCGGATCTTGACCGGCAAACTTCGTCGCGCCAGCCTGGTTTCACTGCGGGGTACCGCCAGAGAAAGAAGCACAGCGGATCGGTCGAGGAGATGCACGGGCAACAGGCGCGGGAGTTCGCGGCGGCCGCCGGCCGGCTGGAGGGCCAGGTCGAGGTCGGGGAGATCTTCGCGACCCTCGAGCAGCTGGCCCGGGTCTGTCTGCACTGCGAACACGTCGGGCTTCTCCTGTGCCGGGATGACCGGCTCACCGAGGTCGGCGCGACCGATCCTGCGGTGGAAGAGGCCGACCAGTGGCAGCTCGACACCGGAGAAGGCCCCTGCTGCGCGTGCCTGGAAGCTCATGGCGCCTGTGTAGTCGCCGATACCGCGACCGAGGATCGCTGGCCGGGCTGGAGCACCCGCGTTGCCCGGTTCGGTTTCAGGGCCAGCGCGGCCATCCCACTGCGCGAAGGCGAAGTCACCCTCGGCGTACTGACCCTGTACTCCGACCGTCCGGCGACCTTCGACGCTGCGGCGCAACCCTGCGCTGACCTGCTCGCGGCCCACGCGACCAGGGCCCTCGCCAGATCAGGCCGCAACTGAGTGAACGGTCAGAGGTGCAGAGGCACCCGGGTGCCTTCGGGTAGCCGGCCGGTGTGGATCAACTGGTTCGCGATGTCCCCGAGCAACAGGTTGCGGTCCTGCGAACAGCGGCGCAGTACGGCGAAAGCCTGGTCGGCGTCGATGCCGTAGCGCTCCATCAAGATGCCCATTGCCTGACCGATCAGCTTGTGGGACTCCATCGCCTCGCGCAAAGTCTCTTCCTGCCGGGCGTTCCGCAGGGCGACCGCGAGATGTCCACACAAGGCATGGGCGGTCTCCACGTCACAGGGTGAGAACGCGGCGCGCTCGGTACCGAACAACTCCAAGACACCGAGCACTCCGTCATGGGTTGCCAACGGCAACGCCACGAGGCTGCGCAATCCGAGGTCGGCCGCAGCGCCGGCCCACTCCGGCCAGCGGTCTTCGGTGGAAGTGTCATGCACCAGCACGATGTGCTGGCCGACCAGCACATCGCGGGCGGGGCCGCGGTGCTGCTCGATCTGCAACTGGTTGACGGTGTCAACGATCTTGCCGGTCGTTGGACCGGCTAGGAGTTTGTCACGACGGCCCTTGAGTAGCAGGCCGGCATGCGTGCAGTTGATGACTTGACTACCTGCTCGCAGGACGGCAGCGGCGGTCTGCTCGACACCGGAGAGCTGGTAGAGATCCTGGGCCAGCTGGGCAAAGACTTCAGCGGTGGCCACGCTGCTTGAAGGAGTGGTCACTGGACACCTTCCAGGGCCAGTCAAGGTACTCGCCCGGCCGCCGTGACCCGGCGTCACCATTCTGCCCCCGAAGACGCAAACGGTCACGCATCCAGCGACCGCAGTTCCAGCAAACCCTCGGCTTCAGCGCGCACGGATCTCGCCCGCTGGTCGCGGGCGAGATCGGTTACCAGCTCGCGCGGCTGATCGCTGGAAAGGCGGTCAGTTGCGGGAGATCTCCTGGACGGTGTCGCCGGTGGCCTGTTCCGGCATGGACCGGGCGATGTCCGCCTGGGCGAGCATGCCGACCAGGTCGTGGCCGTCGATCACCGGCAGCCGGCGGACCTGGTGCTTGGTCATCGTCGCCAGCGCTTCCTCGATACTGTCGTCGGCGCCGATCGTGACAGGCTTGCCCTGGCCGAACTGGCCGGCCGTGGCCTGGCTCGGGTCACCGCCGTCGGCGATGCACTTCACCACGATGTCGCGGTCGGTCAGCACGCCCTTGAGGCGGTTGTCCTCACCGCAGATCGGCAACGCCCCGACGTCGAGGTCCCGCATCTTGCGGGCCGCGTCCACCAGCGTCTCGTTCTCGCCGACACATTCCGCGCCGGCCGTCATCAGATCCCGTGCTTTCGTCATCGAAAACCACTCCCACGCTCTGTTGGCCTGATTCCGTGGTTCTGTGGTTCCCCTCCCTGGCCGAGCGAAAACGCCGATTCAGCCCGCGATCGCGTACAGAGTCGACGTGAATCCCGCGGCCGACCCGAGGTGCGGATCCGGATCGAGCAGCCGGATACAGGTGCCGGTGCGGTCGGCGAACACGGCGTACCGGCCGAGCGATCCGCTCACCGGGGCGATCAGCCAGTCCAGCTCGGGGTGGTCGGAGAAGAAGGTATCGACATCGCCGACGTCGTACACGCCGCCGCAGCCCAGAGCGGCCTCGGCGGGGTCGCGGATCAGCACGATGGTCGGGTCGCCGCCGCTCGGGCCGAGCAGCGCGGTGTCGTCATCGGGCCAGCCGAGTGGGTCCAGCCCGAGCCCGCGGTAGTAGTCGACGCTGGCTTCCAGGTGCTCAACTGGACGGAACTCGAACAACAGCTTCATCGGTGTGCTCCTGCCTCGCCTCGGACGTCGACCCGTTCACACTGATCCGGCGCGGTCCGGCCGGCGCGGCCACCGGGACCCGCACAGTCAGTACGCCGTTCTCGTACCCCGCCTCGATCCGCTCCAGGTCGAGCGTGTCACCGAGGAACAGCTGCCGGGAGAAGACGCCCAGCGGACGCTCGGCCGCCTGCAGCTCGACCCCCTCGGGCACGTCGGTCGGCCGGCGCTCGGCCTTCACGGTCAGGACGTTGCGCTCCACGTTCAGTTCGATCGCCTCGACCGGTACGCCGGGCACATCTAAGACCATCACGTACTCGTCGCCCGCCCGGTAAGCGTCCATCGGCAACGGGGCCGGCCGCGACCAGGTCCCCCGCGCGGAGGCGCCGGCCGCCGATCGGGCCCGCCGCTCGAACTCACGGAACGGGTCGGTGCGCATCAACATCGTTCCACCTCCCGAGCAGTCGCCTTGTCGGTGTCAATACGCAGTACTGGTTATATCGCGTCATCGGCTCGATGACAAGAGGTTTGTCATCGAGGCGATGACATGGCGATTCCAGCCCGGGTTCGCTGGGTACCGCACGGGCATGAGCAAACTCCACCGACTCGGTCTGCTGCTCGCGCTGGTGACGGCCGTGTGCGCGCTCCTTCAGCCCCCGGCGAACGCCGCGCCCGATCGCGACGGCGCGGTGGTCGCCGCCGCCGTCCCCGGCGCGGACTCGGCGACTTCACCGAGTCCGGCCGAGGACGGCCCTGGTGCCCGCGACGGCGATCGTGACGACTGGAACGGCATCCCGTGGCTGTTCTTCGGACTGCTGATCCCGATCGTGGTCGTCGGCGGCGTCATCCTGGCGAAGAAGCGCGGGTCAAGCAGCCGAAAGTGACGGCCCGAGCCGGTTGCGCAGGTTCTCCAGCACCTGACGCAGCACCCGCGAGACCTGCATCTGGCTGATGCCGACGTCCTTGCCGATCTCGGACTGCGTCCACCCCTCGACGAACCGCAGCTCCAGCACCCGTCGCTCCCGGGGGCCGAGCGCCTCCAGGACCGGCTGCAGCATGTCGATCGCCTCCAACTGACGGATCGAGTCGTCCTCCTCGTCGGCGACCAGATCCCCGAGTGCGAGACCGTCGCCGGCGGGCAGCGGACGATCGAGCGAGAGCACGTTGAAGCAGCCCCGCGCGGCCAGCGCCTGCTCCACCTCGGCCACTTCATGACCGACGTACTCCGCGATCTCGGGGACCGTCGGTTCCCGGCCCAGCTCCTGCTCCAGCGCCGGCACCTTCGTCCCGATCGTGCCCTGCAGTTCCTGCAGCCTGCGCGGGATCCGGACCGTCCACGCACAGTCACGGAAGTACCTCTTCACCTCCCCGCGGATGGTGGGGATGGCGTAACCGATGAACGGCGTGTCGGCGTCCAGGCGATAGTGATGGGCCGCCTTCACCAGCCCGAGGTAAGCGACCTGTTCGAGGTCGTCGGGTTCGGCGCCCCGGCTACGGAACCGCTGGGCGATCCCGCGGGCGATCTCGATGTTGAGTTCGACGACCTGTTCCAGCAGCTCCCGCTGCTCGACCTGATCGGTACTGTTTTCCCTGCGCCGGAACAGTTCCTGGGTCGCCGCCTCGCGCGCCGCGCGATCTTCGGCGGAGTGACACTGGACTGGCACCGGCTGGGTGGTGCTGAGAGTAACCATGGCTTGACCTCGCGACGAATAGTCACGGCGTAGCCCACCTCTGGACCACGGTCAGGTTGGTTCCCCCTTCGTACCCCACTACCGAAACCACATGCATGCTTACGCTCGGCAACGGCGTGTCGACCCGGAGCGATCGACTACAGTGGGTGGCCAAGTGGGTACAGAGACGTTGCCTCGAGACTAGTTTCAGTTCTCCCGAAAGCAAGGTCCCCGTATGTCGAAGTCCGCGTGCTGCCTTCTCGTCCTCGCCGTCACGGCCGGCCTCACCGGCTGCAGCGATGTCGAGCCGGACCAGCCGCCGACCGAGCAGCTGGTCAATCGGCCCGCCGCCGCGCCGGCGCGGGAGGCCGCGCCCAAGCCGCGGGCGACCCCGCAGCCGCTTCCGCAGCTGCCTCGCGGGGGCCGTCAGCTCTTCCCCACCTACCAACTCGTCGCCTTCGTCGGCACCCCCGGCTCACCGGCTCTCGGTCCGCTCGACAGCAATCTCGACGAGCGCGCGCGACGGCTGGAGCGCCTCGCGGCGTCGTACCGGGCCGGGCGGCAGGCGCTGCCGGTGATGGAGTTGATCGTCGTGGTCGCCCAGGGCGCACCGGGCAAGGACGGCAAGTACCGGTCACGGATCGACCCGCGGCAGATCGACCACTATCTGGCCGTCGCCCGCAAGCACAAGATGCTGCTGATGCTGGACGTGCAACCCGGCCAGGCGAAACCCCTCGACGAGGTACGCCGGCTCGAGCCCTGGCTCAAGCAGCCCGATGTGGGACTGGCCCTCGACCCGGAGTGGCAGGTCGGCCCCGGGCAGGTGCCGGGTCGCGTCTTCGGTCGCACCTCCGGCGCCGAGCTGAACAGTGTCGCCGCGTACCTGTCCACGCTCGTCGCCACCCATCGGCTGCCGGAGAAGCTCTTCGTCTTCCACCAGCTCAGCAAGCCGATCGTCCATCAGCAGGCCTCGCTGCGCGCCCACCCAGGGGTGGCGATGGTGAAGTCCGTCGACGGCATCGGCAATCAGGGCCAGAAGCTCGCGACGTACCGCGGGCTGACCACCGGGCTCCCGAAGGGCATCCGCACCGGCTTCAAACTCTTCTACACCGAGGACACCCGGCACGGCGCCCTGATGACGCCCGCGCAGGTGCTGGCCGTGCGGCCACGCCCGGAGCTGGTGATCTACGAGTGAACCGGCGACGCTTCCTCGCCCTGGCAGCTACCTCGACAGTGGTGGGCGGATGCGCCGACACAGCTCCTGACACCGCCCCGGTGGTCGTGGACTCCGCCGTTGCCCGACCACGCGTCACCACATCACCCCGTACTCCGAAGCCGGCCGTCGCCAAGGTTCGCGCCAACGAGCTGGGCCAGATCCCGGTGCTCATGCACCACCGGCTGGTGACAGGATCCGGGCCGGTCGGGAGCTACGACATGACGCCGGCGTTCTTCCGCCAGGAACTCGAGCGGCTGCACCGCGAGAACTACTACCCGATCCGCGCGATCGACCTGGTCCTCGGCGAGTTGGGCTCGGTCCCGGCCGGCAAGACGCCGGTCGTGCTCACCTTCGACGACAGCACGCCGGGTCAGGTCACCTTCGACTCGAGCGGGCAGGTCGCGCCTGACTGCGCTCTGGGCATTCTCCGGAGCTTCCATGCGCGGCATCCCGATTTCCCCGCAGTCGCGACCTTCTACATCAACAAATCTCCCTTCGGACTCAACGGCTCGGCCGCGACTCGGGCCTTGGTCCGGCTGACCGAGCTGGGCTGCGAGATCGGCAACCACACCTGGAGCCATCCGAATCTGGGGTCGTTGACCACGGCGCAGGCCGAGGCCGAGATCGGGAAGCTGGCCGCGCTGGTGAGCCAGGCGACCCCGCGTTCGCCCGCGCGCACGCTGGCTCTCCCGCTCGGCGTCCATCCGCGGGATTCCCGCGTCCTGGCTCGTGGCGGGAGTGGCGGTACGGCGTACCGGAATCTGGGGGTCATGCTGGTCGGTGCCGAGCCGTCCCACTCGCCTTTTCATCGCGCGTTCGACCCGATGGCGGTGCCCCGGATCCGTTGCAGCTCGCACGATCGCGGCGACGGGGACCTCGAGCTGGGCTACTGGCTGGACCGGCTCGCGGCCCAGCCGGAGCTCAAATATGTTGCCTCCGGCACTGCGGGGCGCATCACCGCACCGCGCTCGCTGAAGCCGGAGATCGGGCCGGCCTTCCGCGGCCGCGCGACCTGGTACTGAATTCGCCGCGGCCACAGCGCATCACGTGGTCGGTGGCGGGTACCGGCCGAGCATGGTTTCCGTGTGGAGTGCTACCGCAGAGGTTCCGTCGTACGAGCCGTTGCTGAGCGATCAGCGAGCTGACGTGGTCGTGGTCGGTGGCGGGTGGATCGGCCTGACCACCGCTCTGCTGCTGGCTCAGGACGGCGCCGACGTCATCGTGGTCGAAGCCGGCCGGATCGCCACCCGGACGAGTGGGAACACCACCGGCAAGGTGACGTCCCAGCACAGCGCGATCTACGCGGACCTGCTCGACCGCCACGGCCACGACAAGGCCGGCCTGTACGCCGAGGCCAACCAGGCCGCGATCGACCAGGTCGCCGCGCTGGTCCAGACGCACGGGATCGAGTGCGAGCTGACCCGGGCACCGGCCTTCGTCTACTCGACGGAGTCGGAGGACGAGATCAAGCGGGAAGCCGAGGCGGCCATCTCGCTGCGGCTGCCCGCGCACCTGACCGACGAGCGAGAACTCGGACTGCCCGCGGTCGCCGCGCTCCGCTTCGACAACCAGCTCCACCTACATCCGGTGAAGTTCCTGGCCGGGATTGCGAAGGCGCTGACCGAGGCGGGTGGGCAGATCTTCGAGGAGACCAGAGTCACCGACGTCGACACTGAGGACGACGGCGTACTGGTCAGCACCCAGGGCGGTCCGAAGGTCCGCGCCCGGCACGCGGTCATCGCGACCCTGCTGCCCATCGGGCTGATCGGCGGGTACTTCGCCAAGACGCGTCCGCAGCAGTCGCACGGCATCGCCGTCCGGCTGCCGGTCGAGGCACCGGCCGGGATGGCCATCTCGATCGACTCGCCCGTGCGCTCGACCCGGCCCTGGCCGGGTGGCGGCCCGAACGGCCTGATCGTGGTCGGCGGCGGTCACGAAACCGGCAGCGAAGAGGACACCGAGGCGATCTACCAGAGCCTGACCGACTGGGTCAGCTCGACCTGGAACTACCCGTGCCAGCCCGAGTACCGCTGGTCCGCCCACGACTACAGCACGCCCGACCAACTCCCGTACGTCGGCAAGACGCCGGGCAGCGACGCGATCATGGTTGCCACCGGCATGCGAAAATGGGGCCTGAGCAACGGAATGGTTGCCGCTGGCATCCTTCGCGAACTCGTTGCCGGCCGCCCCGACCCGTGGGGTGGCCTGTACGACGCCGGCCGGATCGGCGATGTGAAGGCGGTCGCCAAACTGCTGAAGGACAACGCGAAGGTCGGCATGGACTTCGCCGCCGGCCACCTGAGCCGCGCCCTGCACGGTGGGCTCGATCACCTCGAGGTCGGCCAGGGCGGACTCTTCGAGATCGACGGCAAAACCGTCGGCGCCTACCGGGACCCCGACGGTCAGCTGCACGCGGTCAAGCCCACCTGCACCCACCTCGGCTGCCCCCTCAACTGGAACAACGCCGACACCAGCTGGGACTGCAACTGCCACGGCTCGCGCTTCTCGTACGACGGAAGCGTCCTCTACGGCCCCGCCACCAAACCCCTCGACCGCTCCTAGTTCCCGAGCGGCACGCCACATCTTGCGCCTTGCTGCGGCTCGTCATATGAATGAGTCATGCATGAGTCGAACCTCTGGGCGGCGTGGACGCTGCGGAGTCACGATGTGCTGGTCGCCGCGCTGCCGGCCGGCCTGGGGCTGCGGGACGCGGCGGCGCTGACCCTGATCGCCAGCCACGACGGTTGCTCCGCCGACTGGCTGCTGGCACGGATCGGGCTGACGCAATCGGGCACGGTCCGGCTGATCGACCGCCTCGAAGGTCTGGGCTACCTCACGCGGACTCGCGCCGGACGATCGGTGCAACTGAGTCTTCTCCCAGGGGGGCACGCCGTCCTTCGCGACTGGAACCAGGCGCGAGAGGCTGCGTGCGACCAGGCTTTGGGTGGATTGACCGACGAACAACGGCAGGAGTTCGGCGCGCTGCTGGATCTCGCGCTGCGGAGTACCGGCCGGGCGCGGCTCAAGGCGGATGTGACGTGTCGGCTGTGCGACTGGGACGCCTGCGCGCGGTGTCCGGTCGACGAGTCCGTGGACGAACCATGACAGCTACTGACACTGCCCGCGCAGACTCGCTCCCCCGCTCGGTCTGGGCCCTGGCCGGCGCCTGGACGCTCGCATCGACGGCGGACAACTTCGTCCTCTTCGTGCTGTTGTGGAACGCCGAGCCACAGGGTTGGTCGGGGTTGCAGACCGCGTTGCTGGTGATCGCCATCCGGCTGCCCGCGGTCGCCGGCGGAGTACTGGGTGGCCGAGCGGTGGACCGGGCCGGGCCGACGCGCATGATCGTCATCGACGGCTGGTCGCGAGCCTTGCTGATGTTCGTTCTCGCACTGATCAGCTGGACCGGCCAACTGAACATCTGGGCTGTCCTGGCCGTGGGTGCGATCGCCGGTACGACGGCGCCGTTCAGCTACTCGGCGGCCCGCACCATGGTGCCCAGCCTGGTCGCTCCTGGCGCGCTCGGCCGCGCGAACAGCCTCCTCAGCGTTGGTGACCAGCTCCCGCTGCTGTTGGGCGCAGTACTGAGCGGCCCCGCTCTCGCGCTGCTGGGCACCGGCCCCTCGTTTCTGCTGCCGGGGTTCATGATGCTCGGTACGGCGATCATCGCGCACCGGCTACGACGCGGCGCCCGGCCTCAACCGCGATTGTCCCCAAACCCCATCTCCCACAGGGCTTCGTGGACACCACGAGTGATCGGGCTGGTCGCCCTGTCGGTCGCGTACTACTTCACCTACGGCCCGTTCGAGACCGTGCTGCCGCTCTTCGTCCGTGAGGGACTCGGCTCCGGCCTCGGCGGCTACACGCTGCTGTGGATCCTCTTCGGTGCCGCCTCGTTGCTGACCTTGCCCGCGGCGGGAGCGTTGGCCAGGCGCAGACCGGGGTTGGTGAACGCTGCCGGAGCAACTCTGTGGGGAGGCCTGATGCTGCCGCTGGTTTTCGTCGACCAACTCCCGGTGTTCGCCGTCGGGTTTGTCGTGGCGGGCGCGATCTGGGGGCCGTACTCGGCGATCGAGGCAACCGCCCTGCAGCGGTGGACACCTCCGGCCGACCACGGACGGGTCTTCGGCACCCAGCGAGCCCTGCTGGCCATCGCCTCACCCCTCGGCGCAGCGGCCGGCGCGCTCGCAGCCGACCACGCCACACCACAAACCGTGCTGGCCTTCTCGGCCGGAGGGTGCGCGGTTGCTGGTCTGCTCGCCGCCACGCTCAAAGGGCTGCGCCGGTCGGACTGACTACAGCTCTTCGAACTTCCGGAGATCGGAGCGGCCGGCACGGATCTCGATCCGGCCGTCGGTCAGTTGGTCGACTTCGGTCCAGGGCGCGTACCAGACGTCGCCGAGGTGCCGGTGGACCAGCCAGCGGATCAACGCCGGGCCGACGTGGCGTTCGTAGCCGAGCAGCCGGGTGGTGCGCTTCTCCACGATGATCAGGCCGTCGACCCGCAGCGCCGCCTGCATGGACGGCTGCAGCGGTCCGTCCTGGACCAGCCGGACGTCGGCGACGTGGCCGATCACGTCGCCGTTCGCGTCGACCACGTCGCGGCCGAGCAACTCATTCAGCCGCATGACCGGCTCCCGGGATCTTGTCGATGATGTGGTCCTCGACCCAGTCGTCGCCTTCGGTCAGGTTGAGCTCCCCCGGCGCGATCTTCACCGCGGTGTCGATCTCGACGATCTGCACCGCCGGGATCCGCTGCCGGCCGGAGACCAGGGCGCTGACCACCGGTACGTCGGCGTCCAGGTCGAGCTCGACGTCGTCGACCTTGCCGAGCAGCCGGCCGGTCTCGTGGTGGATCAGCTGCCGGTCCAGCAGGTGCAGCTGGGCGTGCAGGACGCGTCCGCTCATCTCATTGGCCGCCTTTCGTGATGATCATCAGCGGGATCGCCGCGATCGATGCCAGCAGCAACAACCCCAGGTAGATCAGGGCGAAGAAGTTCAGCACCCGGCCGTTGCGCTGTTGCCCCATGTAGCCGGGGTCGTTGGCGATGATCAGGATCGGCAGATAGGTCAGCGGCAACGCCATCGCCGCGAACACCACCGAGTACTCCGTCACCTTGACCGGATCCACCGCGGTCAGCAGCACCAGGATCGACAGCACCAGCGTGATGATCATGACCAGGTGGAACCGCGACGCCTCCCGCGGCCGGACGAACTTGCCCCACTGCCAGCCGAAGTACTGCGCGATCGTGTAGCCGCAGGACAGCGCGGTCTCCAGCGCCGCCCCGAAGGTCGCCGCGAACACGCCCAGCAGCACGATCGCCAGCCCGAGCTTGCCGAACGCGATCGCGGCCGGCAGCGTCACCTGGCCGAGCGTGTCGACCTGGATGCCGGCCGGCAAGTAGAGCACCGCCGCACACCCCGCGATCGCCAGCGAGAGCAACCCGCCGAGCGGGAAGCCGACGAAGACGTTGGACCGCTCGGTCATCAGGTCGTTGCGCCCCCACTTCTCCTCCACTCCACCGGAGGAGAAGAAGAACACCTCGTACGGCGTCATCGCGGCGCCGAACAGCGCGATCGCGAAGTACGCGTAGGTGGCCCAGGTCTCGTGCCCGATCGGCTGGGGATTGGTTGCCTGATGCATCAGATCGCCCCAGTCCGGGCCGAGCTTCCACAGCGCCACCGCGAAGACGATCAGCAGCAACCCGAGCAGGCCGAACACCTGCTCGAGATGGGAGAACTTGACCCGCCAGATCACCAGCCAGACGGCGAAGGCCGCCAACGGCACCCAGAGCAGGTAGTTCACCCCGCTGGCCAGTTCGAAGGCCAGCGCGACACCGCCGATCTCGGCGATCAGGGTCAGCATCGTCACCAGGAACGACGCGACCAGCGCGAGCAATCCGGTCCGCCGCCCGAGCCGCTCGCGGATCAGGTCGAACACGGGTCGCCCGGAGACCGCGACGACCCGGCCCGCCATCTCGGCGTACAGGCAGATGCCGATCACGCCGAGGACCACCACCCAGGCCAGCCGCATCCCGAACCGGGCGCCGACCAGGGCGTTGGTGACCAGGTCACCGATGTCGACGAAGCCGCCGATCGCGGTCAGGATGCCGAGCGTGACGGCGAGCAGCTTCTTCACTTGGCCTGCTCCCCCAGCTTGGCCAGCTGGTCGCCGGTTTTGCCGAGCTCGTCGACCTGGCTGCGGACCTTCGCCAGGTCACCGGAGCGGAGTGCGATCCTCAGGTCGGTGACGCCCTCCTCGGCGGTCGACAACGCCTCGGTGGTCTGGTCGTAGATCTTGCGCGACTCCGCCGTCTCCGGCTGCCGGGCGCTGAACGAGGTCGCCACCTTGCCGAGCGCTTCCTCGGCGTCGGTGACCAGCACGGTCGTGGTGGGCGTGATGATCTTCTGGTCGAGGAGAGACTGGCCGGCCAGTCGCGCCGTTCTCACCTGCGAAACCGCGTCCCGGGCGGCCTTGGCCCCCTCCGTCCGCATCTGCTGATCCGGGTCGCCACACCCGGCCAAGCCGAACACCAGACCGCAGATCATCGCGACCGACCCGACCCTTCGCATCCGCCACCTGTCCTTATCCGATAGCCGTACAAACGCCTGGTACCCACCGAAGGGGTGCCGAAGCAACCATCGCCCGGCGGCGGCGATCAGGTGAGGAGGCGGGCCACCGACCGTTCGAGCTTCATCCGGACCGTGTGCTTGTCGAGATCCGAGCCGGTCTTGTCGATCGCCCGCGCGATGGTGCGGCCTTCCTCGTACTTCGTGATCACCCGCGGGTCGACGTACGACGCCCGGGCCACCGCCGGCGTGTTGCCGAGATGCTCCGAGACCTCCGTCAGCATCGCCTTGACCGCGGCCTTCTTGGCCGTCTTGGTCTTGGGCGGGTCGGCCTGGGCGAGCGCGACGGCGGCATGCACGGTGGCGGTCCAGGTGCGGAGGTCCTTGACCGTGTAGTCGTCGCCGACGAGTTCGTGGAACCGTTCGTTGATCTGGTCCGCGGTGACGTCGTGCCAGCCGTCCCGGTCCCGGTAGACGAGCAGCAGCGGGCTCTTGTGCCTGCTGCGCTTGAGCGCGGTGACCGCCGAGACCAGCTTGCGGTCCTCCAGTTCGAGGGTCCGGCGAACGCCGCCCTTGGCGGTGAAGTCGAAGATCAGCTCACCTTTCCGGACCTGGACGTCGTCGCGCAGCAGCGTCGCCGCTCCCCGGCTGCCGTACTCGTCGGCGTACTGCGTGTTGCCGGTGCGGAAGACGCCGTAGTCGAGCATCCGGAGCGCCACCGCGAGCACCCGCTCGCGGGTGAGCCCCTTCGCGCACAGGTCGCGGTCCACGGCTTTGCGGAACGCCGGGAGGCGTGGCACGAGGCGGCGTACCCGCTCGTGCTTGTCGGCGTCCTGGTCGGTGCGCCACTGGTCGTGGTACAGGTACTGCCGGCGGCCGGCCTCGTCGGTGCCGACGGCCTGGATGTGGCCGTTCGGGTAGGGGCAGATCCAGACGTCCTGCCAGGCGGGCGGAATCGCCAGCGCCCGGATCCGCTCGACCACCTCGGCGTCGCGAATTACCTTGCCCTCGGCATCCAGATAGCTGAACCCCGCTCCGCGCCGGCGCCGGCTGAACCCCGGCTGATCGACGCTGGCCCGCCGCAACCGCACCTGACCTCCCGTTGGCTCGGATCAGGCCACCTGGTACCCAGCGGGCAAACTGGTTTCCCTTCGGGTACGGGACCCGGAGAGTAGCGAGGAGACCGATGAGCGACGAGCAGAAGGCCGGGGGTTACCGGCGCGACGAGGAAGACGAGCGGGAACGCCTGGACCGGCACTGGGCCGAGCTGCTGCAGGAGCTGCGGCTGGCCCAGACCGGCACCCAGATCCTGTTCGCCTTCCTGCTCAGCATCGCCTTCACCAACCGGTTCCAGGACGCCGACCGGTTCACCCACGACGTCTACGCGATCACCCTGGTGGCCTCCGCGCTGGCCGCCGGCCTGTTCCTTGCCCCCGTCTCGTTCCACCGGATCGTCTTCCAGCAGCGGATGCGGGACCGGATGATCCCGATCGCGAGCCAGATGACCAGCGCGGGAATGGTCTTCCTCACCGTGGCGACCACCGGCGGCATCCTGCTGGCCATCGACGTGGTCCTCGACCGCCGGCTGGCGATCATCACCGCGACCGGCGTCCTGCTCTGGTTCGTCTTCTTCTGGTACGTCCTGCCCACCTGGATCAAGCGCGCCAGCCGCCGGGGACCGGCCAACGGCGACACCTCGGGGCCGTAGCATCGGGCGGTATGTCCCAGAGCTCGTTTCCGCCGCCGCAAGACGGCGCTCCGCAGTACGGGCCACCGCAGTACGGCGGCTCCCCGAGGCGTAGTCGGGGGCCGGTGATTCTTGTTGTGGTGCTCGGGATCGTGCTGATCGCCGTACTGGCCGTGGGTGCGGTGGTGTTGCTGCGGGCTGACGAGTCTGGGGAAGGGAAGGGCGGTGCGCCGGCAGCGGGCGCCGAGGCTGTGCAGTTCCGGCCGGTGCTGAAGGCCGAGCCGGGTGGGTGCAGTGCCTCGACCTCACCCTCGGCGGAAGGTACTGCGTGTGGGCCGGACGGGATCCGCTACACGCTCGGCAAGGTGGAGCTGGACGGCACCCATGTGTCCGAGGTGAAGAAGCCCATCTTCCGCGACGCGTCGGGCTGGACCGTCGGGTTGACCCTGGACGCCGAGGGAGCGCAGACGTTCAGCCGTCTGACGTCCGAGCTGAGCAAGAAGACGCCACCGCGGAACCAGCTCGCGATCGTGGTCCGGGGCCGGGTGGTGACCGCGCCGTCCGTGATGTCACCGATCACCGGCGGCCAACTCGAGATCACTTCCAACTACACCCAGAAAGAAGCCGAACAACTCGTCAAGGACATCACCGGCTGACGCCCGCGGGTGGCTCTGCGGTCAGGGAGCCGTTGACCTAGCCGTCGGCGAGGTGGGTGAGGATTCTCAAGAGGGCACGGCGGTCGGTTGCGCTGAGGTCGGCTAGCAGGTCGTCCTCCATCGCCCGGACCTGAGCCCGTACTGCGGTCAGCCGGCTCTCGCCTTGCGGGGTCAGCCGGACTCTGCGGTGACGCCGGTCCGCCGGGTCCTGCTCGCGGACGATCAAGCCGTCGTGTTCCAGCTGGTCGAGCAGCGGGATCAGCCGCGACTTGTCGTGCCCGATCGCGGTCGCCAGCGCCAGTTGACTGTCAGCGGGCTCCCGGGCCAGGTGCGTCAGCACGGCGTACCCCCACATCGACAGCTCCTGCTCGGCCAGGAGCGGTTCCTCGGCGGCGATCAACCGCCGGGTGATCCGGCCGAACAGCGATCCCAGGTCTTCGCGCTGCATGCTCGGATGATAAGTGCTGGACAACGATAAGCAGTTGCGTATGATATGCACATGCCTACTAATCTGTTGATCGCCCACACCCGTTCCATCGCGATCGCCGCACCGCCGGAGAAGGTCTTCGAACTGGTATCCGATCCGAACGCACTGCCGCGCTGGGCTCCCGGCTTCGCGCGCACCATCCGGCGCGACGGCGAGCACTGGGTCGTCGAGAACGACCAGGGCGAGGCGCGGATCATCGTCCGCAGCTCCGCCGACCAGGGCACCGTCGACATCCTGAACGCCGAGAACCCCAGCCAGGGCGCGTTCACCCGCGTCCTACCGAATGGCGAAGGCAGCGAGTACCAGTTCACCACCCAGTTCCCGCCGGAGGTGCCCGAGGAAGCCGTCTCCGCCCAGCTGCTCGTCATCGAGGAAGAACTGCGGACCATCCGCGATCTGTGCGAGTAGTCCCACAACCGCTTACCGGGGTGCACCTTGGCCTAGTACGGTGCTGGGCCAAGGAGGAGTCCGCCGATGACACTTCGCCGATCGATCCTCGCGGTGGCCGGCGCGAGCCTGGTCGCCGCCACCGCGTTGGCCGGGCCCGCGGGCGCCGGCGTACAGAACAGGCCAGAACCGGATCGCCGCCAAGCAGTCGGGACAGCAGCCGTGGCTGCGTCGGCCTGTTCAGTCCAGGTGGGTGCGGTGAATACCGCCGGGATGAGCGGCGGCTACAACATCGTGGCCACCAAGCCGGTGCAGGTGGGCGAGTTCGTGCCCTACAAGCTCTTCGGCATCCGCGCCAGCGCCACCTGGTACTACTACCGGGAGCCGACGAGGAACTACTTCCGAGGGCTCGTGCTGCAGGGCAGCAACTTGTACGCGGCGTACGAGATCTACCAGGGTTCCTCGGACGTGCCGACGGTCAGCGCGACGAAGGTCGGTATCGGCTGGTCCGGGTTCAGCACCATCGCGACCTCCAACTTCGTACAGGGCACCACGCCTCATCGCTACCTCTACGGTCTGCACACGAACGGTTCCCTCTACCGCTACAACGTCAACGGCCCGGTCAGGTCCTACGGGTCGGCGCCGGGTTATCGGTCGTTCAAGACCATCACGGTGATCGCCGAGACCGCGACGTACGACACCTTGCTCGCCACCACGAAGACCGGCGCCCTGTGGACCATCCGCGTCCCCGTCACGGCGCCTCTCAAGGCGACCCTGAAGCAGGTCCGCACGACCGGCTTCCAGGCCTACGAGCAACTGATAGCCCAGCGCTGCGGCACCACCAGCACCCTGCTGACCGCCTTCGACAACGACGCCAACACAGCCACCGTGTACGCCGTCAGCCGCGCCACCGGAGCCAGCACCCTCATCAACACCATCGACACCTTCCCCGCCACCTTCGACGCCCCCACCCACCACCTCTACACCGCCAGCGGCGGCCCCCAACTAGTAGGCGAGTAGCACCTACTAGTTTGAGGGCCGGCGGTCAGCTGGTTTTGGCTAGCATCAGCCAGCTGAGTTGGATGTCGGGGGAACGGGTGGGGGTCACCGAGACGGTGATTTTGCCGTCTGGGGTTGGGGTGATGTTGGGGTATTCGCCGGCTGTGGGGGTGGTGGTGAAGAGGCGTTGGGGGTCTACGACTGTGTTGTTGACGGAGATGCCGGCGGCTCGGTTGGCCCAGGGCCAGGGGTCCCAGTAGCCGGCGTGGACGGTGTACGTGCCCGGCTCCAGGTTGCTGAAGTCGTAGCTGAGGGCTTCCTTGTTCTTTGCCCAGCGCAACGTTGTGTAGAGGTTGTCACCGGCACCGCCGTAGGTGCCGCTGGTGCCGGTGAAGCCCCACGTGGCCGCGGTCTTCGGGTCGACGCCGATCGGCTGCTCAGGGACGGAGTTCAGTACTGCGCCTTCGGTCGCGGCCACCTCGACGGTTCGCTTCCAGTCGGCGGTGACGGCGCCGCCCGCGTTCACGACGTACCGGAGGTTGTGCGGTACGACGAGAACGGAGCGGGTGAAGGTCCGCCCATCGGCGAGTGTCCCCCGCACCTGGCTCGGCCCTGGTTGGGTGACGGTCGACGCATCCCAGGTGACGCCGAGCATCTGGGTCCGCCCGCCCGCGGTGACCGACACGTTGGCCGGAAGGTTGCTCGTGTCCCGCAACCAGACATGATCGGGAAGCACAGTGTCGACCGTCCACCGCTGGTACGGCTTGAGATCCGTCAGCTTCCACTCGGTATCCGGACCGATCGACAGACTGCCGCCCTCACCGAACTTCATCGGCATCCACACGTACGGCGAGTTCGCCAGGTCGTTCGGCGTCCAGCGGTCAGCCATGAAGACGAACTTGTTGTTCGCCCGGTCGACCGGGATCACCGACGTACTCTGCGACCGGAACGTGTCCGCGGCACCGGCCCCCGCAATCGGATTCCCCTGATCGGCCCAAGCGCCCAGGACACTCTTCGCCGTCGCGTACCGAGCCGGATTGGGATCCCAGCCGGTCGCACCCGACGTCACCAGGTAGTAGGTGCCCTCGGACTTGAACATCGCCGGCGCCTCGCGCTGCGAGCACGGCAGCGTGCGGACGAAGTCCTTGCCCAGCACGGCTTCGCCGGGCGCTGCGGACAGATACGTGTAGGCCCGGTTGAGCTTGGAGACGTACATCGTCCGGTTCTCCTCGGACGAGTAGATGATGTACGCCGTACCGTCGTCGTCGACGAACAGGTTCATGTCCCGCGCCATTCCACCGGCCGGGTCGAACGCGGACGACGTGCCACACCACGGGACCGAGTCGCTGGGCACGCGGTTGAGCCGGTACGAGTCGATCCACCGGAACGGGCCCTTCGGCGAGTTCGAGACCGCGACCCCCGCCTCGGCCCGGGCGTACGTCGAGGTCATCTCCGGTGTGGTCGGTCCGTCCGAGTGCACCCACATGACCCATTGCCGGGTCGCCTTGTTGTAGATGACCTTCGGCCGCTCGAGAATCGACGGAGCGGCCCAGCCGTCGGCCCGGACCTTGTTGGTCGACAGATCGCGCCAGACGACTTCCCGCTGCGCGGCGCTGTACTCCTTGTAGAGCTTGGCGAAGTACTTGTCCCCGGTGAACTGCTCCTTCGAGCTCATGGTTCGCAGTACGACGCCTTGGTCCTTCCAGTTGTAGAGGTCGTACGACGAGTACAGGTGCACGCCCGGGCTGTCGTAGTACCCGTTGCTGCGGTCCTCGCCGTACCAGTACCAGATGCGTTTGCCGTCGTCATCGGTTGCCTGCAGCACCTGACCGCCGTGGGCCTGGATGACCTTGCCGTCGGTGTCGCGCCACTCCTGTCCGGGGCGGAACGAGGTGGCCGGGTTGATGAGTTCGGCTGAGGCGGGCACCGCGGTCAGGGTCACAGCGAACAACCCGACCAGGGCGAGCGAAACGCTCCGCCAGACACGTGATCTCATGAATCTCCTAGGACGTCTTTACTTGAGGTAGCTCGCCAGAGCGAAGTGCTGGTCGCGGATCGCCTGGGCCACCACCCGGGCGATCTTGTCCGCGCCGGCGGCTTCGAAGTGCGTGTGGTCGTTGCAGAAGAAGGCGCCGACGGCGCCCGAGCTGTAGTCGCCGTTGTTGGGGCAGAGCTTGAGCGTGTTGTAGAGGGTGTAGCTCAGTTTGTGCAGGTCGATGACGGCCGTTCCGGTCGCGCTGCCCGCCGCGAAGGTCTGGGAGAGGAATCCCCGAGTTCCGACGGCTGTGCTCCCGCTGCATTTGATGGCCGAGACGGGCGTCAGCAGCACCGGACGGGCACCCCGGCTCTTAGCCGCGTTCACCATCATCGTGAGCAGGCTCTGGTACCGCGCCGTACCTACGTGCCGCGGGCAGTTCGGGTCACCGTCGTTGATGCCGAACTGGATGAACAGGTAGTCGCCGGCCTGCATCCCGGTCGACGAGTTGAGCATGTCCAGCCAGCGCTGGTGGTAGGTCTTCGGGTTCACGATGCACTCGCCGGACGAGTCCTTCGTACCGGTCACATTGCCCTCGTACAGCCAGGTCTGGATGCTCCGGCCGCCGACGGCCCTGTTCACCACGGTCACCTGGTCGTTGAACAGCGGGTCGAACTGCCGTCCCCAGCCCACCGGGCAGGTCGACGAGCCGTTCGCCATCGTCGAGTCACCGGCCAGCCAGATCTTGGGGCCCGCGGCAACAGCCTTCACCGTCGGCTTGGCGGCACAGTCGGTCGACGCGGTCTGGTCGGTCGATGCGGCCTGGTCGGCCGCCGCAATGGTGCTGCCGGCAATGATCGGCGCGAGCCGGTCGGCGATCTTGCGGTGGCCGGCGTCGTTGGGGTGCACGTTGTCCACCGTGTCGGTGGCCTCGTTGATCCAGCCGTCGGTGGCGACGAACCGGATCTTCGCGTCACCGACCGCCGCGACGGCCTGCCGCGTCTCGTTGATGTAGCGCTTCCGGAACGTCTGCAGGGCGATGATGTCGGCGGCCGGGTACTTCGCCCGCACCCGCTTCAGCAGCGTGACGTAAGCAGCCTGGAAGTTCGCACCCGAAACGCTGTGCCCGGCATCGTTCGTCCCGAGGTTGATCACCACCGTGCTCGCCTGGTACCGCGAGAAGTTCCAGTCCGGCGTACTGGCGTCGAGCCCGGTCTTCAGGAAGCGGTCGCGCACCCCGAGGCACCCGTCGGCCGACGGATACAGACACGCGCCACCGACCGCGATCTGGGTGTGCCCGGCCTTGAGCCGCTCCCCCACCAGCCACGGGTACGCCGTCAGCGTCTGCAGGCTGGACCGTTGCCCGACGGTGATCGAGTCACCGACGAACTCGATGATCTTCGACGGCACACTCGGTACGACGGTCCGCGCGCCCGGATCGAGGATCACGCCCTGGAAGACGGCGTCACCGCGGTACGAGCCGGCCACCGGGCGGTACGAGACCCGCAGGCTGTGGGTGCCCGAGGCAAGCGGTCGCGGGGTGAGGTTCACGGTGCCGCTGACGCCCGGGTAGGAGACGAACGGCCCGCCGTCGATACTGGCGAACAAGTCGATGGTGTTGCGCTGGCGAAGTTTGACGGTGGTCCCGGTGAAGCCGAGTGCGACATAGGCACCGGCCCACTCCGATTTGTAGGCCGTGGAGGTTCGGGTGTCCCAGCGGCCGAAGTACCGGAGGTTCGGATCGGACGGCGAACCGTCGCCGGCGGCGGC
Organism: Kribbella sp. NPDC023855; assembly: GCF_040639475.1. Taxonomy (NCBI): domain Bacteria; kingdom Bacillati; phylum Actinomycetota; class Actinomycetes; order Propionibacteriales; family Kribbellaceae; genus Kribbella; species Kribbella sp. NPDC023855. The sequence continues at coordinate 166,603 of NZ_JBFAAA010000007.1, forward strand.
GGACGCGCCGCCGGCCGGGACGAGGGCGAGAACCGCGGCGAGGACCAGGACGACGAGCAGCGACAATTTGCGCGGCAAAGTGATCACCTGACTATGGGGCGGGGCGGAAGAATAGTACTGTTAGCGCTAACAGCGATTTCCGAGGGTAATGGTCCGGTCACACAGTGGCAAGAGGTCGGCGAATGGCAGAATTCGGCTCGACGAGATGATGGGAGCTGGAAACGTGTCCAACGGTTCAGACACCGAGCGTGCCTCCGGGGCGCCGGCGACCTCCCCCCGACGCCCGCCGAGCTTGGCCGACGTAGCCGTCCTGGCGGGGGTTTCCCACATGACGGTGTCGAGGGTGATCAACGACAGCGAGCTGGTCCGGCCGGCCACCCGGGAGCGGGTCCGGGCCGCGATCGACAGCCTCGGCTACCGGCCGAACACGGCCGCCCGGGCGCTGGTCACCGGGCGCACGGGGACGCTCGGCGTGGTGACCATGGACTCGACCCTGTACGGGCCGGCCAGCACGCTCTACGGCATCGAGTGCGCGGCCCGCGAGGCCGGCTTCGCGATCACCGTCTCGAGTGTGAGCAAGCCGGACCGCGGGTCGATCGCCGAAGCTGTGGAGTCGCTGCAGCGCCAGGCGGTCGAGGGCATCGTCGTGATCGCCCCGCACGTCGCCACGGCCGAAGCACTCAAGTTCGCCCCCCAGGGCATTCCGCTCGTCGCCGTCGGCGGCGCGCCCCCGCCGATCCCGGCCATCTCGGTCGACCAGTACGACGGCGCCCGCCTCGCGACGGAGCACCTGCTGTCGTTCGGCCACAAGACGGTCTGGCACGTCAGTGGGCCGTCCGACTGGCTCGAAGCCAGTGAACGGGAGCGCGGCTGGCGCGAGACGCTCAAGGCCCACGGCATCCGGCCACCGCGCCTGACCAAGGGCGACTGGAGCCCGCTGTCGGGGTACGAGGCCGGGAAGTCGCTGGCCAAGGAGTCCGGCCTCGGCGCCGTGTTCGTCGCCAACGACCAGATGGCGCTCGGGCTGCTCCGGGCGTTCGCCGAGGCCGGGATCAGCGTGCCCGGTGACGTCCAGGTGGTCGGGTTCGACGACGTACCGGAGGCAGAGTTCTTCAACCCGCCGCTGACCACCGTGCGGCAGGACTTCAACGAGGTCGGCCGGCGGACCTTCGGCCTGCTGTCGGAGCAGATGAACGGCGGGCAGCCGGGCAGCGAGCAGATCGCCGCGACGTTGATCGTGCGGCAGAGCACGCAGCCCGGCTGACCGCCGGCGGCAGACCTGCGGGGGTCAGGTCTGCCGGCGGGTCAGGTCTGCCGGCGGGTCAGGAAGCGCTGGATCACCACGAAGATCAGCAGCAGCGCGCCGATGGAGATCTTCGTCCACCACGAGCTCAGCGTGCCGTCGAACGAGATGAAGGTCTGGATCGTGCCGAGCAGCAGGACGCCGAACATCGTGCCCAGCACCATGCCCCGGCCGCCGGTCAGCAGCGTTCCGCCGATCACCACCGCGGCGATCGCGTCGAGCTCCATCCCGACGGCGTGCAGGCTGTACCCCGACAGCGTGTAGGCCGCGAACAGCAGGCCGGCCAGCGCCGAGCACAGACCGCTGATCGTGTAGACGCCGACCTTCACCAGGGCAACCCGCAGGCCCATCAGGTGCGCCGAGCTCTCACTGCCGCCGACGGCGTACACCGTGCGGCCGAAGCGGGTCTGGTGCAGCATCCAGGCGGCGACCGCGAAGATCGCCAGCGCCACCACGACACTAGGGGTGATGTGGTAGCCGCCCGGCAGCGGCACCGTCCCCTGGGCAAACTTGGTCAGGCCGGGGTCGCGGATCGGGATCGACTCGACGCTGATCAGGTAGCAGAGGCCGCGGGCAAGGAACATCCCTGCCAGCGTGGCGATGAACGGCTGGACGTCGAAGTAGTGGATGACCAGGCCCATCAGCGTCCCGAGCACGGTGCCGGAGACCAGGACGGCGATCACCGCCGCGATCACCGGCCAGCCCGCTTCGAGCGTCGAGGCCGCGATCATCGTGGACAGCGCGACCACCGACCCGACACTCAGATCGATGCCGCCGGCAAGGATCACGAACGTCATGCCGACGCCCAGCACCAGCAGGAAGGCGTTGTCGACAAAGAGGTTCATGATGACCTGGGGGTCCGCGAACCCCTCGTAGCGCAGCGATCCCGCACCGAACATGCCGATCAGCAACGCGACGGTGGCCGCCACCGGCAGGTAGCGTCCCGGCGGGCTGTACCTGCGGATGCGGGTCGCCAGCGCGGGCACCGCGGTCGTGGTGGTCATGCTGCCTCGGTTCCGGCGGCGGGAACGGGAACAGGCCGGCTCGGCCGGCGATTGCGCAGCGCGGCCCGCGCCTTGGGCGACTGCAGAAGACAGACCGCGATCACGACTACCGCCTTGAAGAGATAGTTGGCCTCGGCCGGAATCCCGATGGTCGGGATCGTGGTGGCGAGGGTCTGGATGAACATCGCGCCGATCAGCGTGCCGGTGAGCGAGAACTTGCCGCCGGCCAGCGACGTGCCGCCGATCACCACGGCCAGGATCGCGTCCAGCTCGATCCACAGCCCGGCATTGTTCGCGTCCGCCGCGCTGGTGTTCGACGCGATCATCAACCCCGCGATCCCGGCGCAGAACCCGCTGAACACGTAGACGGTCCAGGTGATCGTGCGGGCGTGGATCCCGGCCAGCCGGCTGGCCTCCGGGTTGATGCCGACCGACTCGATCAGCAGGCCGAGCGCGGTCCGCCGGGCCAGCACGGAGGTGATGCCGAAGACCGCCAGCGCGACCAGGATCGCCACCGGCAGCGTGGCGAAGAAGCCCGCGCCCAGCACCTTGAACGCCGGGTTGGTGACCGTGGTGATCTGGCCGTCGGTGATCAGCATCGCCAGCCCACGGCCGGCGGTCATCAGCACCAGCGTGGCGATGATCGGCTGGATCCCGATCACCGAGACCAGGAAGCCGTTCCACAACCCGAGCAGGATGCAGACCCCGACCGCCAGGAAAATGGCCGTGATCACCGTGGAGGTCGCGCTCTCGTTCGATCCCGCGATGTACACGCAGGCGACGGCACCGGAGATCGCGGCCACCGCCCCGACCGACAGGTCGATCCCCCGGGTGGCGATCACCAGCGTCATCCCGAGCGCCACCAGCAGCACGGGGGCGCCGTTGCGCAGGATGTCGATCAGGCTGCCGTACAGGTGGCCGTCCTGGATCCGCATCGACACGAAGGACGGTGTCACCGCCGTGTTCAGGCCGAGCAGCAACAGCAGCGCGAGCGTCGGCCAGAACAACGGCCGGCGGACCAGGTCACGCATCGGACTTCCTTTCCTCGGTCGCCGTCGTCCCCGCGATGATCGTGAGGATCTCGGCCACGGTGACGCTGTCGGTGTTGAACCGGTCCGCGATCTTCGCCCGGTCCCGCATCACCAGGAGCCGGTCGCTGAGCCGGAGTACTTCCTCCAGCTCGGCGGAGATGAACACCACCGACATGCCTTCGGCCGCCAGTTTCGCGACCAGTTGCTGGATCTGGGTCTTGGCGCCGATGTCGATCCCGCGGGTCGGCTCGTCGAGGATCAGCAACTCCGGCTTGGTGATCAGCCAGCGCGCCAGCAACACCTTCTGCTGGTTGCCGCCGGACAGGTTGCGCATCAGCGCGTTGGGCTCCGGTGGCCGGATGTCCAGCGCCTTGATGTACTCCGAGACCAGCCGCTCGCGCGTCCGGGCCGGGACCGGCCGCAGCCAGCCCCGGGACGCCTGCAACGTGAGCAGCATGTTGTCGGCGACGGTCAGGTCCTCGACCACGCCTTCGGCCCGCCGGTTCTCGCTGGAGAACGCGATCTTCGCGCCGATGGCGTGCCGCGGCGTACGGAACTTGTGCTTGGTACCACGGACCTCGATCGAGCCGGAGTCCGCGGTGTCGGCGCCGAACAGCAGGCGGGCCAGTTCTGTGCGTCCCGACCCGAGCAGACCGGCGATGCCGATCACCTCGCCGTCGTAGACCTCCAGGTCGACGGCCTGCAGGCTGCCCTTACGGCTCAGCCCCAGCACCTTCAGCAGCGGTACCCGGCCTTCGACCGGAGCCGGCGCCTCGGCGTGGTGCTCGAGCTTCTCGAGGGTCTCCAGCTCACGGCCGATCATGGCCTCGACCAGTTGGAGCCGGCTCACGTCCTTGGTCAGGTACTCGCCGACCAGTTTGCCGTTGCGCAGCACGGTCATCCGGTCGGAGATCTCGAAGACCTGGTCCAGGAAGTGCGAGACGAACAGGATCGCCACGCCCTGGTCCCGCAGTGTGCTCATCACCGTGAACAGCCGGGCCACCTCGTCGGCGTCCAGGCTGGAGGTCGGCTCGTCGAGGATCAGCACCCGCGCGTCGATGTCGAGCGCCCGCCCGATCGCGACCAGTTGCTGGACCGCGATCGGGTGGTCGCCCAGCGCCGAGCCGGGATCGATCGAGAGACCGAGCCGATCCAGGATGGACCGGGCCCGGGCGTTCATCGCCCGGACGTCGATCCGGCCGAACCGGTGCGGTTCCCTGCCCAGCAGCATGTTCTCGGCCACCGTCAGGTTCGTGCACAGGTTGACTTCCTGGTAGACGGTGCTGATGCCGGCGGCCTGCGAGTCGGCCGGCGAGGTGAACCGGTGCTGCTCGCCGGCCACCGTCACGGTGCCGTCGTCGATCGTGTACACGCCGGTCAGCGCCTTGATCAGCGTCGACTTCCCCGCGCCGTTCTCGCCCATCAGGGCGTGGACCTCGCCCGGAAGCAAGCGGAAGTCCACCCCCTGAAGCGCTTTGACACCCGGGAAGCTGATGCTGATGCCCCGCATCTCGACCACTGGCATGGTCAGCGACGGCGAGAGGGCCGCAGTGGTCACCTGGGTCATCAGCTGATCAGTACTGACGCGAGGCCAGCGCCGCCTTGGCCGCTGCCTGGTCGAAAGCGGTCTCCTCGGTCAGCACCCGCTGCGGGACGTCCTGCTTGGCGACGACCTTCTTCGCCAGGTCCATCAGTTGCGGGCCGAGCAGCGGGTTGCACTCGACGATGTAGTTGATCTTGCCCTCGGCCAGCGCGGTCATACCGTCCTTGACCGCGTCGATGGTGATGATCTGGATGTCCTTGCCGGGCTTCTTGCCGGCCGCCTCGATCGCCTCGATCGCGCCCAGGCCCATGTCGTCGTTGTGCGCGAACACCACGTCGATGTCCTTCTGTGCCTTCAGGAACGACTCCATCACCTTCTTGCCGCCGTCACGGGTGAAGTCACCGGTCTGCGAGGCCGCGATGGCGATCTTCGGGTTGGCCTTCATGGCCTCCTCGAAGCCTTCCTTGCGGTCGATGGCCGGCGCGGCACCGGTGGTGCCCTGCAGCTCGACGACCTTGACCGAGCCGTCCTTGTTCACGTCCGCGGCGTCGCCCTGCTTGACCAGCCACTCGCCGGCCTTCTTGCCCTCGAGCACGAAGTCCGAACCGAGGAAGCTCTTGTAGAGTGTGGTGTCCTTCGAGTCGACCGCGCGGTCGGTCAGGATGACCGGGATGTTGGCCCGCTTGGCCTCCATCAGCACGGTGTCCCAGCCGGTCTCGACGACCGGGCTGAAGGAGATGACGTCCACCTTCTGCTGGATGAAGGACCGGATCGCCTTGAGCTGGTTCTCCTGCTTCTGCTGCGCGTCGGAGAACTTCAGCTCGATTCCGGCGGCCTTCGCCGCTTCCTGCACGGACTTGGTGTTCGCCGTCCGCCAACCGCTCTCGGCACCGACCTGGGCGAAGCCCATCGTGATGCTGTCACCGCTACCGCCACTGCCACTTGCCGCGCTCGTCTCGGGTTTGTCGTCCCCACACGCCGCCAGGCTTCCGGCGAGCACCAGACTCGTCGCAGCCGCCATCAGTCTCTTCACCACAGCACTTCCTCCATCTTGGGTGCTTCCTGGTCCGAACGGCCAGGGAGAGATGAGCCCCACCAGAGCGCCCGGCCAGCCCTCGGAAGATCGCGGGCCACACACCTGATTGGCTGAATGTTAGCGCTAACGTTCCTGGCGTCAACCCCTTCGTAGCCTGATTGTTAGCGCTCTCAGTTCTGAATCACTACGCTTCGTAGTGCCATTGACACGGTCCGCGTCGGGCTCTACATTTCGGGAACCGCTTTCCGTGCACAGGAAGCGATCGGGCCCCACCTCATGCGCGCTTTTGCGCCCGACGCTGGACGGTCATGATGAAACGAATCAATCCGCCCCTGGCGACAGTCGTCGCCCTCACGATTCTCGGTGCCGGCCTGACCGCCGGACAGGCGCAGGCCAAGCCCGCGCCGGCCACCGACGCGACCCCCACACTCTCCTCCGCCGTCCCCACCGACACCGCCCAACTCGGCCGCGGCCTGATCAGCCTGCGGACCGCGAAGGGCAACTTCCTTTCCTGGCGACAGTTGCACGACGATCCGGCCGGCACCGAGTTCGCGGTCTATCGCGGATCGACGAAGCTCGGCACCACCTCGGTCACGAACTACACCGATGTCGGTGCTCCGGCGAATGCCCGCTACACCGTTCGCCCCACCACCGGCGCAGCGAAAACCCTGGCCGCCGACGGCGAGGTGGGGACGATGGCGACCAGCCAGGACATCCCGATCCAGAAGCCTGCGGGTGGGACGACTCCGGACGGTGTCGCCTACACCTACACGGCGAACGACGCGTCGGTCGCCGATCTGGACGCCGACGGCGCCTACGAGATCGTGCTCAAGTGGGATCCGACGAACGCCAAGGACAACTCGCAGGCCGGCTACACCGGCAACGTGTACCTCGACGCGTACGAGCTGAACGGCACTCGCAAGTGGCGCATCGACCTGGGCCGCAACATCCGGGCCGGTGCGCACTACACGCAGTTCCAGGTCTTCGACTACGACGGTGACAACCGGGCCGAGGTGGTGGTGAAGACCGCGGACGGCACGCGTTCCGGGACCGGCCAGGTCATCGGCAGCTCCAGTGCCGACCATCGCAACTCGTCCGGCTACATCCTTGCCGGACCGGAGTACCTGAGTGTTTTCAGCGGCACCACTGGTGAGGTGCTGGCGACCGCCGACTACGTCCCGCCGCGCGGCACGGTCTCCGCCTGGGGAGACAACTACGGCAACCGCGTCGACCGTTTCCTGGCCGGTACTGCGTATCTCAACGGCTCCCGGCCGAGCATCATCATGGCGCGGGGCTACTACACCCGGTCCGTGGTCTCGGCCTGGGACTACGCGAACCGCACGCTGACCAGGCGCTGGACCTTCGACAGCAACAGTTCGTCGAACGGTTCGGCGTGGACCGGACAGGGCAACCACCAGTTGTCGATCGCCGACGTCGACAACGACGGCCGCGACGAGATCATGTACGGCGCGATGGCGATCGATGACAACGGCAACGGTTTGTGGGTCAACGGACTCGGGCACGGCGACGCCTACCACGTCGGCGATCTCGTCCCGAGCCGCGCGGGACTGGAGGTCTACAAGCCCTCCGAGGACAAGTCCAAACCGGCCGACTGGCTGGCCGACGCGCGGACCGGTCAGACCCTGTGGCGAGCGGCGTCGTGCAACTGCGACAACGGCCGCGGTGTGGCGGACGACATCTGGGCCGGCAACACGGGCGCCGAGGTGTGGTCGTCAGCCGTCGGTGGGTTGCGCTCGGCAACCAATGGCGCGCAGGTCGCGGCCCGCAAGCCGGGCTCGACGAACTTCGTGATCTGGTGGGACGGCGACCGGCAACGCGAGTTGCTGGACGGCACCCACATCGACAAGTACGGCACCGGCGGGGACACCCGGTTGCTGACCGGCAGCGGCGTCCGTTCCAACAACGGCACGAAGGCCACCCCCGCGTTGCAGGCGGACATCCTGGGTGACTGGCGTGAGGAGGTCATCTGGCCGACCACGGACGACACCAAGTTGCGGATCTACTCCACGACCGAGCCGACCAGCATCTCGCACGTCACGCTGATGCAGGACCGCATGTACCGGCTGGCCGTCGCCTGGCAGAACACCGCCTACAACCAACCACCGCACGCAAGTTTCCTGAACCCCTGACGAGTTCGACGTGGGGGCGCACCGCCCCGCGCCCCCACGTCACTTGACCGCGCCGCCGGTGATGCCGGCGATGATCCGGCGCTGCGCCACCGCGAAGACGACCAGCAGCGGAATGCTCATCAGCACCACGTACGCGAAGATCAGGTTCCAGTTGTTCAGGTAGACCCCGGCGCTGGCGACCTGGAACAGGTTCAGCGGCAGCGTGTCCATCCGGCCACCGATCACGAAGAACGCGAAGAACACGTCGTTCCAGATGTAGAGGCAGATCAGGATCGTCGCGGTGGCGAGCACCGGCCGGAGCAGCGGCAGGATGATCGTGAAGAAGACCCGGACCGGGCCGGCGCCGTCGACGCGGGCCGCCTCCTCCAGCTCGTGCGGGATGGTGCGGATGAACCCGGTGACGAAAAAGATTGCCGTGGACAAGTAAATGCCCACGTAGACCAGGACCATCCCGGGCAGCGTGCCGGCCAGACCGAGTTGACGCAGCAGCAGGACCAGCGTGATCACGGCGGGCGGGATCACGATGCCGCTGATCGCAACGGCGTACGCGACCGCCAGCCAGCGACTCGCTCGCCGCGCCAGCACCCAGGCAGCCATCGAACCGAACAGCAGAATGAGCACCGCGGCCGGTACGACGATCGAGGCGCTGCCGAAGAAGGCCTTGATCACCCGGCCTTCGGTGAACGCCCTGCGGTAGTTCTCGGCGAGATGCCAGCCGTCAGTCGGCAGTCCCAGCGAGGGGTTCAGGGCATCGCCTTGCGACTTGGCCGATGTCACCAGAACCAGCCAGAGCGGGATGCCGACGACGACGGCGACCAGTGCCAGGGCGGCCACCGGCTGGATCGTGGTCAGCCACGATCGGCGTTCCGTAGTACGGGCGGTGGTCACAGGACACGCTCCCGGCGGCGCAGGAAGATGATCGTCGGAAAGGCCATCAGCGAGATGACCAGGACCAGTACCAGGCTCATGGTGGTGGCCTGGGCAAACAGGCCCTGGCCGAAGGTGCGGTAGATGAAGATGTTCAGGATCTCCGTGGTCTGACCTGGTCCGCCCCCGGTGGTGGCCTGCGCGATGTCGAAGCTGTTCATCGACCCGAGCAACGCGGTCGCCACGTTGAACGTGACGGCCGGAGCCAGGAACGGGAACTTGACGTGCCGGAACGTCTGCCAGCGATTCACCCCGTCGATGCGCGCGGCCTCGAGCACCTCGGCGGTGATGGTCTTCAACCCGGCCAGGTAGATGAGCATCGCCAGCCCCATCCACTTCCAGGAGTGGATCAGGGTCAGCCACAACAGGGTCCAGGTCGGGTCGTTCAGCCAGGCGTAGCCCACGTCCTGCCCGGTGACGAACGAGAGGATCGCGTTCACCGAGCCCTCGGGCTTGAGCAGCGCCTGGAAGATGTAGCCGACGGCAAGCGCCGACATCAGCACCGGGATGAAGATCATCGTCCGGGCGAACCGGTTGATCCTGGTGTCCGCCTCCAGCAACAGCGCCAGCCCGAGGCCGAAGACGTTCTGGAAGACGGCCACCAGGACCGCGTAGATCACGTTGACCTTCAGGTCCCCCAGCAGGACGCCGTTGTTCAGCACGTTGCTGAAGTTGCGGGTGCCGACGAAGTTGATCGAGCTCTTGAAGCTGGACCAGTCCGTGAACGCGTAGACCAGGTTGTAGACGCTCGGCACGAAGAAGAAGACGAGCATGATGGCCATGGCCGGCACCAGGAAGGCCAGGGGCTGCGAAGGTTTGCGGCGCATCAGAAGCCAGGTGCCCCGATGGCCTGGGCGAGCTGGTCGAACTGAGCCTGGGTGGTCGACGCGACCTTGTCCGGGGTGGCCTGTCCGGCCAGCATGTTGGCCAGGTTGAGGTACAGGTCGGGGTTGACGATCGCGAGTACCTGCATCGAGCCGACCGACGTACCGATCGATTCGGCGTTGGCCTTCAGCGCGTCCGGAACCGTCGCGGGCGTCTCGACACCGGTCTGGATCGAGACCGTGTTCTGGCTCTTCACGAAGTCCGGGTACGCCGTACCGAGCCAGTACGACAGGAACTGCCGGGCGGCCGCCTCGCGCTTGGCATCACCGGTCTTGAAGGCGATCAGCGCGTTCGACTGGTCGGGGATGTTGGTGCCGACGTTGCCACCGGGCGAGATCGGGAAGAAGCCGATCTTCTTGTTCAGCTCGGCCGTCGTCGACTGCGCCTGCAGCTGGCTGAAGAAGGTGTTCACCTGGATCGCCATCGCCGCCTCGCCGGTCAGCAGCGCCTTGCCCTGGTCCACGAAGGTGGCCGAGGTGAGGTTCTTGTTGAACAGGCCTTCGTCGATCAGGCTCTTGTACTTCTTGATCGCGTCCAGGATGGTCGGGCCGGTGAACTTCTCCTCGCCCTTGTTCACCTTGTCCCACAGGCCGTTCTTGGCCGCGTCGGCGAGCTGGACCTGGACCCACCACTGGGTCGCCCACTTCTCGCCGCCCATCTCGTAGAACGGCACGCCGCCTTGCGCCTTGATCTTGCGGGCGTCGGCGACCATCGCGTCGAAGTTCTTCGCCGGGGCGGTGATGCCGTACTTGGCGAAGACCTCCTTGTTGTACCAAACACCTTCCACCGCGGGCACGGTCACCAGGGCCGCGTACCGGGTCTTGTCCAGCAAACCAGTCGCGTCCTTCAATGCCGGTGTGTACTTCTCGACGAACGGCGCTCCGTCGAGCGGCTGCAGGTTCTGCTTGGCGTTGATCGCGGTCAGCTGCGACGCGGTCGGCTGCCAGAAGGCGAGATCCGGCTTGTCACCCGACGCCACCTTGGTCTGAACGCTTTGCTCGTAGGGGTCCGGGACGGTGAGGATGGTGACCTTGGCACCGGTCGCGGCACCGAAGTCCGCGGCGACCTTCTTGGCCACCAGGTTGCTGTTCTGCGCGGCCCAGATGGTCAGGTTCACCCCGTCGAGCTTCTCGGTCTCGGCCGGCCAGGAAACGGGCGCGGCCGAGCCGGTGTCCGCCGTACCGGCGCCGGGGTCGCTGCACGCCGCGGTCAGCAGCGCGACCGCCATCGCGGCGATCAGTGGTTTGCGGATTCTGCTCATCGGTCGTCCTTATCGCTGGTGGTCTTACCGGTACGGCGCAGGGGTGCGGGTCCGGTGCTTTCCCGTACTACGAGAGCCGGTTTCTCCAGTGGCGCCGGCTCCGGCGCCTGACTGTTCATCAGCAGGTCGAAGGCCCTGCGACCGAGTCCCGCGAAGTCGAACCTGACGGTGGTCAGCGCCGGGGTGTAGAACCCCGCGGCCGGTACGTCGTCGAAGCCGACGACGCTGACATCAGCCGGGATCCGCAGACCCAGATCGTGGGCGGCGCGGATCACCCCCAGGGCCTGATCGTCGTTGCCGCAGAGGACCGCGGTCACCGCCGGATCGCGAAGCAGTCGCAGCGCCTCCTGATGGGCCCCGGCCGTGCCCCATCCGTGGGGATGGATGACCTCGGGAACGGGAGCACCTGCCGACACCAGCGCCCGCTTCCAGCCGCGCTGGCGATCGCCGACGTTCGTCGTGGAGGGAATCGCTATGTGGTGAACGGTTTTGTGGCCGAGTTCGAGCAAGTGAACGGTGGCTTGCTCTGCGGCGATCGTGTCGTCGAACCAGGCCCAGCGGTCTCGATCCGCTGCCGGTGCGCGGCGACCGAGATACGACTCGGCTGCCGCGGATGACCGCACATTCGCGGGAAGTGCCCGCAACGCACGAGCTCCGGCGCGGTCGAACGCCAGCACGATCACTGCCCCCGACCGTGGATCGCTGACGCCTTCGACGGCCGCGGCGACGTCGTCCGCGCGATCCGACTCCAGGACGCGGATGGCGACCTGGATGCCGGCTGCCCTCGCCGCTTCCTCGATCCCGCCGAGGGTTTCGGCGTACCCGAAGAGACTGTTGTTCGAGGTCAGGACGGTCACCGCGCGGTCGACTCCGCTGGCCAGTGCCCGGGCTGCGCGACTCGGTCGGTAGCCGAGCAACGCGATGGCGTCATTGACCTTCTGGCGGGCCTTCTCGCTGACGTTCGGGTGGTTGTTGATCACTCGCGACACGGTCTGGTAGGACACCCCGGCAGCACTGGCGACGTCACGGATCGACGCCGTCGCGGCGGCTGGGTCTCCATCGGGTGGTCCATTGTGACCGGTCACAAACATGGCTAGAGTGTTAGCGATAACACCGGCGGAGCGCAAGACCCCGGCCCGGATTCGATCCCCGTCACCGGCGTTGCCGCCGTTTGGAGTCCCTCTTGAGCCCTCAGTCCCGCGATGAGATCCACTGGTCCCCCGGCGTGTTCTCGCTGAACCTGACCGTCACCGACGGGACGGCTCGGCTGTCCCGCCTCCGGATCGGAGATCAGGACCTCGTCCGCCCGGCCGCGCCGCTACCGCTGGTGGAACTGGGAATCGCGGGCTCCGGCCGAAGCTGGTCGTCCCGCCGGTACGTCGACTCGGTGGCCGGCCGGCGGCTTGCTTATCGGCACCACACGATGTCGACCGACACCCTCACGGTCACCGGTGTCGACGACGTCAGTGGCCTCAGTGTGATCACCACGTTCTCGGCGGTACCGGGTGCCGGCGCGGTGCGGATTCAGTCCCGCATCGTCAACGGTGGCAGCGACACCGTCGATCTGGAATGGGTAACGTCTGCTGTCTGGGGTGGCACCTTGGCAGCCTCGCCGTTGGAGTCGCTGCGACTGTGGTGGGCCGACAACGACTGGCTCGCCGAGAATCGCTGGATCTCCGCGACCGCCCGTGAACTGCTGCCCGATCTCAATCGCAGTGCGCACGAGCACGATCCGCGGGGTACTTTCTCGCGGACCGCACTCGGCGCTTGGTCGTCGGATGGCAGCCTGCCGCTCGGTGTCGTCGTCGACGAGTCCACGCAGGCCGCTGTCGGCTGGCAGATCGAGCACAACGGCGGCTGGCACTGGCAGGCCGGCGAGCGCACCGACGGTCTCTACGTCAGCCTGCTCGGCCCGGCCGAGACCGAACACGACTGGTACGCGCGACTGGCTCCCGGCGAGGACTTCACCACAGTCCCGGCGACGATCGCGTTCTCTACCGATGGCTTCGACGGAGTGATCGCTGCTCTGACGGCGGGGCGGCGCGCAAACCGGCGACCACACCGCGACCAGGTCCGGCTGCCGGTCATCTTCAACGACTACATGAACACCCTGATGGGTGACCCGACGACCGCGAAGCTCCTCCCCCTGATCGATGCCGCGGCCGAGGTCGGCGCCGAGACGTTCTGTATCGACGCCGGCTGGTACGACGACGACTCCACCGGCTGGTGGGACAGCGTCGGTGCGTGGGAGCCCGCGACGAAGCGATTCCCGGGCGGCCTGGCGATGATCATCGACCACATTCGTGACCGGGGCATGATCCCTGGCCTTTGGCTGGAGCCGGAGGTGGCGGGAGTTCGCAGTACGGTGGCTGAGCTCCTGCCGGACGAGGCGTTCTTCCAAAGGCATGGACGGCGCGTCGTCGAGCACGGCCGGTACCACCTCGATCTGCGGCACCCGTTGGCCCGCAAGCATCTCGACGAGGTCGTCGACCGGCTGGTCGGCGGCCTGGGCGTCGGCTACCTGAAGCTCGACCACAACATCAACATCGGGGTCGGTACGGATCACGACGCCGTGGCCGCCGGGGCTGGTCTGCTCGGTCACAACCGGGCGCTTCTGCAGTGGATCGACGGCGTGCTGGATCGCTATCCGGACCTCACTCTGGAGAACTGCGCGTCCGGTGGCATGCGGGTGGACTACGCCATGCTGTCCCACCTGCAGTTGCAGTCGACCAGCGATCAGCAGGACTTCCTCCGGTATCCGCCGATTGCCGCGGCAGCCGCTGCCGCGATCGCGCCGGAACAGGCGGCCAGTTGGTCCTATCCCCAACCGTCGTTCACCGACGACGAGATCGTGTTCACGATGTGCGCCGGGATGCTCGGCCGGCTGCAGGTCTCGGGTCACCTGGACAAGATGGACGAGGTCCAGCGAGCCCTGGTTGCCGAGGCAGTTACTGCCTATCGCTCCCATCGGCAGTTCATTTCCACCGCGGTTCCGTTCTGGCCCCTGGGTCTGCCCGGCTGGGAGGACGAGTGGGTTGCCCACGGCATCCAATCCGGGCAACAGGCACTGGTGGCCGTCTGGCGACGCGGCGGCGCAACGGACACCCGCACCTTGCAGCTTCCCGCTGCCCTCACGACTGCTTCGGTCGACGTGGTCTACCCGGCCGCGACGCCGGCGACGTACCAACTGGTCCCCACCGACGGCGCCTCGGCGCTGCGTCTCACTCTGCCCAACGCCTATCAGGCCATCGTCCTGGCCGTCGGAGAAACCCCGCCCAAGGAGTAGCCCATGAAGCAAGTCGTCAGAGCATTAGCCGCCTCTACCGTTCTCGCGATTGCAGCAGCCGGCCTGTCGGTGGCGCCTGTCGCGGCCGCCGATCCCACCACCGACGCGCTGAGCGTCGACTTCTCCCAGAGCACCGGTACCTTCCGGGGTGGTGCGACGGGCACGCTGTACGGCTTCGGTGACGAGGGTGCGCCGACGCAGGCACTCATCAACGGGGCGGCCATCACCAACACGTCGCAGAAGGCGCCGTACGGGACGCAGCATCCGAGCGGTGACGCCCTCAAGGTCGAGAACGGGTTCTTCGCCAAGCACGGCAAGGACATGTACATCTACGTCCAGGACTACTACCCGGACTGGTCCTACAACGGTGGCGTGCGGCCTGGCGACGCCCGCACCTACAACCAGGCGACGGGTGCCTACACCAACACTCCCAACGGCATCTGGGACTACCTGGAGATCGTCGAGTTCGTGACCGAGGCGGTCGCGACCAAGTCGGCGCACGCCAAGGACTACGTGTTCATCCCGTTCAACGAACCCGACGGTGGCAACTGGTACGCGAACTGGTCGACCATGAAACCGACCTTCCTGGCGGACTGGAAGGCGGTGTACACGAAGATCCAGCAGGTGTACGCGCGCCACCAGTTGGGGCACGCCCGGATCGGCGGCCCCGGCGACACCCACTGGCAGCCGCAGCGGTCGGCCGACTTCCTGCAGTACAGCAAGGCCAACTCGGTCCTGCCCGACATCTTCATCTGGCACGAGCTCGGCATCGACAACCTCGCCACCTTCCGGTCCCACTTCGCCGACTACCGGCGTCTCGAGAGCTCGCTGGGCGTCGGCCCGCTCCCGATCAACATCACGGAGTACGGGATGTTGCGGGACATGGGCACGCCGGGCCAGCTGATCCAGTGGCTGTCGATCATGGAGGACCTCAAGGTCGACGGCCAGACGGCGTACTGGAACTACGCCGGCAACTTCAACGACAACAGCGCGCGGACCAACTCCGCCAACGCCGGCTGGTGGATGTACAAGTGGTACGGCGACCTCGCGGGCAGCAAGACCGTCAAGGTCACCCCGCCGGCCCTGAACACCGTCGACACCCTGCAAGGCATCGGTGCGGTCGACACCGCGAACCGACGGGCCACGGTCCTGTACGGCGGTGGCAGCAAGCCCGTCGCGCTGAACCTGTCAGGTCTCGACCCGACTGTCTTCGGTAGCAAGGTCGACATCGAGGTGCGCGAGAACACCTTGTCCGGTGCCGAAGGTGTGGCCGGAACCCCACGCGTGATCAAGGTGCTCGACGGAGTCGCGTTGTCCGGCGGGGCTGTCTCTCTCCAGGTGCCGACCTACGATCGCTACGCGGCGTACCAGGTGATCGTCACTCCCGAGCAGGATCGTGCGCTCGCGGTCGACCAGGTGTGGACGACCAGCATCGAAGCGGAGAAGACGAATCTCACCGCTGCCACGGTCTACGACCAGGACCCGCTGTCCGGTGGCGGCTGGAAATTCCTGGCGTCCGGCGGTCGCGATGTCGGTTCCTTCAACCAAGCGACTTCCAAGGCCGACTGGACAGTCACCGTGCCACGATCCGGCAAGTACCGCTTCCAGGTCATCGGCGCCACCCCAGGTACGCCGGGCCGGCATGCGCTCTTTGTTGACGGCGCCAACGCAGCCCGGGTTCAGTACACGGCCGACCTGGCACTGACGTCGTACCAGAAGTGGCAGTACCGCGGCAGCGCCGAGGTGACGATCTCACTGACGGCCGGGCAGCACACGCTGTCGCTGCGATCCAGCGAAGACGGCAGCACTCTGCTCCCCAACTCCGACATCACGCTGGACAAGTTCCTGCTGACCGACGTGACCGACGGCGAACCGACCGTCTACCCCGCCTCGACCCTGCGGTACTCCGGCGGCGCGGCCCTCTCGTACGGCACTCCCAAGGCTCGCGGTTTCGCCAAGCTCCGCGGGGCCGGCCAGCGCGCCGACGTCTACGCCAACGCCTGGGAGACCGGGTACTACGACGTCAGCGTCGACTACCGGACGACTGGAGCCGCCTCGATCGGCGTACTGGTGAACGGTCGCCCGGTCTCGACGCTCAGCGCGCCACGACTCGGCAACTGGCGTTCGACGGTGCGGGTACACCTTGCCCAGGGCATCAATGAGGTGGAGTTGATGACGGCCGACGGGATGCTGCTCCAGCAGGTCAGCACCACTCGCGCGGCGGCCTCGGACAGCGCGGCGGTCACCATCGAGGCCGAGAGCACCGTCCGCCACGGCACCACCGTGGTGAACACCTACTCGACGGCCTCGGGCAGCAACGCCTCCGGGCTCAAGGGGATCGGGTTCGTCGGCAACGGTTCCGGCAACACCTTCGAAGTACCGCGCGGACCGGGCTTCGACAAGCCGGGCACCTACAACGTCGCGGTCACCTACGCTAACGCCGAGCTGGGCGGTGCGCACGCCTACAACCCGCAGGTGGTCGATCGTCGAATCGACGTGAAGGAAACCGGTGGCGCGGCCAGCGCGGGCCACGCCTATTTCCGCTACACCTACGCGTGGGACAGCTTCCTCGAACGCACGATCCCGGTGACGCTCAGCACCTCGGGCGGCTCACTGGTGTTCGGCAACGCCGGTGCCTACGCGCCTGATATCGACAAGCTCACCATCGCACCGATCACCACCGGCACGCCCACAACCACTCAGCGGTAACTCGCGTCACCGGGAGATCAGAACGCGTACCTGGTCTCTGATCTCCCGGACGACGTCGTCGACCGGGTTGGCGAGGTTGATCGTCGCCGCCATGCTGACGAACATGATCGCGGAGACGATGTGCGCGAGGGTCGCGGCCTCGTCGGCGCCGATGCGGTCGTTCCGCCGCAGTACCTCGGCGATCGCCTGCTCGGTCTGCACGGTCAGCAGGAGCGCGTCGCGGTGATGCGGTTCCTGGGGGTCGCCGAAGACGATCTCCCGCAGGTACGTGCGCCCGTTGTCGACCTGTTTGCGGTTGCACTCCACGACCGGGCGCACAATCGACATCACGGCTTCGAGCTCATCGGGCACGCGCTCCGCATCCGCCTTGCCCTGGGCAAGCGCCTCGGCGTACGTGGAGTTCTGCACGAGCAGAAGCAGTTCGCCCTTGGTCTTGGCGTAGAGGAACAACGTGCCCGCACCGATATCGGCCTTGTCCGCGATCTCCTGGGTCGTAACTTCATCGACCCCGCGCTCGGCGAACAACTCCCGGGCGGCTGCGGTGATGCGCTCGAGCTTCTCCTGCTTGTTCCGCTCCCGCCGCCCCACCCGCTGACCCCCACCCGCCATAACCACCACCCTCATGTCCCGTGGCCTCCGAATATTACCGGCCGAGGAATTCGACGGCGATGGGGGCGAACTTGTCGTGGTACTGGAAGATGCCGCCGTGGCCGGAGTCGGGGTAGATGATCAGTTGGGAGTTCTTGATTCGGCGGTGCAGGTCTTCGGAGAGGGCTGAGGGGACCATGCGGTCGTTGTCGCCGTTGGCGATCAGGGTGGGTTGGGTGAAGGTCGACAGGTCGGCCGGGGCCGAGCGGCCGTACTTCTTGATCGCCTTCAGTTGCGTCCGGAACCCCTTCAGCGAGATGTCCGCGTCGCGGTCGGTGATGCGCTCCTGCAGGCGTTGCACGAAGGCGCGGGCGGCGGGTTTGCCGGTGGCGTTGCGGTTGAAGAACAGGAACTCCTTCGGGTCCTGCCGGGTCAGGGTCGCGCGGAGGATGTCGTAGTACGTGGTGGCGACGACCTTGTCGATGTCCTTGCCGCCCCGTGGTCCCGTACCGGTCAGGACGAGTTTGCGGACGAGTTCGGGGTGTTTGACGACGAGGTCCTGGGCGATCATGCCGCCGAGGGAGAACGAGAAGATGTCGACCTGGTCGAAGCCGAGTGCCTTGATGAACGTGTAGGCGTCGTCGGCCATCGCCTCGACGCTGTCCGGAACGCTGCCGGTCGACGCGCCGACGCCACGGTTGTCGAACGTGATGACGTGCCGGTTCCGCGCGATCGGGTCGACGATCCGGGGGTCCCAGTTGTCGAGGGTCGCGGCGAGGTGGACGAAGAAGACGACGGGGATGCCGCCCTTCGGTCCCAGCTCGCGGTAGGCGTAGGTGACGCCGCCGGCCTCGACGGTGCGGGCCGGCGCGTCCTTGTACGCCGTGACGACATTGTTCGTGCTCATGGTGTGCTCCTGCTTTCTGTGGTGGATCAGGGTGTGGTGATGACGGCCTTGCCGCGCAGGCCGCCTTGGCTCAGCGACTGCACCGCCTGCGTGGTCTGGTCGAAGTCGAAGACCCGTCCGACGACGGGCCGCAGCACGCCGCTGTCGACGAGGGCGGTGATCTGGCGGAGCTGGTCGCCGCTGGCGCGCATGAAGAGGAACTCGTACTTCACGCCGAGCCGCCGAGCCTGGCGGCGGATGCGGCCGCTCAGCGCGGTCATCACCAGCCGGAGCACGGCGTTAGTGCCGAGCTCGCGGGCGAACGCCGGGTCGGGCGGCCCGGCAATGCCGATCGCCTTGCCCCCAGGACGCAGTACCCGCAGAGACTTCTCGAGGTTCTTGCCGCCGAGGCTGTCCAGCACGAGGTCGTACCCGTCCAGCATTTTCTCGAAGTCCTGGGTGCGGTAGTCGATGACGACGTCGGCCCCGAGCTCGCGGACGAACTCGGCGTTGCCGGCACTGACCGTGGTGGCGACCGTGGCGCCGAGGTGCTTGGCGAGCTGGATCGCGACCGTCCCGACGCCTCCGGAGCCCGCGTGGATGAGGACGCGATGTCCCGGTCGCACGTTGCCCCGCTCGACGAGGGCCTGCCAGGCGGTCAACGCCACCAGCGGTAGCGAGGCCGCTTCCTCGAAGCTGATCGTCGCTGGCTTGAGCGCCAGGTCGTCCTCGGCGATCGCGATCCGCTCCGCGAACGTCCCGATGCGGTCCTGCCCGGGCCGGGCGTACACCTCGTCGCCGAGCCGGAATCCCCGGACCTTCGCGCCGACGCCGATCACGGTTCCGGCGACGTCGTTGCCGAGGATCAGCGGCAGCTTGTACGGGAGGATCTGCCGGAACTCCCCCGTCCGGATCTTCTCGTCGAGCTGGTTGAGTCCCGCCGCCCGGACCTGCACGAGCACGTCGCGCTCGCCGGCCACAGGCTCGGGAACCTCCGCCTGCTGCAGTGGCCCCTTGTACCGATTGACGACGAACGCTCGCATGACGACCTTTCCTTTGTGCTGATTTCTGAGTTGACTCAAATATGAGCTTACTCAGCAAAGATGTCAACCCGATCGCTCAGTGGCCGGATCCGGTCACTCATCGCGTTCGGCATTGCCATCGCGCAGTGCGGCTTGGAAGATCGCCCCACGGCGAGGGAAAGGGCTTTCCATGGGTACGAAGCTCGGTCGTTGGGTGCTGGTGCTCGCGTTGCTCGGCCTCGGTCTTCTCTCGCCGCAGCAATCGGCAGCGGCGGTAGACACGGGCGGCAAGAGCTACTACGTCGACGCGGCCCACGGGTCGGACAACGCAGCCGGTACGTCGCCCGCGCGGGCCTGGCGCACGCTCGACAAGGTGAATGCGCGGACCTTCCAGCCGGGCGACCGCATCCTGCTGCGCGCCGGCCAGAGCTGGGCCGGGCAGCTGTGGCCGAAGGGCTCCGGATCAGCCGGCCGTTCGATCGTCGTCGACCGGTACGGCGCCGGCCCGAAACCCGCGATCCACGGCGGTGGCGAGGTGGCCGAGACGGTTCGCCTCTTCAACCAGCAGTACTGGGAGCTCCGCAACCTCGAGGTCACCAACGCCCGCCCGCTCACCGGCGGTCCGGGCACCAACCTGCGGGATCTGCGCGGCATCCAGGTCAGCGGTGACCAGGGCGGGCAACTGAACCACTTCCGGATCGACGCGGTCGACGTCCACGACGTCACCGGCGAGGTCAACTGGATCGGCGGCGACCCGGCCGGCAACGCACCCGGCGTCACCTTCAAGACCGGGTGGGACCGGTCGAAGAACACCGGCGGCATCGTCTTCCGCGGCACGGTCGCCGACCAGGCCGCGCCCGGTACCGCGACCGTCCTGAACGACATCGTGGTCGAGAACTCCACCGTCAAGCGGACGTCCTTCGCGGGCATCACCGTCAAGCAGTACACCGGCTCGACCCCTGGCGCCGTCCCGACCGGCTGGGGCGAGCGCGCCAACGCGGCCGATACCCGGTTCACTCCGCACACCAACGTGGTCATCCGCAACAACTTCATCCAGCAGGACGGCAGCGACTACGCGTGCAACGGGATGTACCTGACCGACGTCCGTGGAGCACTCATCGAGGGCAACGTCGTCTACCGCGCCGGCACCTCCGGCATCGAGGCGTACTACGCCGACGACGTGGTGATCCAGCACAACGAGGTCTACGAGACCCAGCAGAAGGCCGGCGGCGCCGACTCCAACGCGATCGATCCCGACAAAGCGACGACCCGCGTCGTCGTGCAGTACAACTTCGTGCACCACAACGGCGACGGCATCCTGATCTGCCAGTTCTCCTTCGGTGACGTGGTGGTGCGCTACAACACCATCGCCGCCAACACCCGGTACCAGATCTACCTGCACTCGGACCGGGCGGCGACCGCGCAGATCTACAACAACACGATCTACAACGACCGCAGCGACCACCTGGTCTACGGCTACGGCAGTTCGTTGCTGGCAACCTACGTACTCCGCAACAACACCCTCTACTCCACCCGGGCCGGCGCCTCCCTCACCACCAGTCCGACCATTGCCTACGACAACAACCTGTACGGCGGCGCGCAACTCGCCGTACCGGCGTCGGACTCTCACGCACTACGCGGCGACCCGCTGTTCGCGAGCGCCATCTCGGGTCCGTACGGCACCGAGACCACCGGACCTCAACTGGACCGCGCCCTCGCGCTCCGGCCGTCGTCGGGTTCGGCGGCGGTCAGCACCGGGCTCGCGATCCCCGGCAACGGAGGACGCGACTACGCCGGTACGACGCTCTACCGCGGCCTGCCCGACATCGGCGCCTTCGAGTACCGGACGCCCCAGCGGCAGAACTGGGAGGCGGTCAACGGCTTCGTCCGCGACCAATTCGGTAACCCGGTAGCCGGTGCGACAGTCGTGGCGACATCCCTTGGGCAAACCTTCCAGACCACCACCGAGAGCAGCGGCTTCTATCGCATCGCCCAACTGCCCTTCGGCGAGGCCACCATCAACGCATCCAAGGACGGCTTCGCCCCCGTCAGCGCCGTCGTCGAGCTTCGCCGGGGCGACAGCACGCGGAGCGACCTGGCCGTAGTACTGAAGAACACCGACGGAGCGATCACCGGGCGAGTGCTCGACGAGCGAGCGGCCCCTCTCACCGGGGCGGTCATCACGGTACTGCGAGACGGGCAACCCGTCGCCACGACTCAATCGGGCCCGGACGGCGTCTTCGTCGTCCCCGCGATGCCGATGGGAACCGGCTACACGTTGGTGGCGAAGCTCGACGGCCGGCACAGCGTGGAACGCGGCGGAATCTCCGTCCCGCCCGCGGCCACCGTCGATGCGGGTGCGTTCCTGCTGGCCGGCCTCACGCCGGACAACCTGCAGAATCACTCCTTCGACCAACTGCAGCCCGGCCCGTTGCCAGAGGGGACCGACGGCTGGAAAGTGAGTGCTCTGGGCAACAGTGTGGAGGTCGTCGATCTGCCGTCGGCTACGGACCGCAGTGTCCGCCTGACCCGATCGGCGAACACCGGCGGCACCGCGGGGACCGGCATCTCGCAGGTTTTCGCGACTCCCTTGCGCGGACTGGTGACAGTGCAGACGCGGGTGATACGCGACCAACCCTTTGTATCGGGTAACAACTGGTTCAGCCTGCCCTACCTGACCACCGAGAGTGGCGCGGCCGCCGTCAGTGTTGCCTTCGACAAGGGAAACATCATCGCGTACGAAGGCACGACATCGCGCACCGTCGCGACGTACGAGGTCGGCCGCTGGTACGACGTCCGGCTGGTCGTCGACACCGTGAACCAGCGGTTCGACCTGTTCATCGACGGCGCTCAAGTCAGTGACGACCAGCCGTTCCGTACTGCGATGCCCGCCGTCGGCGGGATCGCCCTCTACGCCAACAGCACGAACTACGGCAGCGCGCACGTCGACGGAATCCGGATCGCCTACGGTCTGTGAACACCGCGGTCGTGACTCTCTGTTTACGTTAACATCCTTGCTATTGCTGGGATGTCGCGCTCCGGGTCACGGTTCGGATTCGGCGGCTCCGAGGTCTTGCCGCGAGTTATTCTGAGGGTTAACTTAACCCCCACTCGAACCCGCGCGGCCCGTCCGGACCGCCCACTCGCGAGGTTCACGAGCAAGGAGGGTCAACGCGATGGCGATTGACAAGACGCGGCTCAGCCGCCGGGGTTTCCTCGGCATGGGAGTCGCCGCGGGCGTGATCACACTCACCGCTTGCGGTTCGGACAGTGACAAGGCCTCGGGCTCCAGCCCCACCGCCGCCGACCTGGTGATGACGGTGTGGGGCGGGGATTCCGACAAGACGGCGTACCAGCAGCGGATCGACCTGCTGGTGAAGAAGTTCCCCGAGCTGAAGATCAAGCTGCAGCTGATCCCTGGTGACGGCTACGCCCAGAAGGTGCAGACGATGATTGCGGGCGGCAAGGGCCCGGACATCATGCAGGTGGCCGAGAACGTCAACGTGTACTCCAGCAAGAGCCAGATCCTGCCGCTGGACGAGCTGGCCGCGAAGGCCGGCGTCGACCTGGAGAAGCGGTTCGGCTCGATCGGCAAGATCTACTCCTACCAGGACAAGGTGTACGCGGTCCCGGACCGGTCCGGCGCGATGATCGTGTACTACAACAAGACCCTGTTCGATGTCAAGGGCATCAAAGCGCCGACGGCGGACTGGACCTGGGAGACCACCCTCGACGCGTTCAAGGAGCTCACCGTCCCGGGCAAGCAGTGGGGTTACTCCGGCGGCGGCTGGTGGGCGCAGTGGTGGAGCTTCGTGTACCAGAACGGCGGCAAGATCATCGACGACGCCGGCAAGCCGACGGTCGCGACCGACGAGGTGATCGAGGCACTGCAGTGGACCGGCGACCTGATGACCAAGCACGGCGTCGTCCCGACCAAGAAGCAGTACGCCGACATGGGCGCCGACGTCGGCGGTGACGGCGCCTTCGCGAACGGCAAGGTGGCGGTCAACACCACCGGTTTCTGGGCGATCAGCGGCCTGACCAAGTCCAAGATCGAGTGGGACATCGCGCCGCTGTGGCGGGGCAAGGAGCAGGCCGTGACCGCGTTCGGCAGCGGGCTGGCGATCTCCCGGACCGCGAAGAACCCCGACGCGGCGTTCAAGGCGATCGACTTCCTCACCTCCCCCGAGGCGCAGCAGAAGATCATCGCCACCGGTCAGGACGTGCCGGCCAACCTCGAGGTGCAGAAGAGCGAGGCGTTCCTCAAGCCCGCCTGGATGACCAAGCCGGTGAAGATGGACGTCTTCGCCCAGTCCAGCGAGTTCGTCTACCGGGCGCCGTTCATCCCCGCCTGGAACGAGATGCAGAAGGCGTTCGACGACGGACTGGCCGACTTCTGGCTGGGCAAGAAGGACGCCCGGAGCTCGCTGACCGAGATCCAGAAGCGGCTCGAGACCATCGTCAAGCCGGCGGGCTAGGCCGGCGATGTCGAGGCTCCGGCGCCGGGAGGCGTTGTGGTTCTACCTGTTCGCGTCGCCGTGGATCATCGGGTTCGTGGTCTTCCTGCTCGGCCCGATGATCGCGTCGATCTACATCTCGCTGACCGACTGGGACTCCTTCACTCCGCCCAAGTGGGTCGGGCTGGACAACTACACGCGGTTGCTGACCGAGGATCCGGTCTTCTGGAAGGCGTTGTGGAACACCTTCTACTACGCGGCGGTCTCGGTCCCGCTCGGTCTGGTGATCGGGCTGTGGCTGGCGAACCTGCTGAACAAGGGGGTCCGGCTGCGCAAGCTGTTCCGGACCCTGATCTACCTGCCGACGCTGGTGCCGCTGGTCGCGACCGCGATGATCTTCAAGATGGTGCTGGCGCCGTCCGGTCCGCTGAACGGCGCGCTCGGGGTGTTCGGCATTCCGGGCCCGTCCTGGCTGCTGGAGGCGATGTGGGTCAAACCCGCGTTGATCCTGCTGTCGGTCTGGGGGGCCGGCGCGGCCACCGTGTTGTTGCTCGCGGCAATGAAAGGTATCCCGCGCGAGCTGTACGAGGCGGCCGAGGTGGACGGCGCCGGACCGGTCCGGCAGTTCTGGAGCATCACCATCCCGCAGCTGACGCCGATCATCTTCTTCAACCTGATCATGGGGCTGATCGGGGCGTTCCAGGTGTTCTCCCAGGTCTACATCCTGACCAAGGGCGGCCCTGACAACGCCAGCCAGATGATGGTGCCGCTGCTGTTCAACGAGGCGTTCTCCTTCTACCACATGGGGTACGCGTCGGCGATCTCGTGGTTGCTGTTCGCCGTGATCCTGGTGTTCACGCTGGTCGCCTTCCGGACCGCGCGGCGCTGGGTGTTCTACGAGACCGAGGTGAAGTGATGGCTACCGTTCTGTCGACCGCCGCTCCCGGCGGGCCGCCGCCCGCCGCGGCGCCGCCCGGGCAGCGCCCCCGCAGTACCGAGCGGGTGGCGTTGGCCAACCGGGCCACGCCGTTCAGCTACGCCACGCTGATCATCGTCTCGGCGGTGCTCTGCGTCCCGCTGGTGTTCGTGGTGTCGATCGCGTTGTCCAGCGACCAGACCGTCAACGCGAACACCTTCACGATCATCCCGCGCGAGTGGCACTGGGAGAACTTCACCCGGGTGTTCAGCACGGACCTGCCGATGCAGCGGTTCCTGCTGAACTCGGTGATCATCTCGGTCGGCGCCGTGATCGGCCAGGTGCTGTCCAGCGGCCTGGTCGGCTACGCGTTCGCCCGGTTGCGCGCGCCGGGCAAGAACGTGCTGTTCATCATCGTGCTGGCGACGATGATGATCCCGGCCCAGATCACGATGATCCCGCAGTTCATCCTGTTCAAGGAGCTCGGCTGGGTGAACACCTTCCTGCCGCTGATCGTGCCGAACTTCTTCTCCAACGCCTTCAACGTATTCCTGGTCCGGCAGTTCGTCTCCCGGCTGCCGAGCGAGATCGACGAGGCCGCGATGGTGGACGGGCTCGGCTTCTTCGGCATCTACCGCCGGATCATGTTGCCGATGCTCGCGCCGGTCCTGATCGCAATCGGCATCTTCACCCTGACCGCGACCTGGGGTGACTTCATGGGCCCGCTGATCTACCTGAACGACGAGTCCAAGATGCCGCTGGCGCTCGGCGTGCAGTACATCACCAGTACGTCGCAGGCACTCCAGGCACCACCGTGGAACCTGGTGATGGTCGGCTCCATCCTGCTCACGTTGCCGATGATCCTGGTCTACTACCTGGGCCAGCGGTACCTCTACGAGATGGACATCAGCGGCGGAAGTGCGGGGGTCAAGTGAGTACGCCGACCACCGCCGTCCGGGCCGGCGTCGAACTGGATGCCCAGGGCATCCGGATCGACGGCTGGCCGGACCTGTTGCTCTGCGCGTCCCTGTTCTACTTCCGGCTGCCGCGCGAGCAGTGGCAGGCGCGACTCGAGCAGGTTCGCGCGTCGGGCTACACCTGCGTCGACGTGTACCTGCCGTGGAACTTCCATGAGGTCGCACCCGGCCGGTGGGAGTTCGGCGGGCGGCGGGACGTCGCGGCCTTCCTGGATCTCGCGCACGAGGCCGGCCTGTCCGTCATCGCCCGGCCCGGACCGTACATCTGCTCAGAGTGGGACGGCGGCGCGCTACCGGTCTGGCTGGGCCTCGATCCCGAAGTACGGGTCCGGCAGAACGAGCCGCGGTACCTGGCGCAGGTGGCGGCCTGGTTCGACCAGGCGCTGCCGATCCTTGCCGAGCGCCAGTATCCGGCCGGCCCGGTGATCATGGTCCAGCTGGAGAACGAGCTGGACTTCTTCGACTGCGAGGACCGGCCGGGCTATCTCACCGCCTTGCGGGACCAGGCGATCGGCCACGGCATCACCGTGCCGTTGATCGCCTGTGCCGGCCAGGGTGACATCGCCGGCGCCACCGGCGACGTCCCGGGCATTGTTGCTGCGTGCAACTTCTACCCGAACGACGACTCCCCGCACATCGAGGAGGAGGTACGCCGGTACGCCGCGCTGCTCGCGGAGCGGGATCTCCCGTTGCTGGTCACCGAGACCAATCGGCGGCACCGGACGCTGCGGCGGCTGCTGGCCAGTGGCGCGAAGTTGATCGCGCCCTACCTGCAGTCGTCCGGCTGGAACTTCGGCTACAGCCCGTCCACCGGCAACTGGGGTGACCCGGGCAGTTTCATGAGTCACGACTACGACTTCGGCGGCTACGTCTCTCCGGCCGGCGCCGAGAGGCCGGAGTACGCCGAGGCGCAGGTCCTGGCGCGCGTGATCAGTGCGCTGGGATCGCGGGTGGCGCTTGCCACCTCCACCATGTCCCGGGTGGAGGTGACCAGCGACTTCCCGACCAGTTCGTCGTTGTCTGCTCTGGACCTGGACGGTGGCGGTCAACTCATCGCAGTACCGAATCTGGGCGACACGACTGGCGGCGCGGTGGTCGGTGGGATTCCGGTCACTGTTGCGGCCGACTCGTGTCCGTTGATGCTGGTCGATTTGCCCTTGCAGGACAGGGTTTTGTCGCTCGCCTCGGCTGATCTGGTCGCGATGACCGGCTCGGAGCTGGTCTTCTCCTCCGCGGTTCCGGTGACTGTCGTCATCGGGCAGACGCAAGCCGAGATCCCCGTGGGTGAACAGCAGATAGTCGACGGAGTCACAGTCGTCGTCGAACCGCGCGGCGTACCGGCTGAGGCTGTGCCACCCGTGCCGACCGTGGTTCGCTCGGTCAGGCAACGAGCCGGTACTGCGCCCGCGCAGGAGGCCGGCACCCACGAGACGCCGCCGGCACTCGAATCGCTCGGTGTCTACCGAGGGCGTGGCACGTACTCGGCGACTGCTGAGCTGACGGGTGTCGACGAACTGCTGCTGGTCGGCGCGTCCGATTTTGTCGACCTGTCGATCGATGGCCAGGTTCAGCCGACTATCGCCAGTTTTGGCGCTACCCGGCGTATCGACATCCGCGCCGCGTCCGGCCGGTCCACCATCGAGGCGACGGTCGAGATCTGGGGCCACGCCAACTTCGACGACTCGCGGTTGCCGGCGCTCCGGCTCGGCGCGCTCCGCGGTTTGGGCACGGTGTGGACCGTCCAGGACGTTCAGGCTCTCGATGCATCGTGGACCGTGGACGGTCACTGGGCTGGTCAGCCGGCCCCGCTTCGGTCGCTCGGCGGTTGGAGCAGCACGCGCGTCGGCGTACCGATCACCTACTCGCGCCGTCTCGACCTGCCCGGTACGGCGGCCCTTTACCTGGATGGCGTCGACCAGCCGATCAGTGTGAGTCTGGATGGAGGCGTACCGAGCACAGTCAACCGGGAGAACCCGTGGGTGATGCTGCCCGCCGGGACCGCTGAAGTCTCGGTCACGCTGCCACACCATCCGAGCGGTGACGGACTCCATGCCGAGTTGCTGCACCTCCAGCCCCTGACGGATTGGACCTGCACCGCGCAGGACGACGAACTGCTCACCGCCTTCGCCACCCGCGAGGCCGCGACGACGGACATCGAGCTTCCGCTGACGCTCGAACCGGGGCAGGAAGTCTGGCTCGAGGTCGACCTGCCCGACAGCGGCGAAGACTGTGTGGTCCGGCTCGATGGTTCGCAGCTCCGGGTGACCGGCTGGGCTGCGGGTGAGTGTCTCGGCCGGATCTGGACCGGCGACCGACCCAGGTTCTCGGGTGGCGACCCCGACATCTTGTGGGTGCCCGCCGGCTGGCAGGGCCTGACGCTGCTGCTGCGGGGCGTCGGGGGTCCGGGTGTTCCTGAGCTTCGTAGGCTGAGGCTAGGTCCATCCAGGTCCAGAGGGGGAAATGGTGCCGAGGCAGACGTCACGTGATCTTCGCAACGAGAGCCGGTTCGAGGTTCTCCACGCGCTGTTCGAGCTGGGTCCGTCGACCCGGCAGGAGATCTCGAAGCACACCGGACTCAGCACGGCGACCGTCGCCACATTGGTCACCGAGTTCCTCTCCGAAGGTGTGCTGAAGATCGCGACCCTGGAGCGCCGGACCGTCGGACGGCCGTACGAGCGGCTGGCGATCGACCCGGATCGCGGCCGGATCGTCGGGGTCGACGTCGCCGAGACGTACGTGGCCGCCACCGTCTACGACATCGCGCTCGAACCGGTCAGCCACGGCGAGGTGACGCTGGACGAACACGAGAACAGCCAGTCGTACGTCGTCGACGGCATCGTCCGCGCGGTCGAAGCGGCCGTCGCGGACGTTGCCGGCGGGCTGGGCAGCATCCTCGGCAGCGGGGTCAGCATGCCGGGCCAGGTCAGCCCCGACGCCGGCGTCTCGGTCTTCGCCCCGAACTGGGACTGGCACGACGTCAGCATCGAGGCACTGCTCGCGCAGCGCCTGCAAATTCCGGTGTACGTCGACAACCCGCTCAAGGCCGTCACGCTGTCGGAGATGTGGTTCGGGGTCGGGCGGGTGTCCGGCAGCATGGCCGTGGTCAACCTCGGGACCGGCGTCGGCGCCGGGATCGCGATCGACGGAGCCCTGATCCGCGGCGCCAACAACAACGCGGGCGAGTGGGGCCACACGCTGCTCCAGCTCGACGGCCGGCAGTGCCGGTGCGGGCGCCGCGGCTGCGTCGAGGCGTACCTCGGCGTCCACGGCCTGGAGACCTCGCTCGCGGAGATCGACCCCGATCACCCGGCGCTCCAGCAGTCCCAGCAACGCGGTTTCGTCGAGGCCGTCGCGAAGGGCCTCGCAGCCGGCGACCCGGTCCTGACCGAACTAGCCGCCCGTACTTCGCACTACCTCGCCGCGGCCCTCGGCGATCTCGTCAACGTGCTCGACATCCCCTCGATCACGCTCACCGGCTGGACCTCGGCGGCGCTGGCCGAATGGATCGTGCCGGCCGTCCGCGAGGAACTCCCACAACACGTCCTGCCCGGATCGCTGCCGAACCTCACCGTCGAGTCGTCCCGCGTTCCCGGCAACCCGGTCGCCCTCGGGATGGCCGCCTTCGCCCTCGAACAGTTCCTCGGCCAGCTCGGTCTGGCCAGCCCGGCGAGCACCCCGATCGCCCGCCGCCGGCCCCGCTCACAGACTTAGGAGACATCTTGTCCGACGCCTCAGCCGCTCGGGTCGTGATCGACCTCGACGTCCCCGGCCCGACCATCAGCCGCCACCTCTACGGTCACTTCGCCGAGCACCTGGGGCGGTGTGTCTACGACGGCTTCTACGTCGGAGAGTCCTCCGAGCTGCCCAACGAGGGCGGGATCCGGCTCGACGTGGTGGAGGCGTTGCGGGCGCTGAACATCCCCAACCTGCGCTGGCCGGGTGGCTGCTTCGCCGACGAGTACCACTGGATGAACGGCATCGGCCCGCGCGAGGACCGGCCCGGGATGGTCAACACCAACTGGGGCAACGTGGTGGAGAACAACCATTTCGGCACCCACGAGTTCATGGCCCTGTGCGAGCTGCTCGGCGCCGAGCCGTACGTGAACGGCAACGTCGGCAGCGGCACGGTCCGGGAGATGAGCGACTGGGTCGAGTACCTGACCCGGAACGGTGACAGCCCGATGGTCCGGCTCCGCAAGGAGAACGGCCGGGAGGACCCCTGGAAGGTGCCGTTCTGGGGCATCGGCAACGAGGCCTGGGGCTGCGGCGGCAACCTGACCGCCGAGGCGTACGTCGACCTGGCGCGCCAGTACGCCACCTTCTGCAAGAACCACGACGGCAACGAGCTCTACCGGATCGCCGCCGGTGCCTCCGACCACGACCTGGCCTGGACCGAAGCCCTGATGAAGTCGATCAGCAAGCTCGGCGGCACCCCGCGCGACCTCTTCCAGGCCATCTCGGTGCACTACTACACCGTCCCCGGGACCTGGGAACACAAGGGCAGCGCCACCCAGTTCGGGTTCGACGACTACTACCGGACGATGATCAAGGCGCAGGACATCGATCGGGTGCTCACCGGCCACTCGACGGTGATGGACGCCTACGACCCCGAACGCAAGATCGGCCTGGTCCTGGACGAGTGGGGCACCTGGTGGGACGTCGAGCCGGGCACGAACCCCGGGTTCCTGTACCAGCAGAACGCCTTGCGGGACGCCCTGGTGGCGAGCCTGCACTTCGACGTGTTCCACCGGCACGCCGAGCGGCTGGTGATGGCGAACATCGCGCAGACCGTGAACGTCCTGCAGGCGATGGTGCTGACCGACGACACCGGCCTGGTGCTGACGCCGACGTACCACGTGTTCGAGATGAACAAGGGTCACCATGATGCGACCGCCGTACCGGTGCATGTGGTCGATCAGCAGGCGCCGTACGCGCTCGACGGCAAGCAGTTGGAGTTCCTCTCGGCATCGGCCAGTGTGAAGGGTGACAAGGCGCTGGTGTCAGTGACGAATCTCGATCCGGCCGCGGCCGCGGACGTCGTACTGGACTTGCGTGGGGCAACGGTTCGCGCGCATCGCGGACGGTTGCTGACGGCACCTGAGTTGCAGGCGCACAACACGGCGGCCGAGCCGGAGGTCGTCGTGCCGACCGAATTGACGGACATCACCACCGACGCGCGTGGGCTGCGGGTGACGCTGCCGCCGCACTCGTTCGCGACCATCGAGCTCGACCTGTGAGCCTCGTTCGGGCTACTCCCCCGCTGGGATGGAACAGCTGGGACTGTTACGGCTCCACCGTGACGGAGGAGGAGGTGCTCGCGAACGCGCGGTTCATGGCCGAGCGGTTGCTGCCGTACGGCTGGGACACCGTGGTGGTCGACATCTGCTGGTACGAACCGGCGGCCAGAGCGCACGGCTACAACGACGACCCGGACCTGGTCCTCGACGAGCACGGACAGTTGCTACCGGCACCCAACCGGTTCCCGTCGTCGGTTGGTGGCAAGGGATTCGCGCCGCTCGCGGCCGAGATCCACGGGCTCGGCCTGCGCTTCGGCGTACACATGATGCGCGGCATCCCGCGCCAGGCCGTCGAACGCGACCTGCCCGTCGCCGGTACACCGTGGACGGCTCGCCAGTTCGCCGACACGACCTCGGTATGCCCGTGGAATCCGAACAACTACGGACTCGACCACGACCATCCCGGTGCCCAGGAGTACTACGACGCGCAACTGCGGCTGCTCGCGAGCTGGGGCGTCGACTTCGTCAAGGGCGACGACTTCCTCTATCCCTACCAGGCAAGGGAGATCGAGGCGTACGCAAAAGCGATCGAGCGAGCCGGTCGCCCGATCGAACTGAGCCTCTCGCCGGGCCGCGAACTGTCGATGGCCAACCTCCCGCACCTGCGCGAGCACTCGTCGATGTGGCGGATCTCCGACGACCTGTGGGACCGCTGGGAGGACCTGGAGGCGCAGTTCACCCGGCTGGCCCGCTGGGCACCACACTCGGGACCCGACGGCTGGGCCGACGGCGACATGCTGCCGCTGGGCCGGATCGGCATCCGCGCCGAACGCGGCGACGACCGGTTGTGCCGGCTGACCCCGGCCGAGCAGCAAACCATGATGACCCTGTGGGCCATCGCCCGGTCACCGCTGATGGTCGGCGGCGACCTGCCGACGTCCCCACCGGACACGATCGACCTGCTCACCAACCGCGACGTCCTCGAGGTCCTGTCATCCTCGAAGGACAACCGGGAGGTACTGCGCGACGGCGAGCTGATCGTCTGGACGGCAACCGCGACCGCGCCCCAGCACCCGGGCGCTCGCTACGCCGCCGTCTTCTGGCTGGGCGGCAAACCGCAGCGCCTGACCGTCCCGCTCCTGTCGATCGGCGCCACCCCGACCAACCGCATCACGGAGCTGTGGACCGGCAAGACCCTCCAACCCACCGGCCCGGACCTGCCCCTCGAACTGGAGCCGCACGGCTCGGTGATGCTCAGATTGAGTTAGTGGATGTCCGTCGCGACGCGGGCGGCGAGGCCGGCGAAGACGGCGGCGCAGAAGCGGTCGAGCCGGCGGCGGAAGGTGCCGCCGGCCCGGACCAGCCGCTCGGTCAGGCTGCCCGCCAGCAGGCCGGCCCCCGCGTCGACCGGGAAGCCGACGGCGATGAACAGCGCACCGAGCGTCAGCAACTGGACGGTCACCGGCCAGCTGCCCGCTCCGGCGGTCAGGAACTGCGGCACGAAGGCCAGGTAGAACAAAATGACCTTCGGATTCGCCAGGTTGGTCAGCGTCGCCATCAGGTAGGTCTTGCGCAACGACCGCTTCGGCACCCGCACCGGCTCCGCGGCCTCGGCGGCTTCGGCGGCTTCAGCGGGCTCTTCGCCGCGCCGGCTCGCCCGCCAGCTGGTGACCGCGAGGTACAGCAGAAACACCGCGCCGAGCACCCGTACTACGGTCAGGAGCTCCGGCGCGGCCTGGATCAGCGCACCGAGCCCGAGCGCGGCCGCGATGGTGTGCACCGCGATCCCGGTCGACATCCCGGCGGCCGCCACGATCCCGGCCCGTCGCCCGCCGACCGCGGCGTTGGCGACGATGAACAGCATGTCCGGCCCCGGCACCACGCTGATGAAGAACACGGCCACCAGGAAGCTGATCAGCAGCGAGAGGTCCATCCAGCCATCCTGCCTGCTGCCGCCTCCGGCGGCAGCCCTGGTTCCACCCTGCGAAACGGCCGGGGGATCGGGTGAGCGAGAGGGCTTGACCGGGCGAGTGTTAGCGTTCACAGTTAACCGGTACAGCGAACGTGAGGAGAACTGGTCGATGAGGGTGAGGGCGTCGCGACCGCCGGTGATGGCCGACGTGGCCCGCGTCGCCGGCGTCTCGCACCAGACCGTCTCCCGGGTCCTCAACGACCTGCCGAACGTCCACCCGAGCACGCGCAAGCGGATCCTGCAGGCGATCGAGGAGCTCGGCTACCGCCGCAACCTCTCGGCCCGGGCGCTGGTCACCCGGCACTCGCGAGTTCTGGGCGTGGTCAGCTTCGACACCACCCTGTATGGACCGGCCAGCACCGTGCACGGCATCGAGCAGGCCGCCCGGGCCGCCGGCTACTTCATCAGCATCGTGAGCCTCAAGGCGATCACCCGGGACAGCGTCAAGGAAGCGATCCAGCACCTCGCCGGCCAGGGCATCGACGGAATTGTCGTCGTCGCCCCCCAACGCCAGGCCGCCCAGGCGCTGGCCAGCGTGCCGGACAACCTCCCGGCGGTCGCCGTCGAAGGCGGCCGGGCCCGCAAGGTGCCGGTCGTCAGTGTCGACCAGGTCGGCGGCGCGCGGCTCGCAGTACAGCATCTGCTCGATCTCGGGCACGAGACGGTCTGGCACGTCGCCGGGCCGGACGACTGGCTCGAGGCGGAAGGCCGGCTCAAGGGCTGGCGTGACACGCTCGAAGCCGCCGGCCGGCGGGTGCCCGACGTACTGACCGGTGACTGGAGCCCCCGGTCGGGTTACGAGGCCGGGCACCGCCTGCCGGCCGAGGCAACCGCGGTGTTCGTGGCCAACGACCAGATGGCGCTCGGGTTGCTCCGGGCACTGTCCGAGCGCGGTGTCCGGGTGCCCGACGACGTCAGCGTGGTCGGGTTCGACGACCTGCCGGAAGCCGAGTTCTTCAGTCCGCCGCTGACGACGGTGCGGCAGGACTTCGGTCTGGTCGGCCGGCACAGCATCGAACTGCTGCTCGGCCAGCTGCAGAAAGATCCACCGGCCCGGCAACGCCGGGTGTCGGTCGCCGCGAGCCTGGTACCGCGCGCGAGCACCGCTGCCCCACCGGGTGCCTGATCCCTTGTCCCCCTTCTTCCCAACCGCAGTGCGGAGCAGAGTGTGAACGCTAACAAGAGCCAGCAGTACGCCGTCGGTATCGACTTCGGCACCCTGTCCGGGCGGGCCGTCGTCGTCCGCGTGTCCGATGGCGAGGAACTCGGCAGCGCCGTGCACGAGTACTCCCACGGCGTGATCGAGACGGCCCTGCCCGGGACCCAGGTCCGGCTCGGCCCGAACTGGGCGCTGCAGTCGCCGACCGACTGGGTCGACGTACTGCGACGCGCGGTGCCTAAGGCGCTGGCCGTCTCCGGGGTGGACCCCGCGGACGTCATCGGCGTCGGTACCGACTTCACCGCCTGCACTGTGCTCCCGACCACGGCCGACGGCACACCGCTCTGCGATATCGCCGAGTTCGCCGAGCGGCCGCACGCCTGGCCGAAGCTGTGGAAGCATCACGCCGCCCAGCCGCACGCCGACGCCATCAACAAGCTCGCCGAGGACCGCGGCGAAGCGTGGCTGGCACGGTACGGCGGCCGGATCTCCTCCGAGTGGGAGTTCGCGAAGGGCCTGCAGCTGCTGCAGGAAGACCCGCAGGTGTACGCGCGGACCGACCGCTGGATCGAGGCCGCCGACTGGATCATCTGGCAGCTCACCGGCACCGAGTCCCGCAACGTCTGCACCGCCGGCTACAAGGGCATCTGGACCGAGGGCGGCTACCCGTCCCGGGACTACCTGCTCGCCCTCGACCCGGCCTTCGGTGACTTCACCGACAAGCTCGCGAGCGAACTGCTCCCGCTGGGCGCACTCGCCGGCCGGCTCAGCCCGCAAGCCGCCGAATGGACCGGCCTGCCCGCCGGCATCGCGGTTGCCGCTGGCAACGTGGATGCGCACGTCACTGCCGCGGCCGCCGACGCGACTCGCCCCGGTCAGCTGGTGGCGATCATGGGTACGTCGACCTGCCACGTCATGTCGTCGGATCAGCTGGCCGAAGTTCCCGGCATGTGTGGCGTGGTCAACGGCGGCATCATCGACGGACTTTGGGGCTATGAGGCCGGGCAGTCCGCGGTCGGCGACATCTTCGGCTGGTTCGTCGACAACTGCGTCCCCCCGGCGTACGTCGCCGAGGCCGACCGCCGCGGCATCTCCGTGCACACCTACCTGGAAGAGCTCGCGGCCGAGCAGCCGGTCGGCGCCCACGGCCTGATCGCGCTCGACTGGCACAACGGCAACCGGTCGATCCTGGTCGACCACGACCTGTCCGCCGTACTGGTCGGGCAGACCCTGGCGACCCGCCCCGAGGACGGCTACCGGGCACTGATCGAGGGCACCGCCTTCGGTACCCGGCGGATCGTCGAGGCCTTCGAGGAGAAGGGGGTCGCGGTCGACGAGTTCATCGTCGCCGGCGGCCTGCTGAAGAACCGGCTGCTGATGCAGATCTACTCCGACGTCCTCCGCCGCCCGATCTCCGTGGTCGCCTCCGAACAGGGCCCGGCCGTCGGTTCGGCCATCCATGCGGCCGTTGCCGCCGGCACCTATCCGGACGTGCCGGCGGCAGCGGCGTCAATGGGACGCCGGATCGAGTCCGCCTACCGGCCCGACTCCGACCGGGCCGACCGCTACGACCTCCTGTACGCCGAGTACCGGGGACTCCACGACTACTTCGCCGGCGAGGCGTACGGCGGCAACGGCGTACTGCACCGGCTCCACAAACTCAAGAACGAGGTGATCGGGTGACCGCGTCTGCTGTCGTCGCCGAACTGCGCAGCCAGGTGGCCGCGCTGCACACGGAACTGGTCCGCTACGGGCTGGTCGCCTGGACGTCGGGCAACGTCTCCGGCCGGGTGCCGGGCGAGAAACTCTTCGTGATCAAGCCCAGCGGGATCTCGTACGACGACCTCACGGCCGACTCGATCGTGGTGTGCGACCTGGACGGCAACCTGGTCGAGGGTGACCTGTCGCCGTCCAGCGACACGGCCGCCCACGCGTACGTGTACCGGGCCAGGCCCGACGTCGGCGGGGTGGTGCACACCCACTCGACGTACGCCTCGGCCTGGGCCGCCCGCAACGAGCCGATCCCGTGCGTGCTGACCGCGATGGCCGACGAGTTCGGTGGCGACATCCCGGTCGGGCCGTTCGCCCTGATCGGGGACGACTCGATCGGCCAGGGCATCGTCGAGACGCTGGCCGAGTCCCGCTCACCGGCCGTGCTGATGCGCAACCATGGGGTCTTCACCATCGGCAAGGACGCGCGCGCCGCCGTCAAGGCCGCGGTGATGTGCGAGGACGTCGCCCGCACGGTGCACATCGCCAAGACCGGCGGCCCGCTCGTCCCCATCGACCCCGCTCACATCGACAGCCTCTACCACCGCTACCAGACCGTTTACGGTCAGCGCTGACCACTGGAGTCATCATGAAAGCCTCCCGCCGGCCGCAGATCTGGTTCCTCACCGGAAGCCAGGGACTGTACGGCCCCGAAACCCTCGACCAGGTCGCCGTCCAGTCGCAGCAGATTGTTGCCGCACTCAACGACTCGGCCGACCTGCAGGCCGAGGTCGTCTGGTACCCGGTCGTCACCGACGCCGACGCCATCCGGCAGACCTTCCTGCAGGCGAACGCGGCCGGGGACTGCATCGGCGTGATCGCCTGGATGCACACGTTCTCGCCGGCCAAGATGTGGATCGGTGGCCTGGAAGCACTCCAGGTCCCGCTGCTGCACCTGCACACCCAGGCCAACGTCGCGCTGCCCTGGGCCGACCTGGACATGGACTTCATGAACCTGAACCAGGCCGCCCACGGCGACCGCGAGTTCGGGTACATCCAGACCAGGCTCGGCATCCCGCGGACCACCGTCGCCGGTCACGTCAGCGACCCGTCGGTCACCGCGCGGATCGGCGGCTGGGCCCGCGCCGCGACCGGGCTGGCCGCGTTGCGCACGATGAAGCTGGCCCGCTTCGGTGACAACATGCGCGACGTCGCGGTGACCGAAGGCGACAAGGTCGAGGCGCAACGGCGCTTCGGAGTCTCGGTCAACACGTACTCGGTGAACGACCTGGTCGCCTCCGTGGACGCCGTACCGGATGCTGAGGTCGACGCGCTCGTCAAGGAGTACGACGACGTGTACCGGCTGGCGCCGGAGCTGCGGATCGAAGGCGATCGGCACGACTCGTTGCGGTACGCCGCCCGGATCGAGGCCGGCCTGCGGGCATTCCTCGACGCCGGCGACTTCACCGCCTTCACCACGAACTTCGAGGACCTCGGCGGGCTGCGTCAGCTCCCCGGGATGGCTGTCCAGCGCCTGATGGGCGACGGCTACGGGTTCGGCGGCGAGGGCGACTGGAAGACCTCGGTACTGCTCCGCACGCTGAAGGTCATCGGTGGCGACCGGCCGGGTGGCACGTCCTTCATGGAGGACTACACGTACCACCTGGTGCCGGGCGAGGAGCTGATCCTCGGCGCGCACATGCTCGAGGTCTGCCCGTCGATCGCGTCCGGTACGCCGTCGATCGAGATCCACCCGCTCGGCATCGGCAACCGCGAGGACCCGGTCCGGATGGTCTTCGACGCCGCTCCCGGCCCGGCCGTGGTGGTCGGACTGGCCGACCTCGGCGAGCGGTTCCGGCTGGTGGCGAACGAGATCGACGTCGTCGCCCCCGCCGAGCCCCTCCCCAAGCTGCCCGTAGCCCGCGCGGTCTGGAAGCCCCGCCCGGACTTCCGTACGTCGGCCGAGTCCTGGCTGACCGCGGGCGCCCCGCACCACACGGTGCTGTCGTCATCGGTCACCTCGGACGAGCTGAACGACCTGGCCACGATGCTCCGCACCGAGCTGCTCACCATCGACGCCAACACGGACGCCCGCCAGTTCCAGAAGGAGATCCGCTGGAACCAGGCCTACCACCGCCTGGCCCTCGGCCTCTGACGGTTCAGGCCAAGGGAAGCCAGACGCGCATCGCGCCTGGGCCGCGATTGGCCCAGGCGTGGTACGGGATGGCGGTGACGGTGATCGGCGGACCGGCCGGGGATTGTGGCTGGTACGCCTTGTACAGCTCGGTTTCGAGCGGTTTGGCGATCGCGTCGAAGCGGAGTCTGACGGGAGTGAAGTCGTCCTGCTCTTCGGTGATGGTCGCCGAAGGGTCGAGGCGCAACTGCTCGACCAGTACGCCGTCTGGCAGGTCGGCCTGCTCCACGCAGTACACGAGCGGTCCGCGTTGGATCGCGACGCAGCCACGGACGGCGTCGACGCGCTCGTCAGCGCGCACCAGCCGCGGCGTCATCGGCAGGGTGAGCCGGACGGTGGCGCCGTCTTCGCAGGACACCCGCAGGTAGTCGCCCGGAACTGGTTCAGCAAGCACCGTCGCACCGGTCACGGCAAGAGTGGCGCCGGCGGCCCAGCTTGGTGCGCGAATGGCCAACTCGCCTTGGCCGCTGACGGTCACCAGGACGTCGCCGTCCCAGGGATAGCCGGTCTCGACGACGGCAGTCAGATTGTCGGAGGCGAACGTGCCGGCACTGAGGAGCTGCAGCTGCAGTCCGGCTGCATCCGAGGTCGCCGAGTAGCTGTGCAGCGAGGCGAGCAGGCGGGCAAGATTCGGCGGGCAGCAGGCGCAGTCGTACCAGGGCAGACGCTCGCTGGGAGCATCCTCGTTCGAACCGTCATGCCCGGTGCGGAGTTGCAGCGGGTTGGAGTAGAAGAAGGCCGTGCCGTTCTTCGCCATCGACGCGGCGATCGCGTTGTAGAGCGCGCGCTCCATCTCCTCGGCGTACCGGGCCTGGCCTGTCGCGAGGAGCATGCGCCAGCACCACTGCAGGGCAGCGATCGACGCGCAGGTCTCGGCGTACGCGCGGTCCGGCGGCAGCTCGTAGGGATCGCCGTACGCCTCGTCGCGATGCCGCGACCCGTGTCCGCCGGTGATGTACATCTTGCTGCCGAAGGCGCTGTCCCACAGCTGCTCCATCGCGCGCAGCAGCGACTCGTCTTTGTTCTCCAGGTAGAGGTCGGTGACCCCGGCGGCGAGATACAGCTGCCGCACCGAGTGCCCGATGGCTTCGGTCGCCGCGCGCACCGGCAGATGGTCCTGGTAGTACTGCGAACCGAGTCGCCCGCCGGGCAGCACTCGGCGGCCACGCCGCTCGACCTGCAACTCGGCCGCGCGGAGATAGGACTCCTCCCCGGTTTCGCGGTAGAGCTCGACCAGCGCGGTCTCCACTTCGGGATGCCCGTCGATGAGCGGCTTGTCGTTGCCGAGGGCATTGACGATCAGGTCGGCCAGCTTTCGCGCGACCGCCAGGATGCGCTCGTTGCCGCCGCCACGATGCAGCGCCACGGCCGCTTGCAGGAGATGGCCGGCGCAGTACAGCTCGTGGCTGTGCTCGAGCCGGTCGAAGCGCTCCAGGCCTGGCGTCCCCTGGATGTAGGTGTTGAGGTAGCCGTCGGAGGTCTGCACCCGCTCGAGGAGGTCAGCTGCCTCGGACAGCACGTCTGCCCACTGATCGGTGCCGGTGCGGCCCATCTCCCAGCCGATCGCCTCGAGGGTCTTGTACAGATCGGAGTCGGCGAACCAGAACCCGGCGAACTCGCCCTCGGGTCCCTCCGGACCCGCGTCGGCGAGCCGGCTGAAGTTCGCGAGGACGCCGGTCCGCCGGAGGTTGTCCAGGCAGTGCGGAATGGTGGCAGTGGCGTTGAGTTCCTGCCAGCCGCCCAGCAGCGAAGCAGGATCCAGTTGGACGGCCGGTCCAGGGGCGTGAAGGTTCACTTGCTGCCTTTCGTCGCGCGGTCAGAGAAAATCGGGCAAAGGTTTTCTCGTCGGCCAATCTAGCGCGTTGCGGTATCTTCTAGGAAAACTTTCCTCTCCACACCAGGAAGCGGGTCATGACCGAAGAACCCGGCCGCCCGGCCCGCCGGGTCGGCATCACCGATGTCGCCGCGAAGGCCGGCGTTTCCGTCGGGACCGCGTCCAAGGCCCTGAACGGCCGTGGCCGGCTCCGCGAGGAGACCCGCGCCCGGGTCCGGTCCGTCGCCGACGAGCTCGGCTTCGCGCCGAACAACGTGGCCCGCAGCCTGCTGACCGGCCGGACCTTCACCGTCGGCGTCATCACCACCGACAGCTACGGCCGGTTCGGCATCCCGGTGATGCGCGGCGCCGAGGACTCGCTGGCCGCCGGCGAGATGATCGCCTTCCTGTGCGACGGCCGCGACGACCCGATCCGCGAGTCGCACCACCTGCGCAAACTGCTCGAGCGCCGCGTCGACGGGATCATCGTCGCCGGTCGCAGTACCGACCCTCGTCGCTCGCTCGGCGAGGACCTGCCGGTTCCTGTCGTGTATGCCTTCTCGCCCAGCAGCAACCCGAAGGACTGCAGCGTCGTCAGCGACGAACGCGGCGCCGCCCGGCTCGCGGTCGAGCACCTGGTCAAGACCGGACGCCGGCGAATCGCGCACATCACCGGTCCGGAGTCACACGCCTCCTCTCGCGAGCGGGCCGCCGGACTGACCGAGGCATTGGCCGAGCAAGGCCTGGAGCCTGCCGGGCCGCCGCTCTTCGGCAGCTGGACGGAGGCCTGGGGTCGCTTCGCGGTCGCCCAGCTTCTCCGCGCGGAGGAGGACTTCGACGGCGTGTTCTGCGGCAGCGACGTCCTGGCCCGTGGCGTGACCGACGGGCTGCGGGAGGCCGGGATCTCGCTGCCCGACCAGGTCGGCGTCGTCGGGGTCGACAACTGGGCGCTGGTCGCCGAGGCCGCCCGGCCGCCGTTGACCACGGTGGATCTCGGCCTCGAGGAGATCGGCCGGCGGTCCGCCGAACTGTTGCTCAAAGCAATCAACGGTGATCCGAGTCCGGGCGTTCACGTCGTACCGGGCCACTTGGTGGTCCGGGAGTCCTAAGGTTTGGGCAACCGGCGGGCAATGAAGTCGAGCAGTTGCTGGTGGCTCTTGGCGTCGGCGGCCGCGACCAGGCCGGGGCCGGTGTGCAGAGGTGCGCCGCGAAGGTCGGTGACGATGCAGCCTGCCGCCTGGCACAGCGCGATGCCGGGGGTGAAGTGCACGCTGTCGCGCAGGATCCCGTTCGACACGTACGCCGCACGCCGCCCGGCTGCCGTCCAGGCCAGGGTGAGCGTGGTCGACGAGACGCGCGGCGCGAAGATGTCCCGGAACTCCGGGTCGATCAACTCGGCGGGCAGCAGGTCGGCGTCACGTGGAGCATCGGCATCGATGTCCACCAGCCGTGATGTTGCCGACGGCATCAAGGGCGTATCCACGCCGGACCGGCGGAGCGTGGCCGTAGTACCGGCGGTCCAGAAGATCTCGCCGGCAAGCGGATCGGCCACTGCCGCCACCAGCGTTTCCGCGCCGGAGCGTAGTGCGATGTTCACCGAGAAGAGTGGTGTCTGGGCAGCGAAGTTGAGCGTGCCGCACAGCGGGTCGACCAGCCAGGTGCGATCGCCTTGTCCGGAGGCGCCGAACTCCTCACCGACCACGGCGTCGTGCGGCCGCTGGCTGCGGAGCACCTCGCCGATCGCCTTCTCCGCGGCCAGGTCGGCGTCCGTCGCGAAATCCGTCGGCGACTTGTCGTGCCGTCCGACCGCCGTGCCGTACAGCTCCCGAACCACTGCCGCACCGGCTTCGGCCGCCGCGATCGCCACCTCGACATCATCCATGCCGGTCAGGATGCCAGGGTCACCCGACGGCGGGTGAGGCGGCATCCGGTACGAGCAACCGCGGGGTGCCCGTCGGCGTGATCGGGGTCGACCAGATGTCGGAGCTCGCACCCCGTTTGAGTGCGTAGAGCAACGTGTTGTCGTCCTTCCACAGCGGCTGGTCGTCGATCGCCCGGCCTTCCGCCGGATGCGTCACCTGACCGGTCGCAAGCTCCAGTACCGCGAGGCGCCAGCTCCCGTCGGGGTTCTTCTGCTTGAAGGCGATCCGCTTCCCGTCCGGCGACAGCGACGGGCACTCGACGTTCTGCGCGATGGACTCACCGCGATACTGGCGGTAGTCCGCCTTGATCAGGTAGGTCTTTCCCTTGCTGCCCAAGGTCGCGTAGAAGTGGTTGCCATCAGCATCGAACGTGATCCCCCAGTAGTTCACGTCCGACGCGAAGTACCGGCGGCCGTCGATGAAGACGGGGAGCTCTTCGATGCTCTTGACCAGCGTCTTGGTCTCCACCTCGTAGAGCCCGCTCCGGGTGGAGAATCCCGTGGTGGCGTAGGAGTCGCCGCTGACGAACAAGGTCCAGTTCACGATCTTGCCGTCCGGCGACACGCGGGCGCGGCTCGGCGTACCGGGCAGGGTCTCCTTGTGCTTGACGGCGAGGTCGGGGCCGAGCACGAGCATCTCGGTGTAGGGCGGCAACGAGCCGGGCTTGAGCCGTAGACAGATGCTCGTACCGCGAGCTGTCGCGAACCGGTCGCAGCGCAGCTTCTCGACCTGTCGCGGGCCACCCGGGTCGGTGACGGAGACCGCGGACAGCTTGCCCTGGTCCGGCCCTTTGGCGAGATTGCGGAAGTACAGGTTGCCCTGGGCAAGCTCGAGGTGTCCGGCCGCGACCGGCCTGGCGTTGTCCGCGGGACCGCCGACCCGCGACTGGACGACGTAGAGGGTCGCGGCACCGAGCAACACGATCATGCTGAGTTTTCCGACCAAGATCTTCTTCATCGTGCTTCCTCCAGAGGTCGGACGACGGCGGCCGCGATGGTGACCACCAAGAGGGCGGCGGTGGTCAACAGGAGTGCGGGCCGGAGATCCCAGAGCGTCCAGGCGAGTCCTACGAGTACGGCCGACACCATGCGGGCCAATGCCTGTCCCGTCTGGAGCAGAGCGAGGCCACTCGCCCTCAGGTGCACCGGCAGCAAGGGGCCAGCAGCAGCAGGCAGTACTCCGTCAGTGGCTGCGTAGAACGCGCCGTGCAAGCCCAGCGCGGCGACTGCGAGCCATGGACTCTTCACCGGGCCGCACAGCAGGACCAGAGCGAGCACCAGGGATGCATGGCCGGCCAGAAAGAGCTTCCAGCGCCCGATGCGGTCAGCCAGCCGCCCAAGCGGAATGGCCAGCAGCAGGAACGTCGCAGCCGTGCCGATCGGCAGCAATGGGAACAGCGCGGTGTCGACGTCCCACCTGCGCTGCAACGCGAGATAGACGAAGGAGTCGGTGATCGTCACCAACCCGAGGGCCGCCGCCCAGCCGCAGCAACGCCGGAAGTCCTTGATCTTCAGGAGTTTGAGCATCCCCCGCAGCGGCACGGCGACGGGCGGCCCGACCCGCGGATGATCTTTGACGAGCATGACCAACAGCAGCACGCCACAGGAGGCGATGCAGAAGCTGCTGACGAAGACGGCGTCGAAATCTCCCAGGCTTGCCCACAAGACCCCGGCTGCCACCAACGGTCCGAGCAGTGCACCGACTGTGTCCATCGCCCGATGGACGCCGAACGAGCGACCCAGCGCCTCCGGCTTGCTGCTCAGCGAGATCAGCGCGTCGCGGGGCGCCGTACGGATCCCTTTGCCTGCTCGATCCACCGCCAGGACCCCGCCGATCGCCGCGACCGACGATCCGGCGGCCAGCAGGCCGAGCTTGCTGACCGCGGACAGCCCGTAGCCGATGCCGGCGACGGCTTTGAGCCGCCGCCAGCGATCGGCCACATGCCCGCCGGCGAGTCGCAGTACCGCGGTCGCCCCGGCGTAGAGCCCGTCCAGCAGACCGAACTGCAACGGGTTCAGACCGAGCCCGATCACCAGGTAGAGCGGCAGGATCGCCGTCACCATCTCCGAGGAGATGTCGGTGACCAGACTGACCACACCGAGCGCGACCACGTTGGCCGGCACCCGGCGCCATCGGCGCCGCTCGACCTTGGTCGAAGCGCTACTACGACTCTCGGCGAGATACATCGGTCCGACCTACGAGTGGCAGGTGTAGGTCGGGCTGGCGTCC
Organism: Kribbella sp. NPDC023855; assembly: GCF_040639475.1. Taxonomy (NCBI): domain Bacteria; kingdom Bacillati; phylum Actinomycetota; class Actinomycetes; order Propionibacteriales; family Kribbellaceae; genus Kribbella; species Kribbella sp. NPDC023855. The sequence continues at coordinate 210,820 of NZ_JBFAAA010000007.1, forward strand.
AGCACCCGGTTGTCGAGCCCGATCAGCGAGCTCTGGAAGGTGTTGTCGGTCATCGTCAGCTTCAGCACCCCGTAGGTCTTCAGCAGCTTCGCGGTGGCGTCGTGACCGGCATTCGGCGTGTACAGGTCCTTGCCGCCGGTGCCGCCGATGATCTGGACCGGACCGTTCGAGTCCACGCTGCCGTCCTTGGCCTGCGGCAGGAAGCGCTCGTAGTGGTGGTCGTGACCGTTGAGAATCAGATCGACCTTGGCGTCGACCAGGAGGTCCCACACCGGGGCGACGGACGGGTTGTCACCGTGGCTGCCGGAGCTGTACCGCGGGTGGTGCAGGTAGACCAGGACACAGCCCTTGGTGTTGTTCGCGAGGTCGTTCCGCAGCCAGGTGATCTGTTCCGGCTCGGCCAGGCCGTTCTCGCCGCTGAAGTCGTTGGAGTCGAGGCCGACGAAGTGCCAGTTGCCCTTCTCCCAGCTGTAGTACCGCTTGCCCTGGGGCTTCGCGATCGCCGAACCGAAGTACTGCTCGTAGCCGGCGAACGGGGTGTCGTCGTAGGTCTCGTGGTTGCCGGGGATCGGCTTGGTGATCGACTTGAACCGGCCCCACGTCTTGGCGTAGTAGTTCTGGAAGTCGGACAGGTGCGCGTCGTCGTACTGGTTGTCGCCCATCGTGATGACGTTGGCCGGAGCGATCCGCTCGACCAGCGCTGCGGTCTTCGGGTGGATGCAGCTCGAGCTGGACGCGGTGCACTGGTCGGCGATGTCACCGGCCGCGGCCAGGACGAAGTTGCCGGTGCCGGTCGCGCTGGTGGTGACGGTGATCGCGGCGCTCGCCGCCGACTGGTTACCGGCCGCGTCACGGGCACGCACGGAGTACTGGTACGCCGTGTTCGCGGTCAATCCACTGTCGGAGTATTGCGTGGTGGCGGACGAGCCGACGACGACGCCGTTGCGCAGTACGTCGTACGCGGTGACGCCGCGGTTGTCGGTCGAAGCGGTCCACGCGAGCGCGGCGGTCGTCGCCGTGACGCCGGTCGACGTCAGGCCGGTCGGTACCGTCGGGGCCTCGGTGTCGTCACCCGAGTCAGCCGTGCCATAGACCTCGAGCTCCCACAGCGAGTAGCCGTAGCTCGTGCCTCGCACGGTCCCGTAGACGCGGACGTAGCGGCCGTGGCCGGTGAGGCCGGTCAGGTCGTCGGTGGCGCCGTTGCCGTCGGTGACGCTCTTGATGGTCCGGTACGTGGTCCCGTCGTCGGAAACCTCGATCCGGTACGCCTTGGCGTAGGCGACTTCCCAGTTGAGCTTGACCCTGCTGATGCTGGAAGGCTGCCCGAGGTCGACCCGGATCCACTGCGGATCCACGAACTCGGTACTGGCCCAGCGCGTCGTCAGGCTGCCGTCGACCGCCTTCGGCCCGGTCAGCGTGCTGGTCTCGTTGCTGGAGGTGAGAACGGGCTTCGAACGGGACAACAGCACATCGGCTGTAGTCCCGGCCGTAGCGTCAGCCACGCCAAGCGCGGCGACGATCATCACTGGTAACAACAGAGCCGTACGTCGAAATCGTCTGATCATGAGGTCTCCCGGGGCGGTCGAAGAATTGTTAGGAAAGTTACCTAACAGATAACCCCCCGTCAATGCCCCGAGCACGAGCACCAACCTCAGCCCGTGGTTGAACTGAAGCGCCCACCCAAGTCCTGGACTTGGGTGGGCGCCGACCACCTCCGAGTGCGGAGCACAGCCCCGCCACCACAGCCTTCACATCAGCCAAGCGCCGACCGTCACCACCGGCACCTACAAGCCGGGGCAGCGACGGTGGACCGTCTGTTGCTCTTGTCTGTTGCTCTTGTCTGTTGCTCTTGTCTGTTGCTCTTGTCTGTTGCTCTTGTCTGTTGCTCTTGTCTGTTGCTCTTGTCTGTTGCTCTTAGCTGTTGGTTGGCTTACGGGCGGCCGTAAGACTCCAGGAGGCGTAGCCAGACTTCGTTGATTGTTGGGTAGGCGGGTACTGCGTGCCAGAGGCGGTCTAGGGGGACCTCGGCTACTACTGCGATGGTTGCCGCCTGCAAGAGGTCGGCTACGTCGGGGCCTACGAAGGTGACGCCTAGGAGCACCTTGCGTTGTTCGTCTACGACCATGCGGGCCGTGCCTTTGTAGCCGTCGGCTGCGACGCTGGCGCCTGCTACGTTGCCGATCTCGTAGTCGACGACCCGGGTCTTGTAACCCGCCTTCTCGGCGGCGGCCGCGGTTAGGCCGATCGACGTGACTTCCGGCTCGGTGAAGGTGACCTGCGGGACCGCCTCGTGGTCGGCCGTTGCGACATGCGTTCCCCACTTCTCGTCCGACACCGGCCGGCCGTTCGCGCGGGCGGCGATCACGTCGCCGGCTGCGCGCGCCTGGTACTTGCCTTGGTGGGTGAGCAACGCGCGATGAGTGACATCACCCGTCGCATAAAGCCAGTCAAACCCGCGCACCTGCAAGGTGTCGTCGACGTCCAGCCAGCTCCCCGGCTTCAACCCGATGGTCTCCAGCCCGATGTCCCCGGTGCGCGGCGTACGTCCAGTCGCGACCAGCACCTCCTGCGCAGAGACGGTCGAGCCGTCACCCAGTTCGAGCACGACCTCGTCGTCCACCCGCTTCACGCTCTTCGTCTCGGTGTTGAGCAGCACCGTGGCGCCGAGTTCACGCAGCCCCGCGGCCACCATCTCACCCGCGAACGGCTCCATCGATTCGAGCAAGCCGCTGCGGGCGATCACCGTGACCGTCGTACCGAAGCCCGCGTACGCCGTCGCCATCTCGGTCGCCACAACACCGCCACCGATGATCGCCAGGCTTCGCGGCACGGCCTTCACGCTGGTCGCGTCGCGGCTCGTCCACGGGTCGGCGTCCCGCAGGCCCGGGATGTCCGGCACGAGCGCGTCGGACCCGGTCGACACCACAACCGCGTGCCGCGCCGTGAGTACCTCTCCGCCGACCGTCACCTCCTTGGGACCGGTGATCCGGCCATGGCCGCGGACCAGCGAGATGCCGGCGCTCTCGAGCCACTTCACCTGGCCGTCGTCCTTCCAGTGGCTGGTGAAGTCGTCGCGCCGGGCGAGCACCTCCGGTACGTCGACGTCGCCCGTCACGGCCTGAGCGGCGCCCCGCACCCGCCGGGCGGCGCGGAGCACCTGCGCAGACCGCAGCAGCGCCTTCGACGGCATGCAGGCCCAGTACGAGCACTCGCCGCCGACCAGCTCGCTCTCGACGATCACCGCGCTCAGCCCGCCCTGGACCGCGCGGTCGGCGACGTTCTCGCCGACCGCGCCACCGCCCAGGACGATGACGTCGTACTCCGTCGTTCCCATGCTCTGCTCCGCCCTACTTGTCGTCGTCGGTGCCGGTCCGGACGATCCGGTAACCACTCTCGGCCAGCGTCTTGGTCATGTGCCCGGCGTACCAGAGCGGCCACTGCTCGTCGAACTTGCCGCCGAGCTCCTCAGCTTCGTGTACTCCGTGCGCTGCCGCGGCCCGCTGCAGAGCGTCGAGGATGATGCCGGTCTGGTCTTCCACGGTGTCCATCGTCGCAGTCCTCGCTCGCCGGTCCGCTCAGCGACCCGGTGCGCGGGTGACGACTTCCTGGACGATCCAGCCGTTGCCGTCCGGGTCGCTGAAGGAGAGATACGAGCCGTAGCTGGCCCGCTCGGGGTGCGGACCGGAGACCCGGTTCGCCTCACCGGCGTGGTGGAAGATGCCGTCGGCGTCGTGCCAGACCTCGCTGACGTCCGCGCCGTTGGCGACCAGCTCTTCGCGAGCCGCTTCGATGTCCTTGACGACCAGGTGCAGGCCCTGCGCCGAACCGGGCTGGCCGGCCGACACTCCGCTGCCGAAGATCACGGCTGCCTCGGAGCCCGGCGGGGTCACCTGCACGACCCGGAAGCCCTGCTCGGTGGCGAAGTCGGCGTCCATCCGCCAACCGAGCTGCTCGTAGAAGGCCTTGGCCTTGTCGACGTCACTGACGGGGATGACTACTACCTCTAGTTTCATGTCCATATCTGGAAGATAGGAGCCGGCCCACCTGCTCCGCGCCCGTCAGATGACGCTATTGGTGTACGTCATGGGTCGCGCGCGCCTGCGGCCCCGGAATGTACCGGCTGAAGGTCAGGCAGACACTCGCGGCGACACAGGCCAGAGCGACCGGGACCATCGTGTACCGGTAGCCAGCCGTGGTGGCGAGCAGAGCGGCTCCGAGCGGGCCGATCGCGCGGGCCGCGAGCACTGGCGTCGCGAGTGCTCCCGAGATGGTGCCGTACCCGGCGGCGCCGTACCGGTCCAGGAGGATCGCCGGGGTGGCGAGAGTGGAGACGCCGAAGCCGAGACCGAACAGGACGATGCACAGGGCAGCACCGAGGGGATGCCTGCCGAGGAGCGGCAGGACGCCGATCGCGAAGCATTGGATCAGGAAGGTCCGGGCGGCGATCGTCGACATGTCGAGCCAGCGCTGCAGGACGGAGGTGACGATCCGGCCGGTGACGGAGTACAGGCCGAGGAGTCCGGTGAGGCCTGCGGCGACGGCGGGTTGGTAGCCGAGGTCGACCAGGAAGAGGACGAGGTGGACCGACACGATCGCCAGCGCTCCGCTGTGCAGGACGAAGCCGGTGGTGATCAACCAGAAGCCGCCGTCCCGGAGCGCCACCCGGAGCGCGCGACCTCGATCGCCGCGGTCGGCCGTTGTCGTGCCGGGAGGCCGGGTGCCTCGCAGGGCAAGGGCGTGCAGCGGCACGGTCACCAGGTTGTGGACCAGGCCGAGGATCAGCAGTGCGTGCCGCCAGCCCTGCGCGCTGATCAGCTGGCCGGCCAGCGGGATGAAGATCGTGCTCGCCAGACCGGCCACCAGTGTCACGACCAGCAGGGCATTGGTACGCCGCTTAGGCTCCAGTACTGCGACCAGGACCGCGATCGCCGGACCGTAGAGCACCATCGCCGAGGCGATCCCGATCAGCACGAACACGGCGTACAGCTGAATCACGTTCTGCACCTGCGACCAGGCGAGGACGGCGATGCTGGCGAGTAGTGAGCCGGCCGTCATCAGCAGGTGCGCGCCGCGCCGGTCGAGCCATCGGCCGACCGGGACCGACATGACGCCACTGACCAGGATCGCGAGGGTGAGCGCACCGGCCGAGGTGGCCGTCGAGATCCCGAGGTCGGTGCTCATCGGGCCGAGGAAGACGCCGAAGACGTAGTACAGGACTCCGTAGCCGACCGTCTGGGTGACGGCGAGCGCGGCGACCACCAGCGAACGGTTGCCGCGCGGCTCGGCGACCTCCGGCTGCGCAGGCATCGTGCTGACTATGTCCGCAGACGGTCCGACGGGCAAGAGGCAAGTTATGGACCACTGAAACAGATCGGCTATGGACCTCTGCATCAGTCCATAGAGAATCTACGGTGAAGGTCATGAGCAACCATTCCTGGTCCGCCTACAGCCGGGCGGGCAGCGCGATGTTCCTGGTCGGCAGCCTGGCCGCCGTCTCCGGCGTCGTCCACGACTACCCCTTCTACGGCGGCCAGACCGCGCGGTACCTCGTCTCCGCAGTGCTGCTGTTCGCCGTCGCCCTGGTCCGCCGCATCCCGCTGATCCGTCCGACCGGCCGCGAGGCGCTGCTGTTCGTTGCTCTCGCGGCAACCGGGCTGGTTCTGTTCAACCTGTTCGTCATCGAGGGCACCAAGCACGCCAACCCGGCCGTCGTCGGCACGATCGTGGGCACCGTGCCGATCGTCCTGGCCCTCGCGGGACCCCTGATGCGCCGGACCAGGCCGTCCGGGCGGATCCTGATCGCCGCCTCGATCGTGGTGGCCGGCACCGCTCTCGCATCCGGCCTCGGCACCTCCGACGCACAAGGCATCCTGTACTCCGTGGGCGCGCTGGCCTGCGAAGCCTGCTTCTCACTCCTCGCGCTTCCGCTGCTGGTGAGGCTCGGACCGGTCCGGGTCTCGGCCTACACAGCCGCCATCTCGGTCCCGATGCTGCTGGTTCTCGGCCTACTGGTCGACGGCACCTCGATGTTCCGTACGCCGACCCTGGCCGAGGCAGGCGGCCTGGCGTACCTCGCGATTCTGGTCAGCGGCATTGCCTTCCTCCTCTGGTACCGCGCCCTCCCCATGCTCGGCGCCGACCGCGCCGGCCTGTTCGCCGGCGTCATCCCGGTCGGCACGATCATCACCTCCCTGGCCCTCGGCTTCGGCCTACCGGCCCCGGCCGAGCTCGCAGGAGTAACCCTGGTCATCGCCGGCCTCCTCTTCGGCCTCTACCGACCACGACCAGCCGCACCGCGGGCCGTAGTACGGGAGCCTGAGGTCCTCACAGGTTGAGTCGGGTCAGGGCTGGGCCGGTGGCGTTGGTCAGGCCGGCGGGGCGGCCGGTGGAGATCAGAATGAGGTCGGCGACGGGGGCGTGGAGTTCGTCGGGGCCTTCGCCGCCGGACCAGTCTGTGTCAGTGGCCACCAGCCGTACTCCGCGCAGGCGCTTCGGGGCGCCGTAGAACTTGTTCGTGCGGACGAACTCGAGTGCGGCGATCGCAGGCTCGAGCGGCATCGAGCGCGGCCGACCGAGCGGCCGGGCGATGTCCTGCCCGTGCACCAGCGCATCGAGCAGGCAGTCGAGGTGGCTGGAGCCGGGTGTGTGGCGGTCCGACCCAGCGGTCACGCGGATCTGCTCGATCAGCTCGGCCCGGGTGAACTGGGTGGCGCGCTTGCGGGCCAGGTCGGCCTCCATCCGGTCGAAGCTGCCGCGCGCCTTGATCGCACCCCACACGACCATCCCCAGCGTCGTGCGGGTCGACAGCGTCAGATGCGCCGCCACGTCGAGCACGGTCCACCCCGCGCACAACGAGTCCTTGCTCCACTCGTCGTCGGCCAGATCGTCGAGCAGGTCGGCAAAGGACAACCGCTCCGCCTCGACCCACCGCAGTACCTCGTTCATCGGTTACCTCCGCCGTCGTCAGGTGATCGTTCGCAGGTAGGACTCCCGGCATGAGGCAGACTCATCGGTGTGAGTGAAACTTTCGTCGAGTCCGAGGACCTCACCGCGGCGCGCGAGGGTGACGACGCCGCGTTCGGCCGGCTGGTCGGGCCGTTGCGCCGCGAGTTGCACGCGCACTGCTACCGGATGCTGGGGTCGTCGCACGACGCCGATGACGCGCTCCAGGACGCCTTGCTCCGGGCCTGGAAGGGGATCGCCCGGTTCGAGGGGCGCAGTACGGTGCGTTCCTGGCTCTACACCGTCGCCACCCGGACCTGTCTCGACCTGGTCGAGAGCCGCGGGCGGCGCGCACTGCCGATGGATCTCGGCCCGTCGAGCGAGCGCGCAGTCCTGGACGACCCGCCGCTCACCGAGATCGCCTGGCTCGGTCCGTACGCCGCCGGCGACCTCTCCAGTGGCGGCCCCGTTGCCCGCTACGAGCAGCGTGAGGCGGTCGAGCTCGCCTTCGTCGCCGCGCTTCAGCATCTGCCCGGCAACCAGCGGGCTGCCCTCGTGCTGTTCGAGGTGCTCGGGTTCAGCGCGGCCGAGATCGCCACCATGATGGACACCTCGACCGCCTCGGTGAACAGCGCGCTGCAGCGGGCCCGCCGGATCGTGGCCGACAAGGTCCCCGCGGCCAGCCAGCAGCAGACGATCCGGCAGCTCGGCGGCCGTGTGCAGGAACTCGTCGCCGGCTACTCGACGGCCCTGGAACGAGGTGACGCCGACGCGCTCGTCGCCCTGCTCACCGAGGACGTCACCTGGTCGATGCCGCCCCTCGGCCACTGGTACAGCGGCATCGAGGCGGTGATGGACTTCGCCAAGGAGGTCCCAGTGACTCGGTGCCCGAGCTGGCACAACCTGCCGACCACGGCCAACGGCCAGCCCGCACTCGCCTGCTACCTCGGCATGACCCCGGACAGCGAGCACACCGCCTGGTCGATCAACGTGTTCACCCTGCGCGGCGACAAGATCGCCGCCATCACGTCGTTCATCGGCCAGGAGAACTTCAAGCTGCTCGGCTTGCCGCTCACCCACTAACCGATGCGCTGAAGGGCCCTCTCACGACGACTGGCGACACTGGAGCCGGACTCGCGACGAGCCATTCTGCGCAGTACTGCGGGGGCCAGCAGCAACCCGAGCACCGCCCAGACGCCGAGCACCCCGATCGTCTCCAGGTGCCGCCATGACTCGCCAATCTCGACCGTGACCGCGTCGCCCGGCAGCAACGCGGAGCGCATCCCGAGGCCCAGCCAGTAAATCGGCGTCAGTTGCGCGATCCACTCCAGCCAGTCGGGTAGGGCAGTGAGCGGATAGAAGATGCCGGAGATCCCGATCAGCCCGATGACCGGCAACTGGATCAGGCCCTGCGAGCGCGCACTCGTGAACACCGAGCCCAGGATCGCGCCGATCGGCAGGGTCGCCAGCATCCCGAGCACCAGCACCCACAGCAGTGTTAGCCAGGCGCTCGGCCGGTCGATCGCGAGTCCGCCGATGATCAGCAAACCCGGGATCAGGAGAATCGCCAGGTCCGCGAGCAACCCGCCCGCCACCGAGATCACTTTGCCGACCAGGTAGCCGACCATGCCGTTCGGCGTCGCCTTGGCTCGCAGCAGGGTTCCGTCCTCGCGGTCGGCGGTGAGTTGCTGGCTCATGCTGATCATGCCCATCGCGGCGTTCATCCCGAGCATGCTCGGCAATGCCAGCGCGCCCAGGCCGAAGCCGGTCGCCCCGAACGACCTGTCCCGCAAGAAGAAGAGCGCGATCAGCAACAGCACCGGCCAGAGGAAGTGACTGAGCAGCTCCCCCGGGTTCGTGAACGACTGCCGCAACTCGATCACCCCGCGCCGCCACCCAGCCCGCACCGCCACCATCCGCGGACTCATCACACCGCTCTGCGCTGCCACCATTTGTGAGCCCATCACGCTGCCTCGCTCTGCCGTACGAGGGCCAGGTAGGCGTCCTCCAGCGTGGCCCGGCGAACCTCCAGGTCGCCCACCGCTTCGCCGTACCGGTCGAAGAGCCCGCGGACGAAGGCAGTCGACTCCGCGGTGGACTCGGTGAAGGGCCGGCCGTCGATCGTCCAGCGCACCTCGTCCTGGCCGGCGATCTGCCGGGTCAGGTCGGATTCGGTGCCAGCAGCAACGATTCGCCCGGCGGCCAGCACCAGCATGCGATCGGCGAGCTTGCCTGCCTCGTCGAGGTCATGCGTGGTCAGCAGGACCGTCGTCTGCTCGTCGGCCGCGAGTCGCCGGACCAACTGGTGGAACTCGTGCCGCGCCGCCGGATCGAAGCCCGCCGTCGGCTCGTCCAGGAACAGCACCTCCGGCCGCCCGACGATGCCGATCGCGACATCGAGCCGCCGCCGCTGCCCACCGGACAACGTCCTGATCTTCTTGCCCGCGTGCGAGGTCAGCCCGACCGCCTCGATCAACTCGTCGGCATCCCACGGTCGCCGACGCTCGGCGGTCGAGTACGGCGCGTAGTACTCGCCCAACTGCGCCAGCAGCTCACGCACCCGCCACTTGCCGTGGTCCCGCCAGGACTGCAGTACTACGCCCAGCCGGGCTCGCCACCGCTCGTCCCCCTCGGCCGGATCCACGCCGAGCACTTCCACGTGCCCGGCGGATCGCGACCGGAACCCCTCCAGAATCTCGATCGTGGTCGTCTTGCCGGCACCGTTCGGCCCCAGCAACGCCAGTACTTCGCCGCGTCGCGCCCGCAGCGTCACGTCGTGCAGGACGTCGGTCGACCCGTACCGCATCCGCAGCCCGTCGACCTCCAGCACGACTTCATCAGTTGTCGTCATGACCAGCAAGCTAGGTTGCGTTTCCTACTTCGGCAACGCTCATCCCGCCCAGATCATCAACAAATCGAGCGAATCTGAGCTATTGTTGCAATGACCTTGAGAGCGAACGCAAAGCGTGAGGAGGACGCCGGTGCCGGGCGGACGACTGGGCGAGCAGGACCGGCGACTGATCGCCACCCGGCTGGCGGAGGGTCACGGGTACGCCGAGATCGCGCGCGAACTCGACCGGCCCACCTCGACCATCAGCCGCGAAGTGACCCGCAACGGCGGGCGGACCGGCTATCGCGCCGAGCACGCCCACCTCGCGACCGGGTCGCGCGCCCGCCGGCGCAAGCGCGCCAGACCGGAAGACTCGGCACCGCCCACCGATGCCTACGGTCGCGACCGTTCGGCGGTCCGTGAGTTCGCCGACCACTTCGCCGCAACGATGATCGACACGGGCCTGCAGCCGATGGCCGCGCGCGTCCTGTCCCGCCTCTACACCGCGGACTCCCCCAGCCTGACCGCGGCCGAGCTCGTCCGCGAGCTCAAGGTCAGCCCGGCCTCGATCTCCAAGGCGATCAACTACCTCGAAGGGCTGGAGCTGGTCTGCCGTGAGCCGGTGCCCGGCGAGCGGCACGAGCACTACCTGATCGCCGAGGACTTCTGGATCCAGGCCTGGCGCACGAGTGCCCGCGCCAACGCGAACTGGGCCGGCACCGCCCGCAAGGGCGCCGACCTCTTCGGCCCAGCCACGCCGGCGGGCGGGCGGCTCGAGCGGATGGCCCAGTTCTTCCAGCAGCTCAGCGACGACATGTCCGGCGCTGGACCCGATCCGGAGACCGCCGAGGACGTGACCGTCGTCCTGGCCGCACTCGTCCACGCCGCTCGCCCTCTCACGGTCGACCAGCTGGCCACCGCCCTGGACTGGACGGCAGACCGGACAGTGACAGCACTGACCACCGCCGAGGCGTACAAGATCTTCACCGATCCACTGGCCGTCGAACTAGTTGCCCCCGACACCTACCGGATCGCCACTCCCCGGCTCACCGAAGCGCAACGTCACGCCCTGCAGGCCTGACCGCCAGTTGCGCGACCCGCCGAAGCGAGGCAGCCCGCAGTACGCCGTCGGCCAGTCCGATGTCGACCAGGTTGTCGAAGACTCCCTGGTCATCCGCAGACGCCCGGATCCCCGCATCCAGCACCCGCCCGGAACGAGTCAGCCGGGCAACCAGAGCGGTATGCCACAAATGCCTTCCCAGCAACCCCTTCACCGCCCGCCCGTACTCCGTGCCGGCGTCGCGCGAGCCTCGTCCGAGCGCCGCGGCGGCGGCCCTCCCGGCGAGAATCCCCGTCGCGACCGCGTAGTAGATACCCTCGCCCGTCATCGGGTTGATCAACCCGGCCGCGTCACCGACGAGCATGACCGGTCCGGGCTGCGGTCGCCACGACCAGGACGACAACGGCAGGTGATGCCCACGCCAGTCGGTCGCACCACTACTTGCCTCTGGCAACAACTGCTCCAGCGCTTGCAACAGGCCGGCCCGGGTCGGGTGCTCCTGCTTCGCCCGCAACTGTTCGCCGTACCCGACGTTCGACCAGCCGTCTCCACGGTCGAACGACCAGGCGTACGACGGCTGGCGCGCCGTACCGAACACGATCACCTGCCGACCGGCCCGGTTCTCCGGGGTCGGTGCATAACCCCGCAACGCCAGCGCGGACGGACCGGCCGCGAGTCCCAGTGCTCCACGGACGAGCGAGTAGGCCCCGTCGGCGCCCACGACCATGCGGGCTGCCAGGTCATCGACGAGCACCGATGTGGTTCCGGGCGAGACACGGCCGACCCGCTGCTTCCGCAGTACGGCGCCTGCTGCCTGCGCTGCCTCGACCAGTCGATGGTCGAACAGAGTCCGCGGAACCACGTACGCCGGGCGCGCCATCAACCGGTCGACGCCGAGCGCTCCACGCTGCAACGAGAGGCGGCGGATCGGCGTACGGTCGTCGACCAGGCCGGTCACGCCGACCTCGGCCAGCAGGTCGAACACCTGCGGCGCGATGCCGTCACCACACGCCTTGTCCCGCGGGAAGTCGTGCCGGTCGAGCAGCAACACGGACATCCCAGGCTCGGCAGTCAACGCGCCAAGCGCAGTCGCTGCTCCAGCCGGTCCGGCCCCGATCACCACGAGATCCCACCGCATCTTGGCAGGCTACCCGGGTAGCGCCTGCGCCACCCGGGGACGGGTGCTCGGGTGAGTGTGCCGGGGCGGCTTCCTTTCTAGCGTCGGGGGTATGTCCAGGGAGGAGATTTCATGAAGCGGATTTTGGGTGCCGGGCTCGGGCTGCTGCTGGCCGGTGGCGTGATGCCGGTGGCGGCGGCCGCGGAACCACAGGCGGTCAGTGGGATTCAGTGGCACGGCTGCCAGAACGGCTCGGAGGACGAGGAAGGAGCCGAGCTCGACCGGGCAGGCGCCCAGTGCGGGGAGTTGGCGGTGCCGCTGGACTACCGGCGGCCGGGCGGGCCGAAGATCCAGATCGCGATGTCGCGGTTGAAGGCGACTGGGGACCGGATCGGGACGATGGTCCTGAACGACGGTGGGCCTGGTGGGCCGGGGCTCGGGATGCCGGTGCGACTGCGGGCGGCGATGCAGGAGACGGGGACGCGGTACGACCTGATCGGGATGGACCCGCGGTTCGTCGGCCGCAGTACGCCGCTGGACTGCAAGTGGCCCGTCGGCAACGGGGTCTGGGCCGCAGGGGCGAGTCGCGCCAGCTTCGAGCGGGGCGTGCGGCTGCAGGCGGAGCTCGCCAAGCGGTGCGCCGACAACCAGGGCGCGCTGCTGCCGTACGTGACGACGCGGAACACTGCGCGGGACATCGACCAGATTCGGGCCGCACTCGGTGAGGAGAAGATCTCGTACCTGGGCTACTCGTACGGGACGTATCTGGGATCGGTCTATCTGCAGATGTTCCCGGACCGGCTCGACCGCGTCGTACTGGACGGTCCGATCGATCCCGATCAGCACGGTCCGGGACTGCTGCGAACGGTAGGACCGGCGAACGAGGCGGCGCTGCGGGCCTGGGCCGGCTGGGCCGCGGCGCGGGACCGGACGTACCACCTCGGCCGGACCACCGAGCAGGTGATGGCCAAGGTGCAGCGGATCTATCGAGTCAGCAGTGAGCGGCCGCTGCGGGTGGGGCGGCATTCGCTGGACGACAACACGGTGCCGCTGCTGTTGCTGACCAGACTGTCGGACGACCGCGATCCAGCTCGGACAGCAGCCGCCGAGCTGATTCAGACGTTGCTGAAGGCAACCTATGGGCCCGTGCAGCCTAGTGAGGAGCTCGGGCAGATGCTGGACGTGTTGTTCGGCTCAGAGATGTCCGCCGGTGCGAGCGCGCAGATCGCCATCATCTGCGGCGACCGGGCCGCGTCCCGCAACCTGAACACCTACTGGCGAGACATCCAGCGGCACCGCAAGAGCGAGCCGTACTTCGCCGGGCTCACGCGCAATCTGCTCGCCTGTGCCTTCTGGCCGGGTGAACCGCTCGAGAAGCCGACGCGGGTCGGGAACGCAGTACCGGCTCTCATCGTCGCGGCCGACGGTGATCCGCGGACGACCTATCCGCAGGCGAAGGTGCTGCACGAGGCGCTGACCGGGTCGAAGCTGGTGACGCTGCGGAATGCCCGGACGCACGGTGTCTTCGGTGAGTACGGCAACAAGTGCGTCGATCGGCTCGTGATCGACTACCTCGGATCAGGGAGGCTTCCGTCGACCGACCGGACCTGCCACGCCTGAGAGTTTGAGCCGTCGCGGTCAGCGTTGGCCGCGGCGGCCTGGGCGGTGGGGACGGCGGCTCGGCGGGACCGCGGGGATGCGGCGGGCACGCGGGTTGCCGCGATCAGCGTGGCCGGTGCCCTCTGACCAAGCAGTCACCGGGCGGGCCTCGTCGAGGTCGATCACCTTCGGCAGCGGCGGGAGGTAGGACGGCGGAGTCAAGGCCGGCACCGGCTCGACCCGCCGGCCGGCCTCCGAGTCGTCCGGGTGGTCGTCCACCAGGACAGCGGTCTCGACCTGCGGCTCGTTGCGGACCGGCCTGGCGCGAGCGGCGGCTTCTTTGCTCACCTGCGGCTTCGGCCGGCTGACCGGCTCGGGCGGGCGGTACGTCTCCCGGGGCGGCAGCTTGGTCTTGAGCTCGATCCCGAGCGTGCGGATCAGCCTGCCGATCACCACCACCATCACGGCCACCGCGACCACCGTGCAGGCGGCGAACAGGACCGACTGGCCACCCGACTTCCAGTCCGAAGGCCCGGTCCGCCGCATCGCGGCGATCATCGCGACCACGACGACGTTGGTGATGCCGATGGCAACGGCTGCCGCGATCGTCCAGGCCAGCACGCGCCGTTCGAGGTCGACGTCATCGGCCGCCGCGACCAGCGCCGCGATCAGCCCGGCCAGCACCGGCACGGTGTAGACCATGGCCAGCGTCAGGCCCGGGCTGGCGACCAGGTAGAAGACGTCGAAGACGAGCGCAGTACCGGCCAACGCGGCCGCGAAGCAGATCACCACCGGCGGGTAGTACCGCACGATGGCCACCGCGTCGGCGGGCACCGTCCTGATCATCCGGAACGCAGAAACGTCAGTACTCCGTCACTAGGGACTGTCTTGCTGCTCATTGTGCCGGTACCCGGTGCCCACCGTCACAATCCGCAGCCGCGAGTTGGCGACTTTCGCCGGTCAACCGCCCGCCGGGACGTGCCAGCTGCGGGCGGCGAGCTGGGCCGCCCACATCCGGGCGTAGCGTCCGGTGCCGTCGGCAAGGAGTTCCTCGTGCCGGCCGAGCTGGCCGACCACACCGTCCTCGATCACCGCGATCTGGTCGGCGCCGACGATCGTGGACAGCCGATGGGCGATCACGACGACAGTTCGCCCCCGGACCAGGCGATCGATGGCTTCCTGGACGACCACTTCCGACTCCGTGTCGAGTGCCGACGTCGGCTCGTCCAGCAGCACGAGGGGAGCGTCCTTGAGGATGGCGCGGGCGATCGAGATCCGCTGCCGCTCCCCGCCGGACAGCGCCGAGCCGATCTCCCCGGTCCGGGTGTCGTAGCCGTTCGGCAACCGCTCGACGAAGGTGTGCACGTTCGCCGCCCGCGCGGCCTGCTCGATCTCGGCCTCGGTCGCACCGGGCCGGCCCATCGCGATGTTCGCCCGGATGGTGTCGTCGAACAGGTAGACATCCTGGAACACGACGGCGACGTGGCGCAGCAGCTCGGCCGGCTCGAGCGTCGCCAGGTCCACCCCGCCAAGGCGGACCACGCCGCCCTGCGGATCGGCGTACCGGGTGATGAGTTTGGTGATCGTCGTCTTGCCCGAACCCGACGGGCCGACCAGCGCGGTCAGGCTGCGCTCGGGCACAACCAGATCGAGTCCGCGCAGCAACGGCTCCTGGCCGTCGTAGCCGAACGTCACGTTCTCGAACGTCACCTCGTACGACGCGGGCGCCGCGCCACCCGGCCGGACCGGCATCGGCTCGACGGCGAGCAGGTCACTGACCCGGCTCAGTGCGGCCTCGGACATCTCGAACAGCTTCACCATCAGGGTTGCCAGCGCCAACGGTTCGGCGAAGCGGGCAGCGGCGACAATCACGGCCACCAGCAACGGCAGCGTCAGAGCAGCGTCGAGAACCAGCGCCGCCCCGACGACCACCAGAGCGACGATCGCCAGCCGCACGATCAACTGAACCACCGCGACCGGGAGGGACGCCGACCTGTTCGCGGTCGACTGGGCGCGCTGCTGATCGGTCAGCACCTCGACCAGGCGAGGCGAGTCCGCGCCGGCCTGACCCGTTGCCTTCAGCACCGGAAGTCCTTGCACGTACTCCACGATCCGGTTCGCCGTGGCCGCGTCGGCCTCGTCCACAGTCCGGAAGCCCTTGTTCGACAACCGCTGGATCTGCCCTATCAACGGGATCGCGGCAACGACCGCCACGGCGAGCACGGCTCCGAGCCGCCAGTCCACGACGAGGATGACCAGCCCGATCACCGCGGGCACGGTGACGATCTGGATGAACAGGGTCGACAGCAGGGAGATCGCTGTCGCCGCGGTGGTCGCGTTGTGGCCGACCACGGTCGCGAGATCACCGGCGGCTCTCCGGCCGAGCTCCTGCTGTGGCATCGAGCGCAACCGCTCCCCCAGGCCCAGCCGCGTGGCCCTGGTGACCAGCGGCCAGGTGTCGAACTGGAACGCCATTTCGCCGATCCGCAAGAAGCCTTCGAGCACCACCAGCATCGCGAGCACAGCCACCCAGGACCACGCTCGGCCGGTGGCGACGGGCTCCACGGCCAGCGCCGCGAGCAGCGGGATGAAGACCGCGTACGCCGCGGCCTGGGTCGCGGTCGCGGCCATCGAGTACCGCAGGGTCCGCCGGTACTCCGGTGCGTACGGGCCGGCCGCGGTCAGCATCAGATTCAGAACGCGCCTCATCGGACGATCTCCTCGATCCTCGAACCGGTCAGTCCCCACCGGGCGGCCTGCTCGTGCCGCGCCCACAGGTCGGCGTACCGGCCGCCGGCGGCGACCAGGTCGGCGTGACGGCCGCGTTCGGCGACTCGGCCGCCGTCGATCACGACAATCTGGTCGACGTCGACGACGGTGGACAGCCGGTGCGCGATGATCAGCACGGTCCGGCCCTGGGTGAGCCGCGCGATCGCGTTCTGGATCAGCGCCTCGTTCTCCGGGTCGGCGAACGCCGTCGCCTCGTCCAGGACCACGATCGGCGCCCCGGACAGGATGGCCCGGGCGATGGTGATCCGCTGCCGCTGACCGCCCGACAACCGGCCACCCCGCTCACCCACGTCGGTGGCATAGCCGTCGGGCAGTTCACCGACGATGAAGTCGTGCGCGGCGGCCGCCTCGGCAGCGGCGTACAGCTCGTCGTCGGTGGCGTCCGGCCTGGCCAGTCTGAGGTTGTCCGCGACCGTGCCCTGCACCAGGAACGGGTCCTGGAAGACCAGCGCCACGTTGCGTAGGAGCACTTCTGAGCTGATCTCCCGGACGTCGACACCACCGACGCGCACCGAGCCGTCGGTCACGTCGTAGAACCGCGGGATGAGCCGCGCGATCGTCGACTTGCCGGAACCGGACGGCCCGACCAGCGCGCAGACGCTGCCGGCCGGAATCTCCAGGTCGACCTCGGTCAGCACGTTGCGGCCCGGCTCGTACCCGAAGTTCACCCCGCTGAAGACGATCGACGCGTCGGCCGGCTCCTTCGGCTCGTCAGGTTCCGTCATCGGCGGCATCGCGAGCACTTCACTCACCCGGATCGCAGCGGCCTTGGAGTCGTTGACGTAGTTGACCAGATGCATCAGCGGCGAGACCGCCTCGATCGGCATCGCGCCGATCAGCAGCGCGACCATCAGCTCCGGCACCGAGACCCAGCCCGCGGCCAGCATCGGTACGCCGGCCGCCGCGACGAGCAGCAGCGTCGGCAGCGGCACGATGAACAGCTTCGTCACCAGACCCGCCGAGCGTGAGGTCGCCGACCACGCCGCGACCGCCTCGGTGAAGGCATCCACCCGGTCGGCGAAACGGCGGAACGAGACCCCGCCGTCGTCGAAGGTCCGGACCACTGGCATGCCCTGGACGAACTCGACCAGGGCGGCGTTCACCTGCTCGTTCGCCTCGTTGTACCGGTTGCGCTGTTCGCTGTAGTCCTTTGTCATCAAGGCCATCGCCAGCATCGCGATCGGTGCCATCAGCAAGACGACGAGCAGCAGTTTCCACTGGACCAGCCCGAGCGCGACCAGCGCCGCGATCGGCTGGGCCGCTCCCGAACCGACGAACGGCAACGCGTCCGCGACCACCGTGTGCAGCGCGCGAACATCGTCCTGGACGATCTTCCTGATCCGTCCCGAACCGAGCCGCTGGACCTCGCCGAGCGGGAGCCTGGCCAGGTGGTCGGCAAGCATCCGCCGCAGCACCACCTCGAACTCGAAACTCGCCTCGTGCGCGACGTGGTCAGCCGCGAGCCGCAGGACAAAACCGCCCACCAGTCCGGCCAGCGCACCGACCGACCACCACATCACCGGCGACAGGTCCCGCGAGCCGCTGATCAGCGATCCGACCCCGAAGGCGACACAGACGTAGCCGGCCACCCCACTGACGCTGCCCAGGACGGCGAGCCACAACGCACCACCCAAGCGTCGCCAGATCGCCGGCGCCAGCCGCACCACCCCCGCCACCTGCGCCAGCCCGCTCTGGTCAGCCATCCTGTCTCTCCCCACTTCGTTGTACGGCGTACAACGACCACTATAGATTATGAAAATCGTTCTCATCTAGTGCTCCCTGGCGGCCGGCGTGAAATCATGACGGCCATGGCGCCGAGCACTCCTGCGAAGTCGAAGGCTGCTGCGGGGATCACGGCGGACAAGGTCACGACGGCGGCCACCGAGCTGACCGCGCGATCCGGTCTCGACGGCTGGAGCGTGCGGGATCTCGCCGCGGCGCTGACCGTGTATCCGACGGTGATCTACCACCACGTCGGCGACCGCGAGGCCGTTCTGCACGCCGTCGTTGAACGGGTGGTCGCGCACATGCCCTGCCCGCCTGCGGATCTGCCCTGGCGCGAGTGGTTCACGGAGTTTCTCTGGGAAGGACGCGAGGTCCTGCGTCGGTACCCGGGGGTGGCGCGGCGGCTGTGCCTGGCCGGGCCGACGGTGCCGTCGGCGCTCCGGATCATTGATCGTGGCGTCGTGGTTTTGCAGCGGGCCGGTTTCGGCGACCAGGCGGTCGCGGTCTACACGTTCCTGGTCGGGACCGCCTTTTTGCATGTCCCACTGGAGGACGAACGCAGCGAGCGGGTCGACGAGCGCCTCGCGGCGCGCGACGTGTTCTTAGCCCATGGCCGGGGTGACGACGCGCCCGGCCTGGCGACGGTGGCGGCCCAGCTCGGCGGAGGTGGGCGGTCGCCGGAGGAACTCACCCGGACCGACGAGCTGCACTACCGGTCAATCCTGGAGCTCAGCCTCGACGGGGCTGCCGCCCGGTTGGCGCACCTGCGGGCGTAGTACTGGGGCTGCCGCCCCGTTGGCGCACCTGCGGGCGTAGTACTGGGGCTGCCACCCGTTGGTGCACCTGCGGGCGTAGTACCGGGGAAAGCGAAAGGCGCGCACCCCGTTGCGGGGGTGCGCGCCTTTGACTGCTGTGCGTCAGACCTTCTTGGCGATTCCTGCCATCAGGATGCGCTGGTAGGGCTGCAGGTCCTCGGCGTCCGGGACGTCGGCCTCCGGGTCCTCCGGGAACCAGCGGGCCAGGAAGTCCAGGCCGGGCGGAACCAGCGGCATGCCGAGGAAGTGCTGCTCGATCCGCTCAGGAGTGCGGATCCAGCCGTTGCCGAGGCTCTCCAGACCGGCCCGCTCCATCCCCTTCTGCAACTCCTCGCCGGTGTCGACGAAGTCGGTGAGGAACAGGTAGCTGCCCGGGACGAGCCGGTCCATGATGGTGCGGACCCACTCGTCCGGCTGCTCGTCGTCGTGGAAGTGCATGTGGAGGCCGACGACCATCAACGCGATCGGCCGGCTGAAGTCCAGGTGCGCCTGGATCTCCTTGTTCTCCAGGATGCTTTCCGGCTCGCGCAGGTCGGCGGTCACCACGATGGTGCTGTTGTTCGTCGCCAGCAGCGCGCGGCCGTGCGCGAGCACGATCGGGTCGTTGTCGACGTAGGCCACCTTGGCTTCGGGGTTGATCTCCTGGGCCGCCTGGTGGGTGTTCTTCTGCGTCGGCAGGCCGCTGCCGATGTCGAGGAACTGGTCGATCCCCGCCGTCCGGACCAGATACTGCACACCCTTGACGAGCGCTTCCCGGTTCTCGATCGCGCACCGGCCGGCGTCCGGAACGTACTTCAGGTAGGCCGCCGCACCCTCGCGGTCGGCGGCGAAGTTGTCCTTGCCACCGAGCAGTGCGTCGTAGACGCGGGCGATGGTCGGTTGGGTGGTGTCGAACTCCGGAGCGGGATCCGGGCTGTCGGGAGTCGCCATCGGCGCAGCCTTTGTGTCGTAGGGAATCGTTGCCGTCATCGTAGTGCAGTTGCATACCAGCGTCAGCCTGGTTCGGCCGTTTGCCGAGTGTTTCCGGACAGATTTAACGCAGCCCGGACACCTGCCCGGTCTTTCAACCAGCCAACGGGTTCCCGGGTTACGCCGAACGGCCGACGGAGTTCGGCCAGATGCCCGACAGGACGCCGAAAGCCGTCACGCAGGGCGATGGATCACGGTTACCCAACGGGCGTTTGAGCACGCTGCGTATTGGACCGGACACAGGGCTCTCCAACGTGTACGATGCAAATGCAAGCCCAAATGCACGTGCATATGCCTAAGACGTACGGAAGGTGCAGCTGATGACTGCTGTCTACAACGGCATGCCCGGCGACGCGATGAGCGAGTTGACCTGGCGGAAAAGTCAGCGGAGTGGCCCGAACGGCAACTGCGTAGAGGTAGCGAAGCTTCCTGGCGGCGGCGTGGCGATGCGGAACTCGCGTCACACGGACGGACCGGCGCTGGTCTTCACCAAGGCCGAGATCGAAGCATTCCTCGGTGGCGTACACGACGGCGAGTTCGACGACCTCGCCTGAACCACATCCACCAAAGCGAGAGGCCCCTTCACCAGGCGAGTGGTGAAGGGGCCTCTTACGTTGCGGCCGCCCCACAACTTCTTTGCGACCCGCCGGACCGCTGGATCACGGCGACCGGGGCTCGGTGGGAACGGCAAAGGCCGGCCTTCCGCTAGGAGGCCGGCCTTCTTTCAGTTCTGGCGCGCGGAGGGGCATCTCCGCGCGCCGTACCGCAGTACTACTGAACCGTCGGGGAGCAGAAGTTCACTGCACGGTGAGCGGCCAGAGCTGTTCGCTCGGGAGCTCGGAGGCGCCGGCTGTTGCCGCGCCGTCCACGGTGATCCGCAGACCCGTGAACTTGGGCGTCATCACCCGCTGGTAGCGCGAGGCCCGGTCGGGCTCCGCGACGTACTCGGCGATCAGGTGGTCGCCCAACCAGATCCGCACCATTTTCCGTCCTCCCGCTCGTTCGGTGGTCATCCCAGGCTCACGATCGGATCGCCGTCCAGCAGGCGTTCGCCGCGGAGCCAGCCTTCGAAGGCCCAGCGCTGCTGCTCGGGGCAGCGCGCCACCAGTTCCTGGATCTCCCGCTCGGTCAACTCGTCGGGCGCACGCTCGCCGGCAGGGCGGGCTGCGAACTCGACGGCATCTGCGTCGTCAGTCATCGACTCGGGTTCCCCAACCAGTCATGCCGGCCGCACTGCCCGGCGGATCTGTAGGACCGGCCTGCTGGATCACGCGACGTCACTATTCGCGAGATTCAGCTCACCTTCTGTGCATGAAGCAATCATGGCGGTCGCACGATACGAATGCAAGCGCCCGATGCACGTGCATTCGCACGTTTTCGACTTGTGACCATCCGCAGGCTCAAAACAGGCCCTCAGACCGCTCATTTGAGCGTGAAACCTGCCGATCCGGCTGACTGGGAAGCGATTGCCAGTACTGCGAAACGCCGGCCCGGGCGCCGCGCAGTACCGACGAGCCGTCACTGAGCGTGATCGCGGCTGGAATCGATGCCGCCTGGACCCGAGTCGTATGTAAGAACTTCGACAGTTCACGCCTGGACCGTGAGATGATTCCGTCGGGGTAGGCGGACTGCCGTTGAGATCGAGCTGGGCGTCGGAGGTGACGGTGACGGAGTCGGGCGCTCAGGGCGGACCGACCGCGCTGCGGATCATCCTCGGCGCGCATCTGCGGAGAATGCGCGAGGCGGCCGGGATCACCCGCTCCGACGCGGGCTACGAGATCCGCTCCTCGGAGTCCAAGGTCAGCCGGATGGAACTCGGCCGGGTCGGCTTCAAGGAACGGGACGTCGGCGACCTGCTGACGATGTACGGCCTCGACGATGAAGAAGAACGCGAGCGGCTGATGGCGCTGGCCCGCGACGCCAACAACCCCGGCTGGTGGCACCGCTTCGGCGACGTACTCCCCAGCTGGTTCCAGTCTTACCTCGGGCTCGAGGCCGCGGCCCAGCTGATCCGTACTTATGAGCTGCAGTTCGTTCCCGGTCTGCTGCAGACCCCGGAGTACGTCCGCGCCGTCGTCCAGCTCGGCCGCGGGCTGATCCCGGCCGAAGAGGTCGAACGCCGGGTCTCGCTGCGGGTCAACCGCCAGCAGGTCCTGCACCGGCCCGACCCGGTCCGCCTGTGGGCAGTCGTCGACGAGTCGGTACTACGCCGGCCCATCGGCGGGCTGAAGGCGATGCGGCTCCAGCTCGAGTACCTGATCGAGGCGTCGCACATGCCGAACGTGACGCTCCAGGTGATGCCGTTCGACTCCGGCGGCCACGCGGCGACCGGCGGCGCGTACAGCATCCTGCGTTTCCCCGAGCAGGACCTGCCGGACATCGTCTACATCGAGCACCTCACCAGCGCGCTCTACCTGGACAAGCTCGAGGACCTCGACCAGTACACCGCCACCATGGAAGCCCTCTGCGTCGCCGCTCCCCCACCCAGCAAGACCCGAGACCGCCTAGCGGCCATCCTCGAAGACTTCGCCGACTGATCACTCCGTCAAGCGTTGGCGGTGATCCAGTCGAGGAACGGTGTGGTTGCGCGCCAGGCGTCGCGGATCTCGTCGAGTAAGGCGGGGGTGTGGATGATGGGCTCGAAGCCGTAGGACTTGCCGAGGGTGATGGACTTGTGGCGGAGCAGGTCGATGCGAGGGTGGGTGGCGTCGTAGCCGCGGGGCGTGGTTTTGAGTTTGTCGCCACCTAGGGTCCAGCCCTCCGCTTGCAGGTCGGCCAGCAGCTTGGCCAGCTCGTTGCCTCGGCGTTCGTCGTCGATGGCGGTCCGGATGCGGGCAAGCCGGTCGGAAGGCGCCTCGTAGAAACCCGCGCCGACGCGCACGCCGGGTGCCGCCACCTGGACGTAGTAGCCGGTCGACGGGCCGACCGCGACGAAGGCGCCCTGCGCTGTCTTGTACGGCGTCTTGTCCTTCGCGAACCGGACGTCCCGGTACGGCCGGAAGATCTTGGCCGGCCCGAACTCCTCCTCCAGCCCGGCCAGCAACGCGACCATCGGCGCCCGGACGGACTCCTCGTAGATGTGCTTGTTCGCCGTCCAGAAGGTCTTGCTGTTGTCCATCTCGAGATCGTCGTAGAAGTCCAGCGCCGCCGCCGGGAAACCGGTGAAACTCATGCCGCCACGATAGTTCGCCCACCTAAGGTGGATCGCATGCGGATAGCGGTCATCGGAGGCACAGGTCATATCGGCAGCTACCTGGTTCCCGAGCTCGTGCAGGCGGGGCATCAGGTCGTCGTGCTCAGCCGCGGCGAGCGTACGGCGTACCGGGCGGGCTCGGCCTGGCAGCGGGTCGAGCTGATCCAAGTCGATCGCGAGGCGGAGGACGCCGCGGGGACCTTCGGGGAGCGGGTGCGCGCGCTCGAGGCGGACGTGGTGATCGACCTGATCTGTTTCACCGAGGAGAGCGCGCGGCAGCTCGGTGAGGCGCTTCGCGGTCAGGTGCGGCATCTGCTGCACTGCGGGACGATCTGGGTGCACGGGCCGAGCGCGCTCGTGCCGACGCCGGAAGAGGCGGTGACGGTGCCGTTCGGTGAGTACGGGATCGCCAAGGCCGCGATCGAACGCTACCTGCTCGGCCGCGACGGGTTGCCGGCCACTGTCATCCGCCCCGGGCACATCAGCGGGCCGGGCTGGGCGCCGGTCAACCCGGCCGGGCACCTTGACCTCGGTGTGTTCGAGACGCTGGCCAAGGGCGGCGAACTGGTCCTGCCGAATCTCGGGATGGAGACCGTCCAGCACGTTCACGCGGCTGACGTCGCCGGCGTCTTCCTCGCCGCGCTGGCCAATCGGTCGGTCGCGGTCGGCGAGAGCTTCCACGCGGTCGCGGCCGGTGCGATGACGTTGCGCGGGTACGCCGAGGGGGTGGCCAGGTGGTTCGGGCAGGAGCCGCGGCTGGCGTTCCTGCCGTGGGAGGAGTGGCGCAAGACCGTCTCCGAACGCGACGCCCAGATCACCTGGGACCACATCGCCCACAGCCCCCACTGCTCGATGGAGAAGGCCGCCAGGCTGCTGGGTTTCCGTCCCTCGTACTCCGCCCTCGGCGCGACCCTGGACGCCCTCGGCTGGCTCGTCGGCAACAACAAGCTGTCGATCTAGCCGCGTTGCAACAACGTGCAACGGCGGTTGTGGGGGGCGGTTCCGGGCTTACGTTGGAAGCCCACCGAGAGGACGGAACCGGTTCATGCGCGCGATCCAGGTCAGCCGGTTCGGCGGGCCCGAGGTGCTGGTGCCTGCTGAGGTGCCGGCGCCGGTCGCCGGGCCGGGTCAGCTGCTGATCGAGGTCGACGCCGCCGGAGTGAACTATGCCGACACCCATCGCACCGACGGCACCAGCACGACCGCTGTCGAGCTGCCGTTCATCCCCGGCTCCGAGGTCATCGGCCGGACCAGGGACGGCCGCCGCGTCCTGGCCCACACCTTCAAGGGCGGTGGGTACGCCGAACTCGCCGTGGTGGCCGCCGACGACGCGGTCGACGTCCCAGGCCGGGTCGGCGACGCCGAGGCGCTCGCTCTGCTCGTCCAAGGACTCACTGCCTGGCACCTGTTGCGCAGCAGCGCTCGCTTGTCACGCGGTGAATCTGTCGTGGTGAACGCCGCCGCCGGTGGTGTAGGCAGCCTGGCACTGCAGCTCGCGAGGCTCTTCGGCGCCGGCCGGGTGATCGCTGTCGCGTCGACGGAGGAGAAGCGGAAGCTCGCCGTATCGCTCGGTGCGGACATCGCCGTGGCCAGCGACCCGGACGGGTACACCGCCAGAGTCGTTGCCGCCAACAACAATCGGCCGGTGGACGTGGTGCTCGAGTCGACCGGTGGCGCGACCTTCGGCGCGGCGCTCGGCGCCCTGGCCGGATTCGGGCGGCTGGTCACCTATGGCAACGCCGCACACCAGGGTCGCCCGCTCGTCGACCCGGCGGTGCTGGCCGAACGCAACCTCGCGGTGGCGGGCTTCTGGCTCCAGCCCGCGCTCGAGGCGCCCGGTGCCTTTCGCGAACCGCTCGCCGAGTTGTTCGATCTGGTTGCCACCGGCAAGCTCGAGCCGGTGGTCGCGGAGTACCCGCTCACCGAGGCCGGCCGTGCCCACGAGGAGCTCCGGGCCCGCCGTACGACGGGCAAGCTCGTCCTCCGGCCCTGAAGCCAGTTGACCAGGCGAAGGGTCAGCCTGCCAGTTCGCGGAAGAAGGCGCGGATGTCGGCCGCCAGCAGGTCGGGGTGTTCGAGGGCGGCGAAGTGACCGCCGTGGGGGAAGTGGGTCCAGCGGACCAGGTTGTTCGTACGTTCCGCGATGTGCCGCAGCGGGATGAAGTTCTCCTGGGCGAAGTCCGCGAGCGCGGTCGGTGTGGACGACGGTTCGATCGGCCGGCCGTAGTACGGGGCGTGGGCCCGCTCGTAGTAGATGCGCGCGGACGAGCCCGCGGTGCCGGTCAGCCAGTAGAGCGTCACGTTGGTGAGCAGGTGGTCGCGGTCGATCGGCCCGTCCGACCACTCCTCGAACTTCTCCGCGATCCAGGCCAGCTGCCCGACCGGCGAATCGGTCAACGCGTAGGCCAGCGTCTGCGGGCGGGTCGCCTGCAGCTCGGCATAACCCTGGCTGTCCTTCGTCCACGCCTGGAACCGTCGCCACGACGCCCAGGTGCGCTCACGTTCGGCGGCAGTCAGCTCGGCCAACTCCTCCTCGGTCGGCTCACTGGTGGCACCGGCCCCTGGGATGAGGTTGAGGTGCACGCCGATGACCCGGTCCGGATGGATGCGGCCGAGCTCACGCGAGATCCACGAACCCCAGTCACCACCCTGTACGCCGTACCGGTCGTAGCCGAGGCGTTGCATGAGTTCGGCGAAGGCCCGCGCGACTCGCTTGCCCTCCCACCCCGTTTCCCGGGTCGGGCCCGAGAGCGTGAAACCGGGGATGCTCGGGATCACCAGGTGGAAGGCGTCGGCCGGCTCGCCGCCGTACCGGCGTGGGTCGGTCAGCGGACCGGCGATCTGCTCGAACTCGACGATCGAGCCGGGCCAGCCATGCGTGATGAGCAGCGGGGTCGCGTCGGGCTCCGGCGATCGCACGTGCGCGAAGTGCACCCGAGCGCCGTCGATCGTGGTGGTGAACTGCTCCCACTCGTTGAGCCGCGCCTCGGCCGCACGCCAGTCGTACTCATGGCGCCAGTACTGCGTGAGGTCCTGCAGATAGGCCAGCGGTACGCCGTACGCCCACCCGACTCCGGGCAGCTCGTCAGGCCAGCGGGTCAGGTCGAGCCTGGCCCACAGGTCGTCCAGCTCAGCCTGCGGAACGTCCAGCCGGAACGGTTCGATGCTCATGGCAGCACCCTCCGGTACGGCGTACTGGACTGCACCCGGCTCAGGCGGCGACGCGGTCGCGGAGCACCTTGACGGCGAGCGCGGCGGCCAGGCACAGCGCACCGGCGACCAGAACGAGCGTGACGATGGTGCCCGAATTGTTCAGCCGGCCGTCGCAGGCCATCGGCGTGATTCCGGCGGCCGGCTGGAACACCGACCCGCAATTGACCCCGGTCGCCGACACCGACCGGAAGCCGAGTCCTACCCCGCCGAGCAGCAGAGCCACTCCGGCGATGATCAGGATCTTGTTGGCCGCGGTCATACCCGCACCGACGCCGACGTGAGTTCCCGCGGGCATGCCGACGGCACGACCCGACTGCCCCGTTGCACTTCGCTCACTCCTGACTTCGACCGACACCTCTCCGAACTTACGGTTCCTTGAACGCCGAACCACCTCCAGAAGGGCGTCAGGAGCGAATCTTCACGCAGTCCTTACTCAGGACATACCCGCACGTGACGATGGTCGCAGAGCGCGCGACAGCCGGTGACACTGGCATCACAGTGCCAGGAACTGGACGACCGTCCAGAAACCGGAACGCGCTCTCCGGATACCGGAGAGCGCGTCGCGGCGAGGGGTTCAGAAGGTGCCGGCCGTGCTCCCTCCCGAGCCACTCGCGGGGGTCGTGAAGGACACGTTCGGATCCGGACCCCACTGGTCGGCGGTCGCCGGATAGTTCACTTCCTGGCGTTTGATGCACTTCCATTCAACGGTCGTGCTGGGCGGCAGGTTACTGATGGTTCCGGTCCAGATCGGATAATTCGTCGGCGCCAGCTTCACCGCGCTCGCCACCGACCAGGCGCCGAGCTGCGGCGCGCTGCCGACGACGTACACCGACTGCCCGGTCGTCGTGGTGCCGTTGGCGCAGCTGAACGTCTTCGAGACGACCGCCTGGCCGAGGGTGAAGACGAACGACTTGGCGGTACTGGTCGCCAGCGAGGCCGACTTGGCCACGACGAGGTTGCCGCCGGCGTTGTACCAGCCACTGGCCGCCGCGTCGAAGGCCGCCTTGTTCGCGTACTGCGTCAGCGCGGTGCCGTTGAGCGTGACCCCCGACGCTTGCGTGTCGGCGACCAGCTCGACCACGTTCTGCCGCGACGTGGGTGCTCCGGTGTAGGTACCCGACGACGCCGCGATGCCGACGGTCGCCGTACTGCCCGACCGCTGCTGGGTCAGGTTGGTGGTCCGCTTCGCACCCGTCTGGTAGCCGACAGTCGAGCCGTCGTCCTCGGCGAGTGTGAACGACGAGGCGGTGGTGTCGGCGTACACGCGCGCCACCAGCTCGTTGCGCGTCGTACCGTCGGCGCGCTTGCCGACCACGTTCATCGTCTGGTCGTCGACGTGCATCTTCGGGATGATCGCGCCGGCCCGGGCGTAGGCAGGCAACTGGAACTTGCCGTTCCGCCACAGCGGTACGTCGGTCAGCGTCTGGCCGGTGCTGACCGTCTTGGTGTTGGTGTAGTAGTCGAACCAGGTGCCGGCCGGCAGGTAGACGTCCCGCTTGCGCTGGTTCGCCCCGGCCGCGACGCCGACCAGGAGGTCCTTGCCGATCAGCTTCTCGTGGCCGACCTCGCGGACGTTCGGATCGTTCTGGTACTGGTAGACCAGCGGCGGGATCAGCGGTTCGCCGGTGGTGTGGGCCCGGTGCGCGAGCGAGTAGTAGTACGGCGTGAGCTCGTACCGCTGACGCAGGTTGGCCAGGTTGCTCGGGACATCCCCGATCGAGTCGGGTGAGGTCTCCGCGCAGTTGCAGAGGTTCTCGGTGTGCGGCCGGATCGGGACGTCGAACCAGGACGAGTTCGCGAACCACTGGGTGTAGAGCTCGTTCAGGTCGCTGTTCAGCATCTCCCGCCGGAAGCCGCCGATGTCCGAGCCGAAGTAGTCGATCCCCGACATGGACATGTGCATCTGGACGTTCTGCTGGGCAGCGAGGGCGGGCAGCTTGGAGCCGATGTCGCCGGACCACATCGCCGTACCGGTGCGCTGGATGCCACCGGCCGCGGACCGGGCGAGCATGAACGGGCGCTGCTGGACGGCGTTGTCCGTGTAGCCCTTCGCGATCCCGCGAGCCCATTCCAGGTTGTAGAGGTTGTGGTAGTCGGAATGGGCGTGCTTGCCGGGGAGCAGTCCGGCGGTCCAGTCGTTGGCGTCGTACATCTCGGGCTCGCCGAGATCGAGCCAGTGGCCCATGACGCCGTCGGTGATCAGCGGCTGGCGCTGGGTGTTGTGCCACTGCGCGCTCGCGGCCGGCTGGGTCCAGTCGAGCATGCCGCCGCGACCCCACCAGTCGTTCCCGGTCAGGTACGCCGGGCTGCAACTCGAGCAGCCCGCACGGATGAGATAACCCGCTGAGGCCATGCTCGAGTGCTCCGGGAGGTTCTTGCCGACGTACGACTCCTCGATCGTCATCACCCCGACGCCGTTGGTGTTCTTGTACTGCGCCAGCTTGGTGGCCGGGTTCGGGAAGTTGACCGGATCCCACTCGAGCGTGCCCATCCGGGTGTTGTCGGAGCCGGCCGTGACGCCACCGAACCAGTTGACGTCGAGCATCACGCCGTCGGTCGGGAACTTGTTCGCCCGCAGGCCGTTGAGGGTGGTGTCGATCTCACCCCAGTTGTCGTAGCCGTACTCCGACATCCACAACCCGAAGGCCTTCTTCGGCGGCACCGGCGGGCGGCCGGTCAGTTCGAGGTAGTCCTTGCGCAGGTCGGGCAGGTCGGGACCGCTCATCACGTACCACCGGAGCTGGTCGCCGAAGGTGTCCATCGTCCAGGGATCGCCGGTGAGGTCCCACTGCTGCTTGTAGACCTGGTCGACGAACATCCCGTAGTTGGTGGTGTTGGCACCGACCGCGAACAGCACCGGGATCTGCGCGTTGCCGACCGGGCCGTTGTCCGTGTCGTAGAGCATCGCGTTGCCGTAGGCACCACCGGTGCGCTGGCGCCCGACCCAGTCGCCGTCGGCGCTTCCACCCATGAAGAACTGCTCACCGAGCCCGTAGGCATTCTGCATCGACGACTTGGTGAAGCTCAGCCCTTTCCAAGCCTGGCTGAGATTTCGCGGACAGGTGGTGTTGAGCAACAACTGCGGCGTCCGCGTGGTGTCGTAGGCGGTCGCGCACAGAGTGGACGTGTTGACATCCACCTTGATCCCCGGCGTCGTCAGCACTCCACCCACCTGGTTGAGGCTGGTCGGCCCGGGATAGTCGGTCTTGGCGATCTGCGTGGTGGTGAAGATCGGCGAACCGGTGCCAGGTCCGCTACCCGCACCCATCTCGAAGTGCACCAGATCGTTGTCGAGAAACTCCACCACCAGGTAGTTGCCCCCGGCAGTGAACTGCACCCGCTGCACCGCCGCATTGGCCGTTGCGGTAGGCAACACAACCAGCAGTGGAAGAAGGAGCAGGAATGCTGCGAGACGTTTCATGGGCGCACCACCGAGATGTTGTCCAGGTTGATGCCGCCGGTGCCGTAGAGGACTTTCACCACGCGTTTTCCTGCGGTCAGGTTGGTGGTCAGGGTGGCTGTTGCCCAGGTGTCCCAGTTGCCTGTGGTTGGGAGGTTGATGGTGCCGACGCTGACGCCATCCACCTGGATCGTCCGGGTTGCCGCGGTGGCGGCTCCGTTGGAGTAGCGGAGTTTGATGACGTGGCTGCCGGTGACGCTCGCGTTGGTGTCGACCTGGACCGCGTCGCCGGCCGTCTCGAACCCGTCGACGAAGCCGGTCCCGGTAAAGCCCGCGTGGTCCGTGTTCGTCGTCGTACCGGTGTTGCTGCCGAACTCGGCCTCATAGGCCGCCTTGTCGACACCGTTCAGTACTACGCTCCGCGTCGCCGCGCCGGCCGCGGTCTTGACCATCGTCAACTGCTGGACCGGATCCCAGTACCAACCGTCCGTTGCTGCCTGCAACGCAGCCAGCGTGGCGTGCGCGGTCATCGCGACTCCGCCGTTCGTCACCGACGTCGGCTTGCTCGACGCCACCTGGAGCGTGCTCTTGGTGGCGAGCGGGGGCACGCTCACGGTGACCTGGTGCCCGGCGAAGTTCTCGGTCGACGTGATCGTGCGGGTCAGGTTCGCCGAGTCCTCGAAGTACCCGTAGCTCGTCGTACCGGACGGGTAGATGCGGAAGGCAAGGTTCGTGTAGGTGTCGACGCTGTTGCCGATGTTCCCGCCGAGTTCGTAGTTCGCGTTCAGGTTGAGCGGGACGATCGCACCGGCCTTCGCGTAGACCGGGATGGTGCTCGTGTCGGCGTTGTAGACCTTGGTGCCGGCACCCTGTGCGCGTCCACCGTTCCAGAAGTCGTACCACTCGCCGGCCGGCAGGTAGACATTCTTGCTGGTCGCGCCCTGCGTGGTGATCGGCGCCACCAGCAACTGCCGTCCGAACATGTACTGCTGGTCCTGCGCGGCGGCCGTCGCGTCGTTCGGGAACGCGACGCTCATCGCCTGCATCATCGGCAGCCCGGTGGTGGATGCATTCTTGGCTTCCGTGTACAGGTACGGGATCAGGTTCATCCGGGTGTTGGCGAACTTGCGGAACTTCGGGATCACCGTGGTGTCACCCGAGCGGGCCTGCACGTTCCACGGCGTACGGGCCTCCGAGACGCCGGGGTTCGACTTCTCCGAGTGGTACTGCATGATCGGCGAGAAGGTCGCCTGCGCGGCCGAGCGGAGGTAGAGCTCGCTGCTCGGGAAGGTTCCGGTGAAGCCCGCCATGTCCCACGACCAGAACGGGATGCCGGACTGACCGGCGCTCTGGCCGGCCCGGACGGCCTGCTGGAACGCATCGAAGGTCGACGCCTGGTCACCCGCCCAGAAGATCGAGTTCGCCTGCGCGCCCGACGTACCGCCGCGGCTGAACAGCACGCCCTGGGTGCCCTTCTTGGTCTCGACGAAGTCCTTGTAGGCGCGGGTGTACTCGTTCGGGTAGGCGTTGTGCAGCTCGTCGCCCTTGCGGCCGCTGCCACTGGTCACGTTGCGGCCGAAGACCGCCTCACTGCCGTCGGTCTTGAAGCCGTCGATGCCGACGTCGTCGAACAGGTAGGACCGCTTGCTCATCCACCAGTTGGTGGCGGCGGCCTTGGTGAAGTCCGGCACGGTGCTGTTGCCGAACCACTGCCCCGACGGGATCCGGTAGGGGCCACCGGCACCGTCACCGAGAACGTAGCCCTGGGCAACGGCGTAGTCGCGGTCGTTGATGTGTTGCTGCGGCGCGGTCGGTGGGTTCGTGTCGAAGTCCTGTTTCAGCACCGGGATCTGCCACAGAACCATCTTGATGTTCTGGTTGTGCGCCGCGGTGACCATCGCCTTGGGATTGCTCCAGGCGGTGCCCGCGGGGAAGGTGAGATCGCTGTACGCGAGCGCCTGGCTGCCCGGCTTCGGCGTGTACGTCGCGCCGTGCCACAGGTAGAACGTTGCCTCGTCCGCCCACTGCTCGAGCACCATCGCGCTGTGCGGGATGTTGTTCGCGGTGACGTTCGCCAGCTCGGCGTTCACCTCGGCCTGGGTGTTCCACTCGTTCGCGGACATCCACAGCCCGAACGACCACTTCGGTGGCAGCTTCGGTCGCGCGGTGGCCGCGGTGTACTGGTCGAGCATCTCGGCGCGCGTACCGGTGAAGAAGTGGTAGTCGACGGTCGAGTTCAGCGCGCCACCGGTGTCGACGGTGAAGCCTGCCATGTCACTCAGGTGGGTGCCGAGGTTGAACACGGAGTACCGGGTGCTGGGCACGTAGATGCCGTAGCCGGCGGAGTTCGTGAAGAACGGGACGCTGAGGTAGGTCCGCGCGGTCGGGCCCTGGTCCTGGTACTGGTTGTAGACGTAGTTGTGGACGTCCTTGCCGCGCTGGTTCAGTGTGTCGTACCGCTCGCCGAGCCCTTCGAAGCGTTCGCCGGCCGGCGAGAGCCAGTGATCCTCGACCTTCGTCACCGTCGTGCTGCCGTCGCTGGCCCAGCCGGTGTTGCGGAACACGGCCGGGTCGTACTGCCGGGCGATCAGCGTCGTGCCGTCACCCTTGTAGACGGCCACCCGGTACGGCGACTTCTGGATCTTCACGACCACCTTCGGGGTGGCGAGCTGCAGTGTGGTCGGACTGTCGGTCACCGTGTACGGCGATGCGCCGCTGATGTTGAGTCCGCTCCCCGACGGGGCGACCTGGACGTGGAACCGGTCGGCCGCGGGGAACGCGAACCTGACCTTCGGGGTGAAGCTGCCCGCGGTGTCGCCGGTGGTCACGTCGACGCTCGTCCCGTTGTTGACAAATCCAGAGACGTTGCTGGTCCCGGAGTAGCTCGTCACCGCGAAGGAGAACGGGCCGGAGGTCTTCTGGTTGGCCCCGTCGACGTCCGCGTTCACCGTGTAGGTGATCTTGTCGCCGCGCGCGAACGTGCCGAGCGGGACCTTCCAGTACGTGTTGTTGCCGCTGTTGTAGTCGAAGGCGGCGCCGATGGGCGTCTGGTTGACGCCGTTCTTGGTCCAGGTGATCCAGACCGTCTGGCCCGGTGAGACCGGCCACGTGGTGGCCTTCACCTCGACGGCCTGGCCGGCCATCGGGTCGCGAGGTGCCCGCTCGGTCGGAGCGGTGTTGTAGAGCTCGTCGGCGCCGTGCGGCGCGTGGAAGACACCGGTCAGGGTGCCGGCGAAAGCGGGGGTCGGGGTGAACTGGAAGACGACCGCTGCGAGCACCAGGAGCGCAGCGACCCACCGCCTTCGCGGGGGCGTCAGGGCATACCTCATCTACGGCCTCACTTCGAGAGCAGGTCGGACGGAACGGATCAGGCGGTTCGGGTGGTGAGGGACGGGCGGTTGGTTTCGTCCGGGCGGAGGTTGGGCTGGAAGAGTTCGCCGAGGAACAGGCCGGCGGCGCCCTGCGCCCAGGCCTCGTCGTCCCAGTCGTCGACGACGACCTCCAGGTCCCGCTCGAGTCCGTCGAACACCGCTCGGCGCAGGGCTTCGTCGAAGCCGGGAAGGAAGAGATCGCTCGCTCTGGTTCCCTCACCGGCGAGGACGATCAGCTTCGGGTTCAGCAGGTTGACCAGATTGCCGACGGCCGTCCCGAGGGTGCGGCCGACTTGATCGAAAACGTCACGGGCCGCCGCGTCGCTCGCGCGGGCACGCTCGACGGCTTGTTCGATGGTGGTGCAGCCGGTGGCGGCGAGAATGGCGGGCTCACCGATCAGCGCTTCCAGACAGCCACGGCCGCCGCAGTCACACAGCGGGCCGTCAGCAACGACTTTGGTGTGCCCGAACTCGCCGGCCCCACCACCAGCTCCGCGGTACAGGCGGCCGTCGAGCACCATCCCGAGCCCCACACCACGCCCGATACTGACCACGGCGACGTCGGACACACCTCGGCCGGCGCCGAACCACTGCTCACTCGCTACCAGGGTGTTGACGTCGTTGTCGACGACCACCGGCAGCCCGATGCGCTTCTCCAGCAGCGTTGCGAGATCGACGTCGTGCCAGTCGGAGTACGTCGCGTGCCGGACGACCCCACTGGCTCGGTCGATCACGCCGGCGAGCCCGACACCGACGCCGTACACGGGACTTGCCTTTGCTCTGAGCTTCTTGACGACAGCGGCCACAGTCCGTACAACGGTCCCGACGTCGTCGGTGGTGACCGACGCAGTGGCCCGTCCGACGATCCCCGCGTTGAGATCGGTGAGCACGGCGATGACCCGCGTCTCGGTGACCTTGATCCCGATCACGTACCCGGCGTCAGGTTTCAGACCGAGCAGCACGGGTCGCCGGCCGCCACCGGACGACGCGGTCTCCCGTTCCTCGATCACGCCGGAGCTGATCAGTTCGCCGACGATCTCGGACACGGTCGGCAGGCTCAGCCCAGTCCGCTTGGCCAGCTCCGTCCGCGACACCAGCCCGCCACGCAGCTCCCCCAGAACCAGCGACGAGTTGATCTCCCGGATCAGCTCCTTGCTCCCGGCTCGAACCGGCTGCACCTGCCCCACCCCCTTACTAAGGTCACCGAAGGAAGTCCTCCGGACGCTAACCCCGCTCCCGGCACCAGGTCAACAGTTCGTCTCCGTCCGGCCGCAGGTGCTGCCTCTTGACAGGCCTCCGTCAGCCGCTTAGTTTTTCACTAAATTTAGTGACGAAGTAAGTCGAGGAGAGCACGTGGCGAGTGGGCAGGGACCGATTCCGCGGGGCGACCTGGTGCCTTCGGGGATCGTCGGGTTGCTGGGAACCCAGGGGCCCACGTCGCGCACCGAGATCGCCAAGGGGCTCGGGTTGAGCCCGGCGACGGTGACTCAGGTGACCAAGGACCTGATCGCTCGCGGGCTGGTCGAGGAACTGGAGTCCGTGCCCTCGAAGGGTGGCCGGCCCGCCCGGTTGCTCGGGCTGGTGACCGATGCGGGTGTCGCGCTGGGGGCCAAGGTGACTGCCGATCACGTCGCCGTCGTGACCGTCGAACTCGACGGCACGGTGCGGTCCTCGGTGGAGCTCGACTACGACCCGGGCGCGGGCGACGCGATCGAGCGCCTCGGTCAGATCCTGGCCAAGCAGGTCGCCGAGCTGGACGACCGACTGCTCGGCGTCGGCGTCGGCGTACCGGGGTCGGTCGACTCGCAGGCGTCCGGCATCGTCGACGCCCCGACGCTCGGCTGGTCGTCGGTGCCCGTCGGTTCCGTACTGCGTGCCGCGATCGGCACGCCCGTCCTGGTCGACAACGACGTCAACACGCTGGCCGCGGCCGAGCGGCTGTACGGGATCGGTCGCGACCATTCGTCGTACCTGGTCGTCACGATCGGGCGCGGCATCGGTTGCGGGATCGTCGTCGACGGCGGCATCTACCGCGGCGCCAACGGTGGTGCCGGCGAGATCGGGCACATCCCGGTCTGGTCGCCGGACACCGAGCAACCGCCCTGCACCTGCGGCTCGACCGGCTGCCTGGAGGCCTACATCGGCGCGGCCGGCATCGCCCGTACTGCGCGCGCCCGGAAGGTGGTCGGTCCGCGCGGCAACCTCGCCACCTTGTTGCGGGCGGCCACCACTGGTGACGCTGGGGCGCAACAGCTCTTCGCGGAGGCCGGCGGGATGCTCGGTCGCGCGCTCGCCGGGGTGATCCACACCGTCGATCCCGAGGTCGTCGTGCTGATGGGTGAGGGGGTTGACGGCTGGGAGTTCTGGCAGACCGGTTTCGAGCCGGCGTTCCGCCGATCGTTGCTACCGGCCCGCAAGGACGTTGCCGTCGTCGTGGAGCCCTGGACGGAAGACCAGTGGGCCCGGGGCGCCGCCTCCCTCGTGCTCTCCTCCCCCTTCGACTCCGCCAACAACGGCGGCGAACAAAGCCGCCTGGTCCGCGCCCGCCTGGAGGCCCGATGAAGGCGAACGCGACACGTGTACGTGTCAAGCCTCGGATGACCGCAGGGTGGAAGCGGTTGGGGTGGGTGTTGTTCTTCCTGCTCCCGAGCGCGATTCCGCTGTTCATCTTCACGCTGGTGCCGATGGTCTCCTCGTTCTGGGTGAGTCTGCACAAGTGGAATCTGATCTCGCCGATGGAATGGGTGGGGCTGGGCAACTACCAGAACCTGCTCAGCGACGAGATGACGCGCCGGGTCTTCCTGCACACGTTGATCTACGTCGCCGGCTACCTGCCGATCGTGTACGCCGGTGGGCTCGCGCTGGCCCTCGCGCTCAACCAGAAGCTCAAGGGCCGTGCCTTCCTCCGGGCGACGTACTTCCTCCCGGTCGTCACCAGCTGGGTCGTCGTCGCGCTGGTCTGGAAGTGGTTGCTCAATCCAACGAACGGCCTGGTCAACCAGGTGCTCGGGGCAATCGGTCTGCCCGAGCCGGGTTGGTGGACCGATCCGCACTGGGCGCTCCCGGCCGTCATCCTGTCGTCGGCCTGGAAGGACCTCGGTTTCGTGATGGTCATCCTGCTGGCCGGTCTGCAGTCCATCCCGGCCGACATCTACGAAGCCGCGAAGGTGGACGGTTCGAGCGCCTGGCAACGGTTCTGGCGCGTCACTCTGCCGCTGCTCTCCCCGTCGACCTTCTTCGTGGTGGTGATCTCGCTGATCAACGGCTTCCAGGTCTTCGACCAGGTCTACGTGATGACGGCCGGCGGGCCGCAGGGCTCGAGCCAGGTGGTGGTCGGTCAGATCTACGACCTCACCTTCCGCTACGGCCGTGCGGGTGAAGCCTCCGCGCTGTCCTGGATCCTCTTCGCTGTCATCCTGCTCATCACCGTGGTCCAGATCCGCGGCCAGCGCCGGTGGGTGCACTATGCGTGACACCAGATCCCTCCCCGCGAAGCTCGCCCTGTACGCCGCTGTGCTGGTCGGCGCCGCGATCATGCTCTTCCCGTTCCTGTGGACCGTGATCACCTCGATCACCCCGGAGGGCTCGCTGGCCGACGGGCCGAAACTCGTCGTCGAGAACCCGACGCTGGCCGCGTACCAGACACTGCTCGACGCGATCCCGATGTGGCGGATCATCCTCAACTCGCTCGGCATCGCGATCGCCTCGACCGCTCTGCAACTGGTGACCGGCTCGATGGCGGCGTACGGGTTCGCGCGGTTGCACTTCCCGCTCAAGAACGTGGTGTTCGGCTTCTACCTGGCCACCTTGATGGTGCCCTTGCAGGTGCTGGTCGTACCGCTGTTCATCGAGATGAAGACGTTCAACCTGCAGGACACGTACTTCGCTCTGCTGGCACCCACGATCGCGTCGGCCTTCGGAGTGTTCCTGCTCCGCCAGGCGGTCACCGCAGTACCGATGGAGCTGGATGAAGCGGCCACCATCGACGGTGCCGGTCACCTGCGCATCTTCACCACCATCGTGTTGCCACTGATCCGGCCCGCGCTCGCCACTGTCGCGGTGTTCGCCTTCATGGGCAGCTGGAACAGCTTCCTCTGGCCGCTGGTGGTGATCAGGTCGCCGGAGTTCATGACGCTCCCGCTCGGCCTGTCCACCCTGCAGGGCCAGTTCACCACCCAGTGGGACGTGGTGATGGCGGGCTCCGTCGTCTCCATCGTCCCGATCGCCATCGTGTACCTGCTCGCGCAGCGCCACATCATCGCCGGTGTCGCCCACACCGGCATCAAGTAAGAGAGTGAAGGAAACCGCCATGCGCCATCTCAAAACCGTGGGCCTCGGACTGACCGCCGCGCTCGCACTCACCCTGACCGCCTGCGGGCAAGGTTCGGCGACCAAGGAGGCCGCGGCGCCGGAGGGCAAGTCCGTCGTGCGGTACATGAACTTCTCCTCCAACGACGGCCACGAGAAGGATCTGACGGCGATCGTCAACGCCTTCCAGACGGCCAACCCGAACATCACCGTCCAGGTCGAGACCGTGCCGTACGCGGACTACTTCACCAAGCTGCAGACCTCGGTGGCTGGTGGCACCGCGGCCGACGCGTTCGAGCTCAACTACGAGAACTTCGTGACGTACGCGAAGAACGGTTCGCTGGCC
Source organism: Kribbella sp. NPDC023855 (assembly GCF_040639475.1). Taxonomy (NCBI): domain Bacteria; kingdom Bacillati; phylum Actinomycetota; class Actinomycetes; order Propionibacteriales; family Kribbellaceae; genus Kribbella; species Kribbella sp. NPDC023855. The sequence goes on from NZ_JBFAAA010000007.1 coordinate 248,497, forward strand.
GAGCTGAAGAACGTCGACACGAGTGTCTACAAGAAGTCGCTGGTCGAGGCGTTCAACGACGGCGGCAAGCAGTACGGCGTACCGGAGTCGTTCTCCAACGTCGTGCTGTTCTACAACAAGGCGCTGTTCAAGAAGGCCGGTGTGGCTGAGCCGACCGAGGCGTGGACCTGGAAGGACGAGCAGGCCGCCGCGGCCAAGCTGACCGACAAGGGCGCGAAGGTGTGGGGCGACTACCAGCCGGTGTCGTACAACGAGTTCTACAAGGTGCTCGCGCAGAACGGCGGCGAGTTCCTGAACGCCGACAAGACCGCGGCGACCTTCAACTCCCCCGCCGGCGTCGAGGCGGCCAAGTTCCTGATCGACAAGGTCGGCAAGACGATGCCGACCGAGGCCGACGGCGCCGGTACGCCGGACTTCGACTCCAAGCTGTTCAAGTCGGGCAAGCTGGCCATGTGGCACACCGGGATCTGGATGTTCAGCGCGATGGCGGAGGCGCCGTTCGAGTGGGATGTCGTGGTCGAGCCGGGCAACACGAAAAAGGCCTCGGCGATGTTCGTGAACGGCCTGGTCGTGTCGGCCGCCTCCAAGAACGCGGAGGCCGCACAGAAGTGGATCACCTTCCTGGCTTCCTCGGACGAGACCACCAAGACCCGGCTCGCCACCTCCTGGGAGCTGCCGCCGGTCGCCGACGAGGCGAAGCTGGCGCCGTACCTCGACCAGAAGAAGCCCGCGAACCGCAAGGCTGTGTTCGCCGCGCTGGAGGAGACCGTGCTGCCGCCGGTGATCGAGCGTCAGCAGGAGATGCAGGACCTGGTCACCGCTGAGCTGACCGCGGCCGCGGCCGGCCGCAAGCCGGTCGAGAAGGCGCTGGCCGATGCCCAGACCAAGGTCAACGGCCTGCTGAAGAAGTGAAGGACTCGATGATCTCCACCTTGGACCTGCAGGAACTCACCCGGCTGCGTGCGCTGGCCGAGCACAGCCACGCCGTCATCACCGGGCACCAGGATGCCGGCGGCGCCTACCCGGCCTCGCCGACCTTCTCGGCGTACAAGGGGTACGCGTGGCTGCGCGACGGGTCCTTCACCGCCGAGGGGATCTCGCGGTACGGCGATGTCGGCTCGGCCGGGCGTTTCCACGACTGGGTGGACGGCGTACTGCGTCGCCGCCGCGCGCAGGTGGACGGCCTGCTCGCGGCACAGGCCCGGGGTGAGACGCCGTCGAACGAGGCGATGCTGCCGACGCGGTTCACCTTCGACGGTGAGGACGGGTCGGATCCGTGGTGGGACTTCCAGACCGACGGCTACGGGATGTGGTTGTGGGCCGTCGTCACGCACGCGAACCGGCACGGGCTGGACCTGTCGCGGTGGCGGGAGGGGATCGACGTCGCGGTCGACTACCTGGTGGCGTTCTGGGACCGGCCTTGTTACGACTGGTGGGAGGAGCATGTCGAGCACCGGCATGTCTCGACGCTCGGGGCGATCCATGGTGGATTGGTTGCTGTGGGCACCTGCGAGGCGTTGCGGTCGGCACCTTGGTCGGCGGCGGCCTTGAAGGTTGCCGCCGACATCCGTTCGCTGGTGACGGCTGAGGGGATCGTCGACGGGCACTTGGTGAAGTGGCTCGGCAGTTCGGCGGTGGATGGGTCGTTGCCGGCTTGCATCGTGCCGTTCGGGCTGGTGGCTCCGGATGACTCGCTGGCGTCGATGACGCGGGCGGCGGTGGCGAAGGATCTGGACTTCGACGGTGGGGTGCATCGGTTCACGGCTGATGTGTTCTACGGCGGTGGTCAGTGGATCCTGTTGTCTGCCCTGCTCGGGTGGAACTTGGCGGCGGCCGGAGACACGGCGGGTGCGCTGCGGCACTTGCGGTGGATCGCCGACCAGGTCGACGAGCACGGCGATCTCCCGGAGCAAGTCCCCCATCACCTGCTCCATCCCGGCTCCCTCAACGAGTGGATCGCCCGCTGGGGGACCGTCGCCAGCCCCCTCCTGTGGTCCCACGGCATGTACCTGATCCTCGCCGACGAACTCGGCATCACGAAGGTTGACTCCTGATGCTCACCCACCGCCCACATGGCACAGAACACCCCTACGCCACCTCCCCCGACCAACGCATCCCAGTCCAGCCCCTCGCCGGCGAGCAAGTGCGGCTGGGTGTGGTCGCCTCCCCCGACGTCGAGCACGTGGTCTGCGAGTGGGGCTCGATCGAGCTGCCCATGACCACAGCAGAGACGAACGCCGCGGACGCAGCCGCGCTCGCGGGCGGCGAAGGCCACCTGGCGGAGGCCCAGGCAAGCTCGCTCGCGGCGGACGGCGGCTGGTCCGTCGTGACTCCCCCGATCACCGAGCCGGTGAAGTACCGCTTCAAGACCTCCACGGAAACTACTGAGTGGTTCGAGGTCTCGCCGGCGTCCTGGGTTACTGGACGCGGTGAGGTGCGGGGTGGTGGGGAGCGGGTTCGAGGGGTTGAGTGGTTGGTGTCCTCGGGAGGGGTGCATCGGGCTCGGTTCCGGTTGGCGCTCGCTGACGGGGAGCATCTGGTGGGGTTTGGGGAGCGGTATGACGCGCTGGATCAGCGGGGGAAGTCGCTGGATGCGGTGGTGTTTGAGCAGTACAAGTCGCAGGGGGTGCATGGGCGGACGTATCTGCCAATGCCGTTTGCTCATGTGACGGGTGGGGACGGGTGGGGTTTCCATGTGCGGACTTCGCGGCGTACGTGGTACTCGTCCGAGGGCGGCGAGCTTGTGGTTGAGGTTGCGCTGGGCGACGACGCGGTGGTTGATCTCGGCATCTATGAGGGCTCGCCTACCGACGTACTGAAGCAGTTTCTGGATGAGGTCGGGCGGGCTGAGGAGCTGCCCCCGTGGGTGTTCCGGTTGTGGGCTTCGGGCAACGAGTGGAACACGCAGGAGCTGATGATGGCGCGGATGGACGCGCATCGCGACCTGGAGATCCCGGTCGGGGCGGTGGTGATCGAGGCGTGGAGTGACGAGGAGGGCATCACGATCTGGCGTGACGCCCGCTACGAGGTCACCGCCGACGGAAGCGCCCACCGAGCGACCGATTTCGAGTACCCCGCGGACGGCGCCTGGCCCGACCCCAAAGCGATGATCGACGAGCTGCACGCCCGCGGTATCAAGGTGATCCTCTGGCAGATCCCGTTGCAGAAGACCGAGTTCGACGAAGGTCAGGTGGCCGCGGATGCCGAGGCGATGGTCCGCGAGGGACACGCAGTACTGGAAGCCGACGGTACGCCGTACTACAACCGCGGTTGGTGGTTCCCGAAGGCGCTGATGCCGGACCTGTCCACCCAGCGCACCCGCGACTGGTGGACCGCGAAGCGGCGCTACCTCGTCGAGGACCTCGACGTGGACGGCTTCAAGACCGACGGCGGCGAGCACGCCTGGGGACACGACCTCCAGTACGCCGACGGCAAACGCGGCGACGAAGGCAACAACCTCTTCCCCGTGCACTACGCCCGCGCCTTCGGTGATCTGTTGCGTTCGGCCGGCAAAGCACCGGTGACGTTCTCCCGGGCCGGCTTCACCGGTTCGCAGGCGCACGGCATCTTCTGGGCCGGCGACGAGGACTCCACCTGGGAGGCCTACCGCGCATCGGTGACGGCCGGTCTCACCGCGGCATCCTGCGGAATCGTCTACTGGGGCTGGGATCTGGCCGGCTTCTCCGGCCCGGTCCCCGACGCCGAGCTCTACCTGCGCGCAGCCGCGGCCTCGGTGTTCATGCCGATCATGCAGTACCACTCGGAGTTCAACCACCACCAACTCCCGCTCCGCGACCGCACCCCGTGGCACGTCGCCGAGACCACCGGCGACGACCGCGTCATCCCGCTCTTCCGCCGGTACGCCGACCTCCGCGAGCGCCTCGTCGGGTACCTGACCGAGCAGACCGCCCTGACGATCGCCACCGACCGTCCGTTGATGCGCCCGCTCTTCTTCGACCACCCGGCCGACGAGGAGATCTGGAACCATCCCCACCAGTACCTTCTCGGCAACGACCTCCTCGTCAACCCGATCCTCGAACCGGCCGCCACCACCTGGACGACGTACCTCCCGGAAGGCGACTGGATCGACGTGTGGACGGGCGAACCGGTTCCCCACGGCCTGGTCACCCGCGAGGTGCCGCTCGAGATCGTGCCCGTCTACTGCAAGGCGGATCGTTGGTCCGAACTCGCGAGCCTCTTCAGCTGATGCCGAGGGCAACTAGTAGGTCGTGCAGCGTGCCGTAGCCGCGGCAGTCCGGAGCGCACTGCTTGTCGGCCTGCAACAGCAGGTCGTTGTCGAGGTCGTTCTGACTGGCCTTCGACAGCGTCCAGCCGAGCGGGGCGGCCAGTGACGGCTGGGTGCTCTGGCTGATCACGTACACCGAGTTCGGCAACTTCTTGCGGAGCTCGGTGCACGCGGTCGAGTCCGTGCAGAAGTGCGCCGTCACCGCCGCTCGCGCTTCTTGGAGCAACGCGCGGTCCTTGGTGCCATCCTCTTTGCCCGTGATGAACTTCGTTGCCGGTGGCACCAGCAGTTCGGGGACGGAGGAGAGACTCGTCCCGGGCTTGAAAGTGTTGCCGATCCCTTCCACCGGATCGTCGTTGCCGACGCTGTAGTCCTTGCCGGTGCCGTTCTCGACGTAGACGACCAGCGGTACCACGACCTCACCGGTGCCTGCGGCAATGACCTTGTCGTTGTGCTCCCGTACGGCGGCTCCCCAGGCCGGCGCGAGATCGACGATCGTGCCGATCCCCGTGTTGTCGGTGTAGCCGCCATCGACCAACTGGGCCGGCTTGAGGTCACCACAACGGCCGACGACGCCGGACGGCGTGACATAGGGGAACCGGCTGGCCAGCAGACCCGCACTCAAGGCCTGCAGGTTGCCGACACATCCTGGGTCCTTCCGATCCGCTGTCGGTCCAAAGGCGCCGAAGAGGTCGTAGTTGTGCGCACCCGCCACTCCAGCGCCGCAGACGGGCGAGCCGTTCGCAGTACGGGCTCCTTCGCTGAGATCGACCTGACTCACCAGCGCGCGACAGCCGTTGCGGACTGCGGTCGTGGTCAGGATCAACTGTCCGGTCATCGCGTCGTCGGCGCTACCGTCGTCCGGCAGGAACAACCTGCGGAGCTCCGGGACCTTGCGTTCCCAGGCCGTCTCCATCAGCCCGGCCCGATCCAGCGGTTGCCGTGAAGGCGTCCGGTACTCCGCGGCCGCGTCGAACCGCAGCCCGGCGACGCTCGCGAGCAGATCGCTCGACATGAACGAGATCGTGGCAGCGCCGAGTGCTTCGTGACCCGCCATCTCCTTGACCGCACTCAACGGCCGGTCGTGGAACCGGGCGACCGTCAGCCCGAAAGCACCTCCGCTGGCACCGCCGGAGAACAACACTGCATGCTTCGCGCAACCATTGCCTGCCGTACTGAGTTTCTCCACCGCGGACGCGGTCCAGTACGCCGCGCGGATGCCGCCACCCTCCGCCGCGATCATCACCATCGGCCGTAGCGTGAGTCCGCCTTGCAACGGGACCTTGCACCGCGTCGACTGACGTTCCCACGCGTCGAACGCCTCGCGCAGGGTCAGGCGATCCGGCGGTTCGGCGGTCGCGTCGGCCGTCACCGGATGCACCTCGGTCTTGCCACCGATCAGGGCGGTCGCGACCATCGCGACGATCAGCAGGCCGAGGACCGGCGTCGCCCGCAGCCTCAGCAGTCGCGTCTGGAAGACCTCGGGTGGTTGCCGCTCCTGGGCGTAGGCCACGATCACCGCGATCAGGATCATGAGCGTCGCCAGCCCGAGCATCGTCGCCGCCAGTACGCCGAGCGCCTCGGCGATCCGGCGCGGGAACGATCCGAGCAGCAGCATCGCGACCGCGGCACCGAACACGATTCCGGATCGGACCTTGCTCCGCGGCTCCACGTCGACCTGCGTCTGACCGTTGGGGTTGACGCCGGGCGTGGCGAGGTGGCCGTACCAGCCGAGCAGGCCGGTGGTGTTCGGCCGGCCCCAGCGATGGATCGCTTGCAGAACGGGCCACGAGACCAGCCACGGAACGATGGCCAGCACCACCCCGATCACCAGCGCCACCGACGGGTGGACGACGTACGACGAGCCGAACAGCCCGACCGCGTCACCGGCCGCGAGTCCGGCAAAGGCGCGGACCATGCCGAGACCACCGAGGGACACGGCCGTCACGGCGAGCATGTCGCCGGCGACCATCACGTCGCGGGGGAACCACGGCCCGACCGGGCGAAGCGGCTTCGGCTCGACGTCCAGGTTCTTGCGGAAGAGGTACGACAGGACCAGCACCAGCACGGGGATCAGGCAGAACATGACCAGCCGTCGCTTGAAGACCTCACCTTGATCCATGACAACGATCAGGAGCGCCACCACCGGGAGCAGGGTCGGGCCGATGATCCAGAGCTTCAGGTTGTGGCGGCGGGGTTGACCAACCTGGTCGTAGAACGGCCATCCGTGGCTGGCGCCGTTCACGCGCCGCACGGCCCAGTCGGCACGGAGCCGGCCGAGCAAGAAGAGTGCGGGCAGCAGCACCGCGTAGTACAGGAGGGCGGCGATGAAGGCGTGGCGGACGCCGGTGCCGGTGTCGAGCCAGCTGCGTTGGACGTCGGGGAGTTGGTCGAGGACCTCTGTGCCGGGGATGACCGCCAGCAGAGCGAGCGGTAGGAAGGCGAGCAGACTGAACCGCTGGATCCACAGCGCGCGGCGGATCCGTGGGAACCCTGCCTTGATCGTCGGCCAGTGGCCGCGGACCAACAGGATGAGCACGGCGACGAGAGCGGCCCACTTCAGCGTGGTGATCAGCATGAGGATGATCGCCTGCGTGTTCGACACGCAGTCGGCGGCGGCACAACGCTCGGTGCCGAGCCAGTAGGTCAGCAGGTTCTCGGCCACGTCGAGACCCGCCAGCATCAGAACCGGGCCAATGGCAACGAACCGTCTCAGCGCCGGCACGTAGAGAGCGATGAAGACGAAGTCGAGGACCAGATAGATCGCCAGCAAGGGCAGCCAGTCGTTCAGCTGTTCACTGGTGAGCTTCCCGTGCCACCCGCCGTACTCCGTCGCCGCGAGCGGTCCGCTCATCCCGTTGAACGACCACGACGATCCGCCCTCGGCCAGGAATCCGGCCGCGAGCAGGCTGATCTCGTTCAGCGCCAGCCACACCGCACCGAGCGCGGCCAGCATCCCGCCGACCCACCGGAAGTCGGCGGGCCTCAGTTCCTCTTCCCCCACTGCCGTCGCGACCATCGGCATTTCGCCCCCACAGCTCCAGCGCCGAAGCTTCCCCCATCACATGCAGTTACATTCCTGCACACTCCGCAGCATCCAGCAAGAGTTCACTCGCCCGGGGCCGACGGAACGCGCTGTCCATCTTGCTTTACATGCGACTAGGTCGCATATGCTGCCGACGTGACCTTGACACTTCGCGCTGCCGTTGCCGCCGACGGGCCGGCCCTGACTCAGTTGGTCCGGACGTCTGCCGCGTACGACGGTGAGTACCGGGCGATGATTTCCGAGCAGACCATCGATGCCGCCTATCTGGAGAAGAACCCGGCGCGGGTGGTTGAGAACGACGGGCGGCTGGCTGGGTTCTACACGCTGCTCATCCCAGGTCGCGGTGAACCGGGCGAAGGCGAGCTGGACTACCTGTTCGTTGCCGACGACCAGCAAGGTGCCGGCATCGGGCGGTTGCTGATGACTGATCTGCGCCGCGAGGCCGCGCGGCTCGGGCTGCGGCGGATCCACATCGTCTCGCACCCGCCGTCGGAGGGGTTCTATCTCGCGGTCGGCGCCCGGCAGGTGGGCACGCGTCTGCCGAAAGGGCGAGTGACCTGGTCGCAGCCGGTCTTGGTTCTGGACTTGCCAAAGATCGAGGTCCGGCGGGCGACTCCGGGCGACGGTGCGGCGATCGGGAGCGTACATGCGGCGTCGTGGGAGGCGGCGTACGCGCCGTTCTTCGACGAGAAGTTCGCGGCGGGTGAGATCGCCTCGCGGTTGACTCGGTGGCACGAGCGGGTCGCCGATCCCAAGGGGCTGATCCTGCTGGCCGAGCTGGACGGGCGTCCGATGGCCTTCTCGTGGAGTGTGCCTTCACCGGAGCGTGCCGGCCAGGCCGAGATCTACAGCTTCTACGCGCATCCGGACGGCTGGGGCACTGGTGTCGCGGCGGCTCTGATGGCCGGGACACTGGACCAACTGCGGGCCGACGGATTCACCGCCGTACACCTGTGGACCCTGCGGGACACGCCTCAGTCGCGCCGCTTCTACGCGAAGTCCGGCTTCCGCGAGACGGGCGCCACCACCGAACGCGACTTCGGTGACGGGGCGCCACTTCCCCAGGTGGAGTACGAATGTCCCATGGCCTAGGCTGGACGTATGAAGAGTTCTGCAGATGTGCAATCGCCTGCGGCGATCGACGGCTGCGCTGTGCGGCTGGTCGATCCGGAGCGGGTGGCGGCCGTCCACGCCAGGATGCCTTCTGAGCAGGACGTCGTCGACACGGCCGATGTGTTCGGCCTGCTCGGCGATCCGCGCCGGCTGAAGTTGCTGGTCGCGCTGCTGGACGGCGAACTGTGCGTCTGCGATCTCGCCGCGGTGACCGGGATGAGCGAGTCGGCCACCTCGCACGCGCTCCGGTTGCTCCGGGCCCACCGGGTGGTCTCGGTCCGCCGGGACGGCCGGATGGCGTACTACCGGCTCGACGATGCGCACGTCCGGATGCTCGTCGACCTCGCCGTCGCACACACCGAGCACACCGACGCAATCCATCCGGAGCGTGGCTGATGGGCGCCGGTCACGGCCATGGGCATGGGCACGGCGTCAGCGCCGCGGCCGACCGGAAGTTGCTGAGCGGGGCGCTCGCGCTGATCCTGGCGTTCATGGCCGCCGAGGTCATCGTCGGTTTCGCGGCCGGCTCGCTCGCACTGATCACCGACGCCGCGCACATGCTCACCGACGCCGCCGCGATTGCGCTGGCCCTGATTGCGATCCGGCTCTCGGCCCGGCCGCCGGCCGGCGGGTTCACCTTCGGCTTCAAGCGGGTGGAGATCCTCTCGGCCCAGGCCAACGGCATCACGTTGCTGCTACTCGCCGCGTTCTTCGTGTACGAGTCGGTCAGCCGCATGATCGATCCGCCGGAGGTCGAGGGTGGACTGGTCCTGATCACCGGTGTGGTCGGCATCGTGGTGAACCTGATCGCCACCTGGCTGATCAGCAAGGCGAACCGCTCGAGCCTCAACGTCGAAGGCGCCTTCCAGCACATCCTCAACGACCTGTTCGCCTTCGTCGCCACGGCGATCGCGGGTCTGGTCGTCCTGCTCACCGGATTCGCCCGCGCCGACGCGATCGCCGCGTTGATCGTCGCCGCGCTGATGCTGAAGGCGGGCATCGGGCTGGTGCGCGACTCCGGCCGGATCTTCCTCGAAGCCGCTCCGGCCGGGCTCGACCCGGCGATGGTCGGCGCCGAGCTCTGCGCAGTACCGGGGGTGGTCGAGGTGCACGATCTGCACGTCTGGGAGATCACGTCGGGTGAGCCGGCCGTGTCGGCGCACATCCTGGTCAGCGAAGGACTCGACTGCCACGACATCCGCAGCCGGATCGAGACGCTGCTGGCCGAGCGGCACCACCTGACCCACGCGACGCTCCAGGTCGACCACGCGTCAGCCGACGTACAGGCTGCTCACTGCAGTGACTCCCACGGCGAGGTGCACCGGCCGGTCCCCGAGATCAAAGCCGCTGATACAGGACCTGACCCGGCCACTGCGAGTCATTGATCGGTACGCCGAACGGCTCGCCGCGGGTGAAGCCTTCCTTCTCGTAGTACCGGATCAGGGCTTCGTCGCCGCCGCCGAAGCAGTCGACTCTGAGTAGCTCGACGCCGAGGTCACGCGCCAGCTTGCGCGCATGGTCAAGCAGCTCGGTGCCGATACCGGTGCCCTTCGACGCCCGGTCGGTCACGAGCAGGCGGATGTAGAGCTCGGGCTCGTCGGCGGGTGGCACGTAGGCGGTCGGCGCACCCACGGCCAGCGCGCCGACCACGCGCCCGTCCAGCTCGGCGATCCACAGCCCGTCGCCGGCGGCGAACTCCTCGATCTGCTCGATCCGGCGCGGGTTGGTCGAGTGCGGCTCGGTCCCCCACTGGTCGGTCCGGCCGTTGGCGACCAGCCACTCGGTGGCCTTGTCGAGCAACCCGAGGACCGCCTCGACGTCGCCGGGCCCGCCACGCCGAATACTCAGAGAAGATGTCACCGGATCATCCTCGCACTGTGTCGAAAACCGGATGACAGCCTCTACGTACTCAGTGAAGGCCGATCCTGAGGAGGAAACATCATGACCACCAAACTGGACAAGACGTTCACCGCGCCGCTGCAGAAGAGCCCGGCCAAGGGCGGGTGGACGTATCTGCAGATGCCGGGCTCCGCCGAGTACTTCGGCACCCGCGGCCTGGTGAAGGTCCGCGGGACGATGGACGGGCACCCGTTCGAGAGCTCGTTCATGGCCCTCGGCGACGGCACCCACAAGCTCCCGGTGAAAGGCGAGCTCCGGGAGCTCCTGGGCAAAGACCCCGGCGACGAGATCACCGTCCACCTGGAAGAGCGGCTCTAGGACCGGGTTGCGGGTGGCCAGGTGAAGGCCGGGTCGCGCTGGTAGTCGTCCCGGCGCCATTCGAGTGCCGTCCGGACCATGTAGTGGGCACCCGCCCAGTCGGTCGCGAACCCGCCCAACTGCAGCAGGTGTACGTCGATGCCGAGCGGCGCGACCTCCGCCGCCAGCGCTGCTCGGCGAGCGCCCGTGGGATCAGGCGAGGGAGACCAGGTCCAGGTAGTCGTCGGTCCACAGGTCCTCGGTGGCGTCCGGCAGGATCAGCACGCGGTCCGGCCGGAGCGCCTCGATCGCGCCCTCGTCGTGGGTGACCATCACGATCGCGCCCGGATAGTTGCCGACGGCACCGAGCACCTCGCCGCGGGAGGCCGGGTCGAGGTTGTTGGTCGGTTCGTCCAGCAGCAGCACGTTCGCACCCGAGTGGACCAGGCCGGCCAGCGCCAGCCGGGTCTTCTCCCCGCCTGACAGCACGCCGGCCGGCTTGTCCGCGTCGTCCCCGCTGAACAGGAACGACCCGAGCACGTTCCGTACTTCGCCGTCGGTCAACCCCGGCGCGACGGACGCCAGGTTCTGCCGGACCGTACCGGCCAGGTCGAGGGTGTCGTGTTCCTGCGCGAAGTACCCGAGTCGCAGCCCGTGCCCGTGCACCACCCGGCCGCTGTCCGGCTGTTCCCGGCCGGCCAGGATGCGGAGCAGGGTGGTCTTGCCCGCGCCGTTGAGGCCGAGGATGACCAGTCTGCTGCCACGATCCACGGCCAGGTCGACGCCGTTGAGCACCTGCAACGCGCCGTACGACTTGGTCAGTCCGCTTGCCGCCAACGGGGTGCGGCCCGACGGGGCCGGGTCGGGTAGGCGGATCTTGGCGACGCGGGCGGCACGGCGTACCGGCTCGAGGTCGGTGAGGAGCTTGTCGGCCCGCCTGGCCATGTTCTTGGCGGCCATGGCGGTCGACGCGCCCGCGCGCATCTTGTCCGCCTGCGCGTGGAGCACGGCGGCTTTGCGCTCGGCGACGTGCCGCTCCCGGGTACGACGACGCTCGTCCAGGTCCAGCTGTTCGAGGTACTTCTTCCAGCCGGTGTTGTGGATGTCGATCGTCGTCCGGTGCGGGTCCAGGTGGAAGACCCGGTTGACCGTTGCCGCCAGCAACTCGCGGTCGTGGCTGATCACCACGAGACCGCCGGTGTAGCCGAGCAGGAACGAGCGCAGCCAGCTGATCGAGTCCGCGTCGAGGTGGTTGGTCGGCTCGTCGAGCAGCAGCGTGTCGTGCTCGGCGAACAGGATGCGGGCCAGCTCGACCCGGCGTCGCTGACCGCCCGAGAGCTCCCCGACGGGCTGGTCGAGGGCACGGGTGGGCAGACCGACACCGGCCGCGAGACGAGCGGCCTCGGCTTCGGCCGCATAGCCTCCGGCTGCCTGGAACTGGGTTTCCGCTTTGGCATAAGCGGCCATGGCCCGCTCCTGAGCCTCACCGGTGGTGCTGCTCATCGCCGCTTCGGCCTTCCGCAGTCTCTGTACTGCGAGGTCGAGGCCGCGCGCGGACAGGATCCGGTCGGTGACCGTGACGGCGGGGTCGGCGGCGCGCGGGTCCTGCGGCAGGTAGCCGACGGAGCCGGTGGACGCGATGCTGCCGCTCGCCGGACGGTCTTCGCCGGCCAGCGCCTTCAGCAAGGTGGTCTTGCCCGCGCCGTTACGGCCGACCAGGCCGATCTTGTCGCCGGGGCTGATGTGGAACGAGAGGCCGGACAGCAGCAGGTGGGCGCCGACGCGAATATCTACACCGCGGACGGTGATCATGATGGTTACTCTCCGTGATAGCAAGTGGACGCACTTCGGGTCAGGAAGCGGGTCCGCAGCTAGACACAGAGGCAAGTAGCCATACCCCAAGACTAAGTGCCCGGCTCTCCCCCGTCAGTTGATTTATTCGGGGTTGCGGGCGGGGAGTTCGATGATGAAGCGGGCGCCGCCTTCGGGGCGGTCTTTGGCTTGGATGGTGCCGTGGTGCCATTCGACGTGGCGGGCGACGATGGCCAGGCCCAGGCCGATGCCGCCGCGCTGGGCGTCGGTGCGGCTGTCCGGGGACGAGTCGCCGCGACCGAAGCGTTCGAAGATGCGGTCGCGGTCGGCCGCCGGGATGCCCGGGCCCGCGTCGTCGACGTACACGATGACGCCCAGGCCGCCCGCCTTGACGCTGACTCCCTTGCAACCGCCCGCGTGCTGCTCGGCGTTGTCGACCAGGTTGGCGATCACGCGTTCGAGCCGCCGCTTGTCCGCCTCCATGGTCAGCTCGGCCGCCTCCGGTGACACGTCGGTGATCTCCCGCCCGGCGGTCGCGTCCGCGGCGGCGCGGACCAGGTCAGCGATCCGGACCGTCTCCCGAGTCCCCTGGTCGCCGCCGTCGTCCCGCGAGATCTCCAGCAGATCGACCACCAGCCGCTGGAACCGGTCCAGGTCGTCCCCGAGCAGCTCGAGCGGCTCGCGCACCGACCCGGGCAGCTCGGCACGATGGTTCTGGATCAGCTGCATCGAGTTCATCATCGTCATCAACGGCGTCCGCAGTTCATGACTGATATCGCCGGCAAACCGCGCATCGGCGGCCACCCGTTTCTCCAGCGCCGCCGCCGTGTGGTTGAAGGAGCGCGCCAACCCGCCCAGGTCCGGATCGTTCTCCGCCTCCAGCCGGGCATCGAGCTGGCCCCGCGCCACCCTCGCCGCGACCTGGGTCAGCTCGGCCAGCGGCCGCAACGCCAACGTGCTCGCCAGCCGCCCGACGGCCAGCCCCAGCATCGCGGTCACCAGCGCGGCCAGCACCAGCGTGATCTTCAGCATCCGCAGAGTGTTGTCGAGCTTCGCCAGCGGATGCAGCGCGAAGAACGCCTCGCCAGGGCTCCCCATCGCCACCCCGACCGCGAGCACCTGCCGGCCACCCACCTCGATCCGCCGATGCACCTCGATCCCGCTCCGCGCGGTCGACACCATGTCGGCCGGCACATCGTCGGGCTGCGCCGCAACCGTGTACCAGCTGCCGTTGTAGCCGAGCAGTTTGGCGGCCGAGTCGGTGGACGGCAGCGCCTTGACCAGGTTCATCACCTTGTTCGGTGGCACCGCGACACTCGACTGGCACTCGGTGTCGTGCCGGCGTACGGCCTGGCAGTCCGGGGTCAGTCCGTAGAGCCCGTAGTGCAGCGTCGCCGCGTTGTCCTTGGTCTCCACGATCGCCGACGACGTCCGCTGATTGGTGAGGTAGTTGGAGACCACCCCGAAGATCACCAGCGCCAGTACGCCGGACAGCCCGAGCGCCAGCAACCCGTAGGCCAGCATCACCCGGTCGCGCAGGCCGAAGCGCCCGAGCACGGTCAGCTCACCAATCGGTAGCCGAGGCCGCGGGCCGTGACCACGTGGGTGGGGCAGGCCGGGTCCCGCTCGATCTTCAGCCGCAGCCGGCGGACGTGGACGTCGACGATCCGGCTGTCACCGAAGTACCCGTAGCCCCACACCTTCGACAGCAGGTGCTCGCGGCTGCAGACGCGGCCTTCCATGTTCGCCAACTCGACCAGCAGCTTGTACTCGGTCCGGGTCAGCGGCAGCGCCTTGCCGTCGCGAAACACCGCAGCGCCCGGTAGGTCGATCTCCAGCTCGCCGACGACGATCCGCTGCAGCACCGGCGCTCCGTTCGGCTCGACCCGCCGCAGCAACGCCCTGATCCGGGCCGACAACTCCTTGGCCACCAGCGGCTTGGTCACGTAGTCGTCGGCGCCCGCCTCGAGCCCGGTGACGACGTCCTGGCTGGCGGTCCGCGCGGTCACCATGATCACCGGTACGGCGCTGATCCGCCGGATCTCCCGGCAGACGGTGAACCCGTCGAGGTCCGGCAGCATCAGATCGAGCAGCACGATGTCCGGCGGGTTGCGCCGCAGCGCCGTCAACGCGTCCAGCCCGTTGGCCGCCTCGGCCACGTCGTACTCCTCGGCCTCCAGGGCGAGCCGCAGTACGCGCCGGATGCGCGGGTCATCCTCGACCAACAACAGACTGTGCGCCACCGGACTAGTGTCGCGCGTCGAGGCGGTGTCACCCAATCCCTCGTGCCCGACTCCGGAAAGTGAGCCGTCCACAGGGCTGACTCGCCGATCCGGTTGGATGATGGTTGGCGGCGGACGGACGAGGAGGCTGATTGTGACGATCGCGGTGTACGGCGCAGGCGGGATCGGCTGCTACGTCGGGGGACGGCTCGCGGCGACTGGGGCTGACGTCGTCTTCGTCGGCCGGCCACGGCTCGCGGCCGAGCTGGCCGAGTACGGCCTTCACCTGACCGACTACCTCGGCGCCAACCTCGCAGTACCGGCTGAGCAGGTCCGCTACGAGACGACGCCGGCTGCTGCGGCCGAGGCTGAGCTGGTCCTGGTCACGGTCAAGTCCGCCGGTACTGCGAACGCCGCCGACGAGCTCGCCGCGGTACTCAAACCCGGGGCGACCGTGGTCAGTTTCCAGAACGGCATCCGCAACGGTGAGGTGCTCCAGGACCGGCTACCGAACCACACCGTGTTGACCGGGATGGTTCCGTTCAACGTGCTCAACCGCGGCGGCGGGGCGTTCCACCAAGGGACCGAGGGCGCGCTCGACGTGCAGCAGCACACGGCTCTGCAGCCCTTCGAGGACGCCTTCGAGCGGGCAGGACTCCCGCTGAAGCAGCACGCCGAGATCCTGCCGGTCCAGTGGGCGAAGCTGCTGCTCAACCTCAACAACCCGGTCAACGCGCTGTCCGGGCTTCCCCTGCGCCAGGAGTTGGGGCAGCGCGACTACCGCCGCTGCCTCGCCGCGGCCCAGAGCGAGACGCTCGACCTGCTCAAGGCGGCTGGGATCACCCCGGCTCAGCTCACCGCCCTCCCGGCTCACCGGATGCCGACCGTACTGCGCCTGCCGGACTTCATCTTCCGGCGGCTGGCGGCCAGGATGCACGCCGTCGACCCACTGGCCCGGTCGTCGATGTGGGAGGACCTGCAGGCGGGACGGCGTACGGAGGTCGACTACCTGAACGGTGAGGTCGTCCGGCTGGCCGAATCCCTCGGCCGCACTGCTCCGGTGAACGCCAAGCTGACCGCCCTCATCCACGCGGCCGAGTCGGGCCAGTCCGCCTCGATCTCTGGAGCCGAGCTGCTCCGGACCCTCAGGTCAGCCCAGGCGGGCAGCGGCAGGTAGCTCGCCTGGATCGGCCTTCGGCCATTCCGACGGGTTGCCGCCGAGTGCCTTCAACTCAGCCAGTTGCAGGACGCACCAAGGCGAAAGATCAATCCAGGCGGCGAGGTTACTCCACTCGACCCACTCGTAGGCCGCGACCTCGGCCGGATCGGGGACGGGCTCGGTGGCGACAGTGACCCGAAAGACCGGGCACAACTCGTTCTCGACGATGCCGTCGGGCATCTCGGCGCGATACCGGAAGGCGGGCAGAACCAGGTCCACCGTCGTCGCGACCAGGCCGAGCTCGTCGGCCAGCCGGCGGCGTACGGCGGACTCCATCGGCTCGCCCGGAAGTGGGTGCCCGCAGCAACTATTCGTCCAGACGCCCGGCCAGGTCCGCTTGCCGAACGCACGCTGGGTCAGCAGCAGCTGGCCGCGGTCGTCGAACACGTAACTGGAGAACGCCAGATGCAACGGCGTCGCGGCGTGATGCACCGTCGCCTTGTCGGCCCGCCCGACCGCGCGGCCGGCCTCGTCGACCAGCACCACCTGCTCCGTCTCCACCTGAAGAGCCTAGCCCGACCTCCGGACGTCGTACGGCCCGGACCGCTTCCACTCACCAACCTGCTCCCCTGTAGCGCGGGGCACACCACCTGCGCCTGGCCGAATGAGGTTTGTGAGTGGCGGCGGTCCGGGTTAGCCTGGCCGGGTGACGCAGCGAATCGCGCAGTATCGACCGGCTCTGGGACGAGCCGGCTTGCTGTAGTTCGCTCCACCCCAGAGCCTCCGAGGCAGGATCCCGTCCGGGTTCCTGCCTCTTTCCGTTGCCGGAGGCGCTCGTCCGGGGTGCCTCTCGCCCAGCTTTGAGAGGAACCTGATGACCAACGGACCGGCCGTGCTCGAACGGCTGCGGCGGACGACCGACACGATTGTCGGCGAGACCGACCTGATCGAGCGGCTGAACTCAGGACGCCCGCTGCGGATCAAGTACGGCGTCGACTGCACCGCTCCCGACCTGCACCTGGGGCACGCCGTCAACCTGTGGATGATGCGGCAACTGCAGGATCTGGGGCACCGAGTGGTGTTCCTGCTCGGCGATCTGACCACCCGGATCGGCGATCCGACAGGTCGTTCCGAGACGCGCCCGATGCTCAGCCCCGAGCAGATCGAGGAGAACGCGGCCTCGTTCCTCGACCAGGTGTCACTCGTCCTGCGCACCGACCCGGAGGTCTTCGAGGTACGCCGGAACTCCGAGTGGTTCGGCACGATGGAGGTCTCGACGCTGCTCGGGCTGTTCAGCCAAGTGACTCACGCGCAACTGATGGCGCGGGACATGTTCCGCGAGCGCGTCGCGGCCGGACGGGAGATCGCGCTCCACGAGCTGATCTACCCGGTACTGCAGGGCTACGACAGTTTCGCGATGGACAGCGACCTGACCATCGTCGGGTCCGACCAGCTCTTCAACGAACAGCTCGGCCGGCACTTCCAGCAACGACTCGGCTCGCCGCCCCAGGCGCTGATCATCACCACGATCACCCCCGGGATCGACGGCGGTCCCAAGCAGTCGAAGTCGCTGAACAACTACATCGCGCTGACCGACACCCCGAAGGACAAGTTCGGCAAGCTGATGAGCCTGCCCGACTCGTTGATCCAGGTCTACGCGCACGTCTACACGGAACTGCCGCTCGAGGTCGTGAGCGCCCTCGGCGATGCCGCCGCCGAGGGTGGTCCGGCGGCCCGCGACGCCAAACTCAAGCTCGCCGCCGCGGTGGTGACCCGCTACCACGGCGCGGGCGTCGCGAAGGCCGAGCGAGCGGCGTTCACCGAGCAGTTCAGCCGGCGCAGTACTCCGGCCGACCTGCCGGAGGTGGCCGTGACGACCCCACAACCGACCATCCTGGACCTGCTGCAAGCGGCCCGGCCGGAGCTGAGCAACTCCGAGCTGCGCCGGTTGATCCGCCAGGGAGCAGTCTCGATCGACGACCGGAAAGTCCACAGCCATGACCAGCAGATCGCCGTCACCGAACCAGTCACATTGCGCTCCGGCTCCCGCACCTTCCACCGCATGATCCCCGCGAGCCAGGGCGACGAGCGATGAGCGCCATCGTGAAGGCGTGCCTGAACGGGGACCGCTCACGGGCCGACCACCCCGCAGTACCGGTGACTCCGGCGGAGCTTGCTCAGGCCGCGTACGACGCGGTTGCGGCTGGGGCTGACGCGGTGCATTTCCATCCGCGCGGGGCCGACGGGCGCGAGAGTTTGCGCTGGTCGGATGTGGAGCCGGCGGTGGCCGCAGTACGGGAGCGATGTCCTGAGTTGCCGCTCGGGGTGTCGACCCGGCAGGAGATCGAGCCGGAGCTGGAACGGCGGCTGGCCTTGCTTGGCGAGTGGTCGGCTGGGCCGGACTTCGCCAGCGTCAATTGGCATGAGGAAGGTGCCGAGCAGGTCGCGGATCTGCTGGTGGAGCGCGGGATCGGGGTGGAGGCCGGGCTGTTCACACCTTCGGCCGCACGCAAGTTCCTGACCTGGCAAGGGCCGGTGGTGCGCGTGCTGGTGGAAGCACTGCCAGGGATCTCCCCCGGCGCGGATGGTGTGGAGGCGGCGCGGGAGATGCTGGCCGTGCTGCCGGCCGGCTTCGACGTGGTGGTGCACGGGGAGAACGAATGGGCCTGGCCCGTGCTGAAATGGGCGCGGGCCGAGGGCTACGGGGTGCGGGTCGGCTTCGAGGACATGCTGACCGGGCCGCAGGGTGAAGCTGTCGCTGGCAATGGCGAGTTGGTCGCTTATCTGAAGGGAAACTGATGACGATTCTGGTCACCGGAGCAACGGGAAACGCGGGTGGGGCGGTTGTGCGTGCTTTGGCCGCGAAGGGGGTTCCTGCCAAGGCGCTGGTTCGCAAGGCGGTTGAGCTGCCCGATGGGGTCGAGGCCGTCATCGGCGATCTCAACCAGCCCGACACTTTTGCCGATGCGCTTCCCGGGGTTTCTGGGATCTTCCTGCTGAGCGGGTACGAGCGGATGGAGGAGTTGCTCGCGAACGCAGTACAGGCTGGGGTACGCCGGGCTGTGCTGTTGTCGAGTAGCTCGGTGGTTGGTACGGATACGCGCAATGCGATCGCGCAGTACCACGGGGATGCTGAGGCTGCTGTTCGGGCGTCGGGGGTGGAGTGGACTTTCCTGCGGCCGCACGCGTTCATGTCGAACACCTTGCGGTGGCTTGACCAGCTTGCTGTTGGTGACGTGGTGCGGTTGCAGTTCCCGGAGGTGCCGATCTCGACGATCCACCCGGATGACATCGCTGACGTGGCTGTTGCTGCGCTGACCGAGGATGGGCACGCGGGGGCGGCGTATCGACTGAGCGGACCGGTGGCGCTGCGCCCGGCCGAACAGTTGGCGATCGTGGGAGAGGCGATCGGCCGGCGGTTGGAGGCGTATGAGATGAGCCCGGAGGAGACGCATGAGGCGCTCTTCGCATCGATGCCGGCGCAGTACGCAGAGGCGATCGAGGCGTTCTATCGCGACGGGATCATCGACGAAACAACCGTGACGGATGTTGTGGAGAAGGTCACGGGGCACGCGCCACGGACTTTGCAGCAGTGGGCTCGGGAGAACGCCGCACTCTTCAGCTAGACGGTGGGGTGGGTGACGCCCACGCGTGCTCCTACGTCGCCCGCTCCCCCCAGCTACCCTCGCTCCTCCGTCGCTCGTCCCGCTGCCGTGACTACTAGTCGCGCCGGCGACCCGCCCGACTGGCTGGTCGCCGGTGCGACGACCCGCCACCCGCTCATCTGTCGCCGACCGTTCGCCAGCTCACTGCACTGGGGATCCGGACGAGCCGTGTCGAGAACGACGACTCGGCTCCGACTTGTCAGTGACAGCAAGTACTCCGACCTGCGGCGGACAGGAGACAAACGGACATGACGAGGGTCTTTGCCCAGGCATCGGTTTCGCTGGACGGCTATATCGCCGGACCGGGCGGTACCGGGTTCGACGAGACCGGGGCCATCGTGGTCGGGCGGCGGCTGTTCGACGTGACGAAGGGATGGGGAGGGTCACATCCGTCGGGCGTTCCGGTGTTCGTGGTGACACATCAGCCGCCGGCCGGCTGGTCCAACACCGATACGCCGTTCTCGTTCGTCACCGATGGTGTCGCGGCAGCCATCGAGAAGGCCAAAGTCGTGGCCGGCGGCAAGCAGGTGGGCATCGGTCCGGGCTCGACCGTTGGACAGGCTCTTCGTGCCGGCCTCGTCGACGAGCTCCGCGTCGACCTCGTGCCGGTGACGCTCGGCGGCGGCGTCCGCATGCTTGCCGGCCTCGACGACCAACCGCGCGACTTCGCCACCCCTCGCGTGATCGAAGGCATCGACGTCCACTCACCTCAGCTATCAACTCCCCTGACCAGACCATTCCGAAAGGCCCTCGACATGATCGACAACCCCACTCCCGCCGTCCAGCCAGGCGCGTTGATGCTCGAACTGGTCATTGTGCCGGTGAGCGACATCGACCGGGCCAAGGCCTTCTACACCCAGCAAGTCGGTTTCACCGCCGACGTAGATGTCAGCCCGGCCGAAGGAGTCCGCGTCGTGCAACTCACCCCGCCAGGCTCCTATTGCTCGATCACACTCACCTCTGGTCTGCCGGAGGCCGAGATGCCGCCCGGTTCGCTCCGCAGCCTCCACCTGGTAGTTGCCGACATCGAGGCCGCTCGCTCGCAACTGATCGAACGCGGCGTCGACGTCGCACCGACAGAGGACTCCGGCGGCGTCTTCTACGCCCGTTTCGCCGACCCAGACGGCAACACCTGGGTCCTCCAGCACATGCCCTGGCGCAGTTGACCCTCAGCAGTGTTGCTCATGAGGGGCTCTCGTCGATAAGGGATCGCTCAAACGCGGGTGAGCTCGGATGCCTGGAATATCCGCTCCTGGCCTGTGCACGAGACGACGTCGATCAGGGCTATGTCTACGAAGCCTCCACCGACGGCTATCTCGTCGCCTGGCCGGCAGGCCAGCTGTCCTGTGGCATCAATCAGGGCGGGTGTGCCGTCACGGAGTTCGACACTCCAGCCTTGAGGCCAGGCCACATCGATGTCGACGAGGCGGTCAGTACCGTCGCCAGTGCCCATAGGGGTACGGACCACCAGGCAGTTTGTCGAAGTGTCAATCTCGAGGGTTCCGATCAACTGCGCCTGTAACGCCACGGTAGGGACTTCACGTTGAACAGTCAGACCGGGCATCACAGCATCGGGGCTCTGCTGCGCGTCGCCATTCATCGGATCATCTCCAGAGCTTTCTCTGAGCGGCCGATCACCGAACTGCTCCCAACCCAGCCAAACACATCAGCGGGCGACGGAGGAGCACGCGTGGGCGTCACCCACCCCACCGGGTTCGCCTGGGCGTCAGCACACGACCAACCCGCCGAGCGCGTCTTCTGGGGCGACTAGTAGTCACGGCAGCGGGACGAGCGACGAAGGAGCGAGGTAGCTGGGGGTGGGGAGCGGGCGACGCAGGAGCACGCGGGGGCGGGAGTTACTCCGGGCTGAGGGCTGCGACGTACTGGGTGCCGGTGCAGGTGGTGCCGAATCTGGGGAAGATGTAGGAGACGGCGAACTCGTGTGCGTGGGCGTGGAGGCCGGTCATCGCGTCGGTGACGTAGACGGTGTCGTAGCCGTGTTCGTCGGCGATGCGGCCGGTGGACTCGACGCCGAAGTTGGTGGCGATTCCGGCGAGTACGACGGTCCGGATGCCGCGAGCTCGCAGTACGTCGTCGAGGCCGGTCTGGTGGAACGCGCCGACCGTGTGCTTGACGATCTCCACGTCACCGGGCTGGGGGTCCAGCTCGGGCGCGAAGCCGCTGCCCTCGGGCTGGACGTCGACGCCGGGGCGCTCGACCCGTACGTTGACGACCAGCCCACCGACGGACCGGGTGGCCTTGGCCAGCGCGACGCAGCGCTTCAGCACCTCCGGTCCGCTCAGTGGCGCCGTGTCCAGCGCGATGATCCGCGGCATCAGGTCGATCAGCACCAGCGCCGTCGTACGGCGCTCCAAGGCAAGAGTGGTCACACCGTCGGACCTTACGACATGCCGGCCGCCAGGTTGTCGGCGAAGGTGGTGTCTTTCTCGGTCGCGGAGAAACCGAAACGCCAGGTGCCCCCGTTGTAGGTGCCCGGCTGCCACGCGCGACCGCCCGGTTGCCAGAGCGGCTGCCACGCGACGGCCGCGTTCTGCGGGTCGTACCAGTGGTTGTCCGCGGCCCACGCCGAGCCTTGCCGGTACGCCGACACCACGCTCAGCCCCGGACTGGTCGCCATCGACCATTTGGGCAGTCCGGGATAGTCGCCGTTGCGGTTGAACCCGCTGGGATCGCCCTGGTCGGCGAGCCCGGAGTCGACGTTGAAGGAGACCTCCCACAAGGGCGCGGACGGCGTCTGGTTGACGTTCCAGCGCAGGCTGGTGTCGAAGGTCTTCGGACCGAACGCAAACGACCAGTCCGCGGTGATCGGCTCGTCCCCGAGCGGGATGCCCTTGAGGTCGAGCTTCCCGTCCGCCGCCTCCACCTGAGCCGCCGCACCGGTGAGGTCGGTCGCACCGAAGTTGCCCACGCCGAGATAAGGCGCGGTCGCCCGGGACGACGAGTCCAGCGCCGGCCTGTACTGCGCTTTGCCCGCTGGGTCGACGTCCAGCGCTGTCAACACCGCCCGCGGCGTGGTCTGCACAGTCGCCCGGTAGTACTTCGTGCTGGCCACCATTCCCTTGGTCACCTGGGTCTTCGCGAAGTCCAGCGACGCGATGAACAACCCACCCTTGCCCCAGCCGGCGCCGGTGACGTACCAGTCGGTCCCGTCCTGGACAACCTCCGCCGCGTGGGACGAGATCGTGCCGACCCACTGGTCGATCGTGAAGTGCAGCGGATCCTTGCTCTTGTAGACCTTCGTCGACTCGTAGCCGCCGTCGCAACAGACGAACAGATACCAGTCCGTACCGCGCTGGACCACGAACGGCGACTCGGTCGGTCCACCGAAGGTGCCCGTCGCGGGGTGCTGGAACGCGGTCTTCCGCGCGCTCCAGTGCAGCAGGTCGGCACTGGTGCGGTAGGCAACGATGTGGTTGCCGCCGCTCGGCGTCGAGTTGGCCGTGTAGTACATGACCCACTGGTCGCCGACCTTGACCACCATCGGATCGCGCCCGTCGAACCCGTCCGTGAACAGCGGATTCGCCGGGCTCCTGGTCCAGTGCACGAGATCGGTCGACGTCGCCAACGACATCCGGTACGCCGTGTGGTCGGCGGTCCCGCCTGCGTAGAACATGTAGTAGACGCCTTGGTCGTAGATGACGTGCGGTGCCCAGATGTGGCTCTCGCCGGCCGCCGGGTCAGCCACCAGCGCGGCTGGCTGTTTCGTCCACGGGCCGGTTGGTGACGGCGCGGTGGCGTGCCCGAAGCTCTTCTCGTCGAGCGGATTGGCCGGTTCGGCGTGCGTGATGGCGTAGACGTGCCAGGTCCCGGTCTTGCGATCCTGGATCAGCGTGTGGTCGTTGTAGTACCACGGGCTGGACTCGCCGACACTCGGGTCGTACACGTTGACGAACTTGCCCGCGGCCACCACCGTGTCGGTCTTGGTGAAGGGTTCGCTGTTGATCACCGAGAGCTCCAGATCGAGCAGGTCGAGACCTGCCAGATAGCCGGTCGCCGCATGGTTCTTGCCGATCACCGCGACCGTCAGCTGATGCTTGCCTGCCGCAAGGGTTCTGGTGCCGAGGTCAACGTTCTGGGTGACCACACCACTCGCGACGTAGCCGTCGAAGTCAGCCACCTTCACGCCGTCGATGCTGAGCGCAACGATGCCGTAGTCGGCGGCCTTGGTAAGCACGGCGGAAAGGCTGTAGGTGCCCGTCGTCGGGACCGTGAACGGCAGCACCGCTTGATCGCCCGACTTCGCGCCGTGGATCCACAGTTGCGCACCACCCGACCAGTTCACTCCACAGCAGTTGCCCTGCACATCGACAGGCACCGTCGCGGAGACGACCGGCAGCATCGATTCGCCTTCGATCCGGAGCGTGCTCCCGGACGTCGCCTGCACCGGCGCGGACTTGACGCCCACGTTGCCGGCCAAGTCGACACCCGCCACGCGGTAGGTCCAGGTCTCCTGCAACCCGAGTCCCTTGTGCACGAACCCTGGCACCCGGCTCGTACCGATCAGCTTCTCGGCAGCGCCCTTCTTCGCCGCGTAGACGTCGTACCTCGCGATGCCGCTGTCATCCGTCGGCTCCTGCCAGCTGAGCGCGATCGCGTTGTCGGCCCGGCTCACCGCGGTCAGGCCCTGCACTTGGGCGGGGGCGCGACGATCGGAGTACGGGATGACGGAGGACTGGATCACATAGCCGGCTGCGGTCCACGAAGTGGTCGGCCTGAGTTCGATCTGCAGGCTGCGCTTCCCGAAGGTGATTGCTGCGGGCAACTGGTAGTTGTCGTCCAGCCAGCGCTGCCGGTCGTTGCCCAAGGCCTGCGACCAGGTCCCCACTTCCTTGCCATCGACAAATACCTTGGCGGTTTGCCCGGCCACCTTCTGGTCACTGGTACGCCGCAAGGTGACGCCGCGGTTGACCGGGTCAATCTTTGCGGTGAAGCGGATCGGCGTGGTCGAGGACCTGACCTGGTCGGTCAGCACGATGTCGTCGTGATCGCCCTCGTAGACGCTGGTCAGGTCGGCCTGGGTCGCCGCGCCGTCGTCGAACTGGTGCTCCGTTCGGCTCTGCGCCGAGCCGGTGTCGAGTCGGTCGGTCTCGCGGGCGCCGAACTGCGGTGCGGAGTACAGGAAGGCGGTCGAGCCGTAGATCGCCGGGTGATCGTTCTGCTGGCCGTGTTCGATGCCGAACG
Organism: Kribbella sp. NPDC023855; assembly: GCF_040639475.1. NCBI lineage: Bacteria > Bacillati > Actinomycetota > Actinomycetes > Propionibacteriales > Kribbellaceae > Kribbella > Kribbella sp. NPDC023855. The sequence continues at coordinate 273,158 of NZ_JBFAAA010000007.1, forward strand.
TAAGTTGGTTCTGGTAGCCGATCGAGTCGGTGATGTGCAGGCGGAACGCGCTGTCGCATTCGTACTTGCACGCGCCCGCCTGGACCTCGTGGCCCGAGTTGCCGTGGAAGGGCGTGGAGTAGGTGCCCTGGTTGAAGTACCACCCGGACTCGTAGTAGTCCTCGGTGCCGGTGCCGTAGATCGCCGGGGTGCGCTCGCCGTCGACGTACACGCGCTCGTCGCCTTCGAGGTAGCCGCGGGTGTTGCCGTCCGGCTGCAGACCTTCCATGGTGTGCGAGACACCGACGAACTTGCCGCGACCGGTGGTGTCCGCGATCAGCCAGTCGCTGCCCATCACCGGCTCGGCGCGATGCGACAGCGCGGTGAAGTACCCGCTCTTGCCGGTCACGAGATCGGCGGCCACCTTGGCATCCCGCGCTGAGGTCACCTCGGCCTGCCCACCGGACAGCTTGTACTGCGAGGTGTTGACCAGCGTGACGGTGGCGCGGGCGAGGTACGGCATCGGCCACCAGGCGGAGTACCAGCCGTTCGGGTCCATCGCGAAGAAGAGGGAACGGACGTCGTTCTCCCCCAGTCCGGAGCCGAAGAACTCACCGAGCGGTGCATCGACGCGCTTCTTGCCGTCCACGGTGACCTGCACCCGTACGCCGGACAGCAGCGCGTCGGAGGGCTTCACGCGTTCGGCATCGGCCGGCGTGGCGGCGTACGGCATCGAGTGCGAGCCCTCCCAGCGCTGGTTCGTGATCGAGTAGCCGTGAGCCTGCTCGTCGGCCACATGCTGCGGTCCAAGGTCGAGCGTGTCGGTGCGCTTCGCTGTGCTGTTTCCTGGGCCGCCGACCATCGAGTCGGCCCAGTATGTGAACTCGTTGAAGTCGAGATCGGACGACACGAACTCGTTGCGGATCTCCACCTGCGACTTGCCCGCCGTGACACTGGCCGGCAACTCGACGACCTGGTCGGCCCACTGCGCGCCCTTGGCCGGCAGCGGTGCCCACTCACCCGCCTGGACGCCGTCGACGAACACCTTCGCGCGTTGGTTGCCGATCCGCAGGTCTAGCCGGCGGGTCAACTTGACGCTGGTGTTGGCCGGGTCGACCTTCATCGTGAACTTGCTTCCGCCGATGAACGCGCGGCCGTCGTCGGTGACGCTCTTCAGTTCCAGGCCGACGAGCTGCGGGAGCTTCAGCCGGAGCGCGCTGAGCTCACCCGGACCGTGGACGTCCCCGAGCGTGAGTTGCTTGCCGGGGGCAAGCTCCACCGGGGTCTGGGTGGTCTTCGCGCCGGGCTCGGTGGGCTTGGGATCCTTCGTGCCGGATGCCTTGAGCAGGGCGACGACATCCGCTGCCTTGTCGGCCGGGTCGAAGGTCTTCACGCCGGCCGCGTCCGGGAACTCGCGGTAGCCGACGTGGTAGAAGTACGGGTTGTTCTGGACGGTCACCCGCATGGACTTCTGGTACGGCATCGGGACGCGGAGGTAGACGCCGCCGCTGGTCTCCAGCGCGTTGGCGACGAGCGGGTAGACGAACGGCGAGCCAAGCTTGCCGTCGACAACGTCCTGCAGGCTCGCGTTCAGCACCAACTTCCCGTCCAGCTCGACGGTGATGGTGCCGGTCTTGCGGACGTCGCCCTCGTCGCGGGTGAACCAGATCGTGGCGATCTCGCCGGGGCCGTCGTCCTCGGCGAGAACGCAGCCGGCGGGAGTGGTCCGGAGGCAGGAGTAGGTGCCGTCGAAGCCGTCGTTGTTGGAGCCGTCGCGGCCGAAGCTGGAGAACTGCTTGGTGCGGACGCCGGTCTGGAGCTCGGGGAGCCGATCGAGTTGCCGGTAGACGTCCCAGCCCACTGGGCCGTTGCTGCCCGCGAGAGCGGACGTAGTACCGGAGGCCTGTACTGCGGGCGCGGGCGCCGCGGCTGGTACTGCGGCTGCCGCGGCTGGCGGCGCCAGGGCCGGCGCGGCCGAGGCATGCGCGGCGGTGGGGACGGCCAGAACTGCGCCGAGGAGAACCGCGACGACAGGTCGCAGCGATCTGGTCATGGGCGGACCTCACGATCTGGGAAATCGATTTCTCAGATGTCTACCATCGCTTCGCGGTCTTTGAGAAGGGTTCGGAACCGTCTACTTGCTGAGACCCCGATCGACGGCAGGGTTGCTCCGGGCAGGAGACTGGTCTCGCACTCGGACGTCCAGCACTCACCCGCAGGAGATAGCCAATGAGTTCTGCTCCAGCCCAGATCGCCGTCACCGGACTCGCGGTGATGGGCCGCAACCTGGCCCGGAACCTGGCGCGCAACGGTTTCCGCGTCGCCGTCCACAACCGGTCCAAGGGCCGCACCGACGCGCTGATCCAGGAGTTCGGCCACGAGGGTGAGTTCACCCCTGCCGACGACCTCCCCGCGCTGGTCGCCGCACTGGAGCAGCCGCGCAAGATCATCATCATGGTCAAGGCCGGCGAGCCCACCGACGCAGTGATCGACGAACTGGTGCCGCTGCTCGACGAGGGCGACATCGTCGTCGACGCCGGCAACGCGCACTTCGCCGACACCCGCCGGCGCGAGGACGCCCTGAAGGCCAAGGGCCTGCACTTCGTCGGCGCCGGCGTCTCCGGCGGCGAGGAGGGCGCGCTGAACGGCCCGAGCATCATGCCGGGCGGCTCGCCGCAGTCGTACGCCGCACTCGAGCCGATGCTGACCAAGATCGCCGCCCAGGTCGGCGGCCAGGCCTGTTGCGTCCACGTCGGCCCGGACGGCGCCGGCCACTTCGTCAAGATGCTGCACAACGGCATCGAGTACGCCGACATGCAGCTGATCGCCGAGGCGTACGACCTGCTGCGCAGTGTGCTCGGGCTCAGTGCGACCGAGATCGCCGACGTGTTCCGCGAGTGGAACAGCGGCGACCTGGAGTCGTTCCTGATCGAGATCACCGCCGAGGTGCTGTCGCAGGTCGACGAGTCGACCGGCGGGCCGTTCGTGGACGTCGTACTGGACCAGGCCGAGCAGAAGGGCACTGGGCGCTGGACCGTTCAGGTCGCGCTGGACCTGGGCATTCCGGTCAGCGGGATGGCGGAAGCCGTCTTCGCGCGGTCGCTGTCGGGCGATGTCGTACGGCGTTCCGCAGCGGCCGGAGTACTGGCTGGGCCTTCCGATGCCAAGGTCGATGTGGATCGGGACGCGTTCATCGAGGATGTCCGGCACGCGCTGTACTCGTCGAAGCTGGTCGCGTATGCGCAGGGGTTCGACGCGATCCGGGCGGCTTCGGACCAGTACGGCTGGGACATCGACCTCGGTGCGATGGCGACCATCTGGCGGGGCGGATGCATCATCCGGGCGCGCTTCCTGGACCGCATCAAGGAGGCGTACGACCGGGACGCCTCGCTGCCGTCGCTGCTGGTCGACGACTACTTCAAGGAGGCCGTCGTCAGCGGGCAGGATGCTTGGCGTCGCGTGGTCGCGACGGCAGCCACGGCCGGCGTACCGGCTCCTGGCTTCTCCGCTGCTTTGTCGTACTACGACGGGTTGCGGGCGGAGCGGCTGCCGGCGGCGCTGATCCAGGGGCTGCGGGATCTCTTCGGGGCGCACACGTACCGGCGGGTCGATCGCGAGGGTGCGTTCCACCTGGACTGGTCGGGTGACCGCAAGGAGCAGTCCGCCTGATCTCTGCGGCAGAAGGGGGAATTGGCGCTGGGGTCGAACGTGTGTTCTAATACACTCTCAGCGCCAGCCCGCTTCGGCGGGGACATGTCACCCAGGGAGATCGCCGCAACGATGACTGTAGACACTTTTGCAGCAGAAGCTCAGACCGACGCCGCCGACACTCCCGATGCGGTGATCGACTCTCCGGCCGCGACCGCTGAAGCTTCCCCGTCAGTGATCGACACGCCGGCGGCCGATGCTGTTTCCGACGCCGACGTTGCGTCGGATGCCGACGCTGCGGCGGTTGCCGACGCTCCCGTCGTGGCGGAGAAGCCGAAGAAGGCCCCGGCCAAGAAGGCGGCGCCGAAGAAGACCAAGACCCTCGAGCTGACGCTGACCGTCACCGGCACCGCCGACGGCGAGTGGAAGGCAGAGCTCAAGCAGGGCAACAGCTACATCGCAAAGAACCTGCTGGTGGCCGCAGCCGCCGTCTCCCGCGCCGCCAAGGAACTCCACGAGGACCTGTCCGGCCCGATCGACGAGGTCATCGACGCAGCCCGCGAACAGCAGGCCGCCAAGGTAGCCGCCCTCGAAGCCGAACTCGAAGCAGCCCGCAAGGCCCTCGCCGAACTCGACGACTAGTTCTCACCACCCGCCGGTCTCGCCACCGACGGCCCGCCCCACCCACCGACCCGTCGGCCCCATCACCCGGCGGGTCGCTGGCTTCCCAGCACCCCGCAGAACACAGCTGCCAGCACTCACACCCCCAACCACCCGCCCCTCGGAACCCCTCGCAGTAACCGGCAGGAGCCGGCGGCGGGTGCCGCAGGAGGTGGGTGCTGGTGGTCGCCGTACTCGGGTGGGTGGTTGTGTGACGGAATCGGCACGCCGGTGTTGTGGGCGGAGGGGGTGGGGGCGTCGTACCTTGTTTTCCTGGGCCGGTCCCGTTGGGCCCTGACCGCTCCGAACCGAAGGGGTCAGATGAGCACCTTCCAAGATCTGGGATCATTGCTGCTCGTCCGCGGTGCCGATGAGCTGGAGCATGCCGGTGGCACGTTGTACGTGCACCTGCATCGGGTCGCCAAGCGGCTACGTGATCTAGGCGCGTCCGAGACGCTGGTGCTCGCCGGGCTCGCGCACGCGGCGTACGGGACGGACGGGTTCCCAACGCATCTGTTCGACTGGCAGGAGGAACGGCCGGTTCTCGAAGCCGTCATTGGTCCCGAGGCGGAGCTGCTCGTCTACCGCTACGGCTCCTGCGACCGCGAGACCACCTGGCGCGATCTGGCCGAGCACAGCACCGTCACCGACCGGTTCACCGGTACGTCGGAGGAGCTGACGTCGGCCGAGTTGCGTGACTTCGTCGACCTCTCCATCGTCAACGAGCTCGACGTCCTCGACCATGCCCCGGACCTCAAGCCCAAGCTGCACGCGTTCCTCCAGGAACAGATCCCACGCTGGCAGTCCCTCGCCTCCCCCGCGGTGCTGGCCGACGCCAACCGCGCCCTAGCCCTCTAAAACACGCATCAGCTCCGGTCGAAGCTCCGCATCGTCGTCAGGAAGAGAGCCAGCAACGTTGCGGCGACAGTCGCCGCAACGCAAAGCCACAGCGGAAGCGTCGTCAGCAACGTGGTCCCAGCAAAGGTCAGCGGCGCAACATAGCTTCCGGCCAACCGAGGGTGCTGCCTGATCCAGCGCAGTACGGCGGGAATCGGCATGCCGACCGGCGCCAGCAGAACGGCCGCGCCCAACGCCACCTTCCAGCCGCGTTGCTCGATCAGAAGCGCTCCGACCAGCAGCCAGCAGAGCGGACCGAAGACGAGCAACCACCAGGGCGGCTGCCACGGATCACCGTCGGCCGCGTGCGGGACGGTCTCGTCGTCCGTCACGCCCCTCGCCTCCTCCCCCGGCCGGGCCCGACCCTTCGAGTTTGGCACCCGCGCGCCGGTTTCCTGGAAAAGAGGTCGCCCCCGACGCATGATCGGTACATGGCCCGCTACGAAGTGATCGCCCGCGCCCAGCTCGACCAGCGCCAGTCCACCTCCGACTACTTCACCATGGCCAACCTGTCCGGTCGCCTCGACAAGGGCATGCACCTGCGGCGGATCGAGGAGCTGCCCGACGGCCGGGTCGCTCTCGTCCTGCAGCACAAGTTCAGCCCGCGGAAGCAGGACGAGGCGGCGCTGATGGCGAACCGGTCGCTCGCTCAGCTCGGCATCCCGGCCGCCCAGGTCTTCCAGGTCGACCTGCTCCGGCTGTCCCGCAAGGGGCGCACCTTGGTCCGCTCCTGGGTCGGCCCTGGCAACCCGCCCGGCCCCGATTCGAGCGGGGATCGTGAACCCCGCAACCCGCTGCCCGCTCCGCCTCACCTGAAAGCCTCACTCGAACTCCCCACCGACTGATCACACCCGCGCCCGTGCCCACCCCCGCAGTACGCCGGAGGTGGGCACAGCCGCACCCGCCGGACGGGGCAGGTCGCGGAGTTCAGCGGATCAGGGCGTGAACACCTCGAAAGGCGCCGCGTACGTCGTGCCGAGGCGGCTGCCCGCGGCGCGGCCCATCCCTTCGAGGAACTCGGCCGGGTCGAAGTCCGGCCAGTTCAGCCCTTCGATGTAAGCCTTGTGCGCCCGCAGTGACTCGACCCCCACCTCGAAGGTGTCGGTCGTGTCCACAGCGTGCCTGCCGTTGGGCGACCCGGCCATCCAGACCTGCCGTACGCCGTTCCAGCGCTCGCCTTCCTCGGGGAAGATCCACCGGTTCGCGGCGTCCCGGACGGCGTCGAGGGTGGCCTTGCCGGTGCTGATGTGGTCGGCCTGGTTCAGCACGACGTCGCCGTCCCAGGTGTCGCGGAAGTTGTTCGTGATCACGATCTCCGGCTGGTGCCGCCGAATCACCCCGGTGATCAGCCGGCGCAGCGCGACGCCGTACTCGATCGTGCCGTCGGGCTGGCCGAGGAACTCCACGGAAGAGACGCCGACGATCCGGGCGGACTCGACCTGCTCGGCCTCGCGCAGCGGGCCGCTCTCGGCCGGTGGGATGCCGTCGATCCCGGCCTCGCCCGAGGTGAGCAGGACGTAGACGACCTCCTTGCCCTGTCCGGTCCAGCGCGCGACCGCGGCGGCGCAGCCGAACTCCAGATCGTCAGGATGCGCGACCACCGCGAGGGCCTTGGTCCAGTCCTCGGGCAGTGCTTCGAGCGGCTCCGGTGCAGTCATGAAGGAAGGCTACGACGCGACGGCCCGGGCCGACACCTTTTCCCCGGTACTACGCGTCGAACACCTGCCGGGTGTAGGGATTGGCGAAGGCGCGCCGCGGGTCAAGCCGGTCACGAACCGCGAGGAAGTCGTCGAACCGCGGATACCGCTCGCGCAAGTCGTCCGCGCCGAGCGTGTGCAGCTTGCCCCAGTGCGGCCGGCCCCCGAACGCTTTCACGATCTGCTCGAACGCATCGAAGTACTTAGTGTGCGAAAGCCGGTGGTACTGGTGAATCGCCACATACCCGGTGTCTCGCCCGTACGCCGTCGACAGCCAGATGTCGTCGGCAGCAGCAACCCGTACTTCGATCGGGAACGGCAACCGCTCCCCCGACCGGTCGATCCACGCGCGCAACTGCCGCACGACCTCGACCACGTGCTCGCGCGGTACGGCGTACTCCGACTCCCGGAACACCACGTTGCGCTCGGCACAGAAGACCTTGTACGACGCGTCGACGTACTCGCGGGCCGACAGCGCCCGAGACGCGAGCTGGTTGATCCGCGGCACCAGCCCCGGTCGCCGGGCCGAGAGCCGGTTGGTCAGCTCGAAGACGCGGTTCGACAGCAGTTCGTCGTCGACCCACCCGCGGATCCGGCCGACCGGCGACGCCCCGACGCCCGCGGCGACCCGGTTGTTTCGCTTGGTCAGCGCGACCTCGGTGTGCGGGAACCAGTAGAACTCGAAATGATCGTTGCCATCAGCAAATGAATCGAAGCCGTCCAGGACGTCGGCCAGCGGCAGCGGCATCTCCTGGGCACGGAGCAGGAAGGCCGGCACGGTCTGCAGGGTGAGCCCGGTGATCACGCCGAGCGCGCCGACCGAGACGCGGGCGGCGGCGAAGACGTCCGGGTTCTCCTCGGCCGAACAGTTCAGCACCGAGCCGTCGGCGGTGACCAGCTCCAGCCCGACCACCTGGGTGGCGAGCCCACCCAGTTTCGCGCCGGTGCCATGGGTGCCGGTCGAGATCGCGCCGGAGATCGTCTGCTTGTCGATGTCACCGAGGTTGGCCATCGCGAGGTCGAAAGCGGCGAGGCCGGCGTTCAGCTTGGCCAGCCCGGTCCCGGCGCCGAGCGTCACCTTGCCGGAGGTCTGGTCGGCGCTGGTGATCGAGGACAGACCGTCCAGCCGGATCATCACCTGCTCAGGCACCGAGCAGCCGGTGAACGAGTGGCCGGACCCGACCGCCTTGAGCTGCTTCCCCTGCTCCGCCGCCGTCTTGACCATCGCGGCAACCTCGTCGACAGACGACGGCCGGACGATCTCCACGCCGGTCGCCGACTCGGTACCGGCCCAGTTCCGCCAGGTGCTCATCCGAAGTTCTTCCCCTCACCCCGATACGTCACGAGCCCGGTCAGCTCGTTCCCGTCGATCGCGTGCAGCACGTCGAATCGTTCCAGCATCTCGCCCGCCTTGGCGTATCGCATCCAGACCCGGTCGCCGATCCGAAGGCCGCGCGCTTCCTCACCGGCGACAGGGGTCTGCACCTCGCCCGCGCCTTCGGTGCCGAGCAGCTTCAGCCCGAGCGGCCAGCTCGGCGACGGGAGGCGGGACTTCTTCGCCGGGCCGGAGGCGACGTAGCCGCCGCCGAAGAGGGTCGCGATCCGCGGCGACGGGCGGCGTACCACGCCGAGCGCGTAGGCGACCGCATGCTCCGGCTGGAAGACGTCGTACTTGTCGAAAAGGGTCGGGCCGTAGAGCCCGGAGCCGGCGGTGACCTCGGTGACGGCCGGATCGGCGCTGCTGACCTCGATGCTGCCGGTACCGCCGGAGTTCACGAGTCGCAGCGGCGCGACCTGCTTCACGGCGTCCACGACCAGCCCGCGACGATCGGAAAGCTCGTTGGCCGACAGCCGCTTGACCAGCCGGACGGCGGGCGAGGTGTCCGGGAGCCCGGCGATCTGCGCCTCGTAGAACATCACGCCGACCAGCTCGAAAGCGTCGTCCGCGGCGACCCGGCGGGCCAGCTCGATCACCTGCTCAGGCGTCCGCAGCGGCGACCGGCGTACGCCGAGGTGCTGGCCGAAGATCCGCAGCGACGCGTCCACGTCCAGGCAGACCCGGATCCGTTCACCGCCACCGGTGGCCGACTTGATGAAGGCGAGGTGCTCGAAATGGTCGATCATCAGCGTGATCCGCGACGCCAGCGCCGCGTCGCCGGCCAGCTCCTTCAGCGCCGCCCGGTGCACGGTCGGGTAGCCCATCAGGATGTCGTCGACGCCGTCGCGGGCCAGCCAAATCGCCTCGGGCAGCGAGTAGCTCATCACCCCGTGGAACCCCGGCCGCTCGATCGCGGCCCGGATCAGCGCCCGGCACCGCACCGACTTCGACGCCACCCGGATCGGCGTACCGGCGGCGCGGCGGACCAGATCGTCCGCGTTGCGCCGGAACGCGGCCAGGTCGACCACCGCGTACGGCGGCTCCAGCTCAGCCGTCAGTCGCGCGTACCTGTCGAAGTCACCCATGTCCGGAGTTTAGAGCGGATGAAAACTGAAAGGTAGTACATCTTTACGGCGAATCGATCACAGCCTGCAGTTCCGGTACGACGCTCCGCGCCCACTCTGCCTGCGTGTCCGGCTTGCCGCTCGCCTGGGCCAGTAAGGCCACGGTAGAGCCCTTCAGGGCGGAAAGCTCCACAAAAGCCTCCGCGCCGACGTAGGAACGTACCGACGCGGCCGCCTCCTTCCCGGACCAGAGCTGCTTCACCTGGAGCTCACCCTTGTCGCCACAGGCAGCCATGCGCGCCTGGTAGCCGGTGTAGTACCCCGAGGCTTGGTCTGCGTCGGCGAAGCGCAGTACGAGCACAGTGGCCGGCTTGTTGGCGGCTGTGCGGTAGGAGCCTTGCAGTGCGTGCTTCGGGACCGGGAGCGAGCTGGTCGGCAGGGGGTTGCCGCAGCCGACCGGCAACGCCTCGAAGGCCGCCTGGTGCGCCTTCCGGCTGCGCGTCCAGGTCTCGTTGCCCAGGAAGCCCTCCTCGGCGCCGCCCGGCTCCGTGTAGGTCTTCCAGCCTGCCCCCAGCTTGGCAGGAGCCGGCAGGTTCTTGGACGACACAGGTCCCGCTGCGGCAGGTGGCGGCGCTGTTGCTTCCTCCGGTAGCTCTGGAGGCTGAGCAGCATCGGTCGGGTCGACTGTGCTCAAGGTGTTCGTCGGGATGGGAGCAGTGCCCGACGTCGGGGTGGGAGTCGGCGTCGGCGTAGTACTGGCTGCTGGACTCGCGCTGCACCCAGCTACAAGTCCAGCAACAGCCACTGCCGTCAGTACGGCCCTCACTTCGGCTGGAAGTGCTGGTAGTCGGGCTTACGCCAGCCGGCGCCCCAGAAGTACCCCGCGTTGCGCAGGGCCCGAGTCGGCGTACTGGTGCTGAACAGCATGCCCGGCCGGACGACACTGCGGTTGCGGTAGGCCAGGCCGTTCGACGGGTACCAGACGTTGTTCGCCGCGAGGTACGGATTCTCCACGGTGTTGATGTCGATCGCCCAGCCGTACGAGTGCGGGGACAGCGCGTAGGGGTTGCCGGTCACCTGGCGGCAGTTGAAGACGGACGTGTTGTCGGCGGCCATCGCCTTGATGTCGCTGCCCCCGAAGTAGTCGACCCGCTGCATCCGCCGGATCGGGAACTTCGCGTTGAAGCTCGCGGTCCAGACGGCGATCATCTTCGACACGGCCGCGTCGCGGACGACGAGTTCACCGCGGTGCACGAGACCGTCGAATCCCCAGTAGTTCAAGGTGATGTAGCGCAGCTGCGACGGCTTCACCGGACAGCCGGGCCGGTAGGTCTTGTTGATCGACGGCGCCGAGATGTAGGAGACCTTGGCGTTGACGAGCGCCTTGATCGTGATCACGGCGTACGCCGAGGCCTCGAACGCGGCGGCCGGGGTCTCGAGCGTGACTACCCGCACGGTCTTGGTGGCCGGCAGGTTGTCCGGCACCGGTACTGCGAACGTCCCGTTCGGCGCGGTCCACGCGCTCGTCAGTGTGCGCCACCTGCCATTGGCCCGGTCCTGCAGCCCGATCAGCTTCTTCACCGGCTCGGGCGGGGTCAGCTTCCCCGTCATCCGGACGCCGCTCAGGACGGTGTACGACGCGGCCGGCTTGGTCATCACCAGCGTGCGGTTGAGCACCGAGACGGTCCGGTCCGGGGTGTTGCCGACGGCGCTCGGGAACACCCCGCCGATGATGACGCGGAAGGTCGCGGCACCGGGGTTCGGCGCGACGTAGGTGAACTTGTAAGCCCCGTTGGTGACCGTCCGGGTCTTGGCGCGCATGACCCAGCCGGACGACAGCTTCTCCCACAGGCTCAGATGCGAGCCCACCAGGCCGGTCTCGAGCCGGCCCGTGAAGGTGATCGGGCGGTCCTCCCAGGTCGCGGCCGGCTGGTTCAGCGTGATCGGCAACTGCTCCGCGGTGACCGTCGGCGGCGTGCTGGGCGTCGTCGTGGTCGGCGACGTCGGAGTCGGCGTTGGTGTCGGGTCCGGCGTCGTCGGCGGCGGTGTGGTGGTGACCACCGGCGGCGTCGTCGTCGGATCCTCGGCCGCCGGTGCCGCGGTCGCGGGCACCGCACTCAGGCCGATGAGCAGTGCCGCCACGACAGCGGCCGGTCCAAAGGCACGAATGTTCACGGCCCAGTCCTCCCCAGAAAGGGAGAGCCACCCCAGCTCTCCTCACACCCACTTAAGAGGGCTTGTACCTAGGAAGACGTCACACCCAAACCAAAAAGTTCGGCTACTCGTGCAATCTTTTCGCGGCGGCGTCGATTCGCTCGTCGGTACCGGTCAGGGCGACCCGCACATGCCGATCACCCGCAGTGCCGTAGAAGGCACCGGGAGCGACGAGAATGCCTCGATCCGCCAGCGCTGCAACGGATTCATAGGCGTCGTACGCCGGGTGGCTCGCCCAGAGGTAGAGGCCTCCCTGCGACAGGGTGATCTCCCAGCCGGCGACGGTCAGCGCGTCTCGCAGTACGGTCCGGCGGCGGATGTAGCGGGCGCGTTGCTCGTCCACATGCGTGTCATCGGCGAAGGCTGCGGCCATCGCGGCCTGGATCGGCGACGGCACCATCAGGCCCGCGTGCTTGCGAACCGCCAGCAGTTCGGCGACCACTGCTTCGTCACCAGCGACGAAGCCGGCGCGGTAGCCGGCCAGGTTCGACCGCTTGGACAGCGAGTGCACCGCGAGCAGGTTGTCGAAGCTGCCGCCGCACACGTCCGGGTGCAGCACGGACACCGGCGTCGAGTCCCAGCCGAACTCCGCGTAGCACTCGTCGCTCACGAGCAGCACGTCGTTTGCCCGGGCCCACTCGACCGCGGTCCGCAGCTCGTCGGGCGAGGTGATCTGGCCGGACGGGTTGCGCGGCGAGTTGAGATAGGCGAGCCGCGCCGGACCGTCGTACTGCGTGGGGTCGGCGACCGGGACGCTGGTCGCCCGGGCCAGCGCGGCGCCGGCCTCGTACGTCGGGTAGGCGAGGTCGGGGATCAGCACGGTGTCGCCGGCGCCGATCCCGAGCAGCGTCGGCAGCAGCATGATCAGCTCCTTGGTGCCGATCACCGGGAGCAGACCGGCCTGCGGATCGACCCCGGGCACCTCCAGCCGGCGTGCCAGCCAGTCGACGGCGGCCTGGCGCGCGACCGACGTACCGAGCGTCGTCGGGTACGCCGGTGCGTCGGCCGCGTCCGCCAGTGCCTTCTTCACCAGGTCGGGCACCGGGTCGACCGGACTGCCGATCGACAGGTCGACGATGCCGTCGGGATGCGCGGCCGCCTTCTGCTTGAAGGGAGCGAGCTTGTCCCAGGGAAAGTCGGGCAGACGGCTGGAGGTGGGGGTGAAGGTCACCCGTGCATTGTCTCCTGCACGACCTTGCCCGGCTCACCTACCGCCCGATCTGTGGATAAGAACGCGGTTGCGCCGGTGACGACCGCGGGATCCCGGAGGATCCGGTTGTGGCCGAGGTCATCGGTGAGCTCGAGCCGAGCCCCCGGCCAGACGTCGACGACCTTCGCACTGCCTTCGGCGGAGGTCTCGCGGTCGGACCGGTCGTGGAACACCAGCAACTGGGGCAGTTCCCGCTCCTCGGCCAGACCGTCGATCAGCGGCGCCACGGCAAAGCTGTCCAGCGAACCGAACCTGCGGGTGAACCGGCGCAGGAACTGCTCGCGGGTCCGCGGCCCGAAGCCGAAGTACGCCTCGTACTGCGCCAGCCCGTCGCGGAAGTCTGTCGCGGTCGCGAGGAACACCATCCGGCGTGCGCTGAACCCGTCCCGCAAAGCCAGCGCCACCGCAGTCGCACCCATCGAATGCGCCACCACCCCGTACGCCGGTCCGTAGGCGGCGACCACGGCGCGGAAGGCATCCCTCATCTCCAGCAGCGTGGCTCGCTTCGGCCCTTCCCTGCCAGGCTCGGAGTCGCCGTGGCTCGGTGCGTCGAACGTGACGACGCGGAAGCCGGCATCCAGCAGTGGCGGGACGAAGGAGGCCAGCTGGAGCCCCCAACCACCCCAGCCGTGGACGAGGTACACCGTCGGACCGTCGCCCCAGGTGCTCCCGCGGATCGTTCCATCCTCGAAGGGCAGCTCGATGGCGGTCGCCTCGGGCAGTTCGACCCGGAGCCGACGGGCCTTCGCCGACACCTCCGGCAGCCGGAACCAGATCGAGTCCAGCAACCGTCCACCGGCCGCGGGCGCGACCCGTTCGAACAACTGGAACAGTTTCCGGATTCTCTCAGTCCGACCGTTCGTGCTTTTTTCTGCCGCCATTGCTACTCCTCACAGGGGAAGTCTTCACAGGGGAAAGTCAGATCTTGGCCGCTTGGAGCAGGCCCTCGAACGCCACCCAGGCCCGCTTCTCGGCCTCCGGGTCACCCAGCAAGCGCCCGGCCAGGTGGTGCGACATCAGCACGCCGCGGATGTCGAACGCATACTGCTCCGGGTCCGCGTCGGGGCGGAACTGCCCCTCGGTGATCCCGGTCCGGAACACGGTGGCGATCGTGTCGATGTAGTCCCGCTCGATCTGGACCAACTTGGCCCGCACCGGACCCGGCGGAGCATCGTCCAGCTCCGCCGCGACACTGGTGAAAAAGCACCCGCCGGGCAACGCGAGATCGCCGTTGCCCCAGCGCAGTTTGCGGTCGAACAACTCGCGCAACCGCGGCTCGCCGCGCGGCATCTTCAGGGCCGGCCGGACCACCCGCTCGGCGAACAGTTCACCGGCGTAGTCGATCACCGCGACCTGCAGCTGCTCCTTGGACCGGAAATGACCGAACAAGCCGCTCTTCGACAGACCGGTCTTGTCGGCGAGCAGTCCGATGGTGAGACCGTTCAGCCCGACCAGACTGACCTGACGGGCAGCCTCGTCCAGTACGGCGGCTCGCGTTTCCTCACCCTTGCTCACAGGATCAATAAAAGCACGACCGTTCACCTGTCAGCAAGGGCGGCCCGGATCGACCTTGCGGTGGACCTGGTCGCCGATGGCCTTGAGCTGCCTGAGTTGCTCAGGCGTGAGCACGTCGATCACGTACTCACGAACCGTGGCGACATGCCCCGGCGCGGCGGCGACGAGCTGCTCGTACCCGGCGTCGGTGAGCTCGGCGACGGTGATCCGGCCATCCTCCGCGTCCGGCCGCCGTACGACGAAACCGCGCTTCTCCAGCCGCTTCACCACATGCGACAGCCGCGACAGCGAGCCGTTGGCGAAGCCGGCCAGGTCGCTCATCCGCCGGGCGTGGTCCGGCGTCTCGGACAGCCCGGCCATCACGACGTACTCGAAATGCGTCAGTCCCGAGTCGCGCTGCAGCTGGTAGTCGAGGACGCCGGGCAACTTGAACAGCATCGCGGCCAGCGCCATCCAGGCCTCGAGCTCCTCCGGCGTGAGCCAGCGCGTCCCCTCGGCTTCTGCACTGTCCCCCGTCATGCCGCCCAGTCTAACCGATTAGTTGACGCTTCAAGTCATTGCGGCTACCTTCGAGGTTGACACATCAACTCAACACCTTTTCGAGAGCGGATCACCACTGTGAACGTGTTTCTCTGGATCGTCGCCGGCGTCCTGGCGGCCTTCTTCCTCGCCGCCGGCCTGACCAAGCTGAGTCAGTCCAAGGCCAAGCTCGGCGAGAACCCGCAGATGGCCTGGAGCAAGGACTTCTCCGCAGGCACCATCAAGCTGATCGGCGCCGCCGAGGTGCTGGGCGCGCTCGGGCTGATCCTGCCGGGCATCTTCGACATCGCGCCGGTTCTGGTCCCGCTGGCCGCGGTCGGGCTGGCGCTCATCATGCTCGGCGCGATCGTCACCCACGGGCGCCGCAAGGAGTTCCAGCAGATCGTCATCAACACCGTTGTGCTGATCCTGGCCCTGGTGGTCGCGATCTTCCGCTTCGGGCCGAACGCGTTCTGACGGCGGCGCGCAGTACTGCGAACTACAGGTAGAGGCCGGTCTGGCCGTCCTCGAGCCGGGGAGCGGCGACGGCGTGCAGGTCACGCTCGCGCAGCAGGACGTAGTCGTCGCCGCGGACCTCGACCTCGGCCCGGTCCTCGGGGTCGAACAGCACCCGGTCGCCGATCTCGACGGTCCGGACGTTGGCGCCGATCGCGACCACCTTCGCCCAGGCCAGCCGACGGCCCATCTGGGCGGTCGCGGGGATCAGGATGCCGGCCGACGACTTGCGCTCGCCCTCTTGCTCGAGTGACACCAGGACCCGGTCGTGCAGCATCCGGATCGGCAGCTTGTCGTCGGCCATGCGCTTGCGAGAGGTCACCGGCGACCCACCAGCTGCCGGATCATCACCAGCATGCCGACTACACCCACGGCCGCGGCGCCGACGGCGACCAGCTTCTGGGTGCGCAGCTGACCGCGCTCGTCGAACACCTGCGCCTTGGCCTGTTCGACCTGCCGCTTGGCGACGTTCTTCGGGTGGGCCCGGTCGACCAGCTCGTCGACGGTCGAGGCCAGTCGCGCACGGGTGGCGGCGATGTCCGCCTCGATCTGCTCGGTGGTCCGAGCCTGCGTGTCCGACACCAGGGCTCCCTTCACAGTGTTTGATCACATCTTTGCAGGTCAGGACCGGAGATCCACGACCACCTTGATGTCTTGGGCTTCCTTGACCAGTGCCGCGGGCCAGTCCGACAGTGGCACGAACCGAGTGACGAGCCGCTCCAGCCAGGACTGATCAGCGGCCATCAGCACGTCCACAGCATCCGCGTAGTGCCGCTTGGCCGCATTCACCGACCCCACCAGCGCCGCATTCCGTACTACGAGCTGCCGGGCCAAAGCATCCAGTTGTACGTCGACCGTCGCCTGGTCCGGGGAGATCCCGGTCAGGCACATCACCCCTGCCGGTGGCAGCAGCTTCGCGCAGTCGAACACGAGCTGCCCGGCCCCAGTGGCTTCGACAACCACGTTAGGTGCCACTGGAAGGTCGGACAGGTCAGTGAGGTACTCCGCGCCAAGGTCACGCACCAATTGGGGCTTGGGGCCTTCAGTGGCGCGATCGAGCACAGAGACGGAGTACCCACGTTGCTTGGCAGTTAATGCAGCCAGTAGCCCGATGGGCCCGGCGCCGGTGACCAGTACGTGCTCCGGGCCGTACCAGGATCGCGAGCCGACCCGGTCGATCTGCTCCCACGCCTTGGTGAGGATGCTGGCCGGCTCGACCAGTACTCCGAGATGCCCGAGTCGCGCCGGCACCGGTACGGCGTAGTACGGGTCGACTCGCCAGCGCTCGGCGCCGTACCCGTCCAGCTCCCTGATGCCGCGCTCGGTGTAGCGGCCGTTGCGGCAGAAGTCCCACTCGCCACGCGCGCAGGCCGGGCACGGCTCGGGGTCGGGCCTGCGGACTATGCCTGCGACCAGGTCGCCAGTGGCGAAGCCTGAGCCGGCCGGTGCCTCCAGGACTCGGCCGAGCGACTCATGCCCGATCACTAGTCGGTCAGTGCCGGCGGGGGCGCTACCGAAGAGCCCACTGCACAGTTCTATGTCCGTGCCGCAGATCCCGGCATACAGGCCCTCGACCAGGACCGAGCCGTCGGACTCAGGTGGCTCCGGTACTTCGCCGACCGACGCGGAGTCAGCTGTGCCCGGCACTACCGTCATCGCCCGCATAGGCCCCACTCTGCCGCATCGACGCCCTGACTCTCTGTGTGACACAAGCGTTTGGACGACCAGTGAGCCGGTGCGGCCGGCCGATCCGGCGTACGGCAGAATGTCGGACAATCACCGTTTCCGTTCCGTGGAGGGCTTCTGATGTCCGATCGTCTGTCCGTCGGTGACCCAGCACCGGACTTCACCCTCCCCGACGCGGACGGCAACGACGTCGCGCTGTCCTCCCTGCGCGGCAAGAACGTGATCGTGTACTTCTACCCGGCCGCGATGACGCCGGGCTGCACCAAGCAGGCCTGCGACTTCCGCGACTCCCTCGACTCGCTGCAAGCCCACGGGTACGCCGTACTGGGCATCTCGCCGGACAAGCCGGCCAAGCTGACCAAGTTCCGCGACCGCGACGGGGTGACCTTCCCGCTACTCAGCGACCCGGACAAAGAGGTGCTGTCGGCGTACGGGGCCTTCGGGGAGAAGACGATGTACGGCAAGAAGGTGACCGGGGTGATCCGGTCGACGTTCGTGATCGACCCGGACGGCAAGATCGCGGTCGCGCAGTACAACGTGAAGGCCACCGGGCACGTCGCCAAGCTGCGCCGGGATCTCGGGCTGGACTAGTCCGGGCGCGGCGGTCCGGACGTGATGTCAGGACAAGCCGCGAAGGGAAACCTTCGACCGTTTCATGTCCGCAGTTCATGCAACGGTCGTTTGAGCACCTCAGATCTGTGATTTGGGCCACACTCGGATCTCACCTGTTCGCAGCGGTCCGGTGACCCTGAGTCACAATTTCGGCCACCGCAGGGACAACCGGGACCCGATGGGCATTCCGGTCCTGATCACAACCCTCCATCCAAGGCGTGAACAAGCACGGCGCTCTTGGCCCTGACCTGTGCAAACCGGGTAATCTGCGCCCGCAGTCTGCCTCTGGGAGGGAGGGACCTGCCGCGATGGGAAAACACTCCTCTGCGGTGACGAAAAGTAACAACAACCGGCGTCCGGTGTATCTGACCGCCGTTGGGCTACTGGTGCTGTCGTTGGGCGCCGTCTTTGTGGTCCGCTCCTTCGGATCGGAAGCCGGTGCCGACGGGTTCCTGGGTGGCAAGTCGTGTGACGACCTGACCCAGGTCCGGCTCAGTACGACGCCAGAGGTCCAGCCGTTGCTGGAGTCCGCGGCCAAGTCGCTGGCCGCCAAGAAGGAGGACAACCCCTGTCTGCAGTTCACGATCACCGCGGCCCCGTCGGCCAAGGTGGCCAAGGACGTCGCGGGCAGCACCGAGGGCCGGCCCGATCTCTGGGTCCCGGACTCGTCGCTGTGGGTGGCCCAGGCCGACGACGGCCAGAAGGTGCCGACCGTCGCCGTACCGTCGATCGCGACCTCACCGCTGATCCTGGTCGGTCGCTCGGACAACTTCGCCAACACCGGGTCCTGGCTCGGTTCGTTTGCGGGAGCCGAGCCGGCGCTGCTCGACCCGTTGAGCCAGTCGCCCGGCGCGCTGGCGCTGCTGGCCATCCAGGCCGAGCGCCAGAAGACGTCGGCCAGTGACAAGGCGGTAGCCGCGGTCATCGTGCCGACGGCCCAGAAGCTGGGGTCGATGGCGAAGCCCTTCACGGATGTGAACGGGTTGTTCAGCCGGGCCGCGCAGCCCGGCAGCAGACTCGTCGTACCGGCTTCCGAGCAGAGCTTCGTGAAGTTCCAGGACGAGCACCCGGACGCCGAGCTGAAAGCGGTCGTACCGCAGACCGGCACCTTGCTGCTCGACTACCCGATCGTGGTGACCGCGCAGAACAACGACGCGGTCTACTCCGACGCGGGCAAGGCGCTGGCCGAGGAACTGATCTCCAACACGGCCGCATCGTCCCGCGACGACGCCGGATTCCGGGACCCGCTGGTGAGCGACCTCGGTGCCGGTCGTGGCGTCGGTGCGATCACCCGCCTCACCACACCGTCCGCGGCGGCGATCGAGAAGACACTGCTGGGCTGGACCCGGCTGTCGCTGTCGGCGCACTCGCTGGCCGTGATCGACGTGTCGGGTTCGATGGCCGAGAAGGTCGGCAACAAGACCCGGATGCAGCTCACCATCGAAGCTGCGGCGAACGGGTTGAAGTTGTTCCCGGACAACGCGGCACTCGGCCTGTGGACGTTCTCGACGAACATCGGAAACCTGGGCGCGGACTTCCGCGAACTGGTCCCGATCGCCAAGCTGACACCGGCCCAACGGCAGAAGATGACCACCAACCTGGCGGTCCAGCAGCCGATCAAGGGCGGTGGGACGGGCCTGTACGCCACCACGATCGCGGCGGTCCGGGCAGTCCGCAGCAGCTACGACCCGCTGGCCGTGAACGCCGTCCTGATCTTCACCGACGGCAAGAACGACGACCCGGACGGGCCGACCCTGGCCCAGACGCTGCAGACCCTCGAAGGCCTGCGCAACCCGGCCCAGCCGGTCCGGATCATCGCCCTGGGTATGGGTCCTGACGTCGACGCCAACGAACTGCGGCAACTCGCCGCGGCAACCGGCGGTCAGGCCTACGTGGCGAAGAACCCGCAAGACCTGCGCGACGTCTTCATCGACGCCCTGCAGAGCCGCTGAACCAACCGATCGGCGTCCCCCTAAGATGAAGTCCTCAGGGGGACGCCGATCTCCCCTGGCCAGAGTGGTGGAATGGCAGACACGCCGGCTTTAGGTGCCGGTGCCCCCGGGCGTGCGGGTTCAAGTCCCGCCTCTGGCACCCGATCGCGGCATACCTGCCACACAAGACGTATCAAGTAGACGAGCTCGGTGAAGCGCTTCAGCGCATCGCCGAGCTCTCCTGCCTTCGCCCACCCGGATGTGCCCGATGAGCACATCCATCCGCCCGCTGATTCCAGCGCTTCGAATGCCCGCAGCGGCGACCAGAGAGGTGCCCTCACAACCGCCCCGGGGCCGTCTCCCCCTGCCCACATTGGCCGCACAACGGACGGCGGCGACCGTCTACGGCTTGTCAGCGGTCGACGATCGAGGCCGCCTCGCCGACACCCGCATCACGCGCGCGCTGGCTTGGTCTCCCGGCCTCGCGTTGACCTGGACCGTGATGCGCGGAGTGCTGCTGGTCACACCCGACCCAGCCGGAGACTTCCATCTCACGGCAAAGGGCCATGTGCGCATCCCTGCACCACTGCGGCACCACTGCGCACTCACCCCCGGCGACCGAGTCCTCATGGCAGCCGACCCGAGTACCTCCCGGCTGACGATCTATCCACCAGCCACCCTCGACACACTCCTGGCTGACGGAGCTGGACGATGACACAAACCAACAGCGCCGACATCGAAGCCGCCCGCCTTCTGCTCGCACGCCTAGGCGTCAGCGTCACCGATCTCCTGGCCACCGCCGCGCCACCAACGGCCGTCCCTACCTTCGCCGAGTACGTCCCCATCGTCAGCGCAGCCGTCGGCGCCGGAACCCGCCGCGTCTACAGCTCCTACTGGAACCGCCTGGTCGAACACTGGGGCCAGCGCCACCTCGACGAACCCACACCAACCGAAATCCGGCAACTCACCGAAACCCTCAAAACCGCCCTCATCGTCCGCCGCAACGCCCGCGGCGGACGCTCCGCAACCGAACACTTCATCGCAGCCCTCCGCTGCATCTACACCAACGCCGAGAACGACGGCCTCATCAACCCCGGCAGCAACCCAGCCATCAAGGTCGCCAAACCTCGCCGCTTTACCTCCACCGACAAGCAATCCCAGACACACAACTCGCCGAAATCAACCAGATCGCCGCCACCACCGGAAACGACCCCGCCCTCGACAGCCTCATCCTCAGACTCCACACCGAAACCGCCTGCCGACGCGGCGGCGCACTAGCCCTGACCCCCAACGATCTCGATGCCACCCAATGCCTCATCCGACTCAGCGAGAAAGGCGAGACCGTGCGCTGGCAACCCGTCTCCCCCACCCTCATGTCGCACCTCCTCCACCACGCCGAATCCCGCAGCACACCACCAAACGGCCAACTTCTCCGGTACGCCGACGGCCGCCCCATCACCAAACGCCGCTACGACCACCTCTGGGACCGCATCGGACGACATCTCCCCTGGGTAGCCACCCAGCAGATATCCACCCACTGGCTCAGGCACACAACCCTCACCTGGGTCGAACGCAACCACGGCTACGCCACCGCCCGCGCCTTCGCCGGCCACACCGACACCCCCGCCGCAGGCACAACCGCCACCTACGTCAAAGCCACCCTCCCCGAAATAGCCCAAGCCCTCTCCCACCCTCACCGGCGAACCACATCCACTGGCCCCCAGTTGACCTATGCGTTCAAGCCACAAGACTCGGCCCTCCAGCACGGCCGCCTCGTGCTGTGGCTCAACACACCCTCGGAGACGCGTAGCTCGGCGAGCATGTAGCGAGGATGTTCACTGCAGCGGCCAGTGCCGCGGCCTGCTCGACGCGATCGGCAGAAGGACGCGGATTTGAGGGATTTCCCGGATGCTCTCCACGGACGCCACCTGGCATGCTGGAAGCCATAGCACCGATCGCGGTGTTGGAGCAGGCATGCTGTTTCGGTGGGAATGGACCGAGGGCATGGAGCAAGAAGGGAGCCCTCGAGTCCATGAAGTGGCAAATGACGAGAAGGACATCGGGCATATTTGGCGCCTGGCCGACATATCGCCTCAGACAGAGATGGGGGCTCTGGTCGCCGGCGGTCGCGTCCGTATCGGTAAGAAACCTTAGAGTGAACAAGATACTCAGGGCCGGATCTGCGTCCCTGTTGCTCGTTATGACCAACACTACGGCGGCGGCCGCCCTTTCGAGCGATCAAGGAACTCAGGAAGTCAGCAACTTGGCGACCCCTCCCAGTGAGGTCACGATGGTTGACTTAGGTTGCGTGTCCCAGGATTTCGGATCAGCACAAATGGTCTTCAAGACCTGCATCACGCAGTTCAGCGAAGATGGCCTCGAACGATTCACCCTTAATGCGCGAGTGTTGAACGTGACCACTTCGAAGTCTTTCTACCTTGAGGATATCAAGCTTGAATCTACTCAAGGGCAGCCTCTCGAAACCTGCCCCATGAGTTGGTTGAGCCCTACGACTTGGGCGAACTGCACGCTTAATCCTCCGGGCGGGCAGACGATCGCCAAAGTCAACTGGATTGACCATGGACAGCCGGCGAAGGTGTCGATCACTATCAACCCCCCATTTTAGCCCTACCTCACCCTACGTGCGCACGTGGCAGCGAGTTACGCAGAGACAGGATCCCACCTGAGCCGAGGGCTGGTAGCCAGGTAATTCCTGGGACCTGGTAGTCGTTCTGGCGAGGGGGCAGAACGAGTAATGCAGGGTGACTCGGGCTTCGAATTGATGCCGGGGATCGAGCCCAACTTTACGGCGAGGGGCTGGAGCGGCGGGATCCCGATGCAGGGGATGTCCACATCATGCTCTGGCCCTGCGGTCCAAACAAGACGGGCTCCGGCAGCACACCACTACCCGACGATGTGCGTTCGACGATGGAGTGCCGGTACGCCGAGGACTTCGGCGGGCTCCGGGCACACCTATTTAGCAAGCGGACCGGTCGGCCGGGGCTGTGAGCGCGGTCGCCTTCACGGTAGTCGGCGACGCCGTCTGGGGCACGTCGGCACGTCGGCACGTCGGCCCGTCGGCCCGTCGGCCCGTCGCTCGACAGCCCTGCAGGACACCACGCCATGACTCACGAGTTGACCCACGTCGCCCTGCAGCGGTACCGACCGGTGTCGAGTACACCGGTCGGCCGCGGCGTCGCCATCAGTAACCCGCCGGCAGCTTCGAACGTGCGGCGGCACGGAATGCCGAGACATGGCCGGCGGATCGCCCGAAACCTTGAACGCCCCTCGTCGCGCTGCACGCTGCTGGGGAACGCTGTCCAGCGCGAGGAGCTCGCGTCATCGCCTGGTCGAGCCGGTCGAGACGGCACCCCCGGGGACTCGCCATGGAGGCCTGCGCTCGGAGTCGGTCAGGTCAGTGGCCGGGAAGCCGTCGTAGGCAGCGATGGTGATCTCCACCGAAGCCACAGCCGATCGATTCAGCTTGTCTTCACTTCTCGCCGACCTCCCGAAGGAGCGAGTCATCCTTCTAGACCTTCACTCCTCGACCACGTTGTGCCACGATCCGGACGTCGGGGTGAAGTACATCTGGATCTGTGGTTGGCGGCTCTCGGGCGCTTGCGGGCGGCGTATTACTTGGCCCCATCGCTAGGTACGACTCGTCGCCGGGGTAGGCCATGGACTAGGTCGACACTGACTCCTCAACCTCCGAGGTCAGGAGGTCCTCGGGTTTTTCACCGTTGCGATCTCGACGCCTCCATCGCTGTTCCGATTGAAGACAAACACTCCTTGGGCGGCGTGCATGAGCGACTTGGTACTGCTGCCGCTGCAGGAGTATTCTTGCGCGGGCTTCAGCCAGCCACCTTTGCAGACATCCAGAATATCTCCTGCATAGTCACTTCCTTGCACCGTAAGGGAGTGGACATAATATGCTCTGCCAGCGGAGACGTTGAGTAATGTGACATTAACAAAAACTCTCTTGACCTGACCGAACACCTCGAACTCGCGCTTACATACCCGTCCGCGCAAGTCCACCCACAGCTCTTCGTTTACACAAAGCGTGGGACCCAATCTCCCGACCCCCTGTGGATGGGCAGCAAGATTGCTATTGTCCGCGGATGTAGTCGCTATAGCTGCTGCCGACGGCGCTGGCGCCCCCAGGATCCCGCCTGCAAAGCCCAATGTGCTCATCACCATTGCGAGAACTTTGAGCCTTTGTTTCATCAGTCCCAACTTCCTGTAGAGCGGCAGGGCATGCCGCAGGATATTTGTCCCTATCGGCGGTACGCAAAACGACCGGACTTTGGATCGCGCCAGGGGCTGATCAAGGGGCGCGGAGAGCACGGACAGTCGTCCACCTAGCCGGACTCAATCGGCGCGTTCGCGGTCACCGCGGTCACCGTGGCGCTGACTGATGTCACTTATTGAGGTATTCAACCCTCGGCAGTCCAGACTTCAACTGGAAGACGTAGGAGGCAGAAGTCTTGGCGATCATGGGATCAATGGATGGCGCGGAGCAGTTTATGGATTGCCCCGGTCCGAGCCATCCAGTGATGACGCAGGTCTCAAAATGGAAACGCGAGTCGTCGAGGGACATTGAATCGACGTAAATTTTCCGCGCATCCAAACCCCCATTAAAGTTCGCCGTTGCGTTGAAAATCGACGCAGTAATGTAGACCCGCTTGGAGAATCCGAAGACAGAGAACTCGGTTTTGCACAATCGCGCCAGCACCCCGTTGTCGAAACTCTGCTGGACGCAATTGTCGGGACCGAGTTGCACCCCCGAAGGTGGAGCGGCAAGGTTGTTCTGTCCGATTGCGGCCGCACTTGTGGCTCCGAACGAAATCACGACACCGCCCAGCAGCGCCAACCATTTGGAAGATTTCCGGCAACCTGAGTCATTCCGATCCTCAATCCGTCGAAACATGTCATCTTCTCCTGATACTCGCGGGGAAATCGATGTTCTGTTCGCGTGGTCCTCCTGCGAGCGGTGGGGCGCACCCAGCCTCGGTCGCTCATGGGGCTTTACGTATGAACACGGAGACACGGATCACACTGCAGGTTCACGCCAGGACGAGTCGGCGGAACTCGGTGCCGGCTGTCCTCCCTTGCCCCCATGCCTCCGGAGGGAGTGCCAGCGCTGTTCTCGCGCGAGTTCATGGAATCCGTACCGACGTACGGGTGGCTCCGATCGATCGAGCCTGTCTCTCAGGTTCTTCTGCCCCAATGTGTGACCGGGTGGCTGGTCACGCGCCGTGCGAAGCACGGCAAGTTCTGAGGGCCGCTCGATTTTCGAAGAACTCTCGCTTCTTATCCCCGTCCATACCACGGGCATCTGGGTGCCTGCCAGGTGGGTGCCAGCAGGCGGGCTCTGCAGTCACAATGGTCAACAGCGGCGCATCGGAGCACCGTCGGCTCTGTGGCGTTGCGAGCGCGGCTTCGGTCCGCGGAGATTCGAGTTGCTGCGCGAGCGCATCGAGCAGGTGTGGCAGCAGAGTTCCTCGAGTCAGTGCTAGATCGCGGCTAGGCCAGTGCCGCGCGGTCCTTGCCCCCAACCTGGCCGCACGTCTAGCTGGGGCGGGCGGGTGGGACGCTCGACTCGCAGATGCGTGCCTTCGTCCGCGACCTGATCGCCGTCACTCGGCTGGCGCGTGGTGAGCTGAGCTATGACCCGCCGGTCGACATCACCACCTTGCGCTTCTGCGCCGCGGCTTGGAACTACTTGCCGGTCACCTTCCGGAAGGCTGCAACCTCCGGGTCGTATTCTTTCGCCGCGGCTGACGCAGCTGCCTCCAGCAGGGACACGTGTGTGAGCCGCGCTCTGAAGGCTGCGCCGGCCGTCAGCCGGTCGATCTGGCCGATCTGATCCGAGAATGCTGACGGGTGACCAGCGTGCCGATTCGTGCAGTGATCACGGGCGCGAAAGTAGAGGCCTGGCGGCAGGTGCGAATTGTGGCGCTGCGCATGAGCGGTGCGCGATCGTTGCAGAGCCGCGAGAGGGGGACCGACCGGGTCGTTTGCTGCTGCCCGCCGAGATTGGACGGCAAGATTGTTGGCAGCGGCTTGTCGGGCCGCTCGGACGGGGCTGGGCGGCCGTTCCTTGCTCCACGGGTCCAGCCCGAGGAACCGGTGTCAGGGCGTCGGCACGGACTTGCCCGCCGACCGCACGGGGATGGCGTGCGGCCGGCGCGCATATGAACGCTCTGCGACCTGTTGAGGAGCATTGCGGGTGGCCGATGATAAGCCGTTCGTACCAGCTTAAGCACCACGGGACGGGACTGGTTCCCGTGTGACCTCTGGTCGCTTCGGTGCCGGCGTCAGCTCAGCGCGCCGGCGGGCGCGGAGAACGAGTCGTTCGATTTCACTGGTTCCGCCCCAGACCCCGTGAACCTGAGCGAACTCCAATGCCCAGGCAAGGCACTCCTCACGAACCGTGCAGTGGAGACAGATTTCCTTGGCTTCGTCGATCTGCTGGTGGGCGAGGTCGCTGTTACCAATCGGAAAGAACAGCTCCGAGTTCTTGTCGAGGCATGCACCCCGCATGTGCCAGTCCATGGTGCTCATACTCCGGCCATCCCCGTGAACGATGGGGACCATGAGGCACTACGCACCGGACGAGCACCCTGGTTCGGCGGCCAGGAGCCCGTAGGGACCGACTATCTTGAAGGTCGGTACCCACGGGCTGCGAGTCAGTTCAGCAGGGGCCGTTCTCTTCGATCCAACCGAGCTGGTCCTCTCCCAGTGGGTAGTGCACGTCGAGCCATGCGACCAGGTCGGCGAATGCCGAGTTCTGGTTCTCCCCTGGCATCCAGTGCTGCGCCCGCTGTCCGGTGGGAACGTCATTGATTTTGTATACGGCGCACCAGGGGTACCACTTGTTGACCGGTTCGGAGTTCTGCACCGCGTTCGGTCCGTTCACGGGTGACGGAACGGGGCTGCCGTTGCTGTCCTTCCAAGATGGTTTCCATCCGGCGGAGATCTCCTGGGGGTGGTACCCCGTTCCGACGGGCTCGCTGATCTTGGCCTCTGTCCAGCCGGGCTGTGCTGGGTCGTTCTTGAGGACGGCCAGGGAGCGAGGTCCGGGCTTCAAGTCTCCGATGTTTCGTTGGTAAACGATTCCGCCGCCGTTGGCCTGGGTCTCTGTGACGGCCAGCACCGGGCCGTTGGAGCGGGTGTACATGGCAGGCCCGAATGGACTGTTGCCCTGCGTCTGGAACCACCGCCAGCCGGGCCCGGTGTCGCCGGCTTCGGCAACGCCGTTCCATTGGTTCGCCTGATAAGTCTGATAGGCAAAGCCGTCGTTGACACCGCGCACGGCCAGCCACAGAGTGTCGGCATATCCGTCGAGGTCGTTGTCCCACTCGGCCATTGACAGGCCGTGGTTGGTTTTGCCTCCGCCGGGCACCTCGAACCACACCGAGTTGGTGTTGAACTCCTTGCTGTTTTTCAGGGTGCCCTGCGCGTTGTAGATCAGGCCGTGCCCGTCCTGCGTGGCGGCGATACGCAGACTGCTGAACTCAGCCCCGGCCGGCGTCTTGCCACCGACCCATCGCGCAGCCACCTTCAGCTTCGTGGTGAAGGGCGAGCCCCACTGCTTCCATGTCAGGTTGCTGGAGTCGGTGGGCTGTCCGATGAGCTGGTTCTTGTAGTAGAGACGCGAGTCAGTCCGCCCTGATCCAAGGAGCGTGATGATCCCCTTCTGGTCGTTCACGGCGATCTCCGGAGGGGAGCTGAACTCCCCGCCGTAGTACGTCCAGCCGTTCGCCCACGCCCCGGTGTTCCAGTCGATGGTCTGGAGGAACATGCCGAAGCCGCCCATGCCGATCGCGGCCACATAGGTCTTGCCCAGCTTCTTGTTGTGATGCACGGCGAGCTGGCGTTCGGTCCGCCCGCCGCCCGGGATCTCCGCCCACCCCCGGATCACACCGGCAGCCGTTGCATCGTTAGAGATCGAGTAGACGATGCGGTTGTCCGGGAGTCTCACCACCTGCAACTGGTCGTTGAATGCCGAGGCCACGCCGACCGCCGGAGCCGAAGCGACCTGGTGCGGAATCACCTTGTCATGAACGATGTTCTCCGCTGACGCCGACGACACAGTCGACAAGGCGCCGACCAGACCGAACACCCCGCTCAACGCGAGGATCCTACTGAATCGATATCTCACAGCCACATTCCCTTCTTTGTAACAAAAAAGCATGAAACGGACTCACGACGTCAGACCGGGTTGGCGATGGTCATCTCGACCTTGGCCGGCTCACCGTCCGGCGTAATCCAGTGCACCCTTGCGTAGGTGTTGCCCGCTGGCGGGTGGACCGTGCACTTCAGGGTCTCGCCTGTCCCGAGCCATCCGCCTTTGCAGCTGTCCAGAACGGTGCCTGCGCCATTCACCAGATCCACCCGATCGATGTAGTACTTCGTGCTGAGACTGATCGGATTGTTGTTCATCACGATCGCGTTGAGGGAGAACCTCTTGCCAGTCCCCGTCCCCGTGTACTCCGCGGTACAGGTAGTGAAAAGCAGACGACCTTCCGGGCCGAATACCTGGTGAAGGCACGGTCCGGATTTGAGTTCGACACCTTCCGGAGGCACATCCACATTGGTGAACCCTCCAGTGATCGCCGCGACGGGTGCGGCCACGCCCAGCACCAGAGCAGCAGCCACTCCGGCTGTAAGTAGCCTGCGCGAGCGCTTCACGCCCTTCCAGTCGCCGCTCGCGCGGGATGCCCACCAAAGGACCATTCTCGGCATCGCCGATCTCCTTCTCCTCGATGTTTCAGACCGTGCCCGGCTTTACGCCGACCCCAGCCAGTTCGGTTCACGTACCAGCAGCTGAGCCACGAGCAAGGCACGGAAAACTGACCAGAACGCAACGGCCGAATCGGAGGCTGGTCCTCGACGTACTGCCAACGCGAACTCAGACGGCCAGGCGAGCGTCAGGCACTGCCCCGGTGCTGCTCCTTTCTCGAGCGGCGGGGCACGTCGGCCGATCCCGCCGCCGCAGCGCCACCAGTGGCAACACCGGTCATCGGGGAGAACAGGCGGACCGAACCACGTCAGCCACAGCCGATTCACCGACGCCGACCATCGCGCCGGGGTCGGTCACCATGAATGGCCCCAACCCGTCACTGATCTGCGGAAGCTGTGAGAGTCCTACCGCCGGTTCTGTGCGCGTTGTGCTGCCCCGCTCGCGGAAGCTGCCGTCGTGCGGCGCGCATCCAGGTGGCGTCTCCTCACCGGTCGCTAGCGTGTCTTCCAGGCAGGAACCCGCAAACCGGCGTCTGGACGAACCCGTCGTCGACTCCGCGGCATCGTGCAGCTGGTGACACCATTCGGGGGCCATCACAACAATCGGTATCGCCGCCGGTCCTCAACGTGTACACCTGACCGAGGCACTCCGAGGCCGGCTGAACCGGACGCTGGATCCCGTCGCCGTCCCGCGAACGACAAGCCGGGCGCTGTGAACCGGCTTCGAGCAAGCTTCGAAAAGCCAACCCACCTGATGGCGATCGGCATCACCAGCGGAGTCTCTGTCCAGCCCCCTGCCTTCGTTGCCGGCCCGCGCCCGCGCCAGATCGAAGTCTCCGTCACCGCCGGCCAGACCCCTGTCGTACACCGATCCACGCTCATCGACACAGCCGGCTTCCAGTCGACCTCGACCTCCGCGACGCTTGCCAGATCCAGATCCAGATCGCGATCCTCGCCACGCGCGGAAACCCTCACCTACGCAACCGCCGTGACTGAACTTGAACTCTTCGCCGCTCGCTGGTGTCCCCAGTAGCTAGCTGGTTTGCGGTTTGTGTGGGTCAGTATGGCGAGTCGGCCGGTTCGGCATCATCGAACGACAAGGCGCCCTCAGCGGCACCTTCCGATGAGTGCGCGATCTCAATGCCAAGACCCTCGCCTTCAGCGACGGCTGGGACGACCGCTGCCACTCTTTCGTCTGAACCAAGGCCGCCGACCAATCCTCAGGAAGGCCAACCCTCAGACCCCACCTCAAACCCGGACCATAGTTACCGCACCGGTTCTCGATCGGCATCGAACCAGTTGCACGTCGCATTGCGTACTGCATGCAAAAACAGATGAGGACAGGTGACTCCAGCCTGGCGAGCACAAAGTGCGGGACGTCAGGTCAGAGGATCTAGGTCCGCCGAGACACACACATGACGGACTGCCGACTCTGGGATCTGATCGCGACCACACCATATGCAGGAGAATGAGAGGGAGCATGGTCATGCCATCTGCGACGGTGATCAGGAAGCTTCGTGTAATGCTCCGCATCCATCCCCTGCGGGCCGGTCTTGTAGGAGCGGTGATTCTTCTCCTCGGAGTCACGGTAAACGCCTCCGCGAGTAGCCCGAACGCCAACCTCGCTCCGCCGCCGGCCAACGTCAAGATCTCACCGGACGGGTGCGCATCCAAGGCGACCTTTCCCGGTTTCGTCATTGCGGTATGCCGAGCAGAGTATGCAAGTTTCGGCATAAGCCCGGCTAGGGTCGCAATTTCAGCGGAAGTCGACAATCATACCAGCCACACTGATATATACATCGATTTCGTTGACATAGCTCACGATGAGCAAAAGGCTGACCACTGTGATGTAAATGGCTGGTTGAAGCCGAGCGGTTATATCTCTTGTGGAGGAAGCAGCCCGAAAGGGCACGGATATGATTCGTGGGCACGGGTGCGCTATCGCGACGCGCAGGGAGGTATTCAGGTGGGTACTGTGAAACTGCCTGCAAGCTAGTATCGCCTGTAGTTAGTTGATTTACGGTTGGTGTGCGTCAGGATGGACTATGGCGAATCGGCCTGCTGCTGCGTAGGCTCCTCGTGAGGGTGATCGGGAACGGTGTTTCGGACGCCGCCGGGTCGGCCGGATCTGGCGCTGCGAGCGTGGGTCCCGTCTCTGGCGGCTGACGGTGAGGCGAACACGGCGATCGCCAAGCGGATCGGAGTATCGCGGCCGACGGTCATCGGCTGGCGAGAGCGGTACGCGGAGCGAGGGCTGGCAGGGTTGGATGAGAGCCGGGGCCGGGTGGGCATGCGGGTGGTCGATCATGGCAAGATCGTGGCGTAGACGCATAGACGCTCCGGTGCCCGGATCGAAATGGGTCACCGACTCGAAGGAAGTGAACGATCCCACGCATCGTTTCCCTGTCCAAGGTCAGCGGCGCCTGTCTGCACCGGCCCCCGCTAAGCCCAGCTCCCACCAGGTGCCGTCGCCAGGTGGTTCCGGCGACCGCAGCACATCCTGGACGCTGGCAGCTCTCATTTGTTGCCTCTGCGAAGACGCTGAGGTTGACACCCAGTACAACGCAAAGGACAGCGAGCGGAGCCGTAAGGACCGTCATGCTCTCTTTGATGTCGCGCCAGAGAGCGCAGCCTTCGTCGGACTGAGCGTCCTCGCCGTCATCTTCGGCAGCCCACCGACTCACAGGAGCGATGCAGTCGAGTAGTGCCGGCCACGCGAGCGACGTGAGCGGACGGGTCGGCCAGCAGGCGGCCAGCGTATCTGGATGCCGCTGACATGGCGCCGCTGAGGTCTCAGGACGATGCCGCTGCTGGCTTCTCGGTCGCCAATCTTCACCCGGTGCAGTACGGGCTCAGGTGGGACATCGGTTCGAGACTCAAGGACCCTGTCAGGGCTCACTGCTTGACTTTATGAGACTCCACGACACCCCAGGCCGACTTTGCCGTTCAGACCATCGGTTGGACCTGACATCTCAGTTCCTGGCGTGAAGTCGCTGTAGTACGGCGCAGGCTGTGGCTAATGTGATGAAGAGAGCGGAGAACAGAGTCGACTCCCAAGCCCGCTTCGGATCGCCGAACGAACTGGCGAGCATTGCTGGCACGATGGCGAAGCCGATTGTGCCGGCGGCAAGTCGCCCCCACCGTGATCCGCGGCCGGACATCGCGTGACCAGCCAGCATCGCCAGGACCACCACACCAATGGATGCACTGCCCTCCCCCGGTTGCCAGCAGGTGAGGAATCGCTCCCGGAGTCGACAGAGTGCCGATGGCGAAGAGCACAGGCGTCCACACCAGCCAGCCGGGGATTCGAGCGCCCGTTCGCCCCAAGTTCACTGCCCAGCCGACGCAACTGCCCACAAGAACTCCTGGTAGGAGCAGACACGCGAAGGTGCCGACCCAGGTGAAGCGCGAGTCCGCCCCGGCAAGCTGGATCATCCAGCCGCGAAGGCTCGCGGCCCAGGTGAATCCGAGAAGCGCACCAACCCCGGCGGCAATGGCCAAGGTCGCGGTCAAGCCGCTTGCGCAAACTCGCGCCGCCAATGCCCGGCGCCGTCTTGACCGGGACCTCATGATTGGGCATCCGCTTCCTCATGTCCGGACTGCCCCTCGACGCTGCCCAGCCGCCAACCCGAGAATCGAAAACATCGACATCCTTCCGGCGATCACACGTTGCACAAGGACAGCCAGCCCAAGGTCGCGCAAAGGCGGGAGGATCTGGCGGCACGTAGTGCTCGCCCGACCGCAGGGATAGCTGTACTGCGCCTCGGCCAGGAACGCAGGCGAGCGTCCCCACAGCAGCGCGTGCGCTCGTCACCCCAGCGACGAATCCGCAGACACCGACCGCGGACGTCAACCGATGGAACACAGCTGAGCCCCCTTCCGCTTCCTGCGGCCAACGCCCGTCCGGACGGAATGCGCGCGCGACATGTCCTATTTCCTAGCTCAACGAGCAATACGGCCCGGTAGCGACAGATGGTTCATCATCGAGTCCACCTGCGTGGCTACAACTGGCTGACGGCAGCTCGCAGCTCGGCTTGCAGGTTGCGGTGGGTTGAGCGGTCGACTCGTACTTCGATGATGTCGATGCCGGCGACTGTTTGGGTCAGGGCGTCTCTTAGTGCGTCTGTTGTTTCGACCAGTTTGTAGGGGGTGTTGGTGGCGGCTGCGAGTGCGGCGAGGTTGACGTTGTGGGGTGTGCCGAAGACGCGTTCGAAGTGGGTGGCGTGGTCGGTGCCGCCTTGTTCGAGGGTGCTGAAGATGCCGCCGCCGTTGTCGTTGACGACCACGATGCGCAGGTCGGGACGTGGTTCGGCGGGGCCGATCACCAGGCCGTTGGCGTCGTGCAGGAATGCGAGGTCACCGACCAGGGCGTAGGTCGGGCCTGCGTTGGCTAGGGCGGCGCCGATGGCGGTGGAGATTGTGCCGTCGATGCCTGCCAGGCCGCGGTTGGCGACTGTTCGGATCGGTACGACGGGGGCGAGGTCGAGGTCGCGGACCGGGTTGGAGGAGGCGACGATGAGCATGCCGTCGGCGCCGATGACTTCGCCCATCAGGGCGGCGACGGCCGGTCCGTTGAGGCTGCCTGCCAGCACCTTGTCGATGGCCGGGCGTGCCTGCTGGTCGGCTTGCAGCCAGCGGTCGAGCCAGTCGGTGGTGTCGGAGCCGATCACTTCGAGGCCGGTGACGACGGCGGCGGCTCGGCGTCCGGCGTCGGGCCACAGTCCGGTCGGTGACACGACGATGACCTCGACGTCGGGGCGCGCGAGCAGCTTGGAGATCGGTCGTGACAAGGTCGGGTGGCCGAACACCAGCACCCGCTCGATCTCGTCTGCGATCGTTGTTGTCAGCAACAATCTGTAGGCCGAGATGACGGCAGGTCCGGTCCTGGACCGGCTGGACGGTTCGGCGAACAGCGGCCAGTTGCCGGCCTCAGCTGCGAGCCGCGCTGCTTGCGAGGCGCCGTCGCCTGCCACCACCACGGTCTTCGGTCCGGGCGCGACAGCCGAGGGCTGGGCGGCAGTGGCGTGCACGCTCGTCCATGGGCCGGTGGTGCGCCCGTCGAGCGGTTCTGACCAGTCGCCGTCGTCGGTTGGCACCAGGGGTTCCACGAGCGGGCAGTTGAGCTGCACCGGGCCGGGGTCGGCCGTGCGGGCGCCTACGGCTGTGGACACGGCGCGGGCGATCTGCGAGCGCCAGTACGCGACCTGGCCCAGCTGCTTGGTCGGCGTACCGAGCTCGTGGAAGAGGCGGACGGCGTCGCCGAAGATCTTCAGCTGGTCGGTGGTCTGGTTGGCGCCGGTCCCCCGCAGCTCCGGTGGGCGGTCGGCGCTCAGCACGATCAGCGGCAGGCCGCTGTGGGATGCCTCGAGGACAGCCGGGTAGAGGTTGGCGACCGCAGTACCGGACGTTGTCACGACCGGCACCGGCAGGCCGGTCCCCCGGATGAGTCCGAGCGCCAGGAAGCCCGCAGTACGCTCGTCGATCCGCACGTGGAGGCGCAGGCGCCCGTCCCGGTCGGCAGCGGCGAGAGCCAAGGCCAGCGGTGTGCTGCGCGAGCCGGGAGCCAGCACAGCCTCGCGGACACCGGACCTGATCAGCTCATCGACCACCACTGTCGCGAACGCCGTGGACGGATTCATCTGCTTCCTCTCAATGCATCGACCCTCGCAAACCGCGCTTCCCACCTGGCAGTGGTCGCTCGGTCGGCAGCTGGCAAGTCTGGAGCCGGTGCCAGGCGTTTCACCGGCAGGAACCCGTCGACCGACAGCAACGGCTCCTCGACAACCTCAGCGGTGAACATGGAAACAGTCGCCAGGCCGCACGCGTACGGAAGCTCCGGCAGCGCCGCCGCGAGAGCCACACCGGCAGCGATACCGATCGAGGTCTCCAGCGCCGACGAGATGACCACCGGCAGGCCGATCTGCTCAGCGATGTCCAGACAGGCCCGCACACCACCGATCGGCTGCACCTTCAGCACCGCGATGTCAGCAGCCTCAAGCTTCCGCACCAACAAGGGATCCTCAGCCCGACGGATCGACTCGTCCGCAGCAACCAGCACATCAGTGCGGCGTCGTACGGCCGCCAGGTCCTCCACCGCTGCGCAGGGCTGCTCGACATACTCCAGATCGAAGCGGCGCAGTTCCTTCAACGCCCGCAGCGCTTCCTCAACCGACCACGCCCCGTTGGCATCGATGCGCACCTGACCGTTGCCGATCGCAGCCCTGACCGCCTCAACCCGCTCCAAGTCATCCTTCAGCGTCTGCCCCGGCTCAGCCACCTTCACCTTCGCCGTCCCACACCCCGAAGCCCGCACAATCGCAGCAGCCTTCTCCGGCCCCACCGCCGGCACCGTGCAATTCACCGGCACCACATCCCGCACCGCCGCCGGCCAGCCGTCAAAGGCCGCCTCCCGAGCAGCCCGCAACCACGCCACACAAGTCGCATCGTCATAATCCAGAAACGGCGACCACTCAGCCCACCCCGCCGGCCCCTCGAACAACATCCCCTCACGAACCGTGATCCCCCGGAACTTGTTCTTCAACCCGACCGCGTAAGTGATCACCGGCCACTCCCCCGTCAGAACCCGTAGGGGTACCCCGACCAGTCGGCCGGCCGCTTCTCCAGGAACGAGTCGCGCCCCTCGGCCGCCTCGTCCGTGCCGTAGGCCAGCCGGGTCGCCTCCCCGGCGAAGATCTGCTGACCGACCAGTCCGTCGTCGATCAGGTTGAACGAGTACTTGAGCATCCGCTGCGCCGTCGGTGACTTCGCGCAGATCTTCTTGCCCCACTCGAGCGCGACCGCCTCGAGCTCGGCATGCGGCACGACCTTGTTGACCATGCCCATCCGGTAGGCGTCCTCGGCGGAGTACTCGTCGCCCAGGAAGAAGATCTCGCGAGCGAACTTCTGCCCCACCTGCCGAGCCAGGTACGCCGACCCGAAACCCCCGTCGAACGACGCCACATCCGCATCGGTCTGCTTGAACCGGGCATGCTCGGCCGACGCCAGCGTGAGATCGCAGACCACATGCAGACTGTGCCCGCCACCGGCCGCCCAGCCCGGTACGACGCAGATGACCACCTTCGACATGAACCGGATCAGCCGCTGCACCTCGAGAATGTGCAGCCGGCCCGCCTTGGCCGGGTCGATCGTGTCGGCAGTGGTGCCCTCGGCGTACTTGTAGCCGTCCTTGCCACGGATCCGCTGATCGCCACCCGAGCAGAACGCCCAGCCGCCGTCGCGCGGGGACGGGCCGTTGCCGGTGATCAGCACGCAGCCGACGTCGGTCGACATCCGGGCGTGGTCGAGCACCCGGTACAGCTCGTCGACGGTCTGCGGCCGGAACGCGTTACGCACCTCGGGCCGGTTGAAGGCGATCCGGACCACACCGGCGTCGACCGCCCGGTGATAGGTGATGTCGGTCAGGTCGAAACCGTCCACCTGCTTCCAGGCCGACGGGTCGAAGATCTCGGACACCTGCGCGTTCACCGTGCCGGCCGCATCTTCTGCTCGGCGGCCGCCGCGGCCAGATCAAGAAACGCGTCGTTCTCATCCGGGAGGCCGATCGAAACCCGGATCCCATCGGCTCCGAAGGCTCGTACGTGAACTCCCGCCGCCTGGCAGGCCGCAAAATAGCTGGCTGTCGCTTCGCCGAGGGGCAGCCACAGGAAGTTGCCGCCGCTGGGCGGCACAGACCAGCCCTGAGCCAAGAGGACGCCACGGACGCGATCTCGTTCGGCGACGGTGCTCTCGACCCGGGACACAAGTTCATCCTCCGCGGCCAGCGAAGCAATTGCCGCAGCCTGAGCGATGCTGGTGACGCTAAAAGGCAAGCGTGCCGCGCGGACCGCAGCGACCACCGCTGGGTCGCCGACGAGAAAGCCTACTCGCAGGCCAGCCATGCCGTAGGCCTTCGAGAATGTGCGCAGGACCGCCACGTTCGGCCGGCCGCGACAGAGGCTGAGACCGTCGGGAAAGTCCTCGTCCTGGACGTACTCCCGGTAGGCCTCGTCCAGTACCACGAGGCAATCGGTCGGCACCTCGTTCAGGAACCTCTCGAGCTCGGCGCGACTGACGGTTGTGCCGGTTGGATTGTTGGGGTTGCAGATGATGACCGCTCTGGTCTTGTCGGTGATGGCGTTCGCCATCGCGATCAGATCGTGCGTGTCGTCGGCGAGGGGGACCTCGACGGCGGTAGCACCAGACAGGCCCACCAAGAGCTGGTACGCCCCGAAGGAACGCCATGCGTACACGACCTCAGCGCCAGGCTCGCCAAGTGCCTCCAGCACCATCTGGAGGACTCCAGCGGAGCCGCAGCCGACCGCAACGTGCGTGGGTGGGACATCGAAGCGGGCTGCCAGCGCAGCAACCAGTGCGGTGTGGTCGTCGTCGGGGTAGCGGTTGATCTCACTTGCAGCGCTCTGAATTGCCTTCAGCACTGACGGCAGCGGCCCGTAAGGCGATTCGTTGGCGGACAGTCTGGTCGATCGGGTGCCGGAGGCAACCAACGCGGCAGTACGCCGGTCAGCGGATCGCTTCAGCACCGAGCGGAAGTGAAGGACCCCGGACAGTGCATCCGTGTTCATGGTTAGTGGTTCCTACCTGCACCGGTCTTCGCCGCGGACTTCGGCCGGGTCGACCCGCGATCTGGCGGCAAGAGGCCTAGTGCCTCTCTCATCACCGACAGCTTCCAGTTGGTCTCGGCCAGCTCGACCAGGGGGTCGGAGTCACTGACGATGCCACCGCCCGCGAACATGGTGGCGGTGTCTCCGGTCAGCAATGCGCAGCGCAAAGCGACCCAGCAGTCGCCGTCCCCGGCAGCGTCAGCCCACCCGATAGGGCCGGTGTACCAGCCTCGATCGAAGTTCTCCAGCTCTGCGATCAGCGCCCGCGCCGCCGGAAGTGGGTGGCCACCGATTGCCGGCGTCGGGTGAAGCCACTCCGCCACGCTGAGCACCGATGCATGCACGGGCAAGTGTGCGCTGACATCCGTTCTGAGGTGGCGAATGTTGCGGAGGCTGACCACTCTTGGCCGCTGATCTCTCCGGACCGAGTCGCACCGCATTCCCAAGGTCTGCTCGATGTGATCAGCAACGATCGAATGTTCTCTGCGCAGCTTGGGATCCGACATGACCAGCTCATCGCCAACATCTGCGGGCACCGACCCGGCAAGTGCCATCGTTCGAGCTAGACGGCCCCGCACACTGCACAGTAGTTCAGGTGTCGCTCCCAGGAAGGTGGTCTCTTCCAGAGCGACGGCGAACCGGCATGTTTCGGGATAGAGGTTGTCGAGTCGACTCAGGATTGCGACCGGCTCGATACCTGTTGTTCTTGCCTGCACGACCCGCGTCAGAACGACCTTCTCCAAATCTCCCTGCTTCAGGTGCTCAATGGCCTGTCCGAGGGTGCTTACGTATGCTCCTTCCGCGTCAGCCCACGATGGACGAGGCTGTCGGGATGTATCCGGACCATCTATCGACGGTTCCCTCGGAAGGACTGGGGTTCCGACGATGGCGGATGCCGTGGCGACCAACGTGCCGTCTATCGCCCGGACCGAGATCTGCGGAATGCTCGTGCGGGACCGGCCGAAGTTCCGCCATGGTCCCATGGAGTCGCACTCGTCGGCGAAGGAGTGACCGAATACGACGAAGGGGTTCGCCGTCTGTACCGACAACTCGTCACGCACAGCACCGGCAACGAGTTCGCTCCAGTCCTGGTCGACAACAGCGAGATCCGCGTTGTCGCGTAGGCGCCCAGCCGAACCCCATGCGATGAGATTCGCCTCGGCGCCAGCAAGACTTGCCCACTCTGGGTTGCGCGTCGCCAGCCACAACAACCGCTGCGGCGAACCCGCAATATCGAGCACGGTGCTGGCACAGGCGAGTACTGGCTTCCGGAGTCGGTGGGCCCGCCGCCGCGCTTTTGGGACCAGCCTTTCAAGCGACTCCTCAAGCCTTGCAAAGGCCTCGAGGGTAGCGATCTCCTCAGTTGTCGTCACGGTGTCCGCGCTGGTCACTAGAACAGCCCCACGGGCGCGGGCCAGCCCGGGCCCGTGAGAAGCACCGACCCGCGGTCCGGCGCGATGCTGGTGCAGGAGCGCACGGCCGAAGTCAGCACATCGGCGGCACGCTCGCTGTCTTCCCGCGACACGTCGAGGTGTGTGCACGCCCGAAGCCTCCGCGGCCCGAACGGCAGGACTTTGACGCCTGCCTTCAACGCATACTCGGCCACGGCCACCGCATCCGGGACGTCGCAAACGATCAGGTTCGTTTCCAGGCGTTCCAGGTCGATGGACACTCCCGGCAGTTCGGCCAACGCCTCACTGATCAGGCGCGCGTGCGCATGGTCCTCGGCCAGCCGCTCGACGTGGTGGTCGAGCGCGTACAGGCCGGCCGCGGCTGCGATCCCGGCCTGGTGCAGAGTGCCACCCAGCATGCGTCGATAGCGCACAAGTCTGTTGATGTGCTCGGCCGACCCGACCAGCACCGAACCGATCGGACAGCCAAGTCCTTTGGTGAGCGACACGGCCACCAGGTCGAACCCTTCGGCGAGCAGAGCAGGGTTCACCGACAGGGCGATCGCCGCGTTGAAGATTCTTGCGCCATCGCAGAAGGTGGCGACGCCACGTTCCTTGGCCAGCGCACAGACCTCCTGCATCTGACCCAGGTCCCAGACGCGCCCGCCCATCCGGTTGTGCGTGTTCTCCACCTGGATCAACGTTGTCGGCGGATACAGCATGTGGCCTCGCGGTTTGAGGACGGCCTCGACATCCGCGGCAGCAAAGGTGCCGTCCTGTCCGACGGTCGTGAACTGCACTCCGGCCAGAGCAGCCCCCGAGCCGGTCTCGTGCCACAGCGAATGACTTTCCCGCCCCACGAGGACGTCGTCTCCCGGCTGGCAAAAGAGCTTCAGGGCCAGCTGATTCGCCATGGTCCCGCTGGGCACGAAAAGCCCGGCCTGCTTGCCGAGTAGGTCAGCCATCCGTTTCTGCAGCGAGTTCACACTTGGGTCCTCACCGAACTGGTCGCTGCCGACCACAGCCGCCGCGATGGCCTCGCGCATAGCCGAGGTCGGCTGAGCCACCGCGTCAGTACGCAGGTCAATCCATCGATGGGTAGTCATGAACTTTCCTGCCTTCTCGATCAGACCTTGAACCATGGGATGGATCAGTGAAACTGGGGCGCCGCGTTCACTCGACCGCGAGTTCCTCGCGATAGATCTCAAGAGCCACCAGCGCAGGCTGGTCGGAAAGCCGGAAGAGTAAGGCTGGGCTACTGGCGTGATGTTGCTGCCAGCTCCACGCAGGGACAGCCAGCACGTCCCCCTCCCCCCAGGAGACGGTGGCTCCTTCGACCTCGCTGGTTCCGTTGCCTTCGACGACCATCACGATGCTCGAGGACGCCTCACGCCACTTCGGTGTCGAGCACGCGGCGTCGATGGCCGCGATCTCACAGCCCAGCGTTCCAGTCACGCGGCCACCATCGCCGTACGGGACACGGCGAACTCCGTCGACGGCAACCGTGCGATCGATCGCTGCTTGCATCTCTTCCCAGCGATACAGAGCCGGGCGGGAATGATCCTGGGTGGTCTCGATCGGGCCGTCAGCCAGTTCAAACCACACTGCCGCGAGGCGGGACACCAGAGGAAGGTCGAGGCCGTCGAGCCAGACACCACGCCCAGAGCCGTTGTTCTGATGCGCGTGCCAGTCGCCGGCCTGCTGAACCAGAAGGTCGCGCGGTCGCAGGGGCACGGGAGTACCGTTCACCAGCGCTACAACACCGTCGCCTTCCATGCCGAAGCGGATCGACGACATCGCGTGCCGGTGGGGAGTGACCTGCTCACCAGGGTGGACAATCTGGACAGCCGTGATCAGTGTGTCTGTAGTCGCGACCACTCCGGGTCCCTCGACACCAGGGTTGGCCAGGGCGACGATGCGCCGTTCCGTCCGACCTTCGGCAACGAACTGCGCCGCGTTCTCTACAGCATTCTGGATCACTGCCGATGGCCAGTGATGCACGACCGCGTTGGTCAGCGGGGCTGTCGGCAGGTCACGCTCAGCCGCGATCCATAGCGGCACCAAGTGATTGCTCGCGGCCCACGAGGCAACAGCGTCTTCCGGATCAGTGACGGCGCTCATTGGCATTCTCCGATCGACAGGTGACGACCTTCTGACCGGCAATACGCAAGGAGGCGCGTGCCCGGTTCGCCTTCGTCCCACCGGGCCGCGCAGTCGACCGCGAACCGCTCGAAGTGTGGCGGCGTATACCTGTCTGCCGAGAAGAAACGCGCCCGACGGAGGCTGTCATGACATGGCAGGTCAACGGTCTGGTCGTCCATCCCGATGACTTCGCTAGGTCTCTAGGCCTTGCTTCCTTTGATATCCGGCTCGATCCGGGCTCGAGCCTGCCGACTCCAGGTATCTACGCCGGCTGGCTGAGGACAGCTGATCGAATTCTGCCGTCGCTCATCTCCATCGGCGGCCACGACGCCTTTGGCGATCCCGATCGTCTGGAGATCTGCTGCTCAGGACTGACAGACCTCGACTTCTACGGCAGTACGGTGTCCATCACCTTCGTCGCAGCCTTGCGCACAGTCATAAGCAGGACATTCACTGCGATCTGAGGCCACCTCATGGCTAGATGACCGACCAGACCGATGCGGACAGCCTCGGGAAGCCGATGGCGAGGAAGTCCAATGTGGTGGGCTCCGGAACAGACATGTCCGGCCAGATCTGGAGCAACTCAGAGGGAGTTGCGTAGCCGAGGATCAGTTGCAGCAGCGCGCCCGGTGGTACCACGACATCGGCGGCGCTGCGCAGGGCGTCACGCGCGACAACATCGATGTCGTGCAGCCGGCCGGCTGCGAAGTGCAGGCGAATCACCTCGTGGTAGGTGTCGAGCACCAAGACCGATCGCGGCCAACCGTGCTCTCGCCAGCGCGCTGCAAGCGCAGGAAGGCACCACTTGAGCAACGCCCCCAGGTCGCCCGATCGCGCATACCAGGGCTCTGCCCGGTGCACGGCGACTGGTGGCAGCATTCCCATGAGTTGATGCCCGTCGGGCATCAACATTCTCAAGGCCGTGAACTGGCTGCCGGTTCGGCGCGCAGCGGCAGCGCCGGCGTCGGCGAGATAGCGCAGCATCACCGCACGTGCGCCGGCCCAAACGTCGTCGTTGACGCACTCCGCGGCGAACACCTTCAGCGCGCCGTCCGAGCCGATCCGAGGACTGTTGACGACATACCCCGCGATTGCTCCCAACCGGTCTGTTATGACCGCCACCTCCACGGACGGGAGCGAGTCTTTCCGGCGACCACTCAGCTCGTACACCCACGACGTTTCGTCGCGGTGGCACCTCAGGACATCCGCCGGTACGGCGGACCTGTCGAGACCGGCCAGGGCAGGCGCGTCAGCGGACACTGCCGGCCTGACGAAGAAGTCGAGCTCCGAGTGACAGTGGTGGTCCTGCAATACTGCTGCAGCAACGTCGATCGAGTCGCCGGGACGTACGGCGTACTCGTAGCCGAACCTACGGTAGAAGTACGGGATTCCGCTGATCAGCTGCAATGCCGGCCCCATTGTCCGACATCTTTGGTGGACGGCGTCCAGCATCCGGCCCGTCAGGTTGTGGCCGCGATCGCGGGGATCCGAGCCAACCAGTTCGATCTGCACTGCCGGTACTGATGTCCCGCCGAGTGTCCACTGCTGGTTGATGGCAACCAGAGACGCGGCGATGCGGCGTTCCGTCCGCGACTCCGCAACCACGAAGTCGCGGAAGTCGACAAAGGGGTGACGCTCAAACAGGTCGCGCGTCCACGGTCCGACCCCTGGATACGGGTGCAGACCCTCGTTCATCGCTGCCAGGACCGCAATGTCGTCGGGTATCCCCGGCCGAACGACGTACTCATCGCCGCTGATCTTCATTCGCCCTCGAAGCTATCTACGCAGGTCCCCAGCCCTTCTCCACAAACGATACGAGCGGCACCCCGCGGATGGATCGCTCAGGCGGCGGGCACACGCCGCCCTGGTGAAGGCCCTACCACCGTCATCGAGGCCGTCAGAGTGTGCGCTGTGGTGCCCCGCGCTCTGCCGGCCATCGGGGTCAGCCCCACGGCCTTGGCTGTTGCTATTGCCCCTTGACGCGACCGAACTCCCAGTCTCGCAAGGATTGCCGAGACATGGTGATCCACGGTTCGCACGGAGACGACGAGAGTCCTCGCGATCTCCGCATTCGTCAGTCCCTGAACCAGCAACTCAAGAACCTCGCGCTGACGTCGAGTCAGCGACGCATCGATCGCTGCCCCGTCAGGTGTGTGTTCACCTCGGCCGGTCGGTTTCTCGGGCCGTTTGCTGACGAGTCTCACGGCAGCGACGGCACCGAGTTTCTCCAGTAGCGACACCGCTCGCCGGATCGCATTCGGCGATCCGTCACAGATGAGCGAGATGGCCTCCTCATAAGGATCGCCGAGGATCCTGGGCAGCTGGTCTGGGCCGGCCACATAGTGCGAGCCTGCCTGGCCATCGATCATCTCTGTGCTGGCACCAGCAAGAAACAGATAGCGGTACATTTCACCGACCAGATGATCGAGGCCTTGGGGCAGGGCATCTGTTGACACCCGGGCGCGAATCTCCTCGGCGACGTCGGCACGCCCGCTGAGCCACGCCCACTCCGCGCGTGCGAGGGCCGAGTACAGAATCCCGATCGGCGACCCCTGCCGCCACGCTTCGCGCCACGAGTCGGCGAGGAACGGCTCCGCAGCTTCGAGTTCGCCGCGGCGCGCCAGGAGTCTGGCGTAGAACGGCAGGCTGTAGAGCCGCACCGACCCCAGACCTTCGGATGCTGAGAGCAGCCGAAACAGCCGCCACTCGGCGCCGTGCGGATCACCCGATCGCATGCTGTGCAGCGCCCGATACACCTCGAGGGGCGAGGTGAGAGACCGCAGCCCCTGCTTCTCGGTGAACCTCCGCGCTTCGTCCAGGCAGGCCCCCAGTTCGTCGAACCTTGCGTGCAGGAACAGAACTTCGGCCAGGTTGGCGTAGACCGCTGCCGCACCATCGGCATCGCCCGATTCAAGGGCCGTACGCAGGCCGCCTCGCAGCTGGACGACGCCCCGCGGATCGCCCGAGTTTGCTCGGACAGTACCGAGGTAGGCCAAGCACAACGTCAAGAGATCAGTTCGCCCGACAGCAGACGCCAAGTCGCGAGCCCGTCCGAGCACCACGAGTGCCTCGTGCCACTGCCCAGTCTGCGCCAGCAACATGCCGCGGTACGTCGACACGACGGCTTGTGCCGTCTCCGACTCCATTGGCTCTGCGAGTCCGGCGGCCCGGTCCACGGCAGTGAGAGCACCCTTGTTGTCGCCAGCCATTTGCAGGTGTTGCGACAGCCGGACGAGCGACTCCACGAGAGCCGCGCTCTCGCCCTCATGCTCGAGCAAGGAGACCGTTTCATGGACAAGCTCAGTCGCCTCCGTCAAGCGCTGCGCCCTGTGGAGATCACGGGCGTACTCGTCTCGGATGCGCGCACGCGCCGCCGGACCGACTGGGTGGTCAGGCAGGACGGCTTGTAGCGCCCTCCGGTTGAGGTCGATTTGTCTGATCCGTCCGATGCTCCGCTCGACGGCGCGCCGTTCTACCTCGCGCCGGAATTCGACGTTGCCGGCGCGGATCGCGATGACCCCGCAGCGTTCCAGGTGGCCGAGGATGCTGAACTGATGCCCCAGGAGCCTCTCCGCGAAGGCGATGTCGACGGCCCTTGGCACGACAGACAGCTGCTCCAAGACCGCGAGGCAGTCCGTACCCAGGAGATGGAGCCTGGCAATGACCGCCTCAGCCACCCTCGCGGAGGCTCCACCTGCGGGATCGGCCAGAACCTCGGTCAAGTAGAACGGATTCCCCGCAGTGAGGCTATGCAACTCGGCCGGGTCCCAATAAGACCCTTG
This sequence comes from Kribbella sp. NPDC023855, assembly GCF_040639475.1. NCBI lineage: Bacteria > Bacillati > Actinomycetota > Actinomycetes > Propionibacteriales > Kribbellaceae > Kribbella > Kribbella sp. NPDC023855. The sequence goes on from NZ_JBFAAA010000007.1 coordinate 317,365, forward strand.
CGACAAAACACCCACGGCTGCCAGTGACAGGGGCTTGAGCTCGATCCGCCGAGCACGACAGCTGGCGAGTTCTCCAAGCAGCGCACGGTGTGAGTCTCCCAGGTCAGGGACGTCCGAGCGCATGGTCAGCACCAGAGCAGCGGACAGCTGCTCGAGTCGCCGCGCCAGGTACCGAATGGCGTCGACCGAAGCTGGGTCCGCCCACTGCAGATCCTCCACAACCAGGACGGTCGGACGGTCACCGGCGAGGTCGTTGAGCAAGGCATCGAGCGCCTGTTGTGTGACGCCGGCTTTCAAGGTCTCGGCGATGGCGTTTCCCCGGTAGGCCTCCCGGAGCGGACCAAGCGCCGGTGGGTCTGACAACTGGTCACAGCTACCGATCAGGATACGTACGTCCTTGTCCATTCCCGTCACCAAGGATCGGATGACGCTTGTTCTGCCGGCTCCAGCTTCGCCTGTGACCAGCGCGACCGCACCGCGCCCGGTGGAGGGTGCCGTCACGACGTTCAGCAGCTCGGCCAATGGCGCATCTCTCTCCAGAAGCGACGATGTGACCACCTGGTAACCAGACATGCCGAGACGTCATGCCCGCGCGCGGTCGAGGTCGACACCGGGGAGGCGGTTCCGGCGGCGCGTCCCGAAGCGGTGGCCGACGGCAACTAGGCCAAGCCCGAGGAGATAGATCACCGCTGTGACGACAAGGTATTCCGCGGGAAACGTCGCCGCGTCGGCTGGGAAGGCACCTGATCGGTTCTCGACCCAGTCTCGCATCAGATAGACGTTCTGGAACGCGAAGCAGTAGCCGTAAACGGCCACATAAGCGAGGATGGCGGAGGTCCGGCTGCGAAGCAGGAACCCCAGCGGAAACGCAAGCAACAAGGTGATGATGGCGATCACGACAATCTCCTTCATGAGTGGCTCTGACTGACTTCACTCACGATGCAACTGCGGACCGACTCACCGCATCCGTGTCAGCATCCGATGCCACCGCAACGGATACGTAAGTGGTAGCACTGATGACAACGCGTCGGCGGGCGGGCCATCATGAGGTGTGCCTACAGCTCATGCCCGGACGGGCGGCTGGATCGTGATGGCGACGATCGTTTACTTCAGCGCATCCGCCATCCGGGCCCTGCTGGCCTACGGGCCCGCCTCCGTCGGCACGTCGACCACCTTTCTTGTGTCGACGTTGCTCCTGGTACCGGCGCTCGTGCTCGGCTGGTTGGTTTGGGTCAAGGTGCCGGCCTCGCCCGTCGGTCCTGCCCTCGGGTGGACCAGCGCCGTACCGGCGGCAGTCTTCGGGATCGAGGACTGGGGTGCCTCGGCGGCGACAGCGGCACCGATGCCGGGTGCAGAGGCGGCAGCCGTTGCCGGCGCCGGCGTCTGGGCATGGCTCTTCCTCGGGTTCGCAGGCTTGATCCTGCTCTTCCCCGACGGTTTACTGCCCGGGAATGGCTGGCGTCTCGGTGCCGTGGCGGTTCCCGGAGCAGCGCTGATAGTGAACGTCGTTATCTCGACGCTGAACACGAGCTCCTCGCCCCTCTCTCCGGCTGTTGGCGTCGTGGCTCTTGCCTTGTTCGCCGGTGTCCTGGTCACCGTCATGGCGAGCCTCGTGGTTCGCTACCGCACCGGCAGTGAACGGACCAGGCAGCAGTTGCGATGGCTGCTGTGGTCTGCCCTCAGCGTGCCCATTCTGCTGGTGCTGAGCTGGTTCGTCGTGTCCGCCGGTGTGGCCCCCTCATTTGCGTACGCCGGGTTCCTTGCCTGCATGCTCGTCGTGGTACCGGCTGCGATCGCGGTCGCCATCGTCCGCCACGATCTCTTGGACGTCGACCGGCTACTTGGTGGCACGGTCACCTGGGCTATCACCAGCCTCCTCTCGGCGGGAAGCTTCGCCGGCGTGGTGATTCTCGTCGACTCGATAGTCCCCGAGCAGCGCCAAGCCGGCGTCACCGGCGCCGCCTTCGTCACCGCGCTCGCCCTGTTGCCGTTGTACCACCGGCTGCACCGGGCTGTTGGGCGACTGATCGACCGTGACCACACCGTCGCGGTCGCACAAGTACGAGACTTCGTCGGTCTGGTGCGTGACCGTCAAGCCCCGCCGGAAGAAGTCGAGGAGGTGCTCCGCTCGGCACTCCGCGATCCCGATCTCCAGCTGATCCTGCGCAGACCGGGACAAGAGGAGTACGTCGATGTCCGCGGCCGGCCGGCCGTCGCCAGCAGTGACCAGTCGATCCCGCTGCAGACAGCAGGATCGACAGTTGCACTCCTTGTCCTGGGCAACGTCTCGGCCCGCCGTGTCCGGCTGGCGGGTGAGCTCGCTCGTGAGGCCCGACTGCCGATCGAGGTCAGCCGGCTACAACTCGAGCTTCGTGAAGCACTCGCCGAGGTGAGCGCCAGTCGCGCCCGTCTGATGTCCGCCGTTGCGGCGGAGCGTAAACGAATCGAACGCGACCTGCACGACGGAACCCAGCAGCGACTTGTTGCCATTGGCATGCGAATGCGTAGCCTGCAGCAGCGCCTGACGCGATCTGCATCGGACCGGCTGATGAACCGTGAGCTCGATGAGCTTGTCGAACATTTGGAGGACACGATCAACGAGCTGCGGCGGATCGCACACGGTGTACGGCCCAGCGGCCTGGACGACGGCCTCTCGGTCGCTCTGCGGCGGTTGGCGGGAGACAGCTCCGTGCCCGTAAGCCTCAACGTCCACGACATGGACGTCGCGGAGAACGTTGCCAGCGTCATCTATTTTACCGTGGGCGAGGCTCTCACCAACACGATGAAACACGCCCACGCCAGTCAGATCGAGATCGAGGTCCTTCGCCGCGATGGTCTGGTCAGCGTGGAGATCCGTGACGACGGCGTAGGCGGTGCGCGCGAGGGGTTCGGCCTGACATCGCTCCGGGATCGAATCGCCTCCGTCGGCGGGGATTTCAGCGTCGTCAGTAACCACGGATCCGGGACGACTCTGCAGGCGGTGATCCCGTGCGAGTCGTGATCGGTGAGGACTCTGCTCTGTTCCGCGAGGGCTTGGCCCGGCTGCTCGCTGAAAACGGACACGAGGTGGTCTCTTCCGCCGCCGATGCTCCTTCCCTGGTTGCCGAGGTGATGGCGAAGACCCCCGATCTCGCCATCATCGATGTACGGATGCCGCCACAGATGAACGACGACGGCGCTCGCGCCGCGAAGGAACTGCGCGACTGGTCGTCAACGTTGCCGATCCTGATGCTTTCGCAGCACGTCGAGACACGCCATATCGTCGACCTCGTCAGGGCCGGCGGCTTCGGCTACCTCCTGAAAGACCGCGTGCTCCGCGTTTCCGACTTCCTCGACGCCATGCAGCGGGTGGCATCCGGCGGCTCGGCACTGGATCCGGCCATCGTCGCGGCCCTGATGACCCCGCCCCAACCGAATGGCCCCCTTGCGACACTGACCGAGCGCGAACGGGAGGTACTGGCCCTTGCCGCGGAGGGCCTCACCAATGCGGCAATCGCCGCGCGCCTGTACGTCGCGGAGCGAACGGTCGAGACCCGCATCCGCACGATCTTCCAAAAACTGCACCTACCTGAATCGCCGGACAGCAACCGACGCATACTCGCCGTCCTCGCTTACCTCACGGCCTCCTGACCGGCCTCAGCAGTCCCTAGGACCGGCCCGAGTGGCGTGATCGAACACTGGCGATCTTCTTGGCCTGCCAGGCGACGAATGGCATGGCTTGTACGAACTCGGGAAAGTACCGCGTGTTTTTCCATGGCGATGCGAGCCAGATGTAGTTCATCGACACGTTGTGGTCGGCTGTCGATTCGACATGGTGCCAGTAGAACGCCGGGATGTAGAGCAACTCTCCGGCGTGCAATTCGAATTCGATCGGCCGGACATGCTTCCAGCGTGGGTAGGCCGACATGTCGGGGGCAGTCGGATCGACCTTACTGAACATCGGAGCCTTGGTGTGGACACCGTGGGGGTAGAAATTCCTCAGCCCAGGCTGGAAGCACAACCAGCGCTTGCTGCCCTCCATCATCCAGTGGAGCACCTCGACCGGGTCATAGTGGAGCGGCGTGACAATCCCCTTCCCGCTGACCCACAGCTTCGTCCGTACGATTGCGGTGTTTCGCAGGTACGTCGGCACCTGGTAGCTCGAGTGAAACGAGGGCAGGTTGCGGACGTCGTCCTGTAGATAGGTTCGTGGGCCGGCGTAGGCCTCGCTCTCGATCCGTGCGCGAAGCTCCGCGAAAGGGATTCGCTCGAAGTTCGGACGAGCCTCGGGATCCTGAGGCGTGTTCCTCGACGCCCGGCGGTCGACCTCGACGCGATGCTCGCCGATCGCGTTCTGAAGGTCGTCGAGAGAGTACGAACCGCCTCGCGAGAGTTCGCGTGACAAGCCGGTGATCACCACCAGCCTGCTTGCCTTCACCGCCCGCCGGAACTCGCTTTGGGTCGGGCGGTGAAGCCGTAGCAGACGGTCAGCGGTTCGCGCGGTACTCATCATGCGTCCTTTCCTCGAGTGATGTGCTCAGACAAATCGTCGGCAGCTTCCTGCTGGGCGCCGCAGCCTGACTGCCACTGGCCTCGACCAAGCCTTCAGAAGCGGGGAGTTAGGGATGCCACCACCGAGGGCGAGGCGCCTCAGTGATGGCCGCGCTGAGAACGGCGCGGAGGCGCCCCGTACCAGGCAGCTCCGTCGCATACTCCACACGTTCTGAAGGAATCCGGATCCGGACGGATCGCGTCAGCACATCGCCGCCCCGGGGCGAGCGAACGCTGCTGAGATCAAGCTCCTCGCATCAATACGAGCGCATCCGCCGAGTCGGTTCCCATTTGCCGACGGGCATAGCTCGAAATCTCTGTGACCCGCCGATGGGTTTGGCGCCGCCTAGATCGTCGGGACGGGCCGACCATCGCTGCGTGCGATGGCCGACCGGGTTTTTGCGCGCCGGCCCTCTCGGAACGTCACAGGATCAGCTGTGCTGCCCCTCTGCACGGCGCCCCTCGGCCAGCACCCGCTTTTTCGCTCCGCGGAGGGTCTTCCAGGGGATCGCGGGCGGAGTTTCGTCTGCGCGGAGGAGATACCTCTCGGCGTCCCGCCTCGCCTGGAGGATCTGCTTGAGAGCGCTGCGGAACAGCGCGATCCGGCTTCCTCCAGTCGCCGCAAGCCAGCGGAATTCTGCCGGCGTGAAAACGACGTGGCCTTCACGCAATGCCGCTGACCCCTTGGCCAGGAAGCTGCGGAGGTCCCAACCGACGTCGTTGTGGCTGTGGGACATCAGGCATGCGGGACCATCTTCGAACTTCAGCCAGTCCGGCTGCGGTACCTGAAGGGCTGCCTTGTCCCCGGCCGGCGTCAGTCGGCAGCGCAAGCTCAGTGGGTAACCGTCCGTGCCGACGACGGTGAGCACAACGCTGCCGAAGGTCGCCGATGCTGCCTGCGCCTCCTCGCGTGCGGTCATGCCATCACAGCTTTCGGCGCCGCTGACATGTCGCCGTCCGGCCACCACAAGACACGTCGTGGAGTGACGTGGATCTTCACTCGCTGGAAGTACCAGGACAGGATTCTGCGCGAAATGACATCGGTGCCGATGCCGTTCGGCTGCTTACGCCATGCCATCTCGTACCAGGCGGCCAACTCGTCGTCCCAGGTGGTGATCTTCGAGATCGTCGCGTCGCCCTGGACGAGCACCGCGGCCCGCTGAGTGAGCCCGCTGCCGGTTGGATCCGAGTACAGCAGAGCAACTTTGGGATTGCGCCGGATGTTGTACAGCTTCTGAGGTAGCCCGATTCCTGTCGTTGCCATGATCCGGCCTGCCTCGGCCTGCCAAATGGGGGTAAGCGCGACAGTGATCGGCACACCAGTCCTGGAGAACGTCGTCAACTCGGCCGCGAAGTAGCGCTCCAGGACGGCCTCCACTTCAGTCGGAAAACCATTCATGGCACCAGGTTCGACCCCGCAGCCGGCAGCCGTCATCGGTAGATGCTGCCTAACTTGCGGGTGACCTACCTATCAGTCAGGGCGTCGTCTCGGAGATGGCCTAGCGAAGCGGCCAGATGCCGCAGTGCCCGGGATGTGCGGCTCTTGACAGTGCCGAGCGCGATCCCGAGATGTGCTGCGATTTCGCTTTGGGTCTGACCGCCGTGATACGCCAGGTCGATGACCTCACGTTCCGCAGGCGCCAGTTGGTCGAGCGCCTGGCGAACCTGCCACGTCTGCCAGGTCTCCTCCATCGTCGGGTCGTACGCGACCATCACACGATCGATCTGTTCCGGCTCCAGCGACAGCATCTCTGCCGCGCGACGCTGGCCCCGGTAGACATCGATCGCCGCGCGGCGGGTGATGGCGTAGAGCCATGGCTGCAGACCCCGGGAGACATCGAAGCTGCCGGCGGCCCGCCAGGCCTGGACGAAGGCTCGTTGCACTGTGTCCGCGGCCAGCTCATGTCGCCCCAGCAACCTCAGTGCAATGACATACATAGGAGCGGAGAACTCGCGGTACATCTCTCGCATCGCGCCCTCGTCACCGCGGCAAAACCGTTCTTCCAAACTCAGTTCCGGGTCAACGGTCACCGAACCACTCCTGGCCCGCATCGTCCCCGCGACTTCATCGAACAGTCCATTGCACGGACCACAGTCGGCCGGATCGGGCGGAATCACATCGGTAGCGGACTGCCTATTTCGGCACGGCCGGCGCTACCTAGCGCCGAGGTACGCGGACCTACTGTCCGATAGGTAGTCCCAGGCTCGCGGCTGCCGCCACCGCCTCATGACGCGTCTGCGCGCCCAACCTCGCCAGGATCGCGGAGACGTGGTGGTCGACCGTCCGAACCGACAACACCAGTCGTCTCGCGATCTCGGCGTTTGTCAGCCCTTCCGAGAGGAGCAGGAGGACTTCAATCTGCCGACTGGTCAGCCCACCAGCATCTTCCGCACCGCCCGGGCCCGGGGCAGCCGGCGCCGCTTGGCTCTCGAGGTCCCTTTTGATCCTTGCGACGGCTGCCCTGGCCCCCAAGCCCTCAAGAATCCGTAGCGCCCATCTCGCGGCTCCTGGCGATCCAGATGCCACCAGCTCGATGCTCCTCTCGTAGGGGTCGTCCTGAGGTCCCGACCGGGCGAAGTTCGGAGTACTCCGCTGGTCGGCGTCTTCTGCGAGGCAGAGGTAACGACGCAGCTCTTTGGCTAGGCGGTCCGCACCCCTCGGGAACGGATAGCGCGACAGCGTCGAGCTGATCTCCCGAGCGACGTCTGGTCGCTCGCTGAGCCACGCCCACTCGGCGTAGGCGACGCCGGCGTACAGAATCCCAACCAGAGACTTCTGCTTCCATGCACGTTGCCACGACGTCGTGAGCATGCCGCCGGCTGTCTCCAGATCACCGCGGCGAGCCAGCAGTCGCGCGTACACCGGTGTCGAGTACGCGGACAGCACTCCCGGCTCATCGACCGAGTCGAGCAAGCGGCGGAGGCGGCGTTCCGCAGCGTCCCATTTCCCGCATCGCAGGTCGAGCTGTGCGCGATGGACCTCGATGTTGTACGCGTGGGACGAGAAACCTCGTTCCTGGGTGAATCTCTGCCCTTCGTCCAGGCAGGCGGCGAGCTCGTCGAACAACGAATGGCGAAACAAAACCTCGGCGGTGTTCGCATAAGCCCGAGCGGCCGACTCATAGGCACCGGCTTCGAGCGCCAAAGTGAGGGATTCCCGCAGATAGGTGAGCCCTCTTGGATCACCGGAGTCCGCGAGCACCGTGCCCAAGTAGTTGAGGCACAGGCTGACAAGGTCTGGCCGCTCGGCCTTGGCCGCGAGATCGCGAGCCTTCTCCAGTACGCCGAGGGCCTCGTCGAGGCGCCCGGTGAGTGTCAGAAGCATGCCCCGGTGGGTCAGCGTTGCTGCCCGCGGCGACAAGGACCGAAGGGGCTGCGTGACTTCTGACGCGCGTTCAATCGTCTTCTGTGCATCGTCGGTGTCACCAGCCATGCACTGGTGCCGCGAGAGCCGCAGCAGGGTCTCCACCCGTTCCGCCGACTCGCCGACGGACTCGTACAGCATGACTGCCTGGCGGCCGATTTCGACGGCGTCTGCGAATCGGTGGGCGATATGTAGCTCCCACGCGAATTCGTCAAGCAGCTGCGCGCGATCACGCGGGTCGAGGCGAACGGCATACGGCAGGACGGCGTCGAAACAGGTCAATGCCTGCCGGTGTGAACCCGATCGCGAGGCCTGTCGCGCCGCCGTCGGTGCATGGGCGACTACGGTCTCGATGTCGCCAGCCTGCATCGCATGATGGACCAGCGCAGCCAGTTCCGGAGCGTCCGCGCCCGACATGGCCCGGACGACGGCACGGTTCAGGATGATTCGTCGCGTTTCCGAGAGACTGTGCTCCACAGCCCGCCGGGCAAGCTCATGCCGAAAGCGGATGCCCTCGGGCCCAACCTCGAGGATTCCGCTACGTTCGGCGTCTGCCAGATGGGAGAAACGCTCGCCGAGCAGCCGCTCACCAAGATCAAAGCTCACCCGAGTCGGGACCACGGACAGCTGCTCGACCGCATCAAGACAGCCCGGATTCAATTCGGAGGTGCGAGCAAGAGTCGCGTCGACCACAGAGGCCGGAACACCACCGGCCGGCCCGGCAAGTACCTCGGCCACGTAGAAAGGGTTCCCGCCGGTCAAGGTATGCAGCTCTTCGGGATCCCATCCCGAACCGCCGGCCAACACCCGGACCGCCTCGAGAGTGAGCGGCGCAAGCACTATCCGCTGTGCCCGTGCACAGGCCATCTCACCGAGCAGCGCGCGGAGGGGATGGCCGGAATCGAGCGCATCCGACCGAAACGTCAGCACGAGCACAGCACGCACACGATCCAGCCGTCGTACGACGTAGCGGATGACGTCGAGCGACGTATCGTCCGCCCACTGCAGGTCCTCGAGGATCAGCACCGTCGGCGGGTCATCGGCCAGTTCGCCGATCAGCGCGTTGAAGAGCGGCTCGACGGAGCCCTGTCCGAGCGCCTCCGCGACCGTGCCCTCCGTACGCACGAACGCTTCCCTGAGCGGCCCCAAGGCCGGCGGCGCGAGAAGGTCGTCGCAACCACCGGTCAGAGTCCGTACGTCAGGCTTGAGGAGCGCGGCGAACGAACGAACCAGGCTCGTCTTGCCGATCCCTGCCTCACCGGTCACGAGGGCCACCGAACTCCGCCCCTTGCGGGCGGCGGCCACCGCCTCGATCAGTTGGCCGATCTGAGCTTCACGCTCGAACAATGACGGCAATGCCGTACTCCCGTCGCGTGCCAGAGGCAACCATTGTCAGGCCGCGATGCCTCAGCGTGATCACAGCTTGTGGCGGTTCAGCGATCCTCTGGGACGACTTCGCCGACGAGTACGACGCGACCTGACGATGCGGGGCCGGCGCCCTCCTGCTGGATCGTCACCGTGATGGTCGGATAGTCCCTCAGCTCCACCCCGGACCAGAGCTTGATCTCGTCAGCTCCGTCCCGCAAGTGAAAGGTGCCGATCGGGACCGTTCCCCGGACGCCCTTGACCCACCCCTCGTAGTAACTACCTGGTGGCGTCGGGGGCAACCCGGTGATGTTCATGCTGATTTCTACGCCAGAGGGTGTATCTCTCACGTCGACCCGGGCGCGGGCGTCAGAAGCAAGGGGCGTGCCGACCAGAGCCACTGTGCGAGCGTCCGGCTGTACCAATGCCGTGGCTCCGAAGCCTGCCGCAGCGATCATGGCAGCTGCCGCGGCCACCAAAGCCGGCCGCCGCATGGTTGCGAGCCGTACCCGCCGAGTTCGGGATCCGCTACGCAACGCCGTCAGTTTGACTGGGACCACCGTGCCGTTCAGCGAAGCAACCGGAGGAGCGGCCGCGTTCGAACCCACACGGACCCGATCAACCTCGGCGAACACACGCTGTTCGAGGTCCGGGGGAACTTGGGCCCAAACCTCGCCGCTGCGCAGTACCGTCTCGAAACCGGCGAGGGCCGCCTCGGTCTCTTCCACCGGAAGGTGACCTTCCGGCTCGCCTGAATACTCCTCCATGATCGCTTTCTGCCTGCCCGTCTGATCGACGACTCACCGTGTCACTAAGCACTACGTGTGTAACCGGCCTAGTGGATCATCCCCGTCGGCGCTCGACCAGCGATGACGGGGACGCGGCTACCGAGCCGTGGCCTTCTTGCCGGCCGGGCTGATCGCGTGCCAGGTGCCCTTGATCCCTTCCCCGTTCACCTCACCAGGCTTCGTGTCCTGCGCATAGCGGTACAGCGGCCATCCGCCGAGGGTTGCCTGGCGGGTCCCATCCGGCCTGTCGACTGCCCCCACCGCTGCGGGATCGACGCCTTTGCCCGCCGTCGGCTGTTCCCCTTGCGGGACGGACAGCGGCTTCCAGGCGCTCAGGCAGGCGTCGCTGAGGCACACCGACCGCGGAGGATTCGTCTTGTCCAGAACGGACAAGTACAACGTGAATCCTTCCGCATCGACAGCGGTGGGACCGAGCTTCGTGATCCCCGCAGACACAGTGCCCGGACCTGCCGAGACCTCTGTGCTCGGTTCACCAGTAGGCGGTTCCGTGGCCGGCGGTTCGGTGGTCGGCGCTGGATCGGTCGGCGCTGGAGCTGTCGAAGCGGACGCGGGTGGTGCGGTATTCGCCTCGACCTGGGCACGGACCGGCGGCGCCTGCGCCGTGACGACCTGTCCTACAACCGGACTCAGACACGTCACAGCAGCCGTCGCCCCGACGAGCCACAGGGTCGTCGGTAGTCGCTTGAACATCGGCATCAGCCGCTCTCCTAAGCCTGGAAGAGGCCACCGTCGCGTTCGACGACGGCGACAGGTGGAAGGGGCTTCTTCGCCGGGCCACCAACAGGTTCGCCACTGGCGAGATCGAACTTGCTGCCGTGGCACTTACAGTCGATCGTTCCCTCGCCGACGGCAGTGACCAGGCAACCCTGATGCGTGCAGACGGCGGAGAAGGCGTGCGGAGCACCGCTGTCGTCGCGGGTGACTACGATCTTCTGATCCTTGAGAATCACCCCGCCGCCGGCAGGGACATCCTTCGCGCTGGTCAGCAGGTCGCCCGCCGGCTGTGCGGTTGGTGCGCTCGACTCGGTTGCTTGTGGCACCGATGTGGTCGGCTGCTTGGCCGGTGCCGGTTGTTCAGCAGGCACTGACTGCTCAACCACGCAGGCACTCAGTACCGTGCCCACGGCAAGCGTCCCGGCTCCGAGTAGCGCCGATCTGCGGTCAATCTCGCGATTGGTCATGTGCAATGGATTCCTCTGGATGAGCTGGCGTCAGCGAAGCGGCACGCCGGGTTGGCTGAAGTACCACAGGGATGCGGTCGCCCACAGCGCGACAAGCAGCGTGAACAACGCGCCGCCGACAAGTGGCAGAGCCCATCCCGGCAGCTTCTCCGTGCGCAGCGAGAGCATTTTCGTGGCGAAGACCCCGTAGAACGCGCAGCCCGCGATGGAGTGCAGCGCAGTACGGGTGTCGAACGTGACGAAGCCAAGGCTCCACAGGCAGTGGTAGCCGACCGGCAGCGTCAGAACGAATGCGACAGCGCCACTCCATCGGTGGCCTTCGGCGGCCCAGGCCGGTGCCTTGCGCGTGATGGGCAGTCGGCCCCACATCCACGCTGCTGTGACGACCTGGAAAACGCCGAGCAAAACACCGAAGGTCGCCAGCCATGCCTTCATTGGCGTCATTCCGCTGAAGCCGATCACGAGGGCAAGCGGCCGGCCGGTGGGCTCGTGCGTGCGGCCGTAGACACCCAGCGCGACGGCCACCAACGCGCCCATCAGGGCCGCAACCGCGAGGCCGCCCAGGCCGTCGTGAGGCCCAGAACGTCGCCGGCGGCCCTGTCGCGACAGGACTTCGGCGTTACCTGGTCCGGAAGCTTCCATGGGTCAGTCCATCCGTTGTCGGGTCTTCAAGCCGCAGTACGGCGCTCCGCCGCGATCCGGTTCACGACTCCTGGATGCCGCCTGGGTGATGAAGTCTCCGCCCGGCGAGAACCGGTTGCCTCCCGGCCCGCGTATGCATCGGTGATCGGACGCCGGTCAGGTTGATGCGCCGGCGTAACTATCGGCGCCGGCTGTCGCACGGCGGCGCCTCGTCACGGAGATGATCAGTCATGAGGCTTCCCACCACCCTGTCAATGGTCGCGTCGGCGGTCGTGCTGCTGTCCAGTTGCGGCTCGCCCACAGCAGCCGACTACACCGACAGCCCGGCGACGTCGACTCCGCCGCCAGCCCAGACAACTGCGGCGCCGGAGCAGCCGGCCGAGACCGCAGCCGTTCCCACCCCGACTGTCAGGCCCGGTCCGATCAAGCTCGAAGTCCGTCGTACGACGGTCAAGGGAGTGACCGCGGACGTCGTCACCATCAACGGCTCGACGGCGTATCGCTTCGAGGTGGACGAGGACAAGCCGTCGAAGGTGAACTGCAACTTCGACTGCCTGATCACCTGGCCGCCTGCGCTGACCGACGGCTCGAAGGTCGAAATCGTGGGCATCGACCCGAAGCTGGTCGGGACCGTCGGCCGCCGTGATGGTGACGGGTATGTGCAGGTGACGCTCAATGGCTGGCCGCTGTACCGATTCAAAGAGGACAAGGTACCGACCGATGTGAAGGGTGAAGGAATCGGCGGCAACTGGTCCGTCGTCAAGCCCGACGGCAAGCCAGTCATCAAGAAGGGCAAGCAAGGTCCACTCGGAGGCTGATGCCGCTGTTGCGGTCGTTGCCTGCGGCTACATCCGCATCCACTCCGTGCTGCCGAGACCATCGGCGGCACCAGCCTTCGAGGACAGAACAATGCACAACGGCCTAGACCAGAAGCCCTATTGGCCGACCTACTGTCGGTGCACGTCAACATTCGAGGGCTCACCGATCAACCCGCCCACGCGACTCTCTCCGACCGAAGTGTTCCACCGACGGACGGCGAGACTGAGCACAGTCCGGACCCGTGTCCAGTCAGCCGCTGGGCCTCTGTTGTTTTCCGCCTTGCCGCGCCGCGCTTCGCGTAAGTTGCTGCTGAAGTACGTCCGCTTCGACGAAGCTCGACTGGCCGATGTCCGCGTGTACAGGGCTGAGACCGTTGGTGACATCAAGGCGGCCCTGACCCTTCTGCACGACGTCTACACCACGGTGGGCATCATCAAACCGAACGAGGCACGGCTCCACGTGACCAAGTACAACGCCCTTCCCACGACGATGATCTTCGTTGCCAAGAAGGGCGACCGTGTCGTCGGCACCCTCTCGATGGTGCTCGACACAGACCTAGGCCTCCCCGCGGACTCCACGCACCGCGCCGAGGTGGATTCCTTGCGCGCACAGGGTCTAGCCCTTGCCGAAGTGGTGGGCACCGCGTGCGCGAGCGAGTACCGTGGCTCGGGCCTCGTCCTCTACCTTTATCGCATAATGGTGCACTCCGCACTGCGTGCCAACCTCGACCGCGTGGTGATGCGTGCGGCACCGAAGGGCGCATTGCTCTACGAGGAGTTGATGGTCTGCCAGCGGCTCGGCGCAACGCGCCCCGATCCGCTGCTCAACAACAAACCTTTCGCGGCACTCACGCTGGATTTGCAGACATGCGCGGACCGCGCCGTTCGACGCTTCGACGGTCTGGTGCCGTACGTCAAGACGCCGCACTACTACTTCTTCGGCAAGGACCTGCCACAGCTCGAGGTACCGGACACCTTCACCGTCACGACTCAGCGTCGCGAGGCGGTCGCAAGTCTCCTGTGCGCGCGCCACGACCTGTTCCGCAGCCTGCCAACCAACGAGCGCGTCTACTATCGCTCTATCCTCCCAGAAGTCGACTTCTCCTGCCTGCTGCCGTCCGTACCCATTTAGCCGGCGCGTCCCCGGACTCGACAAGTCCTTGCGGAGCGGACCGAGGCCGCGTGTCGCCGTGGCCTCGGTCGCGGATTTCGGCGCTGAGGCTAATCGACCACCGGGACCGTCCCGATGTAGCCGTTGTAGCTGTTGTTCCCTTCGTGGCTCTCGGCCACTGTGTTGTAGGCATCCAGCACGAAGTTGTAGGTGTCTGCCGGCGACAGACCGGAGACGTCGGCGTAGATGGTCTGGGTCGCGCCTGGCGCGGCGCTACTGAAGACCCAGTAGTCGTACACCGTGTTGTTCACCAAGAAGTTGACGCGGAATCCGCCCGCACTGGTGTTCCCGCTGTTCTTGAAGGTGATGTAGATCCGCTTCTCACTGAGGTCGATATACGGTTGACAAGTGAATCCGAGGTCGGCGGAGGGGTGGTCGGAGGTGGCGGCGGGGGCGTTCCACCACCGCTGACGACGCTGCCCGGCACCAGGAACCAGCCCCCGTACGCCGAGTGCGGCACGTAGGTACTCCCGGTCGAGTCCGAAGGGGCGAGTGCTTGCCCGTAGACGCCCCGGTTGGAACCGACGACGTACGGCATGACGCTCCCGTCGACGTTTGCTACTGCAGGCGCGAACGAGGTGTTGCCGGCGTGGGTCATCAGCTTCCATGCCGCGCGCCACTTCACCTTGGAGTCAGTGGTCTGGTAGAACAAGTCGTCGTTCACACCACGAACCACCGCGACGAGTCCGGAGCCGTAGTCGGCCGTCTTGACGGTGGTCAAAGCAGGTGCATGGTCGGTAAGGGCACTGCCGGGAAGCTCTGACCATGGCGTGAACGCGCTGCCCTCGCCCTTCGTCGAGTACACGCGCCTGTTGTCGCCGGGGGCAACGACGTGAAGGTAGCCGTAGACGTAGGACGCTCCGACGGCGGTCTGGGTCTTCAAAGTGTGATGCCAGCGCTGGAAGTGCACTTGATCCGACAAGCCCGGAGCGGCGAACGCCAACTGGGTGCCTTTCAGCGCGGCCGCCGCAGGCCCGCGGTGAAAGTCCCTCCGCCTGGGATCTCGTGCCACGTTCCCTCCCAGGAACCATAACCACTGGTCGAATAGGCCTGGGTGAACATGCTCTTGCCGCCCTGGCCGGCGACCACGACGTAGATCTTGCCGTTGAGCTTCGCCACCGCGGGGGCGAACGGCGTCCGGCCGCCACCCGGGAGCTCCTTCCATTCGTTCCATCCCCCGTTGTTCCAAGCAGCAGTCCAGTTCCCGGTGTTGTAGAACAAGCGGCTGTCCGAAGTACGAACGACCGCGAACGTACTCGAGCCACTGCCCAACTGGGTGACCGCCGGAGCCGAGTCAGGCTGGGCCGGCAGCGACGCCGCTGCCGCCTGCTGAGCCGGCGCGATCACGGCCAAGGCGGTAGCAGCTACCACTGCTGTTGCCAGCAAGGCCAGGACTCTTCGCGCGGTTGGTCTCATGTAAAGCTCCGTTCAGATGTGCGGATAGAAGCCCGCCCCTGGCAGTACGGGATCATCACGACCATCGGATTGCAGGACGCGCACAGCCCGAGCGGGATCTCTGTGGCCAGTGGAACAGAGGAGTATCGGCCAACTGAGATCGAGGGATTTCCCTCATGCGGTCGAGCCTGACCAGGGCAAGGATGGCCTCGGACGTGTTCCCGGGTGTAGGCACCCAAGATCTAGTGAGGTTTCATGGTCCGCAAGACACTTCTGTCCCTGGCTGCATTGACGACCGTTTCGACTGCCGTGTGTCTGCCCGCGGGTGCGGCTTCCTCGGACTCGAGCGCCGCTGCCGAGACGCAGTACAAGATCGTTTCTGCCGCTGGCAGTCCTCAGAACGTACTGACGGCCGCCCCCAACTCATCCGGCTTCACGCCGGATGTCTTCCTCTTCGACAATCCTTCGCTCACACGGCAGAAGTGGAAGATCTCACGGGCGGCCGGTGACACTTCCACCGTCGTCATCGAGAACGTCGGCAACCCTGGCGAGTGCCTTTCTGTGCTCACCGGGTCGACCGGGGTCTACAGCATGACGTGCGATGATTCGCTTGCTCAGCGATGGAAGGTACCCGCGGCCGGCGCGGCGACGGCGCAACCGATCATCAGCGCGCAGACCAACGACGCCCTGACCCGTCTGCAAGGCAATCCAGACTTCTCCCCTATTGCTGTTCGCTCTACTTTTACGGGAGCACCGGACCAGCTGTTCAAGATCATCGCTTCGAGCAGCTGACATCGGTAGCTGGGAATTGCGGGTAGCCGGCTGCGGAGCAGGCCAAAGGGCGTTGAGTGTGGTCGCCCAGTAGTTCAACGCCATGCCGCGATCATCACATCGATGCGTGCCACCCATGCTGAGAGGTCCTACCGTTGCCTCTGGCAATTGTTTCCTGTGGCGGCTTCCTCACGTCGCTGTAGTCCGAAACGGATCGTCGGCTAGGACCGGGAGGTGTTGACGCATGCGGAGAGAAACGGCGAGGCCGAGGCCGAGCAGGGAGATGAACACAGGCGCTAGCAACTCTGCAGCGTTGATTGCCACAGCCGCGCCGGTGAAGGCCGTACCGCCGAGCCATCCACCAGTCCATGCCAAGGTGATCGCGCCGTTGTAGCGCCCTCGCAGACCGTCGGGAGCTAGGTCATTCACAAGCGCCGACATAACGGGGGCCATCAACACCTCACCGGCCGCGAAGACGACCGCGACCATGACGAGGTGGACCGCAGTGAGTGTGGTTGCAACGGCGAGCACCGTCCACGCCGCCATCATCACAGCGATGCCTGAGAACATGCTGGAGGTGCGTCGCCATGACACCGTGAGGCGACGTACCGGCGCTTGCAGGATGACTACTGCAAGCATGTTAGCTGCGAATGCCCAGCCCAGATCGCCAGCGGAGAGACCGGAGGCGAGCGCGAGAACTGGCAAGCCGACGTGCAGCTGGGAGAATCCCGCGGCGACGACAATCGCCACCGTGAGGCAGAGCCACCGCGCGGCCGGGTCGCGGACAACCTCCGAATACCCCTTCCTCTCTGCCGTCGACGCGCTCTGCGGACTGGTTGGCAGCTGACTCCTCGTGGCGCCCCTCGGCCACACAGCCAAGGCGAACAGAGCAATCGAGATCGCGTCCGCGACATAGAGGAACGTGTAGCCACTGGTTGGCCAGGCCTTGAGTACCATCCCGGCAACGAGCGCTCCGCCGGCTCCACCGACGTTGACCATGACGTACTGGATCCCGAAAGCGCTGGTTCGCTGCGTGGGCGTCGTCTGCTGCGCTAACCAGGCTGCCAGGGCAGTTTGCAACATGGCGCCAACCGCGCCGTACAGTGTGAAGAGAGCTGCGCCGGTCCACGGTTCGCGGATGAGCAGCAACGCGAGCGTTGTCCCGCACGCCACGACCGCCGCTTGGAAGGCGGCACGCCCGGCTCCAACCCTGTCCGCCCACGCGCCGCCGAGCACTGCCCCGAGCACCGCTCCCACAGCGCGGGCCGTCAAAAGGATGCCGGCCGCGCGCGCGTCGAGTCCCAGATGCACGATGAAGGCGTACAGGTACGGCACGGTGCTGCCACTGCCGAACGCCGCGATCAGCAGGCCCACCAGCACAACTCGTACTGGTCGGGGCATCGCACGGAAGCCTTCGCTCTTGGGCAAGAAGCCGCTCCTCAGATCGTTGGCGGGGACAGACGGCTTCGGCGACTTGGAGGCTTAGTTCTGTACGCCGGACCGGATCGCGTCCAGAGCGGTGCGAGCGGCAGAGAGTGTCGGATGCTGGGGCGAGACGACCCCGCTCAGGATCTGAACGCAGTCAGCCAGGTGGCCCTCCGCTTCAGCGGTCCGGCCGACGGAGTGCAACACCGTGCCGAGGTTGTGGAGCGTGATGGCGAGCTCAGGATGTCGGGAGCCAAGAACCGCCCTCTTGATCTCAGTCGCCCGCACCAGGTTCCTTTCGGCGGTCTCGAGGTCGCCCGCGGCGACCGATACCGCCGCGAGGTTGTGCAGGACAACGGCAACCTCACGATGCACCGACCCGTACACGCGTTCGTAGCTGACGAGGACTTCACACAAGATGGATTCCGCCTCGGCGTACTCCTTTCTGGAGATCAGGATGGCTGCGAGCGCTGCACGGTCAGCTGCTGTCTTCAACGAGCTTTGGTCATCCACCTGGGAGCGAACAGCCAGCCCTCGCCGTGCGACCGCCTCGGCCCTGCGGTGATCTCCGGTTGCATGCGCCAGGCCGGCGACGTTGTGGAGAATGTCGGCCGCGTACGTGCTGTCCGGACCGACCTTCGCCTTGACGATCGCCATTGCCCGACGATAGGTACGGCGCGCTTCGTCGAACTTGCCGGCGTACTTGTAGGTGATTCCGAGTTCGTTGAGGATCGGCACCACCTCCCTCGCGCCGCGCCCGAGGTGTGTCGAGGTCAAATCCAGGATCCATCGCAGCTCGCCCTCCGCCTCGTCGTACCGTCCTGCGCGCCGAAGTGCCCGCCCAAGCGTCACGCACGTGGACTGAAGCAGTCCGTCAGGGTTGGCGGCGGCCAAGGTGCTTTTCGCCGCGCGAAGGATCGAGACAGCCTCGATGGGGTTCCGCGTCTCCATGACGAGGGTTCCCTCGATCAACAGGCTGTTGGCCAGGACGGCAGGCGAGACGTCGGCGCAGTGTGCCAGGAGTACAGCTTGACGCGCTCGGCGCAGTGCTCGTTCGGGCTTTCCGGAACGACGCAGATCTGCTGCGTCGTTGAGGATGTCGAGGATGGTTGTACTCACAGCGATCACCCCGCGGGGTCTGATGGTGGACTGTGCTGTCCGTGCGCACAGGAGTTCGACTCGCTCGGGACCACCTCACGAGGTGGCCCCGAGTGTCGCCGGTAGCGGATCAGAGCGAGAACAGAACCTCGTTGTGATTCGTTGCGATACCGCGCTCGGGCACGACCTCGTCGCGGTTCGCCGTGACGTCGCGGTCGAGCAGTACCTCGTTGTGATTCGTCGCGATGCAGCGCTCGAGCAGCACCTCGTTGTGGTTCAGCGCGACGCCGCGCTCGAGCAGTACTGGGGCGCACATTTTCAAACTTCCCTTCTAGTTGGACGACCCTCCTATGAGTGGTACGCAGCGAACCGCGTGCTCGGTTTTCGCCGGCCGACACCGGTCGACCGGCCAGCCAGTTTGTCTTCCGGTGGCGGCGTAAGTGGCTCTCGTCCCGGCAACTGCGCGCGCCCTAACCTTGAGACACCGCACAGGGAGCATGGATCTCGATCCAAGCCGAGGGCGGTGCGATACAGAGGGCCTGGGTCTCTATACCCGGGTCCTTTGCTTGTTTGCGTCGGCATAGTGCGATCCGCCGACTCCGTGTGCTGCAAGCCCAGTTTCAGCCCTCGGTCTCCAAGTGATCGACCACGTCTCTCACGGTCTCGGTCCATCGTGGGTGGTTCAGGACGTCCGCAGGGATGAGTCCATGGTCGTGGAGGATCTCCATTTGGATGCGGAGCGGAGCGGAGAGACGGCTCGGGTCGAGGATGACCAGCGGTTTGGAGTGCACGCCGAGGGCCCATCCCGCCCATACCTCGAGCATCTCGTTGACGGTCCTGATGCCTCCCGCGTCCGCCGCGGACTACTTCCACACCGGGCGGTGTGATTCCAACGCGCTCATCTTGGGCTTCGGTCACCTCACCAACGCCAACCTCACTCGCGGCCTCGCAACTGTCAGGCGGGAGCTCTCGTCCAGGACAACACAGACCTGACAGCTCGGCTCAAC
Organism: Kribbella sp. NPDC023855; assembly: GCF_040639475.1. Taxonomy (NCBI): domain Bacteria; kingdom Bacillati; phylum Actinomycetota; class Actinomycetes; order Propionibacteriales; family Kribbellaceae; genus Kribbella; species Kribbella sp. NPDC023855. The sequence continues at coordinate 336,941 of NZ_JBFAAA010000007.1, forward strand.
TCAGGAAAACTCGCGCGGGCCAGAACCAAGCGGATGACGTGCTTCCATCACCCAACTCCTCGCCTATCTGCCGTGCCGAGCACTGGTCTTCCATGATCACCGCTGCTTGCGTCGGCGACAGCCACCGAAAGTGCTGGGCCACCTCACCCACTTCGCTGACGAGATTGAGGATCAACGCAGCCGGTGTCGAGGCGCGCTCCCATCCCCGCAACTCGGCGAATCGCCGGAGGCGGCGGCTCAGCTCAGCTTCAGGTGAGCATGTCTCGCCGCTCTGCGGGACGGCCTCGCCTGGCTCATAGCTGTCCATCACTACGGCACCGTATCGCTTGGTGCAGCGGGCGGGCGCAGGTGCAGGGGTAACCGGTACGCCCGCTGGATCTGGGTTGGCCCTGGTCAGGATCCGCGATGTCTGAGGTACTTCAAGCAGTACGCCGATTCAGGCGGATCCGGATCACAGGTTGGGTGCTGCCTCGAACAACTGATCGTTGCCGATGCGGAACGACTCCAGGAGGAGGGGCGAACTGCCCTTGGCGGCGCTGATGGTGACGTACTTCCTGCTGAATCTGTTCTTCAGTCGGTAGCGAGTGCCGAGCTCGAGGTCCTTCTCGAGGATCCAGTGCTGAGACGGCGATCCGTCGAACAGAGTGGTGACCAGCGCGATCCCGTCGGCAACAGAATTCCCCGACAGGTCCAGGTAGAGATGCATGTCGCCGCCCAGCGGATCGCGCTGGCGGACGACGTACGTGCCTGGGAAGGTGGACGACTCGATGAAGGTCCAGTTGCCACCCTCCAGTGATGTCGTCGAGCCGGCGCCGACCGCCCGGTTCTCCCCTTGGCCGAACCACTTCGCCGGCGGCGAGGACACGGAGACAATTTGACTGTCCGTGGCCGCCTCCGCCGGCGACGCCGCAAGGACGAGCCATCCAGCAGAGAGGAGGGCGCACAGCGCGCGCGATTGAGTCTTCAGCATGGTGAGTTCACCTGAGTCGAGGCTTGGCAAAGACGGCGTCGCCGCTTCGTCCGATTGCGGACCAACTGTCGCCGAATCCCTCGCCTCTGGCGTCCCCCTTCGTGGCGTCCTCGATGAACCAATAGAGAGGCCAGCCGCTGTAGGTGAGCTGTCGATGGCCGTCCGCTCGCTGGACAGTGCCGACAAGCTTCGCGTCGATCCCCGCGGTCAGGGTCACCTTGGCGTCGTCCACAACCACCGGCGGCCAGGTGATGGGGCAGTCGTCGACGCAGTTGACCCTGGACGGCTCGTTCGCGTCTCGCTCGAATCGATAGACCGCCTTGCCGTTCGCAGTGAGGATCTCGAACGACCCACCCGGAATGTTCACTATCGATGTCTTCACCGGGATGAAGGCCTGACGCCGCAAAGCGAGCCGAGCGGGTGCTGCTTTCAAGGGCGGTACCGTCTCGGGCGGTTCTTGCCGCGTGGCGTGATCCGAGACTGTCGGGCGATCCGTCCGTGAGGCACCAGTACCGTCACTGCCGCTCCCATCGCAGGCTGTCAGTCCAAGTCCAATCGCTGCGGTGAGGACGGCGGCCAACACTGTTCGGGCAGTGGTCACTGAACTCCCCCTTGTCATCAGCGGCTTCATGTTCGTCTGCAGTACGTGCACAGCGCCAGGTTCAGTTCGCGATGGCTGTCGGGTATCGGCGAATGCCACCAAGAACCAACGCCGCGTCCGGTTCCGTACCGCCTTGGAGAGCGCCGGGCTCCCGCATGATCTCCCGTACCGGTCGTGCGCCCGCTGCGGCTTCCCCATTCCCGTTGACGATCTTGTCGACAGCGACTTCCGCCCTCTCTACCGCAGTAGTTGCTCTGACGAGACCCCGCCAGAGCCGGCCAGCTAACCCTCGCCCGGATCGATGGCTGACTCATCCACACGACCAGGTCGACGCGGCAGTCGGCAAGGTCCTCACGAAGACCACCGCCTGACACTGCCGCCTCGACCTGGTCTGCACCCGGCGACGAACGTTCGGCTGATCGAACAAGTTGCCTTCGCTCAGCAACCTGAGCTTCGCCTCACAGGACCTTCTTGAAGGCGAGGTCGCCCGTCGTGCTCTGGGTCAGAATGGCGCCGAATTCCTGATCCGAGGGCTTCTGGATGTACTTGTGGCTGTACAGGTTCTCCAAGCGGGTACCGGTGTACCGCCACTTCTGGCTGAGCGTCCCGTCGCAGGCGCGAATTACGATCTTGGCGCCGGTCGACGTGGAGTCGTTCTCGACATCGAGGCACTGGCCGATGGTGGTGAAAACGCTGGCCTCCAAGAGGAAGCCGGCACTCGCGTCGCTACCAACCTGCCGCCACCGCTGAAGCTGGCCGTTGTTGTCAGTGGCCAGCGTGACCCTGACATTGCTGGCGTTCTTGCTCACGCTGGCGATCAGGCCGAACTGAGAATTGGTCGACTTGATTTCCACCGGGGTGGCGGCCGCGGCGGCACTGCTGGGGAGCGCTGACGCCATCGACAAACCACCCACAACGCTGCTGGCGACGAGAAGTGTGCCGACAGCACGACGAATTGCGGAAACTTTCTTCATGTTCATACTCCATCACCGTGGACTGAAAGTTAACGGATCGAGCGGGATTAACTGACTCACTCTCGTCCAAGGGAAGAACTTCCCTCGCCTGTCATTACGCACCGGTACATCGATCGGTTCTGCGCCTGACGGCGCGTGGCAGTGGGCTGAGCGGGCGAGAGAGCTGGCCTCACCGCGCGCGTGGCGAAGCGAGGCGGGTGACCAGTGCGTACAGATCGGCGACACACTTGACTTCGAGCAGCTCGCGATCGCCGGCCAATAGCGTGCCGTACAGCTCTTCGACGATGACCAGCATCTCTACGCGCTCCAAAGAGTCCAGCTCGAGATCAGCTAGCAGCGTGTCCGCGACCAGGCAGCGGCTGCCGCCCTTCATCGCTTGGTAAATACCACTGATGTCATCCACGAACTCGGCCAGAGTTGGCACGGTGGCATGGTTCATCCTCTCCTCCTCACTACGATGCACCGAAGTGGCGCGACGGCAAATGGTGGCCGACAACCATCGACCGCGCATGAGGGAAATCCCTCATGTCGAGCGGAGACTGCTGCAGCGCGCCGTCGGACCCCGCCGGCTCTTTGTCGGCATCCGTCAAGGTTCCGTCCTGCGTACTGCATGGTGATGAACCCTCGCTGGAGAACGGCGGAGAGCATGGATGCAGACGACGGGAACACCAACTTGACCTGGGTGCACGATCTGATTGCCAGGAATCCATCGCTTGCGGCGATGCGGTACCGCGTGGTGTTCCGCTCGGGCCTGGTCTCCGTCGAGGTCATCGGGGCATATCGCGAGGCAAGCACGTGGCGTGCCGCGATCAACGGCATGATCCGGCCGTCGTGGACCGACGTCCGCGGCCTCCGCCACCACCTCGTCATCGGCAGCCGTGTCGCCGTCGACGTCGTCCACCCAGCCGACTCGCCCCGCCGATGAACTGTCGGCGGACCTCGAACATTCATCGCCAGCGGCAACGAACTCGGCTCAGCCGGAACCCTGAGATCGACTGCCAACCACAAGACGATGTCCGCTGTGACGTCGGGGAGAAGAAAGGTGCCGATAGCAACGGAACTTCGCTCGCCCCTCATCCATCCCTGGTAGAAACCTCCAGGCGGTGCGGGTGACTACCCCTTTATGGTAGGTGTGACTCGCGGCCGGCGGGTGTTTCGCGCAGCTCAGCCTCGGCCCAAGCGCCTTCGGCTAGGGCTGTAGCGTCCAACGCCATCGTGTGGCTTTCCGACCAGTCGAGCGCAGCGAGGCCAATGGTGCCGCCCGCGCCACCAATCCGGCGGCAGCTGCGACAGTGAATGGCCGCTGAAAGGTACCAGGGCGGGACGACTGTCGACCGGCCGCCCGGCGTACCGACAGCTTTGCGCGCGCGGTCTGGCACAGGGCCAACAGATGCCCCATCACGCGGAACTCGAGATCCACTGGCACTGACGCCCCAATCCTTCACCACGGAGGGTTGTTCGGCCGAGATCCGCAGCTCCGGCACCCCCGCGATCCCTGCAATGGTGGTCTCGGTGAAGGAGGCCGTGTCAAAGCTGTGTGCCACCGCTGACGTCGATGCACTGGCCGGTGATCCACCGAGAGTCCTCGGAGCACAGGAAGCCAACCACGTCGGCGATGTCGGCCGGCTGCCCGATCCGCCCGAAGACGGAGAGCGAAGCGAGCACGCGTGCCGTTGCCGGGTCGGCGAGCATTGGTTCGGTCATGGAGGTTTCGACGAGCCCCGGAGCGACGGTATTCACGGTGATTCCGCGCGGTGCGAGCACTGTGCTCAACGCCAGTGTCATGGTGTTCAGGGCGCTCTTTGTCATCCCGTAGGCAACCGCGTCTGGCGACGAAACCCTCGTGACAGCAGAGGAAATGTTGATGATCCGGCCATCGTCGCGCAACCTGCCCAGGCCCAGCTGGATAATGAAGAACGGCGCGCGAGCGTTGATGGCGACGAGCTGGTCGAATGTTTCGACGTCCAGGGCAGCAAACGGACCCATCACCGCAGTACCGGCGTTGTTGACGATGATGTCGACTACTGAGGCCTCGGCGTCGTACGCCTGCCATAGTGCCTCCGCGTCGCCCGGCACACCGAGTTGTGCCCTCACGGTGAACGCGGATCCGCCCAAGGCTTCGATCGCAGTGACCGTCTCCTCTGCCGCCAGTTCGTCGTGGCCGTAGTGAACCGCCACGCGCGCACCCTCACGCGCAAGCCGCATCGCGATCCCTCGTCCGATGCCACGGCTTCCTCCAGTGACCAGGGCCACCTTGCCGACCAGACTCATCACCGGCTCCTCTCAGCCTTGCACGTCTGAAGCTCAGTACGCTGAGGATGACGCCATCGGATCGCAACGCGCGAGATGATCAGGAGTTTTGTCTGGCAGCCCTGCGGGTGCGGAGGACCAGTCGCTCCATCTCGCTGGTTCCGCCCCAGACCCCATGAACCTGACCAATCTCCAAGGCCCAGGCCAGGCAGCGCTCGGTCACCGTGCAGCGACCGCAGATCTCCTTCGCTTCTTCGATCTGCTCGTAGGCGAGGTCACTGCTGCCAATCGGAAAGAACAGCTCGGGATTCTCGCCTAGGCACGCACACTGCGCACGCCAATCCATTTGCTCACAGCTCCTTCTGGGCACCGGGGATTACCTGTAGGCACTCATTGACTGGCCGCTCACGGAACCCAGTGGGTTCAACGGGGCAGGGGTGGGCCGGAGAGTGGGCCTGCCATCTTGTGGTCAGGCCCACTCCAAGGCGTGCTTTTACAGCGGCGCGGCCAGTTCAGCCGTCATCGCAGACCTATTCTGAAACGCCATGGGCCGGGAGGAGCGTATGCCACTCCAACCCACTCACCGGTGACGGATCCGCCAACCATGGCACTACCGAACATGGCATGTGTTGCTTCCGTAAACCCGGAGCTCGACCCGGTCTTGCTGTTCCAACCAGCTCTCACACCGGCTTCGTAACCGAGCACACCAGGGATGCCGGCTTCGGCAACCGCCCAGGAGTTGACTCCATATACCCCATCGAGCCCGCGCTGATACTGACGCCAACGCTGCCCGCCGCCCTGGCCGGGGGAGGC
>NZ_JBFAAA010000008.1:0-333857 GCF_040639475.1 Kribbella sp. NPDC023855
CACTGGATCGCCAACATCTACAACCGCCGCCGACGCCACTCAGCCCTCGGCATGACCAGCCCAATACAGTACGAACTCACACACCACCACGCGGCCAAAGCCGCATAACCCGGTGTCCACCACCCGGGGGCAAGCCCACTCCCACCCACCCTTCTCACAACTACCGCTCCTCCGTCGCGCGGGTGCCCACGTGCGGCTCGCTTCCTACCGCGGGCAGGGCGAAGCCTCTGAGCGCGGCCGACCCGCAGTCGCCTGCGCGGAAAGTTGCTGCTAGGTGAGCAGTCGAGCAGCTCCGTCGATCAGCGTGCTCGCGTTACGCAGCGCGCTCTTGGCCTGTTGCCGTCCGACGTACACCATGCCGTAGTGCGCGCCGTCCTTGATGTCGAGCAGACGGCCGAGTGCCTTTGCGAGGGCCTTGCCATCGCCGCAGGCCTGCTCGACCAGGCCGATCGCCTGCCGATGGTCCTGACCGCGTGCCCGGCGGCCCAGTGTGGCGCAGCAAGCCGCGTCCGCGGCGGCAATGCCGGCGAGAACGGCTAGGGCGGCAGCAACGTTGTCGTTTGCCAGCTCGTCTTCTTCGGCGCCCACGAGTTCGGCGACCTCCAAGAACGCCCGCGCCTGGTTGAGTCGGACGATGGCCTGTGCGCGATTGCACTCCTGCGTACGGCCGACCGGTGGCGTCATCGTGCGTTTTCCTCGTGGACGTGGGTGTTCATGAAGGTCCGGAACTCCGGCCCGGCGACGGTGATGGCGTCGCGCCTCCAGTCCTTCACAATCGGTTCACCTGCCTGGACGTGCTGAAGGAAACCGACCGAGCTGAGTTCGTAGGCCTGGAGGTGGTTACCGCTCCAGCGAAAGACCCGGTCGGCCAGTTCGGTGATCTGGTCGATCCAAGTTTGCGTCGGACCCTCCACGGCGCTGAATTCGTGCACGATCAGGAGGTCGACATCGCTGCTCACGCCACCATCTCCGCGGGCGGCAGAGCCGAACACGCTCGCGTGGAGCGGCTGGATCGGCCAACTCCGGATCTCGTCGCGGATACCGTCGAAGAGCCGCTGCCGCAGTGAGGTCAGCTCGATCACGGCATTCGCGGCGAGGTGATCGCGGTTCAGCTTGTACTGGACCGCAGGGCCGACCTCCGTCGCCTCGACCAGGCCGGTACGTGCCAGTCGCCTCAGGACGTTCCGCGTGCCGGTCTCACTGCCGGCCGCCGCGAGCTGGTGGATCTTCCGGCCGGTCAGCGGAGCGGTAGTCCGCGCCAGCACCTCAAGCACGGGACCATCCACGGTCTGGATCACCGTGCTGGTCGGATTGGACATGTCCATGTCATCAGTCTACTGCCGATATCGGCAATATTCTGCCGATATCGGCAGAATATTGCTGCTCGTGCGGATCGATGCGTGGGGTGAGGCGGGGCGGTGCGAGAATCTGGCGGTGAGTGGTCGGGTGGTTTTGTTGGCGGGGCCTTCGGGGGCTGGGAAGTCTCGGTTGGCGGAGGTTGTGGGGTTGCCGGTGGTGCGGCTTGACGACTTCTATCGGGATGGGGATGACGCGGCGATGCCGCGGTCGCCGTTGGGGATTGTGGATTGGGACGACCCGGGGTCCTGGGACGGGGAGCGGGCGGTGGCTGCGCTGGAGGTTCTGTGCGCTACCGGTACTGCGGATATGCCGATCTACGACATCGCGGCGGATGGGACTGTTGGGCATCGGCCTGTGGAGACGGGCGGGTCGCCGTTGGTGGTTGCTGAGGGCATCTTTGCTGATCAGATCGTCGGAGCATTGCGGGAGCGTGGGTTGCTGGCTGCGGCGATCTGTGTTCGGCACCATCGGATTGTCACGTTCGTACGACGGTTCCAGCGCGACCTCCGGGAGCACCGGAAGCCGCCGTTGACTTTGCTTCGGCGAGGGCTCCTGCTGTTGAAAGACGACCCACGAGTGGTGAAGCGCTGTGTCGACGCCGGCTGTGAACCCCTTCACCCCAAGGCCGCCCGCCGTCGCATCGCCAGCCTCCTCGCCGCTATCGCCTGATCATTGCAGTCCAGAACCCGCAATGGTGCTGGCCGGTGAGATCCACCCGGGCCTGCTGCTCCAATCGCAGTGACAAGGTCGTGCGACCCTCGCGGTACTGCGGCCAGTGTGGGAGCCCGGGTCCGTTCGGATCTCCGGTTCTGGCGAAGTTCGACCAGTAGCGCAGCATCGTCTTTGACAACTGCCGTTGCCGGGGATCGAGACGGGCGTGAGCACCGAAGTCGAACAGGTACGGCATGTCGGCGCCATGAAACGCGCCAGCGTCGTACCCGGGTGGAAACAGGTCGGCGAACCGGGGCGCCGTGCGGTCGGCGAAGTCGAAGCTGTACAGCGGTGAGAGGCGCATGATCAGCCGGTTCGCGGCGAGCGTTGGGCAGACCCAACTGCGATCGGTGACCACCGCGGTCCAAGCCGCGAGAACCGAGGGGTACCGGTCGGCGGGGTAGACGGCCTCGATCCGCGCTGCCGCCTCGGCACCGAAGGAGCGTCGCAATCTGGAGCGATAGCCGGCAACGTCCATTGCACCGTCCGACTCGAACAGCGGACCGAAGTACCGGTGCTCGTCGCGGGTGTTGCCTTGCAGCACCGGGATGCGGTGATAGAGGCCCAACCTCAACGCTTTCCGGGGATCCACCGGCAGGAGACGGGTGTGAAACGCGGCTTGGCCGAACCGGCCGTTGAGTTCCATGAGCTTGCGGGCCGGAGCCGCCCGGAGGCAGCGCAACTGGTCGCCGGTCCCACAGCCGACCGCCTTCGCAGCGGCCCGGCCACGCGCTTGGAGGTCCTCACGAGAGGCCCAGTAACTGATCGCGTCCGTACCGGGAACCATCGTGTCACGCGGCCAGTTCTGCAGACAGGAACCGCTGTGGATGACTGCACGGTGAAACAGTCCGGCCGCGGTCGGAGATGTCAGGTGCGCACACACCGAAGCACCACCGGCTGATTGGCCGATCAAGGTGACGTTGCCGGGATCGCCTCCGAACGCTCGCGCATTGGCTCCGACCCACCTCAGAGCTGCCTGCTGATCGGCCAGCGCATACGTTCCTGAACCAGGAAGCCCCGGGTGGCCCAGGAACCCGAAGATCCCCAGCCGGTAGTTGACCGTGACAACCACCGCATCGCCCGTCCCAGCGAGCCACCGCCCGTCGTACTCGCTACCGGTCCCGGAGGCCCACGCTCCGCCGTGCAGCCATACCAGCACCGGTCGCCGCCGTCCTTCCGCAGCCGGTGTCGTCACGTTGAGATAGAGACAGTCCTCCGATGAGCCCGGCAAGTACTCACCAACGGCATCGGTCTGCGCGCACGCCGGTCCTGGCTTCGTCGCCTCACGGATTCCCGTCCACGCGCGGGCCGGCCGAGGATCCCGCCACCGCAGCTCACCGGTCGGCGGCTGCGCGAAAGGTACGCCGCGGAACACCCGGTACCCCTGCTCGGTGACGCCGCGCACCAACCCTCGGTCCGTACGAACAACCGGATGCTCCCGTGATGGCCGAGCATCCGAATGACGCAACGGAACCAACGCGAGCACCGTCAAGGCCGCCACAACCGCGACCAGCATCAGCCGGACGCAAGCCCGGCCGCTCACCGGACACCCCGCGCCGCGTCGAGCCACCCGTTCAGTCGCTCGGTCCACTCGACATTGTCGGTGCGCTCGCTGAACCACTGGTGATTCACCAGCAGGTCCAAGGACGGGTCGGGCGCGAGGTCGAGCACGATCGGCGCGCCCCACTTCTTCACGCCGCCGCCCAGGAAACGACCGTACAGCTCGGTGAATTGACCTTGTCCATCGCACTCAACGACGACAGCTCGGCTGTAGTGCTGCCCCGATACTTCCCGGTTGAAATCGTCTCCATGATCCCAGCCTTCACCTGAAGGAACCCGGCCCAGATCAACCGAAGGGATCAGGTGTGGAGCCGATCGGACGAGGCCCGGTTCCACCCAAAGTCAGACGAGATCCGCGTCGTGGGCCAGCAGGGCCAGCTGGACCCGGTTGCTGAGTTGGAGCTTGGCCAGAGCGTTTGCCAGGTGGGTCTTCACCGTCGCAACACCGAGCTGGAGCGCTGCCGCAGCCTCGGCGTTGCTCTGTCCGCCGGCGACAGCCAGTACTACGTCTCGTTCACGATCGGTCAGTCGTCCGAGCGCCGTCAAAGCCGCCGCTCGGCGGAGGTCCGGCTCGCCGCCCACCAGGCCCATCAGCTGACGAGTCGACTGCGGCGACAGCACCGACTCCCCGGACGCGGCCTTCACCACCGCCGTCACGATCTCAACCGGTGCAGCGTCCTTGAGCAGATAGCCGGACGCACCAGCGCGCAGCGCATCCAATAGATGCTGGTCGGACCCGAACGTCGTGAGCATCACCACCTCCGGCGGTGCCGGTCGGCGACGAATCGCCGCGGTGGCGGCCACGCCATCCATCACCGGCATCCCGATGTCCATCAGCACCACGTCAGGTCGCAGATCGCGAACCAGGTCAACGGCCTCGCGACCGTTGCCGGCGGCACCGATCACCGCGAGCTCCGGCGCCCCGGTCAGCATGCTCGTCAGTCCGGCCCGGACCAAGGGGTCGTCGTCGACCAACAGAAGCCGGACCCGATCGCTCATGCGCGTCATCGTAGGGCGCCCTCCGGCCACGGCAACCATGCCGCCAACCGGTACCGGCCCGCGCCCGTCGGCCCATACTCGATCCGGCCTCCCGCCAGCGAAGCGCGCTCCGCAAGACCGATCAGACCCACGCGGGAACCCGGACCAGCCTCCCCAGGCACAAGCCGGTTGGTCAGCTCGATCGTGAGCCCAGCACCCGGACCACCTGCCAGGACCAGCCGGACCTCCTGACCAGCAGCGTGTTTGCGGGCGTTGGTGAGTCCCTCCTGAATGATGCGATACCCGTGACGCCCGATTGTGTCCGGTACTACGGACAGCTCGACCCCCACGGAAACGTCGATCACCATGCCGGCCAGCCGCGACTCGGCGAGCAGCTTGTCCAGTTCCCCGATACCGCGCCGTGGGCCGCCGACGGTGTGCTGGGACCGCAGTACGCCGACGATCTCCCGGAGGTCGTCGACACAGTCGCGGGCGGCCGACCGGATCACGCCGGCAGCGCGGGACAGCTCGTCAGCCGGCATCTCGGGACGGAACTCCAGAGCACCGGCGTGGACGCTGAGCAGCGACAACCGATGACCAAGCGCGTCATGCATCTCCCGCGCGATCCGCTCACGCTCCTGCCGCTGACCTTGTTCGACCCGCAGGGCCTGCTCTTGTTCGGCCCGGACTGCGCGTTCGGTCAAGGAGACCATCAACTGCCGCCGGGTTCGCACGACGATGCCCCACCCCTCCAGGGCGGCACAGGCCAGGGCAGTGATCGCGACCGCGAGTAGGTAGCTGGTTGCTCCCGGCCCCACCGGGTAGAGCCAGAACTGGACCATGCACGAGAGCATCGAGACGGCGCCGAGGGCAAGACTGACCGCGGGGCGCCGATGCACCGCGACGCTGAACAGCGCCAGCCCGGCGACGCCACCGACGGTCGGTATCGCAGTCGACGCCACGATCAACGTCGCGGTCAGTCCAACCGGCCAGCGGCGCCGCAGCAGCAAAGCAAGCGCTCCCGCCGCACAGCACGAGAGCAGCAGCCAGGACGGTGGTTCGCCGAACCTCGCGGACGTAGTTCCTTCACCAAGTCCGATCAGGCCGGAAGCGAAACCGAGCAGCACGCAGACGACGTCCACAACCCAGTCGCGCGGTGTGCGCCGGCCGAGACCGGGCGCAGCGCGTGAGCCGGGGACGATCAACGCGGCAACGCCCCCAGCGCCCTCCGACTTCCCCTGCACCCCACTGACGGTAGCCGTGATCGGTCCCCCACCGTCAACTTCCAGCCGCAGCCAGCTCGCGCCCCACCCGCCCCCGCTCCAGGCGGCTGGCGCAGCCCAGGTCAGCTGGTTCGTGGGTGGACTTCCGGATGGGCCGCCCACCAAGGGCCGTACGTCGGGCTGCGGACGGCGTACTCCGTGTAGGCACTGGCGATGGCGAGATACGTCGCCTCGATCTGGTCGTCGGCGATTCGGCTGCGGCGCCAGGCGAGGATCAGGCGGCCGCGGAGAGGATCGCCGGTCAGGCGGCGGATCGCCATTCCGCTCGCGCCGGCGGAAGTCGGTTCGACCAGTTGGACGGCGCGGCCGGTCTGGATGAGTTGACGGCCGCCGCCGCTGGGTGCTTCGTACCGGATTCTCGGGCTGAAACCCGCCCGACGGCACGCGGCACGGAGGGAAGCCAAAGAGCCGTCGTCGGCACCTGGCGGGCTGATCCAGGCTTCGTCGGCGAGGTCGGCGAGGTTGATCTCCTCGCAGTCGGCCAGCGGGTGGCTCGACGTCAGTGCGATGAAGAACGGCAACCTGGGCAGGATTGTGCGCTGGCCGAGGTCGGGCGCCAGCGGGACGTCGCTGTCGTCGCTCATACCGATCACCGCGAAGTCGGATCGATGATGCGCCAGTGACTGGGCGAGGCTGATGGCAGAGGCATCGACCTGGACGGTGAGCTCCACCGGCGACAACGCTGCCTGGACGCGTTCCACCATGGTCCCGACGCACTCCATGTGCGCCGTACCCAGGTGCAGTTCGGTCGGCCCCGCACCGGCGGCCAGCGTGAGATCGCCGGCGAAGGAGTCGATGTCGGCCAGCACCAACCGGGCGCGTTGCAGTGCCCGCTCGCCGAGTGGGGTGGGCCGGACGCCCGTCCGGGCGCGCTCGAACAACTGGCCACCGAGCGAACGTTCGAAGCGTTGCAGCAGGCCGGTCAAGGCTGGTTGGGAGATCCCGAGCCGGGCGGCCGCCTTGGTCACGCTGCCCGCGTCGGCGATCGCGCAAATCGCCCGCAGATGGCGGATCTCCGGGTCCATAACGCGAGGCTATCGCCGTTGGGATGACCGGGGAACTGCTCAGCGTGGCACGCTCCGAAACGTTGCGGATCAGCACTCTCCCCGCCGTAGCCACGCAGCCCGCGTGCCCCGCCCCCGGAGGACAAACCATGAGATCCCCACGATTACCGCTGTTCAGGCGACCGGCCTCGGCAGCCGCCCTGACAGCCACCATCGCCGTGATCGGCCTAGGCCTCAGTGCCACTCCAGCACAAGCGACCACAGACGCGCCGACCGCTCACAAATCCGCTCCCAACAGCCCCAGCGGCCGCACCGGCGTCGAATGGCTGGCACCTGCAGGCGACGAGCCGGCGCACGTCACCGATGCCCGCTTGCCCGTCAGCCAGCGCCCGCCCCTTCCTGCCTCGAAGCAGGAGCTGCGCCGCGACTACGACCAACCCGCCAAGGCAACCGCCAAGCCGCGCCCCTCCATGCAGAACCGTAAGACCACAGCAGCGGCCTGCAACACCGCAGACTTCACCAGCCGCACCGGCGCGGCTCTGGTCAACCAGATCAAGGCGTCGACAACCGACTGCGTGAACACCCTGTTCACCCTCACGGGCACCGACGCGTACTCCGCGTTCCGCGAGGCCCAGATGGCCAGCGTCGCCTACGGCCTGCGCGACAACGGCACGGCGTACCCGGGAAACAACTCGACCGGTACTGCGCAACTCACGCTCTACCTACGAGCCGGGTACTACGTGCAGTGGTACAACCCGTCCACCGTCGGCACCTACGGTCCCACCCTCCGTACGGCGATCCAAGCAGGCCTGGACAGCTTCTTCGGCAACTCGCACGCCTTCGACGTCACCGACGCCAACGGCGAGACCCTCTCCGAGGCGATCACGCTGATCGACAGCTCGGCGCAGAACGCCCGGTACCTGTCGGTCGTCAAGCGGATGCTTGCCAACTACAACAACTCGTACAACACCTCGTGGTGGATGGTGAACGCGGTCAACAACGTCTACACCGTGTTGTTCCGCGGCCATCAGGTGCCGGAGTTCGTGACGGCAGTACAGTCCGAGCCCAGCGTGATCGACGCCCTGTACAGCTTCGCGTCCAGCCACAAGGACCTGCTGTCCGGCGAGCAGAGCTACCTGACCTCCAACGCCGGCCGGGAACTCACCCGCTTCCTCCAGTACTCCGCCCTGCTGGCCAAGGTGCGCCCCCTCGCGAAGAGCCTGCTCGGGCAGACCTCGATCCAAGGCCCGACCGCACCGCTGTGGGTCGGCATCGCCGAACTGGTGGACTTCCACGACAAGGCCAACTGCGCGTACTACGACACGTGCAACCTGCAAGCGAGGCTGGCCGCCGAAGTGCTGCCGATCAACCACACCTGCAGCACCACCTTGCGCATCCGCGCCCAGGAGATGACCGCTGCCCAGCTGTCGTCGAGTTGCAGCAGCCTGGCCAACCAGGACGGGTACTTCCACAGCATCGTCGCTGACCCCGGACCCGTCGCCAACGACCGCAACACCAGCCTCGAGGTGGTGGTCTACAACTCCAGCACCGACTACCAGACCTACGCCGGGGCGATGTGGGGCATCGACACCAACAACGGCGGCATGTACCTGGAGGGCAACCCGGCGGCAGCGGGTAACCAGGCCAGATTCATTGCCTACGAGGCGGAGTGGCTGCGCCCGACCTTCGCGGTCTGGAACCTCAACCACGAATACACGCACTACCTCGACGGTCGCTTCAACATGCACGGCGACTTCGACTCGAACGTCACCACCCCGACGATCTGGTGGATCGAGGGCTTCGCGGAGTACGTCTCGTACTCCTACCGCAACGAGACCTACACGGCCGCGATCACCGAGGCCGGCCGCAGGACCTACGCCCTCAGCACCCTGTTCGGCACCACCTACAGCCATGACACCACTCGGGTCTACCGCTGGGGCTACCTGGCGGTGCGCTACATGCTGCAGTCGCACCGCAGCGACGTAACCACCGTCCTGAACTACTACAGGTCAGGCAGCTGGAACGCCGCCGCCAGCTACCTCCGGTCCACGATCGGCAGCCGGTACGACGCCGACTGGTACAGCTGGCTGTCCGCGTGCGCAGCCGGGAACTGTGGAAGTGGTGGCGGCACAAGCTTGCCCGAGTGCCCCGCGAGCGACACCCGTGTGCTGGGCAAGAACTGCCAACGCAGCAACCGGGGCACAACCACCGGCAACTACGACTACCTGTACATCAACCTGCCGGCAGGAACAGCTCAGCTGCGGATCACCAGCAGCGGCGGCACCGGCAACTGCGATCTCTACTACAACAAGGCCACCTGGGCGACCACCACCGCCCACACCCAACGGTCGACCGCCACCGGCAACTCCGAATCGGTCACCGTCACCAGTCCGTCGGCGGGCTACCACTACATCAGCCTGTACGGCGCGACGGCCTGTAGCGGCGTGACCATCAGCACCCGCTACTGACCGTTCGTTCCCTCTGCGCGGGCCCACCTGCCCACCCGCGCAGAGGGAACTCCTCTGTGTACAAGCGCCCTTTGCTTGGCGTTCACCTCCATCTGGTGGGCTCTGCCCGGTAGTCCCCTGAACTGCGGAGGAATCGTGAGGCGAGCCGCGCCCGGTGTTGCCGCTGTGCTGTTCGCCGGGCTGGCAGCACTGACCGGCTGCGGGAGCGACGCCCTCACCACGCCGGTCGGAGCCGCCGTGCCTCCAACGGCGGAAGCGGCGGCGCCCACCCCGGCCGCGGCCAATGCGCTGGCTGGGTTGGCCGTTGCGCCCAGCGGGTTCCTGAAGGGATCGCCTGACGACCCGACGCAGTTGAACGGGCCGTTCACCCGACAGGCCTTCGTCGACGTGCTGTCCGCCTCGCCCGCCAAGGATCTTGCCCTGCTGCTGAACGCGGGGTGCAAGGACGGGTACCGGACGTTCCGGCTCAGCCCGGATCGGCGCAAGCGGGTCACCGTCCAACTGTTCAAGACCACGTCCAAGGCCAGGGCGCAGGACCTGCAGAAGGGGTTCTGGAGTCAGGACGAGCACGGTTCGCCGTTCGCCGTACCGGGTCTGCCTGGGGCGTTGACCGATGCCCGGACCGAGGTCGACGGGGTGACCGGGAAGTTCGAGGCCGTCGCCGAGGCGAGCATCACGGTCGGCGCGATGGTCGCCGAGGTGACAGTCAGCCAGACCGGCACCATCGACAAACCACCAGCACCCGACGTCAAGCTCGCCACCACGATGATCCGCCTGCAACAAGCCCGCCTCACCACCAACTCCGGCTGACGGTCACGCAAGCGCTACCCACGGCCGGTGCGCGGGGGCACTCCACCCAGCCGCGCGCTCGGGCTGCCCGCCATGGTCCTGCATTTCACCGGTCAAGCGGTGATGCGGTCGATTACCAAGGGTGTCGGGGTGTAGGAGTCGGAGATCTCGATCGCGTCGGTGAGGGACTCCAGGGCGCGGTCGAAGCGGGTCGCGTCGTCGGCGTGGAGGGTCAGCAAGGGCTGGCCTTCGGTGACCTGGTCGCCTGGTTTGGCGTGGAGTTCTACTCCGGCGACCGGGGAGACGGGGTCTTCCTTGCGGGCGCGGCCGGCGCCGAGGCGCCAGGCGGCGACACCGACCGCCAAGGCGTCCAGGGTCGACAGCACGCCGGTGGCAGAGGCCTTGACGACGTGCTGCTCCGGCGCCACCGGGAGCTCGGCGTCTGGGTCGCCACCCTGGGCCGAGATCATCCGGCGCCAGGCGTCCATCGCAGTACCGTCGCGCAGTTTCTCAGCCGGGTCGACGTCGGTGACGCCCGCGGCTGCGAGCATCTCGGTGGCAAGGGCAACGGTCAGTTCGACCACGTCGGCCGGGCCGCCACCGGCCAGCACCTCGACGGATTCCCTGACCTCCAAGGCGTTTCCGGCGGTCAGGCCGAGCGGTACCGACATTTCGGTGAGCAGGGCAACGGTCTTCACGCCGGCATCAGTGCCCAGCGCAACCATCGTCTCGGCCAGCTCACGCGCGTCGGCGAGATCCTTCATGAACGCGCCGGTGCCGACCTTCACGTCCAGCACCAGCGCACCGGTGCCCTCGGCAATCTTCTTGCTCATGATCGAGCTGGCGATCAGCGGGATCGCCTCGACCGTGCCGGTCACGTCCCGCAGCGCGTAGAGCTTCTTGTCGGCCGGCGCCAGACCGTCGCCGGCCGCGCAGATCACCGCGCCGACGTCCTCGAGCTGCCGCATCATCTCGTCGTTCGACAGCGCCGCCCGCCAGCCGGGGATCGACTCGAGCTTGTCGAGCGTGCCGCCGGTGTGGCCGAGGCCGCGGCCGGACAGCTGCGGTACGGCGACGCCACAGGCCGCCACCAGCGGGGCGAGCGGGAGGGTGATCTTGTCGCCGACCCCGCCGGTCGAGTGCTTGTCCGCGGTCGGCCGGGAGAGCTTGGCGAAGTCCATCCGCTCACCGGAGGCGATCATCGCGGCGGTCCAGCGGGCGATCTCGCGACGGTTCATCCCGTTCAGGAGAATGGCCATCGCCAGCGACGACATCTGCTCGTCGGCAACCGCGCCCTTGGTGTAGGCGTCGATCACCCAGTCGATCTGCCCGTCACTCAGCTCACCCTTGTCCCGCTTGGTGCGGATCACGTCGACCGCGTCGAAACTCACTCAATCGTCCATTCTCTCGGGCCCGAATGCCTCGGGCAGCAGCTCGCGCAGGGGGCGGCTGCCGGTGGTGGACTCGATCAACAGGTTCGGCCCACCGTGTTCGTGCAGCAACTGGCGGCAGCGGCCGCACGGGGTGAGGAGCTGCTCGTGGTGATCCACGCAGGTGAACGCCACCAGCCGCCCGCCACCACTGGCGTGCAACTCGGAAACCAGCCCACACTCGGCACACAACGTCAGCCCGTACGACGCGTTCTCCACGTTGCACCCAGCAACGATTCGCCCGTCGTCCACCAACGCGGCCGCGCCGACGGGGAATCCGGAGTACGGCGCATAGGCCCGCCGCATCGCACCAACGGCAGCCGACCGCAGCTCAGGCCAATTCACATCCATTCCACCAGCATCCCCCATCACACCACCTACTCGGTGACGTAGGGCTCTCCGTCGGCCTTCGGGGCCCGGACCCGGCCTACCAGGCCGGCTACGGCGATGATCGTGGCCAGGTACGGGGCCATCAGCAACAGTTCGCCGGGGATCGGGGTCTGGATGATCTGGAGCTGGGACTGCAGCTGGGTGGCGAAGCCGAAGAAGAGAGCCGCGACCATGGCGCCGATCGGGTGCCAACGGCCCATGATGAGCGCAGCCAGGGCGATGAAGCCGTTGCCCGCGGTCATCCCCTTGGCGAACGAACCGGCGTACCCGACGGTGAAGAACGCGCCGCCGAGGCCGGCCAGGACGCCCGCCCACAGGACCGCGGAGTACCGGATCCGCTTCACCCGGATGCCGACCGTGTCCGCCGCCTTCGGGTGCTCGCCGACCGCGCGGACCCGCAGGCCCCAGCGGGTCTGGAAGAGCACGAAGGTGACCACGGCGACCGCGAGGTAGGTCAGGTAGACCAGCGCGGTCTGCTGGAACAGGATCGGCCCGAAGAACGGGATGTCGCCGAGCAGCGGGATCTTGATCGCCGACAGCACGTCCGGTGTGTTCAGGTTCGCGGAGTCCTCTTGCAGGAACTGGTCGAACAGATAACCGGTGATGCCCGAGGCAAAGACCACCAGCACGACACCGAGGACGACCTGGTTCACCAGATACTTGATGGAGAACACCGCCAGCAGCGAAGCCATCAGTACGCCGGTCAGCGCGGCAGCCACGAGCGCCGCGGCCGCGCTCCCCGTAGTACTGGCGACAACAGCGGCCGTGAAGGCGCCGACCAGGAACTGTCCCTCGATCGCGATGTTGATGACCCCGGCGCGCTCACACAGCACACCGGCCAGCGCGCCGAGGATCAACGGGGTCGCGAAGTTCAGCGTGCCCTGGAACTGGTTCGCCAACGGGAACGTCTTGCCCGCGGCCGCCCAGCACAGGAACGCCCCGATGAAACAGATCCCCAGTACTGCGGCCAGCCAGCCGCTGTACTTCGCCGGAACCCGGCGCAGCACGTAGGCCACGGCAGCCACCAGCCCGAGCCCACCGAGCAGGATCGCCACCGGTTGAGCCGGTACGCCGACCAGGTTGTTCTCCAGGTCGCCCGAGGTCAACTGGAAGGTTGCCTTGCCGCCCTTGGTCGCGATCGCCAGGATCAGCCCGATCAGGGCGAAGACCAGCATCAGGCCACCGACCCGCAACCGGCGTACCCGCTCGGCCGGCGCCTCGATCGCCGCCGGAGCCGGCGGCCGTACCGTCTCGACGGTTGTCGACTCGCTCATCCGTTCCAGCCTTTCGCGAGGACGGCGCCGGCGCCGCGTTCCTTCGGCAGGAACCGGAAGATCGAACGCACCAGCGCGGGTGCGGCGACGAACAGCACGATCAGCGCCTGCAGCACGGTGGTCAGGGTCAAAGGCGTCTGGGTTTGCAGCTGCATCTGCAGGCCGCCCGCGTTGAGGGCGCCGAAGAGCAGACCGGCCAGCACGGTACCGAGCGGCGTACCGCGGCCGAGCAGGGCGACCGTGATCGCGTCGAAGCCGACCGAGGCGGCAACGCCGTCGGTGAGCGGCAGGTCGGTGCCGAGCACCTGCTGGGTGCCGGCGAGACCGGCCAGCGCACCGGCGACCAGCATCGCGATGAAGTAGGCGCGGCCTACCGACATACCCGCAGTACGGGACGCGTCGGCGTTGGCACCGACGGCGCGCAGCTCGAAGCCGACGGTCGAGCGGTTCAGCAACCACCAGACGAAACCGGCCGCCAGCAACGCCAGGATGAAGCCGAGGTGCAGCCGGGTGCTGCCGAACTGCGGGTACTGCGCGTTCGCGTCCACGATCGGGCTGATCGGGTCCTCGCGACCGGGCCGCTTGAAGGTCGTTGTCGTCAGCAACCACTGGAGCAGGTAGATGGCGACGTAGTTGAGCATGATCGTGACGATCACCTCGTGCGCGCCGGTGCGGGCCTTCAGCAACCCGACGATGCCGCCCCACAGTGCGCCACCGACCAGACCGGCCAGGATCGCGACGATCAGGTGGATACCGGGCGGCAGGTGCAGGGCGAACCCGACCCAGGCGGCCAGGATCGCGCCGACGATGAGCTGGCCCTGGGCACCGATGTTGAACAGTCCGGTCCGGAACGCCAGCGAGACGGCCAGGCCGCCGCAGATCAGCGGGGTCGCCTGGGTCAGCGACTCGGTGATCGGGGTGATCCCGCCGAGGGCACCGACCGCGAGCGCCTTGTACGCGTTGCCGACGGCGCTGAACGCCGCCGAGAAGGTGTCGCCCGGCGCGGCACCGAAGTACGTGACCGCCGCCTTCACCTCGTCGTCGCCGATGATGATCAAGATGGCGCCGACCAGCAGCGCCAGCAGGATCGCGCTCAGCGAGACCAGCCCCTGGACCGCCCAGCTCGGCAGGCCGGAGAGCCGGCGCTGCTTGGCCGGTGCGGCCGGTGGCGCCTGCTCCGGCTCGACGGTTGTGTCGTTACTCATCTAGATGGTTCCCAACGTGGTCGGGTTCTCGATCGCGACTTCGTGGGCCTCGGTCCGGGACGCGCCGGCCATCATCAGGCCGAGCTCGTCGCGAGGCGTGTCGGACGGTACGACGCCGACCACCTTGCCGCGGTACATCACCGCGACCCGGTCGGACAGCGCGGCGATCTCGTCGAGTTCGGTGGACACGATCAAGACGGCGGTGCCCTGGTCGCGTTCCTTCACGATCCGGGTGTGCAGGAACTCGATCGAGCCGACGTCGACACCGCGGGTGGGCTGCGAGGCGACCAGCAGTTTCAGCGGCCGGGACAGCTCACGGGCCAGCACCACCTTCTGCTGGTTACCGCCGGACAGCGACGAGACCGGCAGGTCGGCGCCCTGGGTGCGGATGTCGAACTCCTCGATCCGCTCGTTCGCGTTCTTCTCGATCTGGTCGGTGCGCAACCGCAGGCCGTTGCCGAACGGCTCCTGCCGGAACAGGTCGAGGACCAGGTTCTCGGCGACACTGAACGGGCCGACGAAACCGTCGTGCCCGCGGTCCTCCGGGACGTAGCCGATGCCGGCGTCGAGCCGCTGCCGGGTGGACACCCCGGTCAGGTCCCTGCCGTCCAGCGAGATCCGGCCGGCCGCGATCGGGATCAGCCCGAGCAGTGCCTCGGCCAGCTCGGTCTGACCGTTGCCCTGGACACCGGCCACGGCCAGGATCTCGCCCGACCGGACCTCCAGATCCACCCCGTCGACGGCGGCGAAACCACGCTCGTCGATCACGGTGAGGCCTTCGATCCGTAGTACCGGTTCGCCTGGCTGGGCGGGTTCCTTGTCGACGACCAGGTCGACGGCGCGGCCGACCATCAGCTCGGCCAGCTCTTCCTCGGAGGCGGACGGCTCGGCCTGGCCGACCACCTTGCCGCGGCGGATCACGGTGATCTTGTCCGCGATCGCCTTGACCTCTTTGAGTTTGTGGGTGATGAAGACGATCGAGGTGCCGTTCTCCTTGAGCTGGCGCATGACCGCGATCAGCTCGTCGATCTCGGCCGGGGTCAGCACCGCGGTCGGCTCGTCGAGGATCAGCACCTTGGCGTCGTTGGTGAGCGCCTTGATGATCTCCACCCGCTGCTGCACGCCGACCGGGATGTCCTCCACCAGCGCCTCGGGGTCGACCTCGAACCCGTACCGCTCGGACAGCTCGGTGACCAGGGCGTTCGCCTTCTTGCGGTCCAGCACGCCGCCGGCGTGGGTGTTCTCCCGGCCGAGCATGATGTTCTCGGCGACGGTGAACACCGGAACCAGCATGAAGTGCTGGTGCACCATGCCGATGCCGTGCCTGATCGCGTCGCTCGGCGAGGTGATCGGGACCTTCTCGCCGTCGATCACGATCTCGCCCGAGTCGGGCTGGAGCAGCCCGTAGAGCATGTTCATCAGGGTGGACTTGCCGGCCCCGTTCTCACCGAGCAGGCAGTGGATCTCGCCGGGCTCGATCACCAGGTCGATCCGGTCGTTGGCGACCAGGGAGCCGAAACTCTTCGTCAGCCCCGAGAGCTCTAGATGCATGCGGGCATGCCCCCTTCGTCAGCCATTCGGACGGCGAGCCAGGAAGTCCGGCCCCCAGGGGCCCGTCTTCCTGGCTCGCACCGTACTACGCGTTGTCGCGGGAGGTCAGGACGCCTTCGGCTGTGCCTTCGACTCCAGCGTGATCTTGCCGCCGATGATGTCGGCCTTGATCTGGTCCAGCTCGGTCTTCAGCTCGGCCGGGACCTTGCTGTCGAACTCGTGGAACGGGGCCAGCCCGGTGCCACCGTTCTCCAGCGTGCCGATGAACTGCTTGTTGTCGAACTTGTTGTCGACGACCGAGGTGACCGCGTCCTGAACGGCGACGTCCATGCCCTTCTTGACGCTGGTGACCAGCACCGAGCAGTACTCCGCGGCGCTCTCGCAGCCGTCGGTGTCGACCCAGATCGCGTTGACCTTGCCGTTGGTGGCCTTGGCCGCCTGCAGACCGCCCAGACCGGCCGGGCCGGCCACCGGGAAGATGATGTCGGCGCCCTGGGTGATCAGGTTCTGGCCGGTGTTCTGGCCCTTCGCCTTGTCCTCGAAGCTACCGGTGAACAGGCCTTCCTGCTTGGCGTCGTCCCAGCCCAGCACGGCCACGTTCTTCGACTTCTGCTTGTTGTAGTAGCGCACGCCCTCGGCGAAACCGTCCATGAAGATGGTCACCGGCGGGATCTTGATGCCACCGAAGGTGCCGACCTTGCCACTCTTGGACAGCGCGGCGGCCAGGTAACCGGCCTGGAAGCTGGACTGGGCGGTGTTGAAGCCCAGCGGCTTGACGTTCGGGATCGGGGTGGCCGGGGCCGAGTCGACGATCGCGAACTTGATGTCCGGGTTCGCCTTGGCCGCCTTGTCGGTGGCGTCCTCGAGCTTGAAGCCGACGGCGACGATGACGTTGCACTTGGCGGCGACCATCGCGGTCATGTTGGTCGGGTAGTCGTTGTCCGACTTCGACTCGGCCTTCTGCTCGGTCAGGCCCTTCGCCTTGATGGCGGCCTGGAACCCGGCGTACGACGTCTGGTTGAACGACTTGTCGTCGAACCCACCCGAGTCGGAGACCATGCAGGCCTTGAAGTCCTTGTTGGCGCTGCCACCGGCAGTGTCCTCAGCCGGCTTGCTGCCACAAGCGGCGACGGCGAGCGTCAGCACGCTCACGATCGCCAGTCCCCGCACGTACTTCTTCACCGGATGTCCCCTTCGTTGACCAAAATCTGTCGCCGGCACGCCTTCCCAGGTGCCGCATCCGCAGACTATAGGTGCGAGTCCGTCCTTCTTTGAACGGTGAAAGGGCCTCGATACCGGAAAGTAATCGGCGGGAGAAGCATTGCAACGAAAACTCTGCCGACCGGTGCCTCTTCGTCACGCAGCGTGACCTTTGCGGACTGCAGAGGCACCATTTCCGGACGGGATCAGTCCGGGAAGCGTCCTAATCTGAGCCCATGAGCGAGATGGAGCTGGACAGTACGTCGGACGGGGCGGACGACTGGCGCGTGGTCGGCGACAGCCTGAGCGCGTGGTTCGAGGCAACCTCGCAGAGCGCCGGAGCCGAGCTGGTGGCCCGGATCGCGGAGCTGACCGACGGTAACGGCTTCCCAGAGCTGGACCTGCGCGCCACCGGGGTGCGCGTGCGGCTCTCGCCGGGTCCCACCCCGCGGGCCGACGGGGGTCGCGCGCGGCTGTCGCCGGAGTCGGCTGACCTTGAGTTGGCTCGGGCGATTTCTGTGGCGGCTCGGGAGCTTGGGCTTGGTGCTGATCCGTCGGTACTGCGAACTCTGCGGTTCGCCTTCGATGCCGCGGACCCCACGCCGGTGAGGTCGTTCTGGCAGACCGTCCTCGCCTACGAGCCGCCGGTGCCAGCGGCCGACGCGGTGGAGCCCGGCGAGCTCGTCGATCCGTCGCGGCGGGATCCGACTGTTTCCTTTCATCAACTGGACGACTCGCGCCCGCTGCGTCAGCGGATTCACGTCGACATCGTGCGGCCGGCTGAAGCGGTGGCGGGTGTGAAGGCCTCGCTCGGCCTCGAGGCCTATGGCGCCTACGGGCTGACCCTCGCGGACGCCGACGGCAACGAAGTCGATCTGGTCCCTGGTGGGGGTCTCACCGACTCTCCGGAAACGGCCGACTGGCTGACTCTCTTCGGCGCGATGACCTTCTACCCCACCACCTCGCCCACCCAGGCAAGCGCCTTGGCCACCGCAGTCGCCACCCTGGCCGACGCGGCCGGCCAGCCGCTCTTGGTGGACATCCGCCCGGCCGGCGTCACGATCGACAGCGGGAAGGACGAGTGGGAGTACGACGTACCGGGCTTCGGTCAGCTGGCAGCCCAGGTCCAGGCAGCGGCTCACGCGCTGGACCTCACCGCGGATCCCACCAACCTGCGCTTCGTCCAGTTCGGCATCGACGCGGTCGACATCCCCGCAGTACGGGCTTTTTGGCAGGCGCTGCTTGGCTATGAGCCGGACCGGCGGGAGTTCCTGTCCGACATCTACGACCCGCGCCGGCTCAATTCGGTCCTCTTCTTCCAGCCACTGGACGGGTCCGATGTTGCCCGGCGCAAGCAACGCAACCGGCTTCGTTTCGAGCTCCTCGTCCCGCACGACCAGGTCGAAACACGCGTCGCCACAGCGCTCGCTGCGGGTGGAAAGCTGCTCCCGGACAAGGGGTCCGGGACCCGCATACTCGCCGACCCGGAAGGCAACGAGGTCGGCATCCGCACCCTGACTGGCTGACCCGTGCCGAGGCGTGTGAAATCATCCCGGGATGACGACTTCGCACTTGCGGCTGGCCGGCGTGGAGGATCGCGTCGACGAGGTACGGGCGGAGGCGATTGCGGTACGCCGGGATCTGCACGCTCATCCCGAACTCGGCTGGCACGAGGTCCGTACGACGGAACTGCTGGCGCGGCGACTCACCGCGGCGGGCCTCTCACCTCGCGTGCTGCCCACCGGCACCGGGCTGATCTGCGACGTCGGTTCAGGCGACACTTGCGTGGCGCTGCGGGCGGACATCGACGCGTTGCCCGTACCGGACGGGGTCGACTCGCCGTGGCGCTCGACGATCGAGGGCACGGCGCACGCGTGCGGACATGACGTCCACACGGCCGCTCTGCTCGGGGCCGGCCTGGTGCTGGCCGGCATGGCCCGCGACGGCCTGCTCGATCGCCGGGTGCGGCTGATCTTCCAGCCCGCGGAAGAGTCGATGCCAGGCGGTGCGCTCGGCGTGATCGCGGCCGGCGGCCTGGAGAGCGTGCACCGGATCTACGGCCTGCACTGCGACCCCCGGTTGCAGGTCGGGCAGGTCGGCCTGCGGACCGGCGCGCTGACCGCTGCCGCCGACCGGATCCTGATCCGCCTGTCGGGTTCGGGCGGGCACACCTCGCGCCCGCACCTCACCGGCGACCTCGTCTACGCGCTCGCGACCCTCGTCACCGAACTTCCGGCCGTCCTCTCGCGCCGCGTCGACCCGCGCGCCGGGATGTCGATGGTGTGGGGCCGGATCACGGCGGGGTCGGCGGCCAACGCGATCCCGGCTCGCGGCGAGGCCGAAGGAACGCTGCGCTGCCTTGACGTCAACGCTTGGCGGCTCGCGGCGGAGCTGATCCCCACGCTGGCCCAGCACCTCGTGTCGCCGTTCGGCGTGGAGGTGGACACCGAGGTCACGCATGGCGTCCCGCCGGTGATGAACGACGCCGGCGCGATCAACGTCCTGCGCTCGGCGGTCGAACAGACGATGGGCCGCGACGCGGTCGCCTCGACCGACCAGAGCCTGGGCGGCGAGGACTTCGCCTGGTACCTCGAACACGTCCCCGGCGCGATGGCCCGGCTCGGCGTCACGCCACCCGGTGTCGAGGACGCGGCCGACCTCCACACACCGGGCTTCAACGCGTCGGAGGACGCCATCACGCTCGGCACCGGAGTACTGGTTGCTACTGCCCTTCTCGACTGACCAGCCGGTCTTGATTACGGCTGGTCAGTCCGGCCAGGGTCAGAACGTGTCGGCCGGGACGTAGACGCCCCAGACTGCGCGGAGGGCGTCGCAGACCTCGCCGACCGTGGCGCGGGCCCGCAGAGCTTCCTTCATCGGGTAGAGACAGTTGTCGTTGCCTCGGGCAGCGTTCTGCAGGTCGTTGAGAGCCTTGTCGACGGCGGCCTGGTCGCGTTCCGCGCGGAGCTTGGCGAGCCGGGCGACCTGCTCGGCCTCGATGGCCGGGTTCACCCGGAGCGGCTCGTACGGCTCTTCCTCGGCCACGCGGTACTTGTTCAGCCCGACGACGACCCGCTCGGCCGAGTCGATCTCCTGCGCGATCCGGTACGCCGACCGCTCGATCTCCTGCTTCTGGAAGCCCTTCTCGATCGCTCCGACCGCGCCCCCGAACTCCTCCACCCGCTCCATCAGCTCGCGCGCGGCCGCCTCCACCTCGTCGGTGAGCGACTCCACGACGTACGAGCCGGCGAACGGATCGACAGTCGCGGTGACATCGGTCTCGTACGCGAGCACCTGCTGGGTGCGCAACGCGAGCCGGGCCGCCTTCTCGGTCGGCAGCGCGATCGCTTCGTCGTACGAGTTGGTGTGCAGTGACTGGGTGCCGCCGAGGACCGCGGCGAGGCCCTGGATCGCAACCCGGACCAGGTTGACCTCGGGCTGCTGCGCGGTCAGCTGGACGCCGGCCGTCTGGGTGTGGAACCGGAGCATCAGCGACTTGGGGTTCTTCGCGCCGAACTCGTCGCGCATCACCTGCGCCCAGATCCGCCGGGCCGCGCGGAACTTCGCGACCTCCTCGAGCAGCGTCGTCCGGGAGACGAAGAAGAAGGACAGGCGCGGGGCGAAGGTGTCGACGTCGAGGCCGGCCGCGACCGCAGTACGGACGTATTCGATCCCGTCGGCCAGCGTGAAGGCGATCTCCTGCGCGGGCGTCGCGCCGGCCTCGGCCATGTGGTAGCCGGAGATCGAGATCGTGTTCCAGCGCGGCAGCTCGGTCTGGCAGTACGCGAAGATGTCGCTGATCAGCCGCAGCGACTCCTTCGGCGGGTAGATGTAGGTGCCGCGGGCGATGTACTCCTTCAGGACGTCGTTCTGGATCGTGCCGGTGAGCTTGTCACCGGAGACGCCCTGCTCCTCCGCGACGAGTTGGTAGAGCAGCAGCAGCACCGAACCGGGCGCGTTGATCGTCATCGAGGTGGACACCTGGTCCAGCGGGATCCGGTCGAACAGCAGCCGCATGTCGTCGATCGAGTCGATCGCCACCCCGACCTTGCCGACCTCACCGTGCGCGATCGGCGCGTCGGAGTCGTACCCCATCTGGGTCGGCAGGTCGAACGCCACCGACAGCCCCATGGTGCCGTGGTCGATCAGCTGGTGGTACCGCTGGTTGGACTCGGCGGCGGTCCCGAACCCGGCGTACTGCCGCATGGTCCACGGCCGTTGCGTGTACATCGTCGGATAGACGCCCCGGGTGAACGGATACTCCCCCGGCGCACCCAGCTTCTCCCCAGGCTCGAACCCAGCAAGCCGCTCCGGCCCGTAGACCGGCTCGAAATCCCATCCCGACTCGGTCTGATGACTCATCCCCCCACCGTAGGCCGAACCACCCCACCACTGGTATGCACCAGCGCACGTCACCGGTGTGGGCTCCAGCACAACCCTGTTGTAGATTCGCGCTTCTTTGCTGACTGAGAAGGTTGCCCGCATGTCCCACCACGCCGCACCGGATCCCCCGTGGGGCTTCGACGACCGCGCGCCCCAGCGGAGGCGGTGGCCGGTCGTGTCGGGCGGCCTCATCGCCGGGCTGGTCGTGATCGCCCTCGTCGTGGTGTTCCTCGTACGGCGGGACGACCCGGCGGCGGGTCTGGAGCCGCCCACCGCCCCACTCGTGCCCGCCGATGGCGTCACCGCCGGCGGTGAGCTGAGCGGTCAGGCGCGGGCTCTCGCCGACGCCCTGACCCAACGGGGTCTGGAGTGCAGCGTACGCTTCACCGCCCCGGAGGGCGGCCAGACCGGCTGTTTCGCTGTGCAGGATGTCACCGGGACCACGGTTGAGGCGATCTTCCAGCACCACCCCGACGGGAGCGTCATCGGCCTGAACCTCAAGGTGAACGGCCCCAAATACACCAGGGGATTGCTCCGCTCCCTCATCGACATCGCCGGCCCGGTCGTGTTCCCCGCGGATCATCCGGCTGTCATCGACATCTTCAACCGAGCCTTCGCGGGATTCCCGGAGGGTTCATGGGGCGATTACCACCTCCTCGGCCACGGTGCGAAGACATACCTGAGCGCGTCGAAGCGGAACATCACTCCGATCAAGGTGCCGGTGCTCCACCTCGACACCACTGAGCCGCAGCTGGCCGACGCGCTTCGGGCCGACGGCTTCACCTGCACCGGCGACAACGAGACCTGTACCGGGCAGCCGGCGATGGCGCTGAAGTTCTCGGGGCCGGATACGGGCATCACCTACCTGGTCGCCACCGCCACGAATGGTGCGACCACGCCGGAGACCTTCAACCAGTTGAGGATCAAGGTGTTCGCCCACCTGCGTGGCAACGCCGTCGGGCCTGTGTTCGATTGGGTGGGCCTGCATCTCGGCGGCCCTTCGCGCAGTGCCTTCGTCGCCGGATGGCGAGTCGACCTGGTGGTGAGCGACAAGCAGATCCGCCTGACCCTCTTCAACGAGGAGACCTGGCTAGTCCCGGAGTAGCACGTCGTCCGTACGACGTCTGGGGAGCTCTCCTTCGTTGCCGGGTGGTTGCCGGGTGGTTGCCTGGTGGTTGGGCGATGGTCGGGGAGGTGTCGTCAGGGGATTGACGGGGAGTCATGGGAGTGTCGCCGAGGGTTCATGCGGGGTCGGGAACCTCGCAGGGTGCGCATAGTGATGGTCGCCGAGTCCTTCCTGCCGCAGATCAATGGCGTGGCGAACACGGTTCGCCACGTCGCCGACCGGTTGCTGGCCCAGAATCACCAGCTGCTGATCATTGCCGCCGGCCCCGGTCCGGACAGATACCAGGGCGTCCGGGTGATCCGGGCCCGGAGCTTCGGGATCCCTGGCTACAAGGAGTTCCCGGTCGGGCTGCCCGATCCTGCGATCGAGCGGGCGATGGCCGACTTCCAGCCCGATCTGGTTCATCTCGCGTCGCCGTTCGTCCTCGGCGCCTACGGACTGCGGAGCGCGCGCCGGCTCGGGCTGCCGACCGTCGCGGTGTTCCAGACCGACCTGGCCGCCTTCGCCCGGCAGTACCCCTGGTTCGCGAAGGCCGACCGTGGCGTCCAAGCGTGGATCCGGCGCATCCACTCGCGCGCCGACCGGACGCTGGCGCCGTCGTCGGCCTCGGTCGCGCAACTCGTCCAGGCGGGCGTCCCCCGGGTCCACACCTGGGGCCGCGGCGTGAACCTCGACCTCTTCGACCCGTCCCACCGCGACGAACGCTGGCGCCGGGAGATCTCGCCGGACGGCAAACCGATCGTCGGGTACGTCGGCCGGCTGGCCGCGGAGAAGAAGGTCAAGCGACTGGCCGAGCTGGCCGGCCTGGACTGTCACCTCGTCGTCGTCGGCGACGGCCCGGACCGCTCAGCGCTGGAGCACACGTTGCCAGGGGCAACCTTCCTCGGGATGCGCCGCGGTACCGACCTGGCCGGCATCTTCGCCGGCCTGGACGTCTTCGTGCACACGGGTGAGCACGAGACGTTCTGCCAGACCATCCAGGAAGCGCAGGCCTCCGGAGTCGTCACGGTCGGCCCGGCCGCGGGCGGTCCGCTCGACCTGATCCGCCCAGGCGAGAACGGCCTGCTTTTCGAGCCGGGTCAGCCGGGCTCATTGCGCCAAGCCGTCGCCCACCTGCTGGACAACCCGGCTGAGCGCAACGCGATGGCAGCAGCCGGCCAACGGCGGGTACAGACGAGAACCTGGCCGGCAGTTGTCGATGACCTTGTCTCTAAGCACTACGCAGAAGTCTTGGAAGAAGTCGCACAACAAACCCCCCGTACTGCGCGCCCCCGGCGGGCCGCATGACCGTCCTGAGCAACTTCCCCGCCGGCCGGCCCGGGGCGCTCCGCATCGCCCAGCTCGCCAACTTCGTCGGGCCGACCTCGGGCGGGATGCGGACGGCCATCGAACATCTCGGACAGGGGTATTGCGAGGCGGGCGCCGAACGGATCCTGATCACACCCGGCGAACGCGACAGCGTCACCGAGACCGAGGCCGGCACCATCGTCCGGATGAAGGCACCGAAGGTCGGTGGCGGCTACCGCCTGATCACCGACCCGTGGCGCGTGATCGACGCACTGGAACGCTTCCGCCCAACCACCGTGGAGATCTCCGACAAGTCCACTTTGTTGCCAGTAGCAAGGTGGGCCCGCCGCAACGGAATCGGCTCAATCCTGTTCAGCCACGAACGTCTCGACGCGATGCTCTCCCTGCGCACCGGCCGCCAACTCGGCGTCGCCGCGGGCGTCGGGGCGCTGTACCGGCTCCTGAGCCGCACCTACGACGCCGTCGTGGTCACCTCCCGGTACGCCGCCGCCGAGTTCGACGAGGTGACGACCCCACTGGTCCGAATCCCACTCGGCGTCGACCTAGAAACCTTCCACCCATCCCTCGGGACCCCGGCCGACGACGGCGTACTGAAGCTGGTCCACGCCGGCCGCCTCTCCCGCGAAAAGAGCCCCCACCTAGCCGTAGCCACCGCAGCCGAACTCCACCGCCGCGGCATCAACCTCCGAATGGACGTCTACGGCTCCGGCCCCCACCTAGACGAACTGATCGCGATCGCCGGCTCAGCTCCCGTTACCTTCCACGGCTACGTCGACAGCCGCCAAACCCTGGCCCGCCACCTAGCCGAAGCAGACATCGCCCTCTCCGTCTGCCCCGGCGAAACCTTCGGCCTCGCAGTACTGGAAGCCCTGGCATCAGGCACCCCAGTAGTCACAGCCAACACCGGCGGCGCCCGCGAACTAATAACCAAGAGCTGCGGCCGCTGGGCCCACCCCACCCCAGCGGCCCTAGCGGACGCAGTACTGGACCTGCTAACCCAACCAAACCGCAGACCCGCAGCCCGCCAACAAGCCGAGCTCTACGACTGGCCCACCTGCATCCAGCACATGCTCGCCTTGCACACCCGCCTGGCCGCAAACCGCCTAGCCGCTTAACCCCACCGAGTGACGGCCCCACCACTGCCGCAACGGGATCCGAACATCCCGGTCGGGGACCCGGCCGTCACCGACCACGAAGGTGTGGACGAACGTCTGCTACAGCTACATCTGCCCAGTACTACGTCAGGTGGTCGTAGTCGCCTCTCGCCCAGGCGGCGTGGCGGTCGGCGGAGAAGCGGACTACCTCGCGGGCCTTCTCCGGGATGGAGGCGCCGAAGTTGCCGTAGAGGCGGTCGTACTCGAAGACGTCCAGGGCCTTGGCTACGCGGTCGACGACCGCGCCGGACAGGGGGATGCGGTTCGGGTAGCTGCGCATGAAGCTCACCGAGGTGCGGTCGGGGTTGGCGAAGATTGTGTCGCCGGCAAGGATCACTCCCTTGCCCTCGGCACCTTCCGCCCAGTGCACGACGGCGCTGCCCGGGAAGTGGCCGCCCGGCTGGATCAGCGTGACGCCGGGGAGCAGGTCGAGCGTGCCCGACCAGGTCCGGATCACCTCGTCCTGGCGCGCCACCCACTCCTTGTCGGCTTCGGACACATAGACCGGTACGCCGCCGAGCCGGTGACTCCACTCGACCTGTACGCCGTACATGTGCGGGTGGCTCGCGATGATCGCGGCCACGTTGCCCAGGGCCCGGACCTGCTCGACCGCGTCGTCGTCCAGGTAGCCGATCGGGTCCCACAGCAGGTTGCCCTCAGCGGTCTGGACCAGCATCGACTGCTGGCCGATCCCGGCGCTCGGGGTCGACGTGACGCCGTACAGGCCGGGCTCGACCTCTTTGACGTCCACCTTGTAGCCGGCGGCGGACAGCTCCTCGAGCGTGGTCCAGTGCTGCCCGTCGGCGGGCACCCACTGCCGCTCGTCGGCGCAGATCGCGCACACCTCGACCTGCTCGGAGTGCTCGACCGCGCAGGTCTCACAGATCCAGAAACTCACTGTCATCCCCTCTCCACCCGGCGTCGCCGGGGTCATTTTCTGTCGCCGCTCCCACGCTAATCCCCGGCCGGTCCCTGCCGCAGGGTCCAATCCGCGCCGGTCGTGGCGGGCCATTGGGATGCTCCAACTTCAAGAGCGGTCGAAGTCAAGGCTGACGTGACCGCCGCCACGCCGCCGGACCTCGCCGAGAGCGATCTCACATGAGAGCGGCGCAGAACGGGTGCGGGGCAGCGATAACATCAAGAACGGTCTGGTTCCCTTCCGGGCCGAGCCGATCGCGGCCTCTGCTATCAACTCGACACCGTGCTGACCAGACGCCCCGGAGTCGCCGCGTCCACCGGCTCTGATCCGTCGTCCGATCGGAGGATCGGTTTGCCCAGCAAGCCAGTCGGCACGCTGTACCGCGGTCACGAGGGCATGTGGTCGTGGGTGGCGCACAGGATCACCGGCGTCGGGATCTTCTTCTTCCTCCTCGTGCACGTGCTCGACACCGCGCTCGTCCGGGTCTCCCCCGAGGCGTACAACGAGGTGATCGGCACCTACAAGAACCCGATCGTCGGCCTGATGGAGGTCGGCCTGGTCGGGGCCATCCTGTTCCACGCCTTCAACGGCATCCGGCTGATCCTGGTCGACTTCTGGGCCAAGGGCCCGCGCAACCAGCGCAAGCTGATGATCGGCGTCGGCGTCATCTGGGTCGTCCTGTTCGTGCCGTTCGTGATCCGGCACCTGAGCCACGTCTTCGGAGGCTGACATGACAACCCCCGAGATCGCCCAGCCTCGCTCGTCCACCCGGTCCCGCACGCTCAAGGGTGGCGGGCGCAACCGGTCCGGCCAGACCAACTTCGAGCTGTACAGCTGGCTGTTCATGCGGCTGTCCGGGCTCGCCCTGGTCGTGCTCGTGCTCGGCCACCTGTTCGTCAACCTGATGCTCGGCGGCGGGATCACCGCGCTGGACTTCGCCTTCGTGGCCGGCAAGTGGGCCAACCCGCTGTGGCAGGTCTGGGACCTGCTGATGCTGTGGCTGGCGATGCTGCACGGCACCAACGGGATGCGCACGATCATCAACGACTACGCCGAGAAGGACCAGACCAGATTCTGGCTGAAGAGCCTGCTGATCACCGCCTCGATCGTGATCGTCGTGCTCGGCACCCTGGTCATCTTCACCTTCGACCCCTGCCTCGACCCCAGCAGCACGCTGTCGGTCTGCAAGTAAGGACAGTTCTCAAATGCAGCGCCACCAGTACGACGTAGTCATCGTCGGCGCGGGCGGAGCGGGTATGCGTGCCGCTCTGGAGTCCAGCAAGCGGACCCGGACCGCGGTGCTCACCAAGCTCTACCCGACCCGGTCGCACACCGGCGCGGCCCAGGGCGGCATGTGCGCCGCGCTGGCCAACGTCGAGGAGGACAACTGGGAGTGGCACACCTTCGACACCGTCAAGGGCGGTGACTTCCTGGTCGACCAGGACGCCGCCGAGGTGATGTGCCGTGAGGCCGTCGACGCGGTGCTCGACCTGGAGAAGATGGGCCTGCCGTTCAACCGGACCGCCGAGGGCAAGATCGACCAGCGGTTCTTCGGCGGCCACACCCGCAACCACGGCGAGGCCGTCGTACGCCGCTCCTGCTTCGCCGCGGACCGTACCGGTCACATGATCCTGCAGACGCTCTACCAGCAGTGCATCAAGCAGAACGTCGAGTTCTTCAACGAGTTCTACGTGCTCGACCTGCTGATGGTGGCCGGCAAGGCGACCGGTGTGGTCGCCTACGAACTGGCCACCGGCGAGCTGCACATCTTCAGCGCCAAGTCGATCGTGTTCGCCTCCGGCGGGTTCGGGAAGGTCTTCCGTACGACGTCCAACGCGCACACGCTGACCGGCGACGGGATGGGCATCGTCTGGCGCAAGGGCCTGCCGCTGGAGGACATGGAGTTCTTCCAGTTCCACCCGACCGGCCTGGCCGGCCTCGGCGTACTGCTGTCGGAGGCCGCTCGCGGTGAGGGCGGCATCCTGCGCAACAAGGACAACGAGCGCTTCATGGAGCGGTACGCGCCGACCGTGAAGGACCTCGCGCCGCGCGACATGGTGGCCCGGGCGATGGCGAACGAAGTACGGGAAGGCCGTGGCTGTGGCCCGGACGGCGCGTACGTGATGCTCGACCTGACCCACCTGGAGCCCGCGCACATCGACGCGAAGCTGCCGGACATCACCGAGTTCGCCCGGACCTATCTCGGCGTCGAGCCGTACACCGAGCAGATCCCGGTGTTCCCGACCGCGCACTACGCGATGGGCGGCATCCCGACCAACATCAAGGGCGAGGCGCTGGCCAACAACACCGACGTCATCCCCGGCCTGTACGCCGCGGGCGAGGTCGCGTGCGTCTCCGTCCACGGCGCCAACCGGCTCGGGACGAACTCGCTGCTGGACATCAACGTGTTCGGCCGGCGCGCCGGGATCGCGGCCGCGGAGTACGCCGAGACCGCGGACTTCGAGGAGCTCCCGGACGCGCCGGAGACCTTCGTGGTCGACCTGCTCGAGGGCATGCGGACCGCCACCGGCGAGGAGCGGGTGGCCGCGATCCGGACCGATCTGCAGGCGACGATGGACATCAACGCGCAGGTGTACCGGACCGAGGGCTCGCTCAAGCAGGCGCTGTCCGACATCGAGGCACTCAAGGTGCGGTTCGCGAACGTCTCTGTCCAGGACAAGGGCAAGCGGTTCAACACCGACCTGCTGGAGGCCGTCGAACTGGGCTTCCTGATCGATCTGGCCGAGGTACTGGTGGTGTCGGCGCTGGCGCGCAAGGAGTCTCGCGGTGGGCACTTCCGCGAGGACTACGACAAGCGCGACGACGTGAACTTCATGCGGCACACCATGGCCTACCGGACGATCGATGCCGAGGGCAACGTGAACATCCGGCTGGACTACAAGCCGGTCGTACAGACTCGCTACAAGCCGATGGAGCGGAAGTACTGATGGACGTCAAGGTCAAGATCCTTCGGTACAACCCCGAGGTGCTGGACGAGTCCGAGTGGAAGACCTACTCGGTCACCCTGCTGCCCGGCGACCGGGTGCTGGACGCGCTGCACAAGATCAAGTGGGAGCAGGACGGGACGCTGACGTTCCGCCGGTCCTGCGCGCACGGCGTCTGCGGTTCGGACGCGATGCGGATCAACGGCCGCAACCGGCTGGCCTGCAAGACGCTGATCAAGGACCTGAACCCGGAGAAGGAGATCACCGTCGAGCCCATCAAGGGCCTGCCGGTGCTCAAGGACCTGGTCGTCGACATGGAGCCGTTCTTCGACGCCTACCGCGCGATCATGCCGTTCCTGGTCACCGACGGCCACGAGCCGAGCCGGGAGCGGATCCAGTCGCAGGCCGACCGGGAGCGCTTCGACGACACCACCAAGTGCATCCTCTGCGCCGCCTGTACGACGTCCTGCCCGGTCTTCTGGTCCGACGGCCAGTACTTCGGTCCGCAGGCGATCGTCGGCGCGCACCGTTTCATCTTCGACAGCCGCGACGAGGGCACCGAGCAGCGCCTGGAGATCCTGAACGACAAGGAAGGCGTCTGGCGCTGCCGGACCACCTTCAACTGCACCGACGCCTGCCCCCGCGGCATCGAGGTCACCAAGGCAATCCAAGAAGTCAAACGCGCCCTGATCTTCCGCCGCGTCTGAGAACGCCGGGTGGGAGCGTGATCCCCCACGCGCCCGCAACGCTCGCTCCTGCGTCGCTCACTCCGCGACCGCTCCCACCCGCCCATCCTCCGCCAACGCAGGCTCCTCCGTCGCCAGCGCACTACCTGACAGCGCACCACCCAGTCATCACCCACCACCCCCGTCGCACCCCAGGCACCCGCAACACGCGCTTCCCCGTCGCCAGCGCAGACCCGACGGAACCCAACCCGAGCCTCGCGCGGCACTCCAGCTGCAACCTCTGCGCCTCCGGGCTGGACCCGAGCGAGCGGACCCGGGCGTGGTTAGCGTGGTCAGCGGTGAGTTGGCCGGCTCTGCTGTTGCCCGAGGGCGTTGTCGTGGCGGCCGAGCAACTCAGCCGCCATCCGCGGCCTGTCTCGATGTGGATGCAACCGGATGCCCCGCCCAGGAGTTGTTGGGAAAAGATCTCCTGGGGAGTGGTGATGGCTGACGAGGACACGGTGCGCGAGCTGTACGAGGGGTGTTACCGGCGACTGGTCGGGCAGGTGTTCGCGATCTGCGGCAACGCGAGCGAGGCCGAGGACGCAGTACAGGAGGCTTTCGTCCGGGCGGTGGAGAAGCCGCGGCGGTTCGCCCAGATGGACAACCAGGAGGCCTGGCTCCGGACGGTCGCGTTGAACGTACTGCGGAGCCGCTATCGCCGGGCGACGCGTTTCCACGGGTTGCTGTCACGCCAGCCGGCACCGGTGACGACCACGACCGGGATGTCCGCCGACAGGGTGGCGCTGGTAGAGGCGCTGCGGCAGCTGCCGTACGAACAGCGCGAGGCGATCGCGCTGCACCACATCGTCGACCTGCCGATCCGCGAGATCGCAGCGCAGCTGGGAGTCCCCGAAGGCACCATCAAAGCCCGTCTGGCCAGGGGCCGGGCGCGGCTGGCCCCGCTGGTCCACGAGTTCGCCGACGACGCCGAGGAGGTCAACCATGTCTGAACTGAAGGAACTGTCCTGGGAAGTTCAGGAAAGCGTCCAGCCACTGCCGTTCGACGTACTGGAACGCCGTGGCCTTCGCCGTCGCCGCCGGCGGCAGACCCTCACCGGCGCGGGAGTCGTCGCGGCGGTCACGACCGCGGTGGCGGCCGCTCTCCTCCCCCTCGGCAACGTGACCGGCACCGAGAAGCCTCCCGTGGCCACCACGTCGAAGCCGGTCCCGGTCGACCAGTCGGGCGAGAAGCTGGTGCGGAACAAGAAGGCGGGCAACATCGGCATCACCTACGCTACGCCGACCCGGTGGGCCTCGGTGTGGTCGGCCGCTCAACCGGGCAACACCTACAGCACTGCCGCGGTGCTGAGCCGCGACGGGGTACGAACGACCACTCCGGCCCGCAGCGCGTGGTACCCGCTGCGGGTGGGCGACGAGGTGTTGGCGCTGGCGATGCCGACGAGCATGAGGGGGACCGATCCGAGCTGGGCCCAGACCCTCATGGTTCGCCTGACGGAACAGGGCCGGGTCGACAAACCGTTGCGCTGGGCCCCACCGACCAGTGAGTTCACCGCCGGCGAGGTGCTGATCGAGTCCGGAACCCTGCGGGCGCTGAACCCGGAGACCGGCACGCTGCGCGAGGTGAAGATCCCTGGCATCGACACCGCCACGCAGCCGCAGCGCGACAGCACCGGCCGCTGGTGGCTGTGGGGCGCCAAGGGCAGCGGAATCGGCAAGATCTACTGGACCGATGACAACGGCAGGACCTGGGACAATCTCGTCCTCGACCCGGACCGGACGGCCGGCCAACTGGCGGTCAGCCCGAACGGCCGGACCCTGGTGAACTACCCGGCCTCCAAGTACACCGAGCACGGCAAGCCCGTGCCGGTGCGGCTGTCCACCGACCGCGGCGCGCACTGGAAGACCGTCACGACCCGCGACCCTACTTACCTGTCGGCTGTCGCGTTCGACGACGGCACGGGGCTGCTGCTCCAGCGCGGCCCACAGCGCGAGCTCCTCCGGCTGGGGACCGGGGCGACCTATACACCACCGGTCGATCTGAATGACCTGGACAACGTCGGCGGCTTCCTCTACGCGTCCAGGTATCCCGTGGACGGCAAGAACACCCAAGCTCTCACCAGCACCGACCACGGCCGCACCTGGAAGTACTTCGAGCCTCGCTAGGGGTGCATGCGGGAGCCTTTGAGGATCTTGTCGACCGCGTTCTTCGGTCCGTGCAGAGCCAGCCCGACCAGGTCGAGCTGGCTCTGCTGGACTGCTCTCACCGCGGCGCGGTTGTCACGATCGTTGCCAGTAGCAAACAAATCCTGGGTGAAGATCGAGTGCACGATCCCGCGGCCGAGGGCGCGCTGGTGGGCGACGGTCATGAACTCCTTCGCCCCCTCGAACACCAGCACCGGCTGACGAAACATCGGCAGGTACTGCGTCCCGTCGGCGTCCTCGTACGGCTCGCCCACCACCTCCGGCTGCGTCGCCGCGATCCCACTCACCAAGAACGCCGTCACATTCAACCGCTGCCAACTCGCCAGATCATCCCGCAGCAACACAGCAATCTTCGTATCGAACCGAACCGGCTCAGCATCGTTGTCCACAGCCTCAAATCTGCCCGCCGAACCGCCGCCCCGGCTTGTACGTTCTTTGCAAGATCAGCAGTACGGCGGGTTGGAGGTTATGGCTGTGGCTACTCGGAGGAAGAGGTTGAAGAGGCGGTACAGGTCGGGCATGGGGGCTTCGAGGGTGATGGTGCGGTCGTCGGTGCGGGTGATGCCGGGGATGGCGGGGAGATGAGAGGCGACGGAGGCGTTTTGCCAGCGGACGGCCAGGCGGTGGGCACTCCGGCTGACAGTCGGCGTTGTCCGGGGAGTCCGCAGGGCAGCCTCGACTCCGGACTCGATGGCGGCGCGCGCTTCGGCGACCGGGACCAGCTGGGCGGCGAAGCGGTCCTTGGCGAACTTGACCGGGACGGTCGCCACCGAGAGGTCCCAGGCGGTCATCTCGGCGCAGGCGGCGTCGTCGCCGGTCAGCAGCGCCACCGGTACGCCGTACGCGGCCGCGGTGGCGTGCAGGAGACCGATCTCGCCGACCACGCGATCGTCGAGCCAGATGTCCTCGATCTCATGACCCATGAAGCTGTGACTCAGTACGCCGAGGACGCCCGCCCGGGCGTGGAAGCCGACGCAGACCACGGCGTCGTACTCCGGGGTCAGGCCCTCGATCATGCCCATCGGTTTGGGCCGGCCCTTGATCAGCGTCACGCGCGGGTCGAGCAGGTCGGGCAGCAGGTTCCGCATCGGGCCGTGGGAGTCGTTGACCAGCACGACCGACGCCCCGCCCGCGAAGGCCCCGCGGACAGCCGCGTTGACGTCTTCGGTCATCATCACCCGGCCACGCTCGTAGTCGCGCCCACCCGGCTGCACATCCTCGGCGTCGACGAGCCCGGTGATGCCTTCCATGTCCGCGCTGATGTACACCTTCACGCCGTCTCCCCTTCGCAGTTCATCACCCGAGGGTATGTTCTGACGTGTGAGCAGTGGGGCGCAGGTCGAGGCCTGGAAGCCGGCGATCGACGGTGTCGTCGAGGTCCTGCACGCCCATTTCCCGTCGCACGCCTACCCCAGCCACACGCACGACGCGTGGACCGTGCTGATCGTGGACGAAGGCACTGTCCGCTACGACCTGGACCACCGCGAGCACGGGCTGTCCCAGGCGCAGGTCTCGCTGTTGCCGCCGAACGTCCCGCACGACGGCCGCTCGGTGCACCCCGGCGGCTTCCGCAAGCGCGTGCTCTACCTGGAGCCGGACCGCCTGGGCGGCGAAGGGCTGAGCGGCGCCGCGGTCGACCAGCCGGAGTACCTCGATCCCGTACTACGACGCCGCCTGCACCAGCTGCACGGCGTACTGGTCGATGGGCGGGAGGACCTCGAGGCGCAGAGCCGGCTCACGTTGATCGAGGAGCGTCTGCAGCAACACCTGCGCAAGCAGGTCGTCTCCCCGCCGGATCGCCGCGACCCCGGAGTGGCCGCGAAGCTGCGGGAGCTCCTCGACGAGCAGTTGCCGACCGGGATCACTCTCGACGAGGCGTCGAAGGTCGTGCACGCGCATCCGGCGCACCTGGTGCGCGCGTTCAGCCGGGAGTACGGGATGCCGCCGCATCGCTACCTGACCGGGCGACGGGTCGACCTGGCCAGGCGGTACCTGCTAGAAGGCCGCCCCGCGGCGGAGGTCGCAGTACTGGCCGGGTTCTATGACCAGTCGCACCTCAACCGGCACTTCCGGAAGATGCTCGGGGTCAGTCCGTCGCGGTTCGCTCGGACTTGAGCGCGCGGTAGCCCCACTTGCCGAGCAGGCCGGCGATGCCCAGGTTCACCACGATCAGGACGGTGTGCGCCACGTAGTACCCGGTCGGGCGGCCGTTGGTGGCGGCCAGGTTCTTGATGAACGTCACGTAGGTGACGACGTTCCAGACGGCGATCCCGAGCAGGACGAGAGCATGCTTGCGTTCGAGTTTCACCCGACCAGTGTCCCCGATCGGCCTAGTTGCCTCGGTCGACGGTGCGGAGGAGCTGGGTCCGGTTGGCGACGCCGAAGCGGCGGTACAGCCTGGTCAGTTGCGACTCGACCGCCTTGACGCTCAGGTAGAGGGCCGCGGCGATCTCTCGGTTGGTGGAGCCGTCGCGGACCATCGCGACGATCTGCAGCTCGTTGTCGGTCAGCTCGGACGGCAGCCGGCTCCGGCTCGGTACGTCGAGACGCGCCAGCTCCGTCTCGGCCACCTCGCGCCAGGCGGGAGCGCCGTACGCCTCGAACTGCTCGATGGCATCCAGGAACGCGGTCCGCGCCACCGATCGACGGCGAGCCTGCCGGGCCACCCGACCCCGAGTCAGCTCGCAGCGAGCCAGATCCAGCGGGTAGACGTGGTCGCCGGCCGTGCTGATCGTCTTCTCGAGCAGCTCCAGCGCCGCGGCCGGATCACCCTGCTTGGCGATCAGCAGCGCCTCCGAACGCGCCAGCCCGACCAGTACGACGGATCGGTCGAGCCGCTCGGCCCGCTCCCGGATCTCCGCGATCAGCGCAGCCGCGTCATCGAGTCGCCCAGCAGCGACCAGGGCCTCCGCGTAGTCCGCGTGCCAGGGGATCACGGCCGGGTCGTAAGGCATCGCGGCCTCGCCCGACTCAGCGATCGCGTCGAACGCCTCCACCGCCCGCTGCGGATCACCGGTCAGTACGCCGATAATGCCCACGCCCGTGAGCGCCGGGCCGGTCCACTCCTCGTTGCCGACCAGCCGGCAGCCTTCCAGCGCCGCCTCAGCCAGCTCACGCGCCATAGGGGCCGTGCCGCCGGCCCACTCGGCGCGGCAGGCGACGACCAGGCCTACCTCGGGCTCGTCGCCCAGGTCCTGCATGAGCTGGTAGCACTCGTGACCTGCGGCCAGCGCGTCGGCACCGCGGCCGCTGCGCTCGTAGATGGCCGTCGCGGACACCAGGACCGACGCCAGCCAGCGGACCGCGCCGCCAGCCCGTACCTCCTCGACCAGCGCGCTGATCTGCTCGATCGCCTCGCCCGTCCGGCCGCGGAACAGCTCACGCATCGCCGCCATCTGCCGGGCGCCAACCACAGCCTTGGTGAGCGGCAGACCGCGGGCCAGCTCGGCGGCCTGCTCCAGCAGATCGTCGGAGGTCTGCTCGCCGCCCCGGGCGATCTGCACGGTGCTCAACGCGCTCAGAGCGTCGACCAGCGCCTCGACGTCACCACACTGACGGGCGAGCCGCTCGGCCTCCTGCGCGTCAGTCTGGGCATCGTCGAGCCGACGGTCGAAGTACGCGCTGTTGCTGCGCAGGATCCGGACCCGTGCCTCCAGTTGTGGATCACCAGCCGCCGCCTCGAAGGCCTCGGCGAGGAGCGCGATCCGGTGCTCCCGCTCGGGCCATGCCGCATCCACCAGGAGCAGCAGGGCCGCCACCTTCGTCTCTGGCCGAGTAGCAGCCTGTACTGCGAGCCGCGCCATCTCGGCGGACTCCACCAGATGGCCTGCCGCAGCTGCCGCGTCTGCTGCGCTGGAGAGTCGTCGGGCTCGGTCATCCTGCTCACGGACCGGTGTGCGTTCTGCAGCGAGTCGCCAGAGCGTCGCGGCGGCTCCGAGTGCACCACGGCCGCCTGCAACGACAGCAGCGGCCTCGATCGTCGCGGCCAGCTCGGTGTCGGCCTCCTGCGTCGCCAGCGCCCGGTGCGTCGCGTTCTCGACCGGCTCGTCCACCACCGCGGCCAGCTGGGCGTGCGCCTGCCGCCGCGCCGCAGACGTCGCTTCGGCGTACACGAACTCTCTGAGCAGCGGGTGGGAGAACCGCAGCCGTTCCGAGGACACGTCGACGATCCCGAGCGCCTCGGCCTCGGCCAGCTCAGCGTCGACGGGACGCTTGAGCGACTGGGCGAGCTGGTTGGTCGTCGGACGCGGCGAGGAGGCAGCGTGCAGCAGCAGCTCGTACGTCGCCGGGGTCAGGTCGGCGAGCCGGTCTCCCAGCAGCGTCTTGAGACGGCTGGACACGGGAAGCGGGTCATTCGGCGAGACGCCCTGCGGGTGACGCAGGATGGCCCGGCCAAGCTCCAGCGCCATGAACGGGTTACCGGCGCTCGCGGTGAAGATGCGGCGCGCAGTACGGACTGGGAGTGGGCTGGAGAGTCTGTTGCGAAGCAAAGCCAGTACGTCGGGCTCGGTGAGCGGCGGGACCTCCAGCTGCAGCACAGGCTCCGGGCACGCCTCGGCCATCACCGGCAGGTCGCCGTCGGCCACCTGCTCCGTGGCAAGCATCTGGACGCCATCGGTCAGCCGCCGGGCGCAGAAGGTCAGTACTTCGAGGCTGGACGGGTCCACCCACTGGATGTCGTCCACAACCAGTAGCACCGGGCCCGCGGTCGCCAGCCGGCGCAGTACGTGCAGTACTGCGAGTCGCACGGCCAGCTCGTCGCGAACGGTGTCAGGGGCACTTGCCTTGAGCAAGGCCACCTCGAGCGGCTGGCGGAGGTGGTCGGGCAGCACCTGCCAGGCCAGCTCCAGCTGGTTGGAGAGCAGGTCGAGGAGCGTGACGTACGGCAGGCCGGCCTCGCTCTGGGAGGGCGCGGCGCTCAGCACCCGGCAGCCGGCCTTGGCGCGGTCAGCAACCAGTGCCCGGCCGGTGGCGGACTTGCCGATCCCGGTCGGGCCATAGAGCAGCACGCTGCCGCTGGTCGCGAGCTGCTTCTTGGCACGCTCGACCAGTCCGGCGCGCCCGACCAGCTCGTCGTCAGTCATCGATCCACATTCTCCCCGAAGGATTACATTCGCCGACATCACAGTCGAGTGCCAATGGACACGGCGAGTGTCACATATGGAGATCGCCAGGCCACTACCTCGTCATCCAGTTGCTGAAACGTGCAGTTGGACCACGATTGCGCATTTTCGCGGCGGTTCAGTCAAAACTCGCCGAAACGAGACGGTGGCACACCAGTGCCCCGGCACAGCGCTGACCCGGCTTCCACCGGAAGCCGGGTCAGCGTGACAGGCTGGCTCAGATCGAGTCGAGGTCGCGCTCGATGGCGGCCAGTTCCTCCTCGGAGCCCTGCACCTTGGGGCCGGTGAACCAGTGCCGGGCCGAGACCAGCCACCACACCCCGGCGAAACCGAGCACGACCAGGACCGCGATCGGGGTGTAGTTGAAGGTCTTCGGCCCGACCGGGCTGACCTGCGGCAGCATGAACAGCACGGTGATGAAGACGACCCACGTGACCGCAATCACACCGATCGGCCGGCTCCAGCGGCCCAGATGCCACGGTCCGGGCTGGAACCGGTCACCCTGCAGCAGCCGCAGGAAGGTCGGCATTACATAGGCGATGTAGAGCCCGATCACCGCGATCGAGGTGACCGCGGCGTACGCCGTCGCGTTCCACAGGTACGGCAGGCCGAGCAGGAAGGCGCCGGCCCCGGCCAGCCAGATCGCGTTGGTGGGCGTCCGGGTCTTCGGGTTGATCTTGTGCCAGAACCCCGACGCCGGCAGCGCGCCGTCCCGGGAGAACGCGTAGATCATCCGCGAGTTGGCCGTCATCGACGACATCCCGCAGAACAACTGGGCGCCGACCACGACCAGCAGCAGCACCTTGCCGAGTGAGACGCCGACCGCGTCGATGAAGATCTGCGCGGGCGGTACGCCGGTCTCACTGCCGAGCGCGCCCTCGTAGCTCTGGATCGCGAAGGTCAGGCCGATCAGCAGCACCCAGCCGGCCACCAGCGAGACCAGGATCGACATCACGATGCCGCGCGGACCCGACCGGGCCGCGTCGTGGGTCTCCTCGGTCATGTGCGCGGACGCGTCGTACCCGGTGAAGGTGTACTGCGCGAGCAGCAGGCCGAGCAGCGCGACG
This sequence comes from Kribbella sp. NPDC023855, assembly GCF_040639475.1. Lineage (NCBI taxonomy): Bacteria > Bacillati > Actinomycetota > Actinomycetes > Propionibacteriales > Kribbellaceae > Kribbella > Kribbella sp. NPDC023855. Next base: position 38,119 of record NZ_JBFAAA010000008.1, read on the forward strand.
TAGAAGGTCGAGCCCCAGCCGGTGTTGTTGACGAACTCGGTGAAGACGAAGTCGGCCGACTGATGGTGGTCGGGCACGAAGGCCAGGATCGCGACGATGAAGACGACGCCGACGATGTGCCACCAGACGCTGATGTCGTTGAGCCGGGCGACCAGCTTCACGCCGAGCGAGTTCAGCAGCGCGTGGACCAGCAGGATGATGCCGAACAGCAAGATGGTGTGCCCCGGCGTCGCGCTGAAACCGAACTGCAGGTCCAGCAGCGCGTTCAGGAAGAACGCGGCCCCGAAGTCGATGCCCGCGGTGACGGCGACCTGACCGAGGAAGTTGAACCAGCCGGTGAACCAGGCCCAGGCGGCACCGTTCGAGGGCGCCAGCTTGGCCGACCAGTAGTACAGGCCGCCTGCGGTCGGGTAGCTCGAGCAGACCTCGGCCATCGCCAGTCCGACCAGCAACGTCATCAGGCCGACGATCGGCCAGCCCCAGATGATCATCACCGGGCCACCGGTGTTCATCCCGAAGCCGTACAGGGTCAGGCAGCCGGACAGGATCGAGATGATCGTGAAGGAGACGGCGAAGTTCGAGAACCCCGACATCGTTCTGGACAACTCCTGCGCGTAGCCCAGCTGGTGCAGTCTTTTCTCGTCATCGGTCCGGGCCGCGGTGGGCGTGGCCGCGTCCTGTTCGCTGGTCTGGTCGTTGCTCACGAGGGCCTCCCAATGGTCTTCAGATAGACCTTTGCGGACCATTGAGACACGCGCCACACCCACTGTCAAGGAATCAGGTCAGGAAGCCCCGGAGCAGGGCCGCGGTGCCGGACAGATGCTCCTGCATCGCCTGCCGCGCCGCGGCCGGATCACCGGCCAGAATCGCGGCCACGATCGCCTCGTGCTGGTCGTTGGAGTGCTCCAGATTGACCGCCAGCAAGGGAATCGCGTCGAGCAACTCGTTCAGCCGCATCCGTACGTCGGCCGTGGCCGACGTCAGCGAGGGCGAGCCACTCACCTCGGCGATGGCCAGGTGCAGGCGGGAATCCATCCGGCGATAGTCGGCCAGCTTGGCCGACGACGTCTCGGCCAGGCAGCGTCGAAGGTGCTCGGCCTCGGCGTCGGTCAGCTCGCGGGACGCCGCAGCCTCGGCCGCACCTGTCTCCAGCGCGGACCGGAGTACGAGGGCGTCGTCGACCCCGGCGCCGAGTTCGCGGGTGAGCTGTTTGGCGCTCACCCGGCGGGGCTTGGGCAAGTGCTCGTTGACGAACGTCCCGCCGTACCGGCCGCGGCGGGACTCGACGTACCCGGCGTCCGTCAGCGCCTTGATCGCCTCGCGCAGGGTGACCCGGCTGACGTTCAGCCGGGCGGCGAGATCGCGTTCGGCGGGCAGCCGCTCACCCGGCCCGACCACGCCGAGTTTGATTGCCTGCAGCAACCGTTCGACCGTCTCCTCGAACGGGTTGCCGGCCCGTACCGGCCGGAACACCGCCTCGTCCGCAGTTGCCACCCCTGCCACCTTCTTTCCCCGTCGTGTGGCACCAGGTTAGAGCGGGGTGACGTACGCGCCCGAGATGCCTCCGTCGACGAGGAACGTGTTGGCGGTGATGAAGGACGAATCGTCGCTGGCCAGGAAGGCGACGGCGGCCGCGATCTCCTCGGGCTCACCGAACCGGCCCATCGGCACGTGCACCAGCCGGCGGTTGGCGCGCTCCTGGTCCTTGGCGAAGAGCTCCTTGAGCAGCGGCGTGTTGACCGGGCCGGGGCACAGTGCGTTGACCCGGATGCCTTCGCGGGCGAACTCGACGCCGAGTTCCCGGCTCATCGCGAGTACGCCGCCCTTCGAGGCGGAGTACGAGATCTGCGAGGTGGCGGCGCCCATCACGGCGACGAACGAGGCCGTGTTGATGATGGAGCCCTTGCCCTGGCGTTGCATGTACGGGATGACGTGCTTGCAGCACAGGTACACAGAGGTCAGGTTGACCTCCTGCACCTTGCGCCACGCCTCCAGGCCGGTCTCCAGGATCGAGCCGTCCTCCGGCGGCGAGATGCCCGCGTTGTTGAAGGCGATGTCGACGCTGCCGAACGTGTCGTAGGCCTGCTTGAACAGGTTCTCGACATCCGCGTCGCTGGTCACGTCGGTCTGCACGAACAGCCCGCCCACCTCGTCGGCGGTTGCCTTGCCGGCCGCCGGGTCGACGTCGCCGACCACCACCTTCGCGCCCTCGGCCGCGAGCCGCCGTACGGAGGCGAGGCCGATCCCGCTCGCGCCGCCGGTGACAACCGCGACCCGGCCTTCCAGACGGGTTGCCTTGACGTCCATTCAGTCCTCCGTGGAGATGTAGATGTTCTTGGTCTCGGTGAACGCGTCCAGCGCGTCCGGTCCGAGCTCGCGGCCGAGCCCGGACTGCTTGTAGCCGCCGAACGGCGTCGAGTAGCGCACCGACGAGTGCGAGTTGATCGACAGGTTGCCCGCCTCGACACCGCGTCCCACGCGCAGCGCCCGGCCGACGTCCCGGGTCCAGATCGAGCCGGACAGCCCGTACTGCGAGTCGTTGGCGATCCGCACCGCGTCGGCCTCGTCCTCGAACGGGATCACCGTGACGACCGGCCCGAAGATCTCCTCGCGTGCCGCCCGGTCGTCGGGTGAGACCGGCGCGAGCACCGTCGGCGGGAACCAGTACCCGGGTCCGCTCGGCGCACTCCCCCGGAACGCGACCGGCGCGCCGTCCGGCACGTAGCTCGCGACGCGTTCCAGCTGCTTCGCGGAGATCAGCGGCCCCATCTCGGTCGCGGGATCGGCGGGATCGCCGACCTTCACGCCCTGCACGGCCCGCTCGAACAGCTCCATGAATCGGTCGTACGCCGACCGTTCGACCAGGATCCGCGACCGCGCACAACAGTCCTGCCCGGCGTTGTCGAACACCCCGTACGGCGCCTGCGCGGCCGCCTTGGCCAGGTCGGAGTCGGCGAAGACGATGTTCGCCGACTTGCCGCCGAGCTCGAGCGTCACCCGCTTCACCTGGTCCGCGCAACCGGCCATGATCTGCTGGCCGACTGCCGTCGACCCGGTGAAAACAACCTTCCGTACTGCGGGGTGCGTCACGAACCGCTGCCCGACCACGGTCCCGGCGCCTGGGACGATCTCCAGCACGCCCGGTGGGATCCCGGCCTCCAGCGCCAGTTCGCCAAGGCGGATCGCCGTCAACGGGGTCAGCTCGGCCGGTTTGAGGACGACGGTGTTGCCCGCGGCCAGGGCCGGCGCGAATCCCCAGCCGGCGATCGGCATCGGGAAGTTCCACGGCACGATCACGCCGACCACGCCAAGTGGTTCCTTGAAGGTCAGATCGATGCCTCCGGCAACGGGAATTTGGCGGCCGAACAACCGCTCCGGCGCCGCGGAGTAGTAGTTGAGGACGTCCCGGACGTTGCCGGCTTCCCAGCGCGCGTTGCTGATCGTGTGGCCGGCGTTCTCGACCTCCAGCTGGGCGAGGTTTTCGAGATCCGCGTCCACCTTGTCGGCGAAGCGCCGAAGCAGTCGCCCGCGGTCTGCAGGTGCGAGGGAGCGCCAGGTGGTGAACGCGTCGGCAGCCCGGGCGATCGCGGCGTCGGTCTCCTCGACCGAGGCCAGTTCGATGCCGCGGACAACCTTCTCGGTCGCGGGGTTGATCACGTCGTACGTCACCGGCGCGGACTCCTCTTCTTGCCTTCAGCAACGAGTGCGGCGAACAGCCGCAGGTCTTCCGAATTCTCCTCGGGATGCCACTGCACGCCGAGGGCGAACTGCTTGCCCTCGACCTCGGCGGCCTCGACGGTGCCATCGCCGGCCCGTGCGGTCACGCGCAGGCTGTCGGCGACTTTGTCGAGCGCTTGGTGGTGGTAGCAGTGCACGCTGGTCCGCTCACCGAACAGTCGGCCGGTGAGGGTGTCCGGCTCGACCTTCACCTCGGTCCGGCCGAAAACGGCGGGGCTGGGCCGATGGTCGTCGTGGGCAACCGAGTCCGGCAGGTGCTGGTGCAGGGTGCCGCCGAGGGTGACGTTCAGCATCTGGAGGCCGCGGCAGATCGCCAGCAACGGGAGATCCGTGTCGAGAGCCGCCTTGATCAGGATGGCCTCGTGCTCGTCGCGACGCGGCTGGGTGCCGACCGTCTCGGGATGCGGCGCGGCGTCGTACGAGGTGGGGTCGACGTCACAGCCGCCGGCGATGATCAGGCCGTCGAGAAGGTCCAGGACTGTGGGGTCGGTGCCGACGGGTGGGAGGAGCAGCGGTACGCCGCCGGCCGCAACCACCGCGTCGAGGTAGACGCGCGGGAGGATGGCGGCTTCGCGCTGCCAGACTCCCCAGCTCGTTGGCTCGAGGTAGGTGGTGATGCCGATCCGGGGCCGGCGATTCGCCTGCTGGCCCTTAGAGGCGCTCGAAGCCACGGATCCGCTCCCAGTCGGTCACCGCCGCGTCGTAGGCGTCCAGCTCGACGCGGGCCGCGTTGACGTAGTGCTCGACGACGTCGTCGCCGAAGGCTTCCCGGGCGATCTTCGAACCGCCGAACAGGGCCGCCGCCTCGCGAAGGGTGGTCGGGACGTGCGGCTTGTCGGAGGTGTAGGCGTTGCCTTGCAGCATCGGCTCCATCTCCAACTGGTTCTCGATGCCATGGAGACCGGATGCGATGAGTGCGGCAACAGCTAGGTAGGGGTTGACGTCTCCGCCGGGCAGGCGGTTCTCGACGCGGAGGGATTCGCCGTGACCGACGACTCGCAGCGAGCAGGTGCGGTTGTCGAGCCCCCAGGCGACGGCGGTCGGTGCGAAGCTGCCCGGTACGAAACGCTTGTAGGAGTTGATGTTCGGCGCCAGCAGATAGGTGAACTCGGGCAAGCAGGCGAGCTGGCCGGCGATGAACCGCTCCATCAATTCAGAGAAGCCGTGCTCACCGTCACCGGCCAGGACCGCAGTACCGTCGGTACCGCGAAAGCTCAGGTGGATGTGGCACGAGTTGCCCTCGCGTTCGTCGTACTTGGCCATGAAGGTCAGGCTCTTGCCGTGCTTGGCCGCAATCTCCTTGGCGCCGGTCTTGTAGATCGAATGGTTGTCGCAGGTGGCCAGCGCCTCGTCGTACCGGAAGGCGATCTCGTGCTGGCCGAGGTTGCACTCGCCCTTGGCGGACTCGACGTACAGGCCGGCGCCCTCCATCGAGTTGCGGATGTCACGCAGCAGGGGCTCGATGCGGGCGGTGCCGAGGAGTGAGTAGTCGACGTTGTACTGGTTGGCCGGCTCGAGGTCTTTGTAGGTCTTGGTCCAGGCGGACTCGAAGGTGTCGTTGAAGACGATGAACTCGAGCTCGGTCCCGACATACGCCTTCAGCCCGAGCTCGGCGAGTCGGTCGAGCTGGCGCTTGAGCACCTGCCGCGGCGAGACGGGCATCGGGCTGCCGTCGAGCCACTGGACGTCACAGAGCACGAGCGCGGTGCCTTCGAGCCAGGGCAGCAGGCGGAGCGTGTCGAGGTCGGGGGCCATCAGCAGGTCGCCGTAGCCGCGCTCCCAGGAGGACATCTCGTAGCCGTCGACGGTGTTCATGTCGACGTCGACCGCGAGCAGGTAGTTGCACCCCTCGGTACCGTGCGCGAGCACCTCCTCGACGAAGTACCGGGCCCCACACCGCTTACCCTGCAACCGGCCCTGCATGTCCGTGATCGCCACCAGCACGGTATCGACCTGCCCGGCCGCGACAAGCTCCCGCAGACCCTCAACACTCAGCTTGCCGCCATCAGCCACAGTCACTCCCCAATTCTATTGGTCTACGACCAGTCCATTGACGCAAGCCAGACGCCCGATGTCAATGTCGTTGGCCTCCGAACTGCCTAGAGTGCACGGATGAGGTACTTCGTCGAGCCCGACCCGGCGTGGGATCTGAGCGAGCTGGACGGGGAGACCCTCAGCGTCGAGCTCAGCTGGATGCCGGATGCGCTCGCGGGGCGGCTGGAGGAGCTCGTCGCCACCCCGCCGTTGGTCCAAGCGCTCCTCGCTGCCGACGTCTCGGGCTTCAGCACCGGGCCGGCCCGCGGGTACTTCACCGAGAACAGCCTCGACGACTCGGCGGTCGCTCCGGAGCTGCGTCGGCTCGTGGTGGGCGACGATCCGGCGGCTGACCTGGCATATGTGCCGGACGTGGGGCTGGTCGCGTCCGAGCGGGCGGTCGCCGTACTACGAGCGCACTGCTCCAGCATCACCATCGAGCCGCTTCCGGCTTCCTAAACCGCAGCCGTTCAGTCGAGCAGGGCTTACAGGCACTCGCCGGCTGGATCTGCTCCCAGCTCCGCAGACCCGGCAGACTTTGGGGGTGATGATGCGACCAGGGTGCGGTGAGCGGGCGGTTGATTCGTGGCGGGCTGTTTCGCTCGCCGAACTCGCAGGGGTGGTTCGTGGGCACGCCGGTGAGGTGCCGCCGGGACGTCCGTGCATCGTTGCGGTTGACGGGCGTAGTGGGGGTGGCAAGTCCACGCTTGCGCGGCGGTTGGCGGGCGTAGTACCGGGGTCGGCGGTTGTTCATGTCGACGACGTTGCTTGGAACGCGCCGATGTTCGGGTGGGCCGAGCTTCTTGCCGGCGGGGTGCTGGAACCACTTCGACGGGGCGAAGCCGTTTCGTACCGTCCGCCCGCGTGGGAGGCTCATCGGCGTTCAGGCAGCATCGTCGTACCGGCAGACCGCTCGATGGTGATCGTCGAAGGGGTCGGCGCGGGCCGACGGGAACTCACTGACCTGATCGACTGCCTGATCTGGGTCCAGTCCGACTTCGCCGAAGCAGAGCGCCGCGGCCTCGCCCGAGACCTGGCCTCAGGCGTCAACGGCGACATCGACGCAACCATCGCCTTCTGGCACACCTGGATGGCCGCCGAAAACCCGTTCCTCCAAGCCGACCGCCCCTGGACCCGAGCCGACCTCATCACCGCCGGCTCCTCCCCTCACGTCCAAGCACCGAACACGGTCCTGATCGCAGCGGGCTCGGCGTAGTACTGCCGTGGCACCTATCGGACAGTGAACGGCTTTGCACTCTGCGGAATGACGCTCAAAATCGGGTGATCCGGCCGCCCGCCCCGCGGCCCATGATTCGAGGAGCGCTTCATGCGATCTCTCTTCACCCGCCCCCGCGCCCTGGCCGTGATCCTTGCCGGTACGGCGCTCGCCTTCAGCCCGCTCGGCGGCCAGGCCAACGCCAAGCTGCCCGCGGACCAGCTGACGAACCCGTGTTTCACCCCGGCCGAAGGGCCGTCCGCGCGTGGCGGGCATGGTCCCGACCACCGGGAGTTGTCCGCGGCCGAGCAGAAGGCGATCGATGCCAAGACGGCCCGGCTGCTCGCCGCCAAGCAGGCTCGTGGACTCGCGCCGAAGGCCGGCCAACTCGCCGCCGCCAACGTGCCGGTCTACGTCCACGTGATGCGGAGCAGCAGCGGCGCCGGGGACGTCACGAACACCCAGATCAGCCAGCAGATCGCCGAGCTGAACCAGGACTTCGCCGGTGGCGAGTCGTCGGCCGCGGCGAACACCGGCTTCACCTTCACGCTGGCCGGCACCTACCGGTACAACAACAGCACCTGGCACACGGACGGCCAGAGTACGACGTACCGGTCGCAGACCCGCAAGGGTGGCAAGAACGCGCTCAACATCTGGCTGGTCAACTTCTCGTACCTCGGAATCGCGACCTTCCCGTGGGACTACGCGAGCAACCCATCGATCGACGGCATCCGCGTGCAGTACACCTCGCTGCCCGGCGGTTCGGCCACCAACTTCAACCTCGGCAAGACGGCGACCCACGAGGCCGGCCACTGGTTCGGGCTCTACCACACGTTCCAGGGCGGCTGCACGAGCACGAACGACTCCGTAGCCGACACCCCGGCGCAAGGCAGCGCCAGCTCGGGTTGCCCGACCGGCCGCAACTCCTGCTCGCTGCCGGGTCTCGACCCGATCCACAACTACATGGACTACTCGTACGACTCCTGCTACAACCAGTTCACCCCGGGCCAAAGCACCCGGATCAGCAACGCCTGGACGGCGTACCGCGCCTGACAGGTGATTGCCCCGGCATGGCCTGGTGGACCATGGGCCGTCTAGAGTGCCGCCGATGCGTGTCCTCCTGACGGCCTGCGCCACTGCGGCAGCCTCCACGGCTCTCGCGGTGACGGGTCCGCTTGCAGCGACCGCCGCCGACCAGGGTGTCAGCACCCCGGTCGGCGGCGCACAGCTGACCACGGAGCCGACGGTTGTCGCCGCTGGGGCGAAGCCGCCGGCAGTGCAGGCGTCGGCGTACGTGCTGGCTGACATCGACACAGGCGAGGTCCTGGCGGCCAAGGCGCCCCATGCCAAGCTGCGGCCGGCCAGCACGCTCAAGACGCTCACGGCGCTGGTGCTGCTGCCGCGGCTCAACAAGGCCGACCAGGTGATCGGCACCAACGAGGACGCCCGCATCGTGGGCAGCAAGGTCGGTGTGTATCCCGGGTTGACCTACAGCGTCGACCTGCTGTTCGAGGGGATGTTCCTGGGCTCCGGCAACGACGCGGTGAACGCCCTGGTCACACACGACAAGGGCGGCGTACAGGGCACCATCCAGCGGATGAACCAGAAGGCCGCGGAGATCGGCGCACTGGACACGCACGTCACCGACCCGACCGGGCTGGACGCGGACGGGCAGTACTCGAGCGCGTATGACCTGGCGCTGTTCGCCCAGGCGGGGTTGCGGCGGCCGGACTTCGCGAAGTACGCGGCAACGAAGTTCACGAACTTCCCGCTGGCGAAGAAGGGCGGCACCTACCAGGTCGCCAACCAGAACAAGCTGCTGTTCAAGTACGACGGCGCGCTGGGCGTGAAGACCGGCTACACGACACTGGCCCGCAACACCTTCATCGGAGCCGCCCGCCGCAACGGCCACACCCTGGTCGTCACCCTGATGAACTCCCCCCACGGCATCACCGAGGACGCCACCAAACTCCTCGACTGGGGCTTCACCTCGTACTCCGCCCTGACGCCGGTCGGCACCCTCGTGAAGCCGGCCGTCGCCGCACCCCCGAAAACCACCGAGGGCACCGGCCCCAACACCTCCAAGAAGGCCTCAGCACTCCCACCCCGCCGCAACCGCCCAGCCCTGGTAGCAGCCGCAATAGTGCAATCAGCAGCCTTCAAACTCCCCGAGTGGGCCTACGCCGCCCCACCCATCCTCCTACTCCCCCTCTTCCTCCGCCGCCCCAAAGCCCTGCGTGCACGGGCCAAAGCGGCAGCGAAGGCTCGGCGCCACTAGTACTTCAGCGTTTGAAGGTGCGGGCTGCTCGGCCTAGGTGGACTGCTAGGGCTGTGGCGGTGGCGCCCAGGAGGGCGCCCGCGGCAACCGCGACGGTGTCGGCCTTGCGGGCTGGGATGGGGACCACTTTGTACTTCTTGCCGGGTGGACCTGGTAGGAGGTCGCTGTCCTTGCCTGGTGGACCCGGTAGCGAGTCGCGGCGGGAATGGGCGACGTTCGGGGTGCTGTCGGGGTCTGTTTCGAAGGGCATGGCGGCTCGGGCTGCTTCTTCTGCTTCGCCGGTGTGCCAGCGGTGGTCGAGGGTGGCTTCCTTGGTCCAGGCGGCGATCAGCATGATCACTCTGGTCATCAGGTAGATCCACACCAGCAGCGCGAGCGGGAGAGCCAGGGTGCCGTACGCCGCGTTGTTGCCCATCACGTTCTTCACGTAGCTGTTGCCGAGGCGCTGGGCCAGGTAGAAGACGATGCCGCCGGCCAAGGCCGCGATCAGTGCGACCTTGCGCGGCAGGATGATGCGGGGCATCGCGGTCTGCAGGTAGAGGAACAGCACCCCACCCGCGCCGATACCGACGACGATGCTGAACAGGGTGATGCCCCAGGTCGCCAGCCACGTGCCGTCGAGGCCGGTCCACTCGACGATGTTGTCCGACAGCCCGACCAGGATCGACGACGCGCCGGTGGCGATCAGGCCGATCACGCCCAGGCCGATCAGTGCGCCGAGATCGATGAGCTTCAGCTTGACGATGTTGCCGGGCTGGTCGTCCAGTTCGTGCATCGAGCGGATCGAGGCGCGCAGTGAGTCGATCCAGCCCAGCCCGGTCAGCAACAGTGTGGCACCGGAGATCAGTCCGATGGTGGCGGCGTTGTTGATCAACCCGTCCAGGTCGATCTGGTCGCCGATCCCCGGCAGGTTCGTCTTGATCGCCGACTTGAGCCGCTCCACCGCGGCCTGGCTCAGGAACTCACCGGTCACCGCCGCGGACAGCACGATCAGCGGGAACATCGACAGGAAGCCGAAGAAGCTCGTCGCACCCGCCAACCGGTTGCCGCGCCGATCGCCGTACCGTTTCCAGGCCCGCCACAGCTGTGTCTGACTGAACCGCTCCCAGACCGCTTTGGCCCGATCCTTGATCCCCATGCGACTCCTGTACCCCGGGTAAGGAGTCCTACCCTGCCAGCGGGAACGACCGCTGCGGCCGCCACACGCCGTCGGCGCCGTGCTCGTACCGGCTGAACTCCGCCACGTCGAAAGCGCAGTCGTACTCCGCCAGGGCGTCGTACGCGCGGTCCAGTGCGTCCTTCTCCAGATCGTGGGCCACCGTGACGTGCGGGTGGTAGGGGAAGCGCAGCTCGACCTCCAGTGGGCCGGACCGCACCTGGGACTGCAGCACCTCGCAGGACGAGATCCCCTCGGCCAGAGGGACGAACACGACCGGCGAGATCGGCCGGAAGGTCGCAGTACCGCGCAGCCGGATCCGGAAGCTCGGGAACCGGGCCGCCACCTCCAGCAGGTGTTCGTCGATCGCGGCCAGCTGGTCGTCGGCCACCTCGGTCGGCGGCAGTAGCGTGACGTGGGTCGGGATCGACGACGCCATCGGATCGCCGAACTCGGCCCGGTACTTCTGCAGCTCGGTGCCGTAGGGTTCCGCGATCGGGATCGCTACACCGATCGTCGCCATCCCGGGCCTACCGGCCCGACTCGGAGGCCACAGAGGGGCCGGGCACGAAGCCGAGCCGGTCGTAGACCCGCTGCAGCGTCGGCTCGGTCACGGCGCGAGCGCGTTCGGCTCCCGCGGCCAGGATGGCGTCCAGCTGGGCCTTGTCGTCCAGGTAGCCCATCGTCTTCTCCCGGAACGGGGTGACGAACTCGACCACCTGCTCGGCCAGGTCCTTCTTGAAGTCGCCGTAGCCGCGGCCGGCGTACTCGTCCTCGAGCTCGCTGATCTTGCGGCCGCTCAGCGCGGAGTAGATGGTCAGCAGGTTCGCCACGCCGGCCTTGTTCTCCGGGTCGAAGATCACGTCCCGGCCGGAATCGGTGACGGCGGACCGGATCTTCTTCGCGCTCACCTTCGGGTCGTCCAGCAGGTCGATGATGCCGCCCGGCGAGGACGACGACTTGCTCATCTTCGCGCCCGGCTCCTGCAGGTCGGAGATCTTCGCGGTCTCCTTGACGATGTACGGCTCGGGCAGCCGGAAGGTCTTGCCGAACCGGTGGTTGAAGCGCTGCGCCAGGTCGCGGGTCAGCTCCAGGTGCTGGCGCTGGTCCTCGCCGACCGGCACGCGGTCGGCCTGGTAGATCAGGATGTCCGCGGCCTGCAGGATCGGATAGGTGAACAGCCCGACGGTGGCGCGGTCCGCGCCGCCCTTGGCCGACTTGTCCTTGAACTGGGTCATCCGGCTGGCCTCGCCGAAGCCGGTCAGGCAGCCGAGCACCCAGCCGAGCTGGGCGTGCTCGGGCACGTGCGACTGGACGAACAGCGTCGACCGGTCCGGGTCGATCCCGGCGGCCAGCAGCTGAGCGACCGACCGGCGGGTGCGCTCGCGCAGTACCTTCGGGTCGTACTCGACCGTGATCGCGTGCAGATCGACCACGCAGTAGAACGCGTCGTGGTCGTCCTGCAGCGCCACCCACTGGCGAACCGCGCCCAGATAGTTGCCGAAGTGGAAGGAGTCCGCGGTCGGCTGGATCCCGGAGAGGACGCGTGGACGCCGCTCGGATCCGGTGGCCGGCACAGGGGCATCGTCGGAGACGGCTGCTGACATGAGCCCGATTCTGCCAGCGCCCAGGCTCTCACCCACACCCGGGAGCCCTCCACTTGGCCATAAGGTCGAAATTATGGCCTTCTAGGTGGTCGCGGGGTCGCCGTCGATGGCCTTGGCGAGTTGTGGGACCAGTTGGTTGATGACGATGGGGAGGCTGAGGACGGAGACGAAGCTGGTGGCGCCGTACAGGTCGTTGTTGTAGTCCTCCTCGATGAAGATGTCCCGGCCCTGCTTGCGGACGTTCAGAGCCTTGTAGCCCTTGTCTTCCTTGAGTTTCGCGGTGCCGCCCTTCGACGGGAACCAGACGATCGCCTGCTGGTCCAGCAGGGCCGCCTTCTCGGTGCTGATGTTGGCGCCGAACTTGCCCCCGATCGCCTTGTCCAGCTCGGCCGGCAGGGTGAAGCCGAGGTCGGTCAGCACCCGCGACCGCGGGTCCTGCCGGCCGTAGATGAAGTAGCCCTCGTACGGCGAGGCCATCAGCGCGGTCTTGCCCTTGAACTCGGGGTGCTCGGCGCGGACCTTCTCGAACCGGCCCTCGATCCCCTTCACCAACTCCTCGGCCTCCTTGGACTTGCCCACCGCCTGGCCGACCGTCCTGGTCACGTCCTGCCAGGACACGCTGTAGTCCGGCGGACCGGGCAGCTGCGCGACCGTCGGGGCCAGCGCGCTCAGCTTCTGGTAGTCCTCGGCGGTGATTCCGGCGTACAGGCCGATGATCAGGTCGGGGCGCAGCGCGGCGATCTTCTCGAACTGGATGCCGTCCTTGTCCTTGAGCACCTGCGGCAGCGCGCCGTCGCCGAGCTTCGCCTTGGCCCACGGGAACAGTGCTCCCGGCTTGTCACCGAACCACTCGGTGGTGGCGACCGGCGTCACGCCGAGGGCCAGCAGCGCGTCCTGCTCGACCAGGCCGACCACGACGATCCGCTGCGGCGCGGACTTGATCTCGGCGGTGCCGAACTTGTTCTTGATCGAGACCGGGAAGGCACCGGCTTCGGCGCTGGTCTGCGGCTGAGCGGCCGAGTCCTTCTCGGCACTTCCACCGCAGGCGGTGAGCGCGAGCAAGGGCAGAGCGACCAGCAGCGCGAGCGGCCGGAGGATGGAGCGCATGGCGGAACCTCACAGTCCTTTATTAGGTTGTCCTCACCTAACCTAGACCGGGGTTCGCGGGAGCTCAGGTCCGCCGGTACTTCGGGATCGAGTCGTCCTGCTTGAGCTTGCCGGCCGCCGCCTGGATCTGCGCGGACCAGTCGTTCCGCTCGAGCCGCCCGGACAGGAAGGCCCCGGTCGCCTCCGCGGCCACCTTGCCGAGCTCGGGGTACCAGTCCGCGAAGTACCAGGTGATCGCCTGGTCCCCGGCAGCCGTCAGGAGGTCCCGCGCCGACCGGAGCGCAGTACTGAGCTCAAGTCCATCAGCCGCTCCCCGTACTACGGTCAGTTGGTTGCTCTCGGCGGTCACCTGAGCCGCCACGTCCTTGGACAGCATGGCTCGGACGTACTCGAAGCCGCCCGGCTTGTTCGCGGCCTTCTCCGGCACCAGCAGTGGCGCGGAGGGCGCCACATGCAGGCCACGCGGCAGTGCCGGCGACGCGTCCAGCGGCGGCAAGCCGAACATGGTCAGCCCGAAACCGGCCGGGATGACCGCCTTCATCTCGTTCTCCAGCCAGTTGCCGCACGGCAGCAGCCCGGCCTTGAAGGTCAGCAGCCGGCTCTGCGAGCCGAGATGATCCAGCTGCGAACTGCCCTTCGCGATCAGCCCGCGCTTGACCAGCTCCCCGAAGGCGGCGATCGCCTCGGTGACCGACTTGTCGAGCCAGGCGCCGTCGTCCAGGTTGTCGATCCGCTTGAGCACGTCGTGCCCGCCGGTCTTCGCGGCCAGGGTCAGGATCGCTTCCAGCGCGTAGTACGGGTGCTTGCCCGCGTAGGTGATGGGGCCGAGCTTGGCCTTTTTCATTTCGTTGCCCAAGGCCAACAGTTCGGGCCAGGTGCGGGGCACGTCCCAGCTGTGCTTCTGGAACAGCTGCGTGGAGTACCAGAAACCGTAGACCGTGGTGATGTAGTTGATCGCGCGCAGCGTGCCCTCGTACCGCCCGGCCTCGAGCATGCCGGGGAGCAGGACGTCCTTCGCGGCGACGCTCTTGTTGTCCCACGACGGCGCGCTGAGCACGGCCTTCAGATCCGCGAGCTGGCCTTCCTTGACCAGCCGGCCGATCGGGAGCGCCCGGTCGCCGGAGTTGAACACGACGTCGGGCGGGGTGCCGGCCGAGAACCGCGGCTGCAGCACGTCCCGGAGTTTCTTGCTGACCGGGGCGGTGACGGTCGCATGCGGATACTTCCGCCGGTACGCCGGTGCGCCGTACCCGCCGAACTCCTCACCCACCGCCACCTCGAGCGCCGCCTCACCCGAGACCTTGAACGGGTTGCCCGGGTCGGGCTTGACCGGCGGCCGGCTGCTCCCGGAAGAACAACCAGTCAGCGCGGCACCGGCGAGCGCGCTCTGCAGGATCGTCCTACGTTTCAGCATTTCGGCAGAGTAGTACGTCCGCGATCGCACCGGGGCAAAGAAAAAGCCGACCGCCCCGGAAAGGGACGGTCGGCGGGGAGGGCTACTTGAGCGTTGCGCCGGTCAGGCCCGCTTGGACCTGGCGGTAGAAGATCAGGTAGACGACCACGACCGGGACCATGGCGATGGTCAGGGCCGCGAACAGCGTGCCCCAGTCGTTCTCGTAGCGCTGGCTGCCCAGCAGGGTGGCGATGCCCTGGGAGAGAACCGGCTTCTCCGGCGACAGGAAGGCCGGGAGGACGAACTGGTTGAACTGCCCGAGCACGTTGAAGATGCCGACGCTGATCAGGCCGGGCTTGGCCATCGGCAGCATCACCCGGAAGAACGTGGTCGTGTGCGACGCGCCGTCCACCAGCGCGGCCTCGGCGATCGAGGTCGGCAGGGTGCGGAAGAACGCGTGCATGAAGAACACCGTGAACGGCAGCGAGTAGGCGATGTAGACCAGGATCAGGCCCTGGTACGTCGACACCATCCCGAAGCCCTTGACCACGAAGAACAGCGGCACGATCGCCAGGAAGGTCGGGAACATCATCCCGGCGGCGAACAGGTAGTAGATGAACCGGTTGCCGGGGAACTCGTAGCGGGCCAGCACGTACGCCACCATCGAGCCGAACAGCATGGTGCCGAAGACACCGCCGGTCACCACCACGAGACTGTTCATCAGGTAGTCGCCGACGCCCTTGTCCCAGGCCTTGGCGAAGTTGTCGAACAGCAGTTCCTTCGGCAGCGCCCACGGGTTGTCGCCGAAGATCTCACCGGTGCTCTTCAGCGAGGCGATCAGGGCCCAGACGAAAGGCACGACCACCAGGATGCTCCAGGCGATCAGCACCGTGTGGGAGAAGACGTTCACCGGGCTGAAGGCCCGGTCCTTGGCGCCCACCGGCTGGAGCTTCGGCGCAGGTTCTGAGCGGGTGCCCTCGACGTCGATCTGTAGTGTCATCTCAGGCCCCTCAGTATTCGATCCGGTCGCGCCGGGTGGCCCGGAGCATCACTGTGGCGATGAGCAGGGTCAGGAAGAACAGCACGACGCCCATCGCGGAGGCGTAGCCGGCCCGGCCGTACTGGAAGCCGTTGTCCGCGATCTGCAGCCCCATCACCTGGGTGGCGTTGTCCGGTCCACCTGGTCCGGCGGTCATCACCGCGACCAGTGCGTAGGCGTCCAGCGCCAGGATGGCCAGGTACACCCAGGCCGTCTGGATGGTGTCCCACAGCAGCGGTAGCGTGATCCGGTAGAACGTCGCGAACCGGCCCGCGCCGTCGATGATCGCGGCCTCGAAGATGTCCTTCGGGATCCCCGACATGGCCGCGTTGAACAGCACCAGGTAGAAGCCGACGCTGCCCCAGATCATCACCCACATCACGCAGTACAAGGCGATGTCCGGACTGGCCAGGTACTGCGAGGTGCCGATCCCGAGCTTCTTGGTCACGGTGTTGGCCAGACCGTTGTCGGTCGACGTCATCACCACCGACCAGATCACCGCGATCACCGGGACCGACAGGACCTGGGGCATGAAGAACGCCAGCTTGTAGAAACCGTTGCCCCGGACACCCTGGACCCCGGCGCTGTTCGACCGGCCGCCGACGTTCAGCAGGTAGGCGAAGACCAGCGCGAGGAAGATGGTGATCAGTGGTACACCGATCAGCAGGATGACGTTGTGTCCGAGCGCCTGCCGGAACACGGTGTCGCGGGCCAGCGTCTGGAAGTTCTCCAGCCCGACGAACTCGAACTTCGGCGAAATGCCGGTCCAGTCGGTCAGCGAGTAGTAGAACGCCTGGACGAACGGCGAGATCACGAAGATCGCATACAACGCCAGGGGAATCACGAGGAAACTCGCGACGAACCGATAGCTGCCGTGCCGCATCTCTCTCCTTACAACAGCGCAGGGGGCGGAGGATCAACTCAGCCGTAAATCGCATCCGCCCCCGCACAGCTCACATGGGCAACGGACTCAGCTACGAGACTGCTTGACGGTCTTCGGGTCCTTGGCCGTGTCGTCGGCGATCTTCTGGGCACGGTTGCAGAACTCGTCGGCCGTGATGCGGGCGGCAGCAAGCTCTCCCCACACGCTACGGATCGGCTTGTCCATCGTCGAGTACCAGGCGGCGAAGTACGTCGTCCAGTTGTTCTCGCCGCCGGACTTCAGCAGCGCGCTCGCGGACGAGGCACCCGGGCTGAGCTTGAGGCCCTCACCGGCGCCCTTGACCACGGTCGGGGAACCGGTCAGCTCGGTGAACTTGCCGGCCGCCTCCTTCGACAGCATGATCCGCAGGTACTCCAGGCCGCCGGCCTGGTTCTTCGCCTTCGCCGGGACGATGAAGGGCTCGCCGGCGGCGATCTGGGTGCAGTCGACCGGCAGCTTCGAGCCGTCCAGCAGCGGGGTGAAGGCCGCGGTGGTCTCGAAGTCCTTCGGAGCAACCGGCTTCTGCTCGTTCTCCAGCCAGGAGCCGGACGGGATGAACGCGGCCTTGCCCTGGTTCCAGGCGGTCTGGGACTGGATGTGGTCCAGGCCCTCCGTGCCCTGCATGAAGTAGCCCTTGCGCTTGATCTCCAGGATCGCCTCGGCGGCGGCCTTCACCGACGGGTGCTTCCACGCGTTCGGCTCGAGCTCGTCGATCGCCTTGATGACGTCGTGGCCACCGTGCTTGACGGCCATGTCCATCATCACCTGGCCGATGTAGTACGGGTGCTTGCCCTGGTGGGCCATCGGCGCGATGCCGGTCTTCTTGATCTTCTCGCACAGGTCGAGGAACTCCTGCCAGGTCTTGGCGGGCTCCCAGCCGTTCTTGGCGAACAGCGGCTTGTTGTACCAGATCGCGTAGACGGTCAGCACGTAGTTGAGCAGCAACGGCTTGCCGCTCAGCTGGGCGGCCTCGAGCGTGATCGGCTCGACCGAGTCGCGGACCTTCTTGTTCGCGTCGTCGATCGAGGCGGCGTCGAACAGCTGGGTCAGGTCGGTGAGCTGACCGGTGGTGGCCAGCGTCGAGGTCGGCAGCGCCGAGGCACCGGAGTTGTCGATCACGTCCGGCGGGTTGCCGCCGTTGAAGCGCGGCTGCAGCTGCGGGGTGATGTCGGTGATACCGGCGTGCTTGATCGTCGACTCGGCGAACTTCTTCTTGTACAGCTCCTCGTGGGCCTTGGCGTAGTCGTCGCCGTAACCGCCCTTGAAGATCACCACGTCCAGCGGATCGGCCTTCTTCACGCCGAACGGGTTGTCCGCCGTCTTCTCGGCGCCACCGCCACCGGCGTCGTCGTCGCCACCACCGCTCGCGCAGGCCGAGAGCAGCGTCGCGCCGCCGGAGGCCATCAGGGTGCCGACCGCCGCGCGCTGCAGGAACAGCCGCCGCGACAGGTTGTTGGGAGTGCTCATGGGTCCCGCCTTCCGAGAGTGTTTCAAGCAGTACGCCGGATCCGGCCGGCGTACTGTGCTTCAAGGGCGTGGTTGTGGTCGTCGCCGCCCGGGATGTTCGCGGACAGGTAGACCGGTGGCTTGTCGCCGGCCTCGGTCAGCCGGCGCAGAACCTCCGCGACCAGCATCTGCGCGATCAGCGCGGCAGTGATGGACGACACGGCGCAGACCTTGCCACCAGTAGGCAGATCGAGCACGGAGTCGCCGTACGGAGCATGGTTGTCGAGCACCACGTCGGCGAAGTCGATCAACTTCTTGCCGGACGGGTGCCGCGAGTCCACCCCGCTGGTGTGCTGCAGCGAGGTGATCGCGATCAGGGGGTGACCCTTCTCCTTCACCACCGAGGCGAGCTCGACGATCGAGCCGTTCACGCCGGAGTTGGAAGCGATCACGAACAGGTCGCCCGGTCGGGCCGCGGACAGTTCGTAGAGCTTGCGGGAGTACGACGGATCGCGCTCGAGCTCGCCACCACGCAGCAGCTCGACCGGTTCACCGCCGAGCAGGACGAGGTCGCGCAGGGCGATCCGGTTGGTGGCGATCAGGCCACCCGCGCGGCCGGCGATCTCCATCGCCAGCGCCTCGGAGTGCCCGGAGCCGAAGGCCTGGATGACGCCGTTGGCGCGCAACGAGGTGGCGACCAGGTCGGCGGCCTGCTGGATCGGCCCGTCGATCTGCGCGGTCACCGCGGCCATGATCGGAGTGAGCGCATGAACATAGGCCTGCGCGCTCACAGCGGCTCCGTCGCCGTTGCCGGCCTGGTCGCTGCCGTCTGCCGTGCTGGCCATCAGCGGCCCCACCCCTCGACTAAATTGATCGCCGCGACACTCCTGGTGCCGACAAGTGCGCAAGTTTGCGGTTTGCTGGACAGAACTTTTCTCACCTGACAGCTAAAGTCAAGGCTCATCTCACTCTTCTTCCCAGATCGGGACCGTTGCGTGACCTTGTCCATTATTGTTCACGACTAGACCCTTTCGAGCAGTTTGGAGCATTGCTTATGTCGGTCGAACGCCCACTCGCGCAACCAAAGGAATCAGTGGTCTTGATGCCAGCATCCACACTGGTCCTGGGCGGCGACCTCGGCGGCACCTCCACCCGGATCGTGATCGCGGACCATGAGGGCAACGTAATCGGTCGCGGCGCCGCGGCGGGCGGAAATCCGACCAGCCACCCGGCCAGCGCCGCGGCCAACTTCGGACAGGCTATTCACCAGGCGCTGCAAGGTCTCGATCCCGCGCTGGTGAGAACCGCGGTGATCGGCGCGGCGGGCGGATCGGCGCTGTCCAACCCGGGCGTCCGGGCCCAGTTCGACGCGGCCTGGAGCGGCGCCGGCCTGGTCTGCGAGGCCGACTACATCGGCGATCTCGAGGTCGCCTTCGCCTCCGGTACGCCGGAAGCCGACGGCACCGTGCTGATCGCGGGCACCGGATCGGCCGCGGGGCTGGTCCGCGACCACCGGCTGACCCGGACCGCCGACGGGCACGGCTGGCTGCTCGGGGACGACGGCTCCGGCTTCTGGCTCGGCCGGGAGGCAATGCGCAGCCTGCTGCGCGCTCTCGATCTCGGCGAGCCGATCGGGCTCCTCGGCGAGGCCGTAGTACAGGCAGTACTACCGGACCGTGATCCGGGGGCTGTCGCGCAGCGTGAAGGCTATGACCGGCTCCGTGACGACCTGATCCGGACCGTGAACGCGCGTCCGCCGGTCCTGCTGGCCGAGTTGGCCCGGGTGGTCGTGGCGGCGTACGACCAGAATGACAAGACCGCCCATGCCTTGGTGAAACGCGCAGCCGAACTGCTCACAGAGACGGTCAGCCGGCTCAGGACAACGTCGGACAACGGCCCGATGGTGCTCGCCGGCAGTGTTGCGGGTGAATCCTCGCCGGTCGGCAAACTGCTGCGGCAAAGCATTCACGAGCACTTCGACGGCGAGGTCCTGACCGCCCGGGACGGCGTGGGCGGAGCGACCTGGCTGGCACTGGGCGTCCTCGACCCGGCGCTCGCCACCCGCTCCAACCACGCCCGCCTGGTCAGCTGACCATCACCGAACGTGACCGGACCGCCCCCACTCACAAAGCTTCACTGATCGGCACTCGGCCAGCTGTGGGCCGGCCTGCTCCCCCGGGAAAGCGCCCGGTTTGTGAGTGGGGGCGGTCTGCTAGGTCGCGACCGGGCGGAGTTCTACGGCGTAGTACTGGGCTTCGGGGATCCGGGCGGCGATCTCCTCGGCTCGCTCGGGGCTGTCGACGTCGACGATGAAGACGCCGGCCAGCTGCTCCTTCGCTTCGGAGTACGGGCCGTCGGTGGTGGCCCGGACGCCGTCGCGGACGCGGACCACCTTGGTCTGGTGCGGCGCGGCCAGCGGTTCGGCCGCCACCAGCTCGCCGCGCTCGGCCAGCTCCGTGAGCAACTTGTCCAGCTGCGCCGCCAGCATCTCCCGGGCCGACTTGGGCAGTTTCCTGCCCTCCTCGGTGTGCAGGAAGGACGGATGTCCCCAGGTCACCGGGTTGCTGTGGATCAAGAGCAGGTACTTCATGGTCGTTCCTCTCCGTCGAAGGGATCTTCGCAGCAGAGGTCGGAGGGCCGCCGGTCCGCTCGACATTTCGCCGTTTTCCGGAGTGGGCGCCGACCTTCCTACAGTGATCGTCATGAACGAGACCGAGTTGCTGCTGGCCGACGGACGCACGCTGCACGTCTACGACACCGGCCGCGGCGACCTTCCTGTCTGGTGGTCGCACGGCACCCCCAATCTCGGCGCACCACCCGAGCCGCTGCTCGAGACCTCGGAACGGCTGGGGCTGCGCTGGTTCTCGTTCGACCGGCCCGGGTACGGCGGATCGACGCCGGCGCCCGGTCGCACGATGGCATCGACGGCCCACGACCTCGCGCAGGTCGCCAACTCCCTCGGGATCGACCGGTTCACAGCAGTCGGGTACTCCGGCGGCGGGTGCTACGCGCTCGGCGGAGCCGCCACCCTCGGCGATCGGGTGCAGGCCGTCCTCACACTGGCCGCGATCGCGCCGTACGACGTGGACGGGCTGGACTGGTTCGGCGGGATGCTCCCGTCGGGGGTGACGTCCTTGCGGGCGGCGCTCGGCGGTCGCGCGGTCAAGGAGGCGCACGAGGCCTCGGGGATCGAGTACGACCCGGAGTTCACGCGGGCTGACCTGGCGATGTTCGACGGCCCGTGGTCGTGGCTCGGGTCGGTCGCGTCGCGCGGGCTGGAAGCGGGGCCGTACGGGCTGATCGACGACGACATCTCCTACGTGACCCCCTGGGGCTGCGATCCGGGCACCATCACGGCGCCGGTCCTGCTGCTGCACGGCGAGCAGGACCGGATCATTCCGAGCACCCACGGATTCTGGCTGGCGGACCACTGCCCGACCGCCGAGCTGAGGCTCTTTGCCAAGGACAGCCACATCTCGGTACTGGCTCACGCCGCCGACGGACTGGAGTGGCTTCGCGGCAAACTCTGACCGCATGCGGGTGCCGGTTTCTGGGTACGCGCATGCGATGAGGCCAGCTGGAGATACCACCGAACTGGTGGCCGGGCGTTATCGGCTGGGCGATCCCCTGGGTCGCGGCGGAATGGGGGAGGTCTATCGCGCCACGGACGAAGTACTGGGTCGTGAGGTCGCGATCAAACTGCTGCTGCCGACCCGGGAGGGTCTTGCGGCCACCCAGCGGTTCCAGCGGGAGGCTCGAGCGGCTGCCATGCTCTGCGATCCGCAGGTCGTGGCGACCTACGACTTCGGCCAGCATGGTGATGGCTTCTATCTCGCGATGGAGCTGGTCGAGGGCCGGACGCTCAGCGAGGAGCTGAGGAGCAACGGGCCGATGGAGCCCGAGCGTGCCCTCAGCATCGTGCGGCAGGTGGCGGCCGGTCTGGCGGATGCGCATCGGCACGGGCTGGTCCATCGCGACATCAAGCCGGGCAACCTGCTGCTCACCGCCGACGACCGGGTGAAGATCGCCGACTTCGGCATCGTGCGGATCCTCGGCGACACGACGACGACACTGACCGCGACCGGGCAGATCGTCGGAACCAGTCACTACCTCGCCCCCGAGCGCGCTCGCGGCGAACCGGCCGGGGCGGCGTCGGACGTGTATGCCCTCGGCTGCGTGCTCTACCAGTTGGTGACCGGCCATCCGCCGTTCATGGCCGACGATCCGGCCTCGATCATGTACCAGCACGTCGAGACCATGCCGACTCCACCGAGCGAGCTGCGGCCTCAGCTCGCCGGAGAGTTCGAGGCGTTGCTGTTCTGGATGCTGGCCAAGGATCCCGCCGACCGCCCGACGGCCGCGGAAGTCACGGCCGGCGCCACCCCACCGGCCATCGCCCGGACCCAACCCTTGCCGGTCCTGCCGGTCCTGCCGGTCCTGCCGGTCCGTCACCGCCCCTCGCGCAACCGGCTCGTCGCCGCGGCGGCTGTCCTCCTGATTGCGCTGGTCGCCACCGTGAGCGTCGTGCTCGACGCGCGGTCGGACAAGCTGCCTGCCACGACTGAGTTCAAACCCCCGGTGGTATCGGTCCCCAACACTTCGGCACCGCCGCCGGCTCCGGCGCGGAAGGCCAGCACGACTCCCCAAACCTCCAAGCCGACCTCGACCCCGACCCGCGCCAAGTCCGCGGACGCCGGCGCCCTGGCCAAGCCCGATGAGAAGGCCGGGGAGAAGGCCAAGGAGCAGAAGGAACAGAAGGCCCAGGAGCAGGAGAAGGACGGCAAAGGCAAGGGCAAGCAGGAGAAGTCCGGCCGCAAGGACTGACCGCTCCGCTTCAGACCACCAGTATTCCAAGCAAAGGCTTGACATCTGATTCTGGCCGGGTCATATTCCAAGCATGTCTTTGGAATCTTCGGACGATGCGCGGCGGCGGCGGTTGCTGGATGATCCGTTGGCGATCCGGGCGATGGCGCATCCGGTGCGGCTGGAGCTGCAGACGCTGCTGGGCAAGGAAGGCCCGCTGACTGCGGCAGAGGCGGCGCGGCGGTTGGGGATCAGCCAGGCGTTGGCCTCACATCACCTGCGGCAGCTGGCGAAGTACGACTTCGTGGAGGCCGTGGCCGGCAAGGACAACCGGGAACGGCCCTGGCGACTGGTCTCCACCTCGCAGTCGTGGCGCGATCTCGAGCTGAATCCGGAAGCAGCCGCGGCAGCCGACGTACTGGAGCAGCTGTTGGCCGAGCGGGCGCTGGGCAACCTTGCCGACTGGCAGCAGCGACGGAGCAGCGAGGACCGCGTCTGGCGGGAGAACTCGGGCATCGCGCGTACCGGCATATACCTGACCGGCGAGGAGCTGGCCGAGCTCGAGGCACAGATCGACGCCCTGCTCATGCGGTACGTCGACGAGCGGCCGATCGACGACAAGTCCACCCGGCCGCCGGGAAGCCGGCTGGTCGACATCACCCGCATCGTCACCGTGTCACCCGCCGAGGAGGCTCAACCATGAGGACTCTGTGGGAGGTGCTCGCTCGGCAACGCGACTACCGGCTGGTGCTGAGCGCCGGTCTGGTGTCGCTGACCGGCGACTGGATCCTGCGAACCGGGCTGGCGTTCCAGGTCTATCTGATGACCGGATCGACCCTGGCGTCCGGCGGGCTGCTGCTCGCGTCGTTCCTTCCGCTGGTGCTGCTCGGTTCGCTGGCCGGGGTGTTCGTCGACCGCTGGGACCGGCGACGGACGATGATCATCACGAACGCCCTGCACGCCTTGGGATTGCTGCCCCTGTTGCTGGTCCGCGACGAGAACCAGCTCTGGGTGATCTACCTGGTCATCTTGGTACAAGGTTGCCTTCAGCAATTTTTCCGGCCGGCCGAGCAGTCGCTGGTCCCGCTGCTGGTCGAGCCGCGGCAACTCGTCACCGCCAACTCGCTGAACAGCCAGACCAACGACATCGCCCGTCTGGTCGGCGCCGCTCTTGGCGGAGTGCTGGCGGCAGCGGGTGGACTTCCCCTGCTGGCGTTGGCGGATGCTGCCACTTACCTCGTGGCGATGGGGCTCCTGCTCGCCGTACGGCATCGGCCGGGGCGGGTGATCGTGGAACGCGTGCGCGGTGTGCGGGCCGCAGTACAGGGGTTGCGGGACGAGTGGGTCGAGGGGATCCGGATCTGCGTGGGTGGCCCGGCGATGCGGCTGGTGTTCGTGTTCGGGTTGGTGACCGGTGTCGGTGAAGGTGCGATGAGCACCTTGTTCGCGCCGTTCGTGTCCGCGGAACTGGGCGGCGACGGTACGGCGTACGGGCTGATCACCTCGTCGCAGGCGGTCGGCGGGATCGCGGGCGGGCTGATCGCGGCGGCGGCCGGGTCGCGGTTCTCGGCGGCGAAACTGTGGGGGTTCGGGGCGGTCGCGTTCGGGCTGATCGACCTGGTGATGTTCCTGTATCCCTTGTTCTGGGACGGTTTGGCGCCGGCCTTCGTCTGCATGATCGCGGTCGGCATCCCCGGGGCGTTCCTGACCGCCGGGCTGATGACCGTGATCCAGCGGCTCACCGACGACGCGTCCCGCGGCCGGGTCTTCGGCGCGCTGTTCGCGGCCGAAGGGGCCGCCCTGCTGGTCGGCATCGCCGCCGCGGGACTGCTCGGCGACGTCGTCGGAATCATCCCGGTGCTGGTGGTCCAGGGGCTCGGCTTCTTCGTCGGCGGCCTGGTCGTCCTTCGCCGCCTCGACATCCTGACCCCTGACACGAGTCGGTCCGAGGTCGCGGTCTAGTCGGCCGGCGCCGGCTCGCCCGCGGTGACGAGGTGGACGCGGACCCGGGAGACGCGGCGGCCGTCCATCTCGGTGACGGTGATCTGGTAGCCGTCGACCGCGCCTTCGTCACCGACCGATGGGACCCTGCCGAGCTGGGCGGCGAGGAAACCGGCCACTGTCTCGTACGGGCCGTCCGGCAACTCGACCCCGGTCTCGTCGGCGAAGTCGTCCAGGTTGAGCAGGCCGTCCACCTCGATGTCGCCACTGCGCAACCGGGTGGTCTCGGCCGACTCCTCGTCGTACTCGTCCTTGATGTCGCCGATCAGCTCCTCGACCAGGTCCTCGAGCGTGACGATGCCCGCCGTACCGCCGTACTCGTCCAGCACGATCGCCAGGTGCGTGCTCCGCCGGCGCATCTCGGTCAGCGTCGGCAGCAGCTTGGCCGTGTCCGGCAGCATCAGGACGTCGCGGGCGAGATCGCCGACCCGGACCGACCGGGTCGCGACCGCCGGGTCGAAGAGGTCGCGGACGTGCACGAACCCGACGATGTCGTCGGCCGAACCGTTCATCACCGGGTAGCGCGAGTGCGGCCGCTCCGCGGCGAACTTCACCGCCTTGTACGCCGGCATCTCCGCGTCGACGAAGTCCACCTCGGTGCGGGGCAGCATCAGTTCGCGGAGCTGGCGGCCGCCGGCCTCGAACACGTCGTCGACGATCCGGCGTTCCTCCTCACCGAGCGACTCGTGCGCGGAGACGATCTCGCGCAGCTCCTCGTCCGACATCACCTCACGGTTCGCGTTCGGGTCGCCACCGAGCGCGCGGACGACCAGGTCGGTCGACCTGGACAGCAGCCAGATCACCGGCCGGGCCACCGACGCGATCCGGTCGACCAGCGGGGCCAGGCCGAGCGCGAACAGCTCGGCCCGCTGCAGGGCGAGCCGCTTGGCCGCGAGCTCGCCGAGCACGATCGAGACGTAGGAGATGGCGATGGTGATCAGCACCAGGGCCGCCGTGCTGGCGACCGACTCCGGCAGGCCGAGGTCCTCCAGGTGCGGCGCCAGCCCGTCGGCGAGTGTCGCGCCACCGAAGGCTGCGGACAGGAAGCCCATCAGGGTCACGCCGATCTGCACGGCGGACAGGAAGCGGTTCGGGTTCGCGGCCACCCGGGCGACGGTTTCGCCGCGCTTGCCGCGCTGGGAGATCGACTTGAGCTGGCTGTCCCGCAGGGAGACCAGCGCCATCTCGGCCGCGGCGAAGACGCCACCGATCAGGACGAAGACGAAGATCAGGACGATGTTGAGCAGGGTCTCGTTCATGGCAGGGGAGTTCCTAGCGCCCTCTCCGTGTGGTCAGGGGAGGGCGCGATGGTAGGGCGACGTCCATCGATCCAGCCTACCGGTGGGTGGTGCACCGATGCATGTTTGAATATGTTGGTTTACGATGGTTGTTGGCTAGGTCTGTTTCACGAGCGCCGATTCCCGGCGCTATCCCGGAAGGTCGGACGATGAACGCCACCCCTCGCGGTGCCCGCCGGACGGACACCACCCTGTCCGACGGCCGGCAACTGATCTACTACGACCCGGCCGACGCGCCGGTCCGGGTGCCGCTGGAAGACACCCGCGGCCTGCCCGCACCCAAGCCGCAGGCCGAGTTCCGGACCGACCCGCTGACCGGTGACGTGATCACCTACGCCACCCACCGCAACACCCGCACCTACCTGCCGCCGGCCGACCAGTGCCCCCTGGACGCCAGCAAGCCGGGCAAGCCGACCGAGATCCCGGACCACGACTACAACGTCGCCGTCTTCGAGAACCGGTTCCCGTCCTTCTCCGGACCCGGACGCTGCGAGGTGGTCTGCTTCACCAGCGACCACACCAAGTCCTTCACCGAACTCTCCCAGGGTCAGGCCCGGCTGGTCGTCGAGGCCTGGGCCGACCGGTCCGCGGAACTGAGCGCCCGGCCGGACGTCGAGTACGTCTTCGCGTTCGAGAACCGTGGTCGCGAGATCGGCGTGACGCTGAGCCACCCGCACGGCCAGATCTACGCGTACCCGTTCCTGCCGCCGCGGATCAAGACGCTGATGGCGCGCGCCCGGGAGTACCAGGAAGTTGCCGGGAGCAACCTCTTCGCCGACACCCTGGCCGCCGAGCGCGAGGACGGCCGCCGGATCGTGGCGGAGAACGACACCTGGACCGCATTCGTACCCCAGGCCGCGCGCTGGCCGGTCGAGGTGCACCTCTACCCGCATCGCCAGGTCGCCGGCATCTCCGACCTGACCGGCCAGGAACGGGACGACTTCACCGAGCTGTACCTCGACGTACTGAACCGCTTCGACGGACAGTACGACGACGACCTGCCCTACATCGCCGCCTGGCACCCGGCGCCGGTCCGGGTCGACCGGGAGCTCGGCTACCTGCACCTGGAGCTGTTGTCGATCCGGCGGGCCAAGGACAAGATCAAGTACCTCGCGGGGTCGGAGTCCGGCATGGGCGCCTTCATCTCCGACACGCTGCCCGAGCTCGTTGCCGAGACACTGCGGAAGGTTGGTTCGTGAGCAAGTTCGTGGAGGTCTTCGGCGCCGAACCCGACGGGGTCTGGCGCGCACCCGGCCGGGTCAACCTGATCGGCGAGCACACCGACTACAACGACGGCCTGGTGCTGCCGATCGCGCTGCCGAACCAGATCACCATCAGCGGCTCGGCCCGCACCGACGGCGTGATCGCGGTGGCCACGGCCGGCCAGGACGGGATCATCTCGTTCGACCTCGACTCGCTGAGCCCTGGCTCGGTCGGCGACTGGGCGGCGTACCCGGCGGGTGCGGCGTGGGTGCTGCGCCAGGCGCAGTACGAGATCGGCGGCGCGAACCTGCTGGTCGAATCGGACCTGCCGTCCGGAGCCGGGCTCTCCTCGTCGGCCGCGTTGCTGTGCGCAACAGCCGTTGCCCTGTTGGGATTGCGCGACATCGAGGTCGACCCGGCCGAGGTGGCGCGCCTGGTGCAACGCGCCGAGAACCAGTACGTCGGTGCGCCGGTCGGCCTGATGGATCAGATGGCGTCGATGTGCTGCACCGCCGGACACGCCCTGTACTTCGACATCCGGGCGATGACCACCGACCAGATCCCCTTCGACCCGGCGGCCGACGGTTTGGCCTTGCTGGTGGTCGATGTGAAGGCACCCCATCGGCACGTCGACGGCGAGTACGCGGCCCGGCGCCAGTCCTGCGAACAGGCCGCGGCCGAACTCGGCGTACCGGCTCTGCGTTCGATCGCCTTCGAGGATCTCGACGACGCGTTGTCCCCGCTCTCCGACGACGTCGTACGCCGCCGCGTCCGCCACGTCGTCACCGAGATCCGCCGGGTGGAAGAAGCAGTCGCCCTCATGCGCGCCGGCCGCCTCCGCGACGTAGGCCCTCTCTTCACCGCCTCCCACGCCTCCCTCCGCGACGACTTCGAGATCACCGTCCCCGAACTGGACGTAGCCGTCGACACCGCCCTGGCAGCAGGAGCCCTAGGCGCCCGCATGACCGGCGGCGGCTTCGGCGGCTGCATCATCGCCCTCGTCGACGCCGCAACCACCACCACAGTCCTCACCGCCATCGAGAAGGCCTTTGCCGAAAACTCCTTCTCCACACCTACAGCCCTGGACGCCACCCCCTCCCCCGGCGCCTCCCGTATCTCCTGAGCTAGCCGGAGGCCGGCGCGGCCGGTCTCCTCAGACGTCCTGCTGGGCCTTCAGTTCGCGGCGGATGGTGGGGGCGAAGGCCAGCGTGGCGGTTAGTTGGAGGAGGCCCATGACGACGTACGGGGTTTTCAGGTTGGTTTGGTGGGCCAGGAGGCCGGCGGAGACTGCGCCTAGTGGGGCTGCGCAGAAGGCGACCATGCGGTAGACGGAGGTGACTCGGCCTAGCAGGGCGGGTGGGACCAGGCGTTGGCGGAGGGTGATGGTGATGACGTTCCACCAGGTGCCGGCCAGGCCGAGGATGGTGGTGGCGATGGCGACTACGGCCAGAGTGCTGACGATGCCGAAGGTGACGATGGCCAGGCTGGAGATGACCATCGACGCGAGGAGGCTGGCGAAGATCGGGAGTCGCTTCGAGAAGCGCGGAGCCAGTAACGCGCCCAGTACGCCGCCGATGGCGTAGATCGCGACCAGCCAGCCGAAGCCCGCTTCCGGGAGGCGTAGTACCTCGAGGACGTAGAGGACGAGGATCGCCACGATGCCCGCGCCCACCGCGTTGACAACGAGCAGGAGTAGGCAGAGCGAGCGCAGGAGTTTGTGCCGCCAGAGGTAGGTCAGGCCCTCCTTGAGCTCGCGGCCGAGGTGGCGGTCAGTAGCGCGTTCGCGGGGTGGGGAGGCGTGCCGGATCGAGAAGATCAGGATCGCGGCGACGGCGAAGGTGATGGCGTCGATCAGGATCGGCAGGCCGTGGTCGAGTACGAACAGCGCCGCGCCCACCGGCGGGCCGATCAGATTGGCCAGCACGAGCAGGGAGATCTGCTGGTAGCTGTTGGCCCGTTCGAGGGATTCGCCGGCGACGAGATCCGGGATGATGACGGACGAGGCATTGTCGAAGAACGGCGCGAGCAGACCGAGGGCGAATCCGGCGACCAGCAGGATCGGGATGTTCGCCAGGTCCAGCAGGATCAGTACTGCGAGCGCTCCCGCCACGACAGCGCGCACGGAATCCACGATCCACATCGTGGAAGTGCGTCGCCAGCGGTCGACCATCACGCCGGAGACGAGTCCGAGCAGCAACCAGCCGGCTCCGGCGACCGCTTCACTGAGCGAGATGATCCGCGGGTCGCGGGTGAAGGATGCGGCCAGCAACGGGAGTGCTCCGAAGGTGATGCCGCTCCCGACGAACGAAACCGCCCCCGCGACCCACACCACCCAGAACTGCCGGCCCAGCGGCGTCGCCGGCTGCCGAGTAGCGCTGGTGGTCACTGGGTGATCGTCACTGGGCGACGGTCATTGAGCAATGGTCAGAGCACAGCCGGTCTCCTGCAGCGCCTTCTTGGCTTGCGGGGTGATGCCGGGATCGGTGATGACCAGGTCCAGGTCCGACCAGGTGGCGAAGGTGCTGAGGCCGACCGTGCCCCACTTGGTGTGATCGGCGAGCAGGATGACCTCGCGGCTGGCGGCGATGAAGGACCGGTTGGTTTCGGCTTCCATCAGGTTCGGCGTACTGAGGCCGTGCTCCGCGTCCACCCCGTGCGCGCCCAGGAACAGCGTGTCGAGGTGCAGTGACTGCAGGGCGGCGGTCGCGATCGGCCCGACCAGCGCGTCGGACGGGGTCCGGATACCGCCGATCAGTACGACGGTGCGGTCGGACCGGCCGTTGCCGTGGAACACGTCCGCGATCCGGGCCGAGTTCGTCACCACGGTGAGGTTCTCCACCCGGAGCAGTTGCCGGGCGAGCGCGTACGTCGTCGTACCGGCGCCGATGCCGATCGCGCTGTCCGGCTGGACCCGGCGGGCCGCCTCGATCGCGATCGCCTGCTTGGCAGCCGACTCCTGGGTGAGCTTGGCGTCGAACCCCGGCTCGTGCGCGCTGCGCAGCCCGACCGAGGTCGCGCCGCCGTGCACCTTGTGCAGCAGCCCGCTGGAGTCCAGCGCGTCCAGGTCGCGCCGGATCGTCATGTCGGACACGCCGAAGCGCTCGACCAGCTCGGCCACCGTGATCGCACCCCGGCTGTTGACCTCGGCAACGATCGTGGCCTGGCGCTGGGCGGCGAGCTGACCGCCCCGGCCACGGGACGGTTCGGTGGGTCCGGCTGCGTTCACAGCGACAGCCTAAGGTCTGGGCCGCCCGATCGCGGCGGGATTGCGGCGGCGGGTGTGCCGCGACGCGCGAGCGGCCGAAATGGCGTTGCCGCCGCGGGGTCCGCCTTGTCAGGCTGGCGCCATGCGATTCCCCGAGGACGTCCCCACCCTGACCGACAGCGTCGTCACGCTGCGTGCGCACACGGCTGCGGACATCCAGCCGGCGTACGACGTCTGCCAGGACCCCGAGATGCAGCGCTGGACGACGGTCCCGGTGCCCTACGAGTGGCAGCACGCGGAGCAGTACCTGACCGAGTTCATCCCGGCCGGCTGGCGCGAGGGCAACTCCTGGGCCTGGGCGATCGAGTACGACGGGCGCTACGCGGGCACCATCGACCTGCGTCCGCAGGAGGGCAACGTGGGCGAGGTCGGCTTCGCGGTGGCACCGTGGGCCCGGGGCAACGGGGTGATGACGCGAGCGCTGCGCCTGGCCGTGAAGTACGCCTTCGAGCAGGGCTGGGACCGAGTGACCTGGCGCGCGTACGTCGGCAACTGGGGCTCCCGCCGGGTCGCCTGGAAGTGCGGCTTCCGGAATCTGGTCACGATTCCAGCCGGCGGCGTCGCCCGGGGTGTCCGCAAGGACGAGTGGGTCGCCTCGATTGCCCGTGACGACGAACCGGAGCCGCAGGGCAACTGGTGGAAGGTGCCGGTGATCGAGACCGATCGGGTGCGGTTGCGGCCGTTGCGCGGTACCGATGCCAAGCGGGTCGCCGAGGCCTGCAGCGACGAACGGACCCAGAAGTGGCTGGCCGGTCTCCCGAATCCCTACCAGCTGGAGGATGCGGAGGGCTTCATCGAGGGTCGGCTGGAGCTGCTGGCGAGCGGTGAGGCGGTGTCCTGGGCGATCGCCGACCCCGAGACCGACGAGCTGCTCGGCAACGTGAGCGTGTTCGACCTGAAGAACCGGATCGACAAGACGATGGCCGAGGTCGGCTACTGGGCGCACCCCGAGGCGCGCGGCCGTGGGGTGATGTCGGCGGCCGTGCGGAGCGCGATCGGCCACGCGTTCACACCGGTCGAGGACGGCGGGCTGGGCCGGCGCCGGCTGGTGCTCTTCGCTGCCGAGGGCAACACCGCCTCCCAGCGGGTTGCCGAGGTCAACGGATTCACCCGGACCGGGCGCCAGCGCGCCGCCAGCCCCGGGCGGGACGGCGAGTTCCGCGACCTGCACTGCTTCGACCTGCTGGCCACCGACCAGCGGCCGCCGATGTCACCGGGAAAGTCACCGCGAACGCCCTGAAAAGCCGTCCGGAGGGACGAATCGGCGGCTTGTTGATGACAGCCGACACTTCTTCCTCTCGCCGTGGAACGTTCTGACTGGTTGAATCAACGAGTGAGAGATCGTGAGGAACTCGTCCGCCGTTGGCAGGCCGGGTGGTCTGTATCGCGGGGCTGGACCACAGTCGAGGATGACAACGACGGGATCCTGACCGTCCGCGCGGGTGAGGAGAACCGCGCGATGGAGTACGTCGTGCTGGACGCGGACGACAAACCCGAGCGCGTCGAGCGCGCGGCCGAGCTGGCCAGGGCCGCGGGTGGCGGCCGGGGGTCCGGCTGGGTCACGCTCGCGACCGACGACCGGGAGGCGCGGATCGACCAGCTCGAGGATCTCGGGCTGGAGGTGCAGCGCGACCAGGACTGGCTGATGACGATCCAGCTGTCCGAGCAGCCTGCCCTGAAGCTGAACGAGCGGTACGCGCTGCACACCGAGCTCGAGTCCGACCTGATCGTCACCCGGGCGACGCTGCACGGCGGGGTGGTCTCCAGCGGCCGGATGGCGGTGGTCGGCGAGGACGCCGTCGCCGACCGGATCGAGACCGACCCGGCCCACCGGCGGCGCGGGCTGGGCAGCGCGGTGATGGCGTCGCTGGTCGAGACGGCCGCGGCCCAGGGCGCCAAACGCGGCATCCTGATCGCCTCGATCGACGGCCTCCGCCTCTACCGCAGCCTCGGCTGGAAGGTCGTCGCCGACATCGTCATCGCCCGCACCTGACCCGCCGCCCCCGCTGACCCGTCACCCGCACGTTCCCGGTGGCGGGTGGTAAGAGGTTTGTCAAAGCGGGGGTGAGGTTTGTCGCGAAGGGTCGTGGGCGGGGGCGAGATCCGCTAGCGTCCGTCGGGCAAGTCACTGGGGATCACGGGGATCGACGGATGACGACGAGAGGCTCGCAAGCTCCATGAACGACGCACCACAGGATCCCTTCCAGCAGTACGAACCAGTACCACCCCGGTCCCACGGCCGCCGCAGGAAGCAGCGCGGTGGCGTGGCCGGCCCCATCCTCGGCGCGTTGACGGTGCTCGCCCTACTGGCCGGCGCCGGCTGGTACATCAGCCGCGACGACACGAAGACGACGAGCCAGGACAAGCCGCTGACGACCGTGGAGACGACCGATCCGGTCACTCCGCAGGACGACGCCACACCGTTGGTCACACCGACCCCGAAGCCGGCCAAGACGCCGTCGGCCACGCCGTCCAAGACGCCGTCGAAGAAGCCCAAGGCGACCCCGACGCCGACGCGGTCGACAACCGCGCCGAGCCGCAACGGCACCCGCTCGCCTGCTCCGACGCCGTCGAAGAAGCCGACACCAAGCCCGACTCGCACCACCACCCCGACGCCGACCCCGAAGAAGTCGACGAAGCCGCCGGCACCCAGTGGTGGAGCTGAGGCGCAGGTCCTGCAGTTGACCAACAACGAGCGCAGCAAGGCCGGCTGTGGTCCGCTGCGCACCAACAGCGCGCTGACCCGCGCCGCCGACCTGCACGCGTCGGACATGGTCGCGCAGCACTACTTCGACCACACCAGCCTGGACGGCCGGTCGCCGTTCGACCGGATGAAGGCCGCCGGCTTCACGGGCGGCGCGATGGCCGAGAACATCGCCGTCGGCTACAAGAGCGCGGCCGCCGTGGTGGAGGGCTGGATGAACAGCGAGGGCCACCGCAAGAACATCCTGAACTGCGACTACACGATGATCGGCATCGGCTACGACGCCGGCCAGGTGAAGCCCGACTGGGGCAACGGCAGCTGGGTGCAGAACTTCGGCGGCTGACCCGCCGAAATGCCCCGAATCTCAGGGATTCGTTAAGACGCTTCAAACGCCCGTAACGGTGACCTCGCGATTCGGTTAAGGTCACTGATCGGCAACCAGGGGGGCCTGGCACCGCCGGGGGGACAACGCACCACGGGGAACGACGGACTTCCGGTAGTACGACGAACTGAAGAGGACTCGCCCACCCATGACGGACTCGCCTACCCCTGGGCGGCACCGCAGCAGGAAGGCCCCACGACGCCGCGGCCTGATCGGCCCCGTCGTCAGCTCGCTGTCGGTGCTACTCGCCATCGGACCCGTGGTCTGGGTGATGACGGCTCGCGACGGTTCCGCTGTCGCCGAGAACGACGCCACCAAGGTGCTGAACGTGGCCGAGGACAACTCCGGCCCGGCCGCGGTCGACGGCGCGAACTCCGGTCCCGGCAAGGCCAAGGTCACCGTCACCGCGACGCTGCCGAACGGCCTGACCACCACAATCACCCCGACCGGTACGCCGGCCCTGGGGTCGGCCCAGTCGACCCTGGACACCCCGGACACCCCGGTCCCGTCCGGCGTACCGACGACGGTGATCACCACCGCGCCGGCCGGTGGGGTGGAGACGGTCACGATCACCCCGGCGCCGCCGCGCACGACCAACGGGCACGGCAGGCAGAAGCCACGGCCGTCGACACCGTCGGGCAAACCGAGCCAGTCGCACAAGCCGACGAAGACCCCGAGCGAGCGACCGACCAGGACGCCGACCACCACGCCGACGCCGGACGACCCGCCACCGCCGCCGGGGGGTGGCGGCACGAACGCGCAGGAGCGTGAGGTGCTCGACCTCACCAACCGGGCCCGGAGCAACCAGGGCTGCCGTCCGCTGAAGCTGGACGACAGCCTGGTCGAGGCAGCCGGCTCACACGCGTCCGACATGGTTCGCCGGCACTACCTGGACCACACCAACCCCGACGGCCAGGGTCCGGGCGACCGGATGGCCAAGGCGGGCTGGCAGGGCTCGGGCTGGGGCGAGAACATTGCCGCCGGCTACGACAGCCCGCAGCGCGTGTTCAAGGCCTGGATGAACAGCGACGGCCACCGGGCGAACATCCTGAACTGCAAGTTCACCAAGATCGGCATCGGGTTCGACCCGGGCCAGGTCAAGTCCGACTGGGGACCGGGCAGCTGGGTGCAGGACTTCGGTCGCGACTGACCGAAGGACCGTTGTTCGCAGCACCGACTGTGCAGCACCGATTTTGTGCAGGACCGCGGTCGGCATTGTCCGCCGGGCACCGGGTTCGCCGCAGGCACTGTGGCGAACCGACAACGGTTCACCGGTTGACCGCCGAGCACCGCGGGTAGATCCGTCCTTGCTATGCCATCGGGCGCCCCTCACGGCGCCACGGTGAGACGAATGAGGCACGTCTTGGGGGCGCGACCGTGAAGGGAACACGCAGGTAATGTCACAGCGTTCAGCTGCCGGACGGCGGCGCAGCAAGAGAGCGGCGGCCCGGCCGCCGTCCCGCGGCCGGAGGATCGCCGTGGCGATCGGCACGGTCACCCTGGTGATCACGCCGATCTCCTGGATCCTGCTGCACCAGCCACAGGTGGAACAGGCCGATGCCGCGGTCCCCTACGTCACCCGGACCGACGACACCTACATCAAGACCTCGGCCAAGCCGGCCGCGGCGACTCCGCCGGCCACGACGCCGGCCGATACGCCGACTCCGGTACCGACACCCGGTACGCCGAAGCCGACCGAGACCCCGAGTGTCCCGGGTGAGACCCCGACTCCCACGGACGGCCCGACGACGGAGCCGACCGGCGGGCCGACGGCTCCGACCGAGGGGCCGACGTCGGGGCCGACCGAGATCCCGACCACCCGCTCCACCCCGCAGGACCCACGCAGCCAGGAAACGCAGCCGACGCCGACGCCGGGCGACGACGACACTCCTTCCAGCACGCCGACCACGACCACCAGCACGCCCCCGCCGCCGCCCGCCGACGACGGCAACATGTCGGGGGCCGAGGTGGAGCTGTTCAGGCTGGTCGACAACGCCCGGATCGATCGCGGCTGCGCGCCGCTGCGACGCAACAGCGACCTGAGCGGAAGCGCGGGCGCCGAGGCGAAGGAGCGGGCTCAGAGCGGCAACGTTTCCGCCACCGGTTCGTCCATGGCGGCCACCGGTGGCGACGACGTCACCGCGAAGGCTGCTTTCGACAAGCTGAAGAGCACGAGCTCGGGCACGTTGTTCAACTGCGGACTGCGCGAGCTGGGCGTCGGCCAGGACGACGCGGACTACTGCAAGACCAGGCTGGTGCTCTGCCTCAGCACCGCGACGCGCGACGCCTGGGTGGTCGACTTCAAGTAGTCCGGTGATCACTCAGAACGGCGGCTCGCGGACTGTGAGCCGCCGTTCTGGTCGCTCGGTGGGATGATGGCCGAAGGTGCTTGAGTCGACCGGCGGGGCGGGGTTAGCTTGAGCCTCCACCGAGCTGCGGGAGGCCGGATGTACGGCGAGCGCGACGATCTCGATCCGGCCCGGCCCGCGTTGTACGGCATCCCGCCGGACGCGATCGCCGACGAGCGCCCGGACCGCCGGCCGGAGGAGGCCAAGCGCATGGGGTTGAGCCGGCACACCGAGGAGGGCGCGGTCGTGCACTTCGTCGCCCACCTCGACCGGGCCAAACCCGGGCACAAGATGATGGCCTGGATCCTGCTCGTCACCTTCGGGGCACCGGCGATCTACACCCTGCTCCTGCTGCTCTAGCGCGCCGCGGACTTCTTCTGCAGGTTCTCTTCAAGCGCGGCCAGGAACTCCTCGGTGGTGAGCCATTCCTGGTCCTTGCCGACGAGCCGGGCCAGGTCCTTGGTCATCTGGCCCTGTTCGACGGTCTCGACGCAGACCTGTTCGAGCATGGTCGCGAAGCCGGTCACCTCCGGGGTGTTGTCCAGCTTGCCGCGGTGCTTGAGGCCGCCGGTCCAGGCGAAGATCGACGCGATCGGGTTGGTCGAGGTCGGCTTGCCCTGCTGGTGCTGCCGGTAGTGCCGGGTGACCGTGCCGTGCGCCGCCTCGGTCTCGACGGTCCGGCCGTCCGGGCTCATCAGTACCGACGTCATCAGGCCGAGCGAACCGAAGCCCTGGGCAACAGTGTCGGACTGGACGTCGCCGTCGTAGTTCTTGCAGGCCCAGACGTAGCCGCCCTCCCACTTCAGCGCCGAGGCCACCATGTCGTCGATCAGCCGGTGCTCGTAGGTCAGCCCCAACTGGTCGAACGACTCCTTGAACTCCTCGACGAAGATCCGCTCGAAGATGTCCTTGAAGGCACCGTCGTAGGCCTTCAGCACCGTGTTCTTGGTGGACAGGTAGACCGGATAGTTGCGCTGAAGCCCATAAGCGAAGGATGCTCGCGCGAAGTCCTCGATGGACCGGGTGAAGTTGAACATGCCCAGTGCCACCCCGCCGTCGTCGCCGTAGTTGGCGACCACGTGCTGGATCGGCTCGGAGCCGTCGGCCGGGGTGAAGGTGATGGTCAGTTCACCGGCCCCCGGCACGGTGAAGTTCGCCGCCTTGTACTGGTCGCCGTGCGCGTGCCGGCCGACGATGATCGGCTTGGTCCAGCCCGGCACCAGCCGCGGGATGTTCGAGATGACGATCGGCTCGCGGAAGATCACCCCGCCGAGCAGGTTGCGGATCGTCCCGTTCGGCGAGGCCCACATCTGCTGCAGGCCGAACTCCTCGACCCGCTCGGCGTCCGGCGTGATGGTGGCGCACTTGACGCCCACCCCGTGCTGCTTGATCGCCAGCGCGGCATCCACGGTGACCTGGTCGCCGGTCGCGTCACGGTGCTCGATGCCGAGGTCGTAGTACCGGAGATCGATGTCGAGGTAGGGGTGGATCAGGCGGTCCTTGATGAACTGCCAGATGATCCTGGTCATCTCGTCGCCGTCGAGCTCGACGACGGGATTGGTCACGGTGATCTTGGCCATGGGTGCCCCTCGGGATGCGGTTATCTTGACGTCAAGATAGATGGGGTTTTATCTTGACGTCAAGACAGTTTGCCGGCCGAACTCGTGCCGGTGCCGCTGCGGAGTCGTGCCGAGGACGAGGTGGAAGTGATGCCGCAACGCCGCGCTGCTACCGAATCCGCTCTCCACCGCGACCCGCTCGATGGGATGATCCGTTGTCTCCAGCAACAATCTGGCCCGGTCCAGTCGTTGCCGGAGCAACCAGGCCTGGCCACTGCTGCCGGTGCGGGCCCGGAACTGCCGGGTGAACGTCCGCCGGGACAGCGCGACCGCCGCGGCCCACTCGTCCAGCGAGATCGGCTGGTCCAGCCGGGACCGGGCCCACACCATCGCCCGTTCGATCACGTCGTCCGACGGATCCGGCGGCACCGGGACCGGGATGTACTGCGCCTGCGACCCACTCCGGTGTGGCGCCACCACGATCATCCGGGCCAGCCGCTCCGCCAGCTCGACGCCATGATGGGTCCGGACCAGATGCAGACAGCAGTCGAGCGAGGCCGCAGTACCGGCTGAGGTGACCAGGTCGCCGAGGTCCGACCAGAGGACGTCCGCCCGGACGTGGATCTTCGGGTACTGCGTCGCAAGGCGCTCGGCCCAGCGCCAGTGCGTGACCACCTCCCGGTCGTCGGCGATGCCACTCGCGGCCACCAGGAACGCGCCGATACACAGCCCGACCACGGTCGCGCCGCGAGCATGAGCGGCCCGGATCACCTCGACGAGCTCCCCGGACGGCTCCAGCCGAGGATCCCAGCTCGGCAGGATCACCAGGTCGGCCTCGGCCATCACGTCCAGCCCTCGCTCGACGTGCAGACCGAACCCGGCATTGGTGTCCAACCGCCCAGGCCGCTCGGCACACACCTGTACGTCGTACTGACGCTCGCCGCCGGCCCGGTCGCCGAGCACCAGGCAGGGCACGGAGAGGTGGAACGGGCTCATCCCGTCGTAGGCCAGAACCGCTACCGATCGCATGGCCCGATCTTAAGGAAGAGTGTCCTCCAGGCCAATGGCTCAGCGCCCGTCAAACCCGAAGGATGGAGCCATGAAGCTCACCCACATCGGAGGACCGACCGCAGTGCTCAGCATCGGCGGCCTCACCCTGCTGACCGATCCCGCCTTCGACGAACCGCGCGAATACCCGTTGGGCGGCCGCAAGCTGACGAAACTCACCGGGCCCGCGCTGCAGCCCGACGAACTCGGCCCGATCGACGCGGTGCTGCTTTCGCACGACGAGCACAAGGACAACCTGGATGACTCGGGCCGGGAGTTGCTCTCCTCGGTCCCGGTGGTGCTGTCGACTCCGGGCGCGGCGGACCGGATCCCCGGTGTCCGCGGTCTGGAGAACTGGGAATCCGTCGAGCTGGACCGGCCCGACGGCGGCACTCTGATCGTCACCGGGCTTCCCGCGCGCCATGGCCCCGAGGGCTGCGAGCCGCTCACCGGCTACGTCACCGGCTTCCTGCTGAGCGGCTCCGGCCTGCCGACGGTCTATGTGTCCGGCGACAACGCCTCGGTCGACCTGGTCGGCGAGCTCACCACCCGACTGGCGGCCGGCAGCATCCCGGGCGTCACCGCCCGGACGGTCGACATCGCAGTACTGTTCGCTGGTGCCGCGCGCACTCCGCTGTTCGACGGGGCGCCGCTGACGCTCACGTCCGAAGCTGCCGTGGAAGCCGCTCGGCTGCTCGCGCCCGCAGTCATCGTTCCGGTCCACACGGAGGGCTGGGCGCACTTCTCCGAAGGCCCCGACGTCCTGGCCAAAGCCTTCGCCGACGCCGGCCTGCCGCTGCAGCTTCCCCCGATCGGAGAAGCGTTGTCACTCTGAGTACCTCCAGCCCTTGACGGATACGGAGGGTGACTTTATCGTTCAACGCGCCGGGGGGAATCCGGCAGAAGGACATCACCGGGCCGGGGGGAATCGGCCCACAGCCGGAAGGAATTCCATGTTCGTACGTCGCTTCAGCCTGCCCGCCGCCGCTGTCGCCAGCGCTGTCGCCGCCGTCGTCGGCCTGGCCACCGTGCCGTTGCCGGCGATGGCTGCCAGCACGATCGTGCTGTCCGGGATCCAGTACGACCCGGCCGGGACGGACACCCGGACCAACGCGCACCTGAACCAGGAGTTCTTCACCATCCGCAACCTGAGCACCCGGCCGCGCAACCTGTCCGGTTTCCGGGTCAAGGACGTCGCGAACCACACCTTTGTCTTCCCGGCCGGCTACGTGCTCGCCGGCCGGACGACCGCGATCATCCGGACCGGCCGTAACCGCAACACGGCAACCACGCTGTACTGGAACCAGTACAACTACATCTGGAACAACACCGGCGACACCGCCCGCTTCCAGACCCCGGCGGGCGTGACCTTCGATTGGTGCAGCTACACGGCGATGGCCGGCCGCACCCGGGTCGCCTGCTAGTACATCTGGTGTGAAGCCCAGAAGGGCGCCAAGTCCTTCGTGGTGGCAGCCTCGGCGGCTGACTTGAAGTCGCCGGGGGTCGCCACCCCGTACCAGTGGGACCTGGCGTAGTCCTTCATCAGCTTTTCCATCGCGGGAGTGCCGATGTAGCGCTGCAGGTCGGCCAGCATGCAGGAGCCGTACGAGTAGACGTAGAGGCTCCAGCCGGCGCCGTACTTCTTCCAGAAGCCCATGTCGTTGGTGATCCGCGCCTCGAGCTGACCCGGCCAGCAGTCGGGCTGACTGTCACCCGAGTGCAGGTACGACGAGTAGGTCGCGAACGACTCGTCCAGCCACGGGTCGGCGTACTCGTTGTTGCCGACGATCCCGTACCACCACTGGTGAGCGAGTTCGTGCACCACCGGCCCTGCCTCGTTGGGCGGCGCGATGAGCAGCACGAAGCCCGGGTACTCCATTCCGCTGAAGCCAACCCAGGTGTCGTTCAGCACCAGGTCGACCTCGCCGTACGGGTACTTGCCGAAGCGCCGGCTGAAGTCGTCGATCGCGGCCACGCCCTTCGTCCGCGCGTCGGCGACTGCGCCGGCCGTCACCGTGCCGGTCCACCAGGTGCGCACCTTCACCCCGCCGGGCGACGTCACCACGGACTGCTTGAACGGCCCGGCCGAGAAGGCGAAATCCCTGACCTGCTTGGCGATACTGGTCGTGGTGACCGTCTTGCCCCGCTGTGCCGTCGAGGTGACCCCGGTCGCCGGCACCTGCAACGAGGCGGGGTGTTCCAGCCGTACTGCGAAGTCGGCGGCGAGCGTGTAGTAGCTCTCCCCCATGCCGAGATCCGGCTCGAGATGCCAGCCCGCCTGGTCGTGGACCGCGAGCACCGGCAACGCGTTGCCGAAGAAGCTGTAGGCGCCGGCTTGCCCGAACCGTTCGAGCCGCCTCGGCGCCGTGATCGCCAGATCGAACCCGAGCTCCAGCTGCTTGCCGGGAGCAAGCACTTTGCCGAGTTTCACCTGCAGGGTGGTGCAGTTCACGCTCGGCGTGCCGGGCGTCCCACCCTCGAACCGGCTCAGCTTCACCGGCGACTTGCACCCGTCCCAGGTGTTGCCCCAGATCCTCAGGTAGATCTCCCGCAACGGCTTCCCGGTGGTGTTCGTGAAGACGATCCGCTCGCGCCCCGTCCAGGCTCGCCCGGGGGCATCACTGGTCAACCGCACGTCGTACTGCGGCTTGCCCGGCCCGCGCTGGACAGTTTCCTTGCCTTGAGCAACCGATGCGGCTGCACTGGGCACCGTCGTGGTGAGCAGGACGCAGGCGAGCAGGAGGACAACGAAACGGCGCACGGCGACTCCCCAGGTTCGTGAAGTCCCGACGCTAGCGCAGTCAGCTCACCCGGCAGAGTCGACTCGACCGTCAGGGGTGCGTGGGGCCAACGCGGACCGGCTGGCGCACCCGGCTTCAGCCAGCAGGACGACGAAGGCTCGCGCACCCAGCACCCCAAAACGGTCGCGCAGCGATTGCGCCTCCACCATTCGCCTTTACCAAGCAGGCGACGGAGGAGCCTGCGCGCAGTCGCAGAAGGGTGGGTGGGAGCGAACGGAGCAGCGAGCGACGGAGGAGCGAGTGGCGCAGGGCGCGGGGGGGTGACCGGACGGCTAGCGGGTCGCGGGGGCGGGATCCTCGCCTTCGGGTAGCCAGTCGTGGACCAGGATCTCATCACCTACGGCGACGGTGCCCGGCGTCAGGACGGACGCTTTCATGCCGAAGCTGACTCCGCCGCCGTAGTCGGGCTGGCGCCGGTACTTCGCCAGCGTGCGGGTCGGCTCGGGACCACGCTTCTCCCCCGTGGCCTGGTCGACGGTCGGTACGGCGCAGCGGATCGAGCGGGCGGCGTAACCGAACTCCGCCTCGCCCACCGACGCACGCAGTACGCGATCTTCGGTGTGTGCCTCGGGCCAGCCCGCGACGACGATGTTCGGGCGGAAGCGGTTCATCGGGATCGCCTCGCCACCGGCCGCCACGATGCGCTCGTTGAGCCCGTCGAGCGATGACAGCGAGGTGATCAGCAGCGCGTGCGCGTCACCGAAACCGGTCAGGCCCTGGTGCACACCCCAGCCCGGCCGCTCGTGCTCCGGCGTGACCCGGACCAGCGCGACAGGCCGGCCGAGCCGCTCGGAGAACCACTCGTCGGCCGCGGCATCCTGAGCCACCCCGGCCCCGAACCACTTCCCGAACAGGCTGACGTCCCGCCGCTTCCCGTCGTACGCGACCGGTACTTCGAGGTCGTCGGCGCCCTCGGCGGACAACCTGAGGGCGTCACCATCAGCCAGTACTTCGACGCGCAGCGGCGCCATCGCCGGCACCGTGCGCTGACTGAGGAAGACCCCCTCCGGGTCGACCAGCATGAAGGTCCGGTCGTGCCGCAGCCCGGTGACCGTCAGCTCGGCACGCTCGACGGACACCCCGGCGAGACCCTTGACGGGGTAGTAAGTCAACGCGGCGACCTTGGCATCAGACACCGAGCCAAAATACCTGCCGCCAGGCGCGCGCACCGCCCGTGCTGACTGAACCTGACCGCGGATTGTCCAGTTCGGCCCGGATCAGCGGCCAAAAGTTCCGGCCGGCGCGGCCGGCGACGTGAAGCCCTCGGCATCCGTCAGCGGCGCCGCCTTGCCGGCGAGCTCAGCCAGCGGCAGCACCTCGTACGGCGGCTGCGCCCGCGACCCGGCCGGCTCGGCGACCGGCGTACGGGAGCTGACCAGGACGACGTTGCCGAAACCCTTGCCACGCAGCACCTTGCGTTCGGCCAGCACCAGGCCGTCGCCCAGCCCGGCCCGCAGCGTCGCGGCGACCCGGCGGACGAACCCCAGTCCGGCGGTCCCGTCGATCAGGTTGAACACGAGCGACCCCGACGGCCGGAGGATCCGGGCGCACTGGGCGACGAACTCGGCGGTGACCAGGTTCGCCGGCACGGCCTCGCGGACGAAGGCGTCGACGATCACCACGTCGGCCGAGTCGTCGTACAGGCCGGTGATGCCCTCGCGGCCGGTCACGCCGCGGACCTTGATGCCCGAGCGCTTCGGCAGCGGCAGCGTCTCGCGGACGAACTCGGTGAGATCCTCGTCCGGCTCCAGCACGATCTGCCGCGAGCGCGGCCGGGTGACGGTGACGTACCGGGCCAGCGTCAGGCCCGCACCGCCGATGTGCACCGCGGAGATCGGCTGCCGGCGCGGTGCGACCAGGTCGAGTACGTCCCCGATCC
Source organism: Kribbella sp. NPDC023855 (assembly GCF_040639475.1). NCBI lineage: Bacteria > Bacillati > Actinomycetota > Actinomycetes > Propionibacteriales > Kribbellaceae > Kribbella > Kribbella sp. NPDC023855. The sequence continues at coordinate 81,345 of NZ_JBFAAA010000008.1, forward strand.
GGCGGACGTACTCGAACCCGAGATGGGTGGGGTCGGCAAGATCGACTTGCGACTGCAGCGACCCGTCGACGCGGAGGACGAACGTCCCGTCCGCCTCGGCCTCGACGGTCGCCGTACCACTGGCTACCTTGCGTTCCACCCCGTCATCTTGTCAGCAGTTACTACTTCGACCCGGACTTGGACTCGGCCTCGGCGGCCAGGGCGATGTCGGCGTTGTCGGAGAAGAGCCCGTCGATACCGGCCTTGCGGAACGCCGCGATCTCGGCGAACAGGTTGCCCGAGTCGGCGAGCACGGTGGAGCTGCGCAGCGTCGGCGGGAGGAAGTTGTTCTCGACCCGGAACGTGTACGGGTGCACGACGAGGCCCGCGCGGTGGGCGTCACGGACCAGCGGGGTCGGCGTACCGAGCTTGCCGGTGCTGTCGACCGGGATCACCTGGTCCTTGGCCGGGCCGACGCCGTCGGCGTACGTCGCGACCTCCTGCAGGCCCTTGGCCGAGACGACATCGGCGTACGTGCGCTTGTCACCGCTCACCACGAAGTCGTACGGCGCGCCCGTTGCGCTGGTCAGCTGGACCAGCGGGACCCGCAACTGCTTGTCGAGCGCCTTCAGGTTGGCGACCTCGAAGGACTGGACGAACACCTTCGCGTTCGGACGGTTGAGGCCGTTGCGGTTCAGCGTGCTGACCAGGGCCGGCTCGAGCGCGAGGCCCTGCTGCTGGAAGTAGGTCGGGTGCTTGGTCTCCGGGTAGATCCCGATCGGCCGGTCGAGCTCGCGCGACAGCCGCTTGGTCAGGTCGATGACCTCCTGCAGGGTCGGGACCTGGTACTTGCCGTCGAAGACCGTGTTCTGCTGCCGGAGCGCCGGGATCCGCTCCTTGGCGCGCAGCGTCTTCAGCTCCTTCAGCGTGAAGTCCTCGGTGAACCAGCCGGTCAGCGCGGCGCCGTCGAGGATCTTGGTCTTCTTCCGGGCGGCGAACTCCGGGTGCGCGGCGACATCCGTCGTCCCGCCGATCTCCGGCTCGTGCCGCGCCACCAGGACGCGGTCCTTGGTGGTCACCAGGTCCGGCTCGATGAAGTCGGCGCCCATCCGGGCGGCCAGCTCGTACGCCGCCAGCGTGTGCTCGGGCCGGTACCCGGAAGCACCGCGATGCCCGACCACGACGAAGTCGTCGTGCTGGACGGAACTGTGCTGGGCGGAGGCGGCGACCGTGGTGGCGGAAGGGGCGGTGGGGGCGGCCTGCTTGGACGTGTCGGACACCTGCGGGACCAGGACCGCGGCGACGACGGCTACTGCGGAGGCGGTCACCGAGACGTTCCGGCGGGACAGCACCGTTCTCATCGATATTTCTCCTTACAAGTCAGGGACTGTGCACACCCTCGGGTCAGCAGAAGGCGGGGCGGCGTCCGGCTGGTGAACGGGTGGTGTGGATCACCTGACCCACCGTCGCCTACCCGGGGCGGACTTGCTAGCGTCCGAAGGGTCTGTCATTGAATCCTTTGAGGAGCGTGTCGTGAGCAAATCACCCGTCAAGGTGGCCGTCACCGGTGCTGCCGGTCAGATCGGATACAGCCTGCTGTTCCGGATCGCGAGCGGTGCGCTGCTCGGGCCGGACACGCCGGTGGAGCTGCGGCTGCTGGAGATCACCCCGGCGCTGAAGGCGCTCGAGGGTGTCGTGATGGAGCTCGACGACTGCGCGTTCCCGACCCTGGCCGGGGTGCAGATCGGCGACGACGCCAACACCATCTTCGACGGCGCGAACGTGGCCCTGCTGGTCGGCGCCCGGCCGCGGACCAAGGGGATGGAGCGCGGTGACCTGCTGGAGGCCAACGGCGCGATCTTCACCGTCCAGGGCAAGGCGCTGAACGAGCACGCCGCCGACGACATCCGGATCACCGTGACCGGCAACCCGGCCAACACGAACGCGCTGATCGCGCGCAGCAACGCGCCGGACATCCCGGCCGAGCGGTTCTCCGCGCTGACCCGGCTGGACCACAACCGCGCGCTGGCCCAGCTGGCCAAGAAGACCGGCACGCACGTGACCGACCTGAAGAAGCTGACCATCTGGGGCAACCACAGCGCCACGCAGTACCCGGACATCTTCCACGCCGAGGTGGCCGGCAAGAACGCGGCCGAGGTGGTCAACGACCAGAACTGGCTGGAGAACGACTTCATCCCGACCGTGCAGAAGCGCGGCGCGGCGATCATCGAGGCCCGCGGCGCCTCCTCGGCCGCCTCGGCCGCGGCGGCCACCGTCGACCACGCCCGCGACTGGCTGCGCGGCACCCCCGAGGGCGACTGGCTGTCGATGGCCGTCGTCTCCGACGGCTCGTACGGCGTCCCGGAGGGCCTGATCTCCTCCTTCCCGGTGACCACCAAGGACGGCGACTACGAGATCGTCCAGGGCCTGGAGATCAACGACTTCTCCCGCGCCCGGATCGACGCCAGCACCAAGGAGCTCGGCGAGGAGCGCGACGCCGTCCAGGCCCTCGGCCTGCTCGGCTGATCACCTTTCGGCACGAACGAAACCCCCGGGGGACATCCCGGGGGTTTCGTCGTTACGGGGTGGTCAGCGCAGCGGGTAGGCGCCGATCACCGTCTGGTCGGTCGTGTTGCCGGCGGCATCGACCACCTGCGCCTTGAGCGAGACCGTGGCACCGGCCGGCGTTGCGAAGAGGGCCTTGTAGCCGGCCCCGGACTGTACGACGGTCGCCGCCTTCCACGTTGTGCCGTCGTCACCCGAGACCTGGATCGTCACCTTCTTGACCGCCGGCAGAGTGGCGCCGGGCGTTCCGTCCAGTACCAACGGCAGCACGGTCAGGGGCGTCCGCTTCACCGTGTTCCGGCTGTCCACGTCCGGCTGGTACCGGACGGTGCGAGCCGGCAACGCGGTCAACTGCCCGGTCGCGGCCGAGCTGAACGTCAGGGTGAGATCCGTCCGGCTCGAGAACGCCGTATCGGTGCGCGTCCCCGTCGTGACGAACCTGTACTGCGCCTTCCCGGCCGGCAGCCCCTGGACGCTCACGAACCCGAAGTAAGGCTCCGAGGCGACTTCCTCGCCATTGCGGTAGAGCACGCTGCTCGCGGTGTCGGTCAACTCGATGCCGACATGTCCGTCTGCATCGCCGTGCCGCCCGACCCCGAGGTACATCTCCGCGCCGGTCCGGCTCAGCTGCCTGGCCCTCGGCCCGAAGGCAGCAGCGTTCCACCGCTCGTGGTACGTCCGCCCGGCCCGGTACTTCACCGGCTCGCCGACCAGGGTGGACACTCCGCGCGGGTAGTCCCGGCCCGGTTCGGTCAGCTCAGCGGACCAGCCTCCCGGTACCTCCGTCAGGTAGTACCGGAGCGTCCCCGGTACGTCGGCCCCGATCACAGCCGCGAAGACCCCGTCGACACCGGGCATCCGGGGGAAGATGGTCCGCCTCATCTGGGAGGTGTTCGTCGCGTTCGCCGTCTGGTCGACCACTGCCAGGTCCTCGGTCTTCACCGCCCGGTGGAACCCGGTGGGCAGTTCGCCCGGCTGCGAGTCCGCGATCCCGTACACGAACGGCGTATTCGTGAAGCTACCGTCCGCGCCCCGAACAGCCCACTGAGAAGCGACATGCCCCGTCAGTTGCGCGGCCGGCAACACCGGACCGGTGCTGAGGGTGAAGAGCTTGCTGTCGAAGCCGAGCATTGCGGAGCTCAACGCCTGCTCGCCCTCCGGCGAATACCTGTCGAAGCCGACGTCCTGGAGGACCATCGTGGCCGCCGGGTCCGGAACCGTCGTGGTGACCGGCTTCGCTTTGCGTGCGTCCAGCACCACCGTCTGGTCCGAGGTGAGCTGCACGCTCGGGGCAACCAGCTTGTAGAACTGGTAGTCCTCCTCGGTGACGGCGAACTCCTGGAAGTGGTCGAGCAGGTACTCGCCCTTCGGCAACCTGACCTGGATCGTGCCGCTGGGATCGTAGAGTTGCTTGAAGGTGTCGTTCCCGACGCCGACGAGCAGCACCGGCCCCTGGTCGTCAGGAGTTCCGTCGGCGCGGACCAGTTGGACCGTCAGGGTGTAGGTCTCGACCTCCTTGGTCACTCCCAGCGGTACGACGACCGAGGTGCCCTCGGCGATCGCGATGATCCGGCCGGAGTACAGGCCGTCCGGGCCGGTGTGCTTGGTGTTCGAAGTTGCCTGGACCGACGCGGTGCCACCGGCCGGAACCGTCACGCTGTCGGCGCTCAGCGTCAACGCGCCGGCCGGCGCCGCGGTGCCGGCCGCGGTGGTCATCGAGGCGGTCAACGCCAGCGTGACCGGCTGGTCGCCGAGGTTGCGGTAGGTGACGTCCTTGGTCACGGGCTCGTCGTCCGTGTGCGGGTAACCGGCGATGCCGAAAGACACCGCCCCCGGCTCGGCGATCACCGTCTGCTTGATCGCCTTGGCCAGGTCGACCCGGCCCGCTCCTTGCTGGAACGAGGTCTGGCCGGCGGCGACCTTGGCCGAGGCGGTCAGGGTGCCCTTGAGCTCAGCCGCCTTCCAGGACGGGTGTTGCTGGGCGAGGAGCGCAGCGGCACCCGCGGTGTGCGGAGTCGCCATCGACGTACCGTCGAGCCGCAGGTACTTGTCGCCGACCGGCTCGCCGATCGAGGAGTCCTTCGCCTTCGCCGCCACGATGCTCACGCCGGGCGCGGTGACGTCGGGTTTGATCGCACCGTCACCGACCCGCGGGCCACGGCCGGAGAAGAAGGCCAGCTCGTCCTGCTTGTCCACCGCGCCGACCGTCAGCGCCGCGTCCGCGCTGCCCGGCGAGGTGACGGTGCTGTCGCCCGGGCCATCGTTGCCTGCGGCAATGACAAAGAGTGTGCCGGTGGTGGCGGTCAGCCGGTTCACCGCCTCTTCCACCGGGTCGATCTCCGGGGAGTCCGGGCCGCCGATGCTGAGGTTGACCACGGTGGCCTTGACCTCGTTCGCGGCCCATTCCATCGCGGCCACGGTCGCGGAGTCCAGGCATCCCCAGACCTCGCAGATCTTGGCGTCGTACACCTTCGCGTCCGGCGCGACGCCCTTGTACTTGCCGCCCGACGCGGCACCGGTGCCCGCGATCGTCGACGCCACGTGGGTGCCGTGGCCGACCACGTCGTCAGCTGACTCCTCGGTGAAGTTCTTCGCACCGGCAATCTGGGTGGCCAGATCCGGATGGGTGCCATCGATGCCGGTGTCCAGCACCGCGACGGTGACGCCCTTGCCGGTGAAGCCCGCCTGCCAGGCCGCCGGGGCGCCGATCTGCGGCACCGACTCGTCGAGCAGGACCTTGCGCTTGCCGTCCAGCCAGATCTTGTCGACACCACTCGCCGAGCGGGCGCCGGCTGCGCCGGTCAGGAACTTGGCCGCGTTCTTCTTCTCCACCCGCACGGCCGCGCCGTCGATCGCGGGCAGCTGCCGGGTCACGGTCCCACCGGCAGGAGCCGACCGCTTTCCCTTGCCCTGGTAGGTGACCAGCAGCGGGATCGAGCCGCTCGACTTGTCGTCGTACCCGGCCTTGATCAGTCCGGCGACGTCGAACAGGCGGCGATCCAGCTGACCGGTCGCGAGCTGCTGCTCGACGTCGGACGGGATCACGTACGACGCCTGCTTGACCCGGTAGGTGTTGAAACCGATCTTGTCCCGGCCAGGTCCGGGTTCGACGGTTGCCCTGGACAGGTCGTCACCACGGACGGTGACCCGGTCACCGGTGATCAACGTGACGCGCACCTCCGGCCCGGTGACGGGTGCGTGCTTCGTAGTACCGGCAGCCGGTTCTGGCGATGCTGTCTGCGCTGCTACTGCAGGACTGCCGACGCCGGCCAGCCCGATGCCCACGATCGCCAGCGAGGCGACGGCGGGCAGGCCGAAGCGTCTTGATCTCGAACGGAAAGCCACGAGGGGCTCCTCCCCAGTTGTGGAATTGTCCTCACTGATAGCCCTTGACGCGATGACGCGCCGTCGGGGTTGCAAGACCGTGCGTAGTGATCAGCGGAGCAGGTAGGCACCGATGACGGTCTGCTCGGTCGTGTTGCCGGCGGTATCGGCGACGTACGCCTTGAGCGAGACCGATCCGCCCTTCGGCGTCCCGAAGATCGCCTTGTAACCGTCCCCGGACCGGACGACGGCCGCGGCCTTCCAGGTCTTGCCCTCGTCACCCGAGACCTGGACCTGGAGCTTCGACACCGCGGGCAGCACCGCACCAGGCATCCCGTCCAGCACGACCGGCAGTTCGGTCACCGCCGTTCGCAGTACGGTGTTCCGCTGGTCGACGGCCGGCTGGTACCGGACCGTCCGCAGCGGCAACGAGGTCTCGTTCGCCGTGCCGGCCGAGCTGAAGGTCGAGGTGAGGTCGATCCGGGTCGAGAAGCTCGAGTACGACGGCCGCGTCAGCGTCGTGACCAGCTTGTACTGCGCCCTCTCCGCCGGGACGTCGAAGGCCTCGGCCGCACCGAAGTACGGGAACTCCGCGATCTGCCGGCCGTTGCGGTAGAGCTTGCTGACCTCCGTGTCCGCCCGGGTGCGACCACTGCCGCCGGCCGCATCCGTGGTAGCGAAAAGGAGGACGAGCAAGTAGTTCCCCTGCCTACTGACACGGTCTGGCGTGGGTCCGAAGACGGCCGCGTTGAGCCGCTGCCGGTACGTCCGTCCTGCCTGGTACTGCTGCCCATTGGAAATGACCTCGGTCACCTCGCTAGGTCGCGGCCCTGGTGCCAGCTCGGCGACGCGGGTGCTCCACTCGACCGGGGCCGCGTCGAGATACAGCCGGATGGTGGCGGGCAGGTCATGGACGGTGTTCAGCGAGGACCCGCCGACCCAGCCTGCCCTCCCGCTGAGCAGCCGCTGACCCGACCGGTCACCGGTCGCGTTGACGGTCTGGTCCACCACGGCCAGGTCGGCCGCCTTCACCGTCCGCTCGAACCCGGTGGGGAACCGGCCCGGCATCGGGGTCAGCAAGCCGTACTGGAAGGGCGTGTTCCTGAAGTCCTCGTTCGGCCCGGGCAGCCCCCAGAACGACGAGACGTACCCGATGAGCTGCTCGGCGGGTGCCGCTGGGCCCAGTTGGGCGGTGTACGCCTGACCCATGTAGTCGGAGACGAGGGACGAGTTCAGGCTGCTGGTGCGGGCGTGGTTCCAGCGGGTGTAGCCGACGCTGGTGCGCATGACTTTCGCGTCCGCTCGCGGCACCGTGGTGTTCACCGGCTTGGTGGTGCGGACATCCATCACGATCGTCGTGTCGGCGTCGAGCTGGACGATCGGTTGGACCAGATGGAAGTTGTTGTAGTCCTCTCTCCCAGGTCGCTGCGCCCACAGCCCGCCCTCCACGTTGTACTCCGCCTTCGGCAGCCGCATCCGCGCCGTGCCATTCGGTGCCTCGGGGTACTCGAACAGGAAGTCGCCCAGCCCGAAGATCGTGAAGTGGCCGTCCTGTGCGGGCTGACCGTCGGGGCCGATCATGGTGAGTGTCAGGGTGTGGCTCTCGACCTCCTTCGTCAGCACTACCGGCGTCACCACCGTGGTGTCAGCTGACTTCGCGGTGATCCGGCCGAGGTAGTTGCCGTCCGCTCCACTGTGGTTGGTGTTCGAGGTCGCCGTGACCATTGCCGTCCCGCCCGCCGGGACGGTCACCGTGTCAGCACTGAGCTTGAGCGCACCGGCCGGCGCCGGGGCACCGTCGGGCCCGGCCAGCTCTGCCGAGAGGTTCAGCGTCACCGGCTGGTCGCCGAGGTTGCGATAGGTGACCTCCTTGGTCACCGGAGCGTCGTCGGTGTGCGGCCACAGCGCCGTACCGAAGCCAAGGCCGGCCGGTTCGCTGATCAGGGTCTGCTTGATCGCCTTGGTCAGGTCGATCCGGCCCGCACCCTGCTCGAAGATGCCCTGGTCCGGCGCGCTCTTCGCCGACGCCATCAAGGCGCCTTTGAGCTCACCAGCCTTCCAGGACGGGTGTTGCTGGAGCAACAGCGCCGCGGCGCCGGCGGTGTGCGGCGTGGCCATCGACGTACCAGAGAGGTTCAGGTACTGGTCGCCGACCGGCGTGCCGATCGTGGAGTCCTTCGACTTGGCCGCCACGATGTCCACGCCAGGCGCCGTGACATCCGGTTTCACTCCACCGTCGCCGACTCGCGGACCCCGGCTGGAGAACTCGGCCAGCTGGTCCTGCTTGTCGACGGCGCCCACGGTCAGCGCCGCTTCCGCGCTCCCTGGCGACTCCACCGATGACTCACGGGGTCCGCTGTTTCCGGCGGCGATCACGAACAGCGTGCCGGTCTGTTCGGTCAGCCGGTTGACGGCCTCCTCGAGCGGATCGATCTCCGGGCTGTCGGAGCCACCGAGGCTGAGGTTCACGATGTTCGCCTTCACCTCGGTCGCCGCCCACTCCATCCCAGCCAGGATCGCGGACTCCGCGCAACCGAACTCCTCGCAGACCTTGCCGTCGTAGAGCTTCGCGTCCGGCGCGACGCCCCTGTACTTGCCGGCCGACGCGGCGGCGGTACCGGCGATGGTCGACGCGACGTGGGTTCCGTGGCCGACCAGGTCGCCCGGCGCTTCCTCGGTGAAGTTCGCGGCGCCCGCCAGTTGCGGCGCCAGGTCGGGGTGGGTGGAATCGATACCGGTGTCCAGGACCGCGACGGTGACGCCCTTGCCGGTGTAGCCGGCCTGCCAGGCCGCGGGACCGCCGATCTGCGGAACGGACTGGTCGAGCGAGATCTTCCGCTTGCCGTCCAGCCAGACCTTGGCGATCCCGTTGGACGCCAGCGCCGCCGGCGAGCCGAACCCCAGACCGCCGAGGAATGCGGCCGTATCTTTCTTCTGGACCTTGACCGCGGATCCGTTGACCGCCGGCAGCGCCCGGCTGATAGTTGCCCCTGGCAACGTACTGCGTTTCGCCCTGGCCTGGTACGTGACAACAAGCGGGATCACCTTGCTGGCCCGGTCGTCGTACCCGGCCTTGATCAGACCCTGGACGTCGAACAGCCGGCGGTCCAGCCGGCCGGACGCCACCGCCCCACTCAGGTCGGAAGGAATCACGAACAGCTGATCCTTCACCTGCTGCGTGCGGAACGTCATGTGCTTGCGGCCGGGCGCCGGCTGGACCGAGGCCTTCGCCGGATCGCCGCCCACCAGGGTGACCCGGTCACCGGTGAGCAGAGTGACGTGCTTGTCCAGTGCTTGGGCCGCGGGCTTCGCCGCTGGACTGGTCGGAGCCGACTGGGCGGCTACTGCTCCTTGGGACGCTCCGGTGATACCGGTTGTCGCAACCGCGAGCGAGGCGGTGACTGCCACGCCGATCCGCCTCGCTCTCGAGCTTGGTCTGAACACCACGATGACTCCCTCTCGCTCATTCGATTCAGGCGTTACCTCTGGTGTCCGCCCACGCGGCAGAGGTTGCATGAAGGTGTCAGCCGACCCCATCGACGACCGTCGCCTTCGGTGAGACCCCTGTCCTCACTTCGCAGCCCTGAAGACGGATGAAGGGCACTCCGGGGTTGCACGCGGTTGGTGTCCGGAACGCACAACAGGTTCCGGGAAACCCGGAACCTGTTGCGGTGTCCAGTCGATCAGCGGAGCAGGTAGGCCCCGATGACGGTCTGGTCGGTCGTGTTGCCGGCCGCGTCGACCAGGTGCGCCTTCAGCGAGATCGCCCCACCCTTCGGCGTAGCGAAGATCGCTTTGTAACCGGCACCGACCCGTACGACGGACGCCGGCTTCCAGGTCTTGCCGTCGTCACCGGAGACCTTCAGCTCCAGCTTCTTCACGGCCGGCACCACCGCGCCCGGCTGGGCCGTCAGGGTGATCGGCAACACGGTCACCGGCAGCCGTTTCGCCGTGTTGCGGCTGTCCACGGCCGGTCGGTAGCCGACCGTCCGCACCGGGATGATCTGTTCGGAAGCGGCCTTGGCGGAGCTGAACGTGAAGGCCAGGTCGATCTTGCGCGACAGCTTCGTCAGCGACGACCGATCCAGCGAGCTGACGAACGTGTACTTCGCCTTCGCCGCCGGCAGGTCTTCGGCCACCAGGTCACCGAACCATTCGGACTGGCCGATCAGCTTCCCGTCGCGGTAGAGCTTGCTGCTCTGGCTGTCCGCGACCGTCGCGCCGGTGTGCCCGTCCGCATCCGTGGTCGAGAAGACTCCCAGCTCCAGCGTGTTGCCCAGGCGCTGCAGGAAGAACGGCGTCGGCGCGAACGTCGCCGCGTTGTAGCGCTCCCGATACGACTGACCGGCCCGGTACTTCGTCGCCGGCGAGCTGAGCTCGGTCACGGCGATCGGGAACGGGTCCTCCGGATCGGGACTCGGGATCACCTCGCGGACCGAGGTCTCCCAGCTGACCGGCGCCGAATCGACCAGCAGGGTGGACTTGGCCGGCAGGTCGAAGTTGACCACCGGGACCCAGACCCCACCCAGGCCGGGTGCGGCCGGGAAGACGACGCGCTCGGCCTGGCGATCAGCGGTCGCGTTGATTGTCTGGGTCACGGTGGCCAGGTCCTTGGCCCGCACGGTGCGTGCGAAGCCGTCGAAGAAGGTCCTCGGCTGCATGTTCAGCAACCCGTACAGGAACGGGGTGTTCGTGAACCGGCCCTCGGCGTTCGGCCGGCCCCAGAACGAGCTCACGTGGGAGAACATCTGACCGTCCGGTGCCGGCCCGCCCAGCTTGCCGGCGTGTATCCCCTGGAAGTCGAAACTCAGCAAGCTCGAGCTGAGACCGCCGATGTCCGGGTCCGGGCTGGACCGGTCGTACCCGACGTCGGCGAGGATTGCTGTCGCGCTCTGGTTCGGGACGGTGGTGGTCACCGGCTTCGCGGTTCGGGCATCGACCACGACCTTCTGGTCGCTGGTCAGCCGCACCAGCGGCTGGACGATCATGTAGCTGTCCCAGGTTTCCGTGCCGGGCCGCTGCACGTGCTGGAGGCCGTCCAGCACGTAGTCACCCTTGGGCAGCCGGACCTTCACCGTGCCGCTCGGGTGGCTGTAGAAGTTGAACCACCGCTGGGTGAGGCCGAACACGAGGCTGCTGCCCTCAACGGCCGGCTTGCCGTCAGGGCCGATCTGGTCGATCGTCAGCGTGTAGCTCTCGACCTCCTTGACCACCCCGGCCGGAGTGGTCAACGCGACGCCGGCCGCGGTGGCGGTGATCCGCCCGGAGTACAGGCCGTCCGGACCGCTGTGCTTGGTGTTCGAGGTGGCCTGGACCGTTGCGGTCCCACCCGCCGGCACAGTCACTGACGCCGCGCTCAGGGCGAGCGAGCCGGCCGGCGCCGGTGCTCCGGTCGAGTCCACGAGCGAACCGGTCAGAGCGAGCGTGACTGCTTTGTCGCCGAGGTTGCGATAGGTGATCGTCTTGGTCACCGGGGTGTCGTCGGCGTGCGGCCACTGGGCGGTCCCGAAGGAGACCCCACCCGGCTCGGCGATGACGGACTGCCCGATCGCCTTCGCGACGTCGATCCGGCCCGCGCCCTGGTCGAACGTGGTCTGACCGGCGGCGACCTTGGCCGACGCCATCAGCGCGCCCTTGAGCTCGGCCGCCTTCCAGCCCGGGTGCTGCTGAGCCAGGATCGCGGCCGCGCCGACCGTGTGCGGTGTCGCCATCGACGTACCGGACATCATCACGTACTTGTCGCTGACCGGCTCGCCGATCACCCCGTCCTTGGACCGGGCGGCGACGATGTCGACGCCGGGTGCGGTCACGTCGGGCTTGAGCGCGCCGTCACCGGTCCGCGGGCCGCGGCTGGAGAAGTACGCCAGCTGGTCCTGCTTGTCGACCGCGCCGACGGTCAGCGCCGCGTCCGCGCTGCCCGGCGACTCGACCGATCCCTCGCCCGGGCCGCTGTTGCCGGCCGCGACCACGAACAGCGTGCCGGTCTGGGCGGTCAGCCGGTTCACCGCTTCCTCGATCGGGTCGAGCTCAGGAGTGTCCTGACCGCCGAGGCTGATGTTGACGACCCTCGCCTTCACCTCGGTGGCGGCCCACTCCATCCCGGCCAGGATCGCCGAGTCGGGGCAGCCGTCGGCCGAGCAGACCTTGCCGTCGTAGAGTTTCGCGGCCGGTGCCACACCCTTGTACCTGCCGCCCGACGCCGCCGCCGTACCGGCGATCGTCGAGGCGACGTGGGTACCGTGCCCGGTCTTGTCGCCGGCCGCCTCCTCGGTGAAGTTCTTCGCGCCGGCGACCTGGGTGGCCAGGTCCGGATGGGTGGCGTCGATCCCGGTGTCGAGTACGGCGACCGGGATGCCCTTGCCCGTGAAGCCCGCCTGCCAGGCCGCCGGCGCACCGATCTGCGGGACGGACTGATCGAGCGAGATGTGCCGCTTGCCGTCCAGCCAGATCTTGTCGATCCCGTTGGCCGACCGGGCGGCAGGACTTACCCCGTTGAGGAAGGCCGCTGCCTTCTTCTTGTCCACCTTGAGTGCTGCCCCGTTGATCACCGGCAGATTCCGGCTGACGGTGGCGCCGGCCAGGGCCGACCGTTTCGCCTTGCCCTGGTAGGTGACTAGGACGGGGATCACCTTGGTCGCGCCGTCGTCGTACCCGGCCTTGATCAGCCCGGCGACGTCGAACAACCGGCTGTCGAGCCGGCCGGCCGTCACGGCTGCGCTCACATCGGACGGGATCACCAGCATCCGGTCCTTCTGCCGGTGCGTCCGGAACTTCACGCCCTCGCGGCCCGGCGCCGGCCGGACCGAGGCCTTCGCTGGATCACCACCCCGCAAGGTGACCTGGTCGCCCGTCACCAGTGTGACGGTCTTGTCCTGCGCGGCAACGGCCTTGCCTGCCTTGGCGTTCCGCTTGCCGTCCGGCGCCGGTGGACCTGCCTGTGCTTGCCCGGCGGCGCTGAACCCCAGGCTCAGCACGGCCAGTGAGGCGACAGCGGTCAGTCCGAGTCGTCTCGCTCTGGTTCTGGATTTCACGGTGAGTCCCTCCCAGTCGGTTGTCCTCATCAGGCACCGACCCGAGGCCCTCACAGTGCGGATCCGGGGCGGCACACACAGTGAGACGCGGGACTGGTCCAGACCGTTGCTCGGCCGGCGTCATTTGCAGGTTCCGGCAAATGACGCCGGCCCCCTTGACAGCAGCCGGATCCTCAGGCCGGAAACGACGGTACGGCGGCCAGCAGGGTGCGGGTGTAGTCCGACGACGGGTTGGCGTAGAGCTCGGCGCTGGGGCCGGACTCGACGATCCGGCCTTGCTGCATCACGGCGATCCGGTCCGCGACGTGCCGGACCAGCCGCAGGTCGTGGCAGATGAACAGGTAGCCGAGGCCGAGCTCTTTCTGCAGTTCGATGAGCAGCTTGATCACGCCGGCCCGGATCGACGGATCGAGCGCGGAGACCGGTTCGTCGAGGACGAGGAGCCTCGGGTTGCTGGCCAGCGCCCGGGCGATGCCGACCCGCTGGCACTGGCCGCCGGACAGCTCGCGAGGCAGTCGCCCTGCCAGGGACCGGTCGAGTTTGACCAGCTCCAGCAGTTCGTCGACTCTGGCCGGCCCGGCAACCGGGTCCCAGCGACCCTGGACGCGGAGTGGCTCGGCGATGGCGTCGCGGACCCGCAACCGCGGGCTGAGCGAGCCATAGGGGTCTTGGAAGACAGGCTGCAGGGCCGGCCGCAAACCACGCAGCGCCGCCTTGTCGAGAGTCGCCAGATCGACTCCCTCGAACCGGACCTGGCCACCGTCGGGACGGCGCAATCGCAGGACGGCGGCCGCAGTACTGGACTTTCCGCAGCCCGATTCGCCTACCAGAGCGAGGGTTTCGCCCGCCTGGACTTCGAACGAAACCCGGTCGACGGCGACCGTCGGCCGCCTTCCGGCGTACCGGACCGTGAGGTCGCGTACTTCGAGTAGCGGCGTCATCGGTAGAGCTCCTCGAGCGAGGCGATCAGGTCGGCGGTGTACGGCGAGCGCGGAGCGGTCAGCACCTGATCGACCGGCCCGGACTCGGCTTCGCGGCCGTCCGCCATGATCAGCACGCGATCAGCGAACCCGGCAACGGCGGCCAGGTCGTGGGTCACCAGCACCACCGCCGCGCCGGACTCGTCGCGAACGCGGTTGAGCAGCTCGAGGATCTGCGCCTGGATCCGCGGATCGAGTGCCGTGGTCGGCTCGTCGGCGAAGATCAGGTCGGGGTCGTTGACCATCGCCATCGCGATCACGGCCCGCTGCCGCATCCCGCCCGAGAACTCGTGCGGATACGCCTGCGCTCGCCGGCCCGCCTCCGGAATGCCAACGCGCTCCAGGGCCGGATCGCGCCCTCCAGAGCCGCCTTCCGCCCACCACCCTGGACCGAGCGAATCGCGATCGCCAACTGCTCTCCGACCGGATGCACCGGACTGAGCACCGACAACGCATCCTGCGGAACGAAACCCAGTCGTCGCCCCCGAAGATCGCGGTACGAGCTCTGAGCAGCACCGGCCAGCTCTCGGCCAGCAAATCGAACGCTGCCCCGCACCTCGGCGCTAGGCCCGAGCAAACCCAGTACAGCCTGGACAGTCAGCGACTTGCCGGCACCTGACTCACCGACGATGGCCAGGATCTCCTTGGGCGCAACGTCGAACGACACCCCTCGTACTGCGGTCACGGGACCACCCCGGCCGCGCACGGTCACCTCGAGATCCCGTACTGCGAGCAGCGCTGTCATCCCCGAATCGCTTCTACAACAGGGGTTCTGCGCGGAGCCGGCAGTGTGGACAGCGAAACGGCCAGCGCTGCAAGGAGCAGGAGCATGGCCACCGGTGCGAGTGCCGCCCACGGAGCGCGCTCCACGTAGGGCAACGACTCGGCCAGGCTCGCTCCCCATTCGGGAGCCGGCGGTTGTGAGCCGAGACCGAGGAATCCCAACGAAGCAAGGGCCAACGCGATCGCGGGCAACCGGATCACAGCGTGGCGCGCCACCGGACCGGCCACCGCCGGAAGGACGTGCCGGGTGAGGATCCAGCTCGGGCTCGACCCGATCGCCCGCTGCGCGGTCAGATAGCCGGCGGCACGAGTCTCCTGCACCAGGGCGGCAGCATGCGCGGCGAGCGAGGGCCAGGAGACGAGCGCGACGGCGATCGACGCACCGATAGTGCCCGGGCCGAGCACGGCCGCGACCACGATGCCTGCGATCACCGGCGGTACGGCGTTCGCCGTCTCGGCAGCGCCGGTCGTCACGCTGGGCAGGAACCCCGCGACCATCGCCACGACGTACGACGCAAGGCAAACAAGAACGGCCACGCCGGCCGTCGCCGCAGCGCCGTGCCCGACCCGGGCGAGAACGTCACGACCGAGGGAGTCCGTCCCGAGCGGATGCGCCCAGGTCGGCGCGGCTAGACGAGCAGTCGTGTCGAGTTCCAGTGGCTCGAGGAACAGCCCCCAGCCGATCACCACAGCCAGCAGGACTGTGCAGACGACAGGCACCACGCGCTGCAGGGGCCCAACTGTTGTCACCGGCATCGTCAAGGTGAGTGCCTCGTCCCGCAAGCCCGGTCCCAGCAGGCGACGCCTCGCGACTTGGGCCAGCAGTCCCGCCACCACTCCGAGCAGCACCAGGATCAACACGGAACCTTGCAACAAGGGCAGGTCCTGCGACTCGGCCGCATCCAGCGCAGTACGGCCGATTCCTGGTACTGCGAACACGGCCTCCACCGCGACTGCGCCTCCAGTGAGGCCGACCGCCACTAGCCCGAACAGGGGTACGACAGCCGGCACGGCCCGGCGTACTGCGGCTGCTGCGATCCGAGCTGGCGTGCAACCA
This sequence comes from Kribbella sp. NPDC023855, assembly GCF_040639475.1. NCBI lineage: Bacteria > Bacillati > Actinomycetota > Actinomycetes > Propionibacteriales > Kribbellaceae > Kribbella > Kribbella sp. NPDC023855. Next base: position 97,064 of record NZ_JBFAAA010000008.1, read on the forward strand.
GCGGAACGCCAGAGGCCCACCCAACGCTCCGCGAACACCGCCGGCAACGTGTCGTCGACCAGCCGCCCGAGAAACCCACCGGCCGGCAGGCCCAACGCCAGTGCCGGAAGGATCAGGTGCTGTCCTCCTTCCCACCCGTACGGCGGGAGCCACCGCAGCCAGACCGCGAAGCCCAGCATCAGCAGCGTGGCCAGGAGAAACTCCGGTACTGCGGCCAAAGTGCTCGCGGTGACTCCGGTCGGCCCGGTCCGGAGCGTGCCGCGAGCGCCGCGGATCAGCGTGGGCAGGCAAAGGGCGACCGCGAGGACGACGGCGATCAGCAGGGCGGCCAGCATCAGAGTCAGGGAGACACCGGCTGCGGACAGGATCGACGGCAGGACCTCGTCGCCACTGGTCCAGGACTGGCCGAAGTCGCCCCGTAGTACTCCGCCGAACCAGCGTCCGAAGAGCTGCAGCGGGCTTTGGTCGAGCCCGAGTTCGGACCGGATCGCACCGATCGCCTCCGGCGTCGGCTCCTGCTCGGCCGACCTCGCGCGCAGTACCGACAGGGCGGGATCGCGGCCGGACAGCCAGGGCAGCAGACCGATGACGATGACGACGAGGGCGGTCGCGACGACGCGCGTGGTCAGGGCCGTGGCGGCGTTCCTCACCGCAGCTGGGTCTCCGCCGTGACGAGCATCCGCTCCCGCGAGTCCTTGGCGGAGTTCAGCAGCTCGGGCGCGTCACCTTGGATGACCCGCTCGTGCAGCAACGGAACGGCCGCGTCGGTCCGCAGAATCGCGGCCTCGGCCTGCAGGATCGCGGCCCGCCGCTCATCGCCGGCCGGGATCCCCGCCGCCTTGGTCAGGGCCGCGTCGACCGCGGGGTTGCACAACTGGGCGATGTTGAACGATCCGGCGCAGGCGAAATCACTGTACATGTAGGCCACCGGGTCACCCGAGTCGAGCACGGTGGCCCGGGACAGGATGAACGCGTCGAACTCGCCGGCCAGCGCGTCCTCTTCGATGTGGGCGTACTCGCGGACGACCTGCTTGACGACGAAGCCGGCCCTTTGCAGTTGCTGCTGCAGGACCGAGGCCACCTCGGGGAGTTCGGCTCGATCGGTGAAGGTCGCCAGCGTGATCGTCGTACCGGCCGGAGACTTGGGAGCGATCCGGTCGGTCAGTGCGGTTCGGCCCTTGGCGGCCCAGGGTAGGGCCGGGCCGAGCAGGCCGGCGGCCAGGTCTGCCCGGCCTTCGTAGACGCCCTTCACCAGGGCTTCGCGGTCGACGGCGGCGCGGATTGCGGCCCGCAGCGCGGGGTCCTTCAACGGACCTGTCTTGGTGTTGAGGTAGAGGGTGTTGGTCCGGGGCATCGGGACTTCGGTAATGGTCTTGGGCTCGAGCAGAGCCGCCTGGGAGACCGGGATCCCTTCGACCAGGTGGGCCGAGCCGCTCCGGATCGCGGCGGCCCGGGCCGCACCGTCCGGCACGAACGAAACGTCGATCCCTGCTGCGTGGGCCTTCTCACCCCAGTACCCGTCGTACCGGTCGAGCCGGGCGCCGCTGGTACCGCGAACCTCGACGAGCTTGAACGGGCCGCTGCCCGTGCCGATGGGGCTGACCCGCTTCCCGAAGTACGCCGCCTTGGCGAGGATCGACAGCTGCGGCGAGGAAAGGCGTTGCGGTACAAGCGGATCGGGGTCGGCAGTGCTGACCAGCACAGTGTTGCCCTTGGCAACCGCTGTGAGCTTCACGCCGTCCAGGATGCGCGGCTTCGGCGACGCGGTGGTGGCCCGCGTCAGCGCGAACGCGGCGTCCTGCGCGGTCAGGACCGTGCCGTCGTGGAACGTGACGCCGGAGCGGATGGTGAACTCCCAGGTCAGCGGCGAGCTGCGCTTCCAGGACGTGGCGAGCGCTGGCTGGGCGTCGCCGAGCTCGTCCAGCTTGATCAGCGTCTCGGCCGTACTCCAGCGGGACAGCTTGAACGCGTCGTCACTGAACGGCGACAACGCCGACCGCGGCGGCAACATCATCGCCACCTTGATCCGGCCACTCCCCTCCGCCGTCGTGGTGGTCTCCGCGCCAGCCCCGGCGAAACAGCCAGTCAGCAACAAAGACGAGGACAGCAAAACAGCAACGGGGACAACAGAAACGCGCACAGGGGCTCTTCCAGAGGTGACGGACGGGTCGAGCCGTAAGCTAGCACATGACAATCATTTTCTTTAAGCCCAGCCAGCTGTAGCCCACGCAGCCTCCGCCGTTCGCTCCTACGTCGCTCACCGCGTCGACCGCTCCCACCCACCCGGGTACGCGGGCTCCTCCGTCGCCCGCTCGAGTGACCACCTGACGCGCAGGCCGCGACCCATCGGGGAGAACCGCCATCCGCGGGCCGCAAGCGGCGGTTCATTGCGGTCGGGCTGGGCTGGGCGTCAGGTCTTCAACTGAGCGGGCGACGGAGGAGCCCGCGGGCGGGGTGGGTGGGAGCGGTCGACGCAGTGAGCGACGTAGGAGCGAGGGGCGGAGGCTGCGTGGGGAGAACAACCGCAGTCAGTTGGGGACGATCAGGCCGAGTAGGCCTATTGCGGCGCCGACGCCGGCTAGGAGGGCGATGTCGAACATTCGGCCGCGGACGCGCAGTAGGCCGGCGGCCGCGTCGCTGAGGCTGAGTCTTAGGAGGGCGGCGAGCAGGACGCCGCCGGCGAAGATCAGGACGCCGTTGCGCCAGTCGTAGAAGGTGAGCGTGACCAGGCCGGTCAACGCCACCAGCCCGGACAGCACCAGCGGCCACTCGCTGCGCCGCTCGGCCTTGCCTGTCATAAGCCCGCCGCGACCGACTGGGCCGCTTCGGCCGCCTCGACGACGTTGGTGAGCAGCATCGCGCGCGTCATCGGACCGATCCCGCCGGGCATCGGCGCGATCCAGCTCGCCACCTCGCGGGCCGCCGGGTCGATGTCGCCGACGATCTTGCCTTCGGCGTTGCGGCTGGTGCCGACGTCGAGCAGGACCGCGCCCGGCTTGACCATGTCGGCGGTGATCAGCCCGGCCGAGCCGGCGGCGGCGATCACGATGTCACCCGTCTTGACGACAGCGGCCAGGTCCTTGGTGCCGGTGTGGCACTGGGTGACGGTCGCGTTCTCCGAGCGACGAGTGAACAGCAGACCCATCGGCCGGCCCGCGGTGACACCACGGCCGACGACAACCACATGCGCGCCGGCGATCGGTACGTCGTACCGGCGGAGGATCTCGACGCAGCCCTTCGGGGTGCACGGCAGCGGGCCGTCCTGGCCGAGGACGAGCTTGCCGAGGCTCATCGGGTGCAGCCCGTCGGCGTCCTTGTCCGGGTCGATCAGGCCGAGGATCGTGTTGGTGTCGACGTGCTTGGGCAGCGGGAGCTGGACGATGAAACCGGTGCAGTCCGGGTTCTCGTTCAGCTCGATCACCTTGGCCGCGATCTCGTCCTGGGTCGCGGTCGCCGGCAGCTCGACCTGGATCGACGCGATCCCGACCGCCGCGCAGTCCCGGTGCTTGCCGGCCACGTAGGCATGACTGCCCGGGTCGTCGCCGACCAGGATCGTGCCGAGGCCGGGCACGATGCCCTGCTCGGCCAGTTTCGCCACCCGGACCGCGAGCTCACTCTTGATCGCCGCCGCGGTCGCTTTTCCGTCCAGAATCTCCGCTGTCACAACACCGGAGTCTGCCAGGGCCGCCCACGGGAGCGTGAACTGGCACACAATCCTGACCGATCGGTTGGTAACTGACCGATCGGTCAGTTATGGTCGGCACCATGGCATCCAGTACTCCGGTCCGCGAACGGACCCGGCGCGAGATCGTCCAGCGCGCGATGGAGTTGTTCCAGACGAACGGGTACAACGCCACCTCGCTGCAGGACATCGCCACCGCGGCCGGCTGCTCGAAGGCGACCGTGCTCTACCACTTCAACGGCAAGGCCGCCGTCCTGGCCGCGGTCCTCGAGCCCTCCGCCGCCGCGCTGGACGGCGTACTGGCCGAGCTCGAAGTACTCTCCCCGGCCGCTGCTCAGGAGCTGGCCATCAGCCGTTTCGTCGAGCTCGCAGTCGAGAAGCGCGGCATCATCAACGTGCTGCAGGACGTCCTGCAGTCGATCGAGGAGATGCCCGAGTTCACCGACCTGATCGCGGCCGGTATGCGCCTGACGGCGTACCTGGCCGGCAGTCCGGACCCGCTCGAGAACGCCATCGCCAACTTCGCCATCGGCGGGCTGCTCAACGAGTGCCGGCGTCCGGGCGAGCAGACCGACGACGAACTCCGCACCCTCTGCGACACCGCGCTGCGCCGGCTGCTCCAGCCACCTGCCTGACTCTCTCCTGCCCGCCCGCACTGACCGAACGGACGCTTCCTGATGGCCAACCTCCTCTACCGGCTCGGCCGGTTCTCCTACCAGCGGCGCAAGCTCGTCGCGGCGATCTGGACGTTCGTCCTGGTCCTGCTCGGGATCGGCGCGCTGACGCTCGGCGGCCAGACCTCGAACACGTTCTCGATCCCCGGGACCGAGTCGCAGCGGGCGCTCGACGCACTGCAGAAGGACCTGCCGGCCGCGAGCGGCGCCTCGTCGTCGGTGGTCGTGAAGGCACCTGAGGGCAAGACGCTGATGGATCCGGCCGTGAAGGCCGCCGTCGGCGCGACCGTGGCCAAGGTCGCGGCCGTGCCCGAGGTGGTCGCCGCGATCGATCCCTTCACCAGCAAGGCGATCAGCCCGGACGGACGGACCGGACTGATCAGCGTCCAGTTCGACAAGCCGGCCGATGAGCTGTCGAAGGACAGCACCGAGGCGTACGACCACCTGTCCGCGTTGAGCACCGGCGATCTGCAGGTGGTGCCGGGTGGTCAGATCGTCGGCGGACCGCCGGAGATCGGGTCCACCGAGGCGATCGGCGTCGCGATCGCGGCCCTGGTCCTGGTCGTCACCTTCGGGTCGCTGGTCGCGGCCGGCATGACGTTGCTGACCGCGCTGCTCGGCGTACTGGCCGGGATGGCCGGGTTGTTCATCGTCACCTCGTTCGTCGACGTCTCGTCCAGTGCTCCGATCCTGGCGCTGATGCTCGGCCTCGCGGTCGGGATCGACTACTCGTTGTTCATCAGCTCGCGGCATCGCACGCAGCTCGCGGCGGGGATGGACATCGAGGAGTCGATCGCCCGCGCGACCGCGACGGCCGGCTCGGCCGTGACGTTCGCGGGCGCGACCGTGGTGATCGCGCTGGCCGGGTTGAGTGTGGTCGGGGTGCCGTTCCTGACGGCGATGGGGCTTGCCGCGGCGGCGACGGTACTGACCGCAGTACTGGTTGCGTTGACTCTGCTGCCGGCGTTGCTCGGGTTCATCGGCCGGAAGGTGCTGCCGCGGAAGATCCGCAAGACTGCTGTGACTCCGGCCGTTGAGGGGTTCGGCTTCCGGTGGGCGCGGTTGATGACGCGGTTCCGCGTCCCGGTTGTTGCCGTAGGCATCATTGGGCTCGGCGTACTGGCGCTGCCGACGCAGGACATGCGGCTGGCGCTGCCGGATGGGGCTTCGGCTGCGGCTGGTACCAATCAGCGGGTTGCTTACGACTTGGCGGCGGCCGCCTTCGGCCCCGGCTCGAACGGGCCGCTGGTCGTCGTGGTGAAGACCGGCAGCGCGGCGGCTTCCGGCGTACTGGTCGAGCAGGTTATGGGGAAGGCTAAGGGGCTGCAGGATGTGGTCGCAGTACAGCCTGGGCCGGCTAGTGCTGACGGGTCGACCCGGCTGGTCAGTGTGATCCCGAAGAGTGGGCCGGCTTCGGAGGAGACCGCTGACCTGGTGAAGGATCTGCGGAATGCGGTGAAGCCACTGGCGTCGGGTGACGCGTCGATCTCGATCACTGGTAACACGGCGGTGGGCGTGGATGTGTCGAACAAGCTGACGGCCGCACTGCCGATCTACTTGCTTGTCGTGATCGGGCTGTCGTTCCTGCTGTTGCTGCTGGCGTTCCGGTCGATCCTGGTGCCGCTGAAGGCGACGCTCGGCTTCCTGCTGACGATCGGCGCGACCTTCGGCATCACCGTCGGCGTCTTCCAGAAGGGCTGGGGCGCATCGCTGCTCGGCGTCGACTCCCCCGGGCCGCTGGTCAGCTTCCTGCCGATCATCATGATGGGCATCCTGTTCGGGCTGGCGATGGACTACGAGGTGTTCATCGTGTCCCGGGTGCGGGAGGAGTTCGTGCACGGCAAGCACGCCACCGAGGCGACCATCCAAGGCGTCGGCCACGGCGCCCGGGTGGTGACGGCGGCCGCACTGATCATGGCCGCGGTCTTCGCCGGCTTCATCCTGGTCGAGGACCCGATCATCAAGACGATCGGCTTCGGCCTCACCATCGGCGTCCTGATCGACGCCTTCGTGGTCCGGATGGCCGTAGTACCAGCAGTCCTCTCCCTCCTGGGCGACCGAGCCTGGTCCTTCCCGAACTGGCTCGACCGAATCACCCCGAAGGTAGACATCGAAGGCGACTCCCTCCGCACCCAGAAACCCACGGAGAAAGAACTCGTCCCCGTCGACTGACCGCTTTCTCTTCCGTCGAGTCCCGCGCCCGCCAGGGTGCGGGACTCGACGTGGTTTGCCTCCGGAATGCGGCAGGTCTTGCTGGAGTTATGCGGGATAGTTTATTCTTGAACTATCGATCAGCGAGGAGTCTGACATGCCTGCCGTCACCGTCAGCGACATCACCGTTTTGCCGCGCGTCCACCAGCCCGACCCGGCCGTCGCCAGCGAGCGGGCCGTCCGGTCGGTGACGTCGGCGCCGAGCGGCTACGAGGGCGAGGGATTCCCGGTACGCCGCGCCTTCGCGGGCGTCGACATGCGGGACCTCGACCCGTTCATCCACATGGACCAGATGGGTGAGGTCGAGTACGCACCGGGCGAGCCGAAGGGCACCCCGTGGCACCCGCATCGCGGCTTCGAGACCGTCACCTACATGCTCGACGGGATCATGGAGCACCAGGACTCCCAGGGTGGCGGCGGCGTCATCTCGAACGGCGACACCCAATGGATGACCGCCGGTAGCGGCCTGCTGCACATCGAGACTCCACCGGAGCACCTCGTCCTCAGCGGCGGACTCTTCCACGGCATCCAGCTCTGGGTGAACCTGCCGCGAGCGCAGAAGTGGGCAACACCGAAGTACCAGGACATCCGCGGTGGTGACTCGGCTCTGCTGTCCACGCCGGACGGCGGCGCCTTGATCCGCGTGATCGCCGGCTCGGTCGACGGCCACCAGGGTCCCGGCTCGACGAACACCCCGATCACGCTGGTGCACGCGACCGTCAGCCCCGGCGCCGAGATGGTGCTGCCGTGGCAGCCGGACTACAACGCGCTCGTCTACGTGCTCGCCGGCCAGGGCACGGTCGGCGCCGAGCACCGGCCGATCCGCAAGGGCCAGCTCGCCCTCTTCGGCCCCGGCGACACAATCCGTACGGCGGCAGCCCTCTCCCAGCCCTCCGCCGAACCCAACCTCGAGGTCCTCGTCCTCGGCGGCCGCCCGATCCGCGAACCGATCGCGATGGCCGGCCCGTTCGTGATGAACACCCGCGAAGAGGTCATCCAGGCTTTCGAGGACTTCCAGGCCGGCAAGCTCGGTTCGATCCCCGCCGTCCACGGCCTCGGCACCAACCTGCACGAGTCCAACTGACCCTCACGGCAAATAGTCGCCGCTGTTGTCGAGGTCGATGTAGAGCTCGATCCGCGGGTCGTCGGCATCGGCTCCGTAGTACTCAGCAAACCGCCGAGCCGCCGGCGACCCGCCGTACTGCGGATTGAGACCGCCCGAGAGACTCTTCACCATCAACGCGACATCGACGTACGGATCCCCGAGACCAAGCCGACTGAGATCGAGAATCCCGTTGAATCGCAGGGTTTCCGGATCGATGAAGACATTCGGCGCCGCATAATCGCCATGGGTGACGACTGCGCGCTCGCCAGGAAACGGCGACACAAAAGGGCAGTCCGTCAGCCCATGAAGCTCCCGAAGCCCCTCAGCAACAGCCCGCAGTACCGCATCCCTGTCGCCAGCCGGCCAGGCCTGGGACGCGTCACGTCCAGGAAGTCCTGACGTGAGCATCCAGTCGTCACCACGGTCGAGAACGCGCGGACACGGAAACCCCGTGGAGTTGAGCCAGGCAAGGCGCGCGGCTTCCTCGTCCACACCGCGTCCGGCCTTGTGGAAAAGGGTTTCGCGGCCACGACGCAGGCGGGTCACCGTCGCGTCGGAGTGGCCGACATGGACCGGTTCGGCGGTGTTCGCGCCGAACCGGGCCAGCAGGAAATCGTTGCTCACCTACCGCAGATTACGGTGCAGCGCTGAGATCAGCTCGCCGTTTGCGGTGTCGCCGTCCAGGGACCAGATCATGGCGCCGCCTAGGTTGCGGTCGGAGATGTAGCGGGCCTTGCGCTTCATCTCGGTGGGGTCGTCCCAGGTCCAGAACGTCGTACCGTCGAACAGCCAGGCGAAGCCGGCCTTCTCGTCGCGGTGGACGGTGAAGGTGTTCGCCTTCGTTTTCAGGATGCGGTAGTCCTCGTAGCCTTCCTCGTACGTCGCTGGTGCGGGGCCGGTCGCGGGCTGGAAGAGGCCGTTGTTCTGGTTGGTCACGCCGGTCCAGCCGCGGCTGTAGAACGGCACGCCCATCACGAGCTTGTGCCGCGGCGCGCCTCGCTGGAGGTAGGCGTCGATCGTCACCTGGGAGCTGAACTCCGCCGTCGACGGGTCACCCGCCGGTCCGTCGATCGCGGACTGCTGGTTCGTCACCGGGTCCCACGCGCCGTGATAGTCGTACCCCTGCGTAGTGGCGAAGGTCAGGTCACGGAAGAGCTGCTTGACCTGGAAACCGCGGTCGATCTGGACCGGGTCGGCGGGCAGGAACGCGGTCAGGTTGTAGCGGCCGCGGAACGGCCAGGAGGCCTGGTCGAGCTGCTTGCGGTACTCACGCACGAGCCCGGTGAAGTTCTCCCGATCCTCCGGCCGGATCACGTTGCCAGGGTTGCCCTCGCTGGCCGGCCATTCCCAGTCGAGGTCGATGCCGTCGAAGACACCCTTCGCGGCTCCGGCCGGTGCGCCCGGAAGGTTGCCCTTGATCCACATGTCCAGGCACGACTTCACGTGCGCGGCCCGGTTGGCCGGGAGGGCGGCATCGGAGAAGTCCTTCGAACCGGTCCAGCCGCCGAGCGAGATGCTGATCCGCAGCTTCGGGAACTTCTGCTTCAGCTGCTTGAGTTGGTTGAGATTGCCGGAGAGCGGCTGCCCGGCCTCGTCGGCCTTGCCGCTGACGCTCTGCTCGGCGGTGAACGGCCGCTGGTAGTCGGCCCACGGGTCGCTGCTGACGCACTTGCCCTGCTCGTCCAGGAAGCCGAACGCGTAGTTCAGGTGGGTGAGCTTGGCGGCCGTTCCGTTCTTGACCAGGTCACTCACCAGGAAGTTGCGGTCGTAGCCGCTCCACTGGGTGTAGTAACCGACAACACGCTTCTGACTGTGCGCCTCGGCCGGTACCGCGGTCAGTCCGACCGGGACCACCACCGCGGCTGCCACCAGCAACGCAAAACTCCGACGTTTCACCGACATGCTTCTCCCCAACGGGCGGTTTGAGGGACAGATGTCGCTCACGATAGGTCGCTAGCAGTTAAATAAGCAACCTTCCTAACGAATAAGACATGAGAAGCATCACTTCTATCTGTATCTAAGTGAACGCCCTGCGTAACCACGCGTGCTTAAAGTCCAGCCCATGTCGACCACGCGCCTCGTCCGGACGGCCGCCGCTGTTGTCCTCATCGCCGCCGCTGCCCTCGGCACCGTCGCACTGACCAGGTCAGGCGGCTCGACCGACGCCAGCGCCGCCGCGGCGCCGATCAGCACTGCCGACCAAGCACTGCTTCACCAGGCCGAGCAGCGGCTGATCAAGCAGTGCATGACAGCGGCTGGCTTCCGGTACGCCGAACGCCCGGTCCCGCCGCCCCGCACCGAGCGGCGGTTCGCCTACATCATCGACGACGTCGCCTGGGCCAAGGTGCACGGCTACGACGACCCCAACCCCGCGCCCCGCAGTACGAATCCCAACAGCGCCTACGCCCAGAGCCTCTCCGCCGCTGAGGCCCGGCGCTGGGAACGCACGCTGATCGGTGACGGCAAGCAGATCTCCTTCGAGCTCGGCGACGGCAGCCGGATCTCCACCAGCGACAAGGGCTGCCTGGCCACCGCGCGCCGCGCCCTGTACGGCGACCTGCCGTTGTGGTTCCGCGCTCGCCGGACCTCCGACGGGCTGGTCTACATCGTCTACTCGAAGGTTCAGCACGACCCGCGGTACGTCGCCGCCATGGCCGAGTGGGCCACCTGCGTGCGCGGCCGCGGCTATGCCGCGGAGACCCCGGGCCGGCTGATGGAGGTCGTGAAGCAGCGCAGCAAAGGCCAGTCACGCCAGGCGATCCGGGCAGCGGAGATCGCCGGCGCGGTGACCGAGGCCGGCTGCGCGACCAGCACCTCGCTGGCCGCCACCGTCCGCGACCTGCACGCGGAACACCTCACCAAGACCACCGCCGAGAACCGGCGGGAGTTCCAGCAGCTGGAGCGACTGGAACGGGCCGCACTGCCCCAGGCCAAATCCGTCCTGGGGCATTCGTGACCACTACGACGAAAGAGAAGACCGCCTTGCGATCAACCGCCATGAGAGTCAGCGCGTTCCTGGCCATCGTTTTCCTGGCCGGCAGTACCACCACCGTGTCCGCCAACGCCGCGACCACCGCGGACCCCGACATCGGCGCCTGCCCCCGGGGCTTCTTCTGCGCCTGGTCCGACGACAACGCCGAGGGCCGGATGGCCAAGTGGGAGGGCGACGACAGCTGGTGGGGCGACGACGGTATGCACGACGACGCCGAGACCATCTACAACAACGGACACCCCGGCACCTATGACGACGTGGTGCTCTACTTCGACGTGAACTACCGGACGATGGCGTTCTGCCTGCCGCAGGGCGACTGGCGCGACTGGGACATGTCGGACAACGACTACGACTCCCACAAGTGGCGCTCCGGCTGCTGAACCAACGCAACAGCCCCCTGCCTTCCGAAACCGGAGGCAGGGGGCTGTCGTAGTACTAGTGGAAGAAGTGGCGGGTGCCGGTGAAGTACATGGTGACGCCGGCCTTGGTGGCGGCTTCGATGGCCAGGTCGTCGCGGATGGAGCCGCCGGGCTGGACTACCGCCTTGACACCGGCTTCGAGGAGGACCTCGAGGCCGTCCGGGAAGGGGAAGAAGGCGTCGGAGGCGGCTACTGAACCGGCCGCCCGGTCACCCGCGCGGGAGACTGCCAGGCGGCAGGAGTCGACGCGGTTGACCTGGCCCATGCCGACGCCGACCGAGGCGCCGTCCGCGGCGAGCAGGATCGCGTTGGACTTGACCGCGCGGCACGCCTTCCAGGCGAACGCGAGGTCGGCCAGCACCTCGTCGGAGGCGGCTTCGCCCGCGGCGAGGGTCCACTTCGACGGGTCGTCGCCTTCGGCCTGGAACACGTCGCGCTGCTGCATCAACAGACCGCCGCTGACCGCACGGATCTCGACCGGCGGGCCGTCCTCACCCGGCGGGCAGACCAGCACGCGGATGTTCTTCTTGGCCTGCAGGATCTCGACCGCGCCGTCCTCGTACGCCGGTGCGACCAGCACCTCGGTGAAGATCTCCGCGACCTGCTTGGCCAGCTCGACCGTGACCGGCCGGTTGGTGGCGATCACGCCGCCGTACGCCGAGACCGGGTCGCACTCGTGCGCTCGCCGGTGCGCCTCCGCGATGTCCTTGCCGACCGCGATGCCACACGGGTTCGCGTGCTTGATGATCGCGACCGCGGGCTCACTGAAGTCGTACGCCGTACGCCGGGCCGCGTCCGCGTCGACGTAGTTGTTGTACGACATCTCCTTGCCGTGCAACTGCTCGGCAGAAGCCAATCCCGAGCGGCCGTTGCTGTAGAGCGCAGCCGGCTGATGCGGGTTCTCGCCGTACCGCAGTACGGCCTTCTTCTCCCAGCCGGCACCAACCCAGGCCGGGAAGCCCGTGCCCTCGCTGCTGTCGGTGAGCACGTTGCCCATCCAGGACGCAACGGCCACGTCGTACTCCGCGGTGTGCACGAAGGCCGCTGCCGCGAGCTTCTGCCGCTGCTCCAGTGAGAAACCGCCCTCGTCCAGCACGGCGTAGACATCGGCGTACTGGTCAGGAGAGGTCACGACGGCAACGTTCGCGTGGTTCTTGGCCGCGCCGCGGACCATCGACGGTCCACCGATGTCGATCTGCTCGACACACTCGTCGACGGACGCACCGGACGCGACGGTCTCGCTGAACGGGTACAGGTTGCTGACCAGCAGGTCGAACGGCTCCACCCGCATCTCGGCGAGCTGCTCGACGTGGTCGGGCTTGCGGACGTCGGCGAGCAGCCCGGCGTGCACCTTCGGGTGCAGCGTCTTGACCCGCCCGTCGAGGCACTCGGGGAACCCGGTCAGCTCCTCGACCTTGGTCACCGGCACGCCCGCGGCAGCGATTCGGCCCGCGGTCGAACCAGTGGACACGATCTGGACGCCGGCCTCGGACAGCGCCTTGGCGAGCTCCTCCAGACCGGTCTTGTCGTAGACGCTGATCAGCGCCCGGCGGATCGGCCTGCGGTCGGTGCTCACTTCGTGGTGACCTTTCGTCCGGTGATGGTCCAGCCGTCGCGGACCAGCCGGCCGACCCACTCCACCAGCTGGCGGCGCTCGACCTCCTTGATCCGCTCCGTCAGGGTGTCTTCGGTGTCGTCGTCCTCGACCGGTACGACGACCTGGGCGATGATCGGCCCGGTGTCCACCCCGCCGTCGACGAAGAACAGGGTTGCGCCGGCCACCTTGACGCCGTACTCGAGCGCGTCACGCGGTCCGTGGATGCCGGGGAACGCTGGCAGCAGCGCGTTGTGGGTGTTGATGTAGCGATCCCCGAAGCTGGCCAGGAAGTCGTCACCGACCAGCTTGAGGAATCCGGCCGAGATGACCAGATCGGGCCGGTACTGCGCGACGGACGCGGTCAGCGCGCGATCCCAGTCGGCCCGCTCGGGATAGTCCTTGACCTTGTGCACGAAGGTCGGTACTCCGGCCGCCACGGCCCGGTCCAGCCCGGCGATGCCTTCGCGGTCAGCGCCGACGGCCACCACCTGGGCGCCGTACGCCGGATCGGCGCACGCGTCGAGCAGGGCCTGCAGGTTCGAGCCGGAACCCGAGATGAGCACGACGAGGCGCGCGGGCTCGGGCGTGGGCGCAACCGGGTCTGTCACGCGGCAAACCCTATCGCTCGGGGTCGGTCCCGCTCTCAGCCGGTCGCCGTGCGGCGATGACGGCCGCGGTGATCGAGGCGCCGATCGCCATCGCGGCAAGGAGCACGCCGGCCGCAGGCACAGCACCCGGTACGCCGACCGCAGCCATCCGGCCCGGCCCAGCAGCGCCACCCGAGAGCACCATCAGCACCATCAGGACCGTCCCAGCCAACAGGGCCGCGATACCGCCACGGAGAGCGAAGGCATCCCAACCGAGCGCATCGGAGTCCTCCGCAGCGAGCCCACGCCGGGCAACCACGAAGCCGGCCAGTACCCCAGCTCCCAGCGGCACCAGAGCCGTCAGCACCAGCAGGTACGTCGGTGTGGCGCCATCAGCCGGTACTGCGGCCAGCAGCGGCAGTGCAGGCAGGTTGCCGACATCCACCCCGGTCGGGGCGATCGTCGTACCGACTCCCAGCTGGAAACCTGGGCCGGCGATGAACGCCACCGTGTACAGGATCATGTTGGGTAGCAGCATCAGACAGATCGCGAATAGCACCACCGAGCCGACCACGCCGGCGTCCAGCAGCTCCAGCATCGAGGTGACGCGGGAGAAGTGGACTGCCAGCAGTACGGCGTACAGGAGGCTCGCGACAGCGAATATCGCGAGTACTGCGGCCGCAGCGGCAGGGATCACGTCTCGCAGGCCCTGTGGAGTCGCGTCGGCAATGTCCTCAGCAGCTCCGGACTCGACCAGTACTCCGGCAGTGCCCGCGATGATCGCGAGTGTGGCCGCTCCGAAGAACGCTGCCGCCGGGGAGACCTTCACGGCGCCGTCAGAGGTCAGGAGCGCGATGACCAGCGCACCGAGACCGTAGGCGACGGCTAGTACTCCGGAGGCCGTAGCGAGGTCTTTGGTCGTGTCTGCCCCACTCACGCGAGCAGTGAACCGGCCACCGCGATACAGGCACCAGGCGAGGAACAGGGTCAGCCCGAGCGGTGCGATGGAGACCTTGGCGTCAGAGACGGTGGCACTGGCCTTGTGAGCGACCAGCCACACAGAGGCACCGGCACGGACCGCACCGGACGCGCCACCGAAGGATGCGGCCAGCCAGCCGACCACTGCGACGGCAGCACAGGCCAGTAGTCCGGTCAGCAGACAGGCACCTGCTCCTATCACCGCCGAGACGATCACTGGCTTGGTCGGTGCGATGGCGTCGGGCTGGGCGGGCCCGGGCGCCTGGTGAGATCCGCCGTCACGGGCGCCCGGACGGCTCAGCATGTCGGTCATCTCCGTCCATCGTCACTCGCTGCCGGGGGACTGCTCGTTGTGACACGCCGGATATGGAAGACTTCGGCCCTGCTTGGGGGTGTTGGTCAACTCCCTGCAGTCGCGAGCAGGTGCTCGGTGCGGTAGGTGACGGGCCACCAGGTACCGTCGGGTGGAATCAGTCTGGAGGTCAAGAACTAGTGACCGGTTCCCACCGCGCCTCACGAGCCGGCGGCCGCGCCGCCGCCCGGGAGGCTCGCCGTCAGCAAGTACGCCGGCGGAACCAGTTGATCGGCGCGGGAGCCGCCGTCCTGCTGCTCGTCGGTGGCGGCGGCGTCGTGGCCCTGAACGCGTTCGGCGGCGACGACTCCCCCAGCGACGCCAAGTCCGGCAGCCCGGACGACCGGCTCAGCGGCAGCGACTCGGGTCTGCTGAGCGACGCCAAGGTGCTGCTCGACGGCACTTCGGCCAAGCAGCTCGCCCCGGCGGCCGGAGCCTGGGCCGTCGCGAGCACCGACGACGGCAGCAACGCCCCCGACCGGTCCTTCGTCTGCCAGGCGCAACGGTTCGCCGACCCGGCCGGAATGCGGACCTGGATCCGCACCTTCAGCAACCCGTCGACCAAGGACACCGCGGTCCAGTACGTCGAGGTCTCCAACGACGCGGCGGCCGCCGGCAAGGCGTACACGACGATCACCGGCTGGCTCAGCACGTGCAACACCCCGCAGGTCCGGCTGATCTCCAGCTACCGGACCGAGGGCCTCGGCAGCAAGGGTGTGGTCGCCGTCTTCGCCCAGCCGGGTGCCAAGACCACCAAGTACCGCACGATCAGCGTGAGTACGGCCGGCCAGACCACGATGGTGGTGGAGCACGACACGGTCGGCAAGGCAGCGCCCAAACCGGACGCCCTGGTCGCCACGGCCGGCACCGGACTGAAGCGGCTCTGCGCCGAAGCGAAGTGCACGACCGGGACGCCGACGATGAAGCCGGCCCTGCTGCCGACCACCGAGCCGGCCGGTTTCATGGCACCGATCGACCTGCCGGTCCTGCCGACCATCAACAAGCCCTGGGTCAGCACCTCGAGCACTACCCCGAAGGGCACCGGCTGCGAGGGCAAGATCGACCTCAAGAAGGCCAAGTCCACCTCGAACAAGGCGCAGACGTACGTCGTACCGGAGGCGACGGTGCCGGCCGAGTTCGGGCTGGACACGATGGTGGCCGCGTTCCCGAGCTCGGCGGCGGCCGCGAGCTGGGTGAGCCAGCTGCGCAAGAACGTCGACGGCTGCAAGAAGACCATCTCCAACGCGACCGTGAAGCAGACCGGCGAGGTGGAGTACGGCAGCATCCGCGGCGAGAGCTGGGAGGCGTCGTACGACACCGGCAAGGACAACAAGTTCACCTACCGGATCGGGGTCGCGGTGAACGGCACGCGCGCGGTGTACGCGCTCTTCCCGGTGCTGGAGGATCTCGACATCTCCAACGCGGCCTTCAACGAAGTACTGATCCGCGCCGCCGAGCGCGCCGCCACCTACAAGTAACCAGGACCACGCAGAACGGCCCCCGGAGCACCGGGGGCCGTTCTTGTGCTGCTGCTGACTACTTGGTCAGGCCCTGCATGATCTCGCGCATCAGGTTGGCGGTCTCGGTCGGCGTCTTGCCGACCTTCACGCCGACGGCCTCGAGGGCCTCCTTCTTCGCGGCCGCGGTGCCCGACGAGCCGGAGACGATGGCGCCGGCGTGGCCCATCGTCTTGCCCTCGGGCGCAGTGAAGCCGGCCACGTAGCCGACCACCGGCTTGGTGACGTTGTCCTTGATGAACGCCGCCGCCCGCTCCTCGGCGTCGCCGCCGATCTCGCCGATCATCACGATCGCGTCGGTGTCCGGGTCGTCCTGGAACGCCCGCAGCGCGTCGATGTGGGTGGTGCCCACGATCGGGTCGCCGCCGATGCCGATCGCGGTGGAGAAGCCGAAGTCGCTCAGCTCGTACATCATCTGGTAGGTCAGCGTGCCCGACTTCGACACCAGGCCGATCCGGCCGGCGCCGGCGATGTTCGCCGGGATGATGCCGGCGTTGGACTCGCCCGGCGTGATGATGCCCGGGCAGTTCGGGCCGATGATCCGGGTCGTGCCGGAGGCCTGCGCGGCGGCGAAGAACGCGGCGGTGTCGTGCACCGGCACGCCCTCGGTGATCACCACGACCAGCGGCATGCCGGCCTCGATCGCCTCGAGCACCGCGTCCTTGGTGAACTTCGGCGGCACGAAGATGACCGAGACGTCGGCCCCGGTCTCCTTGATCGCGTCCGCGACAGTACCGAAGACCGCGACGGCCTTACCGTCGAAGTCGACCGACTGGCCGGCCTTGCGCGGGTTCACGCCGCCGACGATGTTGGTGCCGGAGGCAAGCATCCGGGTGGTGTGCTTGGTGCCTTCCGAGCCGGTCATGCCCTGGACGACGACCTTGCTGTCCTTGGTCAGGAAGATAGACATTTCAGCGATCCCTTACTTCGCAGCCAGCTCGGCGGCCCGCTTGGCGGCGCCGTCCATCGTGTCGACCCGCTCGAGTCCGGGCAGGTTCGCCTCGTCGAGGATCCGGCGGCCCTCCTCGGCGTTGTTGCCGTCCAGCCGGACGACCAGCGGCTTGTCGACGTGCTCGTTCCGGCTCGCCAGCAGCTCGAACGCCTGCACGATGCCGTTCGCGACCGCGTCACAGGCGGTGATCCCGCCGAACACGTTGACGAAGACGCTCTCCACCTGCGCGTCGGAGATGATGATCTCCAGCCCGTTGGCCATCACCTCGGCCGAGGCGCCACCACCGATGTCGAGGAAGTTGGCGGGCTTGACCCCACCGAACTCCTCACCGGCGTACGCGACCACGTCGAGCGTGGACATGACCAGGCCCGCACCGTTGCCGATGATGCCGACGGAACCGTCGAGCTTCACGTAGTTCAGGCCCTTGGCCTTGGCCGCGGCCTCCAGCGGGTCCTCGGCGGAGGTGTCGGCGAACGCCGCGTGCTCCGGGTGCCGGAAGTCGGCGTTCTCGTCCAGGCTGACCTTGCCGTCCAGCGCCTCGACGTTGCCGTCCTTGAGCTTGACCAGCGGGTTCACCTCGACCAGGGTCGCGTCCTCGGACAGGAAGACCTGGTAGAGCTTGACGATCTCCGGGGCGACGGCGTCGATCACGTCGGCCGGGTAGCCGGCCTGGGTGGCGATCTCGCGGGCCTTGGCCTCGTCGACACCGGTGGCCGGGTCGATCGAGATCTTGGCGACCGCGTCCGGGTTCGTGTGCGCGACCTCCTCGATCTCCATCCCGCCGGCGGCGGAGGCGATGCAGAGGTAGTTGCGGTTGGCCCGGTCGATCAGGAAGGAGAAGTAGTACTCCTCCGCGATCGCCGCGGCCGGGACGATGTTGAGGGTCTTGACGATGTGGCCCTTGATGTCCAGGCCCAGGATCTCGCGAGCCCGTTCCTCGGCCTCGTCGGGGCTGGTGGCCAGCTTGACGCCGCCGGCCTTGCCGCGACCGCCGGTCAGCACCTGGGCCTTGACGACCACGGTGCCACCGATCTTCTCGGCGGCCGCGCGAGCTTCCTCGGGCGTGTGGACGACTTCACCCACCGTCGTCCGTACACCGTGCTTGGCGAAGACAGTCTTCGCCTGGTACTCCATCAGATCCACGACTGTGGTCCCTCTCTCGCCTGTTCGAGTTAGGCCGCGGCAGGCTGCGGTGCGGAGAGGCACGGTCGCCGGCGCGTTCCGTCGGGCTGAGACTAGCCACCTCCGTACCTGCTGCGACAGTCGGGGTACGCGCTGAGACGACCGTCACAGGATCTTGGCTCCCCCGTGAAAGGCTGGAACGCATGACTGAAGGATCAACCAGACCAGCTGACGAGTGGTGGCGTAGCGCCGTCGTGTACCAGGTCTATCCGCGGTCGTTCGCGGACGCGGACGGTGACGGTACCGGCGACGTGAACGGTATCCGGGCCCGGCTGCCCTACCTGGCCGAGCTCGGCATCGACGCCCTCTGGATCAGCCCGTGGTACCCGTCACCGCTGCTCGACGGCGGGTACGACGTGTCCGACTATCGCGACATCAATCCGGAGTTCGGCACCCTGGCCGACGCCGACGCGCTGATCGCCGAGGCGCACGCGCTCGGCCTGCGGATCCTGATCGACCTGGTGCCGAACCACTGCTCCTGGGAGCACCCGTGGTTCAAGGCGGCACTCGAGGCCGGCAAGGGCTCTCCCGAGCGGGACCTGTTCTGGTTCCGCGACGGCAAGGACGGTGGGCTGCCGCCGACGAACTGGCCGGCCGCCTTCGGTGGTGGCGCCTGGCAGCAGATCGAGGACGGCCAGTGGTACCTGCACATGTTCGACATCTCCCAGCCCGACTGGAACTGGGACCACCCGAAGGTGATCGAGGAGTTCGACTCGATCCTGCGGTTCTGGTTCGACCGGGGCATCGACGGCTTCCGGATCGACGTGGCCGACTCGATGGCGAAGGACGCGTCGCTCCCCGACGTACCGCTGCACGAGGGTGAGCCGACCAGGGACAAGTACGTCGGCAACCCGTTCTACGACCAGCCCGGTGTGCACGACATCCACCAGCGCTGGCGGGCGGTCGCCGACGAGTACGCCGACACCCCGCAGGGCCCGCGAGTCTTCGTGGCCGAGGCCTGGCTCTCCCCGGCCGAGCGGCTGGCGCAGTACGTCCGGCCGAACGAGCTGCACTCCGCGTTCAACTTCGACGTACTGCGGGCGCCGTGGAGCGCGAAGGAGTTGCGGCAGGTCATCGACTACACCACCGAGAGCCTGTGGGCCGTCGGTGCGCCCGCGACCTGGGTGCTGAGCAACCACGACACCATCAGGCACCGCACTCGGTACGGCCGGGATCAGCGGGACGCGCTGCAGGGTGCGGGCGTAGTACCGGTTGATCTGGCGTTGGGGCTTCGCCGGGCCAGGGCGGCTGCTCTGCTGGAGCTGGCGTTGCCTGGTGGCGCGTACATCTACCAGGGTGACGAGCTGGGGCTGCCGGAGGTTGAGGACCTGCCGGACGAGGTCCTGGACGACCCGACGTGGGAGCGGTCGGGCCACACGGTGCGCGGGCGCGACGGTTGCCGGGTACCGATTCCGTGGAGTGGCTTCGAGCCGCCGTACGGGTTCAACAGTGGTGACAGCCAGCCATGGTTGCCGCAGCCGGCCGACTGGGCGCCACTGACGGCAGAGGCGCAGGCCACTGAGCCCAAGAGCCACCTGGCGCTCTACAAGGCGGCCCTGCGCATCCGCCGCGAGCACGAGGCCCTCGGCGAAGGCCGCCTCGTTTGGGACCAGGATGCTCCGGAGGGGGTCCTCTCCTTCAGCCGGGACCCGGGCTTCCGCTGCGTGGTCAACCTGGGCGACGAGCCCATCGACCTACCGGAGTACACCGCAGTACTGCTCTCCAGCGAGCCACTCCCCGATAACAAGCTCCCAGTGGACACCACCGTCTGGCTGCAGGTCTGAGGCAACGCCGAGGGGCCGGGCCCTTGCGGGTCCGGCCCCTCGGTCTCAGTTACCGTCAGCGCTTGTCGCGATCCCGCCGGTCCTGCTCCTCACGGTCCCGACGATCCTGCTCCTCACGGATCCGTCGGTCCTGCTCCTCGCGGCGGTCACGGTCTTCCTGATCGCGCCTGTTCCGATTATCTCCATAGCTCACTTCACACCTCCAGCGGCTAGGTCTTCGACCATACGCCGGTTTCGGGCCCTTACTTCACGCCGCCCGCGGTCAGACCGGCGACGATCCGCCGCTGGAAGATCAGTACTGCGATCACCAGCGGGATGGTGACGATCACGCCGGCGGCCATGATGCTGCCGAACGGTTGGTCCCGTCCGGTGGTGCCGGTGAACTGTGAGATGACCACGTTCGCGGTCTGGATCTCCTTCTTGTTGATCATCGCCAGCGCGATCAGGAACTCGTTCCAGGCCGCGATGAAGGTGATGATCGCCGTGGTGAACACGCCGGGCGCGGCCAGCGGAAGGATGACCTTCCGGAAGGCCTGGGCCGGTGTGCACCCGTCCACCATGGCGGCCTGCTCGAGTTCTCGCGGCATCTGCCGGAAGAACGCGGTCAGGGTCCAGATCGCCAGTGGCAGCGCGAACGACAGGCTGGGCACGATCATCGCCTGGTAGGTGTTGATCCACTTGATGTCGATGAACAGCTTGAGCAGCGGGATCACCAGCGAGATGCCGGGGAACATCGACGTGGTGATGATGATGCCCAGCACGATGTTCTTGCCCCGGAACTCCAGCCTGGCCAGGGTGTAGGCGGCGATCAGGCCGATGACCAGGGTCAGGATCGTCACCGAACCGGCCACGATCAGGCTGTTCAGCAGGCTGCGACCGAACCCGTTCACCGGCGAGAACGCGTCCTTGATGTTCTGGATCGACCAGGTGCTCGGGATGATGTTGTTCTCGAACTGGTCGGCCGGCCGGCGCAGCGCCGAGACCACCATCCAGTAGAACGGTGCGAGGCAGTAGAGCACGATCAGCGCGACGCCGATCAGTGGTGCGTACCTGCGCAGCGGGCTGGCCTCCGCGGCCTTGATCTTGGCAGGATTTGCGGTTGCCATCAGACTCCACTCCCCGGTCCGCTCGTGCCGCCGGCGGGCGACGCCGCGACCCGGGCGGCAGCGGCTTCGGTCCTTCTCTTCTTCCGGGCGCTCGGGACCTTCGCCCGGGCGTCACCGATCACGTCCGCCCCGAGCAGCTTCACGAACATGAAAGCCACCACCGCGACGTAGATGAACAGAATCGTGGCGTACGCCGCGGCTGCGCCGTACCTCGTCTCGCGTGCTTCGAGATAGGCCAGGATCGACAACGTCTGCACCGAGCCCTTGGTCGGCCCGACGAGAACGAACGGCAGGTCGAACATCCGCAGCGTGTCGAGCAGCCGGAACAAGATGGCGACCAGCAAGGCCGGCTTCACCAACGGCAGCGTGATCCTGATGAACTGCTGCCAAGGACTGGCGCCGTCGACCTTGGCCGCCTCGTAGACGTCGGCCGGAATCGTCTGCAGGCCCGCCAGTACCAGCAGTCCGATGAACGGAGCGGTCTTCCAGGTATCGGCGATGATCACCGACAACACTGCCTGCCAGCCTTCGGTGGACCAGAGGATCTGGGTGCCCAGCACGGCGTTGGCGACACCGTCGGACGAGAAGATCCAGCGCCACAGCAGCGCCGACACCACGGTCGGGATCGCCCAGGGAACCAGGATGCTGGCCCGGACCACGGCCCGGCCGAAGAACGCCTTGTGCATGATGAGGGCCATCACGACGCCGAGAACGGTCTCGATGATCACACACGTGATGGTGAAGAACGTCGTGTTGTAGAAGGCGTTCCAGAACCGGTCGGCGGTCTCGCCGGAGAAGATGGCGGTGTAGTTCTCCAGGCCGACGAACTTGTTGCCCTCCTCGACGAACCCGGTCTCCGGGTCCACGCCGCCTTCGGTGAAGAGCGACTCACGCAGCGCGCTGATGATCGGGTAGACGACCACCAGTGCCAGCACGATCAGGGTCGGCGACAGCAGCACCGCCGCCAGCCTGCCAGTACCCTCGTTGAAGCGGGTTTTCTTGCCTGACTCGGGTTCTTTGACCGGCCCGTCCAGGACCGGCGTAGTTGCAGTCACCTCTGCCTCCTTCTGCCTGCCGGGGCGACCCCGGCAACGACAGGCCGGGGCCGGCGAAAGCTGCTCGCCGGCCCCGTACCCGAGCTGGTCACTGAGTGATGAGCGAACTCAGCTTGGTCTGCAGGTCGGTGATGGCCTGCTGCGGTGGCTTCTTCCCGGTCAGGGCGGCGTACGCCGCTTCCTGGATCGCGGTGGTGACATCGCCGTACTTGACCACCTGCGGCCGGGAGCGGGCACCCTCGATCGAGGCCTTCAACGGGGCCAGGTAGGGGAACTTCTTCTGCAGCGCGGGGTCGTCGTACAACGCCGCGTTGCTCGGTGCCTGCGAGGTCTTCTCGACATTCGCCCGCTGGCGTTCCTCGCTGGCCATGAAGTTGATGAAGTCGACCGCGGTCGCCTTGTTCTTGGCGAAGTTGCTGATCGCGTAGTTGTGACCGCCCAGCGTCGAGACGCCTGGACCGCTCATGCCCGGCAGCGGCGCGACGGCGTACTTGCCGATGATCTTCGAGCCCGGCTCGGCGGCCTTGGCGTACACGTAGGGCCAGTTCCGGTGGAAGATCAGCTTGCTCTCCTGGAAGGCACGGCGACCCTCCTCTTCCTTGTAGGTGATGGCGGCCGCGGGGATCACGCCCTGCTTGAAGCCGTTCACCAGGAACTCGAGTCCCTTCACCGCCTCCGGCGAGTCGACGGCCGGCTTGCCGGACTCGTCGATCACCTTGCCGCCGGCGGAGTCGATGGCCTCGGAGAAGTTCACCGTGAGGCCTTCGTACTTCTCGAACTGACCGGCGTAGCAGCCCATGCCCTTGGCCTCCGGCAGCGCCTGGACCTTCTGGCACGCGGCCGTCATCTCGG
Organism: Kribbella sp. NPDC023855; assembly: GCF_040639475.1. Lineage (NCBI taxonomy): Bacteria > Bacillati > Actinomycetota > Actinomycetes > Propionibacteriales > Kribbellaceae > Kribbella > Kribbella sp. NPDC023855. The sequence goes on from NZ_JBFAAA010000008.1 coordinate 120,109, forward strand.
TCCAGGTCTTCGGCGCCTGGACGCCGGCCTTCTGCAGGAGATCACTGCGGTAGTAGAGAAGTCCGCCGTCGGACGTGATCGGTACGCCGTACAGCTTGTCGCGGTACTTGGCGGTCTCGATGGTCGCCGGAATCATCTTCGACAGGTCCGGGAACTTGTCCTGCGGCAACTCGGCGACCCAGCGGTTCGCCGCGAACTCCGCGGTCCAGACCACATCCAGGTTGAGAACGCTGAAGGCGTCGGACTTGTTCTGCGCGTTCTGGATCATCGACTCGCGCTGCTGATCCGCAGACTCGGGAAGCTCCCGAACCTCGACCTTCTCCTCCGGGTGCTGCGAGTTCCAGGCTGCGACCTGGTTCGCCAGGTTGCCGGAGGTGTCCTTGCCGGTGGCAAACGTAATCGGGCCGCGACCCTCGAGCGCCCCGGCGTCGCCCCCCTTGGCGTCGCCGCCGCTGCCGTCGTCCCCGCCACACGCGGAGGCGAGCAGCGCCAGGCTGCCGGCCACGGCCACGAAGGCCGTCTTGCGCGTGTGTGATCGTTCAAACCTCATCGTGTTACCTGCCCTCTCCCGATGGGATGTCTTGGTCCTGCGTCGGCTGGTCCGCAGACCCCCACCTTGCTGCGAGCCGCCCTATCCGGACAGTAACCGAGATTCGGGCCGATGTGTCCTGAGCCACACATTTGGCCGATCTCAGCGTCGTGCACAGACAAACGCATGGCTGTATGCGACCGCGATTAGCCAGCGGGCACAACCAGGTGTTTCTTAACGATTCGGTATTACCGGCCAGTAACCGGCAATCGCGCGGCAGTCCGGGGTTGCGGGAGGCAACAAACCGGGTGGATCAGGCCGTGGCGGAGGCGTCGCCGACGTGCCCGCGGACCCACTCGACGATCTCGGTGGTGGTCGCGCCGGGGGTGAAGATCTTGTGCACGCCGAGCTCGGCCAGCGGCTCCAGGTCGGCCTCGGGGATGATCCCGCCGCCGAACACCACGATGTCGTCGGCGTCCCGCTCGGTGAGCAGCTCGCGGACCTTCTTGAACAGCGTCATGTGCGCGCCGGACAGCACCGACAGGCCGATCGCGTCCGCGTCCTCGGCGATCGCCGTCTCGACGATCTGCTCCGGAGTCTGGTGCAGGCCGGTGTAGATGACCTCCATCCCGGCGTCCCGCAGGGCCCGGGCGACCACCTTCGCGCCACGGTCGTGGCCGTCCAGTCCAGGCTTGGCGACTACTACTCGAAGTGGGCTCGTGGCAGACATAAGCAGAAGCTACCTCACGGATCAGACACGGCGGTGTGTGTTCCCGGCCACGCCAAGTGGGAACCGGTTACCGTGAGAAGAGATCAGACCACTGCCGCGTGCGGTCCGGTCGAGAGTGTGAGGAGACGCGATGAGCGCCGACGGCATCTGGGGAGCTCTCGAGGGACTCAAGTACGGCGCCCGCTCGGCACTGTCGCCGCGGGTACTGCAAGGTGCCGCCGTCGAGCTCGGCTGGATCACCACCCACCTGGCGATGTACCCGCTGGGCCTGGTCGGCGGCTCCGCGGCCCGCGCCGAGCGGCTCAACCTGAGCGGCCTGACCCCGGCCCAGCGCAGTCTCGTGGTCAGCAACGTCCAGGCGGCCGGTACGCCGATCCTGCTCGCGCACGGGATCATCGACAACCACACGATCTTCGCCCTGATGCGCCGCCAGCTGCTGCGCCGGGGCTTCACCCGGATCCAGACCTTCTCGTACTCACCCTTGACGCTCGACGTCCGGAGTACGGCCGAGCGGATGGCCGCCGAGGTCGAGCGGCTCTGCGAGGAGTCGGGCTCGGAGCAGATCCACATCGTCGGCCACAGCCTGGGCGGCCTGATCGCCCGGTACTACGTCCAGCGGCTCGGCGGAGCCGAACGCGTGCACACCTGCGTGACGCTCGGGACCCCGCACCAGGGCACGGTCGCCGCGCGGCTCCTGCCGTGGCCGCTGGTGAAGCAGCTCCGGCCGGACAGTGACCTGATGGAGGAGCTGGCCGAGCCGGCTCCGGACTGCCCGACCCGGTTCGTCGCGTTCTACAGCGACGTCGACCAGCTGATCGTGCCGCAGCGCCGGGCCCGGATCCGGCACCCCGACCTGATCACCCACAACATCCGGATCGACGGGGTGGGACACCTGTCGCTGCCGTTCCATGGAGACGTCGTCCACCAGATCACCGGCATGCTGTCGCACCTCGATGAGCAGGACACAGTTGCGTGAAAGTTCTTCCTGACATGGAAGCCATCTGAGCGCTCGGGCCGATGCACGTGCAGCCGCGCATGCAAAGGTTTCGTGAAGCCGGGGCCAAAAAAGGGGTGGCGGGGTTTGTGGGCTCGTTGCGGTTCCGTTATGGTGCATGAGCCCGCCGGGGGAATAAACCCGGCGAGTGGACAGTGCCCCTCCCCTGTGACCGAAAGGCCACGTTGTGTCCCAGCACCGTGCCGCGGCCAGCCGCGTCACGCCAGGCAACGCTGCGCGCAAGACCGGCGCAGGACGTCACAGTGCCAAGCATCGTGTTGCCAGGCGTAATACCCCGAGCAGTACCCAGGTAGTCGGATTGACAGCAGCCCTCGCGGCAGCAGCAGGAGCAGTGGGCTTCAGCCACAGCTCCCTGGCCTCTCCGACCCAGGCGAACTCCGCGGTCAACCTCGCTGCCCTCAGCATGGGCGACGGCCAACTGTCCGAACTGACGACGCTGCGGATCGAGCGCCGCAACCTGGCCACCCGGGACTCCTCCCGGGTCGCGCTCACCAGCGTCGAGAAGACCAAGAAGCAGGCCTCGGCCGACCGGACCGGCAAGGCCCGGGCCGCCAAGCTCGAGGCCACCCTCGCACTGACCGCCAAGCGGGCCGCCGCGCTGGCCAAGGCCAAGGCCCAGATCGACCAGGCCCAGAAGAACGCCCGGGAGTCGGCCACCCGCTGCGAGATGGTGATCTCGAACTACCGGATCACCGCCACCTTCGGTCAGGGCGGCGGCCGCTGGGCCCGCAACCACACCGGCACCGACTTCGCCGCCCCGATCGGCACCCCGATCCGCAGCGTGATGAAGGGCGAAGTGGTCAGCGCCGAGTTCGCCGGCCCCTACGGCCGGCAGGTCCGGATCCGGCACGAGAACGGCACCGAGACCTGGTACAACCACATGTCGAAGTTCAGCGTCTCGGTCGGCGAGACCGTGTACGCCGGCGACCAGGTCGGCGCGGTCGGCATGACCGGCAACACCACCGGCCCCCACCTGCACTTCGAGGTCCGCCCCGGCGGCGGCGAGCCGATCAACCCGATCCCGTGGCTCCGCAACCACTGCGGCCTCAACCCCTGAATCCACTCCGACAAGGCTTGGCCCACCGAAGTACCGCAGTACTAGTCTGCGGCCATGCGCCCGGGCCCTCGTGCGCCCGACTACTGGTTCCCCCGCCAACGCCCTCGGGCGATGGCCTGGTTGAGCCCCAAAACCTCCGACGACGACCGCGCCCACATCATCGGCGACGGCTGCGTAACGCGGTCGGCTAGTTAGCGGCGCCAGACCTCGGCGGTGGTGAGGAAGGCCGAGGAGCCGGGGCGGTCGGCCGAGCCGTCGACCTGGACGAAGCCGGGGACGGAGGCGCCGCCGATCGAGACGGTGGCCGAGCGGACCGGGGCGATCACCAGGCTGAGGCTGTGGGTACCCTCGGCGAGCTGGAAGTTGTCGGTGGCGAACAGCCGCCGGTCGAGTACGCCGCCCATCTCGATCTGGATGTCGGCGGCCTTGGCGCTCAGCCCGTCGGCGAGGTTCATCGAGACCTGGACCAGATCGCGCTCGACGGCAGGCTCATGCCAGGGCAGTCCCTGGACCTCCAGGAACGAGCGGACGAAGTACCGCTCCAGCCAGGACGCGAGATCGACGTCTTCCGAGACCACCCGGACGATCCCGTCGAACCAGAGCACGACCGCCGTCCCGGCGCCGCAGATCGACCAGTCGACCATCCAGATCGACGCGAACGCGGTGACCTTGCCGTCCTTGTCGAACAACCGCAGCCCAGGGTTGGCTCCCGCCAGGATGATCCGGCGGTGACTGCTGTCTGCTGGCTTGGGCATGGGCTGGACCTTCGTCCGAGGAGGGCCGAAACACCGATTGTGGCAGGCAGACGGCCGATCAGCACGTCGTGGGGCTAAATCTTCTCCACCGGTGCGTAGCGCAGGAGCAGGCGCTTGACGCCCTCGGAGCCGAAGTCGATGTCCGCCTGGGCCTGCTGGCCCTCGCCGCGGACCACCACGACGGTGCCCATCCCGAAGCTGTCGTGCACCACCCGGTCGCCCGGGTTGAGGCTGATGACGGGCTTGTCGGACGCCGTACGCCGGGCCGGCTCCCACCGCGACTGGACTCCGCTCGCCCCGCGGGACGACGTACCGGTCCCCGACCAGCGGGTGATCGCGGACTCGTCGCGGCGCCAGTCCAGCAGCTCGGCCGGGATCTCCTCGAGGAACCTGGACGGCGGGTTGTGCTGCGGGGCGCCGTACGCGCTGCGTACTGCGGCACGCGAGATCGCCAGCCGTTGCCGGGCGCGAGTGATGCCGACGTAGGCCAGCCGGCGCTCTTCCTCCAGCTCCTTGAGGTCGGTCAGCGACCGGGAGTGCGGGAAGACGCCGTCCTCCATGCCGGTCAGGAACACCACCGGGAACTCCAGGCCCTTGGCGGTGTGCAGGGTCATCAGCGTGACCACCCCACCGTCGTCGGCGGCGTCCGGGATCTGGTCGGCGTCAGCCACCAGGGCCACTCGCTCGAGGAAGGCCTGCAGGTCGGACGGCTCGGCAGCCGCGGTGCGCTCCTCGACGAACTCGCGGGCCACCGAGATGAACTCGTCCAGGTTCTCCAGGCGGGTCTCGTCCTGCGGGTCGGGCGACTTCTGCAGCTCCTCGTAGTACCCGGAGCGGTGCAGGGCGACGTCCAGGATGTCGTCCGGCGGGGCGCCGGAGTCGACCATCGCGGTCAGCTCGTCGAGGATGTCGACGAAGCCCTGGACCGCGTTGACGCTGCGGCTGGCCATCGCCGGGGCGTCGTGAGCGCGCCGGAGCGCCGCGGAGAAGGTGATCCGGTCGCGCAACGCGAGCGCCTCGATGGCGGCCTCGGCCCGCTCGCCGATCCCGCGCTTGGGCACGTTGAGGATCCGCCGCAGCGAGACGGTGTCCTCCGGGTTGGTCAGCACCCGCAGGTACGCGAGCGCGTCGCGGACCTCCTTGCGCTCGTAGAACCGGACGCCGCCGACCACCTTGTACGGATGGCCGGTGCGGATGAAGACCTCCTCGAACACCCGCGACTGCGCGTTGGTCCGGTAGAACACCGCGACGTCGGACGGCTTGACCCCGTCGGCGTCGGTCAGCCGGTCGATCTCGTCCGCGACGAACTGCGCCTCGTCGTGCTCGTTGTCCGCGACGTAGACCGCGATCTGCTCTCCCGCGCCCTGGTCGGACCACAGGTTCTTCGCCATCCGGCCTTCGTTGCGGCTGATCACCGCGTTGGCCGCGGTCAGGATCGTCTGGGTGGAGCGGTAGTTCTGCTCCAGCAGGATCGTCTCGGCGCCGGCGAAGTCCTCCTCGAAGGCGAGGATGTTGCGGATCGTCGCGCCCCGGAAGGCGTAGATCGACTGGTCGGAGTCGCCGACCACCATCAGCTCGCCGGGCGGGCTGACCGGGCCGTCGTTGGGCCCCGGCTCGAGCTCCGCGCAGAGCTCACGGATCAACGTGTACTGCGCGTGGTTGGTGTCCTGGTACTCGTCGACCAGTACGTGCCGGAACCGGCGCCGGTAGTACTCGCGGACCTCCGGGAACGCCTGCAACAGGTTGACCGTGGTCATCAGCAGGTCGTCGAAGTCCAGCGCGTTGGCCTGGGCCAGCCGCTCCTGGTAGATCCGGTAGCACTCGGCGTACGTCTCCTCCAGGTGGTTGGAGGTCTTCGACGCGGCTGTCTCGTGGTCGATCAGCTCGTTCTTCTGGGTGCTGATCCAGTTCAGCACCGCGCGCGGGTTGTACCGCTTGACGTCCAGGTCGAGCTCGCGGCAGACCAGCGTCATCAGCCGGCGCGAGTCGGTGTCGTCGTAGATCGAGAACGTCGAGCTGATCCCGAACCGCTTGATGTCGCGGCGCAGGATCCGCACGCAGGAGGAGTGGAAGGTCGAGACCCACATCAGCTTCGCCCGCGGGCCGACCAGCTCGACCACCCGCTCGCGCATCTCGGCGGCCGCCTTGTTGGTGAAGGTGATCGCCAGGATCGACCCGGGATGCGCGTCCCGGGCGGCCAGCAGGTAGGCGATCCGGCGGGTCAGCACCCGGGTCTTGCCCGACCCGGCACCGGCCACCACCAGCAGCGGCTTGCCGGCGTGCACGACAGCAGCCCGCTGCTGAGGGTTCAGCCCCTCGAGCAGTGCCTCCGGGTCGGCCCGATGCCTCTTGGGCTCCTCGAGCGGCACCGGCAGTTCGTCTGGAGAAAAGAGCGTGGTCATCGCTCACCACCTTAGACACCCGCACCGACAAACACCGTATGCGGCAAGTCCGGCCCCGATCCGCCCAAGTGCCGGCGCGGGGGAACCGTTTCCCTCGACCGGGGGTCTGAGGTGGGAGTCACCTGGAGTGTCCGCCCGATAGAGGAGTGTTGCCATGGATTGGTCGAATCAGGTTCGGTTGAGTCGCCGCGGTGTGTTCCGGGCCGGGGCCGCGGTGGGGGTGGGAGCCCTCGGGAGCGGAGTACTGGCTGCTGGGACGGCGAGTGCGGCCTTGCCTGCGTCGCCGCGGTTCGATCTCGGCGCGACGCCGAAACATCTGTTCGGGCCCAAGCTGCTGAACGAGTCGCACCACAGCATGCAGGGCTTCACCTTCGACGACGTGAACCGGCGGCTGTTCATCGTGCAGGGCGAGAACGGCGGGACTGGCGCCGACCTGGTGATCAACCGGGTCTCGGCCAGTGGTTCGGTGCTCGGCTGGATGGCGATCCGGGGTGCCGGGCACGGCGTGTCCATCGCCGCCGAAGCGGTCGGTTCGACCACCTACATCTGGGTGGAGTGCGATGCCGACGAGAACACCAACGACGGCCGCGGCACCGCGCTGGCCAGGGTGCAGTTCAAGCACGGCCTGGTGCGGAAGTCGATCGCGAGCACCGCGAAGTTCTTCCGGGGCAGCAACACGATCACGGCCGCCGTCGACCCGGTCAACAAACGGCTGATGGTGCGGCGCAAGGAGAACGGCAGCTTCTACCTCAGCGTCTGGCCGCTCGCGACCGCGCGGTACGGCCGGGCGTCGGATCGCCTGGTCCACGTGCGGCAGCCGAGCGTCGCCGAGACTTTCCAGGGCTACACCTTCTACGGCAAGTACGCCTACCTGTACTACGGCACCGGCCAGACCAACCCCGACAACATCAACTCGACCATCCGGTGCCTGGACCTGAACACCGGCAAGTTCGTCGGGTCGCCGGCGGTGACCCGGGCCGGGTCGTCCCTGGTGTACCGCGAGCCCGAGGGCATCGCCGTGCATCGGATGGACTCCGGCAGGATGGGACTGTTCTACGGCTTCGCGTCCCGTCCCAGCGGTGGCGGCGCCAACCGCTACGCCAACCTGTACTACAAGCTGCTCTGAGCCTCGGGCGGCAGCTAGTCGGCTGAGAGCAGACCTGCTGTCGGCAGAAAAGCTGGGGTGGGCGGGGTCCGGGTGGTCATGGTGGGTTCATGGCGGACGAGATGAAACCTCCCATGTTCAACGAGCAGACCCGGCAGGCCTTGTTCCGGCAGCGGATCCTGGTGCTGGACGGGCAACTGACCGACGACAACGGCACCTTGCTCACCACCCAGCTCCTCACCCTGGCGGCCGAGGACCCGACCACCGACATCGCGCTGTGGATCCACTCGATCGGCGGCTCGGTGCCCTCGATGCTGGCGATCCGGGACGTCATGCGGCTGGTGCCGTGTGACGTCTCGACGCTGGCGCTCGGGCTGGCCTGCAGCGCCGGCCAGTTCCTGCTGTCGGCCGGTACGCCGGGCAAGCGCTTCGCGCTCCGGCACGCGCGGGTCCTGATGCACCAGGGGTCGGCCGGGATCGGCGGGTCGGCGGTGGAGATCGAGATCCAGGCGAACGACCTGCGGCACATCCGGGACACCGTGCTCGGCCTGATCGCCGAGGACACCGGCCAGCCGGTCGCGACGGTCTTCGACGACTCGTTGCACGACCGCTGGTACACGGCCGAGGAGGCCCGCACCTACGGCTTCGTCGACCACATCGTCGAGACCTTCGACCAGGTGATGCCCCGGCAACCCGCGCAGGCAGGAGCGACAGCATGAGCAGCTACATGATTCCCAACGTGATCAGCCCGCACCCTCGGGGCGAGCGGATCATGGACGTCTACTCGCACCTCCTGACCGAGCGCATCATCTACCTCGGTACTGCGATCGATGCAGGTGTGGCGAACGCCATGATCGCCCAGCTGCTGCACCTGGAGGCGAGCGCGCCCGACCAGGAGATCAGCCTCTACATCAACTGTGAGGGTGGCGATCCGACCGCGATGCTGGCGATCTACGACACGATGCAGTACGTCCGCTCGCCGATCGCCACGCTCTGCGTCGGCCAGGCGATCGCCGGGGGCGCGGTCCTGCTCGCCGCCGGAGCACCCGGTGCGCGGGCGGTCCTTCCGCACTCCCGCGTCGTCCTGCACCAGCCGGCCGCGCGCGGTCAGGGCACCATCCCCGACCTGATCCTGCAGGCCGACGAACTGGTCCGCGTCCGCAGCCAGCAGGAGGCGATCCTGGCCGCCCACACCGGCCAGACGATCGAGCGCCTGCGGCACGACACGGATCGCGACCATGTCCTCACCGCGCAGGCGGCGGTCGACTACGGGATCGCCGACGCCATGATCGACCACCGCACGGTGGTCAGCCCGTTCCGGGAGGCACCGGCGTTGAGCGCCTGAACTCGACGGGGCACTAGGGTCGCCTGCGTGACCGTACCTGCCGCGAATCCCCGTCCTGACAGCGAGATCGAGCGCGTGCTGGTCGTCGTCGCCCACCCGGACGACGTCGACTTCGGCGGCGCGGGCACGGTCGCGCTGTGGACCAGGGCGGGGATCGAGGTCAGCTACTGCATCGTGACCGACGGCCAGGCCGGCGGGTTCGAACCCGATCGCGACCGGGCCGACATGGCCGCGGTACGCCGCGCCGAACAGACCGCGGCGGCCGCGCTCGTCGGCGTACAGGAGCTGCATTTCCTCGGGTACGAGGACGGGTACCTCGAGCCGACGCGGGAGCTGGTCGCGGACATCGCGCGGGTGATCCGGAAGGTGCGGCCGCAGCGGTTGGTCGGGCAGTCGCCGGAGCGCAACTGGCGGCGGCTGCGCACGTCGCATCCGGACCACCTGGCCGCGGCCGAGGCGACCGTCCGCGCGTTCTTCCCGGCCGCGGGCAACCCGTACGCCTTTCCGGAGATCGAGGAGGAGGCGTGGCAGGTCGGCGAACTGTGGATGATGGAACACCCCGAGCTCAACCACTACGTCGACATCACCGACACGTACGACGCGAAGATCGCGGCAGTGATGTCGCACACAAGCCAGCACCCCGACCCCGAGGGCCTGCCGAAGATGCTCCACACCTGGTTCCAGGAGAACGCCACCAACGCGGGCTTCCCCGCCGGCCACTACGCCGAACCCTTCACCGTCATCCGCCTGGACACCTGAGGAAAAATACTGTTGCCATCGGCAGCTAAGGTCCCGGCATGACGATCTTTTACGAAGTGACCGGCGACGGGCCGGCCGTAGTACTGGTGCATGCCGGAGTCTGTGACTCGCGGATGTGGGCGCGCCAGGTCGAGGACCTGCGGACCGACCACCGGGTGATCACGCTCGACCGGCGTGGGTACGGCAAGACCCCGCTGGAGGCGGGGGCGAAGTACGCCGATGCGGCGGATGTGCTCGAGGTGCTCGACGAGCTCGGGGTGGAGACGACGAAGGTGGTTGCCGCGTCGTTCGGCGCCTATGTGGCGCTGCAGGCGGCCAGCAAGCAGCCGGAGCGGTTCAGCCGGCTCGTGCTGATGTCGCCGCCGGCCGACAACGTGATGCCGACCGACGACCTCCGCGCGTTCGGCGCCGAGGAGGACCGGCTGCTGGAAGCCGGCGACGTCGACGGCGCCACCGATCTCAACGTGCAGGCGTGGGTCGGGCCGGAGGCGGATGATGACGCCCGTGAGCTGGTCCGGGTGATGCAGAAGCGCGCCTTCGAGGTTCAGCTGGCCGCGGGCGACGTGGAGAACGAGGAGTGGGAGGTCGGCGGCCTCACCGCGCCGATCACGCTGTTCACCGGCGCCCACGAGTTCAAGTTCTTCGCCGACTGCGCGAAGCACCTGACCGAGATCCTCCCGAACGTCGACCACACCGAACTCCCCTGGGCCGGCCACCTCCCGTCCCTCGAACGCCCGGACGAGATGACCACACTGATCCGCGCAGCCCTCACCCCAACCGACTGACCCCGACCGGGCCGACAGGCCAAGGACGGCTGACCAAATGCGAACAGCGTGCCTCGAGGGGCACGCTGTTCGTAGTACGGGGGCTCAGTCGGCGAGGGCGCCCATCGGGTCCCAGGCGGGGAGGACGATCGGGTCCTCGTCGAGGCGGGCCTGCAGGTCGGCCGGGAGGGCGCTCTTGCGGACGGCGATCTCGAAGACGTGCTCGCCGAACCACGAGTCGTTCATCGTCCAGAAGCCGTTGTCGGCCTTCTCGTCGCCCCAGCTGTTCTCCACCCGCCAGCGGCGCGGCTTGCCGTCGACCAGGTCGACCCCGGTGAACAGCATCGCGTGCGTCATCAGCGTCTCGTGGTGCAGCAGCCGCTCGGCCTTGTCCAGGCTGAACTCGGTGTCGTAGACGGCGCCCAGGTCGTACAGGTTCGCGTCCCAGTAGCCGAGGTCGGCCGACATCTGCTTGCCGACGTCGCAGCCGAACCAGACCGGCTCACCGCCGACGATGGCGTCCTGGGTGAGCTGCTTCATCAGGTCCATCTCGACGTTCAGGTAGACCACCGGCGGGGCGTCGATGACGTTGCCCAAGTAATCGACGGTGAACGTCCGGCCGGTCGGGCTGGACTCGCGCGGGTCGTGCACGATGCAGACGTACTCGTCGACCGGCAGCGTCACGTACGCCGCGGCGAACTCGGCCGGGGTGGTCCAGCCGTCGCGGTGGAACTCCTTCTCGCTGTCCTTCCACTGCCACAGGAACTTCTGCGGTGGCGTGCCGAGGTGGATGCTCAGCACCCGGTGGATCGTGGTCAGCAGTTCGCGCTTGTGCGCCCGCTGCGCCTCGACGCCGGACAGCCCACGCAGGTCGCGGGCGCCCTGGCGGAGCAGCTTGCGCAGGGTGTCGTTCATCTGCGCGGTGGCCGACGAACTCTCGGTCTCCGGCATCGCGGACTTCGGCACCAGGCCGTGCTTGCGGACCAGCGCGACGAACATGTTCCACTGGCCACCGTCACCGATCGGGTCGGACAGCAGGTGCGCCACGGTCCGGTCGTCGACGTCGCGGTCGGCGGTGTCGATCATCGCCTCGAGGAAGAAGTTGGCCCGCTCGAACTTGTCCCAGAACAGCAGGTAGTTCTGGGAGAACTCGAAGTCCTTGACGCCGAGCTTCGCGGCGGCACCGGGACGGAGCAGGTTCAGCCCGGCGAACAGCCAGCACCGGCCGCTCTTCTTCTGGTTCGTCACCTTCCAGTCGTCCAGCAGGTTCGACACGGAATGGTCGATCGAGGTGACGATCTGGCGATCCAGGGCGATCTTGGCGATCGGCGTCTCCGTGACGGCGTTCTGCATCACCCGGTACTGCGGGTTCGACGCGAACTCCTTCTCGAAGAGCGCGAGCTGTTCGGTGGTGAGATTCCGCTCCATGAGAGTCGACGGTATAACAGCGGCAAAGCCCCCTGCTGCTCTGCCGGGGTGGCGAATGTGTGCCCTGGCCGGAACCCGCCATCCGCCTCACCCGAGACCTCACCCGCGGCCTCACCCCGGCGTCACTCGATCAAACCCAGTTGGTAGGCCCGGACGAGCCGCCGCGGCACCCGCAGTTGCCGGCCGTTGACCGTGATCGGCACCAGGTCGGCCGGCGTGGCCTTCCACTGCGCCCGCCGGCTGCGGGTGTTCGACCTGGACATCTTGCGCTTCGGTACCGCCATGACCCATCTCCTCTGCTCGGCTGAACAGCGGCTATGCTAGTTGAAAATGATTATCAACAGCAAGGAAGGCTCTGGCGATGGCACGACGTGACAAGGCGGCCGACGGACGCGGACGCAAGCCGAAGCAGAACCCGTTCAAACGCGACGGCATCGAGTTCGTCGACTACAAGGACACGGCGCTGCTGCGGAAGTTCATCTCCGACCGCGGCAAGATCCGCTCCCGCCGGGTCACCGGCCTGACGGTGCAGCAGCAGAAGCAGATCTCCCGGGCGATCAAGAATGCCCGGGAGATGGCCCTGCTGCCCTACAGCTCCACCACCCGCTGATCGGGATCAGTGCCAGAAGACGGCGATGATCGCGTTGAGCAGGGTCAGGCCGCCGATGGTGAACAGCATGCCCCGGCTGATCGACGGGCGCTTGCGGTGCAGAAAAACCAGCACCGTGATGCCCAGGACGACGAGCAGCTTCACGCCGATTTTGGTGTTGTCGACGGTGAAGTCGTCGTCCTTGACCCCGGACGCGATACCCACCAGCAGAACACCCGTCACCAGTTGGGTCAGCGCCCCATGCAACATAGCGTTGTTAACCACCGGCCGAGCCGCCTTCAACTGAACGAAGAACCCCCCGAACAACGCAGCAAACCCAACCAGATGAAGCAACGTCAGCACATCGCGCACAAAATCCATGCCGTCACTCTAGGCAGTGCTCCGGGAGGTTCGGCGGCGGGTAGGCCACTGCGACACCTGAGCAGTCCTTCGATCCGGCGCAGACACAAGCAGGCGACCTGAACGCGCGGCACCGAGCCCTGGCCACAGGCCGACGCGCTCTATCCTTTGCTTTTGTTTTTTGCTTTTGTTTTTTGCTTTTGTCAGACCAGGCGGCGGTCGGTTGCCCAGCGGGTTAGTTCGTGGCGGTTGGAGAGTTGGAGTTTGCGGAGGACCGAGGAGACGTGGGTTTCGACGGTTTTCACCGAGATGAACAGCTCGCGGGCTACTTCCTTGTACGCGTAGCCGCGGGCGATCAGGCGCAGGACCTCGCGCTCGCGCTGGGACAGCCGGTCCAGGTCCTCGTCGACCGAGGCGATGTCGATCGCGCCGGAGAACGCGTCCAGGACGAAGCCGGCCAGCCGGGGCGAGAAGACCGCGTCGCCGTCGGCGACCCGGCCGATCGCGTCGACCAGCTCGGTACCGCTGATGTTCTTGGTGACGTAGCCGCGGGCGCCGGCCCGGATCACGCCGATCACGTCCTCGGCCGCGTCGGACACCGACAGCGCGAGGAACTTGATGTCCGGGTGCCGCTGGTGCACCTGCTTCATCACCTCGATGCCACCGCCACCGGGCAGGTGCACGTCGAGCAGCACCACGTCCGGCTCGGTCCCGGCGATCGCCTTCACCGCGGACTCCACGTCGGCGCCCTCGCCGACGATCTCGACCGAGGCGCCGATCTCGCTGCGCACGCCTGCCCGGAACATGTCGTGGTCGTCGATGACCACCACTCGCCTCTGCGTCATCTGTCCATCTCCAGTCGCACTTCGGTGCCTGTCTCCGGGCTCGACCGCACTGTTGCGCGGCCGCCGTGCCGTTCCATCCTGCCCATCACGCTGTGCCGCAGCCCCAACCGGTCCTCCGGCACCCCGTCGGTGTCGAAGCCCTTGCCGCGATCCCGGACGAACATCTCGGCCCGGTCCCCGTCCACCTCGACGAACACGTCGATCTTGTCAGCTCCGGAGTGCTTCGCGGCGTTCACCATCGATTCCCGCGCCGCCCGGACCATCGCCGACAGTCCCTCGGTCAGGTCGCAGTCGCCGACGGTCACCACCTCGACCGGTACGCCGTGCGAGTCCTCCACCTCGGCAGCAGCCCGCTTGGCCGCGCCGGACAGGGTCTGGTCGGTCTTGTCATCCTCGTCGTACAGCCAGGACCGCAGGTCGCGCTCCTGCGCCCGGGCCAGCCGTACTACGGCCCGCGGGTCGCTCGCCTGCTTCTGGATCAGAGCCAGTGTCTGCAGCACCGAGTCGTGCAGGTGAGCGGCCATGTCCGCGCGCTCCTGCGAGCGGATGCGCTCCCCGCGCTCGGCGTTGAGGTCACGGGTGAGCCGGTGGACCCAGGGGCCGGCGATGACGCCGATACCGACCACTGCCAGCAGCAGAGCGACCAGTACGTCGCCAACCATCGACAGCCGGCCGTTCTGCACCAGGAACACCGTGATGGCGGTCCCGATGAGGATGAGCCCGACAGCTACCCGGATGACCGACTTCAGGCCGCCCTTGCCGAACAGCGCTCCGAGGGTCGGCGCCTTCGTCGTCCAGGCGAGCTTCTGACCCTCGTCGGCCTGCCGCCAGATCAGTGCCAGACCGGTGCCTGCGAAGACGAGCGGCCAGAACATCTTGCCGGCGATACCGATCCCGGCCACGTTGAGCAGCAGGAGGACGCCGACGGCGACAACAGCGAGCGCGGTCAGCTGGCCGCGGTTCTTCTCCTTGCGGCGCTCCTTGGAGGCCGAGGTGATCGGTGGCGCCGGAGTCTCGGGCCGCATGCCCTTCCGGGTCGCCGCGGCCAGGCCGGGCGCGTTCGGACCGGTCGGGATCTCCAGCGGCATCAGAAACCACAGCGCCGCATAGATCAGTACGCCGAACCCGCCGAACACTGTCGCGGCGATGAAGACCAGCCGGACGACGGTGTCGGACACGTTCAGGTGGTCTGCGATACCACCGGCCACACCACTCAGGACGCGGCCGTCAGCCCGCCTGTAGGCCCGGCGTACCGGCGGCGGCTCGTTACCGGGCGGCTGCTGCTGGCCGGGGGCGCCGTACTGCGGACCTTGTGGCCCGTACTGCGGACCTGGCGGGCCGTACTGCGCGCCTGCGGGGCCGTACTGCGGACCGGCGCCGTATTGCGGTCCCTGGGCATACGAACTGCCGACCGGTCCCCCAGGAGTCGGGGGCCCGCCCGTGGGCGCGGCAGCAGCTGGCTGTGTCATCCCCACGATCGTCACATGCCGGCAGCCCGCAGACCAGCAGGCTTCTCCCCGGCTGACTCCTCAACAGCCGCTCCCCGCGCTCAGGGTCGGGCCGGGGACAACCCCTAGCCGAGCGGGCCCGGACGGCGAGCCGGGGTCCACGCAGGGGTATCCCCGATGTTCTGCGCGGCCGGGAGGGGACAGTATCGATGGCATGGAGCAGAACTCGAGCGGGGGATTCGACCGCGAGCAGCTGAAAGACGTGCAGAGTTGGCGTCGCAGCCGGTCCGACCGGATGCTCGCCGGGGTCTGCGGCGGCATGGGCCGGGCGCTGAACGTCGACCCCGTGCTGATCCGGGTCGTGATGGCAGTACTGATCCTCAGCGGCCCCGGCATCATCTTCTACCTCGCCGCCTGGATGCTGATGCCGGGCGAGGGCACCGACCGCTCCGCCGCCCAGGGCCTGCTCGGCGACAAGGTCCGGATCGACCACCCGTGGCTGTGGCCGATCGTGATCGGCACCTGCGTGTTCTTCGCCATCGCGATGATGTCGTCGTTCAACTTCGGCAAGATGGTCCCCGGCCCGCTGGTGGTGCTCGCACTGCTCTGGCTGTTCGTCTTCCGCCGCAAGGGCCACAACTGGAGCAGCTGGGGTCACCGCAGTAACGGCTCGAACGGCAGCGCTCCTGCTCAGACTCCCCCGCCCAGCGGGCCGCAGTACAGCGCGCCCACCCAGAGCGGCCCGCCTAGTCCCCCGGCGGACCAGGCGTCCCCGGCCACGCAGCGCCCCCAGGACCGGGTGACCGAGCCGGTCCAGCCTGTGTGGACCGAGGACGACCCCCTGGGCCTGTACGTCGACGAGCCGCCGGCCAGAACCGCCACGGCCACTCGCACAGCCGCGGCCCCGCCGGTGAAGGGGGTCAAGGGCCTGAAGCCTGCCATCGTGCTGGCGACGGGGGTGGCGCTGTCAGTCGCCTATCTGTCGGAGGCGTCGACCACGACGACCCTGACCATCGGGCTGATCACGCTCGGCCTGGGCATGCTCCTCGGCGGGTTCGTGGGCAAGACCCTCGGGCTGCTCCCGCTGGGCATCCTGCTGGCGGCCTGCATCGCGGCAAGCACAGTCTTCCCCTCCGTACCGCGCAAGTTCGCCGACACGAACTTCGTCGCCACCCCGCAGAGCACGGTCGGCCCCACGAACATGACGCACCAGTTCGACGCCGGCACGGTTCACCTGGACCTGACCAAGGCGGTCTTCCAACCGGGCGCCAAGGTGGTCGTCGACGGCGGCGTCGGTGACGTCGTCGTGAAGCTGCCCGCGAACGTCGACGCGGTCGGCACCGTGCTGACCGACACCGGCGAGGTGGACGCCTTCACCGTGAAGAAGGGTGGCCAGGATGCGAAGATGACGCTGAACGACCTCGGTGCCGACGGCAAGATCGGACCGGCGTCGGTCGTCCTGGACCTGCACCTCAAGCTCGGCAGCATCAGGGTGGAGCGCGGATGAGGAAGACAAAACCGGACGTCCCCGGCATCATCGCCGGCACCGTCCTGTCCGGCGGCGCCACGATCCTGATCCTCAACGACAACGGCGTGGTCCAGACCGACGACCTCGGCCTCACCGCGGCCCTGCTCCTGGTCGCCGCCGGCATCATCGGCCTAGCCGCCTCCCAACGCGGCTAACTCGCCGACTCTGGCCTGTTCCCAGCGCAGCTAATTCGCCGGCCCTACGGTTCCCAGCGCAGCTAATTCGCCGGCCCTGGCCGGTTCCCAGCCCGGCTGATTCGCCGCCGGGTCGCTTCCCAGCGCGGCTAATTGGCTGGCCCTCGGCGGATTCGCTCTCCTAGAGTGCGGGACGTGTCGGGTCCTGAGGCAGACAGAAGCAACCACCGCTGATCCGGCGGGCGCGGACCGCCCCGTCGGTTACTTCGATGGTTGCGGAGTCTTCTCGCGATGCCTTTCCTGCTCTACCTGCTCGGCCTGGCCGTTTTCGCCCAGGCGACCTCCGAATTCATGCTCTCGGGGCTGGGCCCCGACATCTCCCACGACCTCGGCGTCTCCCTGCCGGCGACCGGCTGGCTGACGTCCGCCTTCGCGATCGGCATGGTCGTCGGCGCCCCGGCGATCGCCGTCCTCGGCAGCCGCTGGCCCCGCCGTCCCGCGCTGCTGCTCACCCTGAGCCTGTTCCTGGTGGTGCACGTGATCGGCGCCCTCACCAGCAGCTTCACGATCCTGCTGATCACCCGGATCGTGGCCGCCATGGCCAACGCTGCCTTCCTGGCCTTGGCTCTGACCACTGCCACCACCCTGGTCCGGCCGGACGCCAAAGGGCGAGCAACGGCCATCCTCCTGAGCGGCACCACACTCGCCTGCATCGCCGGCGTCCCCGGTGGCGCCCTACTAGGCCAGTACTACGGCTGGCGCAGCGCCTTCTGGGCAGTAGCCGCCATCTGCCTCCCTGCCCTCATCGCCGCGGCCTACCAACTCCCCAGCACTCCCCCCACTCCCTCACCACCTCGTCGCAGAGGCCTGATCAGCAACGACCTGGTCCTCCGGTTGTCATTGGGTGCCCTCGTCAACGGCGCGACCTTCTGCAGCTTCGTCTACCTCGCCCCGGTCATCACCGAGACAGCGGACTTCGGCGCGGGCTGGGTACCGGTGATGCTTGCCCTCTTCGGGATCGGGTCCTTCGCCGGAGTCACCGTCGCCGGGCGGCTGGCCGACAAATGTCCCCTGCGGGTGCTAGCGGTTGGCGGCACCGCCTTGCTGGTCGGGTGGTGCGCCTTCGGGTTGCTGGCCGCAGTACCGGCTGCTGTTGTGGTGCTGGTCCTGGTGCAAGGCGCCCTGTCGTTCGCGGTCGGGTCGACGCTGATCGCGTTGGCGCTCTACGCGGCTGCCGATCTCGGAGTACTGGGAGCGGGTCTTGCCACTGCCGCGCTCAACGTCGGGGCGGCCGTCGGGCCGGTGCTGGGTGGGCTCGCGATCGCCGGTTTCGGCTTTCGGGCGCCGTTGTGGGTCAGCGCCGCACTCGTGGCGGCGGCTGCTGGGCTAGTCTTGTTGACCGCCCGATCAACCGGTTTCACTGCCGGTGACGGGCACCCGAGGGATCCGGTGAGCGGGTCCCGTTGAAGGTCTACGGGAGTTGAAGAGATGGTGCGCGGCACCGTGAAGTGGTTCAACGCCGACAAGGGCTACGGCTTTCTGGCCGTCGACGGCCAGGACGACGTGTTCGTCCACTGGAGCAAGATCGTCTCCGACGGCTACAAGACGCTCGAGGACGGCCAGCAGGTCGAGTTCGAGGTAGTTGACGGACCCAAGGGCCGAGAGGCCGACGCGGTGAAAACCCTCTGACCCAGCGCTGTGCCCAACGCTCGGCCCAGCGCTCTGACCCAGAGCTCTGACCCAGCGCGGCGAGCCCTGGCCCGGCCGGACCGGAGTATCGGCCGGGCAGGGCTTTTCCACACCTGCGCGGAGCGTGGCCAACCGGTAACCTGACCTCTCACCGTGGGAGGGGTACCAACGTGACGGACGAGCCGGTGCAGGTGATCCGCAAGCTCGAGCAGGCGCTGGCCGACGACGACTTCGCCTGGACGATGGTGCTGGTCGGCGAGGACCAGACGGACAAGCTGGCCACGCTGACCGGCGACCTGCGTGGTCCGTACTCGCGGACCGGCGACGGCAAGCAGATCACCTCCGGCTTCTCCTACTGGGGGATCGGCCCGACGATCGCCTGGGCGAACGCGACCAACGACCCGTTCTACCTGGTGATGAAGGCGGGCGCGGAGTCGTTCCTGCGGCACTGGCGCCGGATCCGCCCGCACGTCGACCAGGGCGGTTTCCACTTCGTCAGCCTCGGCGTCGGGACCGGCGTGAAGGACCGCACGATCCTGGCCGACCTGTACCAGCAGAACCCGGACATGTTCTACATCCCGATCGACATGAGCTCGGAGATGCTCCGGATGGGCAGCCAGGAGCCGGTCCGCGGGGTCGGCTTCCCGATGGCCCAGGTGCTGCCGCTGCAGATCGACTTCTCCATCGACCACAACGTGAAAGAGGTCGGCCAGTTGCTGGCCCGGCTGGTCGGCGACGAGCCGATCCTCTACACGCTGACCGGCAACACGCTGGCCAACTTCGAGAGCGACCTGGACCTGCTCGCCACCATCACTCGCGTACTACGCCCGCAGGACCGCCTGCTGCTCGAGGTGGCCAGCACCAGCAGTCTCGACCAGGAGGCGGCGAAGGCGGCCGCCGACGAGTACCACCAGACCCGTGCGTTCGCGGAGTTCGTCACCAGCGCCCTGCGGTACAACACGGACCTGCGGATCGACAGCGAACTGATCGACTTCCGCGGCGAGGTCGAGGACGACGACGCGTTGCTGGTCAAGATCGTCTGGCAGAACACCACCGACGCCCCGATCACGATGGGCCTGCCCGACCACACCCAGGTGGTGCTCGAGCCCGACGACACGATCCTGCTCTACACGACCCGCAAGTTCTCCACCGAGCGGCTGAAGAAGCTGACCGCCGCGTGCGGCCTGGTCGCGATCGAGCACGCCCACTCCGGGTTCCGCTACGCGCGACGGCCCAGCCCGTTCGGCCTGGACCTGCTGCTGCTGGCCAAGGGCACCGCCGGCGATACGGTCAACACCCTCGCCGACGACATCTGGGCCCGATGACCGGTCCGCCTGCCGTCCGGCGCGACCGGTGGCGGGTGCTCGCGCGGCTGCGGGTCCTGACCGGCGTACTGCGCGCAACGCGGGGCGATGCCCGGTGGGCGGCGTACCGGCGGACTGTGGTGACGGCGGTCAGCTACGGGTTGCTGGCGGTCGCGTTCGTGCTCGGTGTGGTGTGGTTCTTCTGGCCGGACAACAGTCGCTGGGAGCCGGCGGTCAACTCGCTGACTCTGGTGGCCGGGTTGACCGGCATCTTCGTCGAGCGGCTCAGCGCGGAGGCGGAGCGGCGTACCGGCGTACTGCGGGCTGTGGCTGACGAGTTGCAGGAGAACACCCGGTTGCTGGCCGACGAGCGGTTCTCGCCGCGGACACCGACGCAGCGGCAGGTCTATCCGCGCCTGGTCGTCTCGGCCGTTGATCTCGCGCTCGTGTCGGGCGCCCTCGTCCGGCATCGCGACGCCGAGCTGGTTACCTTGCTGCATCGCTGGCGGGACACCGTGCACCTGTTCAACCGGCGCCTCGACCTGACCGAGATCAGCACCTTCTCCAGCACGATCTCCGCCGAGGAACTGGCCGCCTTCCACCGCGCGCTGACCCGGGAGAACAGTTACTTCGCCGCCACCCGCGAGATGCTCGAAACGCTGCTGAAGCGCCTTCCGAATCCCTGAGGTCGTTTATCGGGCGGGGCCGATAAACGACCGCCAGCTTCTGCAGCAAGCGGCAGCAGCCGAGATCTTGACGCGACAACGACCGACGGCTCTACTTTCGGACAAGGCCGTTATTCGCTCCTCTGTGGGAGGCGTCGCCGATGCGACCACCGCGTGCGCTCCTGACCATCGCCCTCGCCGCGCTGCTGACGGTTCCCCTGGCGGCGGCCGAAGCCGGCCCGAGAAAGCAGGCCCCGCCAACCGTCGTACCGGTCGAGTCGGCTCCACCGACTGTTGTACCGCTGGGGATTCCGCTGTCCGACCTGCTGCTGATCGGCGGTACGGTCGCGCCCGGTCCCGACGCCGGGAAGGCAGCGATCTGGAACGTCTCCACCGGCAAGCCGGGCTACCTGAACGCCATCGATCCGGCTACCGGAGCCACCTTGATCTCGGCTCCGCTGCCGGGCGCTGACTCGGGGTACGCCGTCACTGCGACACCGGACGGGAGCATCTACGCCGGCACCTACATCAACGGGCATCTCTACCGCTGGCGTCCCGGCAGCGGCAACACGGTCGAGGACCTCGGCCCCGCGATCCCCGGCGAGAGCTATATCTGGCGGATAGCCTCTGACGAGCAGGGCAACGTCTACGGCGGCACGTACCCGAACGGCAAGGTCTTCCGGTACGAGGCCGCCACCGGCACTGTCCGCGACTACGGCCAGATCATTCCGGGCCAGCCCTACGTCCGGAGCATCGAGTACGCGAACGGCAAGGTGTACGCCGGTACGCATCCCGACGCGCACCTCGCCGAGCTGGATCCGGTCAGCGGAGTGGTGACCGAGATCCCCACCCCACCAGGGATTCCGGACATCAAGAACCTCACCGTCCACGACCTCAACGTCCGGGACGGCCGGCTCTACGCGCGCTACGGTTCGGCGTACCCGGGCCGGCTCTTCGTCTACGACCTCGCCACCCGCACCTGGGTCGACGAACTCCCCGGGGCCCACGGCCTGGACGTCTCACCGGCCGGCGACCAGGGCGAGATCTACCTGATCCAGCAGAGCGAACTCAAGCGCTACGACCCCGTCACGAAGACCTCGACCGGCACCGGTCTGACCTTCACCGGGCGGATCCAGAACACCCGGTCGATCGGCTGGGCCGAGCTCGGCCTGCCGGACTATCCGGGCAAGAGCATCGTCGGGACGCTGTGGCGCGGTGAGCTGTTCCGCTACAACCCGCAGACCGGCAAGTCCAGCATCATCCAGGCGCAGGTCCGGCGCGAACCGATCGACATCATCTCGATTGCCGGAGGCAAGCAATCGGCGTACGTCGGCGGCTACCTCAACGGCGGGGTGTCGGCGGTGGATCCGGTCACCGGCGCGGCGACCTTCAACCGGTTCTCCCAGACCGAGGCGATCCTGGAGGCGTCCGACGGCCGGGTCTGGCTCGGTACCTACCCCGAGGCGCGGCTGTACTCCTGGGACCCGAGCCAGCCGTGGAGCAGCCCGGAGTACTCACCCGGACCACCCGGTACGCCGGACAACCCCAAGCTCCGGGCCAACCTCAAGACCGAACTGCAGATGCGCGCCCGGGCCCTGGTCGAGGTCGACGGCAAGATCGCCGTCGGCACCGTGCCCGAAGGCGACCGGCTCGGCGGCGCACTGGTGATCCACGACCCCGCGACCGGTACGACGCAGACCTTCCGCAACGTCGTCCAGGACCAGAGCGTCTTCGGCCTCGCCGCCGACCGGAACATCGTGTACGGCGGCACGTCGATCACCGGCGGTCTGGCCACGACTCCGCCGACCCGCACCGAGGGCACCGTCTTCGCCTGGGACGTGCGGCACTCCCGCAAGCTGTGGGAGACGCCCATCGCGGGCGCCGGGACGGTCAACTCGGTCGCTCTCGGTCCCGACGGACTGCTGTGGGGCGTGGCCGGCAAGACCATCTTCGCGGTCGACACGCTGCGAGGCCGGCTCAAGCGACGGTTCGATCTGGGCACCACCAACGCCGGCGGCGACATCGTTGCCACCCGCGACGCCCTGTACGCCGGGATCGACGGCAACCGGATCTACAAGCTGGCTCCCTGGCAGCGCACCACCCCGCCCGTCTTCGTCACCCACCCGAACACCCGATTGGCGGTCCGGGGCAACAGTCAGTTGCTGATCACAACCGGGCCACATCTGTTCACGGTCCGTCTAAATCGTTGACAGGCCGAAAGTCGTCCCAGTACTTTCGGCCTGGGCCGTTATTACTCGGACAGTCCATCCGCCGGTTCATCTCTGGACAGAGGGGTCCGATGAAAACCAGTGTCAGCCGCTTCCTGGCGCCGCTCGCCGCGTTCGCGGTGGCCGCCTCGCTCACGGCGTGCGGTGGCTCCGACGAGCCGTCGTCATCGTCCGACCCGATCACCGTCTGGATGCACCCGGTGATCGCCGACCAGCAGGCCAGTACGGCGTACTGGGCGCAGATCGAGAAGGACTTCGAGGCGGCCAACGCCGGGACCGACGTGAAGATCGAGCTGGTGCCGTGGGAGAACCGGGACCAGAAGCTCGCCACCGCGTTCTCCGGCGGCAAGGGTCCGGACATCGTCCTGCTGAACCCCGACCAGGTCCCGCAGTACGTGAAGAACGGATCGCTGGCGCCCGTCGACAAGGTGCTCGAGCCGGCCAAGAGCAACTTCCTGCCGGCCGCCGTCAAGGCGCTGACCGTCGACGGCAAGGTCTACGCCGCGCCGATCTACCACACGGTCACGACGACCATGTACAACAAGAAGCTGCTCGACAAGGCCGGCATCACCACGCCGCCGCAGACCTGGGACGAGATCAAGGCGGCCGCGCCGAAACTCAAGGCCGCCGGGGTCGCGACCCTCGACTACTCGGCCTTGCCCGCCGCGACGCTGAACCTCAACTTCTACCCGCTGCTCTGGCAGGCCGGTGGCTCGGTCTTCTCCGAGGACGGCAAGAAGGCCGCCTTCAACCAGGCGCCCGGTGTCGAGGCGCTCACCTTCCTGACCACCCTGTTCAACCAGGGCGCGATCCCCAAGAGCGCGCTGTCCAAGGGCAACGTGGTCGCTGACGCGGCGCTGGGCAAGCAGGAGGTGGCGATGGGCTTCAACAACTCGCCGGCCGACGCCGCGGTGGCGGCGACCAGCTGGGGTGCGGGCAACGTCATCATCGGGCTTCCGCTGAAGGGCAAGAAGCAGATCACCTTCGGCACGCCAGGCGGGCTGGCCATCAACGCGGCATCGAAGAACGCGGCCGGGGCGGAGAAGTTCCTCGCCTTCATGACGGACCCGAAGCAGCTGATCAGCCTCGGGACCGCGTCCGGCTTCCTGTCGCCGCGGACCGACGCGAAGATCCCCGCCAAGGACGCGCAGGCGGAGAAGTTCGCCGCCGCCCTCGAGTACGCCTACCCGGGCGAGCCGAACCCGGCCGCCCGTCAGGTGATGTCGCTGCTCGCCGTGGAACTGCAGGCCGCACTGAGCGGCAAGAAAACGCCTCAACAGGCCCTGGACGACGCTGCCAAGCAGGCTGACGACCTGCTGTCGAGACAGCGTTGAGCTCACGGGGAGGTCGCGCGGCAATGACGGAGGGAGGCCGCGCGGCAACCCCGGGAGATGAGAACCAGGCGACAGACTCGGCCGCGCGGGCGGCGCGTCCGGGTCTGTCGCCGCGGTTCCCTCGTCGGCGCGGGGCTCGCCTGTACCGGCCCCGCCGGCGCCTGTCCCGCCGTTCGCTCGCGGGGTTGTTGTTCGTGGCACCGATGCTGGTGCTGTTCGTGGTCTTCCGGTTCGTCCCGGTGGTGGGTGCGTTCCTGCTCTCGCTGACCGACTACCGGCTCAGCGGCCAGTGGTCGTTCATTGCCCTGGACAACTATTCCCGGCTGCTCGGGGACAAGCTGTTCCACGAGAGCCTGCTGGTCACCCTCACCTACACGGTGATCTTCGTGCCGCTGACCGTCCTGCTGTCCCTCGGTACGGCGCTGCTGCTGCACCAGGTGGTCTGGAGCCGCGGCTTCTTCCGCGGGGTGTTCTTCCTGCCCTACGTCACCAGCATCGTGCTCGCGGCGGTGGTCTGGAAGTGGATCTACGACGCCGAGGACGGCCTGCTCAACGGCGTCCTCGGACTGCTCTCCCTCGGCCCGTTCGACTATCTCGGCGAGGCCGGGCTGGTGCTGCCCTCGATCGCGCTGACCTCGGCCTGGAAGGGTTTCGGCTATTCGATGCTGATCCTGCTGGCGGGGCTGCAGGCCGTCCCGCAGTCCTACCTGGAGGCGGCGATGATCGACGGCGCGGGCCGGTGGCAACGGTTCCGGTACGTCACGCTTCCGCAGTTGCGGCCGGTGCTGTTCTTCGTGCTGGTGATCGAGACGATCGGCGCGTTCCAGGTCTTCGACGCGATGTACGTGATGACCGGGGGCGGCCCGATCCGGGCCAGCTACTCGCTGGTCTACCTGCTCTACGACTCCGGCTTCAGGTTCTTCGACTTCGGCTACGCGAGCGCGATCGGGCTGGTGCTGTTCCTGATCGTGCTGGTCGTCTCGCTGGTCCAGCGCCGGCTGGTCGGGAGGGACGACTGATGAGCGCTGCACTCTCGGCTTCCGCTCGGCGATCGCCTGGTCGAGGTGGCCGCTCTGCCGTCTCACCGGCCCGGCTGACGTTGCCGACGCTGCTCACGCTGACCGCGATCGTGACGATCGTCCCGTTCGTGGCGATGGTGCTGGTCGCCTTCGCCCCGCCGAGTGGCGAGACCTTCCCCGCCGCGTTCGACTTGTCCCGCTGGACCTGGCAGAACTTCTCCACTGTGCTGTCCAGCTCGGACGTCCCGCGCTGGACGCTGAACTCGCTGATCTACTCGGTCGGCTCAGTGGTCTTCGTCCTGCTGTTCGCCGCGATGGCCGGCTACGCCTTCGCGAAGAAACGCTTCCCCGGCCGGGAGGTGATCTTCTGGGCGTTCCTGGCGACGCTGATGGTGCCTTTCCAGGCGACCCTGATCCCGTCGTACATCCTGGTCTCGAAGCTGGGCTGGGTGGACGGCTACTGGGGGCTGGTGGTGCCGACGCTGGCGAACTCGCAGGCGGTCTTCCTGATGCGGCAGTTCATCAGCCAGTTGCCGGACGAACTGTTCGAGGCCGCCGAGATCGACGGCGCTTCGGAGTGGCGCACCTTCACCACGATCGTGCTGCCGCTGGTCCGCCCGGCGCTCGCGACGCTCGGCATCTTCGTGTTCCTGTGGCACTGGAACGACTTCCTCTGGCCGCTGGTGATCGGCCAGTCGGCGCACATGCAAACGCTGACCGTCGGGCTGGCCAGCATGCAGAGCGAGGCCGTCCCGATCAACCAACTCATGGCCGGGGCGACCATCACCGTGATCCCGAGTCTGCTCGTGTTCGGGTTGCTGCAGCGCTATCTGACCGACAGCATTGCGATGACAGGTCTCAAAGCCTAGAGATTGCCGAAGGCCTCGATCGCGCGGAGGGCGTCGGCTTGCGGCATGCCGGGGGGCTGGATGCGCAGGACGAGTCCGTCGGCGCCGAGCTCTTCGTAGTACTGGATTCTCTCGGTGCACTCGGCCGGTGAGCCGATGATGCTGCGGGCAACGATGTCGTCCCAGCCCTGGGTGTAGCGCGACGCGTCGGCGGAAGTGCGCTTCCAGCCGGTGTAGGCGTCGTAGAGGTCGCGCAGCGGTTCCTCCAGTGCCTGCCTGGCCGCCTGCGAGGTCGGTGCGCAGAAGGCCTCCCGGCAGACGATGACCTCGGCACCCAAGGTGTGCTCGCCGCGCTGGTACGACCGGTACTCCGCGATCTTCGCCGGCAGGTCGGCGTCCAGTTCGTTGAACGAGGTGGTCCAGCCGTCGCACATCCGCGCGGTGCGTTCGAGCATCGCCGAGACGCGGCCGCCGTTCCAGATCCGCGGTCTCGGCTGCTGGACCGGCTTCGGCGACAGGAACGCCTCGTCGAGCTTGGTGAACCGGCCGTCGTAACTGACCTTGTCCTCGGTCCAGAGCCTGGTCAGGATGGTGAGGCACTCCTCGAACCGCGCGACCCGCTCGGCCTGTGTGACGCCGTACAGGGCGAACTCCTCGGGCCGGTAGCCGAGCACGAAGCCGGCGGTCAGCCGGCCGCCCGACAGTACGTCGAGATGCGCGAGCGTCTCGGCCAGCACGACCGGCTGGTAGAGCGGCGCCACGATGCCGGCGGTGGCGATGCCGATCCGCTCGGTCTTGGCGGCCAGCCAGGTCAGCGAGGTGAGGATTTCGTGGTAGCCCGGGCGGTGCAGATGCCGCTCGCCGAGCACCACCCAGTCGAACCCGGCCTGCTCGGCCAGCCGGGCCTGCTCGACCCCGTCCTCCAGCGACGGGCGGTCCGCCGGGTCGCCGTACAGGTTCAGATAGAGCCCCAGCCGCATGGGTGCCGCCTTCCGTCCATTGACATCGACCGACCTCGCTACTTACGGTCTTGACCGTAAATGCTTTCCTCGTGGCGCGCGACCCCAAGGAGCAGATTTGTGAGTGTCGCATCGCAGCCTGTCGGACTGCCGGCCGCCGCGGCCGCCGGCTCGATCGCCCGGATCCGGACCCGGGTGGTGCGCGCGGCGTACCGGCGACCGTTCCGGATCAGCAGTGGGGTGAGCAACGAGCTGGTCAGCCTGGTGGTGGAGGTCGAGACGACCGACGGGGTGATCGGCATCGGAGAGACGTCGCCGATGACGGCGTACACGGGTGAGACGCTGGCCGGCGTCACCACGGCGATCGAGGAGCACCTCGCGCCGGCCCTGATCGGCCATGACCCGCTCGACCGGGCCGGTGCGCACCTGGTGATGGACACGGCGCTGCGCGGGCAGCATGTGGCCAAGTCCGGGCTCGACATCGCCCTGTACGACCTGGCTGGGCAGCTCAGTGGCTGGCCGGTCCACGTCCTGCTGGGCGGCAGCATCCGCTCACGAGTGGAGACGGCATGGGTTGTCGGGCTCGGCACGCTGGACGAGATGGCTGCGGAAGCCGCGGAGTACGCGGAGCGCGGGTTCCGGCACCTGAAGGTCAAGGGCGGCGAGGACCCGGCCAGGGACATCGAGCTGGTCCGTGCTGTTCTTGCTGCGCTCCCGCCGGGGGCTGAGCTGTGCCTGGACGCTAACGAGGGCTATGACGCCGCTACTGCGCTGCCAGTGCTCTCCAAGATGGCCGACGCCGGTCTGGCGCTTGTAGAGCAGCCGCTGCCGCGCTGGGACCTGGCAGGACTCGTGCGGCTCCGGGAGCGGCTCGACCTGCGTCTGATGGTCGACGAGAGCATGCAGTCGCTGCAGGACGCCTTAGAGATCGTACGGCGGGGTGCGGCCGACGTACTGAACATCAAGATCCTCAAGGTGGGTGGTCTGCATCGTGCTCTGCAGATAGCCCATGTGGCCGAGGCAGCTGGGCTGGCGGTCAAGGTGGGGTCCATGCCGGAGCTGGGCGTGGCGACACTCGCGGCGGTGCACCTGGCGGCCGCAGTACCGGGGGCTACTGTCCCGGCTGATCTCGTAGGGCCGCTGCTCGTCCGTGAGGAGCCGCTGGCTCCCAAGACCTTCAGTGACGTCAACGGGTGGGTCGAAGTGCCTACGCGGCCGGGGCTGGGACACGACCTCTGATGCATCCATTTGTCGAGAAGCTGCGCGGCACATTGCTTCCTGCTGTCGTCACGCCGATGGACAGCTCGGGTGTGGTGGCTTACGAGGCTCTGGAGTCCTACGCCTCCGCTATTGCAGCCGGGCCGATCGGTGGGGTGGCTGTGTGGGCTCATACCGGCCGGGGGCTCTACCTGAGCGAGGCGGATCGCGGGAAGGTGCTGGCGACTTGGCGTGCTGCGACTAGGGCTCCTTTGGTGGCGGGGGTTGGGGTGCCTCGTAGTACTGGGGCTGGGAGCTTGCAGGAAGCTGAGGACGCCACTGTGGCCATGGCTGTCAGCGCAGCGGACCTTGGGGCTGATGCGGTCATGGTCTATCCGCTGGCTGTCTATGGCTCGTTGCCAGACGGAGACGCTGCGGCTGTGCGGCTGCATCAGCGGGTGGCGGCGGAGAGTGGGCTGCCGCTGGTTGGCTTCTACCTGCATGGCGAGGCTGGTGGGTACCCCTATCCGCCCGCGTTGATCAAGGAGCTGTTGTCACTTCCAGAGATGCTCGGGGTGAAGACGGCGACGCTCGACCGGGCCATCGACTGCCAGGACGCGATCTGGGCGGGACGTAGTACGGGGAAGTTGTTGATCACGGGCGAGGACCGGATGTACGGGCCGTCGATGATGTGGGGGGCCGACACCGCGCTGGTCGGGATCGCGGCGGCGCAGGTGGAGTTGTCGGCCGCAGTACTGCGTGCTTGGACCGGCGGGGATCACGCCGGCTTCTTGGCTGCTTCGGAGCGGTTGGATCGGTTCGCTGCGGCGACTTTCTACGCTCCGATCGAGGGCTACGTGCAACGCATGCTCTGGGCCGCGGCGTGGGAAGGCCTGTTGCCGGAGGAAGCGTCATATGACCCCTACGGTCCCGCGCTGCCGTCGTCCGAGCGCGACCTGGTCATTCGCTGCCTCGAAGGCTTGTGAAGAGGTTCTCGGCGTTCTCTGACAACACCTGACGTAGCTCTGGCTCGGTGAAGCCCGCGTCGCGGATGACGCCGAGGGAGATGCAGGGGTCGATCAGCGTCGAGTCGGTGCCGAACAGGAACTGCTCCATCGGTACGCCGTGGGCGCGGGCGTAGCTGATCCGGCCGGCGTCCGTGACCGTGCGGCAGTGCTCGAGGAAGAGGCGATCACACTGCGCGGCCGCCCTCGCCGCCTCCCTCCATGCGTCGCCACCCGCATGACCGGCGATCACTTTGAGATGGGGCCGGTTCTCCAGCATCTCTGGAAGGTTGGCGACGTCGCTCCCCCAGGTGTGCAGCAGCAACGGCACACCCACTTCGTCCAGCATGTCGAACGTCTCCGCCATCAACGGCGACCCGATCGGCACTCCTGGATAGGTCGTGTGGATCTTCGCCCCCACGAATCTTCCTGTGCTGAGGCAATCCTTCAGATCCTCAGCGCTGCGCTCCAGCCGATTGGCGTTCACTACGGCGTACCCGAACAGCCTCGGTTGCTCTTGAAGGACTTCAGCCAGCTTCGCGTTCCCCGCCACCGCGTCGTACACGACGGCCTCGGCCGCGGACACGATCTGCACGTCGATCCCGTACCGATCCATCAGCTCGAGGTTGAGCGCGACGTCCCCCACATCCATGTGAAACGGCCACGGCCCCCAGTGCCCGTGCACATCGATGATCCGCATCACCGCAACTTCTCCAGCATCTTCTGAACGTTGCCCCCAGCAATCAACGCTCTCTCTTCGGGAGTGATCCGCGCATACCGCAACCGCAACGTCTGCGGCGACACATCCATCAACGGAGTCCGCGACCCGAACACCAGATGCTCCGCACCGACGCTGCCCACCACCCGCTCGATTCCGTCGGGGCTCGACAACATCCGCGTAGTAGCCCTGAACCCCGGCTCCCCTTTCGCCATCAGAAGGAAGTCCCCCAGCAAATACCCATGCAGGTCAAGAAAAACCACCTCGGCCCCCCGCCCCGCCAGGAGCCCCCCAAACACCCGAGGATCCCCGTCCTGCAACAACACCATCCCGCGCTCGATCGCAGCCGCCACCACCGCCCGGTACGACGGCGTGTCGCCGTGCGCCCCTTGCTGCACAGTGAACAGTCGCAGGCACCGAACCCCCTGCTCCACCAGCGCGTCCAGCTGCTCGCCTGCGCCCACCGCATCGCGCAGGTCGACCGTCCCGACCGGGACAAGCCCGTCACCGGCCGCGGCGATGGTCTCCGCGTTGCCACTGGCCGCGTCGAAGAGCGCGCCGCGCGTGGAGATGGCCAGCGCGTGACGGATGTGCGAGCGCGACAAGTGCGCACGGAGTCCCGCGGCATCGGTGTCGGTGGGATGGGACGGCCAGGCGCCGAAGAGGACGTCTACGTCGTACTGGATGTGTTCTTCGGGTGTCCGGGTCAGCCAGTCAGGCATCAGAGTGGACCTTCCGGATTGCGCGGGCGATGTCGTCGACGTCGGTCTCCGTGTACCCCTCGTTCCACGGCAGCACCACGAGGGTTCGGTCGATCAGTCGCTCCGCGTTCGGGCACAGGCCCGCCGGGTAGTCGCGATCCAGCGGATAGCGCGAAGTTCCATACACCGGGCCACTGAAGACCGGGTTCGCATATAACGGCCGCTCCAGATACCCAGCCGTCGCCGGCACCCCCTCGGCGGTCAGCCCGTCAGCCCACCGTCGGTTGTCATCAACAATCATTGGAAACAACCAGAACGCATGCCCAGCCAGCGACGGCAGCCCAACCTCGACCCCCTCAAGAGCCGCGACCAACTGCTCCGCTGCCTCCCGGCGACGCTTCACCACCTCGGCGACCTTGCCGAGTTGCGCTCGCGCGACCGCCGCGACCAGTTCCGTCATCCGGTAGTTCAGCCCGAGCACCAGATGTACCCGCCCACCCGAGCGATCCCACCCCTTGTCCATGAAGAGCCGCATCCGCGCCGCAAACTCAGGATCAGCCGTGATCGCCAGCCCACCATCCCCGGTGGTGATGTGCTTGTACTGCTGCAAGCTGAAACAGGCAATGTCCCCAACCGTCCCCAGCAAGGCACCCTCGGCCGTAGTACCGAGCCACGCCTGAGCGCAGTCCTCGATCAGCACCAACCCATGCCGATCGGCAACCGCCCGCAACCCGACCACATCGGCAGCGGCGCCAAACAGATGCACCACGATGATCGCCCGAGTCCGCGGCGTGATGGCCGCCTCCACCGCCACCGGATCCAGGTTCCCCGTCGCCGGATCCACATCAGCAAACACCGGTACGCCGTTCTGCGCGAGGATCGGCCCGACCGTCCCGAAATCGGAGATCGGCGTGGTGATCACCTCGTCGCCCGGCTCGAACCGCCCCGCCGCGACCGCCAGGTGCAGCGCCGCAGTACCCGAGCTGCACGCGACCGCCGATCGCCCGTAGAGCGAGGCCATCTCGGCTTCCAGCGCTCGCGTTTCGCCGCCGAAGGTGCTGCAGAGCACGGCCGAGTCGAGCACCCGCAACACGGCCGCGCGCTCCTCGGATCCGATGGTTCGCCCGTCCGGTTCGAGCACCCCGGGCAGCGGCGTACGGCGTACTGGAGCTCCGGACATGAGCGGCCCCCGAGATCTGCAGCAATTTAGGTCTTGACCGAAACCTAGGAGACGGCGTCAGATGGCGTCAAGGGTTGCCTCGGATCGCGCAAGCCGTGCGCTAAAGTGCGATTTGAGGGCCGGACCACAAGACGTCCGGCGCCGGCCTGGGGCGAAAACGACCATCTCGGGGACCCAATGAGGAGTGCACCGCAGTGATCAGCGTCGGGATCATCGGTCCGGAGGACCTGGTCCAGCGCGTCCTCGCCGTCGGTACTGCGAACCACCCGGCGACGCTGGTCCCGCTGCCCTACCGGCACGAGACGGAGGCCGTCGAGCTGGTCGAGCAGGTCCGCGAGCAGGTGGACGCGATCCTCTTCACCGGCGTCGTGCCGTTCACGATCGCCACCGAAGCCGGCGTGATCGACCGCCCGGCGATGTACGTCTCGTACGACGGTGCCACGCTGCTGCGCGCACTCGTCGAGCTGCTCCGCCTCGGCCACGACGTGACCCGGTTGTCGATCGACACCCTGCGCCGCAGCGAAGTGTTCGAGACGCTGATCGAGGCGAAGCTCCCCACCGACGACATCCACGTCCTGCCATATCGCGCGGGTCTCACCTCGGACGACATCGTCACGTTCCACCGCAATGCGCAGGAGCAGCACGACACCAAGGTCGCGATCAGCTGTCTCGGTTCGGCCTTCCACCTGTTGGAGAACGAGATGCCGTCGGTGCGGCTCGCACCTTCGCGGTACTCGATCCAGTCGACCCTGCAGGCTCTCGTCCTCACCACCACCGGCCAACACGTCGGCGACGCGCAGGTCGCGCTCGGCGTCATCGAGCTGCCCGAACCGGACGACGCGCTGGCACGCGACCTGATCACGCTCGGCGGCAGCCTCGCAGTACTGCCCGACGGCCGGAACCTGGTCGTCACCACTCGCGGCCTGCTCGAGCAAGCCACCGAGCAGTTCAGCCGGATGCCGCTGCTCGACGCCCTGGCGGCTCGGCACGCGACGGCGCGTGTCGGCTTCGGAGTCGGCCGTACTGCGGCCGAGGCCGAGGCACTGGCCCGCCGCGCGGTCAGCCGCGCCGCGTCGATGGGGCCGGTGGCTGGTGTGGTCTCCATGTCGGACGACGTCGAGATCGTCATCGAACCGTCCAGCGACCAGGACCAGCGAACGGTCGACCGCGGCCCGGAATCCCTACCCCTGCTGGCCCGCCGCGTCGGCCTCAACACCCAAACCCTGTCCCGCATGCGCGAACTAGTCGCCACCCTCCCCGACGGCCTGACAACTCAAGACGTCGCCGAGCACCTAGCAGTACAACTCCGCACCGCCCGCCGAGTCCTCAAACGCCTAGAACGAGCCGGCCTAGCCGACCCCATAGGCAGCCAACAACACGGCCGCACCGGCCGCCCACCCACGGTCTACCTCATCCGGCTCTAGCCGGGGCCGCCGCCAACGGCGGCGCTAGCGAGGTGGTCAGGGCTTGATGATGGTCATGCCGGGTGGCGTGCCGTGACTCATGGCCTCGAGCGCTGCCGGTACCTCGTCCAACGTGATCGTCCGGGTGATCAACTCAGCAGGGGCGAGGTTGCCGGAGGCAACGAGCCCGAGCACCTCGGGGTAGGCGTGAGCCGGCATGCCGTGGCTGCCGAGCCATTCCAGTTCCTGGCCGATCAACCGGCCCACGTCGAGTTGGACTGCGCCTGGCAGCAACCCCACCTGCACGTGCCGCCCTCGCGGCCGCAAGGTCTTCAGCGCGTTCTGCACGATGGCGGCCGACCCGAGGGCATCGATCGTCACCTGTGCCCCACTACCGGTCAGCTCCAGCAGCTCCGGCACAACGTTCTCCGACGACAGCACCATCTCAGCGGCACCGTACGAGCGGGCCAGCTCCAAGGCGGCCGGGTTCGTGTCGACTGCGATCACCCGGGCGCCGAGCGCGGCCGCGATCATCACCGCGGACAGGCCGACTCCGCCGCAGCCGAAGATCACCACGTTCTCGCCTGCCGCCACCCGCCCGACCTGCCGCACAGCGCGGTACGACGTGGCGAAGCGGCAGCCCAGTCCGGCCGCAGTGCCGAAGTCGAGGTCGTCCGGGAGGCGGATCAGGTTCACCTCGGCGAACGGCAGCGCGACGTACTCCGCGAACGAACCCCAGTAGTTGAAGCCTGGCTGCAGCTGGTTCGGGCAGACCTGATGGTTGCCCTCCAGGCACTGCTCGCAAGACCCGCAGGCGCAGATGAACGGCGAGGTCACCCGATCCCCCACCGCCCAACCGGAGACCCCTGAGCCCACCGCCGCGATGGTCCCGGCCAGCTCATGTCCCGGCACATGGGGCAGGACGATGTCCGGGTCGTGCCCCTGCCAGGCGTGCCAGTCGCTCCGGCACAACCCGGTCGCCTCCACCTTCAGGACCACCCCGCCGGGCTGGACCTCAGGCTCGGGCACCTCCCGCACCACCGGCAGTACGCCGTACTGGTCGATCACGATCGCGCGCATCGGGTCATCCTATCCATTGGGTTTGCATGATCATGCAGAGCAGTGCATACTTATTCTCATGTCCAAGGTCATCACGTCTCTGCCCGTCGGTGAACGGGTCGGCATCGCCTTCTCCGGGGGTCTCGATACGTCGGTCGCGGTCGCGTGGATGCGCGACAAGGGCGCCGTGCCCTGCACCTACACCGCCGACATCGGCCAGTACGACGAACCCGACATCGACTCGGTCCCCGGTCGCGCCAAGGCGTACGGCGCCGAGATCTCCCGGCTGGTCGACTGCCGTGCGGCGCTGGTCGAGGAGGGGCTGGCCGCGCTGACCTGCGGCGCGTTCCACATCCGCACCGGCGGCCGGGCGTACTTCAACACCACCCCGCTGGGCCGGGCGGTGACCGGCACGCTGCTGGTCCGCGCGATGCTCGAGGACAACGTCCAGATCTGGGGCGACGGCTCGACCTTCAAGGGCAACGACATCGAGCGGTTCTACCGGTACGGGCTGCTCACCAACCCGAACCTGCGGATCTACAAGCCGTGGCTCGACGCCGCCTTCGTCACCGAGCTCGGCGGGCGCAAGGAGATGAGCGAGTGGCTGCTCGCCCACGACCTGCCGTACCGGGACAGCACCGAGAAGGCGTACTCGACCGACGCGAACATCTGGGGCGCGACGCACGAGGCGAAGACGCTGGAGCACCTCGACACCGGGGTGGAAACCGTCACCCCGATCATGGGCGTGAAGTTCTGGGACCCCGAGGTCGAGATCGCCACCGAGGACGTCACGATCGGCTTCGTCCAGGGCCGGCCGGTGACGATCAACGGCAAGGAGTTCGGCTCCGCGGTCGACCTGGTACTGGAGGCGAACGCGATCGGTGGCCGGCACGGGCTGGGCATGTCGGACCAGATCGAGAACCGGATCATCGAGGCGAAGAGCCGCGGCATCTACGAGGCGCCGGGGATGGCGCTGCTGCACGCGGCGTACGAGCGGCTGGTGAACGCGATCCACAACGAGGACACCATCGCGGCGTACCACAACGAGGGACGCAAGCTCGGGCGGCTGATGTACGAGGGTCGCTGGCTGGACCCGCAGGCGCTGATGATCCGGGAGTCGCTGCAGCGGTGGGTCGGCTCGGCGATCACCGGTGAGGTCACGCTGCGGCTGCGGCGGGGCGAGGACTACTCGATCCTCGACACCACCGGACCGGCGTTCAGCTACCACCCGGACAAGCTGTCGATGGAGCGCACCGAGGACTCCGCCTTCGGCCCGGTCGACCGGATCGGCCAGCTCACCATGCGCAACCTGGACATCGCCGACTCCCGCGCCAAGCTGGAGCAGTACGCCGGCCTCGGCATGATCGGCACAGCCCACGCCGAACTCCTCGGCGCCGACACCACCCTGATCGGCGAAATGACCCAGGGCGGAGCCGACGCCATCGCCTCCCGAGGCCAGGTCAACCCCGACGACGAACTCCTCGACAACGCCGCGATGGAATTCGGCACCGACTGACCCAGCAACAGACAACCACAAGAACAAAAACTCTTGAAAACAAAGAAAATTCTTGTGTTTGGCTGAGGTTCTCGTCGTAGAGATGAGGCGGAAGACCACCGCGGTGGCGCGGCTTGTCTTCCGCCTTGTTGCTTGTCGGTGCCCGCCAGTTGCCGGCTGATGCACCTACGGTTGCTCGCCTCGCGGTTGCTCGCCACGCGAGGCGAGCCGGAGGCGAGCGAGCACGCTCGCCCCTACCGCACCGCGCGAACTCCTACGCATTTTCGCCGTTGTGGAGTGCTGTCAGCCGCCGGCTACGGCGGGGATGATGGAGACCTGGCCGCCGTCTTTGATGGTGGTTTGGAGGCCTTCGGCGAAGCGGACGTCGTCGTTGTCTACGT
Source organism: Kribbella sp. NPDC023855 (assembly GCF_040639475.1). Classification (NCBI taxonomy): domain Bacteria; kingdom Bacillati; phylum Actinomycetota; class Actinomycetes; order Propionibacteriales; family Kribbellaceae; genus Kribbella; species Kribbella sp. NPDC023855. The sequence continues at coordinate 156,106 of NZ_JBFAAA010000008.1, forward strand.
AGATGTTGACGAAGCGGCGCAGTTCGCCGGATTCGTCGAGGACTCGGCTCTTGATGCCGGGGTACGACGTGTCGAGGGAGTCCAGGACCTCGCTCAGGGTGGAGCCGTCGACGGAGACCTCGGATGCGCCCTGGGTGTAGGGGCGCAGGATGGTCGGGACACGGACGCTGACGCTCACTGCAAACCAGCCTTCACGAAGGCGTCGTACGACGCGGGGATGGTGACCTTCGGGCCGACCCGGTCGGCCACGGCGTCGAGCGTCTTGAGCCCGTCGCCGGAGTTGATGATGACGGTTTCGGCGTCGGGGTCGAGCTGGCCGGTCTCGATCAGCTTCTTCAGCGTCGCGACCGTCACGCCACCGGCGGTCTCGGTGAAGATGCCCTCAGTCCGGGCCAGCAACTGGATGCCCTCGACAACCTCTTCGTCGCTGACGTCCTCGATCACCCCGCCGGTACGCCGGGCCACGTCCAGCACGTACGGCCCGTCGGCCGGGTTCCCGATCGCCAGCGACTTCGCGATGGTGTCCGGCTTGACCGGCTTCACCACGTCGTGGCCGTCGCGGAACGCCTGCGCCACCGGCGAGCACCCGGTCGCCTGCGCGCCGTAGATCTTGTAGTCGGTCGCGTCGACCAGCCCGAGCTTGCCGAGCTCGGTGAAGCCCTTGTCGATCTTGGTCAGCTGCGAGCCGGACGCGACCGGGATCACCACCTGCTGCGGGATCCGCCAGCCGAGCTGCTCGGCGATCTCGAAGGCGAGCGTCTTGGAGCCTTCGGAGTAGTACGGCCGGACGTTGACGTTCACGAACGCCCAGCCTTCCTCCTCACCGGCGATCTCGGAGGCGAGCTTGTTGACGTCGTCGTAGTTGCCCTCGACGGCCACCAGCGTTCCGCCGTACACGGCGGTGGTGATGATCTTGGGGCGCTCGAGGTCCTGCGGGATGAACACGACCGAGCGGATCCCGGCCCGGGCGGCGGCCGCGGCGACCGCGTTCGCCAGGTTGCCGGTGGAGGGGCAGGCGAAGACCTTCATGCCGAGCTCGCGGGTGGCGCTCAGGGCGGACGCGACGACCCGGTCCTTGAACGAGTGGGTCGGGTTGCCCGAGTCGTCCTTCACCCACAGCTTGCGCAGGCCGAGCTCGCGGGCCAGGTTGCCGGCGTCGATCAGCCGGGTGTAGCCGGGCTCGGTGTTCGGGAAGCTGGCCACGTCGACGGGGACGGGCAGCAGCGGCTGGTAGCGCCAGATGTTCTTGGGTCCGGCTTCGATCTGCTCACGCGTGATGGTCGGGAACTCGTACCCGACCTCCAGCGGACCGAAGCACTCCATACAGGCGTAGAACGGACCGAGTTCGGACTTCGCGCCACAAGCGCGACAGCTCAGGTGCGTTCCGTTGCCGAAGGCACCTTCACGGATGGTGTGGGTGGTCGGCGCGGTGCTCAGGCTCATGGCGGAGTTTTCCCTCCTCATCTTCCCCGGGCCGGATCTCGGCACAGGACGGATTTGGCACCGTTCCACCGCCGGAAGCCTCGGATCGAGACGCCGAACGGGGAGGGTTGCCGGGACTTCAACGGGCCGTTTCCCTCAGTCCCTCTGGATGAGCACTGCCGAGGTTACCCAATCGGGTCCATATTGTGTCTTCGGTTCCCACCATGCGAGACAGCCGATCTCAGCTCGCGCGCGGCTCAGGCGTGACCGCCGGCCCTCGGCCGGCCGCCTCCGGCCCGCTTTCGCGGAAGGTCCGCCGGTACGCCGAAGGCGACGTCCGCAGCACCTTGCCGAAGTGGTGCCGCATCGTCACCGCGGTGGTGAACCCGGCCGCCACCGCGATCTCCTCCACCGGCGCATCCCCGGTTTCCAGCATCGTCAGCGCCGCCTGCAAGCGTTGCGCGATCAGCCACTTGGCCGGCGTCGTACCGGTCGCTCGAACGAAATGCCGCAGATAGGTCCGTGGTGACAGCCCGGCTTCCCGCGCCAGATCCGGTACGCCGATGGGCTCGGCCAAGTGCTCCAACGCCCACCCGAGACTCCGAGCGACCGGCGAGTCGTCCGGCTCCGGCGGCAGCGGCGACTCGATGTACTGCGCTTGGCCACCGGCCCGATACGGCTGAATCACGAGTCGGCGAGCAACCGCGTTGGCGACGGCTGCGCCGAAATCCTTCCGGACCAGATGCATCGCGAGGTCGAGCCCGGCAGCGCAACCCGCGCTCGTGAGCACGTCACCCTCGTCGGTGTAGAGCGGCTCCGGGTCCACCAGGACAGCAGGGTGGAGCTCGCGCAGCAGTTCGGCGTACCGCCAGTGCGTGGTTGCGCGACGGCCGTCCAGCAGCCCGGCGGCGGCGAGTGCGAAGGCGCCTGAGCAGATCGACACGATGCGAGCACCGCGAGTATGAGCGTGCTGCAGCGCCTCGATGAGTTGCGGTGACGTCGGCCCGCGCGGATCGGCGACGCTGGGGATGACGACCGTGTCGGCCGCGGCGAACTCCGCCAGCCCGTGCGGGCTGCTCATCGTCGCGCCACCGATCACCCGGATCGGCTCCGGCGTCTCGGTGCAGACCTTCAGCTCGTACCAGGGCTGGTCGAGGTCCGGCCAGACGAACCCGAACACCTCCATCACAATGCCGGCCTCGAACCCGGTCATCCCGTCGTAGGCGAGCACGGACACCGTCGGCCGGACCAGCTCCACCTGCTTCTTCCCGACCATGTGTCGAAATCTTAGCGATCGTGGTCAGCTGCGCCACTTCTGTGACGGCAGCAGAACTCGCAGGATGGAGCCATGTTCGAGAAACTGAAGGATTTCGCCGCCGGGATCGCCGCCGCCGGAGCGGTCCGGCACGGCGCCGAACCTCCGGCCCGGGCGCTCAACCCTCGCGGCGCCGCTCGACCATCCGCATCATCGGAGTCGCTGCGACGCCGTGAACAAGCACACTCAGCGCGATACAGAACCCGACCGTCGCCCACAACCACGGCAGATCCGCACTGAATTCGGACCCCGCATAAGCCAGATAGAAAACCGAGCCCACACCCCGTACGCCGAAGGCGGCTGTCACCCATCGCTCCGACTGCCGCAGCCGAGTACCGGCCAGGGAGAACCAAGCGACCAAGGGCCGGACCACCAGCACCAGCAGGAGCCCGATCGCGGCCCCTCCCCAGGTCAGCGGTGTCAGCAGTCCTCCGGTGATGGCCACTCCGAGCAGGAGCAGAATCCCCCACGTGAAGATGTGCTCGAGTTGCTCCAAGAACCCGTGCAGTTCGCCGTGAAAGTCGTGGCTGCGCTCGGCTGCCCGGATCGTCAACGCGGCAACGAAAACGGCGACGAAGCCGTAGCCGTGCAGCACTTCCGCGAGACCGTAGACGCCCAGCGTCATGGCCAGAGCCATCACCGGTTCGCGAAAGTTCGACAGCCGCAGGGTCGGCAACGGCGCCGCGAAGGCCATCTTCCCGAGCAACCAGCCGGCCCCGACTCCGACGGCCACACCGATCACCATCTTGCCGATCAGGTGCCAGGCGATCCACTCGAGTCCCCAGCCCCCGACCGTGCCTTTGGTGGCGGCGAAGATCGCGGCGTACACGAAGGGGAAGGCGAGCCCGTCGTTCAGGCCCGCCTCCGAGGTGAGCGCGAGCCGGATCTCGTCGTCCTCCTCAGGCTCCGCGCCCGCACCGGTCGAAGGCCCCTGCACCTGTACGTCGGACGCGAGCACCGGATCGGTGGGCGCCAGCACCGCGCCGACCAGCAAAGCCGTGGCGGGCGCCAGTCCGAGCAGCCAGCCGACACCGGCGACGGCGGCGATACAGGCCGGCAACGCGACGAGGAGAAGGCGCCAGGTCGCGCTCCATCGCCTCCACCCGATCGGCCGGTCGATGGCCAGACCGACGCCCATCAACGAGAGCAGGAGCGTCAGTTCGGCGAGATGCTCGGTCAACTCGGGTTCCGTGATCGGACTCAGCCGGCTCCGGTCGACGAACGCGCCCAGGAGCAAACCCGCACTGAGGAAGGCGATCGGCGCCGACACCGCGTACCGGCGCAGCAGCCGCGGCAGGACGGCGCCGACCAGAAGAGCAATGCCGGCCACCAGGTACAGGCCGTCCCCGTCAATTGTCATTGCCGGCCCAGTGCCCAGATCGCGCTCTTTCCACCGCTGGGCCGGCAACTCCACTTCAGCGGCTGACGCGGCTCTGCATCTCCGTGGCGAACGTCTGGATCGCCATCTGCATCCTCGCCAGCTCCACCGGGTCCGAGAACGCCTCGCTCAGCATGCTCGGATCGACGTCGTACAAGTGCGTCTGCAGCCACCACACGTTGCCCACCGGGTCCTTCACCCGGCAGCCACGATCGCCGGTGACCTTCGACTCCGTCATCTCGGTCACGACCGTCGCGCCGGCCTCGAGCGCCCGCGCGAACACCTGGTCCACGTCGTCGATGTACACGCTGAGAAAGGCCGGCGTGTCCGGCCAGTCCGGCTGCGCGTCGAAGGCCATCAGCACCGACTGGCCCACCGTGATCTCGGCATGCCCGATGCTGCCGTCCTGATTCGGCACCACCAGCGAGGGCTTCACCTGAAAGGTCTGTTCGACGAACTCGAGGAACTGGGCCACACCCTTCACCACGACGTACGGAGTGACTGTCGACTTACCACCGGGAATCTGCGTCATGACCTCAGTTTGCACTCGGATAGAGGACAGGTTGTGTCCTCTATCCGACACTTCGATCAGAACCGTCAGCGACCGGCTAGCGAAGGCGGTGGGTGGCGCCGGGAGTGTGGGTCGGGAGGGACTTGCGGGGGCCATAGCGAGGGTGGCTGATGCCGGCGAGGCCCAGGAGGGCCTGGACCCGGAAGCGGTGACCTCGGTAGGGCTCGATGACCTCGGCGCAACCATCGTCGTCCAGTTCCTCGCCGGTGAGCGCATAGGAGACGCTGCGCGAGACGTGATAGTCCGCGAAGGAGAACGCATCGGCATCACCGTGAGCGCGCTGCCGGACCTCCGCAGCCGTCCACACGCCCACACCAGGCAGCGACCGCAACCGCCGCTCGACCTCGGCGCCGTCGCTCAGCTCCAGCGTCCGCTCCAACGCGGCAGCCCGGGTCGCCGCCGTGATCACCACCCGCGACCGTCGCCCCTCGACGCCCGCCCGCAACCACTGCCACGACGGAATCAGCCGCCACTCCTCCGGTGCGGGCGGCACCATCATCTTCCGCCCGTCCGGCGACCCTGGCCCGGGCGCCGGTTCGCCGTACTCGCGCAACAGCATCCGCCACCCCGCGAACGCCTCCTTGCCGGTCACCACCTGCTCGATCCCAGCAGCAGCCATCGCCTCGAAAACCGCTCGCGTCCGCGGCACCCGGAAGTACGAGAACCGCCGAGCCGCGTCGACCAGCGCCCGATGCTCCGCCAACGGCTCGAACCCGTCCCAGCTGTCGGCCTCCCCCAACAGCTCAGGCACGCCATCCAGCGCCCACCCAGAACCCGGCCCCCACGCCTCGGCCTCGACCTCACCCAACGCGGAGTACGGCGTCAAACGCAGCAGTACGGGCCCGTCCGGCGTACGAGTAGCCCGCCACACCGTCCGCCGCCCCGTCTCGAACACGTACGCCGGGTCGCCAGGCCCCTTCCGCAAGCCACCGATCACCGTGTGCGGATCCGCCACCCGACCAGGTCGCCACCGCCGAACCACAGAACTCACACCCGTCAGTCTGACCCACCCCACCGACAACGGTCCGTCGGGCCGGTGACTGCCGGGGTCGTGCGGCTGATACTGGGCGTGGGAGGTGGGCCATGTCGGGGTGGCAGGCGGTGAAGCTGGTGGGGAACGTGCTGAACCTGTCGACGCTCTTCGGGTTCCTCGTCGGGCTGATCGGGCGGGCAAGGTTCAGTCGAGGGCCGCGAGGGCTGGTCTATGCGACCGGGTACAGGTTGCGCTTTCCGGTAGCGGGGGCATTCACGATCGGCAATCTGGTGCTGAGCAAGCACGATCGCGCGTACTTCGACGAGCGGCCGGGGCTGGTCCAGCACGAGGAACGGCACTCGTGGCAGTACTTCTGCCTGGTCGGCCTTCCCCTGCTTCCGTTGTACCTCGTCGGCGCCGCCTGGTCCTGGCTGCGGACCGGCTGCCCGGCCTCCCGCAACCCGTTCGAACGGCTCGCCAACCTCAAGGACGGCAACTACGACGAGAAACCGCCGCAGCCCTTCGCCCTGACGCTGAACCAGACGTTCAGCGGGCTGCGATCGCGTCCGAAAGGGCCGTGAGGACGGTGACTACGCCTGCTGGGTCGTCCACGACGATGTCGGCAGCGTCAGTGAGTGCAGTAGCACCCGAGGAACGAGCAGCAACCAGTACTGCGTACAGGCCGTCAGCCCGCAACGCGTCGAGCGCTTGGAAGGCGGCCAGGTCGCCCAGGTCGTCACCGGCGTACAGGACAGATCGGGCGTCAGTGCTGGCGATCAGGCGGCGCATGGCGACGCCCTTGTCGATACCGGGTGGGCGGAGCTCGAGCACCAGGTTGCCTGGCTCCAGGCGGAGGTCTACCGACTCGGCGAGGTCTTTCAGCGGCTGGCGCAGTGTCTCCAGAGCAGGCACCGGTTCGGGCAGCCGGCGGGTGTGGACTGCCAGGGAGCTGCCCTTGTCCTCTACGAACGCGTCCGGCAGGCCCACCTCGTGCAGCAGCCCTGGCAGCTTCTCCCGAGCGACAGCAACGCCAGCAGGCACCGGGTCGCTGGTGACGGCGCCAGTCGACGCCTCCCACCGCTCAAGCCCGTAGTGGCCCAGTACTACGAGCCCACCGAGCCCTGGATGGCCCGTGACCCCAGCGAGCTCTGTGGCGACCAGTGCGGGCCGGCCGGTCACGATCGCCACCTGCTTCACCGAGCGCGCCAGCCGGGCCAGCGCGTCCAGAGCGCCGTCGACCGCGCGGGACATCGACGGATCTTCGACCAGTGGCGAGAGCACGCCGTCGAAGTCCGAGGCGATCACCGCCCCGGCCGGGTCCGCGACGATCGCTTCCCAGCCCTCCCGCCCGGCGGCAGTCGCGAGTTCGGGGATGCTCATCCGGCGTAGTCCGTGGTCAGGATGACGCTGAGGCGGTCCTTCTTCATGTTCGGCAGGGCTTCCTTGGTCCGGCCGACGCCGATGTCCCTGGCCAGCTGGTTGGCCTCGGCCTGCATACCGGCCGGGAAGTACACCGTGCTGGTGACGATCTTGCCGTGCCAGTTGTCCTTGCCGGTGACGATCCAGCCGCTCTGCCGGGCCCGGATCGCGACTTCCTCGGCCAGGCCCTTGCGGGCGGTGTTGTTGTACACCTCGACTGCCGGGCGCTCGGAGGCTGGGATCGATGCCGGTGCGGTCGGCGGTGCGGTCGGCTTACCCGAAGGCTCACCGGACGGCTCGGCAGTCGGCGCACTGCTCGGTGCGCTGGTCGGTGCCTCAGGCGTCGGCGCGGGCGACGTCGGCGCACTGCTCGGCCCAGGCGTCGGCCCGTTGGTCGGCGCTGTCGCCGACGGCTTCCCCGCACTGGTCGGCGGCGTGGCCTTCGGTGACGACTTCTCGGTGGGCTTGGTCTGGTCGGCCACGCTGTCGTTACCGCGGGTGCCGAACAGCACCAGCAGGCCGCCGACGATCGCGACGACGGCGAGCACGGCAACGAGGGACGAGAGGACCTGGCCCTTTTCGTCCTGAGAGCGGTTCAAGGTTCAGACCTCGATGCCCAGGCGGCGGGCGGATCGGGCTCGCTGGCGGGCGGCGCGCAGCCGGCGCAGCCGCTTCACCAGGAGAGGGTCGTGGGCGAGAGCCTCGGGCCGGTCGATCAGGGCGTTGAGCACCTGGTAGTAGCGGGTGGCCGACATCTGGAACTGGTCCCGGATCGCCTGCTCCTTGGCACCGGCGTACTTCCACCAGTGCCGCTCGAAGCCGAGGATGGCACCGTCCCGGTCGGACAACCCAGCGACGGCCGGCTGGGCTGCTTCGGCGGGGCCGGAAGAGCTGGCGTTGGCGCTGTCCATCTGCTGGTGACTCCCGTGCGGTCGGTGATCGTCCGTCCGCGTTCCACCCTACGCGGTGAAACACAGCAATGTCATTCACCGCGCAGGTACCCAGCGTGTGTCGTGGGTAGCGTCCCACGAGACACCAGGCAGACGGCCGGGCGGGCTCAACTCTGGCAGGATCGACGGTGTGAGCTCAACTCGACAGGGCCCCGGCGACGTGTCGCCCGGCCCGCGAACCGCCGTCGCGACGGTCGAGGAGCTGCAGAACCGGTACGCCGAGCTGAACCCTCTGGTGAACGCTGTCTGCACCCCGAATCCGGCCGCTCTGACCGAAGCCGCCCGCCTCGACACGGAGCGTGACGACGGCCGGGTGCGCGGTCCACTGCACGGCCTGCCGGTGCTGGTGAAGGACAACATCGACACCTTCGACCTGCCGACCACGGCCGGCTCACTGGCGCTGGCGGACCAGCCGCCTCCACCGCACGACGCCCCACTCGTACGCCGCCTGCGGGAGGCGGGCTGCATCATCCTGGGCAAGACCAACCTGAGCGAGTGGGCCAACTTCCGCGGCTCCTCCTCGTCGTCCGGCTGGAGCGCGTACGGCGGGCTCACCCGCAACCCGTACGCCCTCAATCGTTCCGCCGGCGGCTCGTCCAGCGGGTCGGGCGCGGCCGTCGCCGCCGGACTCGCCGACCTTTCGATCGGGACGGAAACCAACGGCTCGATCGTCTGCCCGGCCGCACTCAACGGCATCGTCGGGCTCAAACCGACCGTCGGCCTGATTCCCCAGCAGGGCATCGTCCCGCTCAGTCATTCGCAGGACACCGCCGGGCCGATGACCAAGACGGTTCGGCAGGCCGCCGCGCTGCTCGCCGTGATGACCGGCGGGGGCACGGACTACGAGGCAAGCTGCGAGGGGGACGACCTCACCGGCGTTCGCATCGGAGTACCGCGGGGGCCTTTGTGGGGGTATTCGAAGCCCCTCGACCAGGTGACCGAAGAGGCGCTGGCGTTGTTGTCCAGGGCGGGGGCGACCATCGTCGACCCGCTGTCGCTGCCGTCGCCGGGTAGTGAAGAGGACCAGTTGGCAGTCCTCGAGTACGAGATGAAGGTCGATCTCGCCGCATACCTGGCGACCCGGCGCCCGGGCGGCCCGCGCAGCCTTGCGGACGTGATTGCCTTCAACAAGGCCCATGCCGACGTCGAGCTCCGGTACTTCGGCCAGGAGCTCTTCGAGCGCTCCGAGCGGACCGACGGACTCGACTCGGCGGTCTACGTGGCCGCCCGGCTGTCCGCGTTGCGGGCCGGTCGCGACGGTATCGACAACCTGCTCCGCGACCACCAGCTCGACGCCCTGGTCACGCCGGCGTACTCACCGGCCTGGGCGATCGACCTGGTCAACGGCGATCACGTGCTCGGCAGCTCGTCGACGCATGCCGCGCTGGCCGGCTACCCGCTGATCGCCGTACCGTCGGGTCTGGTCGAGGGATTGCCGGTCGGGATCACCTTCAGCGGCACCGGTCGCAGTGATGCCACCCTCATTCGCTTGGCGCACGCGTTCGAAACGGCGAGAATCAAGGCTCACGGCCCGTTCCCGACCCCGGAGTTCAGACAGTGGGTATAGATCGCGTCCGCTGGGGAATCGTTGCTACTGGCAACATCTCCACCTCCTTCACCAAGGACCTCGCCCTGCTTGGCGACGAGGCCGTGGTGACGGCTGTCGCCTCGCGGTCGCTGGAGAACGCGCACAAGTTCGCCGACGAGTTCGGCATCGAGCACCGCTACGACGACTATCGCCGGCTGCTCGACGACGGCGTGGTCGACGTCCTCTACATCGGTACTCCGCACCCGCAGCACTACGCGGTCGCGCGAGCCGCTCTGCAGGCCAAGATCGCGGTGCTCTGCGAGAAGCCGGTCACGCTGACCGCGAAACAGGCGCGCGACCTGGTCGCCGTGGCGGTCGAGAACAACACGCTCTTCGCCGAAGCGATGTGGATGCGCACGAACCCCGTCGTGAAGGCGTTCTTCGCCGATCTGGAGACCGGCGTCATCGGGGAGCCGATGGAGGCGCTCGCGGACTTCGGCTTCTACAAGCCCAACCCGCCGGCCCGCCTGCTCGACCACGCGCTGGGCGGCGGCTCACTGATGGACGGCGGCATCTACCCGATGACGTTCGTGCACATGGCCCTGGGCAAGCCCGCCGAGGTGAAGGCCGTCGGCTCGCTCAATGACGACGGCGTCGATCTCAACGTCGCGATGGCCTGGCGGTACGACTCCGGCGCCGTCGCGGCCCTCACCTGTGGGCTCCGCTCGCAGAACCCGTTCACCGCTTCCGTCAGCGGGCCCGAGGGCAGTTTGTTGCTCCCGTCCCGCTTTCACCACCCCGAGTACTACGTGCGCAGTACGGCGTCCGGCCAGGAGCGGATCGCAGTGCCGATTCCTTCCCCGCCCCACCACCCCGGTCAGGCCACGGCGCATGGGCTTGGGTACCACTACGAAGCAGCCGAGGTGATGCAGGCGCTGCGCGCCGGGCTGGTGGAATGCCCCGCCCTCCCGCATGCCGCCACGATCGAGATCCTCGAACTGCTCGACGAGACGCGTAGACAGATCGGGGTCAGCTACCCCGGCGACGACGAAGACCTGGGTGGATAACAACTGATGCCGAGCGGACGCAGTTCCTTCGTAGTGGTGGCCAACCGGTTGCCGGTCGATCGAATCGAGATGCCCGACGGTACGACGGCCTGGCGGCGCAGCCCCGGTGGTCTGGTGACCGCCCTGGCGCCCGTCATGCAGCGGCACCAGGGCGCCTGGATCGGCTGGACCGGTGGCGCCGACGAGAAGCTGGACCCGTTCGACGAGGGCGGCATGCACCTGGTCCCGGTGACGCTGTCCACCGAGGACATCAAGCTGTACTACGAGGGCTTCTCCAACGCGACGCTCTGGCCGCTCTACCACGACGTGATCGTGGCGCCGGAGTTCCACCGCGAGTGGTGGGAGTCCTACGTCGCGGTGAACCGGCGGTTCGCCGAGGCGGCCGCCGAAGCGGCTGACGACAACGCGGTGGTCTGGGTGCACGACTACCAGTTGCAGTTGGTCCCGGCGATGCTGCGCCGGCTGCGTCCCGACGTACGGATCGGCTTCTTCCTGCACATCCCGTTCCCGCCCACCGAGCTGTTCGCGCAGATGCCGTGGCGCCGGCAGATCCTCGACGGGCTGATGGGCGCCGACCTGGTCGGCTTCCAGCGGCCGGGAGCCGCCTCGAACTTCGCCCGGCTCGCGCGCAACCGGATGGGACTGCGCACCCGGGGCGACCGGATCCACCTGCCCGACGACCGGATCGTGCGCGCCAAGGCGTTCCCGATCTCGATCGACGTCGGCGAGCTGGAGCAGATCGCCCGCCAGCCGGAGACGCTGGCCCGCGCCGCCGAGATGCGCGAGGAGGTCGGCAACCCCGCGCACATCCTGCTCGGCGTCGACCGGCTCGACTACACCAAGGGCATCCGGCAGCGGCTGCGCGCCTTCGGTGAACTCCTGGACGAGAAGCGCGTCTCGGTGGACGACGCCGTCTTCATCCAGGTGGCCACGCCGTCGCGCGAGCGGGTCGAGCAGTACCGGGTCCTGCGTGACGAGATCGAGCTGCTGGTCGGCCGGATCAACGGTGAGCACGGCCGGATCGGCACGCCCGCGATCAACTACCTGCACACGTCGTACTCGCGCACCGAGATGGCCGCGCTGTTCCGGGCCGCCGACGTCGCGGTGGTGACGCCGCTGCGGGACGGGATGAACCTGGTCGCGAAGGAGTACGTCGCCTGCCGGTACGACGACACCGGCGCGCTGGTGCTGAGCGAGTTCGCCGGCGCGGCCGACGAGTTCCGGCAGGCGTTCCTGGTGAACCCGCACGACATCAACGGCATGAAGGACACCATCGTCGACGCGATGAACACCGACGACCGCCAGCTCGGCCGCCGGATGAAGGCGATGCGCAAGCACCTGGCCGCCCACGACGTGAATGTGTGGGCAGCCTCTTTCCTGAAGGCGTTGCATGCAGAGGATTGATGCCGTTGGCGGGCGGATTCTTGCCCTTGACCTTGGGACGTCTTCTGCTCGTGCGCTGGTGCTTTCGGCGGATGCTTCGCCGGTAGCCGGGGCGTTGGCTCGGCACAAGGTGTTGCCGCTTTACGGGGCTGCGGGTGAGGCGACGCTCGACCTGCACGGGTACGTCGAGGGGCTGCTCGGCTGTCTCGACGAGCTCGAGCAGAACGGCCACCTGGTCGGCCTCACCGCGATCGTGATCTCCTCGCAGTGGCACTCGATTGTTGCCCTGGACAACAGAGGCGTTCCGCTCACCCCGGTGGTCCCGTGGGTCGACACCCGCTCGGTCGCCCCGACGCTCGACCCGGCCTTCGACGAGCACGCCTTCCACGCCCGGACCGGATCCTGGTTGCACCGCTTGTACTGGACCCGGCGCATCCCCTGGCTCCGGTCGATCACCACACCTTCGTCGTACGCCGGACTCCCCGATCTCGTCCTCGAGCGGCTGACCGGCGAGCGGGTCACCTCGGTGTCCATCGCGTCGGGCACCGGCACACTCGACCTCGCCAAAGGCGTGTACGACGAGGAAGCACTGACCGTGGCAGGTGTTTCGGCCGCCCAACTACCTCCGATCGTGCCGACCGGCTGGACCGGCAAGCTGTCGGCCGAGTACGCGAGACGCTGGCCGGGGCTGGTCGGCGTACCGGTTCATCCGCCCACCGGTGACGGCGCCGCGTCCAACGTCGGCACCGGCGCGTACGACGAGACCACGGCAGCCGTCACAGTCGGTACGTCGGCCGCCGTGCGCGTCGTCCACCCGATCGAGGGCGCGCCGGAGTTGCCGTGGGAGCTGTGGCGTTACCGCGTCGACGATCGGCACGCCGTGACCGGGATGGCCTTCTCGGCGGCGGGAAACCTGCATGCGTGGCTGACCGGCGTACTGCGGCTCGACGCCCCCGAGCCCACCGGTGTGGAGATCGGCTCTTCGCGCGTGATCGCGATCCCGTTCCAGGCCGGGACGCGGCCGCCACACGTCGTACCGAGTGGTTCCGGTGTGTACTTCGGACTGTCGTTCGACGACACCGCCGCCGACCTGTTGGCCGCTTCGCTGCAAGGCGCCTCGCTGGAGATCGACCGCGGCCTGCGGATGCTCGACGCGCTCTTCGGGCGGCCGCTGCAGGTCGTCCTGGGTGGTGGCGGCATCGACGCGTCCGCGTGGTGGCGCCGCTGCCTGACCGCGACCTTCGACCGCCCGACCGACGTCTGCTCGGAAGCCGAGGTCGGCGCGCGCGGTGCCGCCGCGGTCGCCCTGAACCTGTCGCCAGTGCCCGGCGGAGAACATCTTGAGCCGGTCCCCGCCGAGGTCGAGCGCATCACCCTCCTCCGCCCCCGCTACGAAGCACTCCGCGCACTCGCCGTCCAAGCCACCGGAGCAGACTCTTGAAAAGCACGCCCGAGGACGTCGAGAAGCTGCTCGCCGCGGACATCGTCGTGATTGCCGCCGAGGCTTTCGGACCGACCTTCGAGAGCACCGGGCTCGGCGGGCAGGCCCAGTCGATGCGGGTGGTCAAGTCCATCCGCCAGCAGTTCGGTTTCCGCTGGAACAACCCCGCGGAGTACGCCGTGAAGGCGGTGGCTCTCGAGGTCGAGTTGCTCTACGAACAGGCCCGCGTCGCCTCCCGCAACAACAGCGGCCAACTGGTGCTGCTATCGCGCGGAGCCCAGCTGAAGGGCGCCCCCGACCGGGTCGCCGCCCTCCGCGAACTGCTCTGACGGTTCGAGCGGCCTCGAAAAGCTGTCCCGGTGAATCATCGCGCGGCTAGCTTCCGGAGAGTCCCTTCCGCTATGTAGGAGGCACTCCGCAGATGCGTTTCCGCTTGGCGCTCGCCGCCGCTGCAACCCTCGCTCTCACCGCTCCCGCTGCCCCGGCACTCGCCGTACCGGCAGCCGCAACTTCTTCCAGCGCTTCGCTCGTGTTCGGCGCCTGCCCCACCGACATCGCGCAGTCCTTCCCCGCGCTGACCTGTGCCAACCTGTCAGTGCCGGTGGACTACACCCGGCCGTTCGGCGCCACCATCTCCCTGCTGGTGACCAAGCACGCGGCCAAGGACCCGGCCAAGCGGCTCGGCTCCCTGGTGCTCAACCCCGGCGGCCCTGGTGGCGGCGGGGCCAGCTACGCCGGCACTCTCACCAAGCCCGACGCGACCGGCTTCACCCGCCTCGAACCCGCAGTACTGGACGCCTACGACGTGATCGGGTTCGACCCTCGTGGGGTCGAACACAGCTCCCCCATCAGCTGCGCGGAACCGGACTACTTCACTCCACCGCAGCCGGATCCTGACCTCCCTGCCAAGCGAGACGAGCTCTGGAAGATCTGGGCCGGCTATGCGGACGGTTGCGCGGCCAAGTCCGGTGCGCTGCTGCCGCATCTGGGCACCGAGAACGTCGCCCGCGATCTCGACCGTCTCCGTGGAGCCCTCGGGGACGCCAAGCTCAACTACGTCGGCTTCTCGTACGGCACCTACCTTGGCGCCGTGTACGGGAAGCTCTACCCGCACAACGTGGGCCGGATGATTCTCGACGGCAACATCGACCCGACTCCGCAGGACGTTTGGTACCGGGCGTCTCTCAACCAGGCCGCCGCGATGCAGAAGCGGTTCGACAGCTACCTCGGCTGGATCGCGCGGTACGACAACGTCTTCCACCTCGGCAAGACCTTCGCCGCCGTCCAGGCCAACTGGAACAGGACCCTCACCGACTTCCGTACGTCGCCCCGCGGCGCCACCGGCGGCAGCGAACTGCTCAGCACCGCCCTCGGGATGATGTACTCCGAATCCAACTGGACCCCGTTCGCCCAGGCGATCAGCGCGTACGCCGTCGGCGGGGACGACGGTCCGCTCGCCGAGTTCGCCGCGCCGTACCTCGCACCGGACGCCGAACAGGCGCTGGCCGTCTTCAACGCGGTGGTCTGCTCCGACTCCGTCTGGCCGCGCGACCGGGCCACCTGGGAACGCGATACCGCCCAGGTCGCCAAGACGTCGCAGTTCGCCTGGTACAACGTCTTCACCAGCGCGTGCCACAGCTGGCCGGTCGCGACCAAGGGCCGTCCGGAGATCACCGGCGAGGACCTGCCGGGCATCCTGATGTACAACACGATCGGCGATCCGGCGACGCCGTACGAGGGTGCGCTGAAGTTGCACGCCGCGCTGCCCACATCGGTTCTGGTGACTGAGCGGGACTCGGGCAAGCACTGTGTCTTCGCCAACTCGCGGGCCGCGGTCAACCCGGCCGCGAACGCGATCGGTACGAAGTACCTGCTGACCGGCGAGCTGCCCAAGGCGGACACCTCGGTGCCGGGCCATGCGCTGCCGATGCCCACGCCGGGGAAGGCGAAGGTGGTCAGGACCGACCGGATCTCGCCGGTGGAGTGACGGTCGTACTGCGTACGTAGTACTGGCTGGATACGGCCGGCGGACGACGCGTCCGCCGGCCGTGCACACGTAGAGTGAGGGAATGGCGGCAAGCCCGCGGTTCGCGGGGTTCAAAGTGCATCCGGTGGCGTGCGATCACGCCATCGTGCTCACTGTGCTCGCGATCAACCTGCTGCGCCCGGGCGCGAAGCACGGCGATCCCCAGATCGAGCTGACCGTCACCGGCACCCTCCTGATCCTGCTCGCCTGCCTGCCGCTCGCCTTCCGTCGGCAGGCCCCGCTCACCGTCTTGGTCCTCACCTCGCTGGCAGCGATCGCCTATACGGCCAGCGTCCAGGTCAAGAGCCCGATCGTCCTCCCGCTGGCGTGCGCGATCTACACCGTGGTGACTCACAAGGACCGGCGCACCCGCTCGATCGCGGTCGGCGTGGCCGTCGTGGCGATGGTCGGCACGACCACGCTGTTCGTCGACGGCGACCTGCTGGAGAACCTCCCGGTCGCGATCTTCGTCCTGTTCGCCGGCGCCATCGGCGAGGCGGTGCGCTACCGCCGTGCCTACCTGCACGAACTGGAGGAGCGCGTCCGGCGCGCCGAGCAGACCCGCGAAGAGGAGGCCGAGCGGCGGGTGATCGAGGAGCGGTTGCGGATCGCGCACGAGTTGCACGACGTGATCGCCCATCACATCGCCTTGATGAACGTGCAGGCCGGCGTCGCCTCGCACCTGCTCCGCGAGCAGCCCGACGAGGCCGACCGCGCGCTCCTGCTGGTCCGCGAGGGCGGCCGGACGGTGCTGCAGGAGCTGACCGTGCTTCTCGGCGTACTGCGTCGCTCCGGCTTGGGCTCGCTGCCGACCACGCCGACGCCTTCCCTGCAAGAGATCGGTGCGCTGATCGAGTCCTCCACCGCGGCCGGGCTGGTGGTCGACTGGCAGCCACCGGTGTCGCTGCAACTGCCGGACGTGATCGAGCTGACGACGTACCGGATCCTGCAGGAATCCCTGACCAACGTGGTGAAACACGCTCCCGGCGCTGCAGTCCGGATCCGCATCGAGCACGAGCCCGGCTCTCTCACGGTCGAGATCACCGATGACGGCGGCCACCCGGAGACGCCGTACCGGACCACCTCGGTGGATCCGGTCGGCGCCGGCCACGGGCTGCTGGGGATGCGCGAGCGAGTGACCGCTGTCGGCGGCGAACTGACGGCAGGACCGTTGCCCGCCGGGGGTTTCCGCGTCCGGGCCGTACTTCCTTTGGAGACTGGTGGAGCCACACGTGACGATCCGGGTACTGCTGGCCGACGACCAGACGCTGATCCGCAGCGGGTTCCGAGTACTGGTGAACTCAGCACCGGGTCTAGAGGTCGTTGCTGAGGCGGCGAACGGCCGGGAGGCGGTCGAGCGGGCCCGCAGCGAGCGTGCCGACGTGGTGCTGATGGACATCCGGATGCCCGACGTCGACGGCCTGGAGGCCACCCGGCAGATCACCGCGGACGAGTCGCTGGCCGGGGTGAAGGTGCTGATCCTGACCACCTTCGAGGTGGACGAGTATGTCTTCGAGGCGATCCGGGCCGGTGCCAGCGGCTTCCTCGGCAAGAGCGTCGAGCCGGACGAGCTGATCAACGCGATCCAGGTGGTCGCGCGGGGAGACGCGTTGCTGTCGCCGAAAGCCGTCCGGGGGTTGATGAATCGCTTCCTCGCCCAACCTGAGCTGGAGCAGTTGGCCGCCCCTGCACTGCTGGAGGTGCTGACCGACCGGGAGCGCGAAGTGGTCGGGCTGGTCGCGCTCGGGCTGTCCAACGACGAGATCGCCGAGCGGTTGGTGGTTTCGCCGCTGACCGCCAAGACGCATGTGAACCGGGCGATGGTGAAACTCGACGCCCGCGACCGCGCGCAACTCGTCGTGATCGCTTATCGCACCGGGCTGGTCCGCAGCGGAGTACAACCACTGCAGTAGCTCGTACGGCATCCGCAGTACGGCGAGAAGCCCACACCTGATGGACGCGGACTACGGGGTGCCGGCGGAACGATCGTCGGCATGGCTACCTATCTCTACCGGCTCGGCCGGTTCGCGTTCCGCCGGCGCAAGCTCGTGGTGTTCGTCTGGCTGGCGCTGCTCGCCGCGGGCATCGCGGGCGCCACCACGTTGTCCGGGCCGACCGCCACGGGCTTCTCCATCCCCGGCACCGAGTCGCAGCGGGCGGTCGATCTGCTCGACGAGCGGTTCCCGCAGGCCGGTGCGGATGCCGGAACCGCCCGGATCGTCTTCGAGGCGCCGCCAGGGCAAAAGCTCAGCGATCCGGCCAACACCGCGACCGTGCGGAGCACGCTCGCGCGGCTGGCCACCGCTCCCCAGGTCGAGCGAGTCGTGGATCCCTTTACTGCCAAGGCGATCTCGCCCGACGGGAGGGTCGGCTACGCGCAGGTCGCCTACCAGGTGCCCGCTCAGGAAGTGACGCCCGAGGCCAAGGAGGCGGTTGCCTCCGCGGTCGAGCCCGCTCGTGCAAGCGGCCTGACGGTCGAGTACGGCGGTGACGCGATGCAGGTCCAGGACGAGCAGAGCCTGACCGAGGTGATCGGCATCGGCGTGGCCGCCGTGGTCCTGCTGATCACGTTCGGCTCGCTGATCGCGGCCGGTCTGCCGTTGCTCTCGGCACTCATCGGGATCGGCATCGGCGCGTCCCTGATCACGGCGGCGACCGGGTTCATCGACATCGGCGAGGGGACGACGGTCCTGGCCTTCATGATCGGTCTTGCGGTGTCGATCGACTATGCGCTGTTCATCATGTCCCGGTACCGGCACGAGTTGAGCAACGGACTGGAACCGGAGGAAGCCGTCGGCCGGGCGGTCGGCACGGCCGGCTCCGCCGTGGTGTTCGCCGGACTGACCGTGGTGATCGCGCTCGCCGGGCTGTTCGTCGTCGGTATCCCCTTCCTGACCGAGATGGGTCTGGGAGCAGCGTTCACAGTCGCCATCGCCGTTGCCATCGCTCTCACTCTGCTGCCGGCCCTGCTGGGCATGGCCGGACGTCGCGTCCTCGGTGGCCGCATCCCCGGTCTGCGCGGCGGCGACCCGGAGGCGGCGGACAAGCCGACCATGGGCCGCCGCTGGGCGGGCTTCGTCACCCGGCGACCGATCGCCGTGTTGCTGGTGAGCGTCATCGGGCTGGGCGCGTTGGCCATCCCCGCCCTCGACCTGGAGCTCGGGCTGCCGGACGACAGTTCCGCGGCTGTGGACTCGACCCAGCGCAGGGCCTACGAGATGTTGTCGGAGGGATTCGGCCCGGGCTTCAACGGACCACTGATGCTGGTCGTCGACGCCGCCGGGGCAGCTGACCCGAAGGCCGCCGCGGAGAGTACTGCGAACGCAGTACGGGGGCTGGCGGATGTGGCTGTCGTGACTCCGGCGATGTTCAACCCGGCCGGGGACACCGCGTTGATGACAGTGATCCCGGCGAGCGGCCCGAGTGCGCCCGAGACCAAGGAGCTCGTCGAGGCGATCAGGTCCACGCCGGAGGCGGCCGGTGCCGAGGTCTCGGTGACGGGGGCGACCGCATTCAACATCGACATCTCCGCCAAGCTCGGCGACGCGCTGCTCCCGTATCTCTCGTTGATCATCGGCTTGGCCTTCATCCTGCTGATGATCGTGTTCCGCTCGGTCCTGGTGCCGTTGAAGGCCACGCTCGGCTTCCTGCTGACGGTGGCCGCCACGTTCGGCGCGGTGGTCGCGGTGTTCCAGTGGGGCTGGCTCGCCGGGCTGTTCGGCATCGAGGGGCAGGCGGGACCGATCATCAGCATGCTGCCGGTCTTCCTGGTCGGCATCGTGTTCGGCCTCGCGATGGACTACCAGGTCTTCCTGGTCACCCGGATGCGCGAGGAACACGTACACGGCTCCCCCGCGGGCGCCGCCGTCGTGGACGGTTTCGCGCACGGGTCGCGGGTGGTGACGGCGGCCGCGGTGATCATGATCGCGGTCTTCTCCGGCTTCATCCTGTCCAGCGAGATCCTGGTCCGCGAGATCGGGTTCGGCCTGGCCTTCGCGATCCTGGTCGACGCCTTCGTGGTCCGGATGACGATCGTGCCCGCGGTGATGGCCCTGCTCGGCCGCTCGGCCTGGTGGCTGCCCCGCTGGCTGGACCGGCTGCTGCCGAACGTCGACATCGAGGGCGAGAAGCTCCGCCGGCAACTCGACCACGTCGTACCGGAGTCCGCCGCGGAGCCGGAACTGACCTACCGCTGAGAACGATCGGCCCGCAGGGTGACGGTGGCCACTGACAGTGACAGTGCTGACCTGGATGATGAGCGCCATGCTGCGCTCGATGATGAAGTCCAAGGTCCACCGGGCCACCGTCACCCAGGCCGACCTCGACTACGTCGGGTCCTGCACGCTGGACGCGACCTTGATGGAAGCGGCCAACCTGCTGCCCGGTGAACAGGTCGACATCGTCGACATCACCAACGGCAACCGGCTGACCACCTACCTGATCGAAGGGCCGCGGGACACCGGCATCGTCGGCATCAACGGCGCCGCGGCCCACCTGATCCATCCCGGCGACCTGGTCATCCTGATCGCGTACGGGCTGTTCGACACCGCGGAGGCCAAGATCTTCGAGCCGAGCGTAGTCTTCGTGGACGGGCACAATGCGATCACCCGGATCGGCTCCGACCCCGCCGAGGTGCTGCCGGACAGCGGCACGCTCCGCGGCGACCAACTGCACACCGCGCGCTGAGATGAGGATGGCTCGACGATGAGCGACAGCACGGACAAGGCTCCCAAGACCGCGACCCACGACAGCCCCACGAACGAGAAGCTGCGCGAGTTCATGAACTCGGGCTGGGGCCCGACCGAGCGTGAGGACGTCACTCTCAGTGACGTCGGCACCTGGGCGGCGAAGCGGCGCGACGCCCTGTCGCAGGCGTTCCCCGGTGAGCGGCTGGTGATCCCGGCCGGCACCTACAAGGTCCGCTCGAACGACACCGACTACGCGTTCCGCCCGCACACCGACTACGTCTGGCTGGTCGGCGACCAGACCTCCGACGCGGTCCTGGTGCTGGAGCCGAACGGGACCAGTGGCCACGACTCGGTGCTCTACTTCCGGCCCCGCGCGGACCGCAGCGAGGGCGAGGAGTTCTGGCGCGACCGGATGTACGGCGAACTGTGGGCCGGCCGGCGTCCGTCGCTGACCGAGACCGCCAAGGAGTTCGGCCTCGAGACCCGGCACGTCGACGCGCTCGCCGACGTCCTGAAGAGCGACGTCCCGACCCGGGTCCGGCGCGGCGAGGACAGCTCGATCGCCTCCTTGCTGAGCGGCGCCAAGACCGACGCCGACCGCGACGGCGAGCTCGCCTTCACCCTGTCCGAGCTCCGGCTGGTCAAGGACGCCTTCGAGATCGAGCAGCTGCGCGAGGCGTGCGCGATCACCCACCGGGGCTTCTCCGACGTCCTGGCCGACATGGACAAGGTCCGCCAGTACGGCGAACGCTGGATCGAGGGCACCTTCTGGCGCCGCGCCCGCGCGGAGGGCAACGACGTCGGCTACACGTCGATCGCCGCCGCCGGACCGCACGCGACCACGCTGCACTGGATCGAGAACGACGGCCCGGTGAACGACGGCACGCTGATGCTGCTCGACATGGGCGTCGAGAACCGCAACCTCTACACCGCGGACGTCACCCGCACGCTCCCGGTGAACGGCGAGTTCACCCCGCGCCAGCGCGAGCTCTACCAACTGGTGCTGGACGCCCAGAACGCAGGCATCGCCGCGCTCAAGCCCGGCGTTCCCTTCCGCGCCGGCCACGAAGCATCCATCGAGGTACTGGTCCGCGGGCTGGAGGCGATGGAGCTCCTTCCGGTCACCGCCGACGAGGCCCTCGACCCGAGCAGCGGCATCTACCAGCGCTACACGTTGCACGGCGTCAGCCACATGCTCGGCCTCGACGTGCACGACTGCGCGGCCGCCCGCAACGAGAAGTACAACAAGGGCAACCTCGAGGCCGGCTACGTCCTCACCGTCGAGCCCGGCCTCTACTTCCAGGCCGAAGACCTGACCGTCCCCGAGGACCTCCGCGGCATCGGCATCCGCATCGAAGACGACATCCTCGTCACCGCGGACGGCACCGAAAACCTCTCCGGCTCCATGCCCCGGGAAATCGAAGCAGTCCAGAACTGGATGACCAACTAACCACCCGAACCCACTGGGCCGCTGGCCCCTTAGCTGACCGATGGCCTGCTGGAGCGGGCCATCGGTCACCTAGCGAGTCATCGAGGCGGCCGCTCGGGGTCAGCGGAGTTGGAAGGCTCGACGGTAGGCCTGGGGGGACAGGTGGACCCGCCGGGTGAAGTGTTGGCGGAGGTTGATGGCGGTGCCGAAGCCGCAGTGGGCGGCGATCTCCTCGATTGAGAGGGCTGTGGTCTCCAGCAGCTCCTGGGCGTGACGCACGCGTTGGGTGAGCAGCCACTGGAGTGGCGTCGTCCCGGTCTGTTCGTGGAAGCGCCGGTTGAGGCTCCGCGGGCTGACGGCCGCCTGCCGGGCGATGTCGGCCAGCGTCAACGGCTCGCCGAGGTGGTCGCGCATCCACCGCATCGTCGGCTCCAGCGAGCCACTGTCATCCGTGGGCTCGTGGTGGACGATGAACTGCGCCTGGTCGCCGGCCCGTTGCGGCGCGACCACCACCTGGCGGGCGACCTCGGCCGCGACCGCCGCTCCGAAATCGTTGCGCACCATGTGAACACACAGGTCGAGGCCGGTTGCCGCTCCTGCTGACGTGAGTACGTCGCCCTCGTCGACGAACAACACGTTGGCGTCGACCTCGACCAGCGGGAACTCCTGAGCCAGGTACCCGGCCGAGGTCCAGTGCGTTGTCGCCCGGCGTCCGTCCAGCAGCCCGGCCGCGGCCAGCATGAAGGCGCCACTGCAGATCGATGCGATTCGGGCGCCACGCTCGTGCGCCTGCCGCAGTACGTCGAGCACTTCGGCGGGCGGCTCGGTGGTCAGGCGAGCGCCCGGCACGACCACAGTGTCGGCGGTCACCGCCTCTGCCAGGTCATAGGGAGCGGTGAGGTTGAACAGCTCCCGGCCGTCGCGGCCGGTGACCACGAGCCCGGGTCGCTCCCCACACACGATCACGTCGTACAGCGGATCTCCGTACGACGTACCCGGATCCTCGCCCCGGGACCGCGCGGACCCGAACACCTCACCCGGGATCGCGAGATCGAGACTGTCCACCCGGTCGACGGCCAGTACGGCGACACGATGCATGTCAACAATCTATCGGAGATGGGCATTCTTGCCACTGTTGGCCGCGAACGAGCCTGACGACGATGAGCGGATGATCCTCCTGCACCTTGTCATCCAGCTCATCGTGTACGCCGTCGCCCTTTCCTTGCTGGCCCTCCTGGGCCGCTTCGCCGACCAACTGTCCCGGCCCGCCGTTCATCACCGTCCCGGCAAGGTGAGACAACGGACTCCTAGCTGACTTGACTGAAGTATAGTCAGCCAGAGTCGGCACAACAGTGCTGACTCTGGCTGGAAGCGGAAGGGGGCGGGGGGTGAGGCCGACCGGCGCAATCCCCCAGTCGACCATGACTCAATTGCGTGGATCTGCCGCCGAGACTCTGGGCGAGGCGCCGCCGGTGCGGGATCGCTCGAACCTGATCCTGCTGGTGCTCTGCTCAGCGGCGTTCATGGCACTACTGGATGTTTTCGTGGTCAATGTCGCCTTCACGGCGATTGGTGACAGCTACTCCGGTTCAGAGCTGTCGGATCTGAGCTGGGTTCTGAACGGCTACACCATCGTCTATGCCGCGTTGCTCATTCCGGCCGGGCGGCTGGCCGACCGGCACGGGCGAAAAGCCGGGTTCATCGCCGGTGTCGCGTTGTTCTCACTGGCGAGCCTGGCCTGCGCCTTCGCCCCGTCTCTGTGGTGGCTCGTCGCCTTCCGGGTGCTCCAGGCGGCCGGCGCCGCGGCGTTGACGCCGACGAGTCTCGGCTTGCTGCTCACCACGCTTCCGGCCGAACGTCGCGCCGGTGCGGTGAAGATCTGGGCCACCTCGACCGCCCTCGCCGGTGCGATCGGGCCGGTACTCGGCGGCTTGCTGGTGAAGGTGTCGTGGGGGTGGATCTTCCTGATCAACGTGCCGTTGGGCGTGGCCGCCATCGTGGGAGCGGTGCTGTTGCTTCCGGAAACGAAGGACAGCTCGGTCACCAGAATCCCGGACGTCCTGGGTGCCGTCGCGATCGCGATCGGGTTCGGTGGGCTGGCGTTGGCGCTGGTCAAGGGCGGTGAATGGGGGTGGACGGACCGATCCACCCTGCTGGTCTTCGCCGTCACGGTTGCCGCGCTCCTCGTGGTGGCGATCCGGATGGTGAGGCACCCCGTACCGATCATCGATCCGGCCTTGCTGCGGGTTCGATCCTTCTTCTGGTCGAACGTGACGGCCTTGCTGTTCTGCATCGCGTTCGGTGCGGTCCTGCCCAGCGTCATCCTCCGGTTGCAGACCGGTCTGCAGTACGACGCGCTGATCACCGGGCTGGCTGTCGCGCCAGGCCCGCTCCTGGTGCCCTTCGTCGCCGCGTTGGGCCAGCGGCTGGGCAAGCGCATGTCGGCCGGCAAACTTGTTGCCCTCGGCAACGCGTTCGTCGGCCTCGGTGCGGTGCTGATGGCGATCAGCGCTTCGGTCGACGTGAACTACTGGAGCCAGCTGCTCCCTGGCTGGATGCTGGTCGGCGTCGGCGTCGGGTTGGCGCTGCCGAATCTGCTGGCCAAGGCGACGGTCGACCTGCCGCCTGCGCGGGTGTCCACCGGCAGCGCGATCGTGAACACCAGCCGCCAACTGGGCTACGTCCTCGGCGTCACGCTGCTGGTCGCCATCCTCGGCACCCTCACCACCGGCGCAGCCAACAGCCTGGACTCATTCCGCTGGGCCTGGTGGGCAATCGCCACCGTCGGCCTACTCGCAACCTTGACCTCCTTCGGCATCACCACACCATCCCAGCCAAACAAGTAAAAGAGCCGGTCGGCCGGTTGATCGCGGAGGTCGAGCGCGGTCAGCCGGTCGGCTTGTTGTTGGCGCGGATGCCGAGGTGGTCGAGGTCGACCTCGGCGCCGTCGGCGGCGCGGAGCTCGGCACGTACCGGCTCGCCGGTCCGCGTGTCGAAGCGCTGGAGTGGCGCGGGGCCGGGCTGGAGGTACTCGTCACCCCACTGCCAGAGAGCGACGACCGCCGGCAGCAGGTCCAACCCCTTCTGGGTAAGGACGTATTCGTCCCTGGCCCGCTGCCCGTCTTCCTGATAGCGACGCTTTTCCAGCAGGCCGGCTTCGGTGAGCTTCCGCAGTTGCTTGGCGGCGGCCGCGTCGGTGATCCCGACGCGGCCGGCGAAACCGTCGAAGCGGCGGGTGCCGTAGTACGCCTCGCGCAGAATCAGCACCGCCGAACGGGTACCGACGATGTCCAGCGCGCGGGCGATCGAACAGCCGGCCGTGTCCCACGAGCTGAGATCGGCCAGCTCACCTTCCATCACGGCTGCCATACCAGCAATATATCCGTCCGGCTAAAGCCTTCCCGCGCTACCAGATCCGGACGCGATCCTCCGGCGCCAGCCACATCCCGTCGTTCTCCGTGACACCGAAGGCTTCGTGGAAGGCGTCGATGTTGCGAGCGACCGCGTTGCAGCGGAACTCCGGCGGCGAGTGCGGGTCGATGGCCAGCCGGCGGATCGCCTCGGCCTCGCGGGCCTTGGTGGACCAGCCCATCGCCCAGGCCAGGAAGAACCGTTGCGGCCCGGTGAGGTCGCCGATCGTCGGCATCTCCGCGTCGCCGAGGGCGAGCTGGTACGCGACGTAGCTGATCGACAGGCCGCCGAGGTCGCCGATGTTCTCGCCCAGGGTGAGCTCGCCGTTGACGTGGTGACCCGGCGCGTCGGTCGGTTCCAGTACGTCGTACTGCGCGACCAGCTTGGCCGTGCGCTGCTCGAAGGCGGCCCGGTCGTCGTCGGTCCACCAGTCGTTGAGGTTGCCGTCGCCGTCGTACTTCGACCCCTGGTCGTCGAAGCCGTGCCCGATCTCGTGCCCGATCACCGCGCCGATCGCGCCGTAGTTCACCGCGTCGTCGGCGTCGAGGTCGAAGAACGGCGGACGCAGGATCGCGGCCGGGAAGACGATCTCGTTCATCCGCGGGTTGTAGTAGGCGTTGACCGTCTGCGGCGTCATGAACCACTCGGTCTTGTCGATCGGCTGGCCCAGCTTGGCCAGATCGCGGGCGGTCTCCACCGCGACCGAGCGGCGGACGTTGCCGACCAGGTCGTCGGGGCGGATCTCGAGGGCGCTGTAGTCCTTCCACTTGTCCGGGTAGCCGATCTTCGGGGTGAACCGGCCGAGCTTCTCGAGTGCGCGCTGACGCGTCTCCGGGCTCATCCAGTCCAGTGCCTCGATCCGCTGCCGGTAGGCCTCGACCAGGTTGGCGACCAGTTCGACCATCCGGGCCTTGGCGGCCGGCGGGAAGTGCTCGGCGACGTACAGCTGGCCGACCGCCTCACCGAGCGCGGACTCGACGACGCCGACACCGCGCTTCCACCGCTCCCGCAGCTCGGGCGCGCCGGTCAGCGTCTTGCCGTAGAAGTCGAAGTTCTCGTCGACGAAGGCCTGGCTCAGCAGCGGGGCCGCGTTGTGGACGACGCGCCAGCTCAGCCATTCCTTCCAGTGCGCGAGCTCGATCTCCTGCAGCGCCACCGCGGCGGCGGTCAGGTAGTCGGGCTGGCGGACCACCAGCTGGGCGAACGCGTCTTCAGGAACCCCGGCGTTGGACATCCACGCGGACCAGTCGAAGCCAGGGGTGAGCTCCTCGAGCCCTGCCCGGTCCAGCTTGTTGTACGTCGCGGTGACGTCCCGGTTGCGCACCCGGTCCCAGTGGCCCTTGGCCAGCCGGGTCTCGAGCGCCATGATCCGCTCAGCTGCGGCAGTGGAGTCGGGCAGGCCGGCCAGCTCCAGCATCTTGGCCACGTGGGCGACGAAGGCCGTCCGCACTTCGGCGAAGGAGTCCTCGCGGTAGTACGACTCGTCCGGCAGGCTGATGCCGCCCTGGCTCGCGTAGATGATGTATTGGTCGGACTGCCGCGCGTCGATGTCCGCGCCGTAGTAGAAGACGCCGTGCACGCCTTGCAGTTCGAGTTGTCCGAGAGCGCCGACGAGGCCGTCCACGTCCTCGACCGAGGCGACCAGTTCGAGCTGGTCCGCGATCGGGCCGGCGCCGAGCCGCTCGATCGTCTCGGTGTCCATGAAGCTGTTGAACAGGTCGGCGATCTTGCGCGCCTCACTGCCCTCGGGGTGCTCGGTCGCCGCGGTCTTCTCCACGATCGCCCGCACGTCCTGCTCCGCCGCGTCCCAGAGCGCGTGGAAGGCGCCGTAGATCGCCTTGTCCGCGGGAATCTCCGTGCGGTCCAGCCACGGCCCGTTCGCGTACCGGTACAGGTCGTCCTGCGGCCGGACCGTGGTGGACAGATCCGAGCTGTCGATCCCTGCTGTCATACCTGTCCCGCTCCTTCGCTGCTCTGTCCGGCCTGGTGCCACTCACCGTGACATTACCCGTCCGCACCAGCCGCCGGGATGGATATCCACAGCTGCCGCCGAAGGCGCAACCGTCCGCGAGAAGCGGGCCGTCCGTCGTACTGGCTGACGGCCGTCGGTGGTCAGGAGACGGTGCGGAGGCTGCCTCGGGCGGCGGCCTTGAGGCGGCTTCCGCAGGACAGCCGGACGGAGTACCCGGCCGGGATCGACAGCGGCTCGCCGGTCTGCGGGTTGCGGCCGGTCCGCGGCGCGCGCAGTACCCGCTCGATGCTCAGCAGGCCGGTCAGCGAGACCTTGTCGCCCTTGTGCACGGCTTCGGTGACGACGTCGCCCAGCGCGTCGAGCACCTTCTCGGCCTGGTTACGCGGGATGCCCGCCTTCGTCGCCACGCCGGCGACCAGCTCGTTGCGGTTCACGGTTCTCCTCGAAGTCGCGCCGCCGGTCGGCACTGCGGACGCCGCCCCGGTCGGACCTCCAAAACCTTAACCGAAATGATTGTCGTTAGCGAGAGCGATCCCAGATCGTGGGGAAAACCCGCGTCAGAGCCCGTCCTGGTCGTGCCAGTGCGACTGCCAGCGCGGGTCGATGGAGGTGGACGCCAACTGGTAGCGGATGTCGGTCGAGAGCCGCATCGACGACGAGACGTTGTCCAGCGCGGCGTGGACAGTGTGGGCTGTGTGGATGACGACATCGCCCGCCGCATAGTCGGCAACCAGCCAGCGGGAGTCGTACTCCTCGGCAAGGCCAGGCAGGTCGGCAGTGATCGAGGCGGCCGGGCGCTTGAGGGTGCCGGCCGCCTCCTCCCGCAGTACTCGGTGGTGGCTGCCTTCCAGGTACGTGAGACCGCCCAGGGAGACAGGACAGTCGCCGAGCGGGATCCAGGCCGACAGCACCTGGTCGGTGCCTTCGCGGAGGTAGACGAGGTCGTAGTGCGCCTGCGTCGCCGTACCGATCCCCGCTTCGCCCGGCGCGATGTGCCGGATGATCTTGCGCCGATGCAGGAACGCCTCCCCACCCAGGAACCACTCATACCAGGACCGCAAGGCCGGCTGCGCGCAGAAGGCCTGGTACTGCGCCCCTGGCACCACCTCCCCGAACAGCACCCTCCGCAACTCGCCCGGATCCACAACCTGCGGCACCCCGTGAGCGTCGGCAACACCAGTCCGCTCGAAGTAGTACAGCCGGAACGCCATCACCTCAACCGGATCAAGCAATCCCCGGAGAAACAAATACCCGTCCCGCTCCAGCCGGACCCGCAGCGCCTCCCGATCGCCACGCTCACGCTGCGGCACCTCACTCAGCCTCCCCAGCCGCCCGGACGACAACACATACCCATTGGAAGTCAGCACGCCACCATTCCAGTCGCCCAACCAGACCGCAGTGAATGGACTGATGCACGCACTTCTTGGACTCTTGTCATCATGGACGACTGGTCGACTTACCTGACCCCTGGTCCGGTTGAGCGCGAACTTGGACTCTTCTGTCTCGGCGCAGGCGAGCAGCGCCACGCACCCGGCGCACCTCCCGAACGCGCCCTCGGCTGCCACGCCGCCGTCTTCCTTCACCGCGGCAAGGGCCACCTGCTGCACGGCCCCGACCGCGTACTGCACGAGGTAGAGGCCCCAGCCCTGCTCTGGCTCTTCCCCGGCGTACTGCACGGCTACCGGCCGTCCACTCACTGGCAGCAGTCGTGGGTCCTCTTCGGCGGCACTGCGACCGACACCCTGACCCGTCTCGGCTACCTGACCCCAGACCAGCCCGTACGCCGGTACGCCGACCCCCACTCGCCACAGCGCGCCTTCGCCAAGCTGCTCCGAGTCGTGAAGACCGGAGGTCGAGAGGTGCAGATCGCTGCAGCTCTCTACGACCTGATAGCCGCCGCAGCGCAGGACGAACCGGGCGACGAGCTGGTCGCCAGGCTGCGGGCCATCGCCTGTCGTCCACTGTCGATACGGCAGTACGCCGAAGCGCTCGGGGTCACCGTCGACGAGCTGCGGACGGCGACTCGGCGAGCTGCCGCAG
Source organism: Kribbella sp. NPDC023855 (assembly GCF_040639475.1). Lineage (NCBI taxonomy): Bacteria > Bacillati > Actinomycetota > Actinomycetes > Propionibacteriales > Kribbellaceae > Kribbella > Kribbella sp. NPDC023855. Next base: position 185,119 of record NZ_JBFAAA010000008.1, read on the forward strand.
CCACGCCGCAGGAAGTGATTTTGACCACCCGGATGAACGAGGCAAAGGCGCTGCTCGCCGAGTCCGGCCTCCCGGTCGCGAGGGTGGCCCGGGAGGTCGGCTACGACGACCCGGCGTACTTCAGCCGGTTGTTCAGCGCCCGGGTGGGGCTGGCGCCACGCACGTTCCGGCGGATTGGTTCGATCGGGCGGCGATGATCATCCTTTCGATCGAGGCGGCCGGGGCCGGCGGTCTGAAAGTGTGGGGTGAAGACCCTTCGCCGGACTGACGCCCGAATCCCCCGGGTGCCGATACGGTCGTTCCATGAGCCAACCGCAGTCCATCGACCCGCGCTACGTCAGCCGGCCGCCCGCGCGACCCAAGAAGCGGCGCAACTGGATCGGCCGGATCATCGGACTGATCGTCCTGCTGTTCGTGCTGAGCCTGATCTGCATCCCGCTGTTCGCCTGGGGCAAGATCAACAAGATCGACGCCTTCCCGGCCGGCGACCGCCCCGCCGCAACCCCCGGTACGACGTACCTGCTGGTCGGGTCCGACGGCCGCGAGGGACTGTCGCGGGCCGAGCGGGCCAGGCTGCACACCGGCAAGGCGGCCGGTCACCGGACCGACTCGATCATGTTGCTGCACGTGCCGGAGTCCGGCCCGACCGCGCTGGTCAGCCTGCCGCGGGACAGCTACGTGCCGATCCCGGGCCACGGCCGGAACAAGCTGAACGCGGCCTTCTCGTTCGGCGGCCCGCAGCTGCTGATCCAGACCGTGGAGAACGTCTCCGGCCTGCGCGTCGACCACTACGTCGAGATCGGCTTCGGCGGCTTCGCCTCGATCGTGGACGCGGTCGGCGGGGTCAACATGTGCTTGCCCAAGGCAATCAAGGACGAGAAGGCGCACATCAACCTGCCCCAGGGCTGTCAGGACCTCGACGGCCCGACCGCTCTGGGCTACGTCCGGGCCCGCTACTTCGATCCGTCCGGCGACCTCGGCCGGGTCCAGCGGCAGCGCGAGATGATCGGTGCGATCGCGGACAAGGGCGTCTCGCCGGCCACCTTCCTGAACCCGTTCCGCTTCTACAAGCTCAGCACCGCCAGTGCCGAGGCGCTCAGTGTCGACAAGGACATGGGCCCGTTCACGTTGCTCAAGTTCGCCCGCGGGATGAAGGCGGTGTCCGCCGGCAGCAGCGGCGTCACGCTGACCGTGCCGATCTCCGACAGCAACCTCAGCACCTCGAACGGCTCGGCCGTGAAGTGGGACTCCAAGAAGGCCACCGCGCTCTTCAAGGCCTTGAAGGAAGACAACACGAGCGGGTTGAAGAGCAGCTAGTGCTCACGCTGGTTCATCTGGTGGTGAGTCTCGGCATGCTCGTGATCGTGCCGCTGGGGCTCAGCCTGGTGACGGTGGACGGCGGTACGACGGTCCGCCGCTGGTGGCCGGCCGCGGCCGTGCCGGGGGTGATCTCCCTCTGGCTCGGCCGCGGCGACTTGTCGATCGCACTGGCCACCATCTACGCGGCCGGCACCCTCGCCCTCGCAGTACTGGCTGCAGTGGACCTCGTACGCCGGAGGCGCTTGGGGGCCAGGGAGATCGCGCTCTACACCGCACTGGTGACACCGGCGATCGCCGCGCTGGCACTGGTTGCAGAGCGCTCGTCACACGAGCTGTTCGGCTTCAAGCTGACAGTGCTCTCGCTGACTGTCGCCCACTTCCACTTCGCCGGCTTCGCTGCGGCACTGGTCGCATGCCTGGTGGTGGAGTCGACCAGCGGCCGGGTAGCGACCGCTGCGGCGATCAGCGTGCCGCTGGGTACAGGCATCGTGCTGGTCGGCTTCTTCCTCGGCGACGCGGTGGAGCTGCTCGGCGCCGCGGTACTGACAGCAGGGATGTGGATGGTCGGCTGGGCGATGTGGCGGCGTTCCCGGACTGCTGACCGGGCCACCAAGGTGCTGCTGACCGTCTCGGCCGCAGTACTGGTGGTGACGATGCTCCTGGCGCTCAGTTGGGCACTGGGACATGTAGTGGCGACGCCGTACCTGCCGCTGCAGTGGATGGTTGCTACACATGGAGTGGCGAACGCACTCGGCTTCGCTCTCTGCGGACTGCTGGCCTGGCGCCGGCTGAAGGAGTGGGATGAAGCTCGATGACCTGACTGGCCGGCGCTTCAGCTACGACGCGGTCGGCTCGACCCGGTACGTCGAGACCCCGCCCGGCTACCACCGGCTCGACCACCGGGTCCGGATCGGCAGTGGCGACGAGGTGTTCCGCCGCGCCACCGAGGCGTTGATGAACTGGAAGATGCACGGCAAAGCCGGAGTACCGGTCAAAGCGACGGACAGCCCCGCGGTGATCGGCACCAACGCGCTGGGCCGACTCGGCGTCGGTTCGCTCGGCCTGCCCGTCCCCTGCCGGGTGGTCTGGGTCGCAGACGAGCAGGACCGGGTGGGATTCGCCTACGGCACGTTGGAAGGCCACCCCGCGGCCGGTGAAGAGTCCTTCGTCGTCACTCGCGAGCCGGACGGCATCTACTTCACGCTGCGCGCCTACAGCCGCGCCGGCACCTGGTACGCGCGCCTCGGCGGCCCTGCGACCCGCGCCGGCCAGAAGCTCGTAGCCCAGCGCTACGGCCAGGCACTGGAGCGGCTGGCCAACCGCTGAGAGTGGACTGGCGAAGGCAGCGCCCAATGGCCCTGTCCCGACCAGCAGTACCGCTCCTAGCCTCACCAGCATGAGTAACGTCCGTGCCGCTACACCTGCTGACATCCCCCAACTCGTCGACGCCTACAGCTGGCTGTTCGAACCGCCCGGCGCGAAGCCAACCGACTGGGACCCGGCCGTCGCCGCCGACCGGCTGGAACGCACCATCGCCGGCCCACGCAGCGGAGCACTGGTTGCTGCTGACGGCGACGAGCTCCACGGCTTCTGTACGACGTACCTGGATCTCGAGTCGGTCCGGTTCGGTCAGCGTTGCTGGGTGGAGGACCTGGCCGTCGACCCCGGGCAGCGTTCGAACGGAATCGGCGCAGCCCTTCTGACGGCCGCCCGCGCCTGGGCCGCAGCCAACGGCGCCACCCACCTGGAGCTCGACTCGTCCACTGCCCGCACCGACGCGCACCGCTTCTACAACCGGCACGACCCGGACAGCCACTCGCTCAACTTCGGCTGGCAAACGGCCTGAGCTGCCAAGCACAACGCAAAGGCCCCGCAAGAGCTCATACCTTTTGCGGGGCCGCAGACATTCTTACCGGGCCGGCCCGACCGGCTGCCTGACCGACACGCGAACTGTGAGTGACATCATGTCCCGGTGAGTCCCAAGACTTTGACTGATCTGGTGGCACCCGACTGGGCCGAGGCGCTGGCGCCGGTGGAGGAAACCGTCGCGCGGATGGGTGAGTTCCTGCGCAACGAGATCGCCGCGGGCCGGCCGTACCTGCCCGCCGGGGAGAACGTCCTGCGGGCCTTCAACCAGCCGCTGAACGACGTGAAGGTGCTGATCGTCGGCCAGGACCCCTATCCGACGCCCGGGCATCCGGTGGGCCTGAGCTTCTCGGTGGCACCCGACGTGCGACCGATCCCGCGCAGCCTGCAGAACATCTACCGCGAGCTGATGGCCGACGTCGGCGTACCGGCTCCTTCCAACGGTGACCTGACGCCGTGGGCCGAGCAGGGCGTGCTGATGCTCAACAGAGTGCTCACCGTGCAGCCGGGCAAGTCCGCGTCGCATCGGGGCAAGGGCTGGGAGACGGTGACCGAGCAGGCCATCCATGCGCTCGTGAAGCGCGGTGGGCCGCTGGTGGCGATCCTCTGGGGCCGTGACGCGCAGACACTCAAGCCGATGCTCGGCAGTACGCCGTACATCGAGAGTGCTCACCCGAGCCCCATGTCGGCAGACCGTGGCTTCTTCGGCTCCCGGCCGTTCAGCCGGGTCAACGAGCTGCTGATCAAGCAGGGCGGCACACCTATCGACTGGCGCCTGCCCTGACAGCGCCAGTACCCGTCCAGCTGTGCCAGAGCTGGCTGTAGCGACCCCCTGCAGCCAGCAGCTCGGCATGCGTACCTGACTCGACCACTCGCCCGTGGTCCAGTACGACGATCCGGTCCGCCTGCTCCGCCTGCGTGAGCCGGTGAGCCACCACCAGCGTCGTCCGGCCCTCGGTAGCAGCAGCACTGGCTCGCTCCAGCTCTCGCGCCCCAGCGCTACCCGCCTCAGCCGTCGCCTCATCCAGTACTGCGACCGCCGGGTCCGCGAGCACCAACCGAGCCAGCGCGACCTGCTGTGCCTGGGCACCCGTCAACTGATGCGCGTTCTCCCCCACCTGGCTCTGCAGCCCGTCCGGCAACGCACGCACCCAGCCGAGCGCTCCCACGAGCTCCAGTGCCTCCTCTACCTCGGCAACAGTCGCCGAAGCCTTGGCCAGCCGTACGTCGTCCAGCAGCGCCCCGGAGAACACATGGACCTCCTGGCTCAGCAGAGCAACCTGCTGCTGAGTACGGGCCTCACCCAGCGCCCTGATATCCACCCCGCCCAGCCGCACCGTCCCAGTGGTAGGCATCAGTACACCGGCCGCGATCGCCGCCAGCGTGGTCTTCCCAGCTCCACTCGCGCCCACCAGCGCAACGCGCTCACCCGGCTCGATCCGCAGCGAGACTCCGTCGACCACCAACGGCCCGTCGTACGAGTGCCCGATCCCCACCAGCTCCACGGACGCATCGGCAGGCGACGGCCCTGGAGGCGGCTCGGCAGCGGGCTCCAGCGTCAGCACTCCGGCCAGTCGCGCCAGCCCGGCCGCAGCCGTCTGGACCTGGTCGAACTGCATCAGCAACGCACCGATCGGGTTGAACAGCCGGTGGAAGTACAACGCGGCCGCTGTGGTCGCGCCGATCGTCACGAGCTCCGCCCGGACCAGGAAGAACCCGGCCACCAGGATCGAGGTCAGCCCGACGAACTCGGCGTGGTTGACCCGCGAGGAGAAGAAGCTGAACAGCCGGAAGACGTTCAGCGACAGGTCCCGCGCGGTCGCCGAGCGGTCCGCGATCCGCTCCAGCTGCGTCTCCTCCAGCCGGTACGCCCGGACGGTCGCGCTGCCGCGCAGCGAGGTGATGATCGCCTCGGACCGCTCGCCCATCGCGAGCCGTTCCTTGCTGTAGAAGGGCGCGGACCGCGGCAGGTACCAGCGCAGCGCCAGCAGGTACATGGGCAATGAGAGCAACCCGGCCAGCCCTAGTCGCCAGTCCAGCGCGAACATCCCGCCCGCGGTCAGCACGATCGTCAGCGACGCCGCCAGCAGCACCGGGCCCAGCTGGGTCAGTGCAGCGGCCACTGACGCCACGTCATCGCCCACCCGCGACAGCAGGTCGCCGGTCCGGATCTTGTCGAGCACCGGCGCCGGCAGGTGGAGTACGCGATCCAGCACCTGCTCCCGGATCCGCGCGAGTACCGTCTCGCCGACCCGCGCGATCAGCGTCACCCCAAGAGCAGTGAGTACTCCGGACAGCAGCGCCGCGCCACCGATCAGCACGACCACCCGTACGACGGCCGACCCGTCCGCACCGGCAGACACGTCGTCCACCAACACACCAAGAGCCCACGGCGCCACAAGCCCCGCCGCACTCCCGACTGTCACCACAGCGGCAGCCACCAGCGACAGCACGCGCAGGCGACGGATCTCCCGCCAGAGCACGACCCAGGTGGCGCGCGGCCCGGCAATCGGCAACAACTCGGACGTGCTCATCGCAGTACCGCTTCCTGGTACGCCGTGTCTGTGTCGGCCAGCTCGGCATGCCGGCCCTCGGCCACGACGGCGCCGTCCGAGATGACCAGCACCCGATGCATCTTGCCCAGTAGCGCAGGGCTGCTCGTCAGTACGAGTGTTGCGAGGGTGGGGACCCCACGGACCTCCGCGAGCCCTTCGGCCAGGAGCTCCTCGGTGACGGCGTCGACCGCAGTACTGGGGTCGTGCAGCACCAGCACTGGCGGCTCGGCCAGCAAGGCACGGGCCAGGCCGAGGCGTTGGCGTTGCCCGCCCGACAGTGTCCGGCCGCGGTCGGACAGTGGGTGGTCCAAGCCATCCGGGTAAGCCTCGATCACGTCAGTCGCCGCAGCAGCCTCGACCACACGTTCCACCCCGGAAGACCTCTCAGAGCCGGCCAACAGGTTGGAGCGCAGCGTCCCCTCGAACAGGTCGGTGTCATGCTGCTCGACCAGCACAGATCGGCGTACCAGGTCGATGTCCAGCTCCTCGACGTCGGTACCGCCGACAAGCACCCGGCCTGTGTGGTCGGCGGTCCTGCCGGCCACGACTGTCAGGAGGGCGTCGGCGTCGCGTGGGTCGTAGCAGAGAACCCCGACCAGCTCACCCGGTCGCAGCGACAGGTCCAGCGAGGACAGGGTCTTGTAGCCAACGCCTTCGAGCGCCAGCAGCGGCTTCGCGCGGTCCAAGCTGGTCGAGGTCCCAGTGGTGATCGCCCAGGGCGAGCCGAGCACTGACGCCAGCCGCCCGGCCGAGGCACGAGACATGGCGAAGACCTGGCCGCTGTAGCCGAGTAGCCCGACGGGTTCCGCGATGAACTGGGCCAGGCCGACGACGGTGATCAACTCGCCGATACTGATCCGGCCGTCCAATGCGAACCAGCCGGCGACACCTGCGACCGCTGCCAGCAGCAGGCCGCTCAGCGCATTGGTGACGCCGTCCTGCAACCCGTTGGTCGATGCAGCGCGCAGGGTCGCCTTCAACGTCTCCTGACTGGACCGCCGGTACCGCTCGGCAGCGTTGTGCTGAGCCCCGATGCCCCGCAGTGTGCGAAGCCCACCGACCAGGTCCGTCGCCAGGGCCGTAGTACCGGCGACTGCTTCCTGCTGTGATGCCGTACGGCGGGTCAGCAGTGGCGACAGGGCCTGGATGCCCAGCACCAGCAGGGGTACGCCGATCATCACGCCGAGCCCCAGCGGTACGTCGACGAGCAGCAGAGCAACCGACGACACCACCAGCGCAGCACCGCCGGCAAAGCCCAGCGAGACAGCGCGTAGTACCAGCGAGGTCTTCTCCGCATCAGAGGTGGCGATCTGCAGCAGCTCCCCCGACCGCAGACCGGTCCGGTGCCCGCGGGGATCCAGCACTCGGCGCGCGATCTCCAGCCGGAGCAGGTGTGTCTCGTACTCGATCGCATGGACCACCTGCCGGGCGCCGGTCTTCCAGGCGTTCGACAGCACCGCGAACAGCGCGACCATCATCAGCACGCACCACAGCAGGGGTTCCAGCCGCCCGGTCGACACAGCCTGGTCGACGAAGATGCCGATCGCGATCGGCACCGCGACCTCCGTGGCCTGGTGCAACGCCAGGATCAGCATTCCCGCGATCATCCGGACCCGGTGCCGCCCGATCGCGCGACGCAGCACCCTGCCTGCTGTGAACTCCACGGAAAGGCCTTCCCCCACGTCGGCGCGACCGCCCACCCGGGCGGAAGTTAGTACACCCTAACTTGACGAGGAAAAGAACCGGAAGCGCCGACCGATTGACACCTGCCCCGGCTCCCCCGTACGGTCTCGCGGTAATAGGAAACTTTCCTAACAGTTGATCAGGCGGCCGAAGGGTCAGCGTGGTCAGGCGACGTGACGGCGAAGGGAGGGCAGGGTTAGCACATGGCCAGCACACCCGGTACTCCCCGCCTGCTCCGCGCGATGAACGATCGTGCCGCCCTCGACCTGCTGCTCACGCACGGTCCGTTGTCCCGCACCACCCTCGGTAACCTCACCGGCCTGTCCAAGCCGACCGCCTCCCAGCTGCTCTCCCGGCTCGAAAGCGCCGGGCTCGTCCGGGCCAGCGGGACCAGCGCCGGCCGCCCGGGCCCCAACGCCCAGCTGTACGAGATCAACGGCGGCATCGCGTACGTCGCCGGCCTGGACGTCACGCCGACCCGGATCCGCTCGGCCGTGGCCGACCTGACCGGCAAAGTGGTCGGCCGGTTCGAGCTGCCGACACCGGGCCGGAGCGCCAAGGGCACGGTCGAACGCGTCGTCAAGGCGATCGACGGCGCACTCGGCGACGCCGGACTGACCCGCGACCGGCTGCACCGCGTCTCGATCGGTACGCCCGGTGGGTTCGACCCGACCACCGGCCGGCTCCGCTACGCGACCCACCTGCCCGGCTGGCACGCGCCGCACCTGCTCGAGGAGCTGGCCGCGGCGATCGCCGTACCGCTGGAGGTCGAGAACGACGTCAACCTGGCCGCCGTCGCCGAGCAGCAGGTCGGGCACGCGAGCAACAGCGACAACTTCGTCATGCTGTGGGGCGAGGAGGGCATCGGCGCGGCGATAGTGATCGGGGGTCACCTCGTCCGCGGCGCCACCGGCGGTGCCGGTGAGGTCGCCTTCCTGCCGCTGCCCGGTACGCCGCTGGTGCGCAACGTCGGCCGCAACAACGCCGGCGGCTTCCAGGAACTGGCCGGTGGCGAACCGGTCCTCGAACTGGCCCGCTCGCACGGCCTGCGCGCCCGTACGCCGGAAGCCGCGATCGCCGCCGCCCTGGAGACCCCGGGCGCGGGCGACACCGTGCTGGCCGAGTTCGCCCATCGTCTCGCGGTCGGCCTGGCCGCGATCGTGTCCGTCGTCGACCCCGAGCTGATCGTGCTCGCGGGCGGCGTCATCACCGCCGGCGGCGAACGCCTCCGCGGCCTGGTGCAGGACGAGCTCGCCGAGCTCGCCGTGCCGCGGCCGCGGTTGCTGATGACCGCGATCAACACCGACCCCGTGTTGTCCGGCGCCCTGCAATCCGCACTGAGCTACACCCGCGACGCGGTCTTCGACACAGCCGGTACGACGACCGGGGGCAGTACCGACTAGCCCACCCACCAGCGCAGCCAGCCGCCCAGACACATCCCCGGACCGGGACACCACCCCGGTCCGGTGGATCCGCACACCCAAAATGCAGTCCCGCTCCACCAGGATCAGGAGAAAACGGAAATGCGTCGAGTCCACAAAGCAGTGATCGCCGGCGCGGCGATCGCGCTGCTCGGTACCGCCTGCACCGGTACGTCGAGCGCCCCGCAGGCGAGCGACGACGCCACCAAGCCGACCACGATCACCTTCTGGCACGGCTGGAGCGCGCCGAGCGAGGCGGCCGCGATCGCCGCGAACGTGAAGTCGTTCGAGGCGAAGTTCCCGCACATCAAGGTGAAGGTCGTCGGCAACATCAACGACGACAAGATCAAGCAGGCACTGCGGGCCGGCGGCCCGAACGCGCCCGACGTGGTGTCGTCCTTCACCACCGACAACGTCGGCACCTTCTGCTCGTCGAACGTCTTCGCCGATTTGAAGCCGTTCATCGAGAAGTCCGGTGTCGACCTGGACAAAACGTTCCCGAAGCCGCTGCAGGACTACACCCAGTTCCAGGGCAAGCGCTGCGCCCTGCCGCTGCTGAACGACGCCTACGGCCTGTACTACAACAAGGACGCGTTCAAGGCCGCCGGGATCACCGAGCCGCCGAAGACGCTGTCAGAGTTCGACGCGGCCGCGAAGAAGCTGACCAAGCCCAAGGGTGACGGCTACGCCCAGCTCGGTTTCATGCCGAACTTCCACGGCTACGAAGCGACTCCCACGCACCTCGCGGCGCAGTGGAACGCGACGTACTTCACCGGTGAGGGCAAGTCGAACCTGGCCGCCGACCCGGCGTTCGCCAAGATGCTGAACTGGCAGTCCAACCTGGTCAAGGAACTCGGTGGTTTCACCAAGCTGGAGAAGTACCGCGCGACCTTCGGTGACGAGTGGGGCGCCAAGAACCCGTTCCACACCGGCCAGGTAGCGATGGCGATGGACGGCGAATGGCGGCTCGGGATGGCCAAGGAAGCCGGCGTGAAGTTCGACATCGGCGTAGCGCCGTTCCCGGTCCCGGACGAGCAGAAGGACACCTACGGCAAGGGCTATCTGTCCGGAACCATCATCGGTATCGCCAACACCAGTCAGAAGCAGAACGCGGCCTGGGAGCTGGTCAAGTACATGACCACCGACACCAAGGCCGTGGTCGACTTCTCCAACGGGATCCACAACGTGCCCTCCACCCTGGAGGCGCTGAAGTCGCCCGACCTGAAGATCGACGAGAAGTTCAAGGTCTTCCTCGAGATCGCCCAGCACCCGAAGAGCAGCACCACCCCGGCCAGCCCGAACGGCGGCGCGTACCAGCTCACCCTGACCGACCTCGCCTACGCCGTCGAGTCCGGAAAGCAGACCGATATCGCTGCCGGTCTGGCCAAGGCCGACCAGCAGATCGACAAGGACATCGCGCAGGCCAAGTGATGACGACCATCTCCGTAGGGCTCAAGGCGCAGCGCCGCCGGGAACGGCTGCGCAACCTGGCCTTCCTGTCCCCCTGGCTGATCGGGGTCAGCGTCTTCTTCCTCTACCCGCTGGCCTCGACCATCTACTTCAGCTTCATGAAGTACGACGGTTTCACCCCGCCGGTCTGGACCGGCCTGAAGAACTGGACCTACGTCTTCACCGACTACCTGTTCTTCTGGCCGGCCCTGCGCAACACGCTCTGGCTGGTGATCGTCATGGTCACCCTGCGGGTCCTGTTCGGGCTCGGCATCGGTTTGCTGATCACCAAGGTGAAGACCGGCGCCGGACTGTTCCGGACCATGTTCTACCTGCCGTACCTGGCGCCGCCGGTGGCCGCGACGATGGCGTTCGCGTTCCTGCTCAACCCGGGCACCGGGCCGGTGAACAGCATCCTGGACAAGGTCGGGCTGCCGCAGCCGGGCTGGTTCAACGACCCGGCCTGGTCGAAACCGGCGCTGACCCTGCTGGCGATCTGGGGGATCGGCGACCTGATGGTGATCTTCATGGCCTCGCTGCTCGACGTACCGAAGGAGCAGTACGAGGCGGCAGCCCTCGACGGCGCCAGTTCGTGGCAACGGTTCGTGGCCGTGACGCTGCCGAACATCCAGCCGATCGTGTTGTTCGCGGTCGTCACCGGCGTGATCCAGACCATGCAGTACTACACCCAGCCACTGATCGCCGGGAAGGTCGCCAGCGGCGTGATCGGCGGATCGGGTCAGCAGTTCGAACCCGGCTACCCGGACAAGTCGACGCTGACTCTTCCGCAACTGGTCTACAACCTCGGCTTCCAGCGGTTCGACACCGGCGGAGCGAGCGTGATCGCGCTGGTGCTGTTCGTACTGGCGATGGTGTTCACGGCGATCCTGATGCGCCGCGGCAGTGGCTTCCTGGCCACGGACGACTAGGAGACTGCTGATGAGTACTCTGACCGACTTCCGGGTCGAGACCCCGGAGAGCACTCCCGGCCTGACCGCGGCGGGACGCGACGCACGGCGTACCAGGTTTCTGAGCTGGGTCGCCGTGCACGCCCTGGCGATCGCGGCGGCGTTGTTCTTCGTACTGCCGTTCGTCTTCGTCCTGCTGACCGCGCTGATGAGCGACCAGCAGGCCCTGACCCGCGATCTGTGGCCGGACAGCTGGCACTGGGAGAACCTGCGCACCGTGTGGGAGACCCCGGGCTTCCTGACCTGGTGGCAGAACACCCTGATGTACGCCGTACTCGGAACGGTGCTGACCCTGCTCTCCAGCATCCCCGTCGCGTACGCCCTGGCCAGGTTCAAGTTCCGCGGCCGCAACCTGGCGATGATGCTGGTGATCTCCACGATGATGCTGCCGCCCCAGGTCGTGATCGTGCCGATGTACCTGTTCTGGGCCAAGGAACTGCACCTGTCCGGGACGTTGTGGCCGCTGATCATCCCGATGGCGTTCACCGACGCGTTCTCGATCTTCCTGCTCCGGCAGTTCCTGCTGACCATCCCGAAGGAGTACGTCGACGCCGCCAAGGTCGACGGCTGCGGCGAGTTCCGGGCGCTGGTCCGGGTGGTCCTGCCGATGGCCAAGCCGGCCATCGCGGCGGTCGCGCTGTTCCAGTTCTTCTACTGCTGGAACGACTACTTCGGCCCACAGATCTACGCCAGCGAGAACCCGGCCGCCTGGACCCTCAGCTACGGGCTGGAGTCCTTCAAGGGCGCCCACCACACCAACTGGAACCTCACCATGGCAGCGACCCTGCTGGTGATGGCTCCGGTGATCATCCTGTTCTTCTTCGCCCAAAAGGCCTTCATCGAAGGCGTCACACTCACAGGGGTCAAAGGTTGAAACTCACAGTCGTCGGTGGCGGATCCACCTACACGCCTGAACTCATCGACGGGTTCGCCCGGTTGCGCGACTCGTTGCCGGTCACCGAACTGGCGCTGGTCGACCCGGCCGCCGACCGGCTCGAGCTGGTCGGCGGGCTGGCCCAGCGGATCTTCGCCAAACAAGGGCATCCGGGCAAGGTCGTCACCACGTCCGACCTGGACGAAGCGGTCGACGGCGCGGACGCGGTTCTGCTCCAGTTGCGGGTCGGCGGGCAGGCCGCACGCAACCAGGACGAGACCTGGCCGCTCGAATGCGGTTGCGTCGGCCAGGAGACCACCGGCGCGGGCGGCCTGGCCAAGGCGCTGCGCACGGTTCCCGTCGTACTGGACATCGCCGAGCGGGTCCGGCGGTCCAACCCGGACGCGTGGATCATCGACTTCACCAACCCGGTCGGCATCGTCACCCGGGCGCTCCTTTCCGAAGGCCACAAGGCGGTCGGGCTGTGCAACGTGGCGATCGGCTTCCAGCGGAAGTTCGCCGGCATGCTCGGCGTCACGCCGGAGCAGGTCTCGCTCGACCATGTCGGACTCAACCACCTGACCTGGGAACGGGCTGTCCGAGTCGACGGCGAGAACGTCCTGCCCAAGCTGCTCGCCTCCCACTCGGCCGAGCTCGCCGCAGAGCTGAAGCTCCCCGCCGAACTGTTGCTGCAGCTCGGCGTCGTACCGTCGTACTACCTGCGCTACTTCTACGCGCATGACGAGGTCGTCCGCGAGCTGCTGGAGAAGCCGTCGCGGGCCGCCGAGGTCGCCGCGATCGAGAAGGAACTGCTCGACCTGTACGCCGACCCGTCACTGGACGAGAAGCCCGCGTTGCTGGAGCAGCGCGGTGGCGCGTACTACTCCGAGGCCGCGGTCGCTCTGGCCTCCTCGCTGCTCAACGACACCGGCGATGTGCAGGTCGTCAACACCCTCAACAACGGCACCCTGCCGTTCCTGCCCGACGACGCCGTGATCGAAGTACCGGCGACGGTCGGAGCAGCCGGTACGACGCCGTTGCCGATCTCGCCCCTCGAGCCGCTGTACGCCGGACTGGTCGCGAACGTCACGGCGTACGAGAATCTTGCCCTCGAAGCGGCTCTGAAGGGTGGTGCGGAACGGGTGTTCAACGCTCTGCTGGCGCATCCGCTGATCGGGCAGATCGAGTACGCCAACCAGCTCACCGACAAGTTGCTCGCGCACAACCGCGAGCACCTCCCATGGGCGTGACGATGGTGGACGAGGTGGACAAGTTGGTCAGACCCCTGGTGCCGGGCGGCGTACTCGCCTTCGACGCCGGCAACAGCAAGACCGACGTGGCCCTCGTCTCCGCCGAAGGAACAGTCCTCGGTACTGCGCGCGGCGGCGGCTTCGAGCCACACATCATCGGTGCCGCGGCCGCTGTCGACGGGCTGGTCCCGCTGGTCGCCGCCGCCGCGGCCGAGGCGGGTCTCGCGGTCGGTGACGTCCCGCTGGTGCAGCAGATCTCCGCGTGCCTGGCGAACGCGGACCTCCCGATCGAGGAAGAGCGGCTCGCCGAGGCGTTCGAGTCGCACGGCTGGGCCACCTCGGTCCACGTCGCCAACGACACCTTCGCCCTGTTGCGCGCGGGCGTGGACGAGCCGCGCGGTGTCGCGGTGGTCTGCGGCGCGGGCATCAACTGCGCCGGCCTGCTCCCCGACGGCCGGACCGCGCGGTTCCCGGCGGTCGGCCGGATCTCCGGAGATTGGGGCGGTGGGCAACAACTTGCCGACGAGGCGTTCTGGGCGGCGGCCCGCGCCGACGACGGCCGGGGCCCGGCGACGGCCCTGGCCACGGTCCTCCCGGCGCACTACGGGGTCGAGTCCATGCCGGCACTGATCGAGGCGCTCCACCTGGGCGACATCCCGGTCTCCCGCCGGCTCGAGGCGACTCCGCTGTTGTTCCAGGTGGCGGCCGGCGGCGATCCCGTCGCCACGGCAGTGGTCCACCGCCAAGCGGAGGAGATCGTCGCCATGGCGGTCGTCGCCATGACCCGCCTGGACATGTTGAGCGAGCCGACGAACGTAGTACTGGGAGGTGGCGTCCTCACCGCAGGCCACCCTCTCCTGATGGAAACCGTACTGCGGCTACTCGCGGCGGCAGCCCCGAAAGCGGTAGCCCGCGTCATCGACGTCCCACCCGTCGTCGGCGCCGCCCTTCTGGGCCTGGACCACACCAACGCCCCACCCACCGCCCACCACACTCTCCGAGCCAGCTACGCCCCACCCCCGGCCGCGTAGTACTCGGCTGCGGAGCTCGTCGAGGGCGGGCCGGGATCTCCTTCTGGCCCGCCCTTGATTGCTGTGTAATCATGATTACATGAGTACACAGGTGGAGAGTGAGCGGGTGCGGGGGTGGCTGACCGGGCGGCTTCCCGCGGGATGGTTCGAGGGTGAGCCCGAGGTGAGTATCGATCGCGACGAGATTCTCGTGGTCGGGACGATCAAGGCGCCGGAGCAGGACGGTGAGGTCAGCGCGGCCGAGCGATCGGCTGCCGAGGAAGGCCGGATCAGGCAGTTCCGGGAGGACACCCGGGAGAAGCGGATCGAGATCGCGCGCGAACTGGAGCACGCGACCCGGCGGAAGGTGGCCTGGGGAGTGCGGGCCGGCGGGACGCGGACGGTGTTCACGTCGCTGTCGGCGCCGGTGATGACCCGGCTGCGGCAGCCGGAGCGTCAGGTGCTGGACACGTTGGTCGATGCCGGCGTCGCCCGGTCTCGCAGTGACGCGCTGGGTTGGTGCGTGAAGCTGGTCGCCCAGCACAGCGAAAGCTGGCTGGCCGAACTCCGCGAGGCCATGGCCAAGGTAGAAGACGTCCGCCGAGCCGGCCCCGCCGGCGACACCGACGTCCCCAACGACAAGCCGTAGTTCTCTCGTTGGGTCAGGAGGGTAGCCCCGCTAGTTGACTACCCTCCTGAGCTTTGGGGTTTTGGGGACGGGCGGGCGCTGGGTGCGCCCGCCCGTCGGGAGTGGCAGACCTCAGCTGTGTCGCGGGGGCTCGCTGGACCAGCCGTTGTCGCCGGTGTTCCAGTTGCCGTTCGAGCCCGGCGCGCCGTGGTGGGCCGGGTACTGCTCGTCCGGCTGCGCGTACGGCGCCTGCTGCGACGGGTAGCCGGCCTGCGTGCCAGTGCCGGCGCTCATGCCGTTGGAGCCGGTGTCGTTGGACCCAGCGGAGCCCATGCCGTTCGAGCCCCGGCTGTTCGAACCCATGCCGTTGGAGCCGGCGGTCGTCGAGGTGCGGTCGAACAGGGTGTGCAGCGCCTGGCCGGCCATCTCGCGGCCCCCGAGGCCGAAAGCGAGGCCGAGTGCCAGCGCGGCACCCGCGAGCACGATCAGCAGGGTGTTGCCGGTCAGCTGGACAGCGATGCCGAGCTGGGTCAGCGCGGCGAACGCGGCGTACACCAGGACGGCGTACCGGCCGACCTTGGCGAGGGTTTCGTTGCCGGTGGCACCGCGGATGATCGCGGCCAGGAAGTTCGCGAACAGCGCGGCCAGGCAGACGATCACGATCGCGGCGAAGATCCGCGGGATGTAGGCGAGCATGTCGGACATGAAGGCCGAGATCTCCGGCACGCCGAGCGCCGAGGCGAACATCGTGAAGCTGATCAGGAAGACGAACCAGAACACGACCTTGCCGAGCATCGCGGAAGCGGTCAGCCCCGTGCCGGACCGCTGCAGGATGCCGGACACGCCGGCCCGTTCCATCCACTGGTCGAAGCCGACCTTGCCGAGCAGCTTCGCGACCAGTTTGCCGAGCACCTTGGCGACGAGGTAGCCGATCGCGAGGATGACCAGACCGCCGAGCAGGTTGGGAACGAACCCGAGAAGCTTGCCGAAGGCATCTTCAAAGGGCTGGGTGAAGTCGATTGCCAGTGCAGACATCGGCTTTCCTCTCCGGACTGGCCCGCAACCGCCGCCACGCACCCGTCCCGCGCGACTCCGGCTCCGGGCGGATGCAGTGGTGTCTGCCAGCACCCGTGCCCGGTCCGGCGGCCCGCAAACGCCGTTTTCTAACGCAATGTGATTGCATAAGGCAATTATTGTCACCAGACCCCTGCCCGGTAAGGGCCATGCGGCTCTTGAGATGCTGTCAGGTATGACCGATGTCGTGATCCGCCCCGCCACCGCCACCGACGTTCCCGGCATCGTCGCGATGCTGACCGACGACGAGATCGCCGCCCGGCGGGAGAGCCCGGACGACCTGACGCCGTACCGGGCCGCCTTCGAGGCCATCGCGGCCGACCCGAACCAGGTCCTGGTCGTTGCCGAGCGCAACGGTGAGCTGGTCGGCACGCTCCAGTTGACGATCATCCCGGGCCTGTCCCGCAAGGGCGCCACCCGAGGCCTGGTGGAGGCAGTCCGGGTGGCAGCCTCAGCCCGCGGTACCGGCCTCGGTACGACGCTGCTGGAGTGGTCGATCGAAGAAGCCCGCGCTCGCGGCTGCGCTCTCGTCCAACTCACCACGGACAAGGCCCGCACCGACGCGCACCGCTTCTACCTCCGCCTGGGTTTCCAGAACACCCACGAGGGATTCAAGCTCCCGCTCAACTGACCTTCGCCGCCGGCGCGGTGTAGGTGTTGCAGGAGGCCGGGTCGGCGGTCGCGAAGCCGCGGGTCGCCCAGTACTCCGCGCTCTTGCGGGAGCCGTGGTCGCGATCCTTCTTCGGATCGTCACCACCGTTCTTGGTGGCGTACACCCAGAACCTCAGCCGCTCGCCCTCAAGGTCGAGTGCCTTCTTGTTCGCGCTGAGGAAGGCCGCACCCAGGCAGTCCGCCTGCAACTCCAGCCGCCGGGACCACTCCAGTTCCGCCGCCTTGGTCTTCGCCCAGCCCTCCTGGGAGGCCGAGGAGATCAGGATGTTGGTCAGCAGCTGCACGTGGTGGCTGTACTCGTGCGAGATGGTCGTCAGGAGATTCACGGCGGTCACCGGATCCTCCTTGTAGTACTTGACTGCCTGCTCCCACTTCATGGTCATGGTTTCGTCGGCACCGCAGTAGTACGCCACCCAATCGGTCGACTTACCACTGCACGCTCCCCCGCCTGCCTTCGTGGCCAGGACCAGCTTGGGCTGGCGGAACGGGTAGCCGGCCTTCAGGACCAGCGGCTCCCAGGTCTCGTGCAGACAGGGCAGCACCGCTTGGTAGAAACGCAGCACGTTCGTCTTGCTGTCCGGCTTGACCTTCGGGAGAGCACAGTTGACGCTCGGCAGCTTGCCGACCGCGTAAAGCCCGTTCTTGCGCAGCCGGACCGCGTCCGGCACCGGCTGAACCGTCTTGGTGACAGTCGGGGGCGGAGGGACCGGGACGGGCTTGTCCGACGCCCTGACCATTGGTCTGGTGAGCGGGTTCGCGACTGTTCTGTCGTAGGAGTCGATCACCTTGTAGCCGGCGTAGGCGCCTCCGGCCACGACGATGAGGGCCAGCGCCGACAGCAAGCCCACGATGGGACGAGAGAAGCGCCGAGGACCTTTCAGGTCCGGCGGCTGGCTGTCGAACTGCGGCAGGCCGGTCCTGGTGGGCGTGGTGTTCCAGCCGACCGGGCGAGCCCCACCGATCTGCCGGCCGCCCCGCAGCGGCGTGACCGGTGCATCCGCCAGCGGTGCCGCCGGTGGTGCACCGAACCCCCGGTACTCCGGGTCGGATGGCAGGGCCGCGGCCTTCTTCAGGCTGGGGTCGATCTCGGCCCCGACCGGGCGGGCCTTGCCGAGGCCGAGCTGCCGACGGTTGACGGTCTCCGCCGGCGTCAGCGCAGTACGGGGTGTGCCGACCGGGACGGCAGGCTGGTCGCCCGCCCCACCCGGCAAGAAGTGTCCGATCGTGGGCCCTGGCGTGGGCACCCGCTCGTCGTCCGCCATCCGTCTACCCCAAGTCCTCGGTGCTCAGCTGACCTTGGCCGCAGCTGCCACGAAAGTGTTGCAGGAGCCAGGGTCCGGGGCCGAGAAGCCCTTGTTCATCCACAGCTCGACGCTTTTGTCCGACCCATGGTCGCCTACCTTGCGCGGGTCGCTGTCATCGCCGCCGTGTTTGCTCCGCCACTTCCACCAGGTCAGCAGGTCGCCGGTGACCGGGAAAGTGGCCCGCTCGGCGCCCAGGAACACGGACGAGAGACAGGCCGCCTGCAACGCCGACCGCCGAGTCTGCTCCAGCTTCAGGGCCGGTGTGGCGGCCTCTGCCTGTCGGCGGGTCGATGACTCCAGGATGCCGGTCAGGTTCTGGACGTGGACCCCGTAGACGTAACCGAGCGCTCCGGCCATGTCGATCCGGGCCAGCGACCGGTTCTCGTCGAACATGATCAGCTTCGGCGGGTGGAACTCGTGACCGCTCTTGCGGACGACGGGCTCCCAGAACTTGTTCATGCAGACCAGGAGCGCCTGGTAGTACGCCTTGACGTTGCCCTTGGAGGTCGGCCGGAAGGCGGGTTCGCGGCAGCTGACCGGTGCCGGCTTACCGGCCGAGTAGAGCTTGTTCTCCAGCAGTACGACGACATCGGGCGTCGGCTCGGCGGTCGGTTGCTGGTCGGACGGTTGCTGGTCGGACTGGGTGCCGGGTTGCTTGACGGACGGCGTGCCGAGTGGGTTCGCGACGAAGTCGTCGTACGACGCGAGCACCTTGGTCGCGCCGAAGACCGCACCACCGGCAAGGACCAGCGCGCCCGCGACGAGGCCGGCGATCAGCGCCTTGGACTTCTGCTTCGGCTCGAACGGGATCGGCTCCGGCTGGTACCGCGCCCTGAACGCGGCGGCCGCGCGATCGCCCTGCGGCGGCGGCCCGAGGCGCGATCCGGAGAGCAACGGCGGCCCGTCCGCCTTCTCGGCACCCCGGCCAAGTCGCGGCGTCGGCGCGGCCAGCGGCTCCGACGGAGCCCCGTACCCCGGCACGCCCGGCCGCCCGTACTTCGGCAACTCGCTCGACCGGCGGTCCTTCGGCAACTCGTTCGGCCGGTCAGCCTTCGGCGGCTCGTCCGGCCGGTCAGCTTTCGGCGACTCGTCCGGCTGGTCGGCTTTCGGCAGGAAATGCCCGGGCCTGGGCCCCGACTCCTCGGCCATGCATCCCCGCTTCTCCCCAGTCCCGGGCACGACCCCGGACCCATCAGGTCAATGACGATCGGAGCCACCCCCAGCCCGACCGCCGCCCGATGCTACGACGTACGGACGCCATCGCAGTACCGGATTGCAGCTATTGACATCGCTTCGCGACCTGGCCTCACTCTCTGTGCGAGTGGAAACACTGGAGGCGACCTGGCCTGTCGGTGATCTAGGGTCCGTGGCATGAACTTGGGTGATGCTGCGCGGAAGCTCATCGACGGTGCGAATCCGGGGATCCTGGCGACGATCAACCCGGACGGGAGCCCGCAGACGTCGGTGGTCTGGGTCGGCACGGACGGCGACGACGTCGTCATCTCGACACAAGCCGGGCGGCGCAAGGACGTCAACCTGCGCCGGGATCCGCGCGCCAGCCTGCTGGTGATCTCGAAAGACAACCCGGACCAGTACGTCGAGATCCGCGGCACCGCGGTGGTCACCGAGGACACCGGACGAGCGGTCGCCTTCCAGTTGGCCGAGCGCTACGAGGAAGGCGCCGGCCAGGAATACCTCGACCTCCCCGCCGACGTCGTACGCACCGTCATCCGCATCACCCCAACAAAGCTCACCGGCCCAGCCAGCCCCCAAGGCCGCTCCGCCTAGCCCACTCGGTCAGGCGTGGCCGAAAGCAAGGAAGTGGAAGCTCGCGGACATCAGCCGTGGATCGTTTTCGAGCAGCCGGGCCAGCGCGATTGCTGACGGAAGTAGTCGCGGTACGTCGTCAGCCGGTGCGTGCTCGAGCGTCGCCGCGGCCGGGCCTTCGACGCCCAGTACTTCGACGGCGCCCAGCCCGGCCTGCTCGAACTCCGTCCGCAACTCGTCCGCGTGATGGAAGTACGCGTTGGTGAACCCGTCCGGCTCGTCGTAGTTCCGGCCGGTCGCGAGCGCGTCGGCAAACATCTGCAGCTTGTCGATCAGCATGCCCTTGGTGCCGTACTCCAGCAGCCCGGCGTACCGACTGATGCCCGCGGCAACCACCAACCCACCCGGCCTGGTCACCCGCCGAGCCTCACGCAACGCCTGCGCCCGATCGGCCGCTTCCACCAAGTGATACAGCGGCCCCAGCATCAATGTGACGTCAACGCTGTCGTCGTCTTGAGTCAGTTGGCGCGCATCCCCGACCACCGCCGCAAACGTCCCGACCTCCGCCGCCTTGGCGACATGCTCCTCAACCGGATCAACCAGCGTCACCCGATACCCGTCGTCGGCCAGCCACCGCGCATGCACCCCGGTCGCCCCACCCACATCCAAAACACTTGCCCCCGGCAACGGAAGGTACCGGCGTACCAACTCCTGCGTCCGCAAGAACTCCAGCTGCCCATGCCCGGACCGCGCCAACCGCGAGTCCTCGACGTATCGCTCGGCATAAAACGCCCTGATCAACGGATCCAGTTCAACCATCCCCCCATGATCCCCACCCAAAAACCCCGGGACACCCCATTTCCCCACCCCCTACCCTGCCCCGATGACCCGCATCATCTTCCTGAACGGCGCACCGTCCACCGGCAAAACCGAGACCTCCGTCAGCAGGATTCTCGGCTACCTGTCAGAGCGGTGAGGTGGTGGATTCGTAGGTGCGGTTGAGGAAGTCGAGGGTGGGGTCGAAGGTGAAGGTCCAGTGGGTAGGTGGGGTGCCCCGGAGGTAGGCGACGGCTGGGTGGCTGAGGGGTGGGTAGGGAAGGTCGCCGAGGAGGCGGATGGCCTCGGGGAGCGGGAACCAGCGGGCTTCCTGGACGGAGTTGTCGGGGTCGTCGATGGCGAAGTCGCCGTCCGGGAGATCGACGCGGTAGTTCCACGCCGTACTGCGCACCGCGTCGTCCCGGCTGACCACCAGGACCTCGCTGACCAGGATGAGTTGGTCCACTCCGGTGATCAGACCGGTCTCCTCGCGCAGCTCGCGGACGGCTGCTTCAGCGGGTGACTCACCGAGCTCGACGGCGCCGCTCGGGAGGGTCCAGTGGTCGTTTTCCCAGCGCTCATAGCGTTCGCGGATCAAGGCGAGCTGGTCCGCACGGAAGGCGAGGACGCCTACGTAGTCAGGCATCGGCCTGGAGGGTGAACTCGATCTCGCCGAACTCGTCGGGGCCTTCGTCGGTGAACGCGGCGGCCCGCAGGGTGGCCAGGCCGGCTTGGTTGGAGGGGTCCACCGTTGCGTGGATGAACCGGGCGCCGAGGTCCTTGGCCAGCTCGACGACGTGCTCGACGGTCGGGCGGCCGAGACCTTCGCCGCGACGGCCGGGGCTGACGTAGTACATGATCTCGGCTTCGTCGTCGAGGATCTCCAGGTCGATGAAGCCGACCGGGCCGGTCTCGTCGAAGGTGATCCAGCCGTGCCGGCTCGGTGCCTGGAGCAACGGCGTCCAGCGCTGCACGGCCTGGCCATAGAACCCGCCGAAGCTCGCGCCACCGTCCGGGTCGGCCGCCAGCCACTGCTCGACCTGCCGCAACCCGTCCTCGTCGATCGGCCTCACCTTCATGCCACCGCACTCTGCCTGCCGCCACCGACAATTGTCGAGCCCGTCCAAACCTGTTGCGACTCCAAGTTTGGGGCGGTTGGCTGGACCCCATGGTTGACCTGACGCGCGCCGAGTACCCGCTGTCCTCGAAGTACGACGCCGATTGGCTGCTCGACTGCGACATGGGTCCCAATCCGCTCTGGCTGCTCGAGGACCTGGCCGGCGAACTCGACCTTGAGCCCGGTCTGAAGGTGCTCGACCTCGGCTCCGGCAAGGGCGCGACCTCGGTGTTCCTGGCGAAGGAGTACGGCGTCCAGGTCTGGGCCGCCGACCTGTGGGTCGACCCCTCCGACGCCGCCGCCAACTTCGCGGCTCAGGGCGTCGACGTCACCGCACTGAAGGCCGAAGCCCACACGCTGCCCTTCGCTCGCGAGTTCTTTGACGTGATCGTCTGCATCGACGCCTACGAGTACTTCGGTACGGCTGACAACTACCTCGCCTACCTCACCGGCTTCCTCAAGCCCGGCGGCCGGCTCGGCGTCGCCACCC
This sequence comes from Kribbella sp. NPDC023855, assembly GCF_040639475.1. NCBI lineage: Bacteria > Bacillati > Actinomycetota > Actinomycetes > Propionibacteriales > Kribbellaceae > Kribbella > Kribbella sp. NPDC023855. Next base: position 207,383 of record NZ_JBFAAA010000008.1, read on the forward strand.
CCGCGATGACCCGGGAGGTCCGCGACCTGGGCTATATCCCGGAGCACATCAAGAAGCTGGTCGGCTGGGAGGCGATCGCCTGGCACACCCCCGAGTGGTGGCGGTTCCAGTGGGAGATCACCGAACTGGTCGAGGACGTCTCGGCCCGGATGCAGAAGTCCGGCTGGAGCGACTGGCTCGCCTGGGCCGAAGCCGCCTCCGAGCGCTCCGGCACCCCCGACGGCAGCCTGGAAATGCTCCGCGCCGACCAGGGCGAGTACCTCGGATTCGCGCTCGTCTCCGCCCGCAAACCAGGCTGAGCCCGCGGACCCGGGTTACGCGCTTCACCAGCACTGAGCAATGCTGTCGGTATGAGCTGGGCTATCTACGCGATGCGAGGGCCAGGAGGCGTACGCCGCCTCGAGGACATTCCGGACGGCTACCAACCGCCCTCACTCGGTACTGCGGAAGCGGTGGTCGACCAGGTGCGCGAGCTCGCGCCCGACGTGGATGCGAGCAAGCGGTCCTGGCTGCACCTGAAGAACGCCGACTACGACATCGAGATGTCGATCGGCAAGGGCGTCGAGGTCCGCGACATCACGTTCTACATCGACGGGCCCCGCTCGATCCCGCTGGTGATGCAGATCAGCAGCAAACTCGGCGTCACCCCGTACGACACCGAATCCGGCAACTTCCTCACCGAGGAGTCCCGCCCCCCAGTCCCCCCGCCCCTAACCCCAGACGAACTCAAAGCCAACAAACCCAAGTGGTGGAAATTCGGCCGCAGCTGATCACGTGGCCGGGCGGGTGCTGACCAGGGTGGCGATTTTGTTGATTCGGTGTTCTGGGTTGTTGAGGGCGTCTTTCCAGTAGTTGCCGGCGGCGTGGTCTTCTGGGGTGGCGCAGGTGGAGAGGGTGAGCATCGGCTGGGTTGGCCGGACGCCCGGGCGGCCTGGTACGGCGGCGTTCTGTTGGGCCTTCTCGGTCGGCTTGCGGAACGAGATCGTCATCGTCCGGTTCACCACGTAGTCGTAGACGGTCCCGTTGGACGTGACGAAAACGTGGGCGCCGTTCTCCAGTTCCGGTAACCGCCCGAGCGGCCGGCCGTGCGTGGTTCGGTGCCCGGTGACGATGAAGTTGCCGATCTCTCCCGGGCCGACCCCACCCGCCGGCCCACGCGGCGACGCGAACACCCCGCGATCCTGGATCACCGTGCCGGCCTTGTCGTCCGCGGTACCGGTGTAGGCGACGACGCGGAGCGCGCGGACGCCGATCGCAGGAATGGCGAGCGTCGTCACGCCCGTCGCCGACGGCCGGCCACCAGTCGGCTTAGACCCGGTCGGCGAAAGCGTCGGCGAAGGCGAGAGCGAGGGTGCGGGCGAGAGCGAGGGTGCCCGCGAGGGCGACCGCGACGGCGTCGGCTTGGCGAGCGTCGGAGTCGGAGTCGGCGGAGTGCTCTCCGGGCCGGACTGCTCAACAGTCGGCTGCGGAGTACCGGATGGCGCCGTGTCGGTGCAGCCCACGAGAGCGGCCGCCATCACCACCGCGACCACCCACCGCCCCACCATCATCGGACCGTAACCCCCACCACCGAAAACCAGCAGAAAGCCGGTATCACCCGACTGTCAGGGTGGCAGGCCCCACGCGCAAGATCCCGGAGTCCAACGGCTCACACCGGACCCCGCCACGCCCGCGCAGACTCTTGAACGCTCCAGGAGCCAGTACGACGTCCATCCACGCACACGGATTAGCCGGCCGATGCGCCTGAAACCGAACCGCCCCCGCCCCACTGTCCAGCGCAAAGCTCCGCCCCGGCACCCGCTCACCCGACCCCGTACGCCGCACCGCCAGTTGGTCGATCGGATACCCCCGGATGATGATGTTCCGCCTGGTCAACACCGGATCGGGCACCTCGCCCAGCCCCAACCCCACCGCCAACTCATCCAGCGCCCCAGCATCAAAAACCGTCACCGCAGCCTTCCGATGCGCCGACCGCCCGAAGTACCGATCCCCCACGATCCCCAGCCCGGCCCGAACCTCGATCTCCCGCGGACCGGCCACCAAGGGATCCACCCGGGCCCCGTCCTCCGGCCGCCCCTCGTAGGCATGCACCGGAGAAACCACGAACCCGACGATCTCGACCCGCACCTCGCTGTCCACAAGTTCAAGGTAGCCGCACAACGAATACGGCCCTGGAGGCGTTTCACAGGCCGCCGCAAGTGGCCTGGTTCCCGGCGGAGGGTGGGCTCAGCCCCAGGTGAGGGGGTCGAGTAGGTGGTAGAAGTTCAGGCGGTGGGGGTCCGGGGGCAGGCCGTAGGCAGCGAAGAAACTGTTGGCGTCGGCCGACCACTCGTCGGCCAGTTGTGCTCTGACCAGGGCCAGGTCGGTGTGGCGGTCGGCGATGCCGAGGCGGCCGACGTCGATTGCTCCGGTGCACTCGAGGGTGTTCGGGTCGAACAGGAAGTTTGGTAGGCAGGAGTCGCCGTGGCAGACGACGAGGTCTGCCTTTGCGGCGACCTCCGGGAGTTCGGCGTGCAAGCGGGCCAACAGGTCCGAAGGCTCGACCCGTCGCCACTCGTCGGTGAGGAAGTCGGGGTTCACCGCACCCCGCCGTACGACGTCCTCCGCCTGCGCCACCACCTCAGCCAGCGGCCGCTCGAACGGGCAACTCTCCACCGGCAGTTCGTGCAACAACCGCAGAGCCGTCGCCAAGCTGGACACCAACTTCTCCGACCACGGCAGTTCACTCGCCGCGACCCCCGGTACGGCGGAAGTCAGCAGCGCAGCGCCCTCGTCACTCTCAAGCCAATCGAGCACCGAGGCGCCGGGCATCGCAGTACCGGCAAGCCACTCGACCCGATCGCGCTCAGACTGCAACTCACCCACACCACCAGGCCCGCAACACTTCGCATAAACAGCATCTCGGCGGAACACCTCGGTCGCGGATTCCCCGCCGCTGACCGGCTCCCAACCACTCCCCGGCAACAACATCCCGCCATCCTCACACAACGGCCACGCCGAGCGTTCTACCAGTACAGGACCCGACTGGAGGAGAAATGCACAACCGGCACGCGGTCGTCAGCACCCGACTCGGCGACCTCACCCTCGTTGCCTCAGGCAACGTACTGATCGGCGTCTACTTCCCACACCACTGGGTGAAGCCCACCCCAGCCACACTCGGCGAGCCCACGACGTACGACCCGCTCCTGACCGAGGCCGCCCGCCAGTTGGACCAGTACTTCGCCGGCGAGCGCGACACCTTCGACCTCCCCGTCGAGCTGCGTGGCGGCGACGCGTTCCAGCAGAAGGTGTGGGCCTTGCTCGACGAGATCCCCCGCGGCGAGACCACGACGTACGGCGAACTCGCGGAGCGGCTCGGCGACAAGCAACTCGCTCAGCTGGTCGGCAAGGCGGTCGGCAGCAACCCGCTCTCCATCATCGTCCCGTGCCACCGCGTGGTCGGGAAGAACGGCAAGCTCACCGGGTACGCCGGTGGCCTCCAGCGCAAGCAGTTCCTGCTCGACCTCGAAGAAGCCGCCCCGGCCCGTCTCTTCTAACCGGAGGACGACTCGCGCACGATCAACTGCCACGGGAAGTCGAAGACCTTGCCGTCCGCCCCTTCGCGGTCGGTGAGGCGTTCCACGATGATCCGGCACAGCGCGCGGTTGAACCCGACCGGCCCGACCGTCGACAGCGCCGGATCGAGGTGCTCGCCCTCCGGCGTGTTGCCGACCCCGACCACGGCCAGATCCCCCGGTACGTCGAGACGCAACCGGTGGGCGGCCCGGATCGCGGCGATCGCGGCGAAGTCCGTCGTACAGTAAAGCGCCGTGGGCCGGTCCGGCCGGTTGAGCACCGACATCGCTGCCCGGTAGGCCCCTTCGGGATGCGGCTCATAAGTAGCCACCAGCTCATCAAGCACCGGTACGCCGGCCGTGTCCATCGTGCGCAGATAAGCGTCGAACCGTGGCGAGCCGGTCAGTTTCGAGGTGAGCGCGCCGATCCGGGTGTGCCGCTCCAGCAGATGCTCCACCGCCAGATGGCAACGCGGCTCGGCGCCCGACCGGATGACGTCGAAACCACGCGGTTCCAGCACCTCGCTGAAGACAACCATTTGCACGCCCTGAGCCGCGAACGCCTCGAGATCGGCAACCAGAGCCGGGTCGTCGCGGACGTGATCGATGAAGATCACGTCCGGCGTCCGGTTCGCGAGCACGGTCCGCCAGTCGCCGTCGGCCACGATCAGCGCGGTCTTGCCGAGCGGTTGCACGGCCGCGCTGACATCGGCGGCCACCGCCTGCGCCCATGGATCGGCCAGCACGCTCAGCGACAACAGCACCAGGTCGGACTTGCCCGTGCGGATCGCGCGAGCCGCGTCGTTGCGCCGGTACCCGAGCCGCGCCGCGGTCTCCCGGACCCGGTCCGCGGTGGAGTCCGAGATCGTCTGGCTGCGCGGATGCCCGGACAGCACGTAGGACACCGTGGCGATCGAGACTCCCGCCGCGGCGGCGACAGTGCGCAGCGTTGGTTTGTCGGTCATCCCCGTGGCCATGAGACCGATTCTCTCAGCCCTTGACCGCGCCGGTGATGACGCCCTTGTTGAAGTGCCGTTGCAGGAACGGGTAGACCATCGCGATCGGTACCAGCGCCACCACCACGACCGCCATCTGCAACGACTGCGGCTGCGGCAACGGCGTCACCCCGAGCTGGTCGGCCGACAGCGACTTGCCCTGCAGCACGTACGTCCGCAGGATCACCTGGACCGGCCACTTCGAGGTGTCGTTGAGGTAGAGCAACGCGTTGAAGAACGCGTTCCAGAAGCCGACCGCGTAGAACAGCCCGACCACCGCGATCACCGCCTTCGACAACGGCATCACGATCCGGCGCAGAATGGTGAAGTCACTGGCGCCGTCGATCCGGGCGCTCTCCAGGATCTCGGCAGGCACGTTCATGAAGAACGTCCGCATCACCACGAAGTTGAACGCGCCCAGCGCTCCCGGGAGGATCAGCGACCACAGGCTGTCGATCAGCCCGAGCTGCTTGACGATCAGGAACATCGGGATGATGCCCGGCGCGAACAACAGCGTGAACAGCACCATCAGCAGCACCGGCCGGCCGAACAGCACCGGGCGGGAGGTCGCGTAGGCCAGCGCGATCGTGGTGAACAAAGCGATCGCCGTACCGATCACGGTGACGAAGACGCTGACCCCGATCGCCCGCGCCATCAACCCGCCGCTGAACAACGTGTCGTACGCCTTCAGCGTCGGGTGCGAGGGCCACAACACATAGCCACCGGCCTCGATGATGTCCTGGTCGCTGGCCAGCGAGGTCGAGATCACCACCATGATCGGGATGATGATCGCCACCGCGAACCCACCGAGCACCAGCGCCTTGACCGTCTGGTACGCCGGTGCCGGCCGCTCCTTCCAGATCGGCCTCACGACTCTCCTCTTTTCTGGAAGATCCCCGGTTCGCCGAGCCGATGCGCGAGTGCGTTCGCACCCCACAACAGCAGTGCGCCGAGCACACCCTTGGCCAGCCCGGCCGCGGCCCCGCTGCTCCAGTCACCACCGACCACGCCGGCGTAGTACGTGAAGGTGTCCAGTACTTCGGCCGCGCCCGGCCCGACCGAGTCGCGTTGCAGGATGAACTGCTCGAACCCGACGCTGAGGATGTCGCCGATCCGCAGGATCAGCAGCAGCACGATGACGGTGCGCATCGACGGCAAGGTGATGTGCCAGAGCCGTCGCCAGCGACCCGCGCCGTCCGCGGCGGCAGCCTCGTACAAGGAGACGTCGACCGCCGACAGCGCGGCCAGGAAGATGATCATCGCCCAGCCCGCGTCCTTCCAGATCAGCTGCGCGACGACGAGCAGCGGGAAGGTGTCCGGGTTCGTCATGAACGGGATCGGGTCGAACCCGGCCTGCCGGAGCAGGTTGTTGACGAACCCGGCACCACCGAGCGATTGCTGGAACAGCGTGATGACCAGCACCCAGGACAGGAAGTGCGGCAGGTACGCGATGGTCTGGAACGCCCGCCGAATCTTGTTGCTGACCAGGGAATCCACGATCAGCGCCATCCCCAGCGGCACCGGGAAGAACAGCACCAGTTGTACCCCGGCCAGGATCAACGTGTTGCGCAACGCGTCCCAGAAGTCCGGATTCGCGTACAGGTTGACGAAGTTCTGGATGCCGTTCCACTCGCTGTGCATGATGCCGAGGTACGGCTGGAAGTCCTGGAACGCGACCACGTTGCCCAGCACCGGCAAGTAGAAGAAGACGAGCAGGAACAACACACCCGGCACCATCAGCACCAGCATCTGCCAGTCCCGCCGCAACCGGACGCCGAACGGTAGCTCCGGCTGTTTGCGCCGACTCAAGACTGTGTCACCGGTACGCCGGCGGGCAGGACGGCTTCGAACTCACCACGCATCTTGTCGCCGCCGCCGCTCTTCCAGCGCTTGAGCGCCTCGTCGTACGCGCCGATCTTCTGCCGGCCGGTGACGATGTCCACGATGGTGTCGCGGAACGCCTCGGTCAGCTTCGGGCCGACCTTGCTGCTGGTGTCGGAGTAGGTCCCGGCCGTCGGGTTGCGCATCGCGAACTCGAGCAGCTTCTGCTCGGTGGCGTGGATCTTCTTGGTGTCCTCGGGGAACGCCGGGTTGAAGATCACGCTCTCCGGTGACGTCATGATGGTCAGCGCGCTGACCAGGCCGGGCGCCTGCTGGTTGCCGGCCGCGGTGAGCACCGGGTTCTTCTGCGCGTCGAGGGTGTACTGCTGGCCGGCCGTACCGAAGTTCTTCTGCAGGTACTCCTTGGTGCCGAAGGGCGCCGAGAGGTAGTTGATCAAGGCAAGCAGTTCGCGGATCCGGCCTTCGTCGGTCTTCTTGAACGGGGTGAAGCCGACCGTTCCGTAGCCCATGTCGTAGACCGGCTTGGCCTTGCCGTCATGGCCGAACGGGATCAACGTGTCGACGAACAGGGTCGGGTCGGCGGCCCGGAAGTCGGCGGTCGCCCGCGGACCGACCACGACCTGGGCCGCGATCTGGCCGTTGACGGTCTTCGGCGTCGCGTCGGCGAGGTTGAGGTCGGGGTAGAAGACCTTGGCCGCCCACAGCTTCGCGGCGTACTCGACCGCGGCCTTGTAGTTGTCCGTCTCGTAGAGGTGGGTCAGCGAGCGGTCCTGGTTGACCCGCCAGCCGTTCGGGGCGCCGAACCACTCGCCGAACATGTGCAGCATGTTGATGATGGCCGGTTCGAGCGCGTAGTTCGTGCCGCGGGTGAGCTCCTTGCACTTGGCGAAGAACTCGTCGGCGGTCTTGCACTGCAGGCCGCCGACCTTGGCCCAGGTCCGCGGGTTGCCCATCATCACCTGGCCGAACGGGGTGGACGGGATCGGCGCGCCCCAGATCTTGCCGTTCACCACCGCGGTCCGCCAGGAGGCCGGCTTGAGCGCGGCGAGATTCGGGTACTCCAGCACGGCGTCGCCGGACAGGTAGGGGGTCAGGTCCTGGAACTTGGCCTCGAGCATCGGGCCGACGTTCGGGATGCCCTGGTTCGGCGGCAGCCACATCAGGTCCGGCAGCGAGTCGCCGGCCAGCAAGGTGGCGAACTTCTCCGGGTAGCCGGGGTCGGTGCCGATGGTCAGCTTGAGCTCGCCGCCGAGCGCCTGGTTGAGCGCCTGCCACATCGGGTTGCTGCCCATCGGGGGCGGCGGCGTCGCGAAGGTCTCGGTCAGCGCGGTCACCGAGCTCTTCAGCGGTGGCGCCTGCACGCTGGCGATCGCGTTCTCCGGGAACCGCAGGAAGCCCGGCTCGAGCCCGGACTCGGCCCCCGGCAACTCCGGCCGGAGCGCGTCGAACGGCTTGTACGTCGGCAGCTTCACGTCGCCGGAAGCCTTCGCTCCGCCGCCGGTCGAGCCGCCGTCGCCACACCCCGCCAACGTCGGGCCGAGCACCGCCGCACCCAGCGCGGCGCCACCCAGCTCCAAGAACCTCCGCCGCCCGAACCTGCTCTCCATGCTGCCCTCACCTCTGCTCGGCCTGACCGTTTGTGATCTCTGATTGCAGAAACCACTCACTAACGATCACTTAAACGTTAACCGGGACCGTAAACCCAGCCCTGGCCCTCCCGCAACCCCCAATCCCCCAACTCACGCCCTCCGCGGGTTTTACGAGCCGGCAACGACGCGGCAACGCGGGGTGCGGACGGGGAAGCGAGAGTGGGCTGCGTGGAGCAGCTTCGGACCAGAGTGAGCGCCGGTACTGCGTGCGACGTGTGCGGCCGGATGCCTCATCCAGCACGCCTCCGCCTGACGCTGGCCAAGCTCGCGGCGATCTTCCCGCTCGAACTGGCCCTGCACGCGCTCATCGTGGCCGTCCACCCGCCGTACCTGCTCGCGGTGACCCTGCTCGCCATCACCACCACCGCCCTGGCGATCTGGGTGATCGAACCGTCGACGATGCGTCTCCTGCGCACTTGGCTGCACGCCCCCGGCCACCGGCTCCGTTCGCACACGCACGCCGAACTGCGACAGGCCCCTTCCCTGTGGCGGATCAGAGTCACCCTCGCCGACCGAGCCGGCGAGCTGGAGCAGCTCACGCACGCCCTGGCCGACCTGGACGCCAACATTCTCGGGCTGCACGTCCATCCGGTGTACGGCGGCGTACGGGACGAACTGGTCGTCTCGACACCGGACTCGGTCGGGCCGGAGGAGCTGACGGAGATCGTCACGGCGGCCGGCGGACGCGAAGTTCGCGTCTGGCCGACCACGAAGCTCGCGCTCGTCGACGGGCAGACGACGGCGTTGAGTCTGTCGGCCCGGGTGGTTGCCGATCCGGCAGAGCTACCGCATGCGGTGGCTGAGTTGCTTGGTGCCCAGCTGGTCACGGATCCGAAGAAGTACGAAGGTCCCGCAATGCTCAAGATCCCGTCGCCGTGGAGTGGTCTCTATGTGTTCACCCGGCCGGGTGAGCCGTTTACTCCTGCGGAGTCGGCGCGGGCTCATCGGCTGGCGGAGGTTGCCGAGGCTGCGCGAGCCATCGCGGCCGGGCGTTGACCCGGCGGTCAGTCGCGGTTGGTGACTTCGAAGGCGACGACGGCGGCGGCTACTGCGACGTTGAGGGACTCGACGCCCGCGTGGAGGGGGATTTGGAGGTCTTCGTCGGTTTGGACGGTGATGCCGTTGGTCTCACCGCCGAGGACGAAGACCGAGCGGGGCGCGAGTTCGGCCTTGAAGAGGGACTGCCGCGAGCGCGCCGACAGGCCGTAGATGCGGTAACCCGCCTCGCGCAACAGGTTGACGGCCGCCTTCGCGGTGGCGACGTTCACGATCGGGGCCTGGAAAGCGACGCCTGCGGACGCCTTGATGACGAGCGGGCCGACGTGCGGCGTACCGGCTCTGGGCAGGATCACCCCGTCGATGCCGGCGCCGGTCGCGGTCCGCAGGATCATCCCCACGTTGCCGGGATTGGTGACGCCGTCGAGCAGGAATACGTTGGTCGGCCGCTTGCCGCGGGTCCGGACGAAGTCGGCCAGCGGTGTCATCCGGGGCGCGTCGACGTCGGCGACCACGCCCTGGTCGTGCTTGCCGTTGCCGGCCAGCCACTTCACCCGCGACGCCGTGGCCCGCTCCACCGGCGTACCGGTCCGGGCCGCGGCCTTGAGGATCTCGTCCAGCGAACCGCCGCCGGCGTTGTCGGCGACCACCACCTTCGCCACCGACAGGGCGCGGTCGTTCAGCGCCTCGAGCACCGGTTTACGCCCGAAGATGGTGATCCACTTGTCCCGGGGAGAGAGCCTCTCCCGCGCGTCCTGATCCACCGACGTACCGTACCGCCGCCACCCCGGCTCAGCCGTTGGCGGGGTTGGTGGCCTTGCCGTCCAGCCAGAGGGTGTCACTGGCGTCGCGGTGGACGCCGGTCGAGCCGACGTGCTTGGTGCTGATCTTCGGGCCGTTCTTGATCACGTGGACCAGCGCCATCGCGTGCCCGCGCCCCAGGTCGTAGTCCTCCTTCAGCCAGTCGACGACCGCGCCGGACTTGGTCGCCGGCCCTTCGAACCCGCGCTCTCGGGCCAGCTCGACCAGCTCCCGCGGGGTCCGGCCGGTCTTCTCCTCGATCTTGTCCAGGTAAGCCTGAAACGACATCGTGTTCACCTCTCGCCCGGGCGGCCCGGTCGGCCGCCACACCCAGGCGTCGATCGTCACCGGGCAGGATCGACACCGGCTCGCACAAAAGTTCGGGACGGCGGGAGTTACTGTTTGTGAGCGACCTACAGAAGGGGTGGATGGGATGACGTACGACGCCGGAATCCGGCCTGAGGTCCCACCGTCGGGACCGGGGTGTGTCGAGTGCACGGGCGATGGCGGCTGGTGGTTCCACCTGCGCCGCTGTGCCGAGTGCGGACACATCGGCTGCTGCGACAGCTCGCCGGAGCAGCACGCCAGCAAGCATGCGGCGGAGACGAACCACCCGATCATCCAGTCGTACGAACCCGGCGAGGACTGGTTCTGGGACTACACCACCGAGCAGATCGTGGACGGCCCGGAGCTGGCTCCGCCGGTGAACCACCCGGTCGGCCAGCCCGCGCCCGGCCCGGAGGGCGCAGTACCGGCGGACTGGATGCAGCACATTCACCAGTAGCCGCTTGACCAACCGCCGACTCGGGCGCATCCTGATGTCATCGCATCGATGACGCATAAGTTTGTCAACGATGCGTTGACATGCTAGGAAGCTGCGGTTGGTTGTTACCCGAGACGGAAGCTGCTGATGCCTGAGACCGAAGACGTCGCCACCGCGTTCGCCGCGGTGCGGGCGACGATGGGGCGCCTGGACGCCGAGGCCGAGCAGGCCGAGGTGCTCGAGGCGCTGGTCCGGCTCCGCAAGCTTCGCGACGAGCTGGCCGGCTGGGAGCCCACCCTCATCCAGGTGGCCCGGGACCGGGGTGCCAGCTGGGCGGAGCTCGCGCCCGCCCTCGGGGTCGCCAGCCGTCAGGCCGCGGAACGCCGCTACCTGCGGCTCAAGCCCAACGAGGACGACCCCGGGATGACCGGGGAGCAGCGGATCCAGGCCACCCGCGACGAACGCGCGAGTGAGCGCGCGCTGGCCGACTGGGCCCGGGACAACGCCGCGAACCTGCGGGCGCTGGCCGGACAGGTCGCCGCGCTCGACAATCTCGACGACGAGACCTCGGCCAGCGTGGAGCGGATCCACAGTGCCCTGGGCGAGAACGACACCACCGCTTTGCTCGACCCGCTGACCCGGGCCGGCGAAGGACTGAGCAAGGACCACCCGCGACTCGCCCGGCTGATCTCCGACCTGGGCGAGCAGGCGGGCGCTGTACGGCAGGCCATCCAGCGCCGGACCGGCACCCGCCGGCCGGTAGCGCACTCCGCGGAGGAGGAGGGTCGATGACAACTCAGCAGCACCCGACTGCTGAGACGTTCGCGCGACTGGCCGTGGAGTTGCACGACTCCGAGGGCGTCGGCGAAACCGTGGAAACCGTGGTGCAGTTCGCCCTACAAGCACTGTCCTGCCGGTACGCCGGTCTGGTGCTGATCGAGCGTGGTCGCAAACCGGTGATCGCGGCGGCGACTGCGCCGGTGGTCACCGAGCTCTACCAACTGCAACTCGACGCCGGGCAGGGCCCGCTGATGACCGCCCTGGAGAGCCACCAGCCGGTCTTCGTCACCGACATCGCCCACGACGACCAGTGGCCGGCCGACTGGCAGGCGCTGGCCGCCTCGATCGGGGTCTGCAGCGTTCTCCACCTACCGCTGATGCCGACCGACCACCCGGTGGGGGTGCTCAGCTTCTTCAGCGAGCAACCGGAGGGCTTCGACGCCGACGACCTCGCCGTCGGGCACATCCTGGCCCGGCACGCCTCGATCGCGGTCGCCAACGCCCGCAGCGAGGAGTCGCTGGCGCAGGCGGTGGACGCCCGCAAGCTGGTCGGCCAGGCGATGGGGATCCTGATGGAGCGCTTCGACCTGGACGGCGACCGCGCGTTCGACGTACTGCGCCGCTACTCGCAGGACAGCAACACCAAACTGCGCGACGTCGCCCAGCAACTGATCGACACCCGCAAGCTCCCCACCGCCGTGAAGCAGTAGCCGGAGCTACCCGAAGTCGGCGGCCCGCAGGGTGAAGTTGATCAGCGCGCCGTCGCGTTCCGCGGTGGCGGTGGGCCAGTGGGTGCGGACCATGCGCAGCACCCGGTCGTTCATCGCACTGACCAGGACGAGGAGCTGAGCAGCCCCGGCATCCAGCGCGTGCCGAGCGGCCTCGACGACCATCCGTACGCCGAGCCCGCGCCGCTGCTCCGCCTCGGCGACGATCACGGCCAGTTCGGCGGTCGGCACGGTCGCGCCCTTCACCCAGGCCCACATCACGTGGCCGACCACTTCGCGGTCGCGTTCGGCAACCCAGGCGGCGCCCTCCGGGCACACCATCCGCCGCACCAACTCCGGCTGTGGCGGCCGCCCGACGGCTCCCTGGAAACGCATGTACAGGCTGAAGTCCGGCATCCCGATCAGCATGTCCGCCAGCGCCTGCACGTCGGCATCCTCGGCCCGCCGGACCGACAACTGACTCCCACCCCTGGCCGCACCGGGCGGCTCGACCACCTGAGTCTGATTCACGGATTCAGGGTCGCGCGACTTGGCTGAGTCTGTCAAGCAGACTTATCCTCGAAGTATGAGTCAGCAGACGATGCCGGAGGCCATGAACTGGTCGACCGAGAACTGCACGATCTCCCGCACGATGGAGATCCTCGGTGAGAAGTGGACCTTCCACGTCCTGCGCGAGGTATTCGTCGGTGTCCGCCGGTTCGAGGACATCCGCGCCCGGGCGAACATCCCCCGCCAGGTGCTGACCGACCGCCTGACCGCGCTGATCGACCGCGGCCTGCTGCGCCGCGAGGCGTACCGGATCCCCGGCCAGCGCGAGCGCTACGAGTACCGCCTCACCCAGGCCGGCCTCGACCTGTATCCGGTCATGGTCGCCCTGGTCCACTGGGGCGACCAGTACCTCCCGCTGGACAGCGGTCCGCCACTGAGCCCGGAGCACCGCGGCTGCGGCGGGAAGGTCACCGTCACCCTTCAGTGCGACGCCGGGCACGTCCCGACCCCGCGAGAGGTCGCCTTCCGCCCCGGCCCCGGCGCCACCCGCCGCAAGGTCAGCTGACCGGCAGCGTCAGCTGACCGGTACGCGAGCCAACTCAGCCGTGGAGTCGCGAACGATCAAGCGTGTTGCCAGCTCGACGTGATGGGAGTCGACCTTCTCACCGGCAGCCAACTGCAGCGCGGTCCGCAGTGCCACGGCGCCCATCTCCCGCAGGGGTTGGCGAACCGTGGTGAGCTGAGGCGAGGCGAGCCGGGCGACCTGGGTGTCGTCGAAGCCGATGACGCTGAGATCTTCAGGAACGCGAAGACCCCGGGCGCGAGCAGCCTCCATCACCCCGAGCGCGGTCTCATCGCTTCCGGCGAAGATCGCCGTCGGCGGCTCGGGCAGGTCGAGCAACGCCTCACCACCAGCCAGACCGTCCTCGTACAGGAACTCGCGCAGCCAGACGTACTCCTTCGGCACCGGCGCTCCGGCAGCCTCCATCGCACCGCGGAACCCGTTCATCCGGGCCTGGTTGCACCCTGAGCTCGGCGGACCACCGCAGTACGCGATCCGTCGATGGCCCAGTGACAGCAGATGCTGCGTGGCAGCCATTCCGCCCGCGAAGTTCGTCGACCCCACACTCGTCACGTCCGGCTGCGCGATGCTGACCGGGTCGACGACGACCAGCGGCAGCCTCGCCCTGGACAGCGCCGCGAGATCGGCCGCACTCAGTTCGCAGGTGATGCCGATCGCCGCGCGCCGCCCGTTCGAGATCAACTGGCGGATCCACGGCACCGCCCGGCCGGTACTCCGGGACGCCGGCGGATGCGATCCGACGACGACGTCGACCCCGGCTGCCTGGCCGGCCTCGACCACGCCCTGAATCACCTCCACCGAGTAGGTGTTGAGGAAACCCTGGTAGAACAGCTCGACCGTGATCCGCTCGACCTGTTCGGGCCGGCGTCCGACGTACTCGTGCGCGCGCAGGATCTCCTGCACCCGGGCACGCGTCGACTCGGACACGTCGCTGCGCCCGTTCAGCACCTTGGAAACAGTGGCGACCGACACTCCGGCAGTGGCGGCGACGGTGGCCAACGTGACACGTCCGCTCAACCGCGGCACCTCCTCACCCTGCTCCTCCAACCATCCGGATCTCGACGGGGGTCACCATCGTACGATCGTGTCCCACCACGCGAGTGGCACCGGTGACCCGCACGATCGCGCGGCACGGCAGGTCCGTCGACGACGTCCCCACCAGCACCTCGAGGTCGCCTGCCTCGACGATGCGGCGCAGGTCAGGCCCACTGTAAGCGGTCCGGTCGGCGTGCACCCGGAAGGCGACCTCGGCCGCCTCGCCCGGCTCCAGCGACACCCGGGCGAACCCGGTCAGCAGCTTGAGCGGCCGCGCAACCTGCGCCACCAGATCGTGCAGGTACAACTGGACAACCTCGTCACCGCGCCGCGAGCCGGTGTTCCGGACCAGCACGGTCGCGGTGAACTCGCCATCGGTGCTGATCTCCTCAGCACTGAGCTGCAGGTCACCGACCTCGAAGGACGTGTACGACGCACCGAACCCGAAGGGGTACAGCGGCACCGTCTCCAACCCACTGATGCCCGCACTCTCCGCACTGCCGAGCGCCGGCTGCAGGTAGGTCCCCGGTTGCCCACCGACGTGGCGCGGAATCTGCACCGGCAACTTGCCACCGGGAACGACTCGTCCACTGAGAACTCCGGCGATCGCGAGTCCACCCGCCTGCCCAGGAAAGAAGGCCTGCACCAAACCTGCGGCCCGCCCGGCGATCTCCCCCAACGCGTAGGGCCGACCGGACACGACCACCACGACAACCGGCGTACCGGTGTCGAGCAAGGCAGCGACCAACTCATCCTGTACGCCGGGCAGGTGCAGGTCTTCCGCATCGCACCCCTCGCCGGAGGAACCGTGGCCGAAGAGGCCGGACAAGTCGCCCACGCAGACGATCGCGAGATCAGCATCCCGGGCAGCCTCGACTGCGGCAGCAATCCCCGATCGGTCGTCACCGACGACCGAACAGCCTTGTGCGTAAGCCAGTTCGACGCCGTCCAGCTCATTGCCCAAGGCATCGAACAGGGTCGGCACCGAGATGCCGAGCCCGCGATCGGGGTAGCGCGGGAGGACGTGGTTCGGGAAGGCATAGCAGCCCATGAAGGTCTTCGGGTCACCGGCACACGGTCCGACCACCGCGATCCGTTGTGGGGCAAGGCGATCCAGCGGCAGCGCAGTACCGGCGTCCAGGAGGACGACGGAGCGTTCCGCCACCTCGAGCGCCAGCGCCTGGTTCTCGGCGGAGTCGAGGTCGACCTCTTTCACCGAGCCTTCAGGAGTCCAGTCGGGGTCGAGCAGACCCAGTTGCACCTTCTGCAGAAGGACTCTGCGGGCCGCGCGGTCGATCAGGTCTTCCGACAGCAGACCCCACTTGAGTCGCTCGAGCAAGCCTGCGCCATACCCGATCGTGTCGGGCAACTCGACATCGGTGCCGGCGGCAAGCGCCAGGGCACCCGCGTCGTCAGCCGTGGCGGCGACGTGATGCATGGTGGCCAGGAACGGCACGGCCCAGTAGTCGGAGACCACCGTGCCGGCGAAGCCCCACTCGTCGCGCAGCAGTTGGGTGAACAGCCACGGATCCACGCCGGCCGGCAAGCCGTCCAGGTCGGAGTACGAGCTCATCACCGAACCGGCGCCGGCGGTGGCGATCGCCATTTCGAAGGTCGGCAGGATGACGTCGAGCAGTTCGCGCCGCCCGATCGACACCGGGCCATGGTTGCGGCCGGCCCGCGACGCGGAGTAGCCCGCGAAGTGTTTGAGCGTCGCGATCACACCGGCACTCTGCAGCCCGCGCACGTACGCCGACCCCAGCATCCCTACCAGGTAAGGGTCTTCGCCCAGCGTCTCCTCCACCCGGCCCCAACGATAGTCGCGGACGACGTCGAGCACGGGCGACAGTCCTTGGTGCACACCGACAGCCGCCATGTCCCGCCCGATCGCCGCCGCCATCCGCTCGATCAGCGCGGGATCGAAGGTCGCACCCCAGGCGAGCGCCGTCGGGTAGACGGTCGCGCCGTACGCCGTGAACCCGGTCAGGCACTCCTCATGGACCAGCGCCGGTACGCCGAGCCGCGAACCGTCGAGCACGACCCGGTGCTGGCGGATCACCTCGGCCACACCCTCCGGCACCGACAGCGGAACACTGCCCCAGACCCGGGTGAGATGGCCGAGCCCGTGCTCGCTCGCCTCTTCCAGCGAGACCGATCCGCCCGCGCTGAAGACGTCCTGCATCGGCGCGACGTTGAGCTGTTCCTCGACCGGGGGCTCGGTCTCGGCCATGTCGTTGCCGACCCACCGGCTGCCGAGCTGGGCGACCTTCTCGGCCGGCGTCATCGCCTGCAGGAGCAGCTCGGCCCGCTTCTCGGCCGGCAGCGCCGGGTTCCGCCAGCTCACGAAAGCCTCCTGTGAATTTGATCGATCAATCGCCGAAGTTTCGAAATGTTTCGATACCGCCCCGTGATCCATAGAGGTCAATTTCTCCTAGTTATGCGTCTGGTTCAAGACCTTGACAGCAACACACCCGAAATCTACGTTACGAAACATGACGACTTCTCGGCGCAACTTCCTTCGCATTTCTGCCGGCAGCGCCGCCATCGCGGCCGGGCTCGCTGCCTGTGGCACCTCCGGCCCGAAGAGTTCCGGCACCTCCAGCAACGGCGCGGCGGCGGGCACCGGCGCGTCGTACTGGTTCCTCACCGGCCAGCCGCAGCAGAGCATCCGTGAGGGGCAGGTCAAACGGTTCAACGACGCCAACCCCGACAGCAAACTGAAGACGACGGAGTTCCAGAACGACGCGTTCAAGCAGAAGATCAAGACCGCGATCGGGGCCGGCCAGGGCCCGACGCTGATCTGGGGCTGGGGCGGTGGCGGCCTGAAGAGTTACGTCGACGCGGGTCAGGTCGAGGACCTGACCGGCTGGTTCGGTGAGAACGCCGAGCTGAAGAACTCGATCTTCCCGTCCGCGTTCGGCGCGGCCACCGTGAACGGCAAGATCTACGCGATGCCGGTCGAGACCACCACCCCGATCGTGCTGTTCTACAACAAGACCGCGTTCGAGAAGGCCGGCGCCGAGCCGCCGAAGTCGTGGGGCGACATCCTCGACCTGGTGCCCAAGTTCAACGACAAGGGCATCGCGCCGTTCTCGCTCGGCGGCCAGTCGCGCTGGACCAACATGATGTGGCTGGAGTTCCTGTTCGACCGGATCGGCGGCAGCGAGGTCTTCCAGAACATCTTCGACGGCAAGCCGAACAGCTGGTCGGACCCGTCCGCGCTGAAGGCGCTGGAGGAGATGCAGAAGCTGATCAAGGCGAACGGCTTCATCAAGGGCTTCTCCTCGATCACCGCCGACTCGAACGCCGACCAGGCGCTGCTCTACACCGGCAAGGCCGCGATGATGGTGCACGGCGCCTGGACCTACGGCGGCATGAAGGCCGACGGTGGCAAGTTCGTCACCGACGGCCACCTCGGCTACATGAACTTCCCGCCGGTGGACGGCGGCAAGGGCGACCCGACCACCACGGTCGGCAACCCGGGCCAGTACCTGTCGATCTCGTCGAAGGCGAGCCAGGCCGACAAGGACGTGGCGAAGAAGTTCCTGTCCACCTCGACCCTGGACGACGCGTCGGTCGAGGCCTGGGTGAAGTCCGGCAACATCCCGGTGGTGAAGAGCGCCAAGGACAAGCTCGGCTCGGTGACCGACAAGAACGACGCCGAGTGGCTCAAGTTCGTCTACGAGACCTCGTCGAACGCGAAGACCTTCGTCCAGTCCTGGGACCAGGCGCTCAGCCCGGCCGCGGCCGAGGCGTTGCTCGACAACATCGCCAAGCTGTTCCAGCTGTCGATCTCCCCGCAGCAGTTCGCCGACAACATGAACAAGGTGATCGGCAAGTGACGGCTGCCGCTCCGTCCGCCGTAAAGGTTGCCGGGCGGACGACCTCGCGCGCCGGGCGGAGCGGCTCGGTCGCGTGGATGGCGTTGCCCGCCCTCGCGATCTTCGTGCTGTTCGGGGTCGTCCCGTTGGCCGGAGTGTTGCTGCTCAGCTTCACCCAGTGGGACGGCCTCGGCGCCATTCACACCGCGGGGTTCAGCAACTGGCGCTCGGTGCTCAGCGATCCCGCGCTGCCGCACTCGCTGTTCGTGACGTTCGAGATCATGATCCTGTCCTGGGCGGTGCAGACGCCACTCAGCCTGCTGCTCGGCGTCTTCCTGGCCGGCCGGCAGCGCTACCGGGCCCTGCTCGCCGTCCTGTACTTCGTCCCGCTGCTGCTCAGCTCGGCCGCGATCGCCATCACCTACAAGGCGCTGCTCGACCCGAACTTCGGGCTCGGCGCCGGTCTGCACCTCGACTTCCTGGCCCAGGACTGGCTCGGCAAGGGCAACCTCGCGCTCGGCGTGGTGATCTTCGTCGTCTCCTGGCAGTTCATCCCGTTCCACTCGCTGATCTACCAGGGCGGGGCCCGGCAGATCCCGCACACGATGTACGAGGCCGCCGCGATCGACGGCGCCGGCCGGGTCCGGCAGTTCTTCAGCATCACCGTCCCGCAGCTGAAGTACACGATCATCACCTCGTCCACGCTGATGGTGGTCGGCTCGCTGACCTTCTTCGACCTGATCTTCGTGCTCACCGCGGGCGGACCCGGCGACGCGACCCGGGTGCTCGCGCTGGACATGTACAAACGGGGCTTCCAGGCCAACCTGATGGGCCCGGCCAGCGTGATCGCCGTACTGCTGGTCCTGATCGGTCTGGCGCTCGCTCTGCTGCTGCGCCGGCTCGGCGGCAGCACGACGGCCAGCCAGCAGGAAGGTGCGTGAGATGCGGTTGATCCGACGGAACTGGCTCGGCGGTACGGCGGGCTGGCTGTGGCTGGTGATCGTGCTGATCCCGCTGTACTGGATCGTCATCACCAGCTTCAAGAACCAGGCCGGTTTCTTCACCCAGAACCCGTTCGCGCTGCCGGCCGAACCGACCTTCGACAACTACAAGCTGGTGATCGAGTCCGACTTCCCGCGGTACTTCCTGAACAGTGTGATCGTCACGGCCGGCACCATCCTGCCGGCGGTCGCGATCTCGTTCATGGCGGCGTACGCGATCGTCCGCGGCGCCGGCGGCCGTTTCCTGGCCGGGGTGAACGGGCTGTTCCTGATGGGCCTGGCGATCCCGCTGCAGGCGACGATCATCCCGGTCTACCTGCTGATCATCAAGATGCACCTGTACGACAGCCTGCTGGCGATCATCCTGCCGTCGATCGCGTTCTCCATCCCGTTGTCGGTGCTGGTGCTGACCAACTTCATCCGGGACGTGCCCAAGGAGCTGTTCGAGTCCATGCGCGTCGACGGCGCCACCGAGTGGGGCATGCTGCGCGGTCTCGCGCTGCCGCTGACCCGGCCGGCGCTCGTGACGGTCAGCATCTACAACGGCCTCGGGGTCTGGAACGGCTTCCTGCTCCCACTGATCCTGACCCAGAGCCCGGAGAAGCGAACCCTCCCCCTCGCCCTGTGGACCTTCCAGGGCCAGTACTCCGTGAACGTTCCGGCGGTACTCGCCTCGGTCGTCCTCACCACCCTGCCCATCGTCATCCTCTACGCCATCGGCCGCCGCCAGCTCCTCAGCGGCCTCACCGCCGGCTTCAGCCGCTGATCTCAAGGACCCCCTCTGATGTCTGACTTCACCCCCACCCGCGCCGACAAGTTCTCCTTCGGGCTGTGGACCGTCGGCTGGCAAGGCGTCGACGTCTTCGGCGGCGCGGTCCGGCCGGTGCTCGACCCGGCCGAGGCGGTGCACCGGCTGAGCGACCTGGGCGCGTACGGCATCACGTTCCACGACAACGACGTGTTCCCGTTCGACGCCTCGCCATCCGAACGGGACGCGCACCTGAAGCCGTTCCGCGCGGCCCTCGACGAGACCGGCCTGGCCGTCCCGATGGTGACCACCAACCTGTTCTCCCACCCGGTCTTCCGCGACGGCGGCTTCACCAACAACGACCGCGACGTCCGCCGGTTCGCGATCCGCAAGGCGGCCGACCAGCTCGACCTGGCCGCCGAGCTCGGCGCCGAGACCTTCGTCGCGTGGGGCGGCCGGGAGGGCGCCGAGTCGGGCGCGGCCAAGGATGTCCGGGCCGCACTCGACCGGTACAAGGAAGCCTTCGACGTGCTCGGCTCGTACGCGATCGAGCAGGGCTACGACATCCGGTTCGCGATCGAGCCGAAGCCGAACGAGCCGCGTGGTGACATCTTGCTGCCGACGATCGGCCACGCGCTGGCCTTCATCGAGTCGCTGGAGCACTCCGAGCGGGTCGGCCTCAACCCCGAGGTCGGGCACGAGGAGATGGCCGGGCTGAACTACGCCCACGGGCTGGCCCAGGCGCTGTGGCACGGCAAGCTCTTCCACGCCGACCTGAACGGGCAGAACGGCCCGCGGTACGACCAGGACCTGCGGTTCGGTGCCGGCAACGCCCGCGGCGCCTTCTGGACCGTCGACATCCTCGAGAACGGTGGCTACGACGGCCCGCGGCACTTCGACTTCAAGCCGCCGCGGACCGAGGACATGGACGGCGTCTGGGCGTCGGCCGCCGGCTGCATGCACAACTACCTGGTACTCCGGTCCAAGGTCCGCGCCTTCCGCGCCGACCCGGAGGTCCAGCAGGCTCTGCTCGACGCCCGCCTGGACCAGCTCGCCCAGCCGAGCCTCGCGGCCGGTGAAACCGTCGCCACCCTGCGCGCCGAGGAGTTCGACCCCGACGAGGCCGGCCGCCGCGGTATGGCCTTCGAGCACCTCGACCAGCTCGCCCTGGACCACCTCTACGGCATCCGGAGCTGACAGTCCGGAAAAACTTCTTTCGCCCGCACGGCAACCTTCCCGGCCTCCCCGGACATTAAGGGGTAGACACCGACGCTGGGGGGACGGACCGATGCGGGCCTCTGACAACAAGATTGCCGATCTCATCACCCGGCACGCCTGTGTGGCGTGCCGGGTTTTCGCTGTCGTCCGGCGGCCTTCCGATTTCGTGACCGATTCGCGTCAACAAATCTGCCACTTCCGGACATCTACACCGTAGAGACGCACAGCCCGGCGACTCGGCTGGAACCCCGCATCCGCCCGCGGACACTGAGCGACTGAAAAACCAGAGCACCTTCCCAGGGGACGCCCGCCCTCAAATACCGGTCTAGACCAGAAAGGTCGAGGCCCGATCGCGAGTGAGGACGAATGACGACCGGACGCCCTAGCCCCCGCCCTGGCAGCAGCATCAGCCATCGCCGCAGACGGCTCACCCGCAGGCAGTGGCTTCCGCTGCTGACGGCCGGAGTCATCGTCGTCGTCATCGTGCTGGTCACCGTCATCGTGTCGCCGCAGCACGCCTGGAGTCCGGGGGCCGCGCAGGCTCCGCGGCTCGGCAGCAAGGCGATCCCGAGCGCCACGGGGCCGACCACACTGGTCAAGCCCGGCCAAGTGGCCGCGGCGAAGTACGTGTGTCCGCGGTACAGCGGAATCGACAACGCCAATCCACTGCCGCGGCTGTACCAGGACACGTTCGAGTGGAGCCAGCATCCGCCGTACCAGGTGGGCAACGGCAAGGGTGACATCGACTGGCGCGCGAACCCCTACTCCCAGCCCAGCTGGTACATGTGGTTCCACTCGCTGCGCTGGCTCGGGCGGGGCATCGACGCCGCCAAGGCCGGTGACAAGCAGGCGATGGCCCGGGTCACGACCATCCTCCAGGACTGGATCAAGGACAACCCGTACGACTGGAAGGTCAACGCCGGCGCGCACGAGTCGACGATGCACCGCACCAACGTGCTGATCTGCGCCCGGCAGGCGATCATCGCCGGGCTGAAGGTCAAGACGCTGCCTGCCTCCTACGCGTGGATCGACCGGTCCCTGCTGGACCACGCCAAGTTCCTCGAGATCAACTTCAGTGGCGAGGGCAACCATGGCACCGACGAGAGCATCGCGATGTTCGGGATCGGGTGCACGCTGCAACGCGAACCGCTCAAGCAGCTGGCCCAGCGCCGGCTGACCACCGCGATCGTCCAGGCGATCGACGAGCAGGGGTCGACCAACGAGCAGTCCACGGCGTACGCCCAGTTCAACTGGTACCTGTGGGGCCGGGCGGTCAAGGCGATGAAGGAATGCGGCGTCGACCCGGGTCCGACGATCACCGAACGGCGCAGACTGCTGACGAACTGGCTCGCGCTGGCCACGAACTCGCTCGGCCGTCTGCACCAGCTCGGCGACTCCGAGGACGTCCAGGCCGTGCCGATCCCCGGTACCCCGCTCGAGTTCGCCGGATCGCTGGGCCGCAAGGGAGTCCGGCCGACCCAGCGGGTGGGCATCTTCGATGCCGGCTACATCTTCGGCCGGACCGGGTGGGGCGAGAAGCGGCGGTTCGTGGACGAGTCGACGTACAGCATCAGGTACGGGCGGTCCCGGACTCTGCACGGGCACGACGACCATCTGTCGATCACCTACACCTCACACGGCCGGCCGATCCTGGTCGACGGCGGCCATGCCGGTTACAAGAACGACAAGTGGCGTGACTGGGTGAAGAGCGAGTACGCGCACAACGTGCTGGCGAGCCCGGCGATGACCGAGCACAAGACCGAGAGCAAGCTGGTCCGCTCGAGGCTCGAGCCGACATCCGAGTTCTACGACCTCGCCGACGTCCCCGCGCCGGGGATGACGCGCAAGCGCTCGCTCCTTGTTCTCAAGGACCCGGACGTGGTCGTCGCCTTCGACCGCGCCACCTCGGAGAACGACCAGGCGTTCCAGACGCTGTGGCACCTGCCGGCCGGCCAGCAGGTGGCCGTTTCCTCCCCGAGCACCGTGGTCGCGCAGAAGCCCGGCGACACCGTGAAAACCGTGCTGCTGCAGATCCCGTACTCCGAACAGCTTGCGGCCGACTCGGTGACGGTTGACCAGGGCAAGGAAGATCCGATCCAGGGCTGGCAGTTCCCGAAGATCACGCAGCGACTGCCGGCCCCGGTCGTCAGCTTCCACCGCAACGGGCGCTCGGCCAGCATCCTGTCCGTCATCGTCCCGGCCGGCTCCGCGACAGCGGTCAGCTTCAAGACCCGCCGGTCAGGGCCGACGTTCCTGATCGACCTCACCGTCGGCACCACCGTCACCACGATCGAAGTAGAACCAGACGGCACTCTCACTCGCCTGAAGTAGCAACAGATATCAGTAGGACTGGAGTTCCAGGAGGTTGCCGTCGGGGTCGCGGAGGTGCGCGGTGCGCAGCGTCGGGCCCCACTGCGGACGATCTTGCGCCGGTACGACGAGGGTCGCGCCGAACCGCTCGAGCGTCTTGGCCGCGGTGTCGACGTCTTCGACCTTGAACACCAGCATCGCGGCGTCCTGGGCGGGAGCCTCGACCGGCAAGTCGGCGGTGCCGACCGTTCCGGCGATCATTGAGCGCCCGAAGAGCACCAGCCCGGTCTGCCCGTCGAGATCCCAGTTCGCGTAACTTGCCTCGGCCACCACCTTCACCGGCTGCACGCCGAACAACTCCGCGAGCACGGCGCGATAGAACTCCACCGCGGCCGGGAAGTCGCCGACCAGCAAGCGCGGATAGAGCGCGTCCATCACAACTCCTCATAGCGGGTGATCACCAACGATTGGTTTCACCCTACAATAGTGCGATGGAACCGTCGGCCCTCGCGGGTATCACCACGTTCGTGCTGCACAAGGTGGCGGTGGCAAGCCGGCGGGCGATCGCCGACCAGTTGGCCGCCCGGCACAACCTCACCCTGTGGCAGTTCGCCGCCCTCGTGGAGCTCGAGGCCCACGGGCCGGTCGCGCAGAACGTGGTGGCCGCCGGACTCGGGATGGACCCCAGCGACATGGTCCGGCTGATGGATGAGCTGATCGAGCGCCGGGTGGTGTCCCGCGAACGCGACACGACCGACCGGCGCCGGTACAAGATCGCCCTCACTGCCAAGGGCCGCCGCCTGCTCGCCGCTGCCCAGGACGTCGTACGGGAAACCGAACAGGCAACGCTCGCTCCGTTGACCGCGCGCGAGCGGGCGACGCTGCACACCCTGGCGACGAGGGTCTACCTTGACCTCTCAAGGTAGACACGTTTACCTTGAGGGGTGAGGAGTTTCGATGACTGAGCTCAGCCTTGCCCGAGGCGACGCGCGGCTCCGCGGTACGGCGACCGGGACCGGGCCGACTGTCCTGCTGCTCCATGCCGGTGGTGAAGAACGCAGTGTGTGGACACCGATCGCCGACATCCTCAACCGGCGCGGGCTCCGGACAGTGGCGTACGACCTGCGCGGTCACGGCGCCAGTTCAGGAGAGGCAAGTGCGCTTCACCCGATCGCGGCGGACGTGACGGCGATGATCCGCCGCGAACCGGGACCGGTCGTCGTGGTCGGCGCCTCCCTCGGCGGGCTGGCCGCCATCGCGTCCCTCGCCGACCCGGCCACGGCACAAGCCGTCGCCGGGCTGATCCTCGTCGACGTCGTACCGAACCCTGACGGCCCGCGCGTTCGCGCCTGGCTCGACGACCGCGGCCTCCGCCACCACAGCTCCGACCTGGTCGACGACATCCTCAAGCAAAGCCCGGCCCTGCTCGCAACAGCCGCCGGCCTCGCTTTGCCGATCATGCTGATCCGAGCAGGCCCGACCTCCCCACTGACCGACCCCGAAGCAGACCACTTCCACGCAGCCGTTCCCACCCTCACAATCGCCCACCTACCCGCGGCCGGCCACCTGATAGCCCGCGACACCCCCGACCAACTCGCCCACCTCATCGCCCCCCAGGCATCGACCTGGCTGACGGCCGGCTCAGAACTTCAGTAGGACGGTGGCGGTGGTGCCGTCTCGGTAGGTCACCTGGACCGGGGCGCCTCGCTGGGCGGCGTGTTCGAGATCGTTTCCCGGTAGCCAGAGTGCGAAGTGGCCGCCGGCAACGGTTGCCTTGACCTTGCCGCGATGCGGGCTGGTGTAGGTGACGGCCTCAACCTCCGACCCGGCCAAGCCGACGGCGACCGACAGGAATTTCCCGTTCATCGCGCCTGCTCCGAGGTCGGTGGCAGCAAGTCCGCGGGGTGCCGGTGGGGTGACGGCGGCCCGTCCGATCGAGCCGAACATGTCCCGGAACCAGTGCTTCGAGTCGTCCGTGACGCAGAGCGCGGCGAAGCGATCCCGACCCGACAGCACCACCAGCGTCCAGCGACCGCGTCGCTCCGAGATCGCGGTGACCGCCGTCGAGAGATCGTCCTTGTACTCCGGAAACCCCTTCTGCTGCTGGCGACACGAGGCCGAGGCATCGGCTCTCTGCTTCGCAGACATTCCGGCGGGATCACCCGTCCAGGTGGCGAACGCCTCGTCACCCCCCATGAGTGAGGGCACGACGATCGCAGCGGCGGTCGCCGCAGCCACCAGGCCGGTGCCCCATGCCACCCGGCGGCGGATCTTCGTAGGTGACGCGAGCCGCGCGGGCCGTAGTACAGGCTCGGTCGCGAGGATTCGCTGGAGGTCGGCTTGGGCTCGGGCGCTTTGCGGGTCGATGTCCGCGGCGGCGGGGTCGAGGGTCTTCAGGACGTGGAGTTCGTCGATGCGGGTCATGAGGTGTGCCCTTCTTGAGTCGACGCCGCGGCGGCGGGCGCGGGTTTGGGGAGATGGCCGAGGTGTGCGCGCAAGGCCCGCCGGGCGCGGCTGAGCCGCAGCCGGAACGCGACGGGCGAGATGTCGAGCACCAACGCGGCCTGAGGCGCCGCCAGGTCCTCCAGTACTGCGAGGGCGAGCGCCTCTTGATGCACGGCCGACAGCTTGTTCCAGGCAGCCGCCAGATCGACCTGGCGGGCCACCAACTCGGCGTCACCTTCGGACTGCGCCGGTACCACTTCCGCGAGGCGCACGGCCAGAGCCTGCTGGCGTTCGGCACCGCGACGCGCATTCAGGACCGTGCGCCGGGTGATGCCGAACAGCCACGCACGGGCATCCAGCAACTGCTCCGGTACGTCGTCCAGGCGCCGCCACGTGACGAGGAACGCCTCCGCGACGATGTCTTCGGCATGGCTGTGATGCGCCCGGCGTTGCGCGAAGCGGACCAGGTCCGCGTACACCGCCTCGTAGAGCGCGACGAACCGGGCCTCGCGGTCCGGAGCACGTGAAGGTGACGTCATGACCCGTACTTGTCCGGCACGAGAGCAAGTGTGTCGCGCCCGGCGCACGCGAAAGGAGCCGGTCCGCCGACCGGCTCCTTCCGCGCCCCCGACTCAGTGACCGGTCAGGACGCGGGCACCGCGATCTCGTTGCCCGAGGCATCGAGTGGGGTGATGGTCACGCCGCGCAGGTCGTTCCTCGGGATCACCACACCGAAGTACCGCAGCTTGTCGGTGGACGGTGTGGCGACCGCGTCGGCCAGCCGGGTCACGCCACCCTGGGCGGTGATCCGGACCTTCCTGGCGGTGATCGGCGCGACCCCCATCACCATGGTGTGGCCGATCTTCACTGAGCCCTTCTCCCGGTTGTGCCCCTGGACGACGTGGAAGCTCTTCGCCGTCGCTTTCGGGAAGCACACGTGCGGCACGCCGAAGCTGCTCGGCGCACCTTCGTCGGCGACCAGGCAGGCCTCGGTCGAGTACGCGAGCAACGCCCAGCGCTCGGTCGGGATCTGCCCCTCGGCGATGTAGTAGGCCCGCGGCCGGTACGCGTTGGCGTCCGGCAGCTTCGTGAACGGCTTGGCCGACCACGGAGGCGGCAGCACCTTCTGGTGATCGACGCTCGGCCGGCTCGGGCCCTGCGAAACTCCTGGCGTCGGGGCGCCGGACACCGTTCCGGGCGTGGCCGTCCCGGTGGCGTTTTCCGGCGTACCGGTTGCCGGGCCCGGCGTACTGGGTGTGCCGCCTGGCGTCGGGGCCTGCGAGGTCGATGGGCCGAAGCCTGCGACGCCTGGTTCGCGGTTGCCGGACAGCGCGCCGGCGATGGTCGAGCCGGTCATCACCGCGAGTGCGGTTGCCGCGGCGACCCCGGCGAAGGCGAGACCGGCGCGACGGCGGCGGCGCTGGTTGATGCGGACGCGGACCGGAGCGGCCGGGTCCGGCGGTTCGGGACGGGCCTCGGTGAGCTGGGTCAGCCGGGCGCCGAGGTCGGCGGTGTCGTCGAAGTCGTGGTCGGTCATCTGATCCCCTTGGTGGTGAGCTCGCCGGTGTTCGAGCGGAGTGCCTCGAGACCACGACGGGCGTGCTGCTTGACGGTGCCGACGGTGCAGCCGAGGATCTCGGCCACCTGCTGCTCGTGGAGGTCTTCGGCGTAGCGCAGGTACACGGCCGCTCGCTGGCGTGGGCTGAGCCGCGCCATCGCGGCGTACAGAGCCAACCGGTCGTCGACCTGGCCGGTCCCGCCGGCGACGGCCGTGTCCGGCACCGTCGCACTGGGCCGCTCACCGATCCAGCGGCGACGCCGGCCGGACAGGAACGTCGTGGTGACGATCCGGCGCAGGTACCCCTCCGGACTCTCCGACCGCACCTTGCGCCAGCGGAACCACAGCTTGGTGAACGCTTCCTGCGCCAGATCCTCGGCCTGCTGATGGTCAAGTGTCAGCGCGTACGCCAGCCGGGCGGTGGCAGTCCACCGGGCCCTGACAAACGCATCGAAATCCTCGAGGTCGCTCATCGGCCTCCCTTCCTCACCCCCTGAACGCGTCGGCCGGCTCCTCCGGATGACAGCGCTGGCCGATCAGTCCCGGCGGAGATCACCCGGGCTCGGCTCGGCGGTGCCGGTTTCGGGTTTGGTGTGGAGCACATCGCGGGCCTGCTGGGCGGCGCGGAGGATGGTCTCGCTGATGAAGTCGCTGAAACGGGCGATGTTCTCCAGGCGGGTGGCGGCCGCAGTACCGTGGCCGAGGATGCCGACGCCCTGTCGGGCGATCTCGGCGATCTGGGCAGTGCCCCGGGCGCTCGCGATCGTCGACTGGTACCAGACGTCGTCGTCGACGAAGTAGCGCTCGCGGCGGCGGTCCTCGCGGCGTTCCCGGCGGATCAGGCCCTGGTCCTCGAGGAACGAGATCGCCTTGGACACCGAGGCCGGGCTGATCTGCAGATGCTGCACGAGGTCGGCCGCGGTCAGGCCGCCCGCGTCCGCGACGAGCAGACAGGTCAGCACGCGAGCCATCATCTTGGGCAGGCCCTGCTGCATGAAGAGCGTGGTGAACGACTCCTCGTACTCACGCACGGCCTCGTCGTCACGGCCGTTGTCCTGCGCCGTCGCCCGCCGCTGTGGCGGCAGACTCTGCCGGCGCCGATGCGCGCGGCGTTCGGTCGCCCGGTGGGCCAGGTCGGCGCGGTAACTGGTCGGGCCGCCGTTGCGCATCACCTCCCGCGTGATCGTCGAGGTAGGGCGGTCGAGCCGCCGGGCGATCTGCGCGTAGGCGAGGCCGTCGGCCAGCCCCACCGCGATCTGCTGACGCTCCTGCTGGGTGAGTCTGCCTCCCGACACCGGCCATCTCCTTCGGTGAATCCCGTCCAGGCCGTCAGCGTAGCGTTCGCCGCTCGCCAACGCAACGGTTGAGTTGTTGCCTCATTGCGTTAGATTCACGCTCATTGCAATGAAATATCGGCTCTGACCTGCGCGTTTGCTATTTGGACGCAACGAAGTAGTTGCGAGATCTTCGAACGCAACGTAGCGTTTCCGGTATCAGAAACGAACTCACCACAGGAGAACATCATGCAGAAGTTCGACACCCCCGCCGCTGTTTCCGCCGTCCTGGACGTCCCTGCCGGACGCATCCAGGTGATCGCCGCCGACCGGGCCGACACCACCGTCGACGTACGGCCGGCTGACGCCTCCAAGAGCCGCGACGTGAAGGCGGCCGAGCAGACCCAGGTCGAGTTCGGCGACGGCGTACTGCGGATCACGGCGCCGGCGGGCAAGACCTTCGGACCGTCCGGCTCCATCGAGGTGACGGTCCAGGTCCCCAGCGGTTCCCACCTCGAGGCGAAGACGGCCGCGGCCGAGTTCCGGGTGGTCGGACGGCTCGGCGACGTTGCCTTCGACGGCGCTCACGGCCCGGTCAAGATCGACGAGGCCGCCGGCATCCGGCTGGCTGCTCACGCCGCTGACATCACCGTGGGTCGGCTGACGGGTTCCGCCGACATCAGCACGCAGAAGGGCGACATCACCATCAGCGAAGCAACCTCCGGCACGGTCGAGCTGCGCACTCAGCTGGGAGACCTCACGATCGTCGCTGCGCCTGGGGTTTCCGCCACTCTGGACGCCGGCACCAGCAACGGCCGGGTCCACAACGCACTGAAGAACACCGAAGGCGCCGCCGCAGCCCTCACCATCCGCGCCACCACCACCAGCGGCGACATCACCGCCCGCAGCCTGTGATTCGCGTCGGTCAGTGACGGTTTCTCAGCTGGCGCAGAAAGCGCCGGGCCCGGGATCCGGCCGATTGGCCGGAGTCCCGGGCCGGCGAGGTCACCGGCACCGTACGGTTCGGCACCGGAGTGTGCAGACCACTAGCAGCCGGATCCAGATCCACATGCCGCTCAGTAACCCCCTCAACCGCCTCGCCACCCACCGGCACCCCGCTGTTGAACGGGGCCTCGCTGTGCACCGGCACCTCGCCACTCACCGGCGGCACGTGGTTGATCGGCGCCTCGCGTCCGGGCGCGATCTGTTCCGGTGCCGTCCGTGTCGTTCGGGGCGCGGTGTCGTAGGTGCTTCGCACTGACCGGTGCCCCTCCATCGCTGGGCCCGGCAGGCGCCGGCGGCGGTTGGTGATGTGGAACGACAGCCAGATCCCGACCGCACCCGCGAGCATGATGACCCAGCCCGCCGCGTCGAGGTCGAGAGCGCCGCCGCGGTCGCGCACCGCGAAAGCAAGAATCGCGCCCACCGTGATCAGGAAGATGCCGGCCCCGATACTCATCATTCCTCCAACTGTCCCCGTCTACCGTCACGGAGCCGGTACCCAGTGTCACAGAAAGTGAACATCCAGCCTCAGCGAGCGCTCAGGTCGACCATCCGGAGCTGCTCGGTCAGCAGGCGACGGAACTTCGCCGGGTCTCCCGCGACATAGTCGGCGACCAAGAGGAGGCCGGCTGGTTTCCTCCACGGTCGCACCAGCTTCGTGCAACATCAGCGCGGCGTTGACGTCGACCCACCGGCACTGCTCCCGCGCCTCGGCGATCGCCAACTCACGCGCCAGGTCGATCGAAATGCCCGCCCGCTGCAGGACCTCCGCGAACCGTACGCCGCCCTCGCCCGCCAGCAGCAGTTGCGGCGCCAACTGACCGATGCCCTCGGAGATGACCGACTGCGGCTTCCCCCTCGGGCAGATCGATCAGCTCGCGGGTCTGTCTCATCCACCAGCTCCCGAGGATCGGCGAGCTCCTCGGCCGCATCGGTCATTCGCTCAACCTGCCCAGCGGGTCAGATCATGATGGCGAGTTTGCCGACCGTTCCGGTGGTGAAGTCGGCGACGGCGCCGGCCGCCTCCGCGAGCCGGTAGGTCCGGGCCAGCGGCACGCGCAGTCGTCCGGCGACGACCTCGGCCGCGAGCGCGTTCAGGGTGGCGGTGGTCGGATCGGCCATCACCATGGTGACCTTCAGCTCGCTCGCATCCTCGGGGCTGTAGTGAAGCGTCGAGGCCAGCCGCCCACCCTTCTCGAGCAACCCCGCAACAGCATCACCATCACCGGCGAGATGCAACGCAGCCTGTACTCCGTCAGGCGCGAGCGCGCGAACCTGCGCCACCAGGTCAGCGTGATCCACGGCAACGCTCGCCCCCAGCGCGGTCACGAAGGCAGCCTCCGAACCAGGCATCGCCGTAGCGATCACCCGCGCGCCACGAGCAGCCGCCAGCTGGACGGCGTACGAGCCGACCCCGCCGGTGGCTCCCGACACGAGCACCGTTTCGCCCGGCCCGGGATCGACCGCGGTCACCGCGTTCAGCGCCGCAGTACCGGCCAGTCCGAGTGCACCGGCCCGTGCGTGATCCAGTCCCTCGGGCAACTTGGCGATCGCGTACTGCGCGTCGACCACGACGTACTCCGCAAAGCCACCCTGGCCGAGGGTCGGCCGCATGACGACGCCGAACACGTGATCGCCCACGGCCAACCCGGTCACGTCCGCCCCGATCGCGGCGACCTCTCCGGCGAAATCCTTGCCCAGGACAACGGGAAACTCGTACTCGTAAACACCTTGGAGGTATCCGCCGAGGACACCGAGATCGAACCCGTTGACCGACGAGGCCCGCAACCGAACCAGTACTTCGCCCGCCCCCGGTTCGGGCACGGGCAGTTCGGTGGCCGCAAGCTCGGCGCCGAAGGCGGGAAAGGCCACTGCGTGCATAGCGGGGTACTCCTTCTCAGTAAGGAACAGTCCGTGCGTTGGTTACTTCTTGTGCGCACGTTGAAGTCTGCTTCAGACTGTCCCCATGACGGAAAGAAGGCACTTTGGCCCGCGTACCGCACACCGATGTGCGTGCACCCATCCACGCGGACCACCCGGCCTGCCAGTTGCGCGACGTGCTGGACCGCGTCGGCGACAAGTGGAGTGTCCTGGTGATGGATCTGCTGGGCGGCGGGCCGCAGCGCTACTCCCAACTGCACAAGGCGATCGAGGGCATCTCGCAACGCATGCTCACCCTCACCTTGCGCAGCCTGGAACGCGACGGCCTGGTCACCCGCACGGTTACCCCGACCTCACCCCCACGCGTCGACTACGCGCTCACCGAGGTCGGCAAAACCCTGTCCGGCCAGGTCGCAGCCCTGATCCAGTGGGCCGAGGAACACCGCGAGTACATCGCGAAGTCCCGCTTCCACTACGACTCACTCTGACCGGCCGCCGCCTCACTCGGCGAGTGGGCGCATGAAGCTCCGGTCGTAGCGGAGTACGCAGCCGCTGTCGTTCCTGATCTTGTCCGCGGCAATGAAGTCCGGATCGACGCCGAACAGCTCCCGGTACTTCTCGTACGCCGCGAAGCTCGGGAAACTGAACAGCGCGATGGCCCGGTCGCTGGCGCCCTCACTCGGCAGGTAGTAGCCGTGATGGGTGCCGCCGTGGCGATTCACCAGCTCGACCCAGCGCCGGCCGAACTCCTCGAACGCCTCGATCTTCGCCGGATCGATCACGTAGTCGACAACACAGGTGATCATCTACGGTTGTTCTCCTCGTCAAGCCTGCTGCACTTCCTGGACGAAGATGATCTTGTTCCCCGCGGGGTCCACCGCCTCGGCCAGCCTGATGAAACCGTAGTCGTTCACCTCACCCACCTCGACGCCGGCGGCCGCGCAGTCGGAGCACTGCCTGGCGAGATCCCTCACGCCGACCACAACGGAGCTCCGGCCGGCCGACTCGGGATTGACGGCCACCTGGATCCAGGCGTTCTCGGCCAGTTGCCACTCGGCGACACCGTCCATGGGTTCGACGTCAGGGCCGCGCCCGATCCATTTCTCGTACCACGCCACCGCCTCGGCGTGATCCTTCACCGGCAGTACTCCGACCACGTTCGCAAAGTTCGATGCCATTGAATCGCGCTCCTGTTATTTCGGCGTGTGAACGCCTCCACGCTAAGGACGGCGAGAGCTCGCGTCTTGGAAAAAACCGGCCGGCCGGAGCTCAGTCGGCCAGGGCTTGGGCGAGGGATTCGGGGTACGGGGTGGCGGTGAGGAACTGGCTGGGTGACATTCCCGCGAACTCCCGGAATTCCAGGTTCATGTGCGAGTGGTCGTAGTACCCGTGCTTGAGCGCTGTTTCGCTCAACGGATCAGCCGTGCCGGGGAGTGCGGCCGCCAGTTCGCGGAATCGGATGATGCGGGAGAACAGTTTGGGTTTCACGCCGACCTGTTGCTCGAACAGACTCGTGAAACGCTTCGGAGACGCGCCGACCCGCTCGACAATCTTCCCGATCGGCACCTTCCCGCCGGTGCTTTCGATCTCGGAGACGGCGTAGGCGACCGCCGGATCGGTGCTGGTGTGGTCTGCGAGCCGCTGCGTGATCCACCGAACCAGCAGCCGCAAGCGCTCCACATCGGAGCCCGCCTCGTCGAGCCGCTCGGTGAGCCGGCGCGCCTCGTTGCCGATGATGTCGTGCAGGTCGACGGCCGCCCCGGTCACCTCGTACTGCGGGATGCCGAAGAGCGCGAAAGCGCCCGCGGGCCGAAGCCGTACGCCGAGCAGGCGCGACTTCGCGGGGGTGTCGATCACGAGGGGCGCCACGAGCATCCCGGTGAGGCACGACGTCGGACACGCTCCCGGGGGCTGCCCCTCGACCACGCGGAACGGCGCGTCCAGCTGCACGATCAGGTCGAGCTCGCCCGTCGGATAGAGCCGCTGCCGCTGTTCGAGCTTCCCGTCGAAAAGCCAGACGGACTGGACGAAGCCCGCGAGCGCGCCGGGCCGGCAGACGGCCTGCGTCCAGCTGCCAAGTTCGGACTCTTCACGCCAAAAGACGGGGTCCATGACCCGAGGCTACAACTCACCGCGGCCAGGCACGGTCCGTCCGTCAGTGGGTCAGCTTGAGGCCGAAGACGCAGGCGATGATGCCGGCCAGGAAGAAGATTTTCAGGACGGAGGCCGGCTCGCCGTCGAACGCCATCGCATAGGCGACGGTGAGCACGGCGCCGATGCCGACCCAGACGGCGTACGAGGTGCCGACCGGGAGATCGCGCATGGCAAAGGCCAACCCACCCATGCTCAGGGCGAGTGCCACGAAGAACACCACTGTCGGGACGAGTTTGCTGAACCCCTCGGACTTGCCCAGCGCCGTCGCCCAGACCGCCTCGAGAGCGCCCGAGATCACCAGCACCAACCAAGCCATACCGATCCCTCCGGGGCAGGTCTGAGGTCATCGCGCCTCCATGCCGAAGGGCCCCGGTGCCAAAGCACCGGGGCCCAAGGGGCACTTCTTCTCTCGAACAACAACAACTGCTACTTCAACTGCAACTGGTACTGCGAGTACGGAACTGCCTACTGCTGACTACGAAACTGCTAACTGCAACGTGCATCCAGTCAAGCCGGGAACCCCTTGCGACCACTGGCTCCACCAACTCTGACGGATCCTGGCGTGAAACCCGGGCCCCTGCACAGATCGGCCCGGCGGAGTCCGCCGTACTGCGTCCTTCAGGAATCTCGGACAGATCGGAAGCTGTCCACGTCAGCCTTGCTGTTCTTCTCTGTCAACACGAGGAACACTACACAGCTCACCCACCAATGTCTAACTCAGCCAGGTGAGATTTTTTGCACCCGCTCGATGCGGGTCCAGCCCTTCCAGCCGCGCTCCGCCAGGATCGCCAGGATCCGCTCGGCCACCGGGGAGGCCTCGACGACGGTCGCGTCCAGCAGGTCGACGAACGGCTCCTCGAACCCGTCATTGCCCACTTCGCCGGCTTCCACCGCGCGGATCAGCAGGCGCTCCAGGATGTCGGCGAACTCGACCACCCGCGGATCGTCGACCGTGCAGTCCAGCATTCCGCTGATCAAGCCGTAGAGCCGCACCATGTCGGGGTCGTTCAGGTCCTCATGCTTCTTGGCCATCACCACTTCGATCTGGTCGGGCACCTGGGCGGCGACCATGATCCACGCGTCGCGCTCCTGCTCGATGTACCACTCCCCGACGCCGAGAGCACGCAGCCGGTCGAGGTACGCCACGACGCTCTGCGGCAACGCGAGGTGGTCGCCGGTCGCGAGTCTGGCGAGCCGTTTGCGGGTGTCCTGCAGCCGCCGGACCTCCGCACGCAACTCCTTGTCGATCTCCTGGATGCCCTCGGCGAACTGCTCCGTACTGGCGTCGAGCAGCTCCTGCACCCGGGCGAGCGGTACGCCGGCATCGGCCAGCGTGCGAATCCGGATCAGCCGCGCCACCGCCGCCGCGTTGTAGGTCCGGTACCCCGAGTCGTTGCGCTCGGGTTCCGGTAACAACCCGATCTGGTGGTAGTGGCGAACCGCCCGCACCGTCACACCGGCGTACCGGGCCAGCTGGCTGATGGTGAGCATGGCCTTACATTGCCTCAGGCAATCTTCCGGCGATAGGCGGTCATCGCGAAGAAGTACGCCACGGCGAGGATTCCCACGCACCAGGCCAGCGCGATCCAGAGATCGTCACCCACCGCCTGCTCGGCGAACAGGTTCCGGAGCGTGTTGACGATCGACGTCACCGGCTGGTTCTCGGCGAACCAGCGCACCGGTCCAGGCATGGTCTGGGTCGGCACGAACGCCGAACTGACGAACGGCAGGAAGATGAGCGGGTACGAGAAGACACCCGCGCCCTCGGCCGATGCCGCGGACAGACCGGCGATCACCGCGAGCCAAGTCAGAGCGAGGGTGAACAGGACCAGAATGCCGACGATGCCCAGCCAGGCCGGTACTGCGGCGCCCGAGCGGAAGCCCATCAGGACAGCCACGCCCACCACGATCACCAGCGAGATCACGTTGGCGACCAGCGAGGTCAGCACGTGGGCCCACAGCACCCCGGATCGCGCGATCGGCATCGACTGGAACCGCTCGAAGATCCCGCTCTTCAGATCCATGAACAGCCGGAACGCGGTGTACGAGATGCCCGACGCGATCGTGATCAGCAGGATGCCGGGCAGCATGTAGTCGATGTACTTCGTCGGGCCGGTGTCGATCGCGCCGCCGAACACGTAGACGAACATCAGCATCATCGCGATCGGCATGATCGCGGTCGTGATGATGGTGTCGATGCTGCGGGTGACGTGACGCAGGGTCCGTCCGGTCAGGGCCGCGGTGTCGCCGAGGAAGTGGGTCGCCATGGTCACTCGCCGTCCTTTCCGGTTGCGCCGGTTGCACTGGTTGCACTGGTTGTGCCGGTGGTGCCGATGACTGCGAAGAAGACGTCCTCGAGCGTCGGCTGCTTCTCGACGTACTCGACCTTGGCCGGTGGCAGCAGTTGCTTGAGCTCGGCGAGCGTGCCGTTCACGATGATCCGGCCCTGGTGCAGGATCGCGATCCTGCCGGCGAGTTGCTCGGCCTCCTCGAGGTGCTGCGTCGTGAGCAGGACCGTCGTACCGCGTCCGGCCAGGCCCTTCACCGTTTCCCACACCTCGATCCGCGCCTCGGGGTCGAGCCCTGTCGTCGGCTCGTCCAGGAAGATCACCGGCGGATCCCCGATCAGGCTCATCGCGATGTCCAGCCGGCGCCGCATACCCCCGGAGTACGTCGAGACCTTCCGCGCGCCCGCGTCGGTCAGCGAGAAACGCCGGAGCAGGTGGTCGGCGACCGCGCCCGGATCCGCGAGATGCCGCAACCTGGCGATCAGCGCGAGGTTCTCCCGCCCGCTGAGGATGTCGTCGACGGCCGCGAACTGGCCGGTGAGGCTGATCGACTCCCGCACCTGCGACGGTTGCGTGCCGACATCGAACCCGTTGACGCCGGCCGTGCCCGCATCGGGCTTCAGCAGCGTGGCGAGGATCCGCACGATCGTGGTCTTGCCCGCCCCGTTCGAGCCGAGGAGGGCGAAGATGCTGCCCCGCTCCACCTCGAAGTCCACGCCGCGCAGTACCGCGAGTTCGCCGTACGACTTCGCCAGCCCCTGGACCCGGATCGCCGGCCCTTCGATCACCATCGTCATCACCTTTCCTCGGCTTCAGCCCAAGGATCGAGGGTTGACGCTGCGTCAAGGTCAAGCCCAGCGCTTGCCCCTGGGCCCGGACCGGTCAAAGCTGGAGACAGGCACGGACACACCGAGAGGAGCAGACGATGAAGGCGACCCCCGGCAACTGGCTGATGATCGAAGGCGCCCACCTGAACGACCCGAAACGCCACGGCCAGATCCTCGAGGTCCGCGGCACCAACGGCGCACCCCCGTACGTCGTCCGCTGGGACGACACCGGCACCGAAACCATCGTCATCCCGACCAGCGGTGCCCACGTCCTGACCGCGGAGGAAATGCAGCGCCTCCAGGAGCACTGACCCGCCGGCGGGCGGAGATGAACTTCCGGTGAACGGCCTTGAGTTTCGCCGCCGCGCCGCAGGATCGTAGAAAGATGAACCGCTCAGAAGAAGAACGCGCAATCGCCGAGGCTGCCGAGCGACTCATGAAGGCGTTCCCCGACGTCTCCCCCGCCACCGTCGAACGCGCCATCACCGAAAGCCGCCCCGAATTCGCCGGCAACCCCATCCGTGACTTCGTCCCCCTCTTCGTAGAACGCTCCGCCAAACACCGCCTGAAAACCCTGACAACCTCAACCCGCTAGCTACTACAAGCCTGACGGTCAGGCCTCCGAGGCGAGACGAAGTTCCAGCAGCGCGTAGAACACGTAGTAGTTGGGGCATCTACGGCGGTATTCCCGTAGCGCGACCCCTCGATCGTGGCTGAAGCTCCGTCATCACCGTCCACTCGGTACGAGAAGCTGGTCTGGTGTTCCATCCGCTTACCTTGACTCGCGAAGGTAAGATTCCTGGTCTATGGCGACCACTCGTATTCGCAGAGCCCCCGAGGAGGCTCGTCGGGCGATTCTGCAGGCGGCGGAGGAGTTGCTCGTCGAAGGCGGGCTCGACGCCGTCAGTGTCCGCGCGGTGGCCAAGCGGATCGGGATGACCGACGCGGGCGTCGCGCACCATTTCGGTAGCCGCCAGGATCTCCTCGTCGCGCTCCTCCGGCATGGCGGCCGGCAGATCCGCGCCGCGGTCGAGGAGGCGGTCGCCGACTGGGCCGACAGCCAGGCCGATATCAACGCGTTGATCCGGACCATCGCCCGCGTCTACGACCAGGGGTACGCCGAACTCGCCGTCGCGCTGCACGCGGCAGGCTGGGAAGACCCGGGCGCGGGATTCCTGGAGCCGGTCGTCCAGATCCTGCACGACACCCGGACCCGCACTGGGCGCCCGGGCCCACTGGCCGACACTCGCCTGGCCGTGGCCGCACTCCACCAGGCACTCGCACTAGACGCCGTCTACGGCGCCGCTTTCCGGCGCAGCGCGGGAATCAGCCAGTCCACAGCACAACGCCCCGGCCCTCAACGCACCTGGTGGGCCAACACCCTCCGCACCACCCTCGGCCTACCGGAGGACTGAACCCCGACCCGGACCAGAGAACCGGCAGCCACTCGCTACCTTGACAGCTCAAGGTAGCGAGCCGAGAGTAGTCGCATGACCCTCTCACCTGTGATGACTCGTCCTGCCTGGCCGACCGATCGGCGGATCACGATTCGCGACCTGCACGCCGCGACCGACCGCGGCGAGAAGTGGTCGATGCTCACCAGCTACGACACCCAGACCGCGGGCCTGATGGAACGGGCCGGTGTTCGCGCGATTCTGGTCGGCGACACGAGCGGCATGACAGTGCTCGGCCACACCGACACGATCGCCGTCACCATGGACCAGCTGATCCCGATGGTGCAGGCCGTGGTGCGCGGTACCGAAACCGCCTTGATCGTGGCCGATCTGCTCTTCGGCAGCTACCAGGCCGGACCCAAACAAGCCCTGGCCAACGCTGTCAGGCACCTCAAGGAAGGCGGGGCGCAGGCCGTCAAGCTCGAGGGCGGTGGCCGCATCCGCAAGCAGGTACGCAGCCTGGTCGATGCCGGTATCCCCGTCATGGGTCACCTCGGTCTGACGCCCCAGAGCGTCCACGTGCTCGGCGGCGTACGTCGCGTGCAAGGCCGCGGCGAAGCGGGTGAACAGCTCCTGGAGGACGCGCTGGCGCTCGAAGCCGCGGGAGCTTTCGCGATCGTCCTCGAGTCCGTCCCTGCTGAACTCGGTCAACGCGTGACCAAAGAACTTCGCATCCCGACGGTCGGCATCGGCGCCGGACCGCACTGCGATGCTCAGATCATGGTCTGGCAGGACCTGGCCGGCCTGACGCCCGGGCGCCTGCCGAAGTTCGTCAAGAAGTACGCCGATCTCGACAAGGTCCTCGGCGAGGCCTTCGCCCGCTACTCCAGCGACGTCGCCGACGGCCGCTACCCCGACGACGACCACAGCTACCTATGACCTCGAAAGATGGGAGGAACTCCCAGGTGAGCAGGTACGACGTGGTTGTGGTCGGTGCCGGCGCCGCGGGGCTGAGCGGGGCGCTGGCCCTGGTGCGGTCTCGCCGGTCGGTACTGGTGATCGACGACGGCCGGCCGCGGAACGCCCCGGCCGGCCACGTGCACAACTTCCTGACCCGGGACGGAGCGCCGCCGAGCGAGATCAACGCCATCGGCCGCGCCGAGGTCGCCGGGTACGGCGGTCAATTCGCGACCGGCACGGTGACAGCGATCCGGCGCGATGAGGTGTTCACGGTCGAACTGGCCGACGGTACGGCGTACCAGGCCCGGCGGATCCTCGTCACGAGCGGTCTCACCGACGTGTTGCCGGAGGTGTCCGGTCTGGCCGAGCGGTGGGGCAAGGACGTGTTGCACTGCCCGTACTGCCACGGCTGGGAGGTGCGTGACCAAGCGATCGGCGTGCTGGCAATCAGTCCGCTAGCCAGCCATCAGGCACAGCTGTTCCGGCAGTTGAGTGATGACGTCACTTTGTTCCTGCACACCGCTCCGGAGCTGACCGCCGAGCAGCGCGAAGAGCTCACGGCCCGTCAGATCGCCGTCGTACAGGGCAGGGTCGAGCAGGTCGAGATACGGGACGGGAAGCTCACCGGTGTGCGCTTGGAGAATGGCAAGTTCCTCCCGCTCGAGGTGCTGGCGGTCCAGCCCATACTGCGAGCCAAGGCGACCTTCCTGACCGAGCTCGGGCTCGAGGTGTCCGCTCAGGAGGTGAGGGGAGTCGGGTACGGCGATGCGCTCGCGGTCGACGTCCAGGGCCAGACCGCAGTACCGGGAGTCTTTGCCGCCGGCAACGTCACCGACCCGATGGCGCAGGTCGTCCACGCCGCCGGCGCGGGATTGCAGGCCGGCGCGGCGATCAACGGAGATCTGATCGCGGAAGACACCCGCTCGGCCCTCGCCTCACGGGGCAGCTGAGGATAAACAGCAATGGCAAGGAGTAGTGAACTCCTTGCCATACCCAAGTTATAGCGCGGGGGTGGGCTTGCCGCAAGCCCCGGGTGTTGCTGGAGAATCACGGTCGCAGGCTGAAACCCCAGCAAATGCAGGGTTTTGGCGAGAATCGACTCGGGGGTTTTCGATGGTTGACGTGATCATTGCCGGTGCCGGACCGACCGGTGTGATGCTCGGCAGCGAATTGCGGCTGCACGGCGTCCAGGTGCTGGTGGTGGAAAGGGAGCTGGAGCCGACGCCGATTGCCCGCTCGCTCGGTTTGCATGCCCGCAGCATCGAAGTGATGGACCAGCGTGGTTTGCTCGAACGCTTTCTGGCGGTCAGCAAGAAGCTGCCGGTCGGTGGTTTCGCCGGGATCAGCAAGCCGCAGGCACTCGACACCGCACACGGGTACCTCCTCGGCGTACCGCAGACGGTCACCGACCGGCTGCTCACGGAGCACGCCGTCGAGGTCGGAGTCGAGATCCGCCGAGGCTGCGAACTGGTCGGCCTGAGCCAGGACGACGACGGGGTGACGGTGGAGTTGGCGGACGGCACGCGCCTGCGTTCGCAGTACCTGGTCGGTTGCGACGGCGGCCGCAGTACGGTCCGGAAGTTGCTCGGTGTCGGCTTCCCCGGCGAACCGAGCAAGGTCGAGACGCTGCTCGGCGAGATGAAACTGACCGCTTCGCCCGAGACGCTGGCTTCCGTCATGGCCGAGGTTCACAAGACGCAGGTGCGGTTCGGCGCGATGCCTCTCGGCGATGGGTTCTACCGCGTGGTCGCGCCGGCCGAAGGGGTCGCCGACGAGCGGGTCCCGCCGACCCTCGACGAGATCAAGCAGCAGTTGCGGCGGGTCGGCGGTACCGACTTCGGCGTGCACTCGCCGCGCTGGCTATCCCGCTTCGGCGACGCGACCCGCTTGGTGGAGCGGTATCGCACCGGCCGGGTGCTGCTGGCCGGCGACGCGGCGCACATCCACCCGCCGGTCGGCGGGCAAGGGCTCAACCTCGGCATCCAGGACGCGTTCAACCTCGGCTGGAAACTGGCTGCGTCGGTCAACGGCTGGGCGCCTGATGACTTGCTGGACAGCTATCACATCGAACGCCATCCGGTGGCCGCCGACGTGCTGATCAACACCCGGGCGGGGATGCAACTGATGTCCACCGATCCGGGCGCGCAGGCTGTACGCCGACTGCTGACGGAGCTGATGGACTTCGACGAGGTCAACCGCTACCTGGTCGAGAAGGTCAACGGTCTCGGCATTCGCTACGACTTCGGCGACGGCCACGAACTCCTCGGCCGCCGGCTGCGAGACGTGCAACTGAAGCGCGGCCGTCTCTTCAGCCTGATGCACACCGGCCGCGGCCTGCTCCTCGACCAGACCGGTCAGCTTTCGGCGGCGGGCTGGGAAGACCGGGTCGACCACGTTGTCGAGGTCAGCGACGAACTCGACCTCCCCGCGCTACTGCTCCGTCCCGACGGCCACGTTGCCTGGGTCGGCGACAACCAGCACGCCCTTGGCGAGCCCCTCTCCCGCTGGTTCGGTACTGCGACCAACTGAGTCGCAAGAGCAACCGGCATCGGACCGATGTCAAACGGCGGCGGTCGGCTCCGACTCCTCGGTGACAGCTACCAAGGAGGCAATCTCATGCGCAAGATCATCTACTGGGTTCACACCTCGGTGGACGGCTTCAT
Organism: Kribbella sp. NPDC023855; assembly: GCF_040639475.1. NCBI lineage: Bacteria > Bacillati > Actinomycetota > Actinomycetes > Propionibacteriales > Kribbellaceae > Kribbella > Kribbella sp. NPDC023855. The sequence goes on from NZ_JBFAAA010000008.1 coordinate 249,142, forward strand.
CGACGGCCCGGACGGAGAGTTCGACTGGCCGGTGATGGGCCCCGGACTGTCGGCGTACAGCGAAGGCCTGGACAAGGGCGTGGACACGCTGCTGTTCGGGCGCCCGGTCTGGGAAATGATGGTCGGCTTCTGGCCGAACGCCGAGTCGATCACCGATGACCCGCACACGGCCGCGTTCGCACCGTTCTGGCGGGCGACACCGAAGATCGTGTTCTCCCGCAGCTACGAGGGCGACGACTGGACCAGCCGGGTCATCAGCGACGACCTGGCCGGCGAAGTCGCCGCGCTCAAGGCTCAGCCGGGCGGCACCATGCTGCTCACCGGCGGCGCGACGCTGGCCGCCGAACTGACCGAACTCGGTCTCATCGACGAGTACCACATCGCAGTACACCCGGTAGTTCTCGGCGGCGGACGCCCGCTGTTCGCGAACCCGGAGCACCGGCACAACCTCCGGCTCGTCGGCTCCCAGATCCAGGACGGCCAGGTCGTAGTGTCGCAGTACCGGCTCGTCCCTCCGCCCACGACGACCTGACGCGCTTGGCCATAGCCTTCTGAAGGGTTTCTGAAGGTGGCTTCGCACACTCCAGAACAGGGGCATTTCAGTCGCTGTCAATGGGGGGATCGGTCATGCAAAAACCACGTCGGCTGGTAGGGGTTGCCGTTGCGGCGGCCCTGCTCGCCACCACGTTCGGCCTCGCGGCACCCGCCGCGGGGCAGACCACGGGCGGTACGGCGGCCACGGCTGCCAGTTATCCGTTCCCGCTGCCGGACTTCAGCCATCCGGACAGTCCACACGCGCCGCAGTTCAGGAAACACCAACTGCCACCGATGCTGGTGGTCTCCGGCCGGTTCGACGACCTGACCAACCTCAGTGAGTCCGGCACCGAGGACAAGTTCTTCCCGATCTTCACCTTCGGCAACGTCAGCGACTACTACCTGCAGAACGGGCTGGGCGTCCTCGTCCCGGTGCCGGAGACGTACGGCCAGCGCGACAACGGCGTCGTCATGGTCGAACTCGGCAAATCGGCCGGCTGGTTCACCCAGGACGTCGGCGTACGGCGGCGGACGATGCTCGACCTGGCCGACCCGTTCGTCGACTTCGCCCGGTTCGACACCAACAACAACGGCCGGATCGAGAACTCCGAGCTGGTGGTGGTCACGCTGGTGACCTCGCCGGATCCCACCTACTCCTGCGGGCAGACGGCTGCTGTCGGCCCCGGCCGCGCGCTGGACGGCAAGACGATCGCCTTCACCACTGCGGATGGCGGCTCGCTGACCAACAACCTGACCTTCGCGCACGAGGTCGCCCACCAGACCTTCGACCTGGCCGACCACTACGGCTTCGGCGTCGGATCGTGGGACCTCGCGGGGCCGACCTGTGCCGGGCCGAACAACCCCATCTGGCAGGCGCCGAACGCGTGGCACCGGATGCATATCGGTGACGACAAGCCGACCGTCATCACCAAGGACCGGTACGTCACGCTGCTGCCGACCGATATGTCGCCGTACGGGTCGTATCTGCTGTACGACCCCGACCGCGGGACCGACGACTACTTCATGATCGAGGCGCGCCGGCCGGTCGCGGGCACCTACGACCAGAACGTGCCGGACGACGGTCTGATGGTCTGGCGGGTCGACGAGCGGAACGTCCGCAGCGGTCTCGAGCACGTCCGGGGCGTCGAGATGATCCGGCCGGACGGCATGCGGACGCCGGGATGTATCGACCAGGACGTGGACGGCCGGACCGACGAGGATCCGGTGAACGGCCGCGACGACGACGGGGACGGCCGGACCGATGAGGACAACGGCCCGGATCGCGACGGTGACGGCCGGACCGACGAGGACCCGGTCAACAAGATGGACGATGACGGCGACGGGGCGGTCGACGAGGACCCCCAGCAGGAGGATCGCGCCTGCTACGGCGGAAGCGACACCGACGCCTGGAACGCGTTCGACGCCAGGACGCCGCAGCGGGAGATGACGGCAGCCTGGGCGGACGGTACGCCGGCCAAGGTGGCGGTCAGGGCGATCGGCCACACCTTCGCTGTGCCGGCCCGGGCGATGGTGCGGGCATTCGTCGACGTCCGCGGCCCCGGCATCCTGGTCGACGCAGGCCGAACCGAATGGCGATTCGCCGCACCCGACGCTGACGGCCGGCAGCACCACCACCTTCTCGTTCGCGGTGATGAACACCGGTGAGGCGACCGACACCTTCGAGTTCACCGAACTGGTTCCGGACGGCTGGACGGCGACCACGCAACGGATGACCCTGACGGCCGGTCAGCGAGCCACCGCGACCATCACCGTCACGGCCGGTACGGACGAACTCGTGGGTGAACGGCACACCCTGATCGCCCGCGGGCGCAGTACGACGGACTCCTCGGTCGTGACGGAGTATCCGTTCCTGGTCGACATGAACCGGCCGTCGGCGATCACCTACACGGGCGACAGCACGGTCGACCACTCGGATCCCGCCCGGTTAGCGGCTCGCGTCACGGACAAGTTCAGCGGAACGCCGTTGGCCGGGCACAAGGTGGTCTTCAGCCATGCCGACTGGTTCGTCGAGGCGACGACCGGTGCGGACGGAGTAGCCACCGCATCCTGGCCGGCCGACCTCGCGCCGGGGGCGTACACCTTCGCGATGTCTGCTGGCGCGAAGGACGGCTATACGGCCAGTACCGGCACCTTCCCGATCACCGTCGAGCCGGAGAGCGCGACCCTGGCGATCACCAGTCCGACCATCTACGCGGACGACTCGGGGCAGGCGTTGACCGTCAAGGTGACCGAGGAAGCTGATGGCTCGTCCGCTGATCTCAGCCGCGCCACGGTCCAGGTGCAACTGCGCTCGGCTCTGAGCGGTGAGGTCCGCAACTACAGCGCGACAGCCGACACGAATGGGATCGCCACAGTCGGGGTGGATGCACCTGCCGGCCTCTGGTCCGCGACGGTCGGCGTGACCGGCGGCTACTTCACCGCACCGCCGATCCAGGCCGAGCTGGTGGTGTACGACCCCGACGGAGAGGTCACCGGAGCCGCGGCAGCACCTGACAGCACGGGACGAAACGTCGTACTGACCGTGGCGGCCCGGTACGCCGACAACGCCCCAACCGGCGCGGTCACCATGACCGCCGGCCGCCAAACCTTCAACGGTACGGCGCTGCGCTGGCTGGTCGTCTCGGGCACGTCGGCCGTCTTCGAGGTCAACGGCACACTGGACAACCAACCGGCCACGTTGCGCGCGACAGTGCACACCGATGGCGACAGGGACCGCTTCTCAATCAAGGTGACCAGCGCAACCACCACCTACACCAGCGGCGACCTGACCGCGCGAACCAGCGCTCTCACCGTCCACACCTCGTAGCGAACAAGTACCACCCCCAGGACACGCCCTGGGGGTGGTACTCCTGATCTACGTCTAGGCGGCGGGGAGGACGCGGCGCCAGCCGTCGAAGATGACGGTGGGCTTCATGCCGACGGACAGGTACAGGCCGAGGGCCGGGGTCGGGTTGTTCGTGTCGACGTGCAGGATCGTGCCCACCCGGCCGGCGGCGGCATCGACGGCGAAGGCGTCGCGCAGGAGGTACTTCGCGAGCCCACGCCCGCGGAACTCCTCGACCACGCCAAGCATGCCGATGAGACCGCAGTTTTCCGACTCGACGTAACTGTCGCTGCAGACGCGGACCGCGACCGTCCGCCCGTCCACCTCGAGCAACGTCAGCTGAGACCAGTCGAAGATGGGAACATCCTCGAGCCCCTCGACCCACTCGTCCCGTGGCGTTTCGACCCAGCCGAACTGACCGGTGAAGCACTCGGTGATGGCCGCGTGAGCCGCTGACCGGGTGACCTCGTCGAAGGCGCCGCGGCGGACCAGTACGCCGGCGGGCTCGTCCGGAGCAGCAACCGGGCCGGTGTGGTCGATGCGCATCCGGTGGTACGTCGTACCGGTGGCGAAGTCATGGTCGGCCAACTGCGTCCGGAGTACCTCATCAGCCCGGTACACGAACAGATCGGCGGTGACCTGTTCGTGGCCCCGCTCGCGCCCCATCTCCCGCGCGCGCTCCACCGTCCGATCCACCAGCCAGCCGGCGACCTCCGGGTACTGCGACGTCACCTCGACGTCGATCATCCGCCAGTCACCCACCCCCCGCGCGGTCGCATACCCAGCCGGCCGCCCGTCATCCCCAACCACAAGCCACCCGTCGGTGGCCGGGTCAAAACCAGGCCTGCCGATGCAGTAGGCCACTTCCTCCAACGTGGTGTCAGCAAACCCAACCACCGCCGAGTTATAGGCGGCAATCATCCCAAACAACGCCTCAGCATCACCCAACTCCGGCGCCCGAACGCTAAACCCACCCGGCAGTCCCACCATGGTCCTCATGCCTCAGAGTGCGCCCGCCCACCCCACAACGGAAGGCCCAGCGCCGCGCCCGACGGCTAACTGCCGGCGGTGAGGCTGATCCGACCGTCGGGGTGCCGGTCGACTCGGAGCAGTTTCCGGCGTTCGGCGTATTCGAGTGCCCCCTGTACGTCGTACTCGCCGGCGAGCGTCCGCGCCGCGAGCTCCGCAACGGTCTGCTCGCCGCCACCCCACGACGCAACCGAGACCAGGTCGGCCGCGAATCCAGTGAACTGCTGGACCGCCTGCACCGCCTTGAGAGACCGAACCACGTCGCCCGGAAGCCGAAGGACCTCCTGCGCCAGCGGCGGCCGGTCGACCCGGCGGTACCGCTCGCCGCCGAACGTCAGCATCCCCAGGGCCACCATCAACGGAAGCACCTCGCGTCGCGCAGCGGGCACAGCCAACCCGACCTGCGCGGAGATCTCGCCGAGAGTCGGCCAGCCCGGTCGTGGGTCGGACAAGAACGGCGGATCGTCGAGCCACCTCCCGCCCCGCGTGTGTTCGAGTCCCACTGCCGCAGCTCGTCCACACTCATCCCGTCCACGCCGCCGTTCCAGCGGACCATGTCGGCGACGTCGTTCACGTCGTACGGAAGCAGCGAACTCCAGCCCGGGTTGAGCTGTCCGACCGGCGCCGTCATCCGGCGGAGCCAGCGCGGTGCCTCCACGACGTCGACCGGCCAGAAATCCAGCTGCCACAAGTCGCTCGGCTCCAACTCGTCCTCATCCCCCGGCAGTTCACCGCTCACCGACAACGCCCGGTGCGCGACCCGCACCCGGTACGACCCCGGCGCACCAAGACGCACCTGCTCCTCCCCAGCCCCCATTGTGATCGTGGTCAGCCCGACTGCCCCCGTCGTACTCCGATACGGGATCTCGACCAGGTCGTCCCACTCCCCCGCGGTTGACGGCTCGGCCGAGTCAGCCTGAATCCGTACGACGCACGGCCCGTTGGCTTTGGAGGTCTCCACCAGCACCGTTTGTAGGTCAGTGCTGACACCACCCGGACCAGGAGGGCACCTTAGTGTTGGTGGGAGTTGACAACACCCTGGCGGGCGCGCAAGCGGAGCGAGTCCGAGCAGATTGAGCGGAGGTGGGCGCATGTCGGCGACGAAGCTCCTGGTACTCGGTGTCGTGCACCTCTCCGGCGGCGCGCATGGCTACCAGGTGCGGTCCGAACTGCAGAGCTGGGGTGTGGAGAGTTGGGCCAAGATCAAGTCCGGCTCGATTTATCACGCGCTGAAGAAGGCGGCGGCTGATGGCCTCCTCACCGAACACGCCGAGCCGGGCAACTCCGGGCCGGAGCGCGTTCTGTACCGCGCGACAGCTCGGGGACGTGACGAGATAGTCGAACTGGTCCGCGACGGTCTGCGGCGCACCCACGATTCGGCCATGCTCAACGCGTCCATCGCCATGTTGCCCATGCTCACCAGGACAGATGCCATCGCGCACGTTAACGAGCGGGTCGCGCGCCTGGAAGCGGAGCTCGTAGTGCAGGCCAAGTGGCGGGAGCACCCCAATCGGGACACCCCCGAGCACGTCCGCGATCAGGCCGAACTGTGGGCGGGACACGCACGCACCGAACTGGAGTGGGCGAAGAGGCTGAGCAAACGACTGTCTGAGGGCGCCTACACCATGGCCGATGATCCGGGTTCGTGGCGAACGGTCTCCGATCATCTCAAGATGCGCTTCTAACCAAACTTGACTAGACGTTCCTCCTCGTGCACTCTGGCCAAGTAGCCAAACTTGACTAGTGCTCAACCAATCCGTTCGCAACACCGAGAGAAGGAATCGAACCCATGGGAAAGCTCGCGATCGAGACGAGAGGGTTGAAGAAGAGCTTCGGCAAGACCCACGCGGTCGCCGGTGTGGACCTGGCCGTGAGCGCCGGGGGCGTGTACGGCGTGCTCGGTCCGAACGGGGCGGGCAAGACCACCACGATCCGCATGCTGGCCACGCTCCTGCGCCCCGACGCCGGAGAGGCGCAAGTGCTCGGCTACGACGTCGTGCGTGACGCCCAGGCGGTGCGGAGCAGGGTGGGCCTTACCGGGCAGTTCGCGTCGGTCGACGAGGACCTCACCGGGGTGGAGAACCTGTTGCTGCTCGCCAGGCTGCTCGGCTACTCACGCCGCCGAGGCAGGGAGCGGGCGACCGACCTGCTCGACGCGTTCGGCCTTGCCGAGGCGGCCGATCGGCAGGTGAAGAAGTACTCCGGTGGGATGCGCCGGCGCATCGACATCGCGGCGAGCCTGGTCGTCACCCCCGAACTGATCTTCCTCGACGAGCCCACGACCGGGCTCGACCCGCGCAGCAGGAACCAGGTCTGGGAGATCGTCAGGGGCATGGTCGCCGAGGGCGCCACCGTGTTGCTGACCACGCAGTACCTCGACGAGGCCGACCAGCTGGCTGACCGGATAGCGGTGATCGACCACGGGAAGGTGGTCGCCGAGGGCTCGAGCGGCGAGCTCAAGGCATCGGTCGGCGCCGGCTCGCTGCACGTACGGCTACGTGCGCCCGAGCAGCGGGCCGAGGCAGAGCGGGTCCTCGCCGGCGTCCTCGAGGTGCCGGCCGAGCCGTCCGCTGATCCGGCCGCGCTGTCCGCGCGGATCTCCGACCCCGAGCGGGTCGCCCGTTCCCTGGCCGAGCTGTCCCGCAGCGGCATCGACGTCACCGAGTTCGCGCTCGGTCAGCCGAGCCTGGACGAGGTGTTCCTCGCCCTGACCGGACACGCCGCCGAGGAGACACCCGAGGAGGATGCCGCATGAATGCCACGACCACGGAGCAGGCGTCGGCGCCGGTCACCGAGGACGCGCTGCGCAGGGTGCTGTCGGCCGGCGAGCGCCCGCCCCGACCCGGTCCGGTGAGCACCTCGTTGACATTCGGCTGGCGCGCTTTGCTGAAGATCAAACACGTCCCGGAGCAGCTCGTCGACGTGACCATGTTCCCGATCATGTTCACGCTGATGTTCACCTACCTGTTCGGTGGCGCGCTCGCCGGGTCGACTCAGGAGTACCTGCAGTTCCTGCTGCCGGGCATCCTGGTGCAGGCGAACGTCATGATCACCATGAACACTGGTATTACGCTGAACACCGACATTCAAAAGGGCGTGTTCGACAGGTTCAGGTCGCTCCCGGTGTGGCGACCGTCGCCGCTGGTCGGCGCCCTGCTCGGCGATCTGGTGCGCTACTCGATCGGGTCGGCGATCGTCATCATGCTCGGCCTGGTCCTAGGGTTCCGGCCGGAGGGTGGCGCCGTCGGCGTGGTGCTCTCGGTGGTGCTGCTGCTGGTGTTCTCGTTCTGCCTGTCGTGGCTGTGGACGATGCTCAGCCTGATCCTGCGCACGCCGAACTCGGTGGCGGGAGTCAGCATGATGGTGATGTTCCCGCTCACGTTCGTGAGCAACATCTTCGTGGACCCGAAGACGATGCCCGGATGGCTTCAGGCGGTCGTCGAGGTCAACCCGATCACCCACCTGGCGACCGTGGTACGCGGCCTGATGGACGGCTCGGTCCCGGCCGGGGAAATCGGCTGGGTGCTCGTCTCGTCCGTACTTCTCGTCGCGGTGTTCGGTCCCATCACCATGGTCCTCTACCGCAACAAGAAGTAGATGCCGCTACCGCGAGCACTTGGTCGAAATCAACTCCGACAACCCGGCCCACTCGGCCAACGCCATCACCGGTACCAGGCCCGGACACGACAAGGAGAGCCGAATGAGCACCATCCCCAAGAACAACTCGGAAACCGTTGCGCACACGCCCGGGCGGGCGATCAGCTTCGGGGTTTGGATTCTGCAAGTCGCGCTGGCGGCGATCATCGCCGGCGGCGGAATCTCGAAGCTCGCCGGCGACCCGGTCATGGTGGACATGTTCGCCGACATCGGGGCTGGCCAGTGGCTCCGGTACCTGGTCGGAGCGCTGGAGGTCGCGGGAGGGGTTGGACTTCTGATCCCGGCTCTGGCGGGCCTGGCCAGTCTCGGGTTGGCGGCATTGCTGACCGGTGCTGTCATCACCGATCAGTTCGTGCTCGAGCAGAGCCCTTGGCTGGCGCTCGCCCTTCTCGTCGTGGCGGCCGTGATCGCAAGGGCGCGGTGGTCGCGCACCGAGGCCGTCGTCGGCACGCTGCTCAGGCGCTGAGACAAACCTCTCGAACGGAGATGTGAGATGAACGAGATGGCCTTTCGCGTGACATCAAACGATGGCACCACCATCGCCTACGACCGGAAGGGAAGCGGCCCGGCTGTCGTCCTGGTAGGCGGCGCACAGGACGACGGAGCCGAGAACGCTCCCTTGGTACCTGCTCTCGCCGAGCACTTCACGGTTTACAACTATGCCCGTCGGGGACGCGGCGCGAGCGGCTTCACCGAGCCCTACGCCGTGGAAAGGGAGATCGAGGACCTGGATGCGTTGATCGCGGAGGCGGGCGGCTCGGCGCACCTGTTCGGGGCGTCCTCTGGTGGCGCTCTGGCGCTGGAAGCCGCCGCGGCCGGGTCAGCCATCGACACGATCGCCGTGTGGGAGGTGCCCTACGCGGTCGGGGACGACATACGCCCGCGATTCGAGGAGTACGTCGCAGACACCCGACGCGCCTTCGACGCCGGGCGAGACGAGGAGGTTCTCGAACTGTTCATGCGCATGACCGGCGCCTCCGACGACAACATCGCGGCCAGGAAAGCGGCAGGCAAGCAGACGGCGCATTGGGCGGATTCGGTCGCCCTCGCGCCCACGCTGGTCCACGACAGCCTCTTCCTCAACCGCTACCAGTTGCCGGCCGATCGACTGGCAACGGTCACCCAACCGGTCCTGGTCACCACCGGAGGACCGATCACGGTCCCCTACATGGCAGGCCTGCCCTCGGACTTCTTCGACCGCGCAGCCGACGAGCTTGCAGACCTCCTACCCCACGCTCAACGGGAGACCCTCGAGGGGCCGGATCACGTCGTCGACCCGCAGATCGTCGGCCCGCTGTTGCTACGGTTCTTCAGCAGCGAACACTGAGGGGCCCGCGAGGTGTTGCGGGAAGACCGATTAGGCGCGCAAGCAGATCTTCGTCGCGCCAGGGACACGGGCGGACAGGTGGTGTCGAGGTTGATGTCGTCGGCGGCATCACAGGCCTGATCCAGGGCGTGCTCGTCACCAACGTCTTCGTCACCACGCAAGGCCGGGCCGTCGTACTGACCTGGGCTTCAGTGGGACTCGGCCTGGCCTACTCGCTGCTCATCGGCTCCGTCGTCGCTCGTACCCCGCACTCCGGGCCGACTCAGTACCGCCCACCGAAGTCCTGCGCAGCACATGACCAGGCACCTCGGTAGGGCCAGTGATTCCGGGCTGTGGTCGCATGCGGTCGCCGTTCCCGGGCGGTGGCCCGGTGCCGAAAGTCGTGCCCACGGCGTGCTCACGTCAGGAGTGCCACCGATGACGCAGCCGCGTTCCCGGGTCGACCTGTACGCGGCGATCCGACGGGATGCCCGATCTGGGATGTCCAACCGCGCGCTGCAGCGCAAGCACGGCGTCGGCTTCCGAACCGTGACAGCGGCGCTGGAATCTGCATGGCCGAAGGAGAGAACGCAACCGCCCACACGCGGCTCCCGGCTTGACGCGTACCGAGTGGTGATCGACGACTGGCTGCGCTCGGACCTCGACGCGCCGCGGAAGCAGCGACACATGGCGAAGCGGATCTTCGATCGACTGCTTGACGAACATTACGGGGCCGGGGTGGTGTCGTACTGGATGGTCCGCGAGTACGTCGCCACCCGACGCCGTGAGATTCGCGTCGAGGTCGGACGGGAACCTGCCAACGCGTTCATCCCGCAAGAGCACCTCCCGGGCCGCGAGGCCGAGGTTGACTTCGGCGACGTCGCCATCCGCCTGCGCGGCGAGCTCGTAATCTGCGCGCAGTTCAGCCTTCGGCTCTCCTACTCTGGCAAGGCCGTGCACAGGGTCAGTGCCTCGGCTGGGCAGGAAGCCTTCTTCGAGGGTCACGTCCACGCCTTCAACGTGCTCGGCGGGGTGCCGACCGGGAGGATCCGCGACGACAACCTCAAGGCCGCCGTCGCGAGCGTGATCGGGTTCTCCCGCCAGCGGGTCGAGGCCGACAGGTGGACCGCCGTCCGTTCCCACTACGGCATCGAAGCCTTCTATTGCCAGCCCGGAGTCCAAGGTGCGCACGAGAAGGGCGGCGTCGAGGGGCAGATCGGCTGGTTCCGACGCAACCACCTCGTCCCTATCCCCGAGGTCGACTCCCTAGACGAGCTCAACGCTATGGTCGACGCCTGGGACGAAGCCGACGATGCCCGGCGGATCGGGTCCTGCGCCCGCACGGTCGGGGAACACTTCGCCACCGAGCAGCCACTCCTCGCGCCCCTTCCGACCGAGCCGTTCGAGACCGGCCGCTGGTTCACCCCGCGCGTGGACCGGTACGCCCAGGTCACGGTCCGGATGAACAAGTACTCCGTGCCCGCGCGCATGGTCGGCCGTCAAGCCGGGGTGCTCCTGAACGCCACCGACCTGGTCGTGTTCGACGCAGGACCGAGATCGCCCGCCACGAACGGCTCATGACCAAGGGCTCGACCCGGGTCGACCTGGACCACTATCTCGAGGTCCTCCTCCGCAAACCGGGCGCGCTACCCGGTGCGACAGCGCTGGAGCAGGCCAGGGCATCCGGGCGGTTCACGCCCGTTCACGACGCCTGGTGGGCCGCGGCGTGCAAGGCCCACGGTGACGCCGACGGCACCCGTGCCCTCATCGAGGTCCTGATGCTGCACCGGCACCTTCCACACGACCACGTCGTCGCCGGACTCGCGACGGCGCTGCGTGCAGGCGCGCTCACCGCGGACGCTGTCGCGTTGGAAGCGCGCAAGTACAACGACACAGCAGACGGCGGAGCCGACGACACGACAGCGGACCACCAGTCCCTGATGAGCGGCGACAGGGCACGCGGAGAAGGCGAGATCCCTGCCGTGCGATCGCTGACCGAGCGCCGGCTCCGCGCCCACATCCCGGCCGACACTCGGCCGCTGCCGAGCGTGGAGAAGTACGACCAGCTGTTGGCCAGCCGACGTGACACCCCGAACGAAGGAGCCGCACCGTGACGACCAAGCGCCGTGGAATGACCGAAGAAGCAGCCGACGCCGCGATCGACCAAGCGTGCCGGATGCTGCGAATGCCCACCATCCGCAACTCCTTCACCGACTACGCCGACCGGGCAGGGCGTGAGCAGATGTCTTACCGCGGGTTCCTCGCCGAACTATTGCTTGCCGAGTGCGACGATCGCGCCCGACGCCGGTCCGAACGCCGGATCAAGGCCGCCAACTTCCCCCGCGAGAAGTCCCTGCGGGCCTTCGACTTCGACGCCAACCCCAACATCGATCCCGCCGTGATCCACACCCTCGCCAAGTGCGAATGGGTCCAGAAGGGACAGCCGCTGTGTCTGATCGGGGACTCCGGCACCGGCAAGTCCCATCTGCTGATCGCACTCGGCACCGAGGCCGCCATGGCCGGCTACCGGGTCAAGTACACCCTGGCGACCCAGCTTGCCAACGAGCTCGTCGAGGCCGCCGACGAGATGACGCTGGCGAAGACCATCGCCCGCTACGGCCGCGTCGACCTGCTGTGCATCGACGAACTCGGCTACATGCAACTCGACCGCCGCGGCGCGGAACTCCTCTTCCAGGTCCTCACCGAGCGTGAGGAGAAGGCCTCGGTCGCGATCGCGTCCAATGACTCCTTCGGCGGCTGGACCAACACCTTCACTGACCCCCGGCTATGCGCAGCCATCGTCGACCGACTCACCTTCGGCGGCACCATCCTCGAGACCGGCACCGACTCCTACCGTCTGGCCCAAGCCACAAAGCAGCGGACAACCTGACACCCGTCGGGAGCGGAAGCGGTGTCGACGCAAACCAACATCCGCGGCACCGACACGTGCCCGGCGGTGTCAGAACTCGCCAACAAGCGGTGTCGGACGAAACCTCCGCAGCCAGCCCGTCGCCGGCACCCGCGTAGAGCCAGCCGTCGCCGGTCCGCACGACCGTCCCGCACGGATGAGCATCATCGCCGTCGGGCCAGTGACCCCCGTCGCTGTCGCGCACCACCAGCAAGCCGAAGTCCGGCATGTAGTCGTCCTCGTCGAACCGCCCCAGACCAGTCATCCGCGCACGCTAGTGCACCCCCAGGCCGCCGGCCGCAGCTGGTGATGCACCACTTCATGTTCGGCCCGGACTGGGACCAGGGCTGCTCGAGTTGTTCCTCCGCCACCGACGGGATCGGCAGGCTGCGCCAACTGCACGTCCGCAACACCACACTCGTGGCCGTGTCGCGGGCGCCGTACGCGAAACTCGCGGCGTACCGCGAGCGGATGGGTTGACCTTCCCCTGGTACTCCTCTTGCGGCAGCGACTTCAACTACGACTTCCACACCACCCTCGACGACCGGGGCGCGCCGGTGCTCCAGTACTTTTCCACACCTACTCCACCTTCGGTCGCGGCATCGAAGAGTTCCACAACGGCTACCACTACCTGGACCTCACCGCCCTCGGCCGCCAGGAGGAGTGGGAGGAACCATCCGGCCGCGCAACTCCCCTTGGCCTACAGGTCGGCGGTCCGGCGATGCGCGTTCCCGACGAATACGACAGCTGATTGCAGTTCCACTGCATGACCTGCGTCTTCACGGCGGTGGGTGCGGTACTACGCGCCGCGGGATGGTGTCAGGTCCAAGGGTGGGTACGGCGAGTCCTGGAGGCCGAGGTTGCGCCAGACGAAGCGGGGGATGCGGGACAGGAAGCCGCGGAGGAAGTGGGAGCTGTGGCCGATCACTTCCTGGCTGTGGACGTCGACCTCGAACCAGGCCCAGTCGTCCACACACTCGAAGGTGGCCGGCGGGTTCGCCATCAGGTACTCCATCTGGCGCGGGTGGATCACGTCGTACGCGTACTTCGTGTCGTCGGCATGCACCGCGAACTGGTCGTTGAACGCACCGCTCTCGAAGCTGATGCCCCGCCCGATCCCGCGCAGCCCGACCTTCAAGTACGGCATTCGGGCAGGCAACTGAAACCCGAGGATCGTCTCGCTGTGGTTCTCGACCACGGTCCGCGTCTGACTGCGGCCTTCGCTGTCGGTGTAGCTCTCGGTACGGCGCGTCTTCCACTCGTGCACGAACGCGACGAATGGCGGCCCGTCGCCGTCACGACCCCGGATCACGTCCTTGGTGCCGTGGTCATAACCCGACCGTTTCACCGGCGTCGTCTCCAGCAGGCTGTCGTCCTCACCGACCCAGTACCAATCCGGATGCTGGTAGAACCTCATCCGCAGCGGCGGCTCGGGCTGGACCCAGCTGTCTATCGCCGCTGCGTCGATCGCCCCGGCTACGGTGGCGAGCTGCTCCAGCCAGGGAGCAAGGATCTCGGCGTCCTTGCGCGGTGGATCCAGTACGACCAATTGGTCACCGTCGATCCCGAGATTCAGATCGGGATGTACCGCGGCCATTGCCTTCAGCTGCTCACAAACCTGCGTGGTCAATACCTCCGCGGCGTACGCCGGATCGAGCGCACCGATCCGCCAGCCCGAACCCAGCTGAGCCGGAACCGCCACCTTGCTCGCAACCACGCCGTACCGCAACTGCGCCTGCCCAGCCATGACCCAGAGCTCAGGCAACCGCCGAGACAGCGTGACCATCCCGACCCACCCTTTCCAGTTCTCAGCGCCGTACTCAATCACCTGGAACGCCCGACCCGACTTGGTCAGCCCGCTGATCCGGTCATCAGGATCCCGCCGGAAACCAAGCCCGAACGGCGGATTCCCAAGCCCCGCCACAACATCCAACGACGGACTACCGTCAAAGGCCCACCCCCGCTCCCGCAACGACCGCACATACCGCTGGCGCCGCACAATCACGGCCACCCCAATACCGACCCCCACCACAGCCAGCACCAGGAATAACACTCCGGTCGAATCCACACTTACTCCTCACGCCGCAGCGCCCCGATTGCCCCGCCACCAAACCCATTCGACGCCAAGAACCCAACCAGAGTTCCGTCGATCCAGGGCCTCAGTCAGCCCGGCCACTTCATCACCCGCCTCGCCGGCCGACCCGGTCGGGATTGTCGCGATCGGACACTCGGGCTTGACCGGTGCAGGCTCCGATCCAAGCCGTCCTCGCCAGGCGGCCCCCGAAAACTTTTGGGCGACAGGTACCTCCCCAGCGGTCCACAGCATCTACCAGCGGTTGGTGGCCGCCCGACCCGCCACCGAGGGGCATGTCGCCAACACCGCCGAAACGGCGCACTCGCGTCCGCGCTGCCGGCGCAGGCGCGACGGGCGCCGCGGTCGCCGAGCCACTGAAGGCTGTCAGTACGGCGTCCCCCAACTCCCGCATCCTCGTGGTCGGCCAACTCGTCCGACCAAGCCCGTCGTTCGTCGAGATACTCGTCGCTCAGGACCCGGCCATGCGGGAACGCCTCACTGGAACCGGGGAATGCGACTTCTACGCGCCTGACGGACGACTCGCCAAGGAGCACTTCGACACCCTGACGTCCATCATCGAGGGCTACGAGGCCGAGCAAGCCAGGGTTTGCGCCACGGTACCGAACTGCCGCACTGACAACGGCGTACGTGCCGCGTATGCCGACCGCCTGGAGAACTTCTCCAGCGACTGGAGCCACTTGAACGTGCACGGCCAGGCCACCGCCGCAAAGCTCATCTGGCCGGTCGCCGCCGCACAACTGAAGTTGTGACCCGGCTCAGATGCGGGGCGCGCTAGGGAGCTTCAATCAGTCGTATCGTGCGTCAGTTCAATGGATGGAGGGCCGCTTCGACGATCTGCTGGAGACGACCCTGGCTGATGCCGTGGTGTTGTTCGAGGGCGAGCGGGTGGCCGGTCGGCTCCAGCTCAATCCACGGACGCTCACCGACGGGCCGGCTGTGCAACATGGTCTTCAGGTTGAGGGTGGACGGTTCGTAGTCCAGCGCGCTCGACAGCCAACCGAAGTACGGATCGTCGTCCTCACGCCCCGGCGAGTCCCAGCGATCGGAGACATGCTGGAAGCTCTCCTCACTGAGCGACACCCAGACCCCCCACACGAACGGCTCAGCCAGCCCCACCACCGGCAGCTCGATCAGACCGCGCACAAAGAAGTGCTCACCATTGATCACACATTGATCAGAGCTGAGTTCACTCCGAGCCATGTCAACCAACTCGGACCCCCAGTACACCGGCGCCTCAACATGAAAGGCCATCGGCAACTCCGAATGGTGCTCCCCACAGCATGAACAGATGAATCCCTCGGTCATACGAGGGGACCCTAGTAGACCGACAAACTCGACCACGCCCGGGCACAACTCAAGACCGCAAGGCGCGAAACGCCACAACAAGACCACACGCTTGATCGGCCGACCCGCCTCGCGCGCCTGACCCGTCGCAACCAACCCAGGACAGGAGCGGCGGCGGCTGGCGATGCGATCGCATCAAGCACTGATGACAGGCGGGTCACCGAAACTGGCCAGCAACCGCTACATCACCGACAGGCTGACGCGTGTTAGAGAACTGCAACAACCTGCAGCTCTGCAACGGTTTGTCCGCCAATCTGGAGCCGACGGAAACCAGCAATTCCTCGACCGACGCCGCAACCAAGGACCGGCCGAGAAGTAGCAGATCCCCTCCAGCATCGAGTCGATCGACTTCGCCGAACACGTCGACAAGCGCAACGTCGAGGTCGGATCCTGCGGACGCCCCTGCCCGCAACTCGCGGCACACGGAAGTATCGGCGGCCTAGCGATCGGGATAGTGCCCTTCGCCTACAGCGCTACCGCAGCGGACCACAGGCCGGTCAAGCGGCGGACCGTCGGGCGTAGACCTCGATCTCGATCTTCATCCGGAGATCGGCCAACCCGCACACCAGCATCGTGGCTGCCGGCCGGACCTCGCCGAAGGCACGGCGCAGACTCGGCCAGCACGACTCGAAGTCGTTCCGGTCGGGCAGCAGGTACCGCACCCGGACGACATCGGAGAACGTGCACTCCGCCTCGGCCAGCGCGGCCTTGATGTTGCGCAGGCACTGCTCGGTCTGCTCGATGACGTCCTCGGAGATCGTCATCTCGGCGTAGTCGAACCCGGTGGTGCCGGAGACGTGCACCCAGTCGCCGTCGACCACGGCGCGGGCGTACCCGATCTGTTCCTCGAACACTGAGCCGCTGAGGATTGCGCGTCGTTCTGTCACGCCTTGGACAGTAGGTGATGGCCGCTGATATGCCCAATACAAATGTGGGCATCATCTGATATCTCTGATGATATGGAACGCCCGGAACTCGCGTCGAGCCAGCTGCACGCGTTCGTCGTCCTCGCCGAAGAACTCCACTTCGGCCGGGCCGCGGCGAGGTTGGGTATCGCCCAGCCGCCATTGAGCCAGCAGATCCGTCGCCTCGAGGACAAGGTCGGGCACAGCCTGTTCCACCGGGGTCCCGGGCGAATCGCGCTCACCCCGGCCGGGCAGGAGCTGCTGCCCGCCGCGCGGCAGGCCCTCGCCCAACTCGCGGACGGGCTCATCGCGGCCCGAGCCGCCGGCAGCGGAAGCGCCGGACGCCTGCGGATCGGCTTTGCCGCATCGGTAGCGCTGACCGTCCTACCCAGTTTGCTCCGGACGTTCCGGGAGCGGTTCCCCCACGTTGCCGTCGACATCCGTGAGATGACGACCGCGCCACAACTCGAGGCACTGCAGAACAAGACCATCGACATCGGCCTGTTGCGCGAGCCTCCGGCCGACGACCCGGAACTCCTTTTCAGCACCGTACTGACGGAGCCATTCGTCGCCGTTCTGCCGTCAGCTCATCCTCTCGCCGCCCAGCGAACCGTCGGGGTGGACCAACTGGCCGGTCTGCCGTTCGTGCTGCCGCCTCGCGTGCTCGGACCGCAACTTCACGATCAGATCGTCGATCTGTGTCGGTCTGCAGGCTTCGAGCCCCAGGTGGTCCAGCACGCGGTGGAGTGGCAAACCACCTGCGCCCTGGTGGAAGCCGGCCTGGGAATCTCCCTCGCCCCCGCCAGCATCCGCCGCCTACGCCTTCAAGGAGTAGCTTTCCGCCGCACCACCCCGGCCGACGTACGAACCCGAGTCGCCGTCGCCTGGCGCCGCACCGACACGAACCCCTTGGTCAAAAACCTCCTCACCACCCTCGCGCAAATCTGACCCTCGGATACACCGCCACGCGCTGACAAAGTTTGGCGATACCGGCACCCCCGCCGATCGGGAGCGCCAGAAGATCTCCGAGACGTACTTCGCTTTTGCACCGGTGCAGATGGGAGCTCGTGTCTTACTTCAGCCTCCTTCATCGCGCCCGCTGGGACACCTCCCGCCCGGACGTCGCTCACCGCACGCAGCAGTTCTGAAGCTAGCCACTCCCCCGACAAATCCTGAGTCTCCGGCCTGGTGTCGCCCGCCGGCTTGGCTGCACTACGGGCTGATCACCCGCGGCTGACCTGGCACACATTCAGTGGTCATTCCGGAGCCGATGCGCGAGCGCTCTGGCGGGCTGTCGGCGGCGGTGTTCGCGGTGGCTACGTCCAGTGGCAGCGCGACGGTTCGTGCGAGCACATCAGATACTGAGCAGCGGTGACCGGCTCGTGTGATCTGGGCAGCCCGGTGGACGCCGGCACGGATGAGCGCCCAGACGTTATCGAAGTTGGTGACGTTGAAGTCGCCGCGCCGGATCCACACTCATCCACGGCTTCTACGGCGCCTCCTCCCTCGAACGCCTCCCCGTCGAACCAGCCCTCACCGACCAAACCCGAGCCTTCACCTCCATCACTTCCTGAGGTACTGCCTGAGGTACGGGTACGGCGTGAGACGTACGCCGGTGTTCGCGGCGATGACGGCCCGGTCGCCGAGCGGCTTGCCGAGGGTGACAACCGCGGTCGATGTCTTCCCGACCTCCGCACCGCCCGGGAGCAATGGACCGTGACTGCCGCCGATGACCACCAGATTGTCGTACTCGACGACATGGGCCCGGAGGTCGGTCTCATAGAGCCCGTGGCTGAACTCGAAACTGAGGGTCTTGCCATCGACCCAGTCGAGAACGCCGACGCGGAGCAGACCCTGCTCGAGCCGGGCGAGACCGGGCAGCGGGTCGGGCCACTGCAGCGACTTGAGCACGCCCGCGGGGGCTGCGACGGCGACAACAGGTCTCGACAGGCCTTGCAACGTGAAGGACCAAGCCGGCACGGTCGCCCGGCCATGGCTGGTTTCCACGTCGGTCGTCGTCAAGGAGCCGCCGGTGATCGTGAGCGTTTCGCAGCTCGGCATCCTCTCGCAGATGTCGTTCGGCCGCCCGATCGCCTCGGTCAGAGCTTGCTGAGCTTCGAGCACCTGCATCGTCTCGTTCGACCCATCCGCGAAATCGACTCGCGTCGTACCACCTTCGGCGAACTGGACCCCGTCCGCGAAGGCAACCCGCCCGGACGACCACGAGTTCTTCTGCTGCCAGGTGTCGAACCCGAGCCCCGGCGTCCGCGTCGAGTACAAGAAGACCCCGGTCACCGGCGCCGGAATCCCCGCCGCCCGCACGACCCGCGCCACCACTCCCGCGCGCTCCACAAACGCTTGGGTGGGTTGAGCTTGCGGCACCAGGTCACCGCTCGGTGTCTTCCACGCCGGCCGAGGGGCCGAGGTGCTCCTAGGCGTAGAGCCCGGCGCTGCCTCGGACCCACACCCTCCGAGAGCGAGCACCAGCACCACCCCCAACCACACCTTCCCCACCATGGGGCCGAGTATCCGCTTCCCTTCTCGACCCCTCAAGCAGCGAGGTTCCTCAGGTGAGAGGTGGTAAGGGTGCGCGCGAAGGTTGTGGCTGTTGTGTAGGTGAGTAGGGATTCTGGGGCCCAGGGACCCGGAGTCGTTCAGCGACAACCTGGCCGGGATTGCCGTCGACGTCCTCGAGCGGTGGCAGCGAGCTCGAACTCGTCGACGTCGACCAGGTTCTCGTCGGCCAGACCGCCGCCGCGGACCAGGCGACGAGGGCGACTGGCATCGCCGGGTGTTGGAGTACCGGGAGTTGCCGGCCAGCTCGGGTCGGGCTCCAGTCTCAGGTCCAGCTGCGAGCCGGTCTCGTAGCTCGTTGAGGGTGTTCGACCACGCCGGATCGGCTGTCTCGATCAACAGCGCTGACTAGCGGCGTTCGTCTCTTTGGTGTTCGACGTTGAACCTTCGCACAGAGGGCTGCGAGACTGGCAGTGCGTCACGGACAAGGAGAACGCATGGAACCGTCCTCGAATGAACGCGAATTCATGAAAATGCTGCAGGAGTCGGGGCTAGGCCCCGGAGCTCTGCGAGCTCTGTTCGAGGAACCGGCTAGGGGACCTCTCGCCGAGTCGTTCCGGGAGGTTGTGGCGCTCTACAACCTTTACAAGTCCGCGTCGGTGGAACATGCGCAAATCCGGGGGTGGCGTCTCGTGCGGAGAAAACTGCAGTGGTTCAAGGTGCAGGGGAACTACAACAGGTACGTCGAAGGCTTCAACGCCTGGGTACGTCTACACGGTGACAAGCTGGACGGGACTTATGGGGACCTCGGGCTAATACCGCCAGGAATGATGGCGGATCTCGCCCCGGTCCTGTCGAGGGCACGCGACAAGCGGGCACGCGCAGTTCGCCAGCGGCAGAGCAACGAAGGGCTGCGTGAGCACCAGGCTCGCCTTGAGGAGCTCGCAAAGCCTGGCCCGGAGGAGGCGGCCGCACTCGAAGCTGCACGGCGGTTCACCTGGGAGAAGTGAGCCCCGCATGCGGGCTCGGAGCGGGAGTTCCTCCGCTAGATGCAGCACCCGGGAGTCCGCCGCCGATGCTCTGGGTGCCGCACTTCAGGGCGACGAACGTGTCGAAGGACTGCCAGCCCGACAACCGGACCCTTTCTTCACCACCGGTGCCGCGCGGACCCGGCTTCAGTGAGCGCCTCGCCCCGTCGAGTACGTAGCCCGTCGAGTTCGACGGGTTAGGTGCGGCGAGGTCATAGCCAGCCGCGCGCTTTGGCGCGGACGCCGGCTTCGAAGCGGGTGCCGGCGTTGAGCTGTTCCATCAGTCGGCCGACGCGTTTCTGTACGGTGCGGAGGCTGACACCTCGCCGGTGGGCGATCGCCTGGTCTGTCAGTCCGGTCGCGAGCATCGCGAGCAGTTGGCTGTCCTCGGGTGTGGGCAGGTCCGCACCCGGTTTCGGGTCGGTCGGGCGCAGGGGCACAGCGTACGACCAGAGACTCTCGAACATCCGCACGAGTCCGTCGAAGAAGATCGACGGACCGACGACCAGAGCGCTGACGGTGCCGGTGTCCTGGCTGGTGAGCGCGATCAGGGCGAACTGGTCGTCGCTGATCATCATCTTCATCGGTGCGTTGTGAATGAGCCTGCCCTGCTCGCCGGCCGCGGCCATCGCCGCGATCTCATCGAGCTTGCCGGGTACGTCGAGAGCGCTGCGGTCGTACAGCCATCGCGTAGTGATGCCCGCTGCGAGGCTGGTGAGTTCAGAAGCAGGCTTGGTCAGGTATGGCGGGATGTCGATGCCGCGGACCTCGCGCTGCGCTGCGTCCTGGATCTGGTAGACGCGCTGCCGTACGGCATCCTCACCGACGACGACCTCGACCAGGTCGACCGGGTGGCGCGCGCCGCGCAGGCGGTACCGTTCGGCCAGCTGGTCGGCTACGGCACGTGCCCGGCCGACGTTCTCTTCTGCGGCTCGGGCCTGTTCGTGCTGGGCTGCGAGCAGGGCCGCGAACCCAATGCCGGGGTCCACGGCGCAATACCGGTACGGCGTTCCGGGCAGCCGCGAGATTAGGCCGGCCGCCTCGAGTGTGGCCGTGGCTTTCTGCACGCCCGTGCTGGTTATGTCGAGCAACCCGGCGATCTCGTCGACCGTGAGGCTGCTGGTGTCGAGCAACGCCAGGTACAGCGTCTCCTCGGCCGAGCTGAGGTCGAATGGTTCGAGCATCGTCGGACAACTCCTCACTGACGGAGACCCCGTAGTGGTGCAATGCCGTTCGTATCAACGCAGCTTCGTATATACGAACAGCTCGGGGGCTTCCCGCACCTGTCCGCAGGATGCCACGATCCGTTGCACCGGACAACGGGTGGGACGGCGGCTCACGAGGCGGCTACCCCGACCTCGGCCCGTTGTCCGGCACAGCTCCCTTGTGGTGCGCCTCTTGCCGAACTCTCGGCGCAGTGGGCTCGCGCCCCACCCTTCGGCACACGATCCTAGAGTGCCCTTTCTCAAAGGAATCCGCTCATGAAACCGATCCCCCGGACCCGCAGAGCAAGCCGCCGGCGTCGACACGGCAAAACCAGCCGCTGGCGCATGATCGCGCTGTCCACATCGTCGGTCGTGGTCGCTGGCCTGCTCACCGGCCTGAGTCCGACTCAGGCGGTGGCCGCCAACACCGGTTCTACCTACTCGGAGCCGTCTGACGTCACTGGATCGACGTACTCGGGTCAGCAACTGCAATGGGGCGCGTGTGACTGGTTCCCAGCCCATCTCACGCCGGTGCCCGAGTGCGCGACTATTACTGTGCCGCGTGATTGGCGGGACCCCGGCGAGGGCGAAGACCTGTCCATCGCGATCAGCCGCATCAAGGCCACCGATGCAGCGCACCGCAAGGGCATCTTGTTCACCAACCCCGGCGGCCCCAGCGGCTCCGGCATTTCGTTGTCGTACGTCCTGGGGAATGCACAACCCAAAGTCGCCGCCCAGTACGACATCATCGGCATGGACCCGCGCGGTGTCGGCCGCAGCACGCGACTGATCTGCGACGTGGATACCGCCGCGGCCGACGCCGCGGCAAAGTACGGCTCCCGCGACCTGTCGGCGGCCGCGTTCGCAGCGCGGCACGGCCTGCTCAAGGGCATCGCCGACGGATGCGCAACCAACCCGCTCACCCCGTACATCAACACCTGGCAGACCACCCACGACATGGACCTGATCCGGGCCGTACTCGACGAGCAGAAACTGAACTACGTCGGCTACTCCTACGGCACCTGGCTCGGCGCGAAGTACGCCGCACTCTTCCCCACCCACGCCGGCAAGCTCGTTCTGGACTCCAACACCAACTGGATGGGCGACATGGCCGAT
Source organism: Kribbella sp. NPDC023855 (assembly GCF_040639475.1). Classification (NCBI taxonomy): domain Bacteria; kingdom Bacillati; phylum Actinomycetota; class Actinomycetes; order Propionibacteriales; family Kribbellaceae; genus Kribbella; species Kribbella sp. NPDC023855. The sequence continues at coordinate 271,628 of NZ_JBFAAA010000008.1, forward strand.
GCCTGGGAGCTGATGCCAATGGCGTTCCAGCGGCACTGGGACAAACAGTTCGTGCCCTGGACCAACCGCATCACCGCCTTCAACAAGGATCTCGGCACCACCCCCGCCCAGGTGAACGCGGCCTACGAGCAGGCACGTGCGGTCTACGGCAAGTACGCGGACTCACCCCAAGGCCCCGACTTCATCGACGCCATTCTCCGGCAGGTTCTCTACGACGATCAGGCGTTCGCAATTGGCGCCTACATCCTCGGCCAGATCAAGGTGTGCCTGGTCGAGAACCAGGACTGGAGCCAAGAGGCCGTCACCGCGTGTGTTGAGGCCTACACAAGGCGGGTAGCCAAGGACATCTCGGACCAGCTGAACGACGAATCTGCCGCCGAGTTGACCGCGGCGATCCGCACCACCAACGCACTCCTGACCGATCCGCAGAGTTTCGATGCCGCGAGCCACGAGGGACTGTTGCCGGTCCTCGCCGCGGCGCGGCAAGCCACCGGTGAAACTATGCGGATCGGCGGCGTCTACTACGCGGTGCGGTGCGGCGACGGCGGCAATTGGCACAACACCGCGTGGTGGGATCAGATGGCCCGGCACGACGGACCCAAATACCCGATCGCAGCGTATGCCCTCTCATCTGAAGTCTGCCCGTACTGGACCCTGCCCACACAGGAGCTCCCCGACCCGGACCCGCGCCGCCTCGGCCCGCTGGTCGCGGTGCAGGCGGAATTCGACTCGGCCACCGCCTTCGAGAACCTCACCGCGGGCCTGCGGCATTACCCCGCACGCATGCTCGCCGTCGATGACGCCGGCACCCACGGCCAGTACGGGATCCGCGGCTACGGCTGCGTCAACGACATCGTCAACGCCTACCTCCTCGACGACGTCACTCCAGCGGCCCGCACAGTCTGCGCCAGTCCCCCACTGATGTTCGAGGACCGCGTCTACCCCCAGACCGGACCCGTCGATGACCTCGGTCGCCCTCGCCCATCCAGGGTCGACCACGTACCCGACCACGTCCGCGAGGCAGTGCGACACCTGATCTGGTGACACAGCGGCACGCTGCGGTCCCTGCAGCGACGCAAGGATCGCAAAGGTGGCGGTCGGGAGCAGGCGGCCCCCGGCCGCCACCTGCTCTCTTCACCCTCCACCAAGCCGACCTCTAACCGGTCGACGCCGAACGAAGGAGCGCCGGCCGGGGACCCGGCCATCCTTCCGCCGGAGCCCTCCTGCTGCCCCAGGAGGACTCCGGCTCCGGCGCCAGCCCAGCAGCCCCTGCATCAATCCGTAGGCAAGCAGTACGGAGAACCGAGCGTGAAGGCCCAACCGCAACCACAGCAACACGGCTCCTCCAGCCGCTGGCGCGTAAGGGTTGGTTCGACGACCACCCCATCGCCGACTACACCGCCGAACAGGAACTCGCGGCCCGCTACGCCGCAGCCATGAAAAGTCGCTTCGGCGACCTACCAATCACCACCGAACCGGTCCCAGCCAATCCACAGGGCGCAACCGCGATCCACACCTAACCGCTGCTGCGCGGACCAGGGTGTTGATAATCGATTGTTATCTGGAGCCGTTGGACGGCTGTCGAACAGGCAACCCTCCCCGTCATCCGCCTGCTCCGCGGCGGCGGCGCCGTACCACCACCGCCGCGCAGCGCCGGTCAGACGGTCCACTTCTGGTTGGCGGCGCCGGTGCAGGTCCAGGTCTGCAGGGGTGTTGCGTTGGCGGAGTTGTTGCCGGTGACGTCGAGGCACTTGTTCGCCCTTCGGTTCACCACGTCGTTGCGGGGGGGGTGAAGATCCATAGCTGGGCGCCGGTTCCATTGCAGGTCCAGAGCTGGACTTTCGCGCCGTCTGCCAGGGATCCTGCGTTGACGTCGAGACACTTGCCCAGGGCACGGATCGTGCCGTCGCCGGGGCGGGTCCACTGCTGGGCACCGGTTCCGTTGCAGTCGTACAGCTGGACCGGCGTACCGTCCGCGGTGTTGGCTGCGGAGGAACCAGCGCGAGAATCCACCGGCGCACAGCCGGACATCCCGATAGGGGAAAACGGTCGCGTCCTGTGGCTGCGGATTCGTGTTCCACGGATAGTTGAAGGTCGCCACCTCAATTGAGGTTGTGTTGGCGGAGGTAATAAATTGAGCGGGAACCTGCTTCCTGATCGGGCACGGCCAGACGCGGGCCTCGTCGGACGTTGGCACTGTGAACGCTGTCAGCCCCACCAGGTCAGCATCATCTTGTGTGCTCGGTGCAGCTCAAACGTGATGCTCGGCGACGCACTGCTATTGGCGAGCAAGTGCCCAGCGCGGCGACGTTGTGGCTCGCGGCCCGAGGGTGGGCCCAGCACGGCACGTACTGGCTTTGTGGTGGGCCTCACGAGTAGGAACCTGCGTACGCCGATTCCTCGGTAATCGCGACTTGTTGCCGGCGGCATCTCGACCGCTGCGGCCGCCGAGCAACAGCAGGCCAGACTGACTGCCGCTGAACTACTGACAGGAAGGCCGGCCCGATGCTCACCACCCAGGCCGGCCTGGAGACTTTGCTGGTCAGCCGCCGTTCAACGGGTCGTACGCCGGGGCGAAGCGGAAGTGGTCGAAGTCGCCCCAGCGGAGGGTGGAGCGGCCGAGGCCCTTGATCACGGTCTTGGTACCGTTCGCGTGGCCGACGGTGTACAGCCAATAGCCGCCGTTGTCGCGGTCGATCGCGAGGACGACCGAGCCCGTGCCGCACGGGGCCGCGATCATCTTTTCGAAGCTTTGCCAGCTCGACGTGCGGACCGGGGTCGCGACCGGCTTGAGCGGGCTGCTGGTCGGGATCTTCAGCGTGTACAGCCCGCCGGCCCGGTTGTTCACCAGGAACATGTCGTACGTCGCCGTCGTGGCGATCAGCGCGAACGCCTTCATCGTGCTGAGTCCGCCGACATAGCCGGTGTTGCGGAAACCCGTACCGAGATCGGTCCAGCGCCCGAACCGGCCCGATGCGTCCTGCGCGTACAGCGTCGTACGCGACGGCTTGCTCGCGGCAGTCGCCTTGTAGCGCGCCTGGACGAGGAAGCGCAGGTTGGACCAGCCCCCGCCGTACCTCTTCAGCACGTTCGAACCCCGCACCAGCGAGCCGTCGGAGCGGACGATGGCCGAGCTGTCGTACAGGTACCCGCCCATGACGATCTTGCCGACCCGGGCCATCCGCGCACCCGTCATCGGAGTCTCACTGAAGGTCGTGGGTGTGACACCGATCCCGAACGGCGACTGGTAGATGTTCGAGGTGCTCAGCGCCGGCCCGACCGTTGGTGGTGCGGTGGCAGTGACGATCTGCTTGTTCTGGCCCCACTGAGCGTTGAACGAGCCGACTGCCAGGGCACAGGCCGCGGAGGCTCCTGATGCTCCGGAGGCGGTGGTGGGCACCGCGGCCGTAGCCGGCGCCGCCTGGCTCGTCTGGACCGCCTGGGCCGGTTGGATCGCCGTGCCGAGGGTCAGGGCCAGACCGGCGGCGCCGGTGAGGCCGATGGCCTTGCGGAACATCTCGTGGTCCTTTCGATCAATTGCAGTTGGCGATTCGTAGACGGGAATCGGAACCCAGCGGAAGTACACCGGGTCGTCGAACTCCCGGTGACCTTGCGGCCACCGGCATGAGCCGCCAATCCGTCCACCACGGATTGGGGGACGGCAGAGCGCGAAGAGCTTCTTGTTGTACCAGAGCGCTGAGCTGTCTGAGCGTTGACATCACAGCAGGCCATCGACGTCGCCGATAGGCCGATGGCGCACGCGGGAGTGTCGGCGAGGTCAGTTAGACCGCCGCCTCTGGGACCCGGCGACGGAACCCGATCCGAAGTAGGCGCCTGGCGCGGCTGCAGGTGCCGTCGCGCGGTTCAGCGGAAGGAGGCTTGCCGTTCGATCGCTTCCAGCAGGGTTCTGATGTCGTTGGCGCCCTGACCCCAATCGAACAGAGTCAAGGCGAACTTCGGCTCGGCCCAGGCCGAGATCATGGTTTCCGCCGATGCCAACGGGTCGAACTTCAGGGTGATCCGCAGGCCCCAAGTCCTGTGATTCATTGTGCGATCGAACTCAGCGCCGGTCGGCGACAATCTGACAATCCGCAGCCCCTGAACCGTGCGCGAGACTTCATCGACCACACGGACCACCCTGTCGACCGGCAGCGGCACAGGCACCGCGCCGGAGCTTCGGGCTCTCCTCGTGAAGACGTCGAAGCTATCGCCGGCTTGCAGTCTGCCCATTCTCATGACTGGAACGTACCCGCAGGCCGGCCAACTCGAGGAACGCGGCGCAGGGTCGAGCTCCAGTCTCGGAGGCGGCGGATGGCGGGTGAGCCCGCGCTTCTACACCCGCAGTTGCGCCAATCGCACACGAGCCCGAACTGAGGCGAAGCTTCGCGCGCTGCCTGCCTACCGGACCGCGCTGCTTTGATGGCCGGGGATCACCCACTCCACATCCTCGGTCAGCACAGACCTGATGCCGTCCATGTCCTGGGCGGCATAGGCGGCGAAGAGCCAGGCTGCCAAAGCGCGCGCCTGGGTTGCCAGGACAACAACATGCACGGCAGCGTGCAGGAAGTTGCACACTTTCTCCCCGGCACACATCGATCGGCGGTTCGTTCGCTAACGTTCCGCTGTTATCGGTGCGGACTCGGGAGAAGTGAAGATGTTGCGTCAGGTATTCGCTGCTACGGCCGCCCTCGTACTGCTGGCGGGCTGCAACGGCGGAGACGACAAGCCCTCCGTGGACAACACCGCGCAGGCCGGCGCGAGCCAGTCCGCCGGTACGCCGAGCGGCCCGGCGCCGACGCCGTACGACCCTCCGAAGGCCTTCCAGGCCGTCGCTGCGACGTCACTGCCGAAGGAGAAGGACGACAGCACCTTCGACCCAGTGGTCGGCATGGTAGGCACCACGGCAGTGGCGAACACGCTGAGCGGCGCTACGGGCCAGGGCGTGACCGGAACCGCTAGCCCCTGGTGGACCCCGTCGAGCGAAGGCACTGGCGACAGCGTCCAGACCAATGACGCGAGCCCCCCGGTCGCCGTCGAGGTGGACGGCAAGCCGGCCGTCGCCATCGCCTACTACCAACGGGTCAAGGGCGGCGGAACCGCGAAGCCGATCGTCCGGGTGCTGTTCCGGTGGCTCGACCCGGCCGACGGCAAGCCGATGTCAGAGGCAACCGTCGACGCCACTCCGTTGCTGGGTGACAACGAGCTCACCACCGGTCTGCCGGGCGGTTTCACCGACCTGGCCGTCGATGCGGCCACGGGCCAGGTCGCGATCGGGGTCGCACCGACCAGCTTGATCGGCGCGAAGTCCGGCGTGATCACCGTGATCGCCGACCCAGCCACCCGCATGGGCGTCGCCGTGCCGTTCATGGTGCCCGCCGGGATCAGCAGGGGAGTTCTGGTCGGTGCTCAGGGCAAGAGCAACACGGAGCGCTCGGTGGCGCTGGTGGACGCCGCCACCGGCAGGGTGACCAAGTCTGGCCTGCTGCCCGGGCTGGAAGGGTTGAGCCCGACTGGTGGTAGCGGGAAGTACGTCTATCTGTACGGGCAGAAGTACGACAAGAACCTCGGGCTGGCCGGCGACCAGGTCGGGTACTTGATCGCGGTGGATCCAGTCACCGGCGCGGTCGTGCAGACCAAGTCCGCGGTAAAGGAGACCGAGTTTCTGCTGCGCTACTCCTGCCGAGCCGACGGCCAGAAGACAGTCGTCTGCACGGCGGATCCCGCTGAGGCCGACGAGCAGGAGATCGTCGCCTTCGACGACACCAGTGGCAAGAAGATCTGGGGCTATACGGAGAAGAGCGCCGGCCGGGTGGTGCCGGAGGTGACCGCAGTCTTCCACGGCATGGTCTACGGCACTGTCGAGCAGAAGCCGGTCCTGCTGAATGCCCTGACCGGCCAGGATGTTCCGGTCCCGACGCCGACCCCCAGCGCGCCGCCGACCGACGCGGCCTCACCCGCGCCAACCGACGGGAGCACCCCCACCGACGGCAGCACCCCGCACGCCACGCCGTCCGACGGTATTACCCCGATCACCGGGCCGACCCCCGCGCAACCCGACCACGAACTGCTCTCCCCGGAGAGTGTCTCGGAGTACGGCGGTGTCTACCTGCGCGCGGATGAGGTCGCGTCCGACCCGATCGCCGGAACCCTCCAGGTCCTGAAGGCCGTCGGCTGAAGCCCGACGGTGCGAACCCGTAGCCAGACGACCAGTTTCCAGCCGAGGTTGAACGCGTCGTGGATGCCGAGGTTGAGCCCTTGCCCGCCGGCCGGCGGATGGATGTGGGCCGCGGCGCCGGCCAGCAGCACCCGGCCGGTACGGTAACGCTCCGCCAGCCGGGTCGCGTCACCGAAGCGGGACAGCTAGCGGCCGAATGCACGCCGAAGTCGGTCCCGCCGACCCGCCGCAACTGCTGCTTCATCTCGTCGACCAGCTCGCCATCGATAACAGCGTCGTCGGGTACCTGCGGTACGGCGGCCGCGGCGACGTCGTGGAACCGGTCGGTGAGGTCCTCGCGCTGCCGCGACCAGATCCGCCCCTCCTGGCCGCGCCGGACGATGACCGCACGGGCGGCACCGCTGACGGGCCCGGGATGGACTTGCTGAGCCGAGCATGGCGCCGTACGGCGGTCGGTTGGCCGGCGCGAGCGAGATGCCTTCGGCCTTGGCCTTCGACCTGACTGCCTCCTCGCTGCGGCCGAAACCTATCGGTATCAGACGGACAAGAACATCTTGCCGCGGATCGGCGAGCTGCTCTTGAGGAAGCTACGACTCCTCGGGTGAATCGAGTGATCTTGGCGATCAAGGATGAGGTCGGAGCAGCGTCGGCCAAGACCTGCAAGAGCATCCGGGCGGGTTTAATCGCTCTTGCGGTCAGGTACGGGGCCCTTGATGTTGAATCCAGTTCGGGAGATCACATCCCTGGCGAACTCGAGACGCAGGCCAACTCGGGCGTTGGAGGCGGCTCAGATCCCTCCAAAGGCCACACCCCAAAGCACCCGGAGCATCCAGAGCCCCGGGATCCGCCTTCTGTGTGACTCGCGGAACTGTGGAGCAGGCGGGCTGGTGATTAGCGTTGGTCTGGCTCATACCTGACAAGATTATCGGCGCTAAACCCACGGGTGTTGCATGTAAGGCAAGAACTCCCGATCCTCAGCGATCTGCGGACCGTGACGCATGCCGCGGCGGCCGGGGGCGCCTACTCCAGCCGCCCGGCGTCACGCAGGGGGCTCTGCAACAAGCTGCAATGTTGTTGCCGAGGAAGGCTTCGAACGATATAGGCTGCTCGATCTCACCGGTGTGTGGCTCGGGGCGCACCGCATCCCGTTCCAGTTTCCGGAGGATCCTGTGTCGTTCCGCCCTGCCCATCTGCTGCGCCTTGGGCTGCCCGCCGCCATGGTGGCGGCGACGCTGGTGGTGGTGACTGGTTCGTCCGGCACCGCTGATATTTCTGCGGAGCCGCGCCCGTTCAAGGCCAAGTCTGGTTTCAGCACCGCCGCCGGTCCCGCGTATGACGAAAAGGCGGTGCTCGTAAAGTTCAAGCCGAGGGCCACTGCCTCGGCCCGCAAGGCCGCCCTGGCCAAGGTCAACGCGAAGGCTGGCACGTCGGTCGCCGATGACATCGTCACCGTGACCGGCGACGGCAAGGCGACCGATCTGCTGAAGAAGGTCAAGGCCGACCCCGCAGTCGCGCTCGCCTCGCTCGACTACATCCGGCGGAAGTCCACGACGCCGAACGATCTGTACTACGCCAACTACCAGAAGTATCTGCCGACGGTCCGGGTCAACCAGGCCTGGGATCTGAGCAAGTCGGCCGGCAACCAGACGATCGCCGTCCTGGACACCGGGGTCGACCCCGGCCACCCCGACCTGGCAGGTCATCTGTTGCCGGGCTACAACCTGTTCAACACGGCGCTTCCACCGACCGATGGCGACGGCCACGGCACGGCGGTCACTGGCATCATCGCGGCCGGTACCGGCAACGGAATCGGGATCGCCGGCGTGGCCTGGAACGCCAAGGTCCGGCCGGTGAAAGTCCTCGACGACAACGGCAACGGCTCTGACGGCAAGCTGATCATGGGCATCAACTGGGCCGTCAAGAACGGCGCCCGGGTGATCAACATGTCGCTCGGCTCCAGTCAGAGCAACGCCATCCTGCATGACGTCATCAAGAACGCGGTGGCCGCGGGCGTGGTTATCGTCGCGGCTGCGGGCAACGACGGAACGTCGGAGTTCGACCAGTATCCGGCCGCCTATCCCGAAGTACTGTCGGTCGGAGCCACGAACCGTAACGGCGTACTGACCAGCTTCAGCAGCACCGGTGCGACTCTCGACCTCGTGGCGCCCGGCTTCGACATGATCAGTACAGCGCCTCGATCGCAGACTCCGGCTGGCAGTGCCCCGTACTTCACCGGCCTCTCGGGCACTTCGTTCGCGTCCCCGATCGTGGCGGGTACCGCGGCTCTGATGCGGAACAAATGGCCGTCGCTCACGCCGGCCCAGGTGATGGCACGCCTGAAGGCCACCGCCCGCGACGCCGGCCCACGCGGCACCGATCCGTACTACGCCGCCGGTGTCCTCGACGCGTACCACGCAGTCGGCGGCCCGTGGGCTCCGGATTTCCCTCCCGGCGTCCCTGACACCGACGACCAGCCGGCGCGAGCCACCTCCGTCGGCGTCGAAGTGGGTGGGAGCGCGGCCGGAAGCATCGGCACCGAGGGCGACGTGGACTGGTACAAGATCACCTCCAACTACACGGGGCGAATCTGCATCCAGGTCGTCGGACCGGTGTACGACTCAGCAAAGTACGCGCAGAATTTCGGACCGGCGCTATCGGTGTACGACAAGTCCCTCAAGCCTCTCCATTTCGAGCAGCGGCCGTTCCCGGCCGACAGCTCTGGCCAGGAAGTACCTGGGCCAGGGATCGTCGAGGCCGCCGCCGACCTGCAAGGCGGCGGGATCTACTTCTCGATTCGCAATTACAACGGATCGCGCGACAGCCGCAGCTATCAGGTCAACACCTCTATCTGCTCAGCGAACGAGGGCGGGTTCGCGTTGGACGCGTATCCGGTCTTCGACTCGCTGCCGGCGGATCAGTCGGCCGGAGTAGCGGCGGACATCAAGCCGTCGCTGACGTTCGCACGGCCGGTCCGGCCGGAAAGCGTCACGTCGGCCTCGATTCGGATGACGAATGTCAAGACCGGTGCCCCGGTTGGAACCACGATTGCGTTTGACGCGGCGGCGAACAAGGCAATCATCACTCCCAACGTGCCGCTGCTCGACAACACGCCGTACAAGATCGTCGCCGACGCTGTGCAGGACGCCAACTACTGGTACCTGGCTGGGTTCACCAGTCGCTTCACGACCGATGATCTGGCACCTGCGAAGCCGGAGTTCGATGCGAGCGGGGCGTATCTGGCGGCGAATCTGACCTGGAAGATGCCGGCGATGTCGGATCTCGATCAGGTGATCGTGCGGCGGAATGCCGGCAGCACTGTGCCGACGTTGACGACCGGGGCGCTGGTGTACGGCGGTACCGGCTCCGCGGTGAAGAACACCGGGCTGGCGCAGAGGGTGACCTACACGTACGCCGCCTGGGTGAAGGATCGGAGTGGAAAGGTCAGCCCGGTCGCCATGACGCGGTTGCTGGGGATGAAGACTGCGATCAGTACGACTTCGACGCTCGTCAACCACGGCGGCACCATCACGCTGAGAGGGAGCACGCTGCGGATCGACAACCAGGCGTACGTCGGGTTGCCGACCAACCTGTACGTACGGCCGAAGAACTCGTCGACGTTCAAGCTGCTGGCGGCGTTGAAGACCTCATCGACGGGAGCGGTGTCGTTCACGGACAAACCGGCCGTGTCGTCGGTGTACATGATGACGTTCCCGGGCAACGGCGAACTGATGGGGACCCGAACACCGGACCTTACGGTCCAGGTGGCGCCGACGATCTCAGCGGTGCTGACGCCGGCCGCGATCCGGCTCGGCCAGACCGCATCGTTCAGCGGCTACGTGGCTCCGGCGCACGCCGGGCAGGCGGTCTACCTGCAGCAGTACGGGAACAAGGTGTGGAAGTCGATCGCCTCGGTGAAGCTCAGTACGTCGGGCAAGTATGCGTTCGGCATCAAGCCCGCCGTGCGCGGTCAGATCGCCTACCGGGTCTGGTTTCCTGGCGACGCGGACCACGCCCAGGCGCTCACTGTGAACAAGATCCTCACCGTCAGCTGATCGAACCGCCTGACAGCCACCCGGCCACTCCCGGCCGGGTGGCTACTTCGCTGGTGTGAGGTCGGGGCGCATCTTGATCAGGAGTGCGGCGAGGTCTGCTTCGGTGATGTCGAGTGCCATCACCATTCCGTAGGTGGTCCGGTCTGTCCAGGCGCAGCGGAGTTCGGTCGTGGTGGCGCAGCGCACCTCGCCGCCCAGGTCGCCGGCCGGGTACTCCGTGAGCTTGGCCTGGACCCCGCTGGCCTTCGCGATACCGGCAAAGAAGTCGTTGATGGGCTGTTCCGGATCGGCAGCCGGCTGTTCGGCGCCCATGAAGATGATGTAGGCGTCGCCGCCCGCGGGGTGCTCGTAGCCGCCGAAGTGGAGTTCGATGCCTTCCTTGGCGGCGGCGCTTCGCCGCTGCTCAAGCGCGGCGGTGACCTCTGGCACGAGTTGGACGCGGGGCGCCCCTCCGGCCGTCTCGGCGATCACGATTCGCCGTGCGGGCTCTGCGTCGGCCGTTTGCTGCTCGCCGGCCGACTGTACTGAGTTCGCCACGCCGCTGAGGACCATCACGCCGCCGACGGCGAGGCACACGATCGCAACGTCCTTGGACCGGTTCCTCTGCTTGTGCACGCTGGCCGCCGGGAATGCGTCGCTTTGCGGGTAGGACGGCATGGCGTCGGTTTGTGAGTACGGCGGCATGGCCTTTGAGTCGCTCATCGCCACCAAGTGCGGAACCAGCGGGACGCTGCTGCTCGGCATCGACAAGGACCTGCAGAAGGGCTACCTGTACGCCGTCGGCCACGCCACCGGCACCTCCACCGTGATCCAGAGCATCGGCCTGGTCCCGGCCATCAGGTTTTCCTCCCCGATGTACTTCCGCTGGGGGGTGCCGGCGATGGACGACCCGATGAACGGCGAATGATCACCACCGTCGCCGTACTGCCGGACGGCTACACCGTACGTCCACGTTGCTAGGGCCAGTGAGGTGGGCAGGTCAGGCGGGGCGGGAGCGTCGTGCGGGAGTTGCCGTGGGATGCGTTGAGTTGGGGCTGGGTCAGGAAGATGGCTTGGCCGAGGTGGGCGCCTCGGAGGTCGGTGTCTCGGAGGTCGGCGCCGATCAGGTCGGCGGCCGTGAGGTCGGCGTCGCGGAGGTCGGCGGAGGTCAGGCAGGCGCTGCGTAGATCCACGCCGCGCAGGTCGGCGCCTCGCAAAGACGCGCCGACCAGATTCGCGCCGCGGCGGCTTGCCGGTGTGGGCGTGATGCCCGCGCGGATGGTCGCGCTGGTGCGCAGCAGCAGCGTGTTGACGCGTGAGCGGTGGACGATGACGTCCAGGTCTGCCAGCGACTCCGGGCTGCCGAGGGTGTGGCGTTCGGTGTCATCGAGCGCGCGCTGGAGGTCGTCGCGGAGGGCAGGGGCGAGCGCCAGTGCCTCGGTCAGGTACCAGAGCAGCTCGTGCAGCAGCCGGACCACCGAGAACACCTCGAACATCAGCGCGCCCGAGTCCACCGCCTGCCGCCAGTCACGGCCACCGAAAGTCACCTGCGTGACCTTCTGGCCAGCCCCGAAACAGTCGTACACACTGCAGCCGGGAAAGCCGCCGTCCTCCAACCGTGCATGGATGCCGCAGCGGAAGTCGTGTTTCAGGTTCGGGCACGGTTGACCGGCCGGCTTGTCGATGGCGAAATCGTCCGACACGGTCAGCGCCAGCGCCACGCAGCACAGCCCGGCACACTGCGCGCAGTCGGCTCGCAGGTCGGGGCGTCCTTCGGGTTGCTGAGACATGGTCCTCTTGACGCTAGGGCATGCGATGCTCGCAGCTCGGCAACTGCAACATCACCTGGCGCGCGAACGCGGCGGCCGTCGGATGGCCGGAGTCGATGGCGAGTTGATAGGCCCGCTCCGCGCCGGCGAGATCACCCAGGTCTTCACGCAGTACTCCGAGATTGAACGCCGCCTTCGGCGCCATGTCGGCGTGCCCCGAGTCAATCACCAACTGGAAGGCCAGCTCGGCCCCGGCGAAGTCCGCCCGCCCGTGGCACAGCACGCCGAGATTGACCCCAGCCTGCGGAGCCTGGTCGGCATGGCCGGAGTCGATCACCAACTGGTAGGCACGCTCCGCCCCAGCGAAGTCCGCCCGGCCCTCGCGGAGCACACCCAGGTTGACCGCGGCCTTCGGTGCCTGGTCGGCATGCCCGGAGTCGATCGCCAATTGAAGCGCCTGCTCTGCCCCGGCGAAATCCCCCTTGCTCTCGCGGAGCACCCCGAGGTTGACCGCCGCCATCGGGGCCATGTCGGCGTGCCGAGAGTCGATCGCCAGTTGGTAGGCGCGCTCCGCTCCAGCGAAGTCACCCCTGCCCTCGCGGAGTACGCCGAGATTGACCGCCGCTTTCGGTGCCTGGTCGGCATGCCCGGAGTCGATCGCCACCCCATAGGCCCGCTCCGCCGCTTCCTGACTGTCACAGAGCACTCCGAGGTTGACCGCCGCCATGGGGGCCAGGTCCGCGTGCCCCGAGTCGATCGCCAACTGCAGCGCCCGTTCAGCCCCGGCGAAGTCGCCCCGGCCCTGGCGGAGTACGCCGAGATTGACCGCCGCCTTCGGCGCCTGCTCGGCGTGGCCGAAGTCGACGGCGCATTGATAGGCCGCCTCCGCGCCGGCGAAGTCGCCCCGGTCCTCCCGCAGTACGCCGAGGTTGAACGCTGCCTGCGGTGCACGGTCAACATCCCCGGAGTCGATCAGCAACTGCAGTGCGTGCTCCACGCTCTCGACCGGTCCCTGCCCACCTGACCTCGCCACGTCAGCCCTCTCCCCCGGCGCGACTGCGCACCGTCTATCCACGGTACGCCGATGAGCTCACCGCCATTTGCAGGAATGTGCTGGTTGGCCGCCGCCACAGCAGCGCATGCCTACACTCTGTAGGCATGACCTGGAGTTTGACCCGAGACCAGGGAACACGGCAACCATGACGGTGGTGCTGCGGGCCAGCAAATCGCGGCGCTCTGCGGATCGCCGGCGCGGCGCGTGTCCGTTCTCGGTGAACTTGGCACTTGCGGTTGCCCTGCGGGTTGACAGCTTCAGTGAGGACTCGCCGTTCATCGGCCATGCAGCTGACAAGCCCCGGCTGCATCCTGCACGTCGTGCATCGGCACCCCACCGACTTTCAGTTGCAGACTGCCGGTGGCCTCGGCGGACCAATAGAACTTCACGAAATGCGAGCTGTACGCGATAGGAACCGAGTTGAACATCGCTTGACGACGCGGATCTCTCGACCGGACGCAACCTACGAAGACCGAGCCACGGACCAAGCGATAGCTACCGTCGATCGCTGGCTCAGCAGCGCTGGCTACCGTGACCACACCCCAAAGCTCCTCGAGCTCCTCGAGCTCCTGAGTAGCCGATACCCTTAACTCGGTTTCTGAGTCGCCCCAAAGGGACCTGTTCAGATTCGCCCTGCCTCGGGCGCTGTTGGACGACTGATCCTCAATGCTCTATTGGGTATCGCTCCACGGTTGAGTGGCCTATCTTCGGGAACTGCCAGGCTACGACGTCTGATCTGCCCGATCGGCAGAGGTCGAGTGTTGTTGGCGGAGGTTCTTGTACCAGTTAATGACGTCCTGGCGGTCGTAGCGTAGGTGTCTTCCTACGCGGTCTGCGGGTGGGCCGTAGTTCTTGACTCGCCAGCCGTACAAGGTTGCCACTGGCACTTTTAGGTATTCCTCGACCTGGTTGACGTCCCAGAGGTTGTCGACTTCTGCCATAGCGTCTCCTCGCTTCCGTCTCTGCGTAGTCAACGGCTGGCTGGATCGCGGTCTGCGTCTAAGATCCAGCCTGGTGCGAGGCGGGTCAGGGTGAGCCGTTGAACGACTCGGGAGATCGAGTCGGAGGTGGCTGTGCCGAGGAAGCGGTTGCCGTTGGGGACTTGGGGCGATATCTGGACCTTCCCGGTTGGCTACAACGATGCCGGGGTTGCCAATCAGTTCGAGGCTCGGGCGAAGTTTCGGGATCTAGATGGCGTGACCAGGCTGGTGGCTGCGCAGGGGAAGACCAAGTCAACGGCGTCGAACAGCTTGCGGGAGAAGTTGATCAAGCGTGAGCGGTTGGCGCAGTCCGGTGAGCTGAAGTCCTCCGACCGGGTCTCGAAGGCTGTCGAGCTCTTCATGAAGGATCAGCAGGCGTCGGTGGAGGCGGAGATCAACTCGCCGGCCACGCTGGAGACCTATCGGTATCAGACGGACAAGAACATCTTGCCGCGGATCGGCGAGCTGCTCTTGAGGAAGCTACGACTCCTCGGGTGAATCGGGTGATCGTGACGATCAAGGATGAGGACGGAGCGGCGTCGGCCAACCTGCGAGAGCATCCTGGCGGGTTCATTCGCTCTTGCGGTCAGCTACGGGGCCTTGAAGTTGAATCCAGTTCGAGAGATCGCATCCCTGGCGAACTCGAGACGCAAACCGACACGGGCGTTGGAGAAGACCGAACGAGACGACTGGTTCGAGCTGCTGAGGCAGGACGAGCGAGCGGAGAAGGCCGATCTGATCGACTTCAGCAAGTTCATGATCGCGACCGGCGAGCGCATCGGTGAGTGCCTTGCTGTTACGTGGCGGGATGTGGATCGGCAGACTGGTGAGGTCGATTGCAGTCATCAGATCCAGCGGATCAAGGGGCAAGGGCTCATTCGACGTCGCGTGAAGTCAGCTGCCGGCGAACGGATTCTGAAGCTCCCGGGGTGGGCACTTGAGATGCTGAACGACCGATGGAAGCCGGGGACCTCGCTTGACGCGCCTCTGTTCCCCGATTCGAAGGGAGGCTTCCGGGATCCCCACAACGTGAGCAAGGCGCTTCGCGATGCTCGGCGGCCCATTGGCAGTCAGCGACGCCGGGAGCTCGGTGCATTGCTGCGGCAGCACAGGAGAGCGGCGAACCTGACTCAGACGCAGGCGGTGGCCAAGCTGGGGTGGCCCAAGACGCGGGTCAGTCTGGTCGAGACGGGACGAGTCCGCGTGGAGATCGAGGACGCGATCGCACTCGCGGACGCGTATCGGATGCCGCGTGCCGCTCGGGCGGCGTTGCTAGAGATGACCGAACTCGCTCGCATGCGCACTGTGGCGGACGAGCTCTCGTGGGTTACCTCGCTCAGTTTCGTAAGACCACCGCGACCATCCTGGAGGATGCCGGCCAGTCGCCGCGACAGATCGCGGACCAGCTCGGGCACTCGCGGTTGTCCACCACGATGGACGACTACATCAGGCGCAAGGCACGCAATCCGGAGGCCGCGAAGCACCTCGACGAGGCGATGCGGTCCATCCATGATCACGACCGACAGGCAACGCCAGGTCCCGATTTCTGACGAAAGGTGTCGAGGCGAGAGCTCAAAAGGATGAGTAAAGAATGAGTGGCGACCCTCGGGGACATGCCCCGAGAGGAATAAGCCCAGTTCAGAGAGCCGACGAGGGGACTCGAACCCCTAACCACCGCTTTGTTGTTCCAGACATCTCAACGCTTGCCAATGTTGTCCGAACATACCCGTGACCTGCAAAGACTTCCCGTCAAGGTAGTGCTCAATGCGCATCGCTACGCACCATTTGCCATCCATTCCGGTCAGTAAAACGGCCACTGGCCTCCATCAGATCGGCTCGCCGTCGGCACAGCCCACGGCGGAATCAGCTGCGATACTCGCAACCATCACACCTGTTCCTGTAGAAGACACAGCGCGAAGCGAGGGACCATCCCTGACGGTGGCACTGGACCGTCCAGGGAGCGAGTCAACGTCTTCGCCGAGCCCACTGCCCTTGTTGAGACTTTCTGGCCCGGGGTCACGCAGGCTTTGGCGCGGAGAACTCACGCCGGGTTCTGCCGAGTCTGTCGACAGGCGTCAAAATAGGCTGAGGATCCAGCTCGAGGACGACGAAGGTCTAGGAGTAATGGTCGATGACTAGTCGGGGGAGGGCGATGACTCGTAAGCCTCAGAGCACCACCTGGGGCTGGGCCGACACTGGTCCAGTCTGGGGAGCCCGCGCGTTCACTCCGAAGTCAGGTCAAGATCACCTCGGTCTTGGGTCGGTCAGCTCGGATCGCATCCTGCCGACCTTGTCACCCGGCATCAACGTGCTGACGATTCATCCGCGCTACTGGTCGTTCTATTCATGGATTCTCGACGACTTCTGGGCAGCGGATCTGCTACGTACGCGTTCTGCCTTTCAGAACTTCTACCGACCGCGAGAAGCACTCTTCGCCATGGCCTGCCACGTCTGCGATGCGCCAGAGCATCAATCGATGGTGGCCAACGTCGTCGGCAGCAGGAGGGTTGGTTCAAGAGCAAACGACACCGCGTTCGATCCGCAGTTCGACTACATCAAGGAAGCCCTCGGCGGATACTCTCTCTACTACCGATCGGCCATGGAACTCACCGGCGTACTTGTAATTGCGAGGCCGACTAACGGGTTCCCCTTCGACGCACCCACTCCATATGGGCGAGCGTTGGCAGCGGCATACCGCGCCGCGGTGAGCGACTCGCGACTCGCTGCGAGACTCGAAAGTGGCGATCTCGTTGCCCCCATCGCACGAGATGTCCTTGTCGAGTTCGCTCGCAAGGGGTGCCTGTGCCAACTCGGTATCGCTAACAACTACGACTTACCCCTCCTGCAGGACCTCTTCCTGCACTCGGGCGCTCCGGCTGAGATCGCTTATCGCGGCGAGACGTTGCGCCTGCTGCTCGACCTCAGTCAGTGCACGCCAGACGAGGCGATCAAGGAGCAGGACTTCCGCCAGTTCGTCTATTTCCGGGCTCTAGAAGGCGACGTCTACACTTCACGTGCTGAACTGGTCGACGTGGCTCGGCGCTGGCGCGTCTATCAGGGACGTGATGAGATCTGGCCGCGGAACGAAGTTCTTGACGAGCACGCCGTGTACGTCGCGTGCCGTGACTACGACGTCGATGACGGGAAGACATTACTGGCACTCATCGCTTTGG
This sequence comes from Kribbella sp. NPDC023855, assembly GCF_040639475.1. Classification (NCBI taxonomy): domain Bacteria; kingdom Bacillati; phylum Actinomycetota; class Actinomycetes; order Propionibacteriales; family Kribbellaceae; genus Kribbella; species Kribbella sp. NPDC023855. Next base: position 288,810 of record NZ_JBFAAA010000008.1, read on the forward strand.
TCCTACTGCTGCGGGAGAGGTTCGGGCTTCCATCACGGGTTGCGGAGTATGCGCAGGAGCGCGACCTGCTGTCCGAAGGTGGTGCTCTGCGTATCGGCATGGCCCGCTTCATGCACGTTCTCAACCAACGATTGCTCCGGCAGCCGACACTCGCGGAACTCGCCGAATGGCTGATCCAGGATTTTGTCATTGTGCAACACGAGCGCGTCGCGACAGCCAAGCTTCCCGACGACACCTACAGGGTCAGGAGGGTCGGGGACAACCTCCGGTTCTTTCCACAGGAGGTGCCGGCAGTCTTCAATGACAGCAGGTTCCTTGCCCTCAGCACCATTGTTCACGAGCTTGGCTGGGTCTCCACGTTCCGTGAACCTGATCGTTCACTCACCGCCGCAGGTCGCTCGCTGCTGGCGAACGGTGACTTGCCCTCGGGTGCATTGGACGAGGCAGCCGCCGCATATGAGTTCTCTGGATCCGAGCTTGTATGAGCGCTGAGGTCCAGCCGAGGTTCGTTGTCCCTGAACTCCTACAAGGGCAGTGGACGACAGCGCTGATCTGTACGTACGGCGCCAACCTGACGTTCTTCGAGACCCGGCTAATGAGCCAACTGGCCCAAGTCCCCCTCCGGATCATCCTCGCGGACAGCCACCAGCTGGCGAGCAGGCTCGGGGAGGCTGCTCGCACGGGGCAGCGACACCGTTCGGCCAACAAGGCGTACATTGTTGCCCCAATCCGTCATGTGAGGGCCGCACACGGCAAATTGATACTTTTGCTTGGCCCTGCGAGCGGCCGGCTCGTCGTCGGTTCCGGGAACCTCAGTTACGACGGCTATGCGTCGCCGGGTGAGCTGTGGCGTGTCTTCGCGTACAGCGAAGATCAACCACAGCACCTTGACGAGTTTGCCGCAGCACGGATGTTCGTGGACGCTCTCTCCGAGCGCCAGCTGGTGGATTCCCCAGTGGTCGAGTTGCTGCAAATGGCGTGGGGCGGGTCGAACTGGCTGCCTGAATCGCCGAGCCTGCCAACGGCGATAGCTGGGAACTTCACGGGACCTCTGATCGAGCGGCTGCGCTCGAGGGTCAAGGGGCCGGTGAATGAGCTGATCGCCCACGCTCCCTTCCATGATTCGGACTGCGCTGCCTTGAAAGAACTTGTTGCAGTCTTCAATCCCAAGCAGGTCCGGCTCTTGGTGACAGACGCGACCTCGGCAGATCCTGCCGCAATCGAGCGATCGCTGGACGGCGCGACGCGTGCGATCGTGGAACGAGTTCAGGTCGAAGGCGAGCCGGCGGCGTACATCCACGCCAAGTGGGTGCATCTAATCCAGTCGAGGGCGGAGACCTTACTCAGCGGATCGGCCAACCTCTCCCGAAGCGCTCTCTTGCAATCTGCGAGTAGCGGCAACATCGAGATCGGCGTCATCACCACCGGACCGCGCGGATCCTTCGACTCCATCTACTCCCATCTGGTCCGCACCGCGGTCACGGACATCGCCACTCTCCCCATCAGCTACCAGGCCTTCGCCGATGGAGAGGCCGACGACGATGGCCAGGGCAATCCAGTAGTTCTCTGGAGCAGGCTGGACGGACGCACTTTGACGATTATCTTCAGCGAGCCGCTGGCCGCGGGGGCAACGCTCGAAATCGCCGACCACGCGGGGCGGAGTGTGGAGATCGGGTCCCAGCGGTTGGTTGGAGCGACGGTGCGAGTCTCCCTAACGGCCAGCGGGGCTGCTCTCATCTCCGAAGGAGGGCGAGTGGTTGTTCGTATCGACGGGGTCGACGACTACAGCAGCTCCACCTGGCCATACCAAGTCGCTCACCTGAAAGGGCGACTCGATAAGGCCGGTCAGCGCGAGCGTCTGCCGCGGCTAGCCGATCTTCCGGAGCAGGATGCCGAACTCTTTGAGCTGCTGCGCGAGCTTGACCAAACACTCATCATCGACCGTGAAGCAGTGTGGCGCATCGCCAAACCGAACGTCGGGCGCGAAAGCAGACCAGCCGGCAGCGGTGAGCCGATTGCTTTAGGGGATCTCGACTGGGACCGCGTGCGGCGCGACCCGCGATATGGCGGCTACTTAAGCCGCGGACATACCGCAGGTCTGCCGCCCACGGATATACAGATCGTCCTGGCCGCGATCGGCGGCCGTCTAGTAGACCTGGGCTTGGACACTAGACAGCCGGAGGTTGAGCGTGAGGAGGACCTCGCGAAGGAGGGCGACGTCGGACTCTCGTCGGACGGCCAGCAGGCCGACGAAGAGCTCGAAGATGAGCTGGTTCGCAAGCATATGCCCGTAACGACGCGGACCAGGATGGCCTTCGATCGATTCGTACGCCGGTACGCCACGGCATTGGACGACGAAGACTTCATCGATGAGCTAGGCCCGATCCCTGCCGCGATCAATGCGGTTGTGTTCAACCATCTACTTGTCCGCCTTTTGGAGCGAGACGCGGTATCGCCGCGTTGGGCAGTCCCGCGCAGGCCAAAACCTGGATGTTCCTCTGGGGTAAACCAGGAGGCCAGAGCCTTGCATCGAGGTTCGACGACGAGACGGCCTCGGTGGTGCGCAGCGTACTGGCTGATGCTGGCGCTCGGACTACTACCTTGCGCGGTCTGGCCGGGTCCGCCGACCACATCACTGAGCAAGAAGGATTTGCGGGGCTTCAGAATATGGTGCGCTACCTGCTCACCGATGACGAGTTCGGTCTTAACGTTGATGGTCTCGCCGAGGCAGCTGGCGATCTTCAGATGGCTCCGAGACTGCTGGAAGCGCTGGAACAGGCTGCTGCTCCGACTACAGACGTCGAGATCATTGAGCTCGTAATCGCTCCCTACGGTATTACGCGGCCGTCCGTGGAGTGGCGACAGGAGCAGGTTCGACGGGTTGGGTACGGCACATATCCGTCGACCACCTTCGTCATCACTGCGCCTGTGAGCGACCTGACGGCCGATCGGGCGCGGGAGATGCTAGGCCGCGTCGCGGTGGCCGCCTATTACGCAGGACATGAGGGTACCTACTTCCGACTTAGGTTTGCCGGCAACGGGAAAGCAGTCGCGTTCTGGGACGAGGGTGAGCGCGTCGGGGTCGTCATGGTCGGCGACGAGGAGCAGGAACTCGAATGGATCGATCCGCCCTGGCCGGCGTGGGCGACGAGGCTCGACGAGTTGGAGTCGACTCTCATGGCGCGTTCAAAGGTCGCCCACACCGCCTGAGCAGTCTAGAGTCACCGTGGGATATATGACATACCCACACGGACCTGGCCAGGTAGTAATGAGCGGTTATAACAGCGCGGCGCTGTCAAAGTGTGAGTCGGCGATCTGGCGGGGGAGTCCCAGGACGCTTTGTGATCGCTAGGCAGATCGGCCAGTCACGTCTCATGGCTCTGTCTCAAGCGAGGCCGGCTAACCCAGAACGTGGGGGGTCAGAGCTGCCTTAGTTGATTCATGTTGCCGGCAAATCCGCCAACTCTGTGGGCGACCGATCGCCGCGATCGCCGCCGGCACGCCAGGCGACGATGTCGAGCGCGCGCAGCAGGCTGATCGGCGGATCCGAAGCGAGGTCGGCGATTTCGGCCCAGGTGTCGTACTGATCGACCAGATCTTTGCGCATGGCCATCGCGAGGGCGACGAAGAACTCACCCCATGGCCGACCTCGTCTGACGGGCAGCGGTGCTCGAGGACCGACTTGGTAGCAGCGGCGGACGCGTTCGTCGTAGAGCGGGATGAAGCCTGGCCGCTTGCGGTGCAGAATCTTGGCCAGGATCGTTCCTTGCACGTCCGGGATCGGAGCATCGAGCACAGCGAACAGCAGGCGGATCGGTTCCAGGTCGTCGTCTCCAGCGCTGGCCAGCTCGGCGTCCTCAGGGATCGCCGCGAGGCACTCCTGCAATCGGTTGCGCTGCTGCTGCAAACCGTAGTAGGCCTTCAGGGTCAAGCGGTGGACATTGAGCAGCACAGGGGCCAGCAGATCAGCGTCCTCGATACTGTCCGGGGCGGACCGGGCGTCGTACGCGTCATACGCGGGATATGCCCAAGCCGATGATCCGGTCAGGTATTCACGCGCCCATTCGAACGCCTGCTCACGCTCAACGAGTGCACCGCCCACCCGGACACGCCCCTGTTCGGCGGGAGAGTCTGGGGCCGTGGACTTCTCGCGGGTTTCAGGGTGTGCTCGCTCGAAGGCGCTGGCCAGCAGTTGAGCCACCTGTTGCGCGGTTACGTCGAGCGGCACGGTGACCTCGTACTGCATCGCCGAGCGCCGCCCGACCTGAGTGAACATCATGCTGAGGCGGCCGAGCCCGTCCTCCAACACCGTGGCGTCGACATCCTCAACACGAGCCCGCATCGCTCCTAACTGGCCGCTCGACCTGAACCCAACTCCCTCGAAAGTACTCCGCCAGATTGGCGCGCCTAGGGCAGGATGGCTCATCGTGTCGTCCTTCCAGAAGCTGGTGGCGCTGGATCCCAACTGTCCGGGGGCTCATCGAAGACCTTGCGTGCAGAGGCAAGGACGCCGCGACCGATCATATGGTTGCCGGCGCCTCCTAGTAATACACCAATTCCTAGCGGCACCTGTTTGCTCAACACCAGCAGCCCTTGTTTCGTCCCGTACTTCGTGATGAACCGAGGTCCGAGCAGCGTGTTGAGACGATTAATTGTCGTCATCGGAATCGCGGTCACGATGCGCCTCGCCCAGTGGGGTCCGGTTCGACCGACCGCCTTCCTGAGGGCCCCGGTAGCGCTGTCGCCCATAAGGACGGTCAGTACCAACAACCGTCGGCGCTCCAGGTCTTCCGAGTGGAGCCCATGCACCTCAGCACACGAGAGTACGTAGAGAACGGAAACCTCCGTAAACGCCGCCATGTCGACCAATGCTCCGGGCATACCCGCACCCGGAACCAAGGCAGTCGCCCCCGCCGCACCTCCCGACGTAGTGACCGCGATCAAATAGGCGCGGTCGAGGTACCTGAGCAGTTCATGCGGACTCATCTCAGGATGAATACGGCGAAGACGACCGACGTTGGCCACAGCCAACGCCTGCTGCGACATCAACGCCTTCTCGAATCCTCGCCGCGCGAGGTCCTTAGGATCGATCACAAGAGTCTCCTACAGCTCTGGCCATGAATGAGACACGACGTGCAGTGACTCGGAGGACGTCACAGCGTGGCCGCCGCTCCATTGCTGTCTGGCGTTTCCGGATGCTCTGACTCATTGCCAGCGTTGGCGAGGAGCCTGTGCAGGATCTGTTGGGCGGCGCCCCGAGAGAGTTCGTCGTGATCGCGCTGATTGCCGTAGCTGCGCAAGCAGCCGTAGCACGAGGTCTCCGGACCGCATTCGCATGTACTCACACGCAGCAGAGCAGCGTCGAGCACCAGATCGAGGTTAGCCTCGATCTGCAGCACATGGCCCGCGCCACCGGGGACGGCATCGAAGAGGACCACAGACCACTGGTCGACACCGAATGGTGACAGCGAACCCCCGATGTCTCCGCGCGCAATTTCGAGCACGTCACACGCTGCCTCGATGATCGCGTAGAGGACTGACTTCCACGCCTGTTGCTCACCGCGGAAACCTGGCAGGCCAACGTCAAGTGTCAGCAGATCTGTCTCGTAGTCGTGGCCGAGGTCGAGCGGTCGCTGCGGGCCGGAGCAAGGCAGATTCTTGAGCAAGTGATTGTGCTTTGGTGGCTTGTTCGGATGCAAGATCCTGGCTGCGCCGTGACCACACCAGTCACACACCCAGAAGCCCCTGCTGGAGGGCCCGTCAGCTACGGCGATAAGGCGGCCGCGCGGTCCGACAGTGACCGCGATCTCTCCGCCGCGAAACGACGCTTTGTGAGACCTGGCCTCGGCAGGCTGGGCGAGGACATGGACCGCGCCGCTCCAAGAACGTCGAGGCGGTCGCGGTCCCGGCTTTTGCGGTTCTCGCCCTGCGACGAACCCGTACTCCGGAATCGTCAAAGTCCGGGGGGCCGACTGCATCACCTCCCCACAGTGCTCGCAAGCGGGCTCGACATGCTCGACGCCGTGTCTGAACCCGCCGCAGCGCTTGCACACGTGGTACCGATACTCCACGAGATCACGCCCAGGAAGCCGGTATATCCCGCGGGACGTCCACAGCTGTCCGCCGGCTACGACAGTTGCATCCGGTGCGTATTCATAGATCGCTTGCGACAGGTCCCGCGTCAGGTCGAGGTTGGCGCCGGCACGGCCGGTGTAGCCGAGATTGGTACGCAACTCGACGGAATCGACCGGAAAGCCGTACTTCGGCAGAACGTTGCGGTTGGCCAGGAAACCAAGGAGCTCCCGCTTGCGAAGCGTGTTGCCAACCTGTTGGTAACGCTGTGCCAACTGGAACTTCTGGCTCCGCGCGGCTTCGTCTTGGAGCTGCTCGAGAGTGACTACTTCGTTCTCGAGCTCGGCGCGAACCGTATCGAGGAGCTCGATCAGCGTGGCCGCCCATGTCCCGCCATCTACGTCCAGCTCGCTCGCGACGTCGGCGGGGAGGATATGGCGGAGTGCCTCTGTGATCTCGCCAGGTACAGGGGTCAGATAGCCCTTCACCAACGTTACCGAGGCGTCATGGCCGTTGTCAGAGAGGAAGAACTCACCCGCAGTCCTGTCGATCCGCCCTGTGGACTCGAAGCGCCATCGGAAGAATCCGGCCATCGCAACGGAGTGCGCGTGCCGTCGATCGATACGCTCATTGGCGAGTGGAACGTAGGGCGCTCGGACCGCCCCGGCGATCATGACCTCAGGCTCGGCGAACCGAGTCAGATCATGGGACCGACGTTGCGCGTAGGTCACCACCAAGGCGGCCGTGCCGGAGCGGCGACCTGCACGGCCGGCGCGCTGGAGGTAGTTAGCAGTGCTCGGGGGCATGTTCCGCAAGAACACCGCCTGGAGATCACCAACATCAACCCCCAGCTCGAAGGTCGTCGAGCAGGACAACGTGTTCACATCGCCACGAATGAACTTCTGCTGGATAGCCGCAGCTTCGGTATTCGACCATTGCGCCGTGTGCTCCATCGCCTTGAGGGAGACGGCATGCATTGACCGATAGATCGACCTGTAATGGTCTTCATCCTGCACCGGTGGTACGAACTGCTCGAGCGTTCCCTCACATGCGATCGCTGGGCACACGCCACGTACCGAGAACGGGGCCATGCGACGGCATACATCGCATTGATAGACCGGGTCGGCATCGGTGACCCAGCTCAGCCGCAGGCGCGCGTGGTCAATCTGATGGACAATACCGAGGCCACGTTCGGTGGCCGGCTTGAGCCAGTGAATCGGCGTATGTGCCGCGGTCAGGAAGCTCCAGATGCCGTTCAGCAGCTTCCGTGCATCGCCATCGACGCCTAGGGAGTCTAGTACGCGCTGTGCGTAGTCGACGCGACGGTTGGTTCCCTTACCTGGCAGCCACGAAAGCACCTTGCGGACGGCTTCTGGACCTGAAAGTCGGAGCCGAATCGGTCCTAACCGTGGCGCGAAGATTTCGTGGTTGGGGGGTACTTCGTCTGGCATGGTGACTGCGCCCTGCTGCCGCACCGATCTCAAGAGTTCCTGGATGAAGGCCCACGCCTCATCCTCGGTCAGTCCCAGATCGATCAACGGGCGCGGTGCTTGCCAACTCGGATCGCAGTAGAGGGCAACACGCATCAGCCCAAGGCCTTCGAGCGACTGCCTATCATCCGTAGCAAGTACCTCAGCCATCACCCACGGAGCGATGACGCGAGCTTGCTGCTGAGCGGTCATACCTCCATGGAAGTGCTTGACGGCTGACGCAGCAGCGCGCGCCGTGAACACGACGTCGTCGGGCGCCACAGGTTCCTCGTCAGCGCGTGCCGCTACCAGACCCTGTGTGATGAGACGCCGGCGCTGCAGACGCGCGTAGGAGTCCTCGAGGTACGGCGCGAAGTAGGCCGCAGCCTGGCGACTGTCACTGAATGCCAGCAGCTTCCGTCCCTCGCCAGGCCGTTGCCCCTCACTCAGATCGGCGCTCGGTGGAAGCTTCTGGTAGAGCGACGTCGCGATGACCGCGCCGCTAGCGTCTGAACCTGTCTCGAAGACGCGTACTGTGCCCGAACCACGTGCCCCACAGACCAGGCAGCCTGCGATGTCCTCGCCACTCTGCTTGAGTCGTCGTACTGCACGGAGCTGACCGGATGCGCAGGCCTTGCATATCCCTGCGCCCGGCTTTTCGATGTTTCCACAAGCGGTACACAACTTGGCGTCATCAGCGGTGACATCTACGCCATCGTCGGCAACGGCATCTTCGTCCTCGTCAGTCAGTGCCAGTTGCTCACCGAGCACCATCCAGGTGCCTTTGCTGCCCGCCTTCCGCGGACGGAAACGCAAAACGCCATCCTCCGGCGTCGGCGTACCGACGACATGGACGGCGCCACACCGCTTGCAAGACCCGACCTCGAAGACCGCGGCGGAGCAGTCCGGACACTTGTCGTGCCGTGCGAGGTGGACGTGCGGTCCCTTAGACGACAGGCAAGCGAAAGCACCCTCAGTGGCTCGCAGGAAGAGGTGATACCGCGCCGACAGCGGCGTCGTCCCGTCCTTCGCGCGCAAAGCACTGCCAAGTTCGACCATCGCCGCCAATCCAGCGGCACCTTCAGGCCCTGCGCTGAAGATCGTGGATGCAGCTTCGTCGAAGGTCTGCGGGCCAGCGGCCAGCGCGCTGCGGAGCATCGCCAGAGAGTGCTCGTGGAGCAGCGCGTCTGCTGCCGTCGTCTGGCGAGAACCAGTTGGTTGCCATCCGGCGTGACGTGCTGCTGCCATGACGGCTGCGTCTCTGTTCTCGGATTGAGTCAGTCCGATGTAGTCGCGCGCCGACAGCGGGCCCCAGAACGGCCCAGCCGGCGCATCGACACGCGTGGCGGTCACAAGGTCCTGCCGGTCAGGTGCACCATCAATGTGCTCGAAGGGCTGACCGAACAAGTTCGATGCGAACCGGGTGACTTCTTCCGGGTCAGCGTCGCCGCCCACGGTCGCCGATGTAGCGATGCACTGAATCGGCCGATTGCGAGCGACGCGGTCACGGACACGCCGTAGGAGCATCGCGATCTCGGCTCCCTGGCTTCCGTCGTACACGTGAGCTTCATCGACGACGATGAATCTCCACTTGGAGTCGTCTCCGGTCGCAAAGAGGTCCATGTCGAGGGGACGCAGGAGCAAGTATTCAAGCATCGCAAAGTTGGTGAGCAGCAGATGCGGTGGCGTCGCGCGCATCTCCTGCCGGCTCAGGAGCTCGTTCGGAAGCATCGGTTCACCGATGTTGAGTTCGCCGAAAGCCTCTCGGGCACGCTGAGAATCATTCTCGGTGTCGCCGGTGTACCGGCCGAACGTGATCGCGGGATATCCCGCCAGCAGCTGCCGAAGGCGTTTCATCTGATCGTTGGCCAGTGCGTTCATCGGGTAGAGGAGAAGCGCCCGCACGCCAGGTCCCAGTTCGCCCCGTTCCTGCTCGCGGACCAGACTGTCCAGGATGGGCAGGAGAAATGACTCCGTCTTGCCGGAACCAGTGCCGGTCGCAACGACAACATTGCGGCCGTCAGCGGCCTTCCGGATGGCCTGCTCCTGGTGAATGTACAGGGCACGGTCGAGAGGCAGCGCTTCGCTGGCCAGTTCGGCAAGGCCAGGGGTGAGTACACCTGCCCCGATGAGTTCCTGAACGGACAGGCCGGGAGCGTACGGTGGAGTCGCTTCGAGATACGGCCCCTTGTCGAGCATCGGCGTCTGATCGATCGCCGTTCTCAATGCGGCACCGATCTTCGCATCGCGCACTGCCAGAAGCGACTGTAAGTACCGCCGGTACGTGCTTTTGATCTCGTCGGCCGTGGCGATACCGTCGATGCTCGTGGTCACTGCTTCGTCTCCTGGCTCTTGCTGGTAAATGAGCTTGCCGTGAGAAGCTCGGCGACGATCAGATCGATTGTGACCAGTTGTGGAACGACTTTGGCCAGGTCGGTCCACACACGCGCTTGGCGATCAAGCCAGCCTCCGGCCAGCTCGCTACCGCGCGCGGCATTGCGTGCGGCGAGCGCAAACCCCAATGAGATCGACGGAACGACCCGCCAACCTCCTGTCGCGGTCGGATGGCGTCGCGCGTCAAAGGCAGTCTGGGCAACCGGATTGCCGAGCATTCTGATCATCCGGTCGGTCTCGACAAGAATCTTGTGTGCGTGTCTCATCAGCCAGTCCAGGTGCTGGTCCTGGCGCCCGTTGACCAGCTGCATTGCTGCGATCACCCGGGATTCTGCAGACAGTAAGCCCTGGGGAATCAAGCCCGCTTGGCGAACGAACTCTTCGCGCATAGCCGGCTCCCGATCGAAAATTTCTGCGGCCGCGTCCAGGCGACCCGCCGTAGCGAATCTGTCCTTCCCGACGAGAAACTCGCTCACCACGTCGCCACAGACACCGATCGCGGCCTCCACCTCGTCCGCGGACCACGCAGCATCGGCTCCTGAGAGAAGGGCAGCTGGAAGAGCGCCGCGCATAGACCACTCCGGCGCCTGATCATCGTGTGCGTCCTTCAGGTCCGCCCATGCCAGACGTGCCCGGACGATGAGGTTAGGTATAGCGTCACTCGGCGCCTGAGAACTGGTCAGCGCAAGAAGGGCCGCACGCGGGTCGTTGCGTACTGCCATATCGATTGTGCGAGCGATGTCGTCGATGCGAGGACCCACTCCGAGCTGGGCCAGCAGTCCGCGAACAGACCACAGGCGGGTGAAATCCTCGATGGGTGCCGGGAACTCCCGTAAGCCCGAGAGGAAGGCCGACAACGCGGTTGCCTCCGCGTCATCGTCGATGACGTAACCGTCGGCTTCCAAGAACGTGACTTGCATCCCCTCAGGCCACCCTGGCACAGGAAGCGGCGCCCATGGGTCGTCGACACGGACCAGCACACGGAGCGGACCAGCATCAACCAGCCACTCCGGCAAGGGCACCCGGCCGTCCGCCACCGGGACCACCGCGGGAGCCCGCCATGGTGCGCGGGTGGCGTAGATCAGCGCAGTCAGACCTTCGACATTGACGCAGTCTTCGAGCTCAAGGACACCGTCGCCCACGGTTATGCGACTGAAGAGTTTTCGCGGGCGGATTGTCGCTATGACCAGGCTGCCGTCATCGGTCAGCGCTAGCTTCGCCTGGGGGTTGGCGGCGAGGGTATCGACAACCCGAGCGAGCTTGAAGTGGAACACGCCTGCCCGGCCGAAGGTGGGCTCAACGACCTGAACATCACCCGCCGAGGTGAGGACGTGCAGTTTCGGCTCGGCATCAGCATCCAGGTTCAGAATCAGAACGCCCGGTTGATCGATGATGTCTTCTCGGAAAAGCCTCAGCGGACGAATCGACGGATTGGTGATCGTCTCCGACGATTGATAGGACACAGACATATGCGGAGGAGTCACGACGAGCGTGCGAGATTCGGCGCTGGTACCAACGCGGACGTAACGCTCTCGCTCGTGCTCGGCAAACTCGATCGAACTATCGGCCGCCGTAGCGCCGACCGGAAGTTTCAGCCGCGCGTCACAGTTCTGCAAACCACCTGAAGTGAATCGGCGCCAAGGCGGACTGAAACCTATGCCAAGGCCTTCCATGACAGTCACAGTCCGGCTGGCTCCCCGTCCCCATGGTCCGCGGACTCGGACTGTGAATGTACCGACCACAGGACGTGGAACGGCATCCCAGACAGAGTTGGGTCCAGCCCCGCCGTCCGAGGTTTTCCAGTGCGCGACCGGGCGACCCGTCGAGTCGAGAAGCGCAACATCCCATTCCGCGCCTTCGAGCTGTTCAGGAAGCTGGATGTGAGGAAGCGACGAAACAATCGCATGTCCGCTGGAGGTTCGCACGCCACGCATAGGCTCTTCGGAGCCGACTCGAGCCGATGCTCGATCGCGAACAGCGCGACTGGCACCTCCGACAGAAAGCCCACTCGCTCGCCGAAGATCAAGTTGAAGGAGACACCAACCGGCCCAACCAGGCGGCAGCGGGCTCTCCGAGATCTGAACGGCTTCGCCCACGATCTCACGCGAATTCGGCTCCCCGGGGAAGAGCAGCCATGTCGGCCGAGCGGGCACGGGAAGTCCTGGCGGGAGAAGTACACCGTCTTCCCCAAACGCTAGCATCGGGTCGTTGGCATCAATCACAGGCAGAACGACCTGGAGATCCTCGCGACCGACGAGCGCGACCGCCACCGACCGTACAGGTGAATCGATAGCGACGTCCGTCGCTGGGGCTGGCTCATTTGAGCCAGGCCACAGCGCCTGTGTCTGAACCCTCCTGGTCTGGTCATCAAGGCTGACCAGCCACGCCGCTTGCCCGTCGGGAGCGTCGCCAACTGGCGGAAGCCGCAACAGCACTCCCTTGTCGAAGGGGTCCACGATGAGCAGCGGCTGGACATCAGTGTTGACCGAGGCAGTGCCGTCTCCACGAAGGGGCGTGATCCCGCGCTCCCGGTGGAATCTGTGCGCCGCGGCACGGTATCTCTGCGGCAACGGAATGTCTTCGCCCGTACCGCCAGCCGCAACGGCGTCGACGAGATCGAAGGCCCGGTCGGCGACATCGACGGCAAACTCTCGGCCGTAGCGCAGGAACCTCTGAACCGGCACGTCCACGTTCTGAAACCCGACACTCGCGGCTCTAGTAGCTGCCCAGGATACGAAGCCCTCGGGCGTCAGACCCGGGACAACGCTCCGTTTGTAGGTCAAGATCCTGAAGAAGTCGCCGAGACAATACGTGGGCATCCCAGCGTGGATCAGGATGCGCCCAACGTACTTGGACCCAGTCTCGCCGTCGCCATCATCGAAGGTTGGCAGCCGCAGACGCTGCAGGTTGGTGAGGAAGGCCTCTCCCCACTCGGTGTGGAATACCTGCTCGTTGCGAACTCCAAGAAGCGATACCAACTTCGGCCAGAAGGTGCCGCGCTCGTAATGATCGGCCGCGACCCCGGCCATCGCCAGCACAAACACGGACGGCCATCGTCGAAGCAGCCGCACCCGGTCAGCTGTTCCGGTCTGGCGTTTGTACAGCTGGCCGAGGGCAATCAGCGCTTGCTCGCGATGCGCACGATCGATTTGGTCGAGAACCTCGGCAGCGAGGGAAACGACTTCGACACGCCGGCGCCACTCACCCTCGCGGATCTCCAGCAACTCCATGCGGGTCACAGTCCGCGGCGTCTCCACCCCCACCACATCCCCCAATTGCTCCCGCTCTGCGGGCATCACGTCACCTGGCCCCCACACATTTCGGGCGCCCCACCTGCGGCACGGTTGCTCGCAACATCTGCCGTCAGCGGCCTGACGAGGCGTCAACCGTGCAGCCTAGTGCGCACGCCATGCCCTGATCATCGTTGTAATGGCCGCACCGTTACAGCGAGCTACGGCACGCGGTAGCGTCAGACCGGATCCGGCGAACTTAATGTGTACTCGACAGGTCGCCGACTATCCAGCCCTGCGGTGGGATCGCCGGTTCCCTGCCCGAAGTGCAAACCGTCGGCTAAGGGCAGGTGACCAAACCACATCACCGAACGGTACGCATCGACCGAACGCACGACTTTCGTTCGCAGCCGCTGCAGCTGGACTAAAACTCGAAGATCCGTGCAGCTCGATCATTCAAGGACCCGTCCGGCACGGACGAGCCCAACCTCTGTGACTCCGCTGTCTTCCCCCAGCCTCATCCGCCCCTAACATGCCACGGCATCGCCGACCCCGACGGGGTGCTGGCCCCCCAGCCAGCATGGACTTGATCTCGCAACCGTAGACCCACGGAGCGAGCTGCACCACACCTCGATGATCGCTGTAGCCCGCCCAGGTGTCGACGACGCTCGAAAATGAGGCCGTAGCGACGGTCGAAAACGAGGCCACCCAGACAGATTGGTTGGGTGATCTCAGTGGAGGATTGGGCTCTGATTCGGCGGCTGGTCGCGGACGGTGTTCCGCAGCGTCAGGTTGCTCGGGATCTGGGTGTGGGCAGGTCGACCGTGGCGCGGGCACTGGCCTCGGATCGGCCGCCGAAGTACGAGCGTCCTGCTGTCACGACAGCGTTCACGTCGTTCGAGCCGTTGGTGCGGCATCTGTTGATGGATCATCCGGACATGCCGGCCACGGTGATCGCCGAACGGGTCGGCTGGACGGGATCGATCAGCTGGTTCCGTGACAACGTCCGGCGGCTGCGTCCTGAGCATCGCCCGGTCGATCCATCGGATCGGTTGACCTGGCTGCCCGGCGACGCGGCGCAGTGCGATCTGTGGTTCCCGCCGAGGAAGATCCCGCTCGAGGACGGCAGCCGGGCGTTGCTGCCGGTGCTGGTGATCGTCTGCGCCCACTCGCGTTTCATGCTCGGGCGGATGATCCCGACCCGGCACACCGCCGACCTGCTGCTGGGAATGTGGGAGCTGCTGCTGCGGCTTGGCCGGGTGCCGCGCCGGCTGATCTGGGACAACGAGTCCGGGATCGGCCGCGGGAAGCGTCACGCTGAAGGAGTCGGCGCGTTCACCAGTACCTTGGCGACCACGCTGCAGCGGCTGCGGCCCTACGATCCTGAGTCCAAGGGCGTCGTGGAGCGACGCAACGGATTCTTCGAGACGTCGTTCATGCCCGGCCGCGAGTTCAGCTCGCCGTCCGACTTCAACGCCCAGTTCATCGACTGGCTGGACATCGCGAATGCCCGGACGGTGCGCACCATCAAGGCCAAACCGGTCGAGCGTCTCGTTGTCGACCTGGCAGCGATGCTGGCGCTGCCACCGGTGGCACCAGCACTCGGATGGGCCAACCGGATCCGGTTGGGCCGCGACTATTACGTCCGCGTCGACAGCAACGACTACTCCGTCGACCCAGCCGTGATCGGCCGCATCGTCGACGTCCAGGCCGACCTGGAGCATGTCGAAGTCAGGCACGATGGGCGCCTCGTCGCACGTCACCAGCGAGTCTGGGCCCGCGGCCAGATCGTCACCGACGCCGCCCACGTCACGACGGCGAAGGCATTGCGCGAGCAATACCTCCAGCCGGCTCCTCCGCAGCCGCAACATCAAGCGCTGGTGAGGGACCTGGCCGACTACGACCGTGCCTTCGGGATCATCGACGGTCTGGCTGACACGATCGACGAGGGCGAGGTGGCGTGATGGCGACGACGAAGAAGCTCACCGGCGGTTCGAGCACCGAGGCGCTCAAGCAGTTGACCTACCTCGCATCGGCTTTGAAGGCACCGAGGATCACCGAAGCCGCCGGACGGCTGGCCGACCACGCCCGCGATGCCGGCTGGACCCACGAGGAATACCTCGCTGCCGTGCTCGATCGTGAGGTCGCCGCCCGCAACGCATCGGGCGCTCAGCTACGGATCCGTGCCGCCGGATTCGCGGCCAAGAAGACGATCGAGGAGTTCGACTTCGACGCCCAACCGGCCGTCCGCCAACAGATCGCAGCACTGGCATCAGGCGGGTTCTTGACCGAAGCCCGCAACGTCGTCTTGCTCGGCCCGCCCGGCACCGGCAAGACCCACCTGGCAACCGGCCTGGGGATCGCCGCCGCCAACCACGGCCACCGGGTCCTGTTCGCGACCGCGACCGAGTGGGTCACCCGCCTCACCGACGCCCACCGCGCCGGGCGACTACCCGCCGAGCTCGCCAAACTACGGCGCTACGGACTGATCGTCGTCGACGAAGTCGGCTACCTGCCGTTCGAGCAAGACGCCGCGAACCTGTTCTTCCAGCTCGTCTCATCCCGCTACGAACACGCCTCGCTGATCCTCACGTCCAACCTGCCCTTCAGCGGCTGGGGCGGCGTGTTCGGAGACCAGGCCGTCGCCGCCGCGATGATCGACCGCGTCGTCCACCACGCCGACGTCCTCACCCTCAAAGGCGCCAGCTACCGGCTACGCAACCGCGGGATCGACACCCTGCCAAGCATCAGAACCCAAGACCCGGCAGACTAGAAACCTACGAACCCGTGGCCTCGTTTTCGAGCGTCGGATCGGCCCCAAATTCGAGCGTTGCCGACACCAGGGTTACGGTGAGCGCAAATCCGAAGGCTGTGGGCTCTCAAGGAAGCATCGGGAAGAACAGGCGAGTGAGGTTGAGCGATGTCGGAGCGGCTCGTGCCTCGGAGCACCACCGCGATGAGCCGACGGGAGCAGTTGCGGTGTAGCGATCAGTCACATCGTGGTCTGGGCAGCGAGGTGGTCGTTCCCGCAAGGCCAATGGGTGATCAACATGAATCACCTGCGTCAGAGCATCCTCGCTCTTGGCATCGGAGCAGGAAGAGACTATGTACGAGGCAGCGCTGTACCGCCGGGGGAGCGTCTACCAGGAGATACTCAAGACTGCTTAGTAGCTGTAGAAGGAACATCTATGACCTTAAGTCAGACAGTCGTTGAGGCGGCGTCATGGCGTCTGGCAAGCGAGATCGCACGCCGGCACCCACAACTCATTCGTATCGCGCGTGAGCATCCTGGCGGCGGTCAATATGATGTATTGGCCCTGAGGTCGATTGCCGGGTTAGAAATTATGCTCAATCGCAGCGGCACAATTCAGATACACAGTCGTCACGATCATGGCGACTGCGACTGGGAGCCGACTGAATGGATCGAGTATCTGTGCAACGAACCTCGAGAGTTCTTGAGGCGACTTGAAGCGGCCGCGGGGCTGCCGTCTGTGGCAATGGTGCCAGCAAGTACGCCAGCGACTCTCGTGTACAGGGTCATAGCAGCGATCGCTGCGTCGTCGTTTATGACCGTGCGTCCGATCGAGATCGAGCCTGGCTATGTCGACACGTCTGGTTACGGTGGTGGTCCTGCGAGCTGGCTCGACATGTTCCCAGTCAGCGGTAGCGTCCGCCGGCCGCGGCCGG
Source organism: Kribbella sp. NPDC023855 (assembly GCF_040639475.1). Taxonomy (NCBI): domain Bacteria; kingdom Bacillati; phylum Actinomycetota; class Actinomycetes; order Propionibacteriales; family Kribbellaceae; genus Kribbella; species Kribbella sp. NPDC023855. The sequence continues at coordinate 305,662 of NZ_JBFAAA010000008.1, forward strand.
ATGATCCGTTTGGTGAATCTGGGTATCGCTTCTGGATGTGTAGGCGGCCGGGCCTGATGCTGGCGTTCGAGACGAGCGGCGGTAGGGCGTGGGCGACGATGGGAACGCCGATTGACCTGATGCAGACTTATCAATCTGTGGATCGTGATATCGACGCGCTTGCCCTTACGGTCATTCGACATGGGGCTGTCTGCGAGTGAACTCGCTGTCTGGCAGCGAGACCTCCAGTCGCTACGTGGCAACTAGCCAAAGGTCGTCGGGTTCATGTCACAGATTCGTTCAGTGGATCTCCGACCGACAGGTTGCCGGCGGCGCGCCAGGCGACTATGTCGAGAGCACGCAGGTGGCTGATCGGTGGGTTTGTAGCGAGGTCCGCGATCTCAGACCAGGTCTCGTGCTGGTCGACTAGGTCCTTGCGCATGGCCGTTGCTAGAGCGACGAAGAAGTCACCCCATGGACGACCTCGCTGGGGTGGAACCGGTGCCCTCTCAGTGTCTTGGTAACAGCGGCGGATGCGTTCGTCGTAGAGCGGAATGAAGTCGGGTCGTTTGCGGTGCAGGATCTTCGCAAGGATCGTCCCCCGGACGTCCGGGATCCCGGGATCGTCGAGCACCCCGAACAGCATTCGGATCGGCTCCAGGTCCTGGTCCTCGGCGCTGGTCAACTTGGCGTCTTGAGGGATCTCCGTCAGCCACGCCTGCAATCGAGGTCGCTGCTGCAGCAAACCGTAGTAGGCCTTGAGGGTGAGTCGGTTGACATTGAGCAACACTGGCGCAAGCAGGTCGGCGTCCTCGATGCGGTTCGGGTCCGATCGAGGTTGGTATGCGTCGTATGCCGGATAAGCCCAGGCTCCCGATCCCGTTAGGTATTCGCGGGCCAAGCTGATCGCTCGCTCACGTTCAATGAGTGCACCGCCAACGCGAACGATGCCGTGTTCCAGCGGTGCGGCTTCTGGGCTCGCCGTCTTCGCACGGACAGGGGTGCGCCCGCTCGAACGCGTTGACTAGCAGTTGAGCTATCTGCTGTGCCGGTATGTCGAGGGGGACAGCAACCTCGTATTGCATCGCGGAGCGCTGCGCGGTGTGAGTAAAGGTCAAACGGAGACGGCCGAGGCCGTCTTCGACGACAGTAGCCTCGATGTCCTCAATGCATGCCCGCAGGGCACCGAACGAGCCGCTCGGCTTGAATCCGATCCCTGCAAACGTGCTGCGCCAGTCAGTCATCAGCGGGTCACCTTGGGCCAACTCGCGAAGGAGTTCAAGATGGCACCGTCCTTCCAAAATGTCGACGGATTAAGCCCTGGCAACAGTTGCAGCACTCGGCCGTTGTCATCGACTGACCGCAACTTAGCTCACTTCGCAGTCGGTGTCGCGTCCTCAATTCGCTTGCGCGCCACCGAGGCAGCCCCCTGCCAATCGGCGCCACGTGCTGCCAGGGTCTGCAGAGCGAGATGGGGCGGTAGAAGCTCCGAGAATTTGAGCTTCTTCAGAGCCTGTGGGCTGATCTCGGGCACCACCCCGGTCAGGTCGTCTCCGAAGCGACTTCGGGCTTCGCGCATGGCGGCCCTGACCGCGACAGCCGTTGCGTCGGACCGTAGCGAGACGTTCAGGTTGCTGAAGGTCCATTCATCCAGCAGGTCCGGAGCGGTTTGGCCAATGGCTGCCGTCAAGACCGCGTTGGCTCGAGCACCCGCGAAGGTCCACCAACGCAACCGCGAACGCTCCTCCGCGATCACTGTTGAGTTGTGACTGACCCTTGTATCGAAGGTTTCGCGCAAGCTCGTCAGGCGCTCAACGGCACGCCGGCTCAGCTCCGTTCTCGAGGGGTCCGCGCCGAGTAGTACACGCCGAATCGCATCGGAGAGCTCGAAGGAGTACGGCTGGGGATCGCCGCTCCACTTGGACTTTCCGTGGCTGTCACTCGGCTCGACGTACGCGCGACGCCGTTTCCAGTCGACATGGGTCACCTGCCACGGCCGTCCAGCGAGCGTAATCACACGCGGGCCGTCGGTCTTGGCGGTCAACAGCATCGGGTCAACGCTGCCGATCTCTGTACGTCCGTGCAGCACGGTTACCTCGGGTGCGGCGGTGAAGATCGCCAGCAGCTCCATGAAGTTGCGCGACCCATAGCGTCGTTCAGCCGTCGGGCCCACGAAAGCCAGCCCAGAGTCCACATCTAGATGCCCGGTGTCGAGGAGCCACTGCTTGATGTGCGCAAGTTCATCGGCCGTCGCCAGCCCCAGATCGGCCATCCAAGTCGACTCGAGGTCGACGTCGATATGTCCCTTCTGGAGAGCAGTTCCGAGGAACTGCTGTGCTGCCACGTGTCTTGGCTCGGGTGGCGGGACCACGGCCTCGACGAACCCTTCGCTGAGCAGCAGTAGCAGCCCCGCGGCCCGCGCGAACTCCGCGTCATCCAGGGCCAAGAACGTCATGTTCCGGGTCGTCCCCGGGCGGCGTCCGGTCCGCCCCAGTCGCTGCAGCAGAGACGAGACGGAGTTGGGAGCCCCGATTTGGATGACCCGGTCGAGGTCTCCGACATCGATTCCGAGCTCGAGTGTGGATGTCGAGACAATGACGCAGTTCCGCGCCTCCGAGAAGGCAGCCTCGGCCCTTCGCCGCTCGTCCAGGGACAGCGATGAGTGCGAGACGAAAGTCTCGACCTGCCGTTCACGCAGCCGAACCGCCAGATCCTCGACGGTACGCCTCGAGTCGGCGAAGACGAGCCGCTTCTGGCCAAGGTACATCTGAGCCAACACGGCGGCCGCATTGCCAACGTTTCCGACAAAGTCGAGGGCTAGCTCCGGGACTACATTCGTCTCTACGGGCGGCGCGACTACCGTGGCAGGCCTCGACCTTAAGGCTCGCCCTTGGAGCCACCCAAGCAGCTCTTCCGGGTTTCCCACGGTTGCGGAGAGGCCCACTCGCTGCAGCGGCCGATCGGCCAGAGTCGCCAGCCGCTCCAGTACCGCGAGCATGTGCCATCCGCGGTCGTCTCTGGCGAACGCGTGTACTTCGTCTACGACGACCACACGCAGTTCGCCGAACATCCGCGGCACGTCCAGCAGTGGCGAGACCAGCATCGCCTCGAGCGACTCCGGCGTGGTCAGCAGGATTGACGGCCGTTCGAGGACTTGGCGCCTGCGTGCGCCTGTTGTCGTGTCGCCGTGTCGCGTGTGTGCCGCTCGCCCAAGCCAACCGGCATATGTCTCCAGGCGCGGCTGAAGGTTGTTCAGCAGGGCCTTGAGTGGGCACACGTAGAGAACCGAAAGTCCTTCCCATTGATCGCTCTCCATCCGGGTGAGCAACGGGAACATCGCGGCCTCGGTCTTACCCCCCGCCGTCGGCGCGAGCAGCACGGCGTCCGAGCCGGCGAGCAATGGCTCAATGGCCTCACTCTGCAGAGGGCGGAGTTCTGACCAACCGAGAGTGTTGACGATGTGGTGCTGAAGGACCGGATGGAGCCGGTCGAAGGGCTGTCCGCCGGCCGTCACTGTCAGGCCTCGTCCCCAACATCCAAATGGATGTCATCGAGGGAGGAGGAATTGTCGGAACGATGCCCTCTTGCTGCGCGCTCGACATCGGAGAGCTCCGATGCGTCGACGGTCAGGGCATAGTGGACACGCGGATCGAAATCCTCGTACTGATCAACACGGTCGAGGACGTCGACCACAAGCTTCTTGAGGAAGACCCGAGGCGCAATGCCGACCCTGCCACCAAAGGCTCCAGCAACCGCATCGGCCAACGTTCCGATGTATTCGTCATCGACCACCGAGCGTATGCGGTCGCCGTGGTCGCTGCCCGCGGCGTACAGATCACGCACCTTGTGTCCCAGAGCCACCAGCGCAGCATGGTCGAACCCCGGAAGCCGGATCTGGACCGCCCGCGGGTTGTCGAACCGGGCATCGGTGCCGAAGTCTGTTAACAACCGCTGCGCAAGTGGTGCCAGCCGCGATACCCCGGACGGCCCGTCATAGAACGCCGGTGTTCCGGTGATGAGCAGATAGAGCCCCGGGTAGCGCCCGGCGTCGATCTCGTCGAGCAGCTGTCGCAGAGCGTTGAAGGCCTTGTCCCGCACGTCGCCGCGGACCCGCTGGAGGGTCTCGACCTCGTCGAGGACGAGGACGAGACCCGGGTGCCCTGCGTCGCGGAGGACGGTAAGAAGTCCCTGCAAAAAGCCCATTGCTCCGAAGTGGTCCAGCTCTCCCCGGATTCCGGCCGCACGCTTCGCCGCGGCTGCTACCTGCGGCTGGCCGCCCATCCAGGCGGCCAGACCGTCCGCGGTCGCGCGGTCGCCGGCGTCTATGGCGTGCCGATAGCCTCTCAGCGCCTGAGCGAAGACGGGTGTCCGCGAGCTGACTTCTCCCAGTCGTCTCTCGAGCAGCAGATCCACAGCCTCGGTGATGGCTGCATCGTCGGCTGCCTCGAGCGACGGATCCGCCTCCAGCACATCGGATTCCAGCGTGAAGAGCCACGAGTCGAGCACCGACCGGAACGCACTCGGCGGGATCGACGACGCTCGCATCGATTCAGTCACCCGGCGATAGACGGTCTCTAGCCGGTGCAGCGGGGTCTGCGTCTCGGAGATCTGCACCTCGGCACTCGCGAAGCCACGGCGTAGCGCTCGCTCCGCAAGGTGTCGAGTAAAGAACGTCTTGCCCGCGCCGTACTCCCCACGCACAGCCTTGAACACGGCGCCACCATCGACGACTGTGTCCAGTTCCTCATCGATGGCAGCCTCGAAACGGTCCAGACCCACCGCAAGCAGGTCGAGCCCTGACTCCGGCACCGTGCCCCGGCGAAGAGCGTTGATGACTTCCCTGCGTCGGCGGCTGGAGACGTCCTTCGCCATCAACGCACCTCGAACTGCTCGCGCAACAGTCGCTCGTCCAGAACAACGGTGGACGTGTGCGGGTCGGTACCGATAACGGCGTACCCCTCAACGTTTAGCAGCTGCTGAACCTGAGCCAACGCGCCTCGCAGCCGAGTCTCGTTGACCGACAACGCTCGCGCGGCGATCGTCATGGGCAGCCGTGTCGCTGCGGCGACGGCGAGCGCGTCGACGAGGGCAGCGACCTGCTCGTCCTTGACGATGAGCCGGCCGGCGACTCTTCGCTGCGCACGATAGACCTCGCTGCGGACCACGACGTCGCCAAGGTTCTGCGTGGGCGTTGGCGCCTCGGGTGGATCCACTTCGTCGAAAAGGGTCGGCTCGAGGTCTGGCCTGCTCTTCTTCGAGGTTCTAGTCAAGTCGCGTGTGCCGAGTGGCCGGGGCGCTGGGACCGGCTCGACCGCCACGTTCTCCTGGGTGAGCCACCAAGTCGGCACCTGGGGCGGTAGCAGCGCTAGGCCGAGGGGGTTGCTGTCCTCGTCGGGTACGAGCACGGCGATGGGTACAACAACCTCGGCGGCGCTGGCTCCTCCGTGGTAGCCAGCCTTGAGGGGTCCGTAGCGCAGGTCTTCGTCGACGGCGAGGATGGCGCGGTGGTCCGGCGTGAGGACGCGGTCGCCGGAGACCTCAATCTCGCCATCCTCGACCGTGCCGGTCACCGCCCTGGAGCGTCCGCTCGTTATATCGACGTAGGACCGCTGGGTACCACGGCGTCGCTCGACGACGTGGCCGTGGTCGGCCGTGATGACCACGGTCCGGCCGGCTGCGCGGGCCCGGGCCAGGATCGGTTCGAGGTGCTTGACTGCGTCCGCGGTCCAGGTTGTCCCAGCAGGGTCGCTGCGATCGAGCGCGTCGTCGATGGTATTGAGTACGACGGTGACGAGGTCAATGGTGCGGTCGTCGATGGCCGCGCTCACGTCAGCGCTCACGGACGAGCCGGCTGCGGTGGAGTCGACACCTTTCTTGTGAAAGAGCGCGGCCTTGATCTTGCCTGCCTTGGCCGTCAGCTCTTCGTAGCCCCGCCGCTCGACGTCCTGCTGACCCTGCCGAAGTCGGCCGCACAGGAGCGAGGCCCTGCTCACCTCGGTCAGTGACGGCAGGACCGACAAGCCGGCAGCCCGGCGACCAGCGCTCGCGACTGGCAGTTCCGCCTCAAGCCACTCGAGTCGATCGGTTGCATCCTCGACTATTTCCGTGGCGACTGCCGCACTCATGCCGTCCATGACAAACAGGAGCAGCGGCGCCTTTCTCGCCATGGGGATGACGACGCCGGGTAGCACTGCCTCGAGCGGCCAGACCGTCGGATCGATGGCCTGGGAAAGGACACCGTCCAGCCGGGTGGCATGGGCGAGCACGGTCGCGAATTCCCGCTCCTCGGCCTTTCGACGATCCATCGCCGCTTCGGCGACCATGCCTAGATAGCGCGCCTGGTGTGGGTCCTCGACGCCGCGGTGCACATCGTTGATCGCGGCATCGACCCATGCGCTCTGGTCCATGTGGCGACGGGTGAGCGCGAGCAGCTCGCTTCTCGTGACCCCGTCACGGGTGAGGAGCCATCGCGAGAGTCGGACCGCAGCTGCGAAGGCCACGGTGAGCGGGGCGGCCGGACGGCTCAGAAAGTGAGCACGGACGAGGGACCAGGCGGCTTCGACGTCGCGGCCTGCCGTCGGTGCGGGGTCTGGTGCGATTGCCGCAGCTAGGGCGTCGCACAGGCGACTGAGCCGTGCGTACTGTCCCTGCTTGAGGAGGTCTGAGTGCGCGCTGAGCTGCTCACCCTGGACTTGGTTGAGTATGGCGCCGGCGCGCTGCAGAGCTCGTTCGACGTGAGCCCCCTGCCGCGGTTCGCCTGCGAGCTCGGTCAATAGTTCGGTGGATGCACTTCCTAGCGCACGGAGCGCGGGGACGGGTGGAATCTCGCCTCCCCATCGTGGCTCGATCCGGACGAGCGAGGTACTGGCAACATGCCGTTCCTCGGCGGTAAGCACGTCGTCGGCTGTGAGCAACTGGATGACCGTGCCCAACGGGACAAGATCGGCCATCTCGCCTTGCCTAAGCAAGATCCGCACCGGCTGGGAGGCAGCGCCGGCACGGTCTGCGATCCAGTCGAGCGTCTCGTCCGCGAGCCTGTTCCCGAACTCGGCTCGAAGGTCCGCGACCGCGGTCACGCTCGCTGGTCGCATAGTCCAGCGCAGAACACCAAGTACGTCGGCTGTGTCACTGTCCAGACCAAGGTGGATCCTTGCCACGGAGGTCAGCGCGTGTGACCGGGTGAGGACCCCGGCTGGCGCCGCGGGCCAGCCGCTCGTCGGTGTGGCCGCGAGCAGAGCCGAGGCGAGCTCTCTGCTCTGGTGGACACCGGTCAGAGCAGGGTCGATGCCCGTCGCCGCGAACCGGTGACGCACGGCCTCCCACGGGTCGGGGCTGCGCAGTCGTTGCCAGATGAAGTGGGCGAGGACGCCCGCACCGAGGTCGTCGTCGGCCCGATCCGTGATGACGACCATCCAGTCGCCTTCGCGATGCTCGGTCAGCACCTCCCGCACTGCGAGGGCCGACTCTGCCGGCCGCACCCGGACGACCCGACCGTCGTGCTGGAGATCCGCGATGACCGCACGATCGGGCACGCCTCGTAGACCGATCACGCCGGTGGAATAGTCCTTGTCCCGAGCCTCGTCGACGATTGCGAGGACCATCGAGGGACTGACCGGAGTCGCAGCGACCGTAGCGGTCATTCGAGCACCCGCCACGTCACCTCGACCGCGTCCTCCGGATGCCCGTCGAGAAATGCCTCTAATTGTGCGATCACAACGTCCTTGGGCGTGCCCTTGGAGCGTGTGGCCCGGCCGCCCGGGCCGCCGAGCGGCCCGGGCGGCTCGATTGGACCCGGCCTATCGATAGGTGGCGTGATGATGGGCGGCAGATGGTCTGCCAGCCAGCGGAAGATGTCGCTGTCCGTCTCGTTGAGAGTCGTACTGATAGCCGTGACGATCTCGTCCGCCTCGAGAGCTGCCCGAAGGCGGTTCACGATGTTCGCCGCCTGTTCCGCGGCTGTGCCTTCGGACCGCATAGCTTGCCTCAACGGCTCAAGCCGTTCCCAGTGGAAACGATCGAGCGCGCTGGTCACCGAGGCAGCCGTGGCCAGCGACTTGCCGGCAGCGGTGGGCGACGCACCGAGGTTGGCCGCAGCGACTCGCCGTACCAGCTCGAGGCCGGTCAAGTGGCGCAAGTCCTGCACCAGCTCGGCTGTGGCGTTGGCCGTCTTGTATCGGTCGCTGTCGGTCACGCCCAGGCGGGCGTTCGCCGATTCCAGAGCGCTCACGAGGCCGGGCGCAGCTACAGCGAGCTCCTTCGCCTTCTCCGTCACCTGGTGCACGAAGTCAGCCACTGCCGGAGCAGTCAGATGGGTCGCGCCGTGCACACCAAGCAGCCCGCCGGCGACGGTGGTTGCGTCAGTCCACTCGGTCGTGGTGGGCATGGGCTGAGTCCGCAGCTCCATGCTCGGCGCGAGCATCCCTGGCTCCGGAACGGCGCCAAGGGCTTGTCCGTGCTGGAACCAGGCCCGCTGACGCAGTGCCGCCCAGGTGATGATGACAAGGTCACTGACCTCCTGGCGCAGGCCTTGGGCCGGCTTGACCTCCTCGATCCAGCGCCGGAGATCCACCACAGTCACCGGATCGTGCGGAACGGTGCCCTCCTCCTGCTCGCGACGTCCCAGGGCTCGCTCGATCTCCTGACCCCACGGGCTGAAGCGGTCGTCGCCGAGGATGTAATGCGTCTCCGCAGCGGTCCCAACACCGAGCGGTCCCGCGATGCGCCGGACGGCAGCGACGTCGCCTTGCAGTTCGACCCGCTTCTCCCGGTCGGCCACTGCGCGAGCGACGTGGGCAGCCACGGCTCGAAGGTCCTTCACCTTGACCTCGACGTCGCCTGGCTCGAAATTGGGGTGGCCCGGATAGGTCGCTTCGAAAGCCTGCGCCAGCAGGTTGTCGAACGCGGCCCCCAGCGTTGCTCCCACCGGGTTGGCCGGGGCGAAGGACCGATCCAAGGAGATGAGGGTCCGGTCGTGCGACGCGTCATCGAGCAGGACACCAGGACGTACGGACGCGGCGCCGTATGCCTGCTGGATGGCGTCCTCCAGGCTGCGCCGCAACGTGTTCCGCTGAGATTCGAGGATCCCTCGCGCCAGGGCACGGTCCGCCTCATTCAGGTGGTCTGCGTGGCTCTGCCACCGGTCCCCACTGCCCTCGAGAAGCCAGTTCAGGATGACGAGGCGGCGCAGCTCTCGAAGCTTCTCGTCGGACAGGAACTTCGGCAGCCAGATGATGGTCTGCGACTGGAAACCTCGGCTCTGCATGTCATCGAGCCGCCGCAGGTCCTCCGATGACGAATGACCGGCGTCGTCGAAAGGGTGGTCGACGACGACGCGCCACGTTCCGGCGTTCGCGATGAAGTGATCGTCCGAGAGCCAACTCCGGTCGCGGACATTACCGAAGATGATGTCCACGTCGCGTCGAGAGCCCCGCCATACCAGCTGATGGTGGTGCGCACCCTGGATGTCCTGCTGGTCCAGCTTGATGCCCAGCCCGTCGCTGACGAGGCTCTTGATGAGCTCGCGCCTGCGCCCGTCGTTGTCCTCGCCCTTGGCCCTCTCGACGATCGACTCGTAGTCAACCTCGGAGAGCTGGACGCGGACCGTCGGATTGCGGTCCTCCCCGTCGAGATGGATCTCCGGGACATCCCGGGCCCAGGTGCGTATCTTCGACAAGACGAGGGACGCCTCGCCGCCCGGCAGCGGGGATACAAGCGAACCGTGGTTGAGCGAAGCCAGTCGCGACGCGGTCAATGCCTTGAGCGCTGGAACATTCGGTGCGACGGCCGACAAGAGCAGAGTCTTGGCAAGCCGATCGTCCGTCCTGAATGATGGTGGCACGCTCCCCGGCTGGTCCTCGATGGTCTGCTCGTCAATGCCGTGCAGACTCAGCAGGAGTGGGCGCAGCTTTTCGGTGTAGAGCTTGTTGGCTGACCTGAACAGCGCAGCGGCCTGCGCGTCAAGCGCCTGACCGGTCTGACCCTGGACGATGAGGTCGAACGAGTCACCGACGGGGATGATCTCGTCGATGGTCAAAGCGTCCCGCCGGTCGACCAGCATGTTCTGCATGACCTTGAGGGCAGTGCGCTCCCGCTGCATGACGCTGGCGAGGGAGCGGAGCGTCGAGACCAGTGCGGGCGAGAAAGGATAGGTGAGGGCGAAGGCCTTCTCGTCCGCTCCGCGGTGACGCTCGTCGGTGTTCACACCGTCGAGCAGGACGTCCCAGACCGCCGGACGACGGTCGATGGCCTTGAAGGCCTCCTCGAGTTGGCGCTCCGCCTCCGGGCTGTTGGGTCGCAGCAGACGTTGATGGGCGACGTACGGCAGGTTCTCGTCGCCGAGGGCAACGGTCCCGAAACGGCCCTCCTGGTGGCGGAACGCGCGGTCGAGAGCCTCCTGCTCCGAGCCACTCGCCCCAGAGTCCGCGAACCAACGACGCAGGTCCATCTGCCGCGCGACGAACGAGATCAGCGGGATCGCGCGGCCACCGATCGCTGACTCCACCAACTTGGTCAACTTCTGCGACTCGCGCCGAAAGAACTCTCGGTCCTGCACCGAGAAGGCGAGCCAGAGCACGAGCTCGTCGAGGAACAGGACGACAGCGTCGTAGCCCAGGCCCTTGCTGTGGCTCGCGATTGCGGCCAGTCCGGTGTCCAGATCGACGAACTCCGCCTGCTGCGTGTACGCCGTGAAGTACGTCTCGACGAGCGCTGTCGCCAGTTGCATGCGCAGGTCGGACGCGGGCGACGCCGCACGCGCCTCGGCATAGCGCTCCGCATCCCACGAGCCGGCGCCGAGGATGGTCGCCCACGGGTCGTCTGCGCCCTCCCCTGCCTCGGTACCACGGTTGAGACCGCCGAAGAAGCGCTCGTCCCCGAGTTGCTGACGCAGTCCCTCCGCATCGTCGAGGAGTGCATCTGACTTATGGATCGCAGGCAAAGGCGCCCCTGGGTGGAGCTCGCGGACCTGTCGGATGTAGCCCTCGAACAGCGCCTGCTCCATCGTCCTCGCGCCCAGCAAGTGGAACGCCAACGGCAGGATCTTGCGCTCATAGAGTTGATGGTCGTGCTTGGCGATCACGGCCTGCAATTCCGCCTTAGCTCTGGCGGCAGGCTCGTGACGAAGCAGGGCGTGCAGCACCGCCATGAAGTGCGACTTGCCGGAGCCGAACGAGCCGGTGAGGAAGGCCCCGCGGCTGACCCCGGAGCCGACTGCCTCGCTGACGAGAGCAAGTGCCGAGTCGAAGGCCTCTGCGATCGCGTCGGTGACGACGTACTCGTCGATCGTGCGACTCGCCGCCTCGTGGCCGACCGAGTCGGTCAGGCGCAGGACGTAGTCTTCGGCTCCCGCGCGTTCGGGGATGTCGATGACGTCTCGGAGCAGCGTGCTCACGTCGTCTCCTCGGTTCCTCTTGTCGCCATGTCTCAGACCTTTGCCTTGCGGCCTCGAGTGGCCGCCTCGGGCCGCCAAGCCTTGAGCTCGTCGAGGGTCTGGTGGACCTGCAGCGCACGGTCGCGCAACTGCTCCTCGCAGAAGTCCGCGAGGTTCAGTCCGTAGGTCTCGTCGACCTCATCGTGCCACTGACGCACCCACGGCTGAAGCTCGGCCAAACCGGCTACGAGCGGCACGAGCTGATCCTCCTGCCAGCCCTCCTGTTCCCGGTCACCGACGATCCTCGCCAGGGCAAGCGCCTGCTGCGCGTGATCCCAGCCTGCCCACCCGAGCAGCTCGGTCGGGTCGGTCTCTCGTCCAGCGTTGGGGAAGAGGATGAACCGCTCCTTCGGTACGTCGAGCTTTCCCCGATGCTGCCACCACGCCGTCTTGCGGAAGTCCGCAGTCGTGTACTTCGGCGGCACCGGAATGTCGCCGACCTTCTCCCCTGCGTCCTCACGGCGCTGCAAATCCCAAGTGTTCTCCCACGCCTCCCGCTTGCGTAGCCCCGAATCCTTGAGACGGTAGGCCGCGAGGAACGGCACACTCTCACCATCGAGCAGCGCAGCGAGCTGCTGCGTAACCGTTTGGTCCTTGCGGCCCGACCACAACTCCAGTACCGACACGAAGTCCGAGTCACGCGAGACCACGTCGGCCAACTGCGCCACCGACCGGGCCACGGCGGCCTGCCCTTGCGCATCGAACCAGAACTTCCGGTCCTCCAGCCGGTCAAGAAGCCAACCACGGAGGGCGCGTTCGACCTGCTTGTCCCAGGGCTCTGATGCCCAGCGTCGTTTGTGCTCCGGCTTCTCGAGCAGACGGATGAACTTGTCCGACTCGATGAGGTCCAGCCGCCGCTGAACCAGGTCCCGGTACGCCGCCGGCCAGTGCGACGGCATCTCGATGACCGACGTCGACTTATGACGAGCGAACCAAGCCGTCTCCTCCTCGCCAGCAGCGACCTTTCGAGCCAGTGAGATCTCGAAGGCCCGCTCACCCAGCCGCACCTCAGGAAGGTCATCCCCGGAATAGGTGAGATCGTCGTCGATGAGCCCGTATGACCGATACACCTCCCAGTCGAGCTCCTCTTGCTGCGCGACCATTCGACCGTGCAGAGATGTCGACCGCTTCTCAGCATCGGAGAGTCCTGCTGCAGTTGGAGTGCCCTCGGCAACAGCCCCGGCGGGACTCGAATCAGAGCGCTCCTGCGCCATACGGTCTAGTTGGCGACCGCGCGGAAGAGGCAAACGCGCAGGCAGCGGGAAGTCCTGCAACGTGGTCCCTGTGAACTCGTAGAAGTGATCCCACGTGTCGAGCGCAGTCCCGCGTTCACCACCTCGGTTGCCTTTGTCGTGACTTACCTGCTTAAGCCAGAAGCAAGCCGTCGACGAGTTCAGCACCCCAAGCAACGCGAGATGGTCGTCCTCCGTCGCCTCTTTCGGCAACTTGATCACAGGCGCGTGGGCATTGAAGATCGTGCCACCTCGGTTAATACCGAAGTGGTTATGGGTTGCGACGTTCGCGAAAGCGATCGAGAGCGGGGTGGCATATGCGCTCGATGTGTGCTGCATGTACTCCCACCACTTGCGTCCAGCGGCGGCCATGTCTCCTGCGAATGTGCCGCGGGCGGCCAGCAGAGCACGAAAGGGCCAAAGCTCTTCGGTTAACAATCCCTCAATAGGCTTTTTCCTGTCGTACGGGTACCACACGAATTTGTCCGGCGCGGCCGAATAATCCCGTACCGATTCCCCTTCCAAGTAGGGTCGTAGGCGTTCTGGATTCTCGCGTGAGCGTGACGGCCGCCGGGGCAGGACAAATGCTTCGTCGGAACCGATGCGCACTGCTCTCCCAATGCCGGGACTAATTACTGCCGCAAGCCTCTGCTTGGCGGCAGCATTCAATACTGTAAGTAACGCACTGGCCCCACCTCCAGACAGGCTCCAAGGGTGGCTCGAGAGTATTCTGCGATGGAGCAACGTGATGCTCACGTATTCACCCTCGTACTCGTCGAGTGCAACGTGATTCACGATGGATGACCAGACCAGTCCCTTGGCAGGGTCTGATGGCTGTCCTGGCTCGCCACGGGTTCCGAGGACCGCTTTTATGCTTTCTCCTACGGGCCGCTGCGGCCGGCCGACGAGGATAACTGTCGGTGTGCCGTGCCCTGGGATGTATGCACCAGACGTATCAACGACTAAGCGCACATCCTGCTTCGCGAGGAAGCCCTCTACCAGGGCAGAGCCGAAACCTCGTTTCATAAACGAGTTCGAGGTGATCTGCCCCGTCCACCCAACGGGCTTGTCACCGGATGGTTGTTTCGCAAGCTGGAAGAAGCGCTCCATGAAGGGCACGGTCAGCGCGTATGTTCCCTTGCAGGTCGGGTACAGGTCTCGATAGGCCGCGTTGAGCGTTTTGTCCTTGACTGTGATGTACGGCGGGTTGCCGACGACCACGTCGTACTGGCCAGGTGTGAGAACCTTCCGCAATTCGTCGAGATCCTCCGTGACATAGGCGAAACCGCTGATCTGAGCGTCCGCGTCGAATCCCTCGAACGCCATGGTCAACTGGTGGCCGCCATGCAATAGCGAGTCGCCGGCCGCGAGGTTGAAGTGGAAGTTCGGTGCCTCCTCCAGCGAGAGCTCACCGCAGGCTTGTAGGGCTGCGACCATCAGGCGGAACTTGGCGATGGCGACTGCGAACGGGTTGAGGTCCACTCCGTGCACGGCCGCGAGCGCGCGCTCGACGCGAGCTCGCACCTCGAGGCCGGGTTCCTGATCGGCCCAGCGTTCGTTGAGACGGGCAAACGCGCCGAGGAGGAAGTGCCCGGATCCGCAGGCCGGGTCGATGAGCTTGAAACCCTCAAGCGGGCGCTCGGTCAGGGCTGGTTCCAGCGTCTGGTCGAGGATGAATTCTTCGACGAAGATCGGTGTCTGCAGCAGGGCGTACGTCTTCTTCGCGTAGTCGGAGAGGTCCTGGTACAAGTCTCCGAGGAAACGCGTCGAGAGTTCGGGATCGGTGAAGTCCCAGACGAGTGCCCCGCTATCCGTCTTGGTGCGCCAGAACTCGATGAGTCGCTTGGCGGCCTGCCCCGACGGCGACACGGTCCACAGGGACGAGTGCGACTCGACAAGCTCCCGCGTCGCCTTCACCGATTGCAGGTGACCGACCGCCTGCGTCAGCCACTCTCGGTCGGTGTGCTCAGGATTCTCACGGAAGTAGGCGAGCTCGGCATCGAGCGCTTCCTGCCGCCGCTCACTCGGCCCAGCGATCCACACCGGTTTGAGAAGACGATTGTCCTCGCAGAAACGAACGAAGACCGTGGTCAACACCCAGGCGACGGCTGCCATGGTGAGCCGATCGTCGCGCCACTCCTGCCACGACATGCCGGTCCGCTCCCGGGCCACTGCGGCAGAGTGCTGCCGCCGCCAGTCGTCGAGAACTTCAGGCTGGCTCTCCACCCTGGCTCGCAGGTCATCTTCCAGCTCGAGCACGACCTTCTGGAGCGCCGCGGTCAGGTCCGGCGAGACAGCCACGTCTAAAGCTCCTTCTCTGCGGCCGTCAAAGCAACCGCATTATCGATCCAGTCATTGTCCAGCGCCACGAATTGGCTCGGCGCGGCGAGCGGCACGGGCCGGCCATCAAGCAGCGCACCATGGTTGCCGCCGAGCTGTGGAACTACGAGCCACACGGCACGCGCACGGGAAGCACCCAGGTCAGTCCAGCGGGCGAGCAACCCGACGTTGTCGTACCTGGCCAGGGGCGATGCCTCGGTGAGAAGGACAGGCGTGTCCAGCCCCTCTACCGCCAGTGCCGCGTCGATCGCTGCTTCGACCTGACTCCAGGAACGCTTGACCAATTCATTCAGGCCACGCCGGCCACGGCTGCTCTCCCCTTCCGCGTCGGCCGCCCGTACGAGCTCCCACGGCAATCCGGCCTCGGCGGATGCGGAACGAAGCGCATCGAGAAGGACATCGGTGACGTCGACGACGTTGGCGGCGTACCGATGCTTGGCGGCGTGAACGAAGCGCGCGAGGCGGTCGGCGCGCACACCGAGAGCGAGGAAGGAACGGCTTGCAATCGAGCCCTCGAGACGAGCGCCAGCCGCGCCTGTCGACGCCACCGGCGACGTCCCACCAGCCAGCGCCGTCGGCTTCCGCGACTCGAGGCCAGTTGTCGCCCCGCCGAGTTCCGGCGAGCGATAAACGCCGAGACGGTCGTCGAAGACGAGCCCAAGACCTGCGTCCTGGACGAGGGTGTCAAGGGTCGGACGCTTCGCCAAGACAGCGACGGAGGGAAACCGGACACGTACCCGCTCGCGGATCTCCTCCGGTCCGAGCCGCTGGCCGCCACCGAAGCCCTTGAAGCTCAACTCAAGCGCAGCGACCTGAGAAAGGTCGCGGTGGTGCAGCTCACCTGCGCCCGACGCAGCGGCCCTGCTCGAGATTGCAGCCCCGAGCCGAACGAGCCGCATCGGGTCGCGCAGCTCAGCCGGGATGCCAGTGCCTGGAAGGACGGATGCGAGACGTGCTGTGGCTCGGGCGGCCGGGACGAGGGCGCGGGTCGAGTCCCCCGCGGCATCGACCAGGTTGTCAGCCTCACGGCCCAGCGACTCGGCCACGTCGAAGAGCGACTGGTCCTCCGCCATTAGAGCGACGATGCCTGCCCGTCTGCGCAGCCAGACCGCATCGGCGGAGCCGTCGGCTCGGTGCAGGGCACGGCGGCGTTCGAGTGCGAACCGTAGGAGGCCGCGGACCAACCGATCGTCCGACTCGCCGGTCGTACCGAGCGTCTGATGGATTGCGGTCTCGAGTTCAGCCGGAGTAGCGATTGTGCCCAGTTCGGTCAGACGCGTGCTGACAGCGTCCGCGAGCCGATCGAGCAGAGACCGAGCGGCATCATCCGCGGCCCACTTCTCCTGCAGGTCGGCGAGCAACTGGCTGGCTCGGGCTGGGGTGACTGGCTCCGGCAAGCTGGCGGCGAGCTGGGCGCGGGTTGCGAACGCATCGAGTTCGGTGCCAACGCCGAGGACCAACCGGACCATCGTCGCGCGGCTCGCCGCGCGGCCACTCGCGACGGTGCTGATGAGCAGTTCCGCGGCTTCGCTCGGGGACTTAGGGTACCCGTCCCCCGACGCGAGGCTCCTGAGGTCGTCGCCGAGGCGGCCGCGCCACTCCTTCATCCGGTTGCGGATCTGCTGACGGGTGGAGTTGGCCACGCCCTGCAGACGGGAAAGACGGACCGGGTCGACAGTCAGTAGCTCGCCGACTGTATGAACGGCGTACGGCTCGAGAGCTGAGAGAGCGCGGGCAGTGAGGCCGGAATCAACGAGCGGCGTTGCAAGGGTGGCTTGCCTGGCAAGCTCGTCGTTGGATTCAGCTGGTTCGGTCGTCGCCTCGCCTGCAAAGATCTCCTGCCAAGCGGCGCGCATCGACTCGGCCGTGTGGTGCCTCGCGGAGCCCTCCCGCGCGAGGGCGATGCGGAAGAACTCAGCGAGCAAGCTGGCCAGCGCTGGGTCGAACAGCTGCGGCTCGATCGTCGCCTCATCGGTGATTGATGCCGGGTCGGCTTGGCCGTCGCCGTAGACCGGTGTGGCACCCGTTGCCATCTCGAAGAGGACGACTGCAGCGGAGTACCGCTCGGCTGCGGAGTCAAAGCGGTCCCGCTCGCCAATGAGGAAGGGATCGAGGTACGGCGGGGTACCGGCCGCGGTCGCCGACGCCGCGGCGCGAGTCAGCGAGAAGTCGAAGAGAACAAGGTGCTTCGTGCGGTCGCCGCGGTTCTCCCGGACACCGAGGTTAGACGGCTTGATGTCGCGGTGATCGATGCCAGCCTTATCCAGCGCGACGAGGCACTCGAGCAGGTCAGCGCCGAAACGCTCAAGGAGGTCGAGGGAAAGTCGGTCGCGGGTTCGCAGGACCTCGCTGAGCGTCTCGGGGCCGGCGTTCTCGAGGAGGAGCGCCTGGCGTCCGCCGACGACCAGCGGCCCGTCGATGAGCTTAACGACTCGGGGACTGTTGAGTCCGCGTAATACTTCGGCCTCGTCCGCCAGTCGCGCCGCTGCATCGGCGTTGAGACTGACCTTCAGGACCCGCTGGACGTCGTTGCCTTGGGTGTGGAGATCGGTGACTAGGAGGCCGACGGCTGTTGAACCCTGGCCAAGGCGGCGCTCGAGGCGGAAGCGACCGTCGAGGATGGTGCCTGGAGTGGCCTCGAGTGGGTCCTCCTCGGGGGTCTCTGTCGTCGTCTCTCGCTCGGCGGTGGCGAGCTGGGCCAAGAAGGTTGCGACATCGGGCGTGCGCTGCGTCGGGGCGGGATGGGTCGCCTTGAGGACGAGTGAACGTAGCTGCGACGAGACCTGCGGGAGTTCGATGGCGACATCGAGGCCTTGCTGTGCGTTGAGTCGCATCTTGAGTGCGTTGGCGCTCGGTGCCGGAGGTCGATGGGTGAGGAGGTAGAAGGCGAGGGCGCCTAGGCCGAAGACGTCAAGCCGCACACGGTCGGCCGTCTGATTCCACGCGCCCTCAGGAGCCCGGAAGGTGTCGGTAAGCCAGCGCTCCGAGTCAGCGCCGTCGGAGGTGGCTTGGACCTGGGATTGGCCGGCGGGGTTCGCTGCCTGTTTGGGAGTGACGCCGAACAGCGATGTCACTCCGGGGACCACGGAGTGGGTGAGGCTGGTGGCCTCGACGGCTCCAGCGCCCCGCCAGTCACCGACGCGAACTTTGACGTCATTGGCGGTGCCCGGGATGCGGCGAACCCAAACGGCTTTAGGCGAGAGGCCTCGGTGGACAACCTTGTTGCCATGGGCATACTGCAGTGCTTCGCCAATCTGGCGGATCATCGATAACTGGGTCGCGAGGGGGACCCCATTTTGCTCGCCCGCCAGCCAAAGATCGAGTCGCTGCCAGTCCGGGTCGTAGGGGTAGACGAGACCAACACCGAGCTCGGATTCGACGAGGTCGCGGGGGCGGAGCAGCCCGTCGTGTTGGAGGCGGGACATGACGCGGAACTCATGCTCCGCGATCCGCCGGACATCCTTGCGCTCCTGCTCGCCGGCGGTGGGAGCAGCGACCTGAAAACGGATGCGGGCTCGCTCCTGCTGGGCAAACTTGTGCGAAGCCAGCCAGTCCTGCCAGCCCTCGTCGGAGTCGATGGCCTCGTCCTCGATGACCCACGAGCCAGCCTCGCGCTCTCGGCGCTGGACGAGGCCGATGCGTCGCATAAGTGCGACGAGGATCTGCTCCTGATTGGGGCCGATGGCGCGCCGGCCGGCTGGTTCGAGCACAAGGTCCGTGATAGACGGCAGATTGGTCTGCGCCTCCGCGCCAGCAGGACCGAAGAGGTTGACCGCGCTCGCCTGGGAAAGGAGGGATCGGAACGTCGGGTGATGCAGGAAGACTGCCTCCTGGACGAAGGGGATGACGTCCTTCTCGTCCGGGATCCGCACCTTGCTTTGGACGGCCCACGCGCGGAGCTCGTCCTTGAGCTTGCTGGCAAAGTACTGCGCTTTGCGGCGGGCGAGCTTGAGCGGCGAATCCTCCGGCCGCTTGCCGTCGCGCAGCCAGTTGTGGTCGTCGCCGCGCAGGGTACCGGAGTAGTACTTGAGTTCGATCAGGTGGAGACGTCCGCGGCCGAGCAGGAGCAGGTCGACCTCGTGCCAGCGTCCACGTGAATCGCGAAACTCAAAGTTCGACCAGGCGCGGAAGGGGCTATCGTCGGGCATGATTGCGCGGACCAGCCCGAGGCCCTCCGCCTCATGCGGGAACTGCGACGGGGAAACTTCGACCCAGCGATCGTCCCCTGATTGCACCACTGCAGTTCCTCCCTCGCCCCGTCGACCTGCACATCCGGCTTCGCCGCAATGGCGGTCGGCCCCGGACTCATCAACCTTAGCGCCGACAGTGCCACTTCTCGCCGCCAGCACACGCCGCGCTGGTCGAGGAGGCAAGCAGCCCGGTGGCTGAGATGGCCATTCGCGTGTCCTCCGACAGGGCGCTGTCGACCGATCGGCGACAGCTCGCCGCCGGGGGTCCTGAAGGTTGTCACTCTCGCGTCGAGATACGCCGTGCCTGTCAAGCTTGACGATGTCCCCCAAGTTCGACGAGGAGTCGCTTGAGCTCGTCGAAGGCGTCCACTCGATCCGGAATTCTGGATCAAGGGGCGGCCGGCATCTTGCGGGCGAGCCGTCCGCCGCAGCGAACCGAACGTCACCGCACAGTGGGAACGCAGTGCATGCACCTGACGAGGTTGCGCTTCCTGGCGTTAGCAACCGGGATTTCGATTGCTCCGTCGCGTGACTCGACAATTTGGCAGTCGCGGCGATGGAAGCTGGTGCCGCTCTTGAAAATCCAGACCGTTCGCTTCGCCGCGTCGGGATCCTGCGAGTAGCGCACGCCGGTGTCGACTGGAAGTGCGCCGTCCGACTTGGCGTAAGTGCGCTCGGCCGGCGTGGCGTGCTTGGTCTCACGTTTGCGCTTCCTGGCGGCCTTTCCAGCTGGCGCCTTCGCCGTCGTGTCTGCCTTGCGCGACCGCGGTCTCGCTTCGGCATTGGTCGCAGCCGAGACCTTCGCTTTCGCCAGCGCCCGCTGGGCGTCAGCAAGGTTCTTGCGGCAGTTTGCGAGCTTCTCTGGCGGAGCTGACCGTTCGATCGCGCGCTCCAGGATCTGCTGCGCCTGGCGGACCAGGCCGAGGCGTCGACGTACTTGTGCGGCCGCGGCGCTAGCTGGATGCGTCGCCACAGTACGCTCTCTTCTCTCCGGTGACCGAGGCGATGATGAACGTCCATAGCTCGCGCACACGTTCCTCCAGTTCGGCCATCGCCAGCCTCATGTCGACCGCGTGGACGACGAAGCGTCCGTCGGAGCCGAGTATCTCGTAAGGCGCCGGGCAGGATCGCCGGCGGCGTAGCTCAAGTGGCCGACGTCCAGGCCGAGGCGTGCGCAGTACGTGGCGAGTCCAGTACGAGGTCCGCGAGGTGTAGCAGCCGTGCAGCAAGGCGCCCAACCGCGCGGCGCGCCCAGACGTAAGCGAGTGTTCGGTCCAGTCGAACCAACCGGTCCTGGATCGCGGCCGACAGGTCTGGCAGGGTGAGCAGGCGCTGCGCAGTGGAGCGGATGCGCCTTCGCCAAAGCAGCGGTGTCTCAATGCAGCACAGCGCGGGCCGGTGCGACGGGCTCGGACATGCTTCGATCTCGAGTTCTACGATGTCCAGCTCATTGACGACGTCCGACCATGAGGCGGTCCTCTACGCAACGGACCGCTTGATCCAAGGGGTGCGGTACGTTCGCGCAATGGCGAAATACCCGAGGGTCCGCGAGCAGCACATCGCCGTTTTCGGAGAGAGCGGCTCCGGCAAGACGGTCCTTGTCTCCTCGTTCTTCGGCCCGACGCAGGAGCGGTCGTACTCGAACGATCTCTGGGACCTCGTCGCGGACGACACCGGCCAGGGCAACCGGCTCTACCAGAACTACCTCGGCATGAGAGACCGCGCGAGACCACCGGCGCCCACGAAATTCGCGGCCACGACGTACTACTTCTCAGTGAAGCTCAAGGGCGGAGACAACGCAGCAGCGAAGCAGCGGCCTTTCGACGCCCTGCGACTCGCGTGGCACGACTACCCCGGTGAATGGTTCGAGGAGTCGCCGAGCAGCGAGGAAGAAGCCAACCGCCGGGTCGACACGTTCCGGTCACTGCTGGGTTCCGACGTCGCGCTCCTGCTGGTGGACGGCCAGAAACTACTGGACTACAAGGGCGAGGAGGAGCGGTACCTCAAGTCGCTCCTGACGAACTTCCGCCAAGTCGTACTGCGACTCAAAGACGACCTACTGGCCGACGAGAACCGCCTGGTCGAGTTCCCCCGCATCTGGATCATCGCGCTCTCGAAGGCAGACCTCTTCCCTGACTGGGACATCTACAACTTCCGCGACCTGGTGATCGAGAAAGCCTCCAACCACATCGACGACCTGCGCTCGACGCTCAAGGACCTCGTGGAAACGCCGGAAGCGCTGTCGGTCGGCGAGGACTTCATGCTGCTCTCCTCGGCCAAGTTCGAACCATCGGCGGCTGATCCGGACCACGTCGAGATAGACGTGACCCAACGAGTCGGACTCGACCTCATCCTCCCGATCGCCTCCATGCTTCCCCTGGAACGCCGAGTCCAGTGGAACGAGCAGATGGAAATCCCACGCCAGGTCCTAGACACCTTGGCAGACGGCGCCGAGACCCTGGCCGCATTCCTGGTGGGCAGCAAGTTCTCCGTTGTCGAAAGCCTGGTGTCGAAGCTGCCGAAAATCGGCCCGCTCGCCACCAAAGCCGCGCTCCCTGCACTGGTAGCGGTCGCCAAAATGGCCGGATCCCAGGTCAGAGATATGAACACCCAAGCCCGGGCCCACAACGACTTCCTGACCGCGACCCTCACGCAACTCAAGCTGGATCTCAACCATGGCGTCAAAGACAACCTGCTCATCAAGAGCCGCAAGTGACCGCCCAGCACCTGCCCCAAACCCTCATCTGGGCCACCCGCGGCCACTCCTGGGGATTCCGCTTCCTCCTCAACGGAGGCCATCCCGACCCACTCCCGGAGTACGAACGCAACTTCGTCGGCCTCGAAACCGAGCCAACGACATACCGCCGCACCGCCGGCACAGTCGCACTACGCTTCCCCGACCCGCTGGGCCGCAAAGACGCCGCCGGCCGCATCATCCCCCACGACTTCGTCGTCTCCGGGGACTTGGCCGACGAGATCGAGTCAGTCGAAGACGGTCGCCAACAGATCTGGCCGCGCGTTGCACGAACCTATGCCCGAGTCTGGGAAGCCGAGGACCCACCATCAATTGCAGACCTCGACTCCCCCACCCACGCCAACAGCGGCGATGACGAGCGGGCCGACCCGTCCTAGACGGGTCATCAGGGGTCGCAGGCCGGCGTACAGCGCGGCAACCGAGTTCTCAACCTCTTCGCTCAGCACGGCGTCGACCAAGGTGTTGGCGTCTTGTGCAGGCTCCAACATCACCGGGTTTTCTCCAGAAGTGCGCCTCAATGCTGAGGCCTATGACTGCTCCCCTTGGTAGACGGTCTCCGGTTTCGAGCTGTGCCAGTTGGTGCTCTGTGATTGCTTGCGTGGGCTGGAATCGACGTCGATTCGCGGATCGTCACATGTTCGATGGCCACTCGGACCAACTTGGGGAGGTCGGTCGGTTGCCTCCTGATGTGAGGAACTCGTTGGTGGCTGTGCGGATTTCGTCGATGGTGATTTCGGAGTCTTGGGGGTACTGCTCGTCGTGGCCCATATAGAAGTAGAGGACTTCGTCGAGGTCGGAGCTTTGACCGACGGCGTACCAGGCGTTGTTGCCGGACATGTAGCGGATGGCTCCTACTTTGCGTTCGCCGTCGATGGCGATGCGGAGTTCGTGGTCCGGGAGGCCTTGGGGTGTGGTGGGGCGTTCGTTGATGTAGATGCCGGCGATCGTGTTGTCGCCGTCGTCGGTGGACAGCTCCAGGATCAGTGCGTCGATGTCTTGTGGGCTGGTGATCTGGGCTGGGTCGTTGGATTGGCCTCGTTTGTGGATCGCGCGCGCTGTGTAGGTCATCGGCTGCTCCCGTCTTCTGATGTGGGATAGGTGCGTTTGAAGTTGTCGGGTGCGTAGATCGTCAGTTTCGCGCCGGGCGGGAGGAACTTGTTGAGCAGGTTCTCGCAGGAGAACTCTTCGTCGTCGCAGGGAATGTTGTTCAGGATCAGTCGTGCTCTTGTCAGCCCACGCTCCCGCATAAACATCGCGAACTTTATCTCCACGTGCGATGTCGTCCACAGACGGCCGAGACCGAGTTCGACCGCGAGATCGTCGGCCTGCTTACGGTATTCGTCGAATCCGCTGATCCACTCATGGCGCCGACCTGTCTCGTCGACCCAGACTCCACGTGTCTTGTCCTTGGGTTTCCATGGGTAGATCGCGCATGACCCGGTTGGCCGTTGGATCAAACGGGTCTTCCGGTTCCGGCTCTGATGCTCGTCTGGCGGGATCGCGCCAGGCGGCCGGGCCGGGGTGGATGCGGTCTTCCCGGTCAGGAGCTGTTCGCTGACCGCTGACCATCTCCTGGACCCAGTTGCGCGCTTTGGGTGGGGCTAGGGACAGATGGTGTGCGGCTTCTTCACAGCGCCTCGCGGCCTCCTCCAGCTGCATTGCGGCCATCTGGGCACTTAGGTTGTTGCTCATGCTGCCGATCCACCCGGCCGACTCGCGATACTTGCCTGCGCGGTCGTGGAGGTAGGCCACCACCCGTGGAATCTCATCCAAGGTGTCAAGCAGCAGCTGTGCGACTCGTTGCAGCTCCGAAGGCACGCTGTCTCTCGGCCGGGCTAGATCTGGTTGGCGTAGCTGCGACAACCAGCCTCGGCGATCTGGAGCGCCTGGACCGCCTGCTCAACCGACTTCCCCGCGGCATCGAGGACCGCCGAGATGTCGCGATCCGCGCCGGTGGCCGATCCGCGGATCAAGGCCTGTACTTGCTCACCGGACTGCTCAAATCGTTGCTTGAACCCGGCCAGGCTGGCAGCTCCTTGGCGGGATTGATCGGCCAGACTGTGGAGCTGCATCTTCATCTGTTCGACTTGCGACATAGCTGCCTCACTTCTCAAGAGCATTCGGTGAACATGGCCACCCGCCAGGCGATAAGCGGAGGTGGTGGGTCAGGCGGGCAGGTCTCTTGCCCGGGCTGGACTCCCGGTCATAGAGATGGCGCAGCAACTCCCGAAGGCGCCGGCGTCGGGAGGGCTGGAGCGGCTGGCGCAGAGCAGCCTCGTCCCCTGATCCGCGCCAGCCGGTCTTTGAAGTCCCTGTCTGAGCCATCAGGGAACACAGGGGTCGGAACTCAGACAGGGACATCGTGGTGACGGAACCGGTGAGTGGTGCGGAGATCACAATTGCACCGAGGAGATGAGGACGACGCCCCCCACCGATTCCGTCAGATCATGGGGTGGAGTTCGCAATGACGACTCGAGCGCCGGTCGCCCGCTCGAACGTATCCTTGACGTCGTGCGTGATTGCCAGGGCGGCGAAGTGCAGTCGACTCGGGATGACCACCGTCGTCACCTCGTAGCGGTTGACTACCGCAATCAGGGCTTCGAATGCGGCCGGTGTCGTCTCGGTTTCCTCGGTGTAGATCGTCCCCATCGCAAAGCCTTCGGCCTGGGCGAACTGCCCCAGCTGGTCCTTGATGTCGGCCAACTCGCCGTCAGTCATGAGGAGATGCTTGAGGATGTAGCCGAGGAGAAGTGGTCGCGTGTAGTCGACCTCGCTCAACGGTCCTCGTCCCGCCATTGCCGGAACCTGACGTTCAACCGATCCCAGAGCACCACCCACCGGCGCCGCCGACGTTGGCCCTTCACGAGAGATCAGCATCTGGCACCACCGCAATTGCAGGCTCGATGGTCACCCGTAGGCTTGCAAAGCGCCGTGTCATTGCGGCCTGGTACCGAATCGCGGCCTCGGGATTGTCGGTGTGCTCCGCGATGATGTGTTTGCCGAACCACACGCAAACCCGGTGGCGCGAGATTGTGCCCCTGGTCGTAGCCGTTCGTAAATCTTCGTGATCGGGCGGAACGTGATCTGGAGGTGCCACAGGGATCACTCCTTCGGACGAGGCCTTCGTATTGGATCGAAGACCCGTGGCGAGTTGGCTTGGCAGGTTCGCAGGACCAGCCTGCGATGCCTGCCGTCTTGGCCCAATGACCGCCTGTGGAACTTCCGTGGCACTTGTGCTGCGCCTAGACCAGACTGCTGCTTTGATGTCAGTCAGAGAGGGGTTCGGTGCAGAGCGTAATCACGTGGACTGGGCATGAAGCCAGGGCATTACGACTAGCCCTGCGATTCAGCGTGCGCGCGTTCGCTGAGCACCTCGGAGTTGCGATTCGCACGGTGTCGAAATGGGAAGCCGCAGGCACATCCCGCCAGCCCCGACCCGACATGCAGGCGGCATTGGACACTGTGTTGGCCAACGCTGACTCTCAGGCCCGGGCTCGGTTCGACGAGTTACGGACGAGCACACGTCCTGGGAGATCAAGGCTGCAGCCACTGACACGGTGGGACAACGAATCCTGGACTGATGACCTAGATCGCGCTCGTCTCTACGCTGACAGGCAGAACTTTGCTCTCGCCTCACGCCTGGTCGAGCGGTGGCTCGGTCGTGCGGCGCAGATCGATCTTGATGAGAGCAGCCTCTATCTCCAAGGTCGTTCCCTGGTACTCCTGGGGAACTTGCAGCGCGACCAGGGGGAACTTAGCGGCCCCGGCTCCGCGAGATCTGCCTATGCGAAAGCCCTCGAGACGTTTGCCGCACTCAACGCTGTATCGAGGATCGGGCAGGTAGAACTCCTTCTCACCGTTGTCGCCGAGATGTCAGGTGAGATCGAGCAGTCTGCGCGGGCGTACCAGGTGCTCGCGGACGATCAGCGCCTCAACCCGCTCGATCGAGCTCGCGCTCGGCTTTGGATCGGAACCGCCGTGACCAAGTCTTCCAGACTGAGCGAGGAGAAGGTCGACGTTGCTATTGGTGCGATCGGCCTCGCAATCGAGGAGTTCGAGAGTCTCGATGAACCCGATGAGTGGAGTGTCGCGCACCAGAAGCTTGCGTTAGCTCACTTGGCAGCCGGCAACCCGGACGCCGCGCACCGCTATATGGACATAGCCGTCGCGAACGGCCGCGACGACTCTCCCCTTCAACGCGTTAAGCTCGACACCGCCCGCGCGCACATCCTGCTCGCTGACAAGGCAACGCGTGAGAGTGCCTTTGTCCTACTGGGGCAGTCGCGCACCCATGCGATCAAGCACAAGCTGACCCATCAAGTGGCGAGCATCGATCGCATCAGTCGCCTCGCGGACGACGGCAGAATTCAGCAGAGAGCAGGTCGATGATGTTGGAGACGGATATTAGCCAGCTCAGCAAGAACCCCACGGACGACCAGATCAAGGACGCCCAACTGATCTGGGACTACCACCAGATGCATCATGAACTGCGGTCTGTGGATGTGGGAATTGGGCTCGGCAGTCATGACCTAGGCGTCGCGACATTCGCTGCCCAGCTCTACAGGCAGGGCCTGTTTCCGACGCTTGTCTTCACCGGAGCGAACAGCCGGACGACGGCAGCTCGGTTTCCTCGTGGTGAGGCGGTCCACTACCGCGAGCACGCGATCACGCTGGGCGTACCCGACTCTGATGTGTTGGTCGAACCCCAGGCGACGAACACGGGCCAGAACATCGTACTCACGCGAGAGTTGCTGGCCGGCCAGGCAGGACCCGTCGAATCTGTACTGCTGATCTCCAAGCCCTACATGGAGCGCAGGGCATTTGCCACCTGTCAGAAGATGTGGCCAGAGGTTGAGGTCATCTGTGCGTCAGAACCGATCGCGTTCGCCGACTACCTCGAAAGCATCGGCGATCCGGGTCTTGTTGTCGACATGCTTGTTGGTGACCTGCAACGCGTGATCGAGTACCCAGCACTCGGCTTCGCTGTCGAGCAGGATGTACCTGACGACGTACGGATTGCCTATGAACGTCTGATTGAGGCCGGCTACATCAGCCGACTGATGACGTGACGCAGACCAAGCCGCGGTTGTGTGCCGTCCACCAGCCCAACCTGTTTCCGCGGCTGTCGACGCTGGCCAAGCTCCATGCGGCCGATGTTTGGGTCGCCCTGGACGACGTTCAGTTCGCTCGGAGGGACTACCAACATCGGGCAAGGCTCGGACCGCGCTCGGATCCTTCGGCTCAGCAATGGATGTCGTTGCCGGTGGCGCTGCCGAGCGGGAGAACCACTGAGATCAGAGATGTCCGTGTCCTCGATTCGGAGATGTCCCGCCGAAGAGTTGCGAGGATGACCAGGCAAGCTCACGGACGCGGCCTGCACTGGGAACCGGTCGGCAATGTGGTCGATCAGGTCGTGCACTTGATAGAGCAGACGGACCGCCTTGCTGAGATCGCGATCGCCTCGACCCAATCGCTTCTCGAGCTAGTCGGCTGGACCGGCGAAATCGTTCGAAGCAGCGACCTTGTGGCGCGAACTGAGCGTTCCCTGCGACTTGCTGACCTCACGCTCGCTGTGGGCGCAGCCGCGTATATATGCGGCACTGGCGGTAGTAGGTATCTAGACGGAGACGTCTTCGCGGACCTCGGCCTCGGCGTGCAGTACTTCAGTTGTCCTGAATCTGGAATTTGGGCTGGCGCCAGTCGAGTGAGTGCCATTGCCGCTCTTGCGGAAGACGGCAGAACCTTCCTGTCGGAAGCGGGGTCGCAGCTCAGCACGGAGCGTGGGCGTTAGCCACAGCAGCGGCGACTACGAGTTGCGTTGGTCGGCGATGGATCGGGTGCATTGACAGGTGGTGAGTGTCTCGCGTAGCGCGAGGTGGACCTGCCGTAGCTCGACGACTTGGGCCTCGAGCCTATCGATCTCGGCGCTCAGGGCATCGAGGCGCTGTTGGCCGCTCGCGCCTCGTGCAGACGAGATGCCTTTGCGGCTGCGCCAGCGGCGCAAACGGCACAGATCCGTGCAGAACCGCTGGTCAGATCTGCCGGCGATGAAGGTCGCCGCACAGTGCTCACACACGCGTCTTCGCGCGTCGAGATTGGCGAGAGACTTGCTCACAGAGTCGTCCATACTGCCTCAACGGCGGACGGACGATGCGTTCGATTAGCCGCTTCGTTCAGCTGAATACTGGTGGTGTGTCGTGTTCGACTGTCGCCAGAGCTCATGCTGGTTCAACGGTTGGCGTGGGGCAGGTTTGCGGTCGTCAGGGCTGGCC
>NZ_JBFAAA010000009.1:0-328970 GCF_040639475.1 Kribbella sp. NPDC023855
CGGCGTGTACTTCCTCGCCTTTCCCATAACGACATCCTTCCCACGAGATCAACATCTCGCCAGACAAGGTGTCCACCCAACGGGGGCAAGCCCACCACCGCGGTCGAACCGCGCGACGGAGGAGCGCCTAGCAGGGTGGGTGGGCGAACGAGCACGCGACGTAGGAGCGGGCGTCGGAGAGCGCGTGGGGAAATACCCGGCGGATCAGTCCTGAGCAGGCTCCGAAGATGCCTCGACGAGGTCGGGTTCGAAAGTTGCGGTGGAACGGCGGGGTAGGACTACGAGGGCGACAACCGCACCCGCGGCGGCGCCGATGAGGCCGACTGTCATGGCGATGGACATCGCGTCGGTGAAGGCTGAGCGGGCGGCTCCGAGGAATTCTGGTCCCAGGGCGAGAGTGTCCGCGATCGAGTTGCGGCCGGCTTCCGGTACCGAGTCCGGAAGCGACGACGTGTACGCCGCCGCGAGCACGCTGCCCAGGACCGCGACCGACAGGGCTGCCCCCGTCTGCTGCACCGTGTCGTTCATCGCCGACCCCACCCCGCGATGCTCCGCGGGCACAGCTTGCATCAGCAACGTGTACGCCGCCGGCCCCGCGAGGCCACCGCCGACTCCCATCACCATCAACCCAACGATCAGCAGTCCGTACCCCGACGACTCCGAGACCTGCGACAGGATGCCGAAGCTCACGGCGATCACCGCAAGGCCGACCACGATCAGCGTGCGATCAGCGAGCTTCTTACCCAGCGTCGCCCCAAGTCCATTGAAGACCGTCGCGGCGACGGCGTACGGGATGAGGGCGAGGCCGGCCTTCAAAGGGCTGTAGCCGAGCACGAACTGCAAGTACTGCGTCAGCGCCAGCAGCAACCCACCGGCCGTGAACGACAGCAACACGATCGAGAAGCTCGTCCCGCTGAAGTTCCGGTCGCGGAACAGTTCGAGCGGCACCATCGGATGCGCGCTCCGCCGCTCCCACAGCGCGAAGCCGAGCAGCCCGACCACGCCCACGGCCAGCCCGCCGAGGACCTTCGCCGACCCGATCCCGTCCGCCGGGATCGAGATGATCGCCCAGACCACCGCGCCCATGCCGACCATCGAGAGCACAGCGCCGACCGGGTCGACCGGCCGCGCGGGACCACGCGACTCCGGGATCAGGACGAGCGTGCCGACGATCGCCAGGATCGCGATCGGTACGTTCAGCCAGAAGATCGAGCCCCACCAGAAGTGGTTCAGCAGCACGCCGCCGACGGTCGGGCCGGCCACTACGCCGACCATCGCCACCATCGACCAGCCGGCCATCGCCTTGCGCTGTTCCTCCGGCGGGAAGACGGTGAACAGCAGCGACAGGGTGCTCGGCATGAGCAGCGATCCGCCGACACCCATCAGGCCGCGGCAGGCGATCAGTTGCCACGGGTTCTGGGCCAGCGTGGCGAGCAGCGACGCCACCCCGAAGATCACCAGCCCGAGCAGCAGCATCTTCCGCCGGCCGAACCGGTCGGACAGGCTTCCCGCGGTCAGCAGCAGGCCGGCGAACGCCAGGATGTAGGCGTCGATCACCCATTGGATGTCCGCCGGCGTCGCGGCGAGGTCCCGCATCAGCGACGGGATCGCCAGGTTGAGGACGGTGTTGTCGACCACCAGCACCATCAGGCTGAGGCACAAGATCAGGAGAATCCACCAGCGTCGCGGATGGCCGGTCGCGGGAGACTCGAACGGTGTACTAGTCACTCGCACACTGTACGACACGACTCGCACAGTGTTCTAGTCCATTGGCTAGGATGGCTCCATGAAGGAATCGATCTGGACCCGGAAACCGGCCGCGGCACCCGCCCGGGAGACCCTCACCCGGGAGCAGATCGTGAAGACCGCGATCGCGACGCTCGACGCCGAGGGGCTGGCCGGGCTCAGCATCCGCAAACTGGCCGCCAAGCTCGGCGCCGGCGCGACCAGCCTGTACTGGCACGTGCCGACCAAGGACGACCTGATCGACCTCTTGATCGACGAGATCTGGGGCGAGATCGACGTACCGGATCCGGCGCTGGCCGGCTGGCGCAACGGCGCGCTGCTGTTCGGCCACAGCCTGCGCGCGGCCGTGATCCGGCATCACTGGCTGCCCGAGGTGATGTACACCCGGCCGAGCATCGGACCGAACGCGATGAAGCTCGGCGCCCGCGGGCTGACCTTGTTCGGCGCCGCCGGCTTCACCGGCAACGACCTGGACTACGCGATGGGCAGCGTGATGGCCTACACGCTCGGCACCGCGAGCGCCGAGGTCGCCACCCGCGAGGTCTCCCGCAAGTCCGGCCGGTCACTGACCGAGTGGGCAGATGTCGTGATGCACGAAGCCGAAGCCACCGCCGACGACGACGACATGCGCGAGTCCATCCGCCGCCGCGTCAACCGCGACATCGACACCACCTTCAGCGAATCCTTCACCTTCGGCCTGGAAGCCCTCCTCGACGGCCTCCAGTCCAAGGTCAAGAGCTAGCCTGCTCCGCGCCCAACGCGCTGCCTGGAGTGGTGTTCACGGCCGGCGGCCCGACGCAGATGGTCCGGCCGCACCGCGGCCACGCCCGGCTGCCCGAGCGGCGAACTCGGCCCGATGACGTTGCGCGGACTGTGGATGATCCAGTCGGAGTCCTTGAAGTGAGCTGACACCTTGCGTCCCAGCGCAGCTTCGTCGAAGGGCCCGCTGGACTCGAAGACGCCGAGTGACAAGGGCCGGTTGAGTCTGTCTTCCCAGCGCCTGGCCCAGTCGGACAGGCTCGGGAGGGCGCCGCGGACCGCCTGCTTGTCGAGGTAGCCATGGCCGCCCATGAAGTCTCCGGGGTAACGGTCATTGAGCTGGTCACGCCAGTAGGCCCGGGCCACCCGGACCGCAGCCGTGCTGTTGATGTCGAGGTCGTAGTCGCTTGGCTCCGGCTCAAGTCCGAGCCGGTACATAGCGTCGTACGGACGGCGTAGCGGCCGCCGGTCGTCGCTGCCGAACCACTCCCGCATCCGGGCCAGCGCCTCCGGCTTGCCGGCCAGCTCGGCCTCGGTGGGCAGCGTCTTGCGCGGGCCGGAGAAGAACTCGGCCGCAGTGCCCTTGAGCCTGATGTCGACCTGGGATGCCTTGATCCGGTCATGCTCGAGCGCCGCCAGCATCTCGGCAGCGAACTGCCGGTACAGCCTGGGGGTGAGGCCCATCGGCGACTCGCCGGTGAGCATCCACCGCAGGTGCTGCGGGTCGATCCGCAGGAATTCCAGATCCCGGCGCGCGATGGCGTACCCGGAATCGTCCCGCAACCACCACGACGGCGCTTCCTCGTGGCCGTCGAGGATTCGCCCGATCCGGGCATCCAGTGCGTCCGGCGCTCTCAGTCGCGCCGCGACCAGGTGCGGCTGCCACTCAGGACTGACTGCCTGCGTTGCCCCGGAAAGGCTTCTGGCAGGCGGGCCGGCGAGCACAGCCGACCGCTTCCGCTCGTCGATCAGCCGATCGGACAGGACGCCGTCCACCACCGCCCGGTGATCGCCAGGCAGCGTCACCCACCTCTTCTGGCTCAGCACTCCCATCCCGGTCATCGGGAGCGAGACAAGATCCCGCGCCGAGTGCCGCGCGGCAAGGATCACGCCTGGCTCTCGCCGCACCTTCAGCCAGTCCGCGATCACCTGGCGGTCGGGCGACCAGCCTGCCAGCGGTCGCTGCGGAGCCTCGACGACGGTGCCCAGCTTGTTCTCACCCCACGGCGGCCGCTCCTCGGCTGACCAGATGTGGGCCCGGTACGAGACCAGTTCGGTGATCCCACGCGCTTGCAGAAGCTCCTGGGTCATCGCGTACTGCGTCCGCACGAAGTCGGTCAACGCATCCGTGTTGTACCTGAGCTCGCGCTCCACCTTCCACCGGGTATCACCATCCAGCTGCGAGCGACGCACCCCAGACAGCCCGAACTCACCAGCGGTGATCTCCTGCAACGCCAGCGCCCGGGCATTGTGACTCGAACCGTGCGACCAAGCACCCATCAGCTCGCTGGTCGCGATCATCCGCACGAGACGCTCAGCCTCCGCGGTGTCCATCCGGATGGCACGATGCGCTAACGGCCGGTACTGCGCGGTGCGGAGCTCGTCCGAGTGCAGTACGTCGGCACCCTTCGACGGATAGCGCTCGTCGTACGGGAGCAGCACGTACCGGCTGTCACCCAGCCGGCCGACCATGTCGCTTCCGACGACAAGACCCGTTGCGGCCAACGCCAGCTCGAGGGTCGACGAGCGCATCCGCGCAGCCAGCGCCTCGACCGCGATGGTCGTCGCCTGCGGCGTACGGACGACCCGGCCGTTGTCCGTCAACAGTGCGTTGCCGAGACGCTCGCACCCGAGCCGCTCGTCCGATCCAGGCGGGGGTAACCCGTCAGCGGCCATCGAGGAACTCCTGCGCCTCCCGGCGCAGCCGCGCCGGTGCCTCCTTCCACACCATGGTGTCCATCAACGCGCGCAGCTTGACCTCCCGGACCTCCCGCGGCGCATCCGGGCGCACCTGGAGATACCGCCACACCCCGTCCAGTTCCTCCGGCAGATCCCAGTCGAGGTCGAACGCGGTTGCCGCGGCGGTGGCTGGATCTTCGGGAATGACCAGCACCTCGTCGGCGGTGGCCGGCGGCTCGATCTCGACCAGCCGGAGACCGAGGTGGTCGATGGCAGATCGGAACGCGGCGCGTTGAGTCTCGACGAAGGCCGCGGACGGCTTGTCGCCCGTCGTCTGGAAGAGCGTGAACAGCCAGGCCTCGCCGTTCATGCAGGCCAGGTCGAGGACGAGCTCGACACCGTCGGGGTCGGTCAGCCTCCGGTGCGCCAGGCTGTCCGCGGCACCCGGTGGCTCCGTCCGGGGGCCTTCGGTCAGGCCGAACGTCTCCTTGAGCCAGCTGACCTGGTCTTCGGACAGTTCGCCGGTGGAGAGAGCCTGGAGCGCGGGCCACAGCATGTCGGAGGTCCTTTCGTCGGCAACACGTGACGAAAGCCTTGCACACCAAGGGGATTCAGTGCGTTGAGTTATCCACAGGGGGCAGGTGGATCGGGTTGGTCCAGGCGCGGCCGCTGGTGGCGTCCTCGATCGTGATCCGGCAGTGGTACCCGCGGAAGAGCGCCAGCGGGAGCGAGCACTCGGTCAGATCGATGCCCTGGGCAACTTCTGCGCCAGGATGGCCACCGCTCAGCAGGATCTTCGTCACCGGTGAGCAGCTGACCACGACCACATCGTCGTCGAGACGTACGTCGTACAACTCCGGACCGGTACTGGAGTAGAAGTGGCCGGCCTTCAACGCGGCCAGCAGTGCGTCCGGGTCGAGGGTTTCGGTGCGGACGTGGACCCATGCCTGGCACGGAGGCGGGTCCTGGGGTTGCAGGTGCGCGTCGTCCGCGGCGTACGTCGAAAACCGATGACCGCGGTTCAGCAGGACATCGGTGAGGTGCCAGCTGTCGCCACGGTTCTCGCGGTCGGCGAGCGCGTTGTAGACCTCGACCGAGTGGGCCGCGTCCAGGCTCTCCGCATCGACCGCTGTCAGAAGCGAGGCCGCCGGATGGGCCATCCCGATGAATGCCCCCGCGGCCCGAGCCCGGCGCGCGAGCTCAGGTCCCGTCTCCGTCTCCCCTGGCGGTTCGAAATCCAGCGGGAGACCGACCGCCACGATGTGCCAGGACTCGCCCAGCTCAGTGCGCGGTGCGTGCAGCTCGGCGCCGACCAGCGTGGTGAATCCCTCCGACCGCAACTCCCGCGTGTCCGTCACCGGAAACCCGTACTCCGGCCGGAAGTGGTCGGTGATCGCCACGAAGTCGTAGCCGGCCTCGCGATACACCCGCGCGGTCTCGGCCGGCGACAACGCTCCATCGGAGGCGTTCGAGTGCGTATGCAGATTCCCCCGCCAGAACCGCCCCGGTAGCCCGAACGGCAGCCCGGTCATCGGCGCTGGGCGCGGGCTGATGCGTATAGGCAGATCGCGGCCGCGGTCGCGAGATTGAGGGACTCGGCCCGGCCATAGATCGGGACCTTCACCGAACGGTCGACGATCGCGTCGAACCCGTCGGGCAGCCCGTGGGCCTCGTTGCCGAACAGCCACACGGACGGCTTCGCCAGCGTGCCGTCCTCGATGCACTCGTCGAGATCGGAGCTGCCGTACCCATCGGCGGCGAGCACTTGCAGCCCTTGCTCGCGCCAGGCCTTGGCGGCTGTCACTACATCGGCCTCGACGGTGATCGGCAGATGGAAAAGGCTGCCGACGCTGGCCCGGACAGCCTTGGGGTTGTGCGGATCGACCGATTCGGCCGACAGTACGACGGCATCCGCCCCGGCCGCGTCCGCAGTACGGATCAGCGTGCCGACATTGCCGGGGTCGCGCACCTGGACGCCGACGGCCACCAGCCGCGCGGTGCGCAGTACGGCCTCGTCGAGCGGTACGTCGACCAGCTGGCACACGGCGACGACACCTTGCGAGGTGACCGTCTCGCTCAGCGCCTCGATCGCGGCGCGGTTGACGTCGTACCACGGGACGTCGGCGAGCTGGGCGAGGTCGCGCAGATCCCGGTGCCGGGTGGCGACGTCGGGCTCGGCGTACACCTCGACGACCAGCTCGCGGTGTTCGAGTGCCTCGCGAACAGCCTGCGGGCCTTCGGCCAGGAAGCGGCCGGACTTGCGGCGGAACGCACGAGTGGCGAGCCTTCGGGCCTGCTTGATCCGCACGGACTGTGCGGTCAGCAGACCTGGGCTCGCCACTTCGGGTGCTATCGGGGTGCTCGGAGGAACGCTGCGGCTCAGGCCGCGGCGTCGCTCTTGGCGTTCAGGTCGGCCGGCAGGGCCGCCTTCGCCAGCGCGAGCAGCGCCGAGAACGCCTTCGGGTCGTTGACCGCCAGGTCGGCGAGGATCTTGCGGTCGACCTCGATCTCGGCCAGGCGAAGACCCTGGATGAGACGGTTGTAGGTCAGGCCTTCGGCGCGGGCCGCGGCGTTGATCCGCTGGATCCACAGCTTGCGGAAGTCGCCCTTGCGCGCCTTGCGGTCACGGTAGGCGTAGACGAGCGAGTGGGTGACCTGCTCCTTGGCCTTGCGGTACAGCCTCGAACGCTGGCCGCGGTAACCGCTGGCCTGCTCGAGGACGACGCGACGCTTCTTGTGGGCGTTGACTGCCCGCTTCACGCGTGCCATGAGGTGTTACTCCTTGTATTTCTGCGCCGGAGAAGGTGGTCCACCCGGCGGGGGTGTTCGGGGTGGGAAAGGAGGCGCTCAGATACCGAGGAGCTTCTTGGCCTTCTTGACGTGCGACGGGGCGACCTCGACGGTTCCCGACAGACGGCGCTTGCGCTTGGTCGACTTCGCCTCGGCGAGGTGACGCTTGCCGGTCTGCTCGCGACGCAGCTTGCCCGAACCGGTGATCCGGACGCGCTTCTTCATCCCCGAGTGGGTCTTCATCTTCGGCATGGCTATGTGCTCCTGGTTTTCTTTCGTTGACTCGATCTGGTGACTGCTCCGGCTTGCCAACCCGGCGGGCCGGAGCGACACGTCACTCCGGATCGAGGTTGTCTGCCGGACCCTTCGGCTTCTTCGTCGCGCCGGCGGCCTGCTCGGCCTCGTGCTGCTTCAGCTGCTCAGCACGCTCCTGACGCTCGGCCTCCAGCTCGGCCTCGTGCTCGGCGAGCTTCTTGGCCTTTTCGGCTTCCACGTCCACGCGCGCCTCGGACTTCTTCTTGTGCGGTCCGAGCACCATGATCATGTTCCGGCCGTCCTGACGCGGTGAGGACTCGACGAAGCCGAGCTCCTGCACGTCTTCGGCCAGCCGCTGCAGCAACCGGAACCCGAGCTCGGGCCGGGACTGCTCACGTCCGCGGAACATGATGGTGATCTTGACCTTGTCACCGCCACGCAGGAACCGGACGACGTGACCCTTTTTGGTCTCGTAGTCGTGCGGGTCGATCTTCGGCCGCAGCTTCATCTCTTTGATGACGGTGTTGGTCTGGTTCCGGCGTGACTCACGCGCCTTCTGCGCGGTCTCGTACTTGTACTTGCCGAAATCCATCAGCTTGCAGACCGGCGGGCGTGCCGTGGCCGCAACCTCGACCAGGTCGAGATCGGCTTCCTGTGCCAACCGAAGTGCGTCCTCGATCCGGACGATGCCTACCTGCTCACCGTTCGGGCCGACCAGGCGCACCTCAGGTACGCGGATGCGCTCGTTGACGCGCAGTTCAATGGTGATGGGTCCTCCTGGGTTGTTCGTTGACTGGGTGCCACCTCGCCGACGCCCGCGAGCCGCTCGCCGAAACGACAAAAGGCCCTCGTGCGTCCACACGAAGGCCCAATTCCCAGATCGACGGCTCGCGTCCCGTGACCGGGAAACTCGCCGTACGATCGCCTCGGTACTCCGGCCTGAGCCGCAGAACCTCGACGTGACCGGGACCCGCCGACTGTGCATCAGCTGGGTGGGAGGTGGCCCTCCGCTTAGACCTGAACCGCTGACGTCCCTCGAACATTCCGCTCAGGGGTCACCATCGGACCGGGTCGGTCGCCATGCAAGAGTAGCAGCATGAGCGACCAAGTCTCCACTTCGCCCGCCACCACCCCCACCGCCGAGGCGGAGAGCCGGGTGGATCCGCTGTCGACGGTGTCCCGCGACATCGCCGAAGTACCGAGTGTGGAGATCATCTCGACCGCTGCGCTGCACCTGATGAGCGCGGCGGCGGTCCACCTCGGTCTGGCCGAGGATCTCCCCGAGCACCGCGACCTCGACGAGGCACGCTCCCTCATCGACGCCCTCGCGGGCCTCCTCGACGCCTCGGCCCCGTCTCTCGGCCACCACCACGCCGCTCCCCTCCGCGACGGCCTGCGCTCGCTCCAGCTCGCCTTCAAGGAGGCCTCGACCATCCCCGACGAGCCGGGCGCCGGCCCCGGCGAGAAGTACACCGGCGAGGTCCACCCGACGGCGGCCTCCCGCCCGCAGTACACGAAGCCGCTGCCGGTCGCGGAGTAACCCGCGACCGGCCCCGTGCGCTAGCCCTTGACGGCGCCTTCCTCGACGCCCTTGAAGAAGAACCGCTGGCAGACCGCGAAGACGATCACGATCGGGATGAACGCGATCATCGTGCCGGCCGCGATCAGCCGGGGGTTGTTGCTGAACGTGCCGGACAGGTACTGCAGGCCGACGGTCAGCGTGTACTTGTCCGGGTCGGTCAGCACGATCAGCGGCCAGAGGAAGTCGTCCCAGGCGCCGATGAAGGCGAAGATCGCGACCACGCTGATCGTTCCGCGCACCGACGGCAGCCCGATGTAGAGGAAGCGCTGCCAGACGTTCGCACCGTCGACCACCGCTGCCTGGTCCACCTCGACCGGCAGCGAGCGGAACGCGTTGTACATCAGCAGCACGTTCAGCGCCCCGATCATGCCGGGCAGTGCCACCCCCAACAGCGTGTTGGCCAGCCCGAGCTCCCGCACGGTCACGTACTGCGAAATGATCGTCACCTCGCCCGGCAGCACCAGCGTCGCCAGGAACAGCCCGAGCACGATCCGCCGGAACCGGAACTCCAGCCGGGACAACGCGAACCCGGCCAGCGACGACCCGATGATGTTGCCGCCGACCACCAGTACGGCGACCTGCAGCGAGTTGCGCATGTAGTCCCAGACCGGGATGGTGTCGGCCACCGCGCCGTAGTGGTCCAGCGTCGGCTGGGACGGGAACAGCCGCGGGATCCGGGTGTAGATGTCCTCCCCCGAACCCTTCAGCGAGGTGGACAGCTGCCACAGGAACGGCCCGATCGTGATCAGCAGCACGAACGCCAGCAGCAGGTACCGCATCAGCTTCTCGCCCGGCGACATCGAGTTGAACCCGAACCCCGCCCGCTTCCGCCGCTTCGGCGGCGCAGTACCGGTCGCATCCGGTACGGCTACCGGGCGAACGGGGTCAGTCACCGTGGTCATGGGGCCTCCCGGACTGGACTGAGGAGTGGAGGGAGCGAAGCGACCGGAGTGACGAGGGAAGGCCGGGAGGTTAGCCCCATGACCCGCCGAGCCGGAGGCGAGGCCAAAAGCGCAGCGCTCATGCGTCCGCCGCCTTTCTGTTCATGCGGGCCAGGAGCAGCATGGGGACGACCGTCACGAAGAACAGGACGATGGACAGGGCGGAGGCGTAGCCGAGGTTGCCTTCGAAGCCTTGGCTGTACTGCTGGATCAGCATCACGACGGAGTTGTCCCGGCCGCCCGGGCCGCCCTTTCCGCCGCTGAGGATGAACAGTTCGGAGAAGACCCGCAGCGCCGACACCGAGATCAGGATCGAGATCAGGATCATCGTTCCGCGCACCCCGGGAATCGTCACGTTGACGAACCGGCGGAACGCGGACGCGCCGTCGACCGCCGCGGCCTCGTGCAGCTCGCGGCCGACGTTCCCGAGGGCGGCCAGGTAGATGATCATGTAGTACCCGAGCCCCTTCCAGATCGTCAGGCTGATCGCGCTGAACAGCAGCAGCCACTGGTCACTGAGGAACGGCAGCGGCCCGGAGATCACGCCGAGCTTCTCGGCCAGGCCGTTGACCAGGCCGCGGTCGTCGAGAATCCACTGCCAGATCAGCGCGACGACGACCGCGGACGCGACCACCGGGGTGTAGAAGGCGGTCCGGAAGAACGTGATCCCGGGCAGCTTCTTCTCCACCAGCAGGGCGAGCAGCAGCGGCAGGATGGTCAGGAACGGCAGGCAGACCACCATGTAGATGACGCTGTTGAGCAGCGCCCAGCGCAACTGCTCGTCGTGCAGCAGGGCCTCGAAGTTCTTCAGCCCGACGAAGGTCCCGCCGCCGATCGGTTTGGCGTTGGTGAACGACAGGATGACGGTGTTGATCGACGGCCAGAGGTTGAACACCAGCAACCAGGTGAGTGCTGGGATGACCAGCACCCAGGGCGTGAACCAGCGGTGGTAGCGCATCGATCAGGAGGCGAGCAGCTGGTTGGCCTTGGCCACCGCGGCGTCCAGGGCCTGCTTCGACGACACCTTGCCGGAGATCGCGAGTGAGATCTGCTGGTTGATGAAGTCGTTGGTGGCGCCGCTGATCACCGGCGGCTGGAGCACCTTCGCCTTGGCCAGGGACTCGAACGCGAGCACCTTGGCGTCGGA
The DNA here is from genome assembly GCF_040639475.1 of Kribbella sp. NPDC023855. Lineage (NCBI taxonomy): Bacteria > Bacillati > Actinomycetota > Actinomycetes > Propionibacteriales > Kribbellaceae > Kribbella > Kribbella sp. NPDC023855. The sequence goes on from NZ_JBFAAA010000009.1 coordinate 11,120, forward strand.
CTCCGGCGTACCGTCGCTCTTGGAGAAGTACGGGTCCTGGGCGGAGGCCTTGGTCGACGGGAAGATGTTGACGATCTTCGCGAACGCCGCCTGGTTCTCCGCGTTGGTGACGAAGCGGGCCAGCGCGATCGCGGCCGCCTGGTTCTTGGTCTTCGCCGAGACGGACAGCCCCTGCACGTACAGCGGCGGGGTGTCGAGGGCCGGCGACGGCACGATCTTGCCCTTCAGCGACGGGTTGTCCTTGGTGAAGTCCTGGATCGCGTTACCGCCACCGGTGGTCCAGGCGACCTTGTTCTGGGTGAAGAGCTTGGAGTTGCCCAGGTACTCCTGGGTGAGGATGTCGCGCGGCAGGTAGCCGGCCTTGTAGGCGGCGGCGTACTTGTCCAGCAGGGCAACGGCCTCGGGGGTGTTGAAGGTGAAGGTCTTGCCGTCGTCGCTCAGCACCTTGACGCCCGCGTTGGTGAAGTCACCGATGCCGGGCAGCCGGCTCATCATGTACTCCTTGCCGCCGGACTTGTCGTGCATCACCTTGGCGGCGGCGAGCAGCTCGTCGAAGGTCTTCGGCGGGTTCTTCGCGTCCAGACCGACCGCGGCGAACTTGGTCGCGTTCCAGTAGTCGATGTCGGTGTTCAGGTACCACGGGTAGCCGAAGGTGCCGTTCTGCCCTTGGTACTGGTACGCCTGCACGCCGCCCTCGACGTACTCCTCGGCGATCTTGGGGTCGGCCGCGCCGACGTCGAGCAGCATCTGCTGCTTGGCCAGCGGGAGCGCGAAGTCCGGCGGCAGGTTGACCACGTCGGGCAGCTGGCCGGCCGACGCCTGGCTCAGCACCTTCTTGTCGTACCCGTCACCGGGCTGGTCCAGCCAGGTGACCTTGGTCCCCGGGTACTTCGTCTCGAAGGCCTTGATCACGCCTTCGACGTACGACGTGAACTTCGGCTTGAGCGCCCAGGTCTGGAAGCTCACCTCGCCCGTCACCTGGGCGTTCGCGTCGACCGTGGGCTTGCTGCCCGACGAGGTGTCATCGGAGGAACCGAGGCCACAACCAGCGAGAGTGAGGGCCGCGACGGCAAGAGCTGCCACCCCGGTCAGACGACGACTACGCATGGAATTCTCCTGAGGTGATAAACCGGTATAGCTCCTGCACTATCCACATCGTAGAATCCGCTGTCAAGGGTGAGTGGGCCGACCGGACACCCGAACCCAGGCTGAGGAGGGCGAGATGGCGCGACCGACCATCGCGGACATCGCGGACAAGGCGGGGGTCTCCAAGGGGGCTGTCTCGTTCGCACTGAACGGACGTCCCGGGGTGAGTGACGCGACCCGGGCCAGGATCCTCCAGATCGCCGAGCAGATGAGCTGGCGGCCACACAGCGCCGCCCGCGCGCTCGGTGCCTCCCGGGTGGACTCCGTCGGGCTGGTGATCGCCCGGCCGGCCCGCACGCTCGGGGTCGAACCGTTCTTCGCCCACCTGGTCTCCGGCCTGCAGTCCGGCCTGTCCGCGCACTCGATCTCGCTGCAGCTGCTGATCGTCGAGGACACCGACGCCGAGATCGAGGTGTACCGGCGCTGGTCCTCGGAGCACCGGGTGGACGGCGTCATCCTGGTCGACCTGACCGTGAAGGACCCGCGGGTCGAGGCGCTGCGAGCGCTCGAACTGCCCGCCGTGGTGATCGGCGGACGTGGCGGCAAGGGCGCGCTGCCGTCGGTCTGGGCGGACGACCGCGACGCGATGCTCTCGATCGTGGACTACCTGGCCGCACTCGGCCACCGCCGGATCGCCCACGTCGCCGGTACGCCGAACTTCCAGCACACCCAGCGCCGGATCCGCGCCGTCCGCGACGCCATCCCCCGGCTCGGGCTGATCGACGCGCCGTCGCTGACCACCGACTTCAGCGATGCCGAAGGCGCCGCCACCACCCGCAAGCTGCTCTCCCAGGCGGAGCGGCCGACCGCGATCGTCTACGACAGCGACGTGATGGCGGTGGCCGGGCTGGGGGTGGCGATGGAGATGGGCGTCGCCGTCCCGGGGGACCTGTCGATCGTCGCGTTCGACGACTCGATCCTGACCCAGCTGATGCACCCGGCGCTGACCGCGCTGTCCCGGGACACCTTCGAGTTCGGCCGGCAGGCGGCCGAGGTGCTGCTCGAGGTGGTCGCCGAGCCGGCCAAGGTGATCAATCTGCGCACCGCGGACCCCGTTCTGACCGTCCGGGAGTCCACCGCCCCGCCCAAGCAGTGAACCGGCAGTTGGCGTAATCCGCTAAACCGATTTAGCATCTGATCCATGCTCTCGGATCCCGCCACGCCCCGGTTCGGCGCGAACTACGTGCCCTCCCAGGGGTGGTTCTACAGCTGGCTCGACTACGACCCGGCGGCGGTCCGCCGGGACTTCGCCGATCTGGCCGGGCTGGGCCTGGACCACGTCCGGGTGTTCCCGGTCTGGCCGTGGATCCAGCCGAACCGGGCGATCATCCGCGAGCGCGCGATCGAGGACCTGCTCGACCTGATCGACGCCGCCGCGGAGCACGGCCTGACCGTGGCGGTCGACCTGATCCAGGGCCACCTGTCCAGCTTCGACTTCCTGCCCTCCTGGGTGCTCACCTGGCACCGCGACAGCCTGTTCGAGAGCGAGACGGTCCGCGCCGGCCTGACGGCGTACGTCGATGCGGTGGCGCGCGCGGTGGCCACCAAGCCGAACGTCTTCGCCATCACCCTCGGCAACGAGGTGAACAACCTCTGGCCGGACAGCTCGACGACACCGGAGGCCTCCACCGCCTGGGCACAGGACTTGTTGGTCACGGTGAAGAAGGCAGCGCCGGACGTGCTCGCGCTGCACTCGGTCTTCGACGACGCCTGGTACAAGCCCGCCCACCCCTTCCTCCCGGCCGACGTCGTCGACCTGGGTGATCTGAGCACCGTCCACTCGTGGGTTTTCAACGGGGTTTCACGGGTGGACGGCCCGCTCGGACCGGCGACCCTGACGCACGCCGACTACCTGGTCGAGCTCGCGGCCGCCACTTCGCTGGACAGCTCAAGGCCTGTCTGGCTGCAAGAGATCGGCGTACCGGGGCCTGACATCCCCGTCGAGCTGCAGGCCGAGTTCACCCGCCGTACCGTCGAGCTCGTCATCCACAACCCGGCCCTCTGGGGCATCACCTGGTGGTCCTCGCACGACATCGACCGCCGGCTGCTGGACTTCCCGGACCGCGAGTACGACCTGGGCCTCTTCACCGTCGACCACCAGCGCAAACCCGCCGCCCAGGCCCTCGCCGACGCCATCACCGAAATCCGCGCCACCGGCATCACCCACCAACCGGCCGCCACCCTCGAAGCCCCCTTCAACCCCCGCACAGCCCCCACCCGCCGCGCCGAACTCGCCCCAGGCAGCCCCTTCCACCAAGCCTGGGTCGAGGTCCGCACCACGGGCCCCGTCCGCATCACTCTGCCCAGCTAGCGGCGGTCGATGAGGACCTGGATGCCGTCGAGGATGCGGTCCAGGCCGAAGTCGAAGTCGTCGTCGAGGGTGTCTTCGTACTCGTGGTTCGTGTACATCGCGAACAGGCGGTCGTAGCCGGCCGACTTCAGTCTCGGGACCAGGAACTCGCCGACGGCCGCTGACTCGACCGGCATGGAATCGCTCGCGGCGAGCTGGCGGGCCAGGTTCGCGTAGCTGCGGGCGTAGCCGTCGAAGAGCACCGCGCAACCGAGCGCGTCGTGCTGGTTCAGCCCGCTGTCGTCCATCACCACCAGCAGCGTCTCGACCCAGTGCAGCAGGTTGGGGGTCACCGGCGCCCCGAGGATCGGCACGTCGAGCAACCACGGGCGCTCGGCGTACCGGTCGACCTGTGCCTTGACCCATGCCCGGCCGCCGGCGCGCCAGCCGGGTGAGGCGGCGATGTGGTCGGGCGCGCGCCCCCAGGCCTTTTCGGCGACCAGCACGATCAGTTCGTCCTTGGACCTGACGTAGCGGTACATCGCGTTGGTGCTGACGCCCAGGTGGGCCGCGATCTTCTGCAGCGAGATGGCCTCGAAACCCTGGCTGTCCCCGAACTCGATGCCGGTGGCCACGATCTGGTCGACGCTGAGGGCCGGCTTCGGCCCGCGCCGCTGGACGGGCAGCACGCCCCAGGACAGCGCGAGTCCGGGCGGTAACTGCGCCGGCTCGTCACTCATGTCCCTATCCTCCCGCACCTCGGTCGTGGTGGCGGGAAGGCCTGCCACCCCGCCCGCGGGGGAGCTAGGCCCACCCCGGAAACGGGTTGCAAGACCCTCCAGAATGAAACTGTTCAACCCATACGCTGTTTCTCGCCAGGCACCGCGGCCAAGCGGGCCAACAGAGCAGAAGGAAGCCCCTCATGAACACCCTGCACGCCACCCTCGGCCCGCTGGTCTCCCCCGACGAGCTGGAGCTCAGCTACCACGACAAGCAGGCGGCCCACGCGAAGATCGAGAGCGCGGCCCGGCAGGGCGCGCTGTCCGCCCAGCAGGCGGCCGACCGGCACCGCCTGCTCAACGACTCCCACCGGCGGGGTCAGCTGCGCGAGGTGCTGGCCGGTCTGCACGACGCTGTACCGCCGGCCGGGCTGACCCTGGCACTGCGGCTCGCCTCGGTCGGCTGGCTGGCGGTCTGCGCGATCCAGTTCGTCATCTGGGTGGTGCTGGCAGGCTTCGGGCATCTCGACTGGCCGTGGTGGCTGTGGTCTGACCTCGGTCTCGGTCTCTGCGTCGGCATCCTGTGGTGGACGCACGAGTCGTACCACCGCAAGTCCCAGCTGGACCCGAAGGTGAACCGATGAACGCCCCGGTCCAGCTCACCGACGTCCAGAAGCTCTACGGCACCGGGTCCGGCGCGGTCACCGCGCTGGGCGGTGTCAGCCACTCCTTCACCCAAGGCACCTTCACCGCGGTGATGGGCCCGTCCGGCTCCGGCAAGAGCACGCTGCTGCACTGTGCCGCAGGCCTCGACGAACCCACCTCCGGCGAAGTCCACCTGGCCGGTACGCCGTTGCGCGGCCTGGACGAGACCGCGTTGACCGAGCTCCGCCGCGAACACGTCGCCTTCGTCTTCCAGGCCTTCAACCTGATGCCCGCGCTGACCGTGTACCAAAATGTCGTTCTCCCGTTGACTCTCGCGGGCCGTACTCCCGACAGCGCTTGGGTGGCGAAGGTCATCCAGAGCGTCGGCCTCGACCAGCGGACCAAGCACCGGCCGAACGAATTGTCGGGCGGCCAGCAACAGCGGGTCGCCATCGCCCGCGCCCTCGCCTGCTCGTCCGCCGTCCTGTTCGCCGACGAGCCCACCGGCGCGCTGGACAGTCAGACGGCGCTCGAAGTACTGACGCTGCTGCGCGACCAGACCCGCGCCGCCGGGCAGACCATCGTGATGGTCACCCACGATCCGGTCGCCGCCTCGTACGCCGACAACGTCGTGTTCCTCGTCGACGGCCAGATCGTGTCCGAGTCCCCCACCCACACCGCCGAAAGCATCGCGGCCGAGCTCGCGCAGCTCGCCCGGCTCGCTGCCGCCCGCCGGTCACCCGAAGCCGGAGTCCCGAGATGATCCGCCTAGCCCTTTCCAGCCTGCGCTTCCGGACCGCCGCCTTCCTCGCGATCTTCGTCGCCGTCCTGCTCGGCAGCGCGCTGATGTCGGCCGCCGGCGGCCTGCTCGAGACCGGCCTGCGGCTGAACGCCTCACCCCAGCGCCTCGCGGACGCGCCGATCATCGTCACCGGCCGCCCCGCCTACCACCCACCGAACGGCTCCGGCTCCGTGGCGTACCCCGAGCGCCACGGCGTCGACCCCGCCCTCGTCGCCAAGCTGGCCGGTACGCCGGGAGTCGCGAAGGCGATCCCCGATGTCTCCTTCCCCGCAGTAGTTGCCCCCGGCCACGATCCCCTGGCGGGCCACAGTTGGGCCTCGGCCGAACTCACGCCGTACAAGCTCACGGCCGGTACTGCGCCCGCTGCCGGCCAGGTCGTCCTCGACAACCGGCTGGCCGGGAGCGCGAAGCCCGGCGACAAGGTGAACGTGATCGTCAGCGGCGTCCAGCGCGAGTTCGTCCTGGCCGGCATCGCCTCGCCGCAGCACAAGGTCGACGTACCGTCCGTCTTCTTCGCCCCGGCCGACACGCCCCAGCGAGTCGACGCGATCGGGGTCTTCCCGGCCCCCGGTACGACGGCCGCCGACCTTGCCAAGCGACTCGACTTGCCCGAGGGCGTCTCCGCGCTGGTCGGTGACGATCGCGGCGCGGCCGAGTTCGCCGGAATCGCGACGAGTCTGCCGTTGATCATCCTGTCGGGCGTCTTCGGTGGCATCGTCGCGGTCGTGATGGCGCTGGTCGTGTCCGCCACGATCGGGCTGTCCGTCCGGCAGCGCCGCCGGGAGCTCGCCCTGCTGCGGGCCAGCGGCGCGACGCCGGGTCAGGTGCACAAGATGGTTGTCGCCGAGACGATGCTGGTCTCGCTGATCGCGCTGGCCGGCGGGCTGCTGCTCGGCCGCACGACGGGTGACTGGATCTTCGGGCTGCTGAGCGGCAATGGCGTCGTACCGTCGGAGTTGCGCTTCGACCAAGGACCGCTGCCCTTCGCGGGTGCCGCTTTGCTGACGTTCGTGATCCTGCGGCTGACCGTCGGGTTCGCCGCCGGACGCGCGGCCCGGATCCGGCCGATCCAGGCACTGACGGAGGCCGCCGTACCGCCGGTCGCGATCGGCAGGATCCGGTTGATCATCGGCGCCGTCTTCGCCGCGGCGACCGTCGCTGTCGGCATCTCCACGATCTTCATGAGCCCCACGAACGCCGCTGCGATCGGTGGGCCGGCCGTGCTCACCGGTTCGATCGCGGTCGCCGTCCTCGGCCCGCTGGTGATCCGCACGATGCTCACCACCCGGATCACCGCCTTCCTCGAGCGCCGGGCCGGCACCAACGGCGTGCTGGCCGCGATCAACCTGCGGATCCGGGCGGTGCAGTTCGCGGCGATCCTGGTCCCGATCACGCTCGCCACGGCGATTGCCCTGGGCAACATCTATACCCAGACCACGCAGCAGAAGGCGGCGGTCGAGGCGTACACGGACAACCTGGTGGCGAACACGGTCATCACGAGTGACACGGGCGGGATTCCGCAGGGCCTGTTCGACCAGGTCCGCAGTACTCCGGGCGTCACCGCCGCCTCGGAACTGGTCCGGAGCAAGGGCTGGATCGAGGAGCCGTACGACACCACTCACACGAGCGACCCCTGGCCGCTGCTCGGCCTCAACGGCCCTGTTTACAAGGGGAAGGTGCACGCCGGCTCGCTGGACCAGCTGACTGGGGACACGGTTGCCGTGCCCGCCGCGGCGGCCAAGGACCTCAAGGTCGGAGTCGGGGACCAGCTCGGCGTGCGGCTCGGTGACGACGCACTGGTCAAGGTGAAGATCGTCGCGATCGTCGACGGCACCTCGGGGTACGAGTCGATCTTGTTGCCCTCGGCCCTGCTGGCCGCGCACACCACGACCGGGCTGCCGAGCCAGCTCCTGCTGACCACTTCGGAGCCGAAGGCGATCCAGCTGGGAAAGTGGCCGGGGACAACGATCGGCGACCGCGACCTGCTGTCGGCCGGGTACGACGCCGGCCTCGGGGTCGACGCCTGGATCGGTTACCTGCTGGCCGCGATCGCGATCGCCTACACCGCGATCGCCTCGATCAACACGATCGCCGTGGCGGTGCTCGACCGGCGCCGCGAGTTCGGCCTGCAACGGCTGACCGGATCGACCCGCAAGCAGGTTGCGAAGATGCTCTACCTGGAGAATTTGGTGATCGCAGCCTTCGGGTTGGTGCTGGGCCTGGTCGCCGCAGCGTTCAGCATCTTCCCGATCGCCATCGCGACCCGCGGCTGGCCGATCCCGTCCGGACCGATCTGGGTCCTGCTCGGCTGGATCGTCCTGGTCCTGCTGCTGGTCCTCCCCGTCACAGGTATCACCGGCCGGATCGCGATGCGCGCCAAGCCGATGGACGCGGTCAACTCTCCGGCGGGGTGAACTCCCGGACAGCTCAGTCGCCGGTCGTGATCCAGCCGTAGCCGCCATCCTCCAGCCTGACCACCTGGAGGCCGGCGGCGATTCGGCGTACATCGTCGGTTTCCAGTACTGCGGGCGCCGGGCCGGCCACGTCGATCACGATGGCGGCGGCGCCTTCCTGGATCGCGGCCGTCGCGACCAGCTGCGACTGGGCCGGCATCGGCCTGGCCTCTGGACTCCAGCGGGCGAGACTCTCGGTGCTGGTGAACGCCAGCAGCGCGTTCCGGCCGTCCTGCCCCTGGAGCAACGCGACCGCCATGTCGGAGGTCTTGTCGTGCGCGAGCCCGCGCTCGTCGTACTCGACCTCGCCGAGCATCGCCACCACCGGCACCAGCAGCCGCGCCCTCGTCACCGCGGCCAGAATCGGCCCCTGCTCCCCCGCCCGCAACGCCGCACTGAGCGCGGCGTCGGCGCATCCGTCATCGTCGTCGAATCCGGTGAAAGCGAGCCTGCGTTCTGGTTGCACCCCTTCATTGTCCGGCAAGGGCCGTTTCAGGGTGGTGTCAGGGCTGTTCCCCCTTGGTTCGTGGCGCAGCTGTGCGAGCCTGGGTGTGTGCCTGACTTCAATGATCTGACGCTGCTGCCGTTCTGTGTCGGCCTCACGCTGCTCGGCCTGATCGGCTCCTGGGCCGCCTGGCGGCGCCGTGGACTCGCTTCCGGGGCCCGCGGCGTGGCTTGGTCGTTGCTCCCGGTCTCGCTGTACCTGACCGGGCTGCTCGAGGTGCTCTGGGACGTGGTGAAGTCCGTCAGCAACTGGGTCACCAACCTGATCTTCTCCCCCAGCGTGTGGGCCGGCGTGGCGCTGTTCGGCGTCTCGGTCGTGCTCTACGTCGTCTCCGGCGTGGCCAAGGGCCGGCGGGGGAGCACGGAGAAGGCAAGCACGGGGAAGGCAAGCAAGCCGCAGCCGGCCACCCGGCCGGCTGCTGACGCGATCGGTGAGCTGACCGCGAGCGGTCCGGCACCGGCCGACGCGGGCAAGCCCGCCAAGACCCCGAAGGCCGCCAAAGCCCCCAAGGCGGCCAAGGGGCAGGAATCGTCGGAGTTCGACGAGATCGAGGACATCCTGAAACGCCATGGAATCAACTAATCGCCTGACCAGCGACTCCCTGACCAGCAAATCCCTGACGCCCCGCGCCTCGGCAGCCGCTGAGGCCGGCGACCCCCTGACCATCGACAGCCTGCTCGACCACGTCCAGGCGGCCCCCGCCCGGCTCGGCCGGACCCGGCTGATCAGCATCGACGGCCCGGCCGGATCCGGGAAGAGCACCCTGGCCGACCGCTTCGCCGCGCGTGCGGAGGCGCGCGGCCTGCACACCCTGGTGCTGCACATGGACGACCTGTACGACGGGTGGGACGGTGCGGTCCGCGGTTTCGCGCTCCTGCGTGACCACGTGCTGACCCGGCTCGCCGACGGTCGCGAAGGCCGTTATCGTCGCTACGACTGGGGCACCGGCGCGTACGCCGAGCTGCATCTCGTACCGGCGACCGTCGAGCTGCTGATCGTCGAAGGCGTCACCTCCTGCGACCGCGACGCCGACCCCTGGCAGTCGCTGAAGATCTGGATCGAGACGACCAACGAGGTCCGGCTGGAACGCGGCATAGACCGCGACGGCGAGGCCCTCCGCGACCGCTGGCTCGACTGGATGCGCTGGGAACGAGACCACTTCGCCACCGAAAACACCCGAACCCGAGCCAACCTGATAGCCGACGGCAACCCCACCATCCCCCACAACCCCTCCACAGAACTCATCACCAAATCCGTAAACCTCCCCCACAACTCAGCCGCCAGCTAAGTCGGCGGGCGGCGCCCCACCCAGCTCGCAGTAAGCGCAAGGGGCAGCACCCGGGGGCGCGGCTCGGGGGTGAGGGGCGCGGTGGGGGCGAGTGTGAGTGAGGATGTCGGCATGAGTGTTTTGCCGTCGGGTGCGCAGTGGGTGGTTCGTGCTGGGGAGTACTCCGGGACTGTGGTCAGTGTGGGGGGTGGGTTGCGCGGGCTCTCGTGGGGTGGGCGGGAGGTGGTGATCGGGTATGCGGAGGATCAGCCGGCCAGAGCTGGGATGGGCCAGCATCTGATGCCGTGGCCGAATCGGGTTACGGATGGCAAGTACACGTTCCAAGGCGTCGAGCAGCAGCTTTATCTGACCGAGCCGCCGCGGAGTAACGCGATCCACGGGTTGACCCGCTGGGCCAACTGGGAGCGGGTGGATGACGGCACCGACGAGTCGTTTGTGGAGCTCGCTCACCGGTTGCACGGGCAGCCGGGGTACCCGCACCAGCTGGACCTGACCCTCACCTACCAGCTCGACCCCACCACCGGTCTGGCCATCACCGCCCGCGCCACCAACATCGGCGCCAGCGACGCGCCGTACGGGTTCGGCTCGCACCCGTACCTCACCGTCGGCCGCCAGATCGACGAGTGCGTGCTCGAGTTCACCGCCGAGAGCTGGCTCGAGGTCACGCCCGACAAGTTGAGCCCGGTCGGCCTCGCCCCGGTCGCGGGTTCGCAGTACGACTTCCAGCAGGCTCACAAGCTCGGCGATCTCGACATCGACAACGCGTTCACCGGCCTGCCGTCGACCTGGGAAGTCCGGCTGACCGATCCCGAGACCGGCAACACCGCCCGGCTCACCAGCGACACCAAGTGGATGCAGCTCTACACCGCGGGCGCCCTCAACCGCGCCGGCTTGGCCGTCGAGCCGATGACCTGTCCCCCGGACGCCTTCATCAGCGGCGACGATCTCGTAGTACTGAAGCCCGGCGACGACCACACCACCAGCTTCACGATCAGCGTCTAGCCGGCCCCGTGCGAGCGAGCCACCGCTGCCAGTTCATTGGCCGCGCGGCTCGCTCGTGATCCCTCGGACGCCTGCACTGCCAGTACGCCGAGCCGGTTGCCCTCGGCGTCGAACAGCTGCAGCCACGGGTCACCCGCGCGGAACCGCAGCGCCTTCACGTCGGTCCACTCGTACCGGTAGCTGCGGAAGACGTTCCGCACCCGCAAACAGTCCTCGTACGCCGAGACGCTCACCGTCCCCATCCGGTACAGCAGATAGAGCACGGTGCCGAAGAACGCCAGCAGAGTGAGCCGCTGAAACAAGGTGAACGTGTCGCGGGCGTCGGACGACAGCTGGAACCAGATCACCGCGAAGATGGCGATCATCGACAGTCCCATCACGCCGGCCATCATCGCGATCGCCCACGGCCGGAACGTCCACAACGTCTTCGGGGTCATCCGCTCAGATCCGGCAGGCGTGGATGTCGGTGGTCAGGATCGCGCGCGCCCCGACCTCCCAGAGCTGGTCCATGATCCGCTGTGCGTCGGCTCGGAGCACCATCACCCGGACGGCGACCCAGCCTTCGCGATGAAGCGGCGAGACCGTCGGCGACTCCAGGCCGGGCGCGACCGCGTTCGCGGCCTCCACCGCCTCGGCGCGGATGTCGTAGTCCATCATCACGTAGTTGCGGGCGACCAGGACGCCCTCGAGCCGGCGGACCAGTTGCTCCAGCCCGGCCGGCTGCTCGACGCCGTTGCGCTTGATCAGCACCGCCTCGGACTTGAGGATCACCTCGCCGAACACCTCCAGGCCCGCCTGGCGCAGCGTCGTACCGGTCTCGACGACGTCGGCGATCACGTCCGCGACGCCGAGCTGGACCGCGGACTCGACCGCGCCGTCGAGCTTGACCACCGACGCGTCGACGCCGTTCTCGACCAGGTGGTCCTTGAGGATGCCGGCGAACGAGGTGGCGATCCGCTTGCCCTGCAGGTCCTTCACCGACTGCGCGACGCCCGGCCGGCCGGCGAACCGGAAGGTCGAGCCGCCGAAGCCGAGCTCCAGGATGGTGTCCGCGTCGGCGTGCGAGTCGAGCACCAGGTCGCGGCCGGAGATGCCGACGTCGAGGGTGCCCTCACCGACGTACACGGCGATGTCGCGCGGGCGCAGGTAGTAGAACTCGACCCCGTTGTCCGGGTCGGTCAGGGACAGGTCTTTGGTGGTCCGGCGCTGCCGGTAGCCGGCCTCGGCCAGGATGGACGTGGCGGCCTCGCTCAGCGAGCCTTTGTTGGGTACTGCGACGCGCAGCATGAACGGCCTTTCGGAGAGGGGTGAACCGGGTCTGTAGACGCGCTCCTACAGATGTCGGTACACGTCGTCGAGGCTCAGGCCGAGCGCGTGCATCATCACCTGCGCGTGGTAGAGCAGCTGGCTCAGCTCCTCCGCGGCCCGTTCCTTGCCCTCGTGCTCGGCGGCCATCCAGGACTCGGCGGCCTCCTCGACCAGCTTCTTGCCGATCGTGTGCACGCCGGCATCCAGCGCTGCCACCGTGCCGGAGCCCTCCGGTCGGGTCAGCGCCTTCTCGCCCAGCTCGGCGAAGAGTTCGTCAAAGGTCTTCATCGCGGCTCCAGCCTAGAGGTCGCCGCCCGGCCGGTTGCGCTCAGGTCTCGCTCTCCGGACTTTCCCGCGGCGCCGAGTGCGCGTCGACGTACCACCGGTGCCCCTCGGCGAGCAGCCGTTTCGCCATCGCGAAGTCGATCCCGTCGTCCTCGCCCCGCAGGTGGAACGGCGGCGGGAAGTAGCAGTCCCCGAGCAACATCACCCCTGAATCCGGCACCACGACCACCGAAGAATCAGGCGCATGCCGCCCACCCACATGCCTCACCTGTACGCCGGTACGCAGGCTGAGGTGGTCGTCGAAGGTGCGGTCCGGGAGCCGGATGGCGAAGTCCCTCCAGTCGGGCACGGCGAGTGCGCGGGCCCGGAAGCTCGGTCCGAGTTTCGGATTCTCCGCGACCTGGTCGCGGAGGTACTGATGACTCCAGGGTCGCGCGGCCTCCGCCTCGGGAAGGTCCACCGCCGACGCCTGCGCGACGATCTCGACATCGCCCCACGCCGAGGCGCCCCACGTGTGGTCCCAGTGGTGGTGCGTGTAGACGAGCGTGGTCGGCTGGTCCAGACCGGCGGCCGCGATCGCCTGCTGGATCTCGCGGGCGTGCAGCGGGCTGTTGCCCGCGTCGACGAGCACGCTGCCGCGGTCGTCGACGATCAACGCGACCGAGGCACGGACCGCGTCGGAATCCGGATCGTGGGGGTAGAGCCACACCCGGCCGCTAATTCGCTGCAACTTCTCGACCATCTGCCCGACGATAGCTGGCATGCGAATTCGTGAGCTGGGGGTTGTGCCGGGAGTTCTGCCGACCGGGCCGCTGAACGCCATCACCGACGTACCGGGGGTGCTGGTCGGGCAGACGACGCTGGCGACGGGTGAGCTGAACACCGGGGTCACCGCCATCGTGCCGCCCGACTTCGCCGCCGGCCTGCCCGCGGCGGTTGCGGTGGGCAACGGGTACGGGAAGCTGGTCGGGTCCACGCAGGTGGACGAACTGGGCGTGGTCGAGACGCCGATCCTGCTGACCGGGACGCTGTCGGTGTTCCGGGTCGCGGATGCGTTGCTCAGTTGGCTTCTGGAGCGCAACCCCACGGCCACCAGCCTCAACCCGGTGGTAGGTGAGACCAACGACGGTTATCTGTCGGACATCCGCTCCCGGCCGATCACTCCCGATCACGTCTTCGCCGCTCTCGACTCAGCCTCGGCAGATCTGCCGGCGGAAGGCAACGTCGGAGCCGGCACCGGCACCACCGCTCTCGGCTTCAAAGCAGGCATCGGTACGTCGTCGCGCCGGGTCGGGGACGGAGCGGCGGTCGAGGGCGGCGCGGCCTCCGGCGGGACGGTCGGCGTGCTGGTGCAGGCGAACTTCTCCGGGACCTTGACGGTGCTCGGTACGCCGATCAAGCCGCCGGTGGAGAAGCCGGCGCCGGAGGGGAACTCCTGCATGATCGTGGTCGCCACCGACCTGCCCGTGGATGCCCGGCAGTTGGGCCGGGTAGCCCGGCGGGCCGTCTTCGCGATGGGCAGGGTCGGGTCCGACTTCTCCCCGGGCAGCGGCGACTACGCGATCGCCTTCAGCACCAACCGAGCGGTCCCGCCGATAAGAGACAAAGCCTTGAAGGACGTCTTCTACGCAACGACCGAAGCGACCGAGGAAGCGCTGCTCAACTCGCTCACGATGGCGACGACCGTGACCGGGTACAACGGCAACACGCAGTACGCAGTACCGGAGGAACTGATCAGGAGTACAGCCCGCTGACTTCCTCGGCCAGCCGCTTGAGCTCGGCTCGCAGCTCGGGCGGCTCCAAAACCTCCAGAGCCTTGCCGTAGCGGATCAGTTGCTGCGCGGCGTGGCCCGGCGACTCGATCGGCAGTGCGACCGTGATGCTCCCGTCCACGGCCGGTTCCGCGCCAGTGTCCGCGATGGCCTTGAGCAAGGGCGCCGCCGACAGGTCGCTGAGGCGGGCAACCAGCCCCGCCGAGATCCGGACCAGCGCCTCGCCGACGAACCGTTGCCGCTCGAAGCGGTCCAGGTGCGCCTGCCAGAACCCGGCGAGGTCGAAGTCGGCAGGCCGGGTGAACGCCTCGTCGGTCGGCGCGAGCTGCAGGATGTTGGAGACGCGATACGTCCGTACTCCGCCTCTCGTCGCGGCCACCACGTACCAACTGCCGTTCTTGAGCACCAGCCCGTACGGTTCGAGCGTCCGCTCGACCTCCCGCGGCGCCTCCCAGCGCCGGTAGAGCACCTTGATCCGGCGATCCTCCATGACCGCCGACGCGACCGACGACAGGTACGGCGAATCCTCGGCGTCCCGGTACCAGGCGGGCATGTCGAGGTGAAAGCGGTTCTTCAGCCGCCCGGCGCGATCCCGCTGGTCCGGTGCGAGCGCGGCGAGCAGCTTGAGCTCGGCCGCGCTGGTCTGCTCGGTCAACCCGAGTGCCGCGGCCGGTCCCGGCATCCCGACCAGGAACAGGGCCGCCGCCTCCCCCTCGTTGAGCCCGGTGAGTTTGGTGCGGTACCCGTCGACCAGCCGATAGCCGCCGGCGCGGCCCTGGTCGGCGTACACCGGGACTCCCGCCGCGGCGAGTGCCTCGACGTCCCGGTAGATCGTCCGGAGCGAAACCTCCAGCTCGTCGGCGAGCTCGCGGGCGGTGAGCTGACGGCGCGTCTGCAGCAGCAGGAGGATCTGCAACAGCCGGCTCGATCGCATGCTCCGAGGTTAGCCGGAATCACTGCCACTCGCTGTCAGGTATTGGCGAGAAGGTGTGGTCATGAGCAGAATCACCAAGGTCACCGACGACTTCGACTTCCTGGTCGGCCACTTCGACGTGGTCAACCGCGTCCTGCAGCCCGGCGGCGAATGGGAGGAGTTCGCCGGCACGTGCACCGGGCGGACCCACTTCGCCGGCGCCGTCAGCGTTGACGAGGCGCGCTTCCCGAGCAAAGGCCGGTACGGGATGTCACTGCGCCTCTACGATCCGGCCGAAGACGCGTGGACGATCTACTGGGTCGACAGCCGCACGGGCCGACTGCAGCCGCCGGTCCGCGGTAGTTGGTCCGACGGCGTCTGCACCCTGTACGGCGAGGACGACCTCGGCGATCGCAGGATCCCGGTCCGCCTGCGCTGGTCCGGCGTCACCGAGGAGACCGCGCACTGGGAGCAGGCGTACTCCGAGGACGGCGGCGAAACCTGGGAAACCAACTGGACGATGGACCTGACCCGGCGCGCGACCGAACCGCCGGCGCTCGACGTCCCCAAGGTCACCGGCGACTTCGACTTCTTCGTCGGCCAGTGGGAGGTGCAGCACCGTCGCCTGACCGCGCCGCTGACCGGCAGCGACAAGTGGCGCGAGTTCCCCGGGACGTCGGAGGCCTACACGCTCTTCGACGGCGCCGTCTCCATCGACGAGACGATCTTCCCGACCGAGGACTTCGACGGGATGACGGTTCGCCTGTACGACGTCGAGGCCGGCACCTGGGCGATCTACTGGATCAACAGCTCGCGCAACGTGCTGGAGCCACCCGTGTTCGGCGGCTTCGGACCGGACGGGGTAGGCATCCTCGAAGGGACCGACGAGCACGACGGGAAGCCGGTGGAAGTCCGCTTCCGCTGGACGAGAGGCGACGTACCGGTCTGGGAGCAGTTCTTCTCCGCCGACGACGGCGCGACCTGGGAGAGCAACTGGACGATGACGTTCACGCCGCGGGGTCCGTTCCCGAAGGTGACCAGCGACTTCGACTTCCTGACCGGGCACTTCGACGTCCGGCACCGTCGGCTGGCCAAGGTGTTCGTCGGCAGCGACGAGTGGGAGACGTACGACGGGACGTGTACCGCGCGGACCCACTTCGACGGCGCGATCAGCATCGACGAGATGCAGTTCCCGACCAAGTCGTCGTACGGGATGTCGGTGCGGTTGTTCGACCCGGTGGAGAAGGACTGGACGATCTACTGGATCAGCAGCAAGACGATGGTGGTCAACCCGCCGGTGCGCGGCCGCTGGTCCGACGACGGCACGTCGTGCTGGCTGGTCGGCGAGGAGCAGCTCGACGGCCGGACGATCCTGGTCAGCTACGCCTGGTCGGACATCACCGCGACGACGGCGCACTGGGAGCAGTCGTTCTCCGAGGACGGTGGCGAGACCTGGGAGGTCAACTGGACGATGGACTTCACCCGTCGCGACACCGCCCCGCCGCGGGTCGACATCCCGAAGGTGACCGGCGACTTCGACTTCCAGGTCGGCGAGTGGGACATGCACAACGAACGCCGGCGGCCGCCGCTGGGCGAGCCGGCCGAGTGGTACCAGCTCGAGTCGAAGCTGAAGGCCTTCACGTACTTCGACGGCTCGATCAGCTTCGACGAGGGCTGGTACCCGTCCGAGGGTTTCCGCGGCGCGACGCTCAGGCTCTACAACCCCACCACCAAGACCTGGTCCATCCATTGGATCAACAGCCTGCGGGGCAAGCTCGAGTCACCGGTCATCGGCGCCTTCACCGAGGACGGCATCGGCATCTTCGAGGGCCCGGACACCTGGGAAGGCCGGCCGATCGACGTCCGCTTCGTCTGGACGCCCGGCGCCGAGCAGTCGAACTGGGAGCAGTTCTTCTCCACCGACGGCGGCAAGACCTGGCACAGCAACTGGAAGATGCGCCACACGCGCATCGCCTGACCGTGCCAGGTCGCCGGCCCGGTCAGTGCAGCTGGCCGGGCCGGTCAGCCCAGGTCGCGGGGCCGGTCAGTGCAGCATGCCGGGCTGGTAGTTGCCGACGGGCTGCTGGACGATGATGTTGAGCCGGTTGGCCGTGTTGATCAGGCTGATCAGGCAGACCAGGGTGGCGAGCTGGTCCTCGTCGTAGTACTTGGCGGCATTCGCCCACACGTCGTCGCTGACCCCACCGGCCGCGTCGGCGACCCGGGTGCCCTGCTCGGTCAGCTCCAGCGCCGCGCGTTCGGCCTCGGTGAACGCGCCGGCCTCCCGCCAGGCCGCGACCAGGTTGAGCCGGTCCTGCGTCTCGCCGGCGTGCAACGCGTCCTTCGAGTGCATGTCGGTGCAGACGCTGCAGCCGTTGATCTGGCTGGCGCGCAGCGTGACCAGGTGCTGGGTGGTGGCGGGCACCGACGATTCGCTGATGATCCGGTGCATCGCGATGAAGTGCTTCATGAGCTTCCCGGTTGCCGGGTTGGTCATCAGGTTCAGACGAGCTTCCATCGTGCACTCCTTGGGTGATTGTGTTTGCTGACCACAAGGCACCACCCAGCCGCTTCCTGTGACGGCCTGACCACGTGACGTGGACCACGCGGCACACTTGTCACAAGGCGGCACCGGCCGGTGTCTGGTGACTGACCCCCGGCCAGTGCGATCAGACAGGAGCACGCAGATGGACTCCGCGACCGAGGCATTCGTTGCCCACCGCAATCTGCTCTTCACCGTTGCCTACGAGATGCTCGGCTCGGCCACGGATGCGGAGGACGTCCTGCAGGAGACCTGGCTGCGCTGGGCGAAGGTCGACCTCGAGACCGTGCGGGAGCACCGCGCGTACCTGGTCCGGATCACCACCCGGCAGGCGCTCAACAAACTGCGGTCGCTCGGCCGGCGCAAGGAGTCGTACGTCGGCTCCTGGCTGCCCGAGCCGCTGCTGACCGCGCCCGACGTGGCGGACGACGTCGAGCTGTCCGACAGCGTCTCGATGGCGATGCTGCTGGTCCTCGAAACCCTCACGCCGACCGAGCGGGCGGTCTTCGTGCTGCGCGATGTCTTCGCGCTCGAGTACGACGAGATCGCGGAAGCCGTCGGCAAGACCCCGGCCGCGGTCCGCCAGATCGCGCACCGGGCACGCAACCACGTCGCCGCCCGCCGGCCCCGCGGGGTGGTGTCTGCCGCCGAGTCGAAAGGCGCCGTCGCGGCGTTCCAGAAGGCGGTCACCACCGGCGATCTGCAAGGTCTGATCGAGATCCTCGCGCCGGACGTCGTCCTGCTCGGCGACGGCGGCGGGATCAAGCAGACCGTCCAGCGCCCGATCCTGGGCGCCGACAAGGTCGGACGCCTGATGATGGGCGGCCTGGGCCGGGTCACCAGCCAGCTGACGGTCGAACCGGTCCAGGTCAACGGCAGCCCGGCGGTCGCCGTCTACCTCGACGGCGAGCTGGACGGCGTGATGGCCCTCCTCGTCGAGGAGGGCCTCATCAGCGGCCTGTACTACGTCCGCAACCCCGAGAAGCTCTCGTGGATGCAGCAGGAGACCACTGTCAGCCGCTAGCGTTCTGCAGCGCCCGGGCCGCGAGCAACGTGGACAGCGCGGCCTGGGCGGACTCGTAGCCCTTGTCCTCCCGGCTGTCCGGCAGACCGGCCCGGTCGAGCGCCTGCGGGTCGTTGTCACAGGTGAGCAGCCCGAACCCGACCGGTACGCCGGTATCCATGGCGACCCGCATCAGCCCCTCGGTCGCCGCCTGGCAGACGTACTCGAAGTGCGGAGTGTCCCCACGGATCACCACGCCCAGCGCGACCACCGCGTCGTACCCGCTCTTGGCGGCGTGCAAGGCGGCGACCGGGAGCTCGAAGGAGCCCGGCACCCGGACGACCTTGTAGTCGGTGACGCCGGAGTCGGCCAGTGCGCGCTCGGCGCCGGCGACCAGGGAGTCGGTGACCTGCGGATGCCACTGGGCGGCGACGACCGCCACCCGGGCCCCTTCAGCTCGCGGGATCTCGATGATGGGTGCTCCGCTGCCCGACATCAGCCGGCTCCGTTCTCGTCTGTGCCGGTGGGCAGGTGGTGGCCCATCCGGTCGCGTTTGGTCCGCAGGTACCGCAGATTGTGCTCGGTCGGGTCGATCGAGATCCCGAGGCGCTCGATCACGTCGATCCCGTACCCCTGGACGCCGGCCAGCTTGGCCGGGTTGTTGGTCAGCAACTTCACCGACGTGATGCCGAGGTCGGCCAGGATCTGCGCGCCGGTGCCGTAGTCGCGCGCGTCGGCGGGCAGGCCGAGGTCCAGGTTCGCGTCGACCGTGTCGCGGCCCGCGTCCTGCAACTCGTACGCCTGCAGTTTGTGCAACAGCCCGATCCCACGACCTTCGTGGCCGCGCAGGTAGACCACCACGCCGCCTTCGGCCGCGACCTGGCGCATCGCCTCGTCGAGCTGCGGACCGCAGTCGCAGCGCAGCGAGCCGAACACGTCACCGGTCAGGCATTCCGAGTGCAGCCGGACCAGGGTCGGCCCATCACCGAGCTCGCCGCGGACCAGGGCGAGTTGTTCCGACCCGTCAACGGTGTTCCGGTAGCCGTGGGCAACAAAATCGCCGTACCGGGTGGGCAGGGTTGTGGTCGCGACGCGCTCGATCTGGCTCTCGGTCCGTCGCCGGTACCGGATCAGGTCCTCGATCGAGACCAGCACCAGGCCGTGTTCGTCGGCGAACGTGCGCAGGTCGGCGCCACGCTTCATCGTGCCGTCGTCGTTCACCAGCTCGGCGATCACCGCGGACGGCCGGAGACCGGCCAGCCGGGCGAGATCCAGCGAGGCCTCGGTGTGACCCGGCCGCACGAGTACGCCGCCTTCGCGCGCCCGCAGCGGGAAGATATGTCCCGGCTGCACCAGGTCATACGACTCCGACGCCGAGTCGGCCAGCACCCGGATAGTCCGGGCCCGGTCCGCTGCCGAGATGCCGGTGGTGACGTTGTCGCGGGCATCCACCGAGATCGTGTACGCCGTCCGCAGCCGCTCGCGGTTGTGCGGTGTCATCAACGGGATGCCCAGCCGGTCGAGCTCGGCGGCCTCCATCGGGACGCAGACAACGCCGGAGCTGTAGCGGATCAGGAAGGCCAGCAGCTCCGGAGTCGCCTTGGAGGCCGCGAAGACCAGGTCGCCCTCGTTCTCGCGGTCCTCGTCGTCGACCACGATGACCGGCCGGCCGGCCCGGATCTCGTCGATCGCGTGCTCGATCGTGTCGAGCTTCAGTACCTCGCCCATCGGTCAGCCCACCGTCACTGGCTCAGGAGTGGCCGGGGTGGCCGCCTCGCGATTCTGGATCCGCCACCACGAGGCGAACCCGAGGACACAGAACAGCCCGTAGACGACGTACATGGTCGCCGACGGGTAGAACTTCGCCTGCACCAGCAGCGGTACGCCGACGACGTCCACCGCGATCCAGATCAGCCAGAACTCGACGTACCCCCGCGCCATCCCGTACGTCGCCAGGATGGAGCCGGTCAGGATCCACGCGTCCCACTGCGGTCCCCACGAGCCCAGAGCCTTCAGTACCGGGTACGCGATCGCGTAGAGGACGACCGCGGCGCCCAGCAACTCGAGCCGCTGACGAGCCGTCGCCCACCGCGGCTGTACTCCGGTCGCCGCGCCGCCGTGCCGGGTCTGGTACCAGCGGTACCAGCCGTAGAGGCTGACGAGCGCGAAGAAGACCTGCCGTCCGGCCTGGCCCCAAAGGTCCTTGTCCTGCGGGTTGTCGAACAGTCCACCGACAAAAACGGTGAACAGCAGAACGTTGCCGACGATGCCGACCGGCCAGGCCGCGACCAGCCGGCGCATGCCGAACAGCGCGCTGCCCAGCCCGAAGACGTTGCCGACGATCTCGCGAACCAGCACCGGCGATCCACCGATGGTGACCTGCGAGTGCAGCAACCAGTCGAAGAAGTTCATGCGATGCCTCCGGCCTGTCCGGGCTGCGCGCTCGCGGTGAGCAGCCGCTCGACGTACTTGGCGATCACGTCGACCTCGAGGTTGACGGTGTCGCCGATCTTGTTCTGCCCCAGCACGGTCAGCTCGAGCGTGGTCGGGATCAGGCTGATCCCGAAGGTCCCGGTGGCGTCGTCCACATCGGTGACCGTGAGCGAGACGCCGTCGACGGCGATCGAGCCCTTCTCCGCGACGTACCGGAGAATCTCGGCCGGCGCCGCGATCCGGACCAGCTCCCAGTGCTCGGCGGGTTCGCGGCTCGCGATCGTGCCGACGCCGTCGACGTGACCCTGGACGATGTGGCCGCCCAGCCGGGCATGGGCGGCGACCGCGCGCTCGAGGTTGACCTTCGAGCCCTTCTCGACGCTGCCGAGACTGGTGCGTTGCAGCGTCTCGCGCATCACGTCGGCAGTGAAGGTGCCGTCGCCGTGCTCGATCACCGTGAGGCAACAGCCGTTCACCGAGATCGAGTCACCGTGCCCGGCGTCCTCGGTCACTTTCGGTCCGCGGATGGTGAGCCGCGCGGCGTCGCCGTCGAGCAGGTCCAGGGACTCGACCGTGCCGAGTTCTTCGATGATTCCGGTGAACATCTACTTCCCTCCCAGGGGAGTCAGGGTGAGCCGGACGTCGTCGCCGAGACGGGCCACGTCCGCAAGGTGAAACCGTTTGAGGTGGTCGATCGATTCCGCGCCGAGGTCGCCGATCGCGGCGAAGCCGGAGCCGAGGAACGCCGGCGCGACGTACGCGACGATCTGGTCGACCAGGCCGGCGCGCAGGAACGCGGCGGCCAGCGTCGGGCCGCCTTCGAGCCAGAGGTGGCGGATCTGGTGGTCGTCGAGCTGACGCAACACCTCGGCGGGGTCGTGCGTGGGCAGCAGCAGGGTCTCGGCGCGGTCGTTGCGGACCCTGGCGGTCAGCGGGATCGGCCGATCGCCGACCACGACCCGCAGCGGCTGCCGGGCGGCCGGGCGGTCCTGCTCGTCGCGGACGGTCAGCTCGGGGTCGTCGGTCAGCACGGTTTGGGTGCCGACGGCAATCGCATCGCACTCGGCCCGCTT
The DNA here is from genome assembly GCF_040639475.1 of Kribbella sp. NPDC023855. Classification (NCBI taxonomy): domain Bacteria; kingdom Bacillati; phylum Actinomycetota; class Actinomycetes; order Propionibacteriales; family Kribbellaceae; genus Kribbella; species Kribbella sp. NPDC023855. Next base: position 33,299 of record NZ_JBFAAA010000009.1, read on the forward strand.
CTTGTGCACGTCGGCGCGGGCGAGCGGGCCGGTGATCCACTTGCTCGACCGGTCCGGCGCGGCCGAGCGCCCGTCGAGCGTGGTGGCGAACTTCCAGGTGACGAACGGGCGGCCCTGGCGCACACTGTGCAGCCAGACGTGGTTCACAGCCTCGGCCTCGTCCTGAAGCACGCCTTGTTCCACCCGGATGTTCTTGGACTCGAGCTTCTCGGCGCCACCAGCGGCCTGCTTGTTCGGATCCGGTACGGCGTACACGACCCGCGCGATCCCGGCCGCGATCAGCGCATCCGAGCACGGCCCGGTCCGGCCGGTGTGGTTACACGGCTCGAGCGTCACGTACGCCGTACCGCCGCGGGCGCGGTCGCCGGCCATCGCGAGCGCCTCGACCTCGGCGTGCGGGCCACCCGGATAGGCGTGGAACCCTTCGCCGACCGGGTGCCCGTCGCGGGCGGTGATGACACAGCCGACGACCGGGTTCGGATGGGTGGAGCCGATACCGTGCGCGGCCAGCTCGACGGCACGACGCATCCAGGCGATGTCGATCGGCGAGGCGTTCTTCACTGACAGGTCCCTCGTTGTCACGGACGCACACCGGGGCCATGACAACCGGCGCACGCGCGGACCCGTCGCTCGGGAGACGGTTGGCTCTCAGCCGCGCCCGGACGCCGGAGCGCACCCGCCGATCGCGTGCGCCTCCCATCCGGACTTTCACCGTCGGTCCTGGAATTCCACCAGGTCAACCGGCCGAGATGTTGCTACGGCCGGGTCGCGGACTGTCACCGCCGGCTCGGAATTACACCGACCCCGGAGCACGCGAGTGGGTTCACTCGTACTTGAAGTGTGCCACGCCCGGCGAATCCCACAACGACCTGGGTCACATCCTGAAATAGCCTGCTGGCCGTGCAGACCTTCGCAGGACGATCATTCACCGGCCCCGACCGACGGGGAGGCAACGGCTTCCGGATTCACCTGCTGGCGACGGACGAGTGGCCGGACGAGGAAGCCCGGCAGCGTCTCGCCGCAAGCGTGGCGGAGCCTGGTACGGCGTTCGTGGATCCATCGACCAGGCAGTACGTGCTGCACAACCGGATGATGCCGCGTCGTTTCGTCGCTCATACGACGCTCGGCGTGCTCGAAGTCCTCGCGTCGATCGGATGGTCGGGCACGCAACTCCTCCTCCCCACCGGGCCGGTGGCGGTGTGGTCCGACGATGACGGACGACGGTGGGCCCAGGCTCCCGCAAGTTGGTCGCCGAACGACCGTCACCGGCAGGTGCCTGAACCGGCGGACGTGGATGCCATCCCCGGGCCTCCAGCCGACGAGCCGGTGCAGGTCTGGGCCTGGATCGACGAGAACCGCGGCCGGGTCCGAGCCCGCCAGTTCGCCCCGAGCGAAGGCAAGCCCGAAGACGAAGCCTGCGGTTCCGCGTCGATGGTCCTCGCTCAATCGCTCGGCAGAGATCTCGTCGTCCAGCACGGCCGGGCCTCCGAGATCCAGGTCCGCGTGCAGGACATCACACCGGCCGGCATGGTCAGCGTGGGCGGCTTCGCAGTACTCGACTCCCCGGGTAGGCAGTTACCGGTTTGAGCGGTAACATCGCCGCATGACTCTGAGGATCGCGGTGCTGGGTGCGGGTGGCGTTGGCGGGTACTTCGGTGGGCGGTTGGCCGAGGCCGGCTACGACGTGAGGTTTGTGGCGCGGGGTGAGCAACTGGCCGCGTTGCGCCGGGACGGGCTGGTGGTCGAGAGCGTCGCGGGTGATTTCTCTGTGGGATCGGTGGTGGCGACTGATGACCCGGCGGAGATCGGTGAGGTCGACTACGTGTTGCTGGGCGTGAAGACGTGGCAGCTCGGGGAGGCGATCAAGTCGCTGCAGCCGCTGGTGGGCCCTGGGACCGCGGTCGTCACCACGCAGAACGGGGTCGAGGCGCCGCGCGAGGTGGCCGATGCCGTTGGGCAGGACGCCGTACTGCCGGGGGCTGTCGAGATCATCGCGTTCCTCGACGGGCCGGGACGGGTGCGGCACATCGGCGGGCCGGCGAAGCTGACGTTCGGCGAGTGGGACAACCGGGTAAGCGAGCGGGTCGAGCGGCTGCGCGACGCGCTGCAGGCCTCGAAGCTGACCGCCGTCGTACCGGCTGATGTCTGGGTGGCGCTGTGGAGCAAGTTCCTCGCGCTGGGATCATTCGGCGCGGTCGCCACGCTCGCCGACGCACCGTTCGGCGTACTGCGCGGTCGTCCCGGGCTCAGGCAGTTGATCGTCGACAGCATGAACGAGATCAAGCAGGTCGCGAAGGCGACCGGAGTCGAGCTGCCGGCTGATGCCTTGGACAACACTTTGGCGTTCCTCGACAGCTTGCCAGAGGCCGGGACGACTTCGCTGCAACGCGATATCAAGGCCGGAAAGCCTTCAGAGCTGGAAGCCTGGACCGGCGCCGTCGTCCGCCTCGGCCGGCAAACCGGAACCCCGACCCCGGTCAACACCATCCTGTACGAACTGGCAAGCGCCCGCAGCCAGGCGGGTCCCCAGGCGAACTGATGACCGTCGACCTACTCGCCTTCCCCTTCATCGGCGGCCGCCCGGCCCTCAACTTCCTAGGCACCCTCGGCAAACGCAACACGACCCCACTAGAACGCCTACGCACCCCACAAGACCTAACCCGCTGGTCCCAACTAGCCGGCCTCGCGGCCCCGGCTGACCCGGCGGCTCCCCGGGCGCTTTCCCCTGGGCCGGCCGATCTGGAGGCGGCTCGGGCCTTGCGGGAAGCCCTTTACAGGTTGACGATGTCGGCGCTCGGACGGGTATCCGCGCAGCCGGCCGACGTCGAAATCGTCAACCACTGGGCCGCTCACCCAACCCCGGTGCCGGGTCTCGCGATCCACTCGGGCGCGCTACACCGAGACGACCCGACACCGACAATTTCCGCAGTACTAGCCGCCGTCGCCCGCGACGGCATCGACCTACTGACCGGCCCGGACGTGGAGTCGATCCGCGAGTGCGAGGACTCCACCTGCACCCTCCTCTTCCTAGACACCAGCCGCGGCCACCGCCGCCGCTGGTGCTCCATGAACACCTGCGGAGCCCGCTCCAAAATGCGCACCCTCCGCGCCTCGAACTAACCCCGCAGAAGAAGCCAGACAGCCACCCCAAGCAGCCCAGCCGCACCCCCAAAACTCCCAACCGCCACCCACACCAACCCGCGCCCGCCACCACCTCCCGTCGGCGCCACCGCAGACGCCTGCCCAGCAGCAGACCCACCCGAACCAACCGCAGGTACCTGCCCGGCAGCTTCAGCCGGAGCAACCGCATGTGCCTGCCCACCCGACGGCCCAGCCGGACCCACCGAAGGTGCCTCCACAGGCGGAGCAAATGCAGGTGTCTGCTTGGCTTGGGGTGGGGTGGGGCCGGTGGGGGTCCAGGGGGGTGGGAGGGGTGGGAGTTGGTTGAAGACTTCGGGTGGGTCTGGGTTAGTGGTCCACGGGGTGGTGGTGGGTGGGGGGATCAGGGTGGTCTGCGCGAGTAGGCGACCAGCGGCGGCGGCTGATGCGGGTCGGTTCTCTGGATCTTCCATCGTGAGCAGGCGGATCAGGTCCCACAGCGGGTTGTCTGCTTCGCCGGTGGGTAGGTCGCCATTGATTCCGGGGCGCTCGCCGGTGAGGAGTTCGGCGGCTACTGCGCCTACGGTGTAGAGGTCTTGGCGGGGGTCCGGGTCTGCGCCTGCTAGCTGTTCCGGTGCGATGTAGCCGGGCGTGCCGAGGATCGTGCTGTGGCGCGTCATCCTCGGCTCGCCAACCAGGCCGGCGATGCCGAAATCCGAGAGTCGCAGGCGTGGTGTCGCGGTGCCAGTTGCGTCTAGCAACAGGTTGGCCGGCTTCAGGTCGCGATGGACGATGCCAGCCGCGTGAACCGCCGACAACCCGTGCAGCAGCTGATCGATCAGCACCGCGACGTACGACGCCGGCAGCGGGCCGTGATCACCGAGCAGAGTGGCGACCGAGCCGCCGCGGACCAGGTCCATCGCGAACACAACCTTGTCGTCATCCGCAGCCCACCCATGCGGCGCCACCACATGAGGATGCTCGATCCGCAACGACTGCTCCCGCACGAACCGCAAGAGGGTCGCCGCATCGTGCTGCCCGAGCACCTTCGCGGCGACATATCCCTTACGCCGCAGGTCCCACGCCCGCCACACCGATCCCATCCCACCAGTACCGACCAGATCGATCAGCACGTACCGCCCAGCGAACGCCTCCACCCGCAAGAAGGTACCGGAACCCGGAAGGCAGGCGCGCCCGGCTGGAGGGGACAGCCGGGCGCGGTCAGGAGGCCTGTCAGCGGAGAGGCGGTGCAGGCGGCTTGCGGAGGCGGAGGGTTGCCCAGGTGCCTAGCAGTAGGAGGAGTAGGGCCCCGCCGGCTAGGGCGGCGATCAGGGTTACCGGCACACCGTCGGCGGAAGGGGTGTCGCTGGTGTTCTTGATGGGGCCGCCGGCTTCGGGCTTTTCGTTGGGAGGGGCTGCGGTTGCGGTTGAGTCAGGAGTTGAGGTCGGGGTTGGGGTTACAGAGTCGCCCGTTACCGGTGTCGCGCCGTCGGCGTACTCCGGGCGCCCCGTGCCCGCGGTTCCCTGGAGCCCGATGGTCAGGGTCATCGGGATCGTGAACGCCTTGTCCTCGTCTTTCCGGCTGAGCCCGACGGCGACGTAGTACTCGCCCGGCGTCGACGTTCCCTGGTCCTGGTTGTTGGGGCCGTTGCGGTTCAGGTAGCGGATCTCCTTGGTGGTGATCCCGTGCACGATCCCCTGCTTGGTGAGTACGCCGCGCTTGCCCGTTCCCGGTGTCTTCTTGGCGAAGACGGCGTACACGTCTTCACCGATCGGCGAGATCAGCGCGGTGTCGACGTACCGGATCATGCCGAGGGCCTCGGCGGTCGCGCCGCCGAGTTGGGGCACGGTGACCTGCGCCTGGATCCGTTGGCCCCAGTCCGCCTTGACCTTGTAGAGCTGCATCTCGCCCGGCATCAGCGTGGTCTTGTAGCTGCCCGGCTCCAGTACCGGCGCGTCGGCGAAGCTGGAGCCCGGAACGATCTCGCGCGGGGTGGACCCGGGCATCGAGACCCACACCGGGTCGCCGGCACCGGCCGGGAGGTTCGTGGTCGACGTCACCGGTGGCTCCTCGTCGATCCGCAGTTCGTACGGGACGGCCGCGAGTTCGCGGTAGTCCTTGCCCGGTGAGACCGTGAGGACCATCTGGTCGGACTCAGCGCACTCCTTCCGCCAGTCGGACCAGCTCGACGCAGTACCGGTCGCAAGGCCCTGGTGGCCTTCGAAGGCGCGGGGGTAGCTCCAGCCGCAGTTCTTGCCGTCGGTGGTGTTGAGCTTGACCTCTGTCTGGATGACCAGGCTGCCACCCGACGGCCGCCGGAAGCTGACACCAGCTCGCAGCGTCGAGCCGGGGATGGTCCGCTTCACCACGTAGTACTTCGCGGCCGCGCCGTTGAACGTGTCCGAGTAGTGGCCGGGGGCAAGCACCGGTGCGCCCTCCTGCTGCGGCGCGCCCTGCACCGGCGTCCCGGAGATGCGGAACGGCCGGAAGGCGCGGGTGGACAGGCGATCCAGGCCGGCCTCGAGGTCGATCGTGGAGTCGGCGTCGTAGTAGTCGCCGCGGCCCGCACGGGCAACACACTGCAACTGGCTGCGCGCCTTCGCGCCGACCCGGAACCCGACCACGTCGATCTTCAGGTCGATGCCCTGCTTGGCGATCTCCTGGGCGACCACGCACGGCTCCGGTGCGCAGGTGGCCTCGCCGTCCGAGACGAGCACGATCGTGCGCTGGCCGGTCGGCCCGAGATCCTTCGCCGCCTGCTGCAGCGCGTATCCGATGGGCGTCTCACCAAAGGGCTTGTACGCCGAGATGGCGGTGAGCAACTGGGGCCGGTTGCCGGTCCCGATCGGGACGGTCAACTGGGTGTCCGTGCACGCGCCTGGCTGACTGCGTTTGAACACCGTCGCGCCGTAAACCCGCAGACCGACCTGCGAAGTCTCGGGCAGCTTGCCCACGACCTGGGTCAAAGCCGTCCGGGCCGCGACGATCTTCGTCTTGCCGTCACCGGCCGGCTCCTTCATCGAACCCGACGAGTCGAGCACCAGCACCAATTTGCCGCTGTCGCCCGGCTCGGGATCGGCGTGCGCGGCCCCGGTCGGTAGCCACGCCAGGACCACGGCGGCGAGCAGGACGAGGGCCGCGAGGCGGCGAGGGCCCTTCGTTCGGGTCATGTTCTTCCTCCAGGTGAATTCGCTATCGCAATCTTTGCTGTTTGCAATAGCGAATGTCAAGTCAGCTCAGCCTGGCTTTGCGCGTTCGCTGGTGCGAAGATGGAGGCGTGGAGCAGACCGAGCAGAACCTGCGGCAGCAGACGGAACTGTACGGCGAACCGCTCGGCGTGCTGATGCGCCGGATCGCCGGCACCCTCGGCCTGACCCAGGCCCGGCTCGCCGAGGCGATCGGCCTGTCCGCACCCATGCTGTCGCAACTGATGAGCGGCCAGCGAGTCAAAATCGGCAACCCGGCCGTGGTGTCGCGACTCCAGCGGCTCGATCTGCTCGTGCACCGCGTCAACGAGGAAGGGATCGCGGAGCCACAGATCGCGATGGAGCTGGACGACATTCGCGGCAGCACCGGCGCGTTCACCCGATCGACACCGGCCACCGCCCCGCCGAACTCGATGCCCGCAGCAAGCACCTCACGCCCGGACCCGCGCAGCGTAGTACGGGAGATCCAGGACCTCATCCGCGGTGTCGCCTCGGCCGGCGAAGTCCAGCGGGCCGCGGAGCTGATCGCCACCGAATCCCCCGGCCTCGCCGAGCTCCTCCTCACCTACGGCACCGGCCGGACCGACGACGCCGTGGCCCACTACGAGCGCCACCGCTGACTCATATATCACGGACTAGGTAGACATTCCGGCGTCGTCTCATCCGTTGTCCGGGTGGAATTCGTGCGCGTCAGGCGGCGTTAGCGTCGGGTGGTGGGTCACCCCCACCGAGACCCGAACACCCTGGTTCTAAGGAGACACCTGTGCGCGCCATCAGCGCCTTCCGCCGCCTCGCCGCTCTCGGTACGGCCGTCACCCTGGCCGTCGCGCTGGCAGCCTGCGGCAGCGACGACAAGTCCGATGCCTCCGGCCCCGATCTCGGCCTGCTCCAGGCGGGCACGCTGCGGATCGGTACGCTCACCGACGCGCCGCCCAACGTCTACGTCAAGGACGGCAAGTTCACCGGCTTCGACAACGACCTGATCACCGCGGTCGCGGCGAAGCTGAACCTGAAGCCCGAGTTCGTCGGCACCGACTTCTCCGCCCTGCTCTCGCAGGTCAACGGCGGCCAGTTCGACCTCGGCAGCTCGTCCATCACGGTCACCGAGGCGCGCAAGAAGACGGTTGCCTTCAGCAATGGCTACGACTTCGGCTACCTCGGCCTGAACACCACCAAGACCTCCGGTATCAAGAGTTTCGACCAGCTCGGCGGCAAGCGGGTGGTCGTCGTCCAGGGCACCGTCCAGGACGACTACGCCACCCAGAAGCAGCTGAACCCGGTCCGGGTGCCGAACTACAACGCCGCACTCGGCCAGCTCAAGGCGGGCACCGCCGACGCCTGGGTCTCCCCCGCCGAGATCGGCGAGAAGATGGCCAAGGAGCAAGGTGGCGGCACTGTCATCCTGGCCGCCAAGGAGCTCAGCGACGCCCCGATGGCCTTCGCGGTGGCCAAGAGCAACGACAAACTGCGCGACGCCGTCAACAAGGCCCTCGACGAGGTGATTGCCGACGGCACCTGGACCAAGCTGGTCGAGCAGTACTACCCGGGTCGCGCGGTTCCGGTGAACTTCAAGCCCGGCAGCGGCTCGGTGAAGTTCACCGCGCCGTCGGCCACCCCCGCAGCCGGCTGAGATGGACATCTGGTCCACTCTGAAAGACACCTTCCTCGACTGGGAGTCGATGAAGGCGGTCCTGCCCGAGATGCTGAAGGTGGGGCTGGTCAACACCCTCATCCTCGCCGCCGCCTCGGTCGTGCTGGGCACCGTGCTCGGCATGATCGTGGCGGTGATGGGGCTGTCCCGCCGGCGGTGGCTGCGGTGGCCGGCCAAGATCTACACCGACATCTTCCGCGGCCTGCCGGCGATCCTGACCATCCTGCTGATCGGCCAGGGACTGTCGCCGATCACCCGGCACTGGTGGGGCCCGAACCCGTACCCGCTGGGCATCCTCGCGCTCTCGCTGATCGCTGCCGCCTACATCGGTGAGATCTTCCGCTCCGGCATCCAGAGCGTCGAGAAGGGCCAACTGGAAGCAGCGCGGGCGCTCGGCTTCAGCTACACCTCCGGGATGCGGCTGGTGGTCATTCCACAAGGCGTACGCCGGGTCCTGCCGGCCCTGGTGAACCAGTTCATCGCCTTGGTCAAAGAGTCCAGCCTGGTCTACTTCCTGGGTTTGCTGGCCAGTCAGCGCGAGCTGTTCCGGATCGGTCAGGACTCCGCCGCGACGAACGGCAACCTGTCACCCCTGCTGCTCGCAGGAATCTTCTACCTGATCATCACCGTCCCGTTGACCCACCTGGTCAACTACTTCGACAAGCGGCTGCGTGAGGGCCGCCCCGCCGATCTCGAGGTCGAGGAGCTCACCCATGCCGACCATCGTTGAGGCCGCGGCGAGCCTGGAGCTCACCGGCATCGAGCTTGCCTTTGGCAACAACAAGGTCCTGCGCGGCGTCGACCTCGTAGTACCGGCGGGCAAGACCGCGTGTGTGATCGGCCCGTCCGGGTCCGGTAAGTCGACGTTGCTGCGGGCCACCAATCGGTTGCTCGAACCGGACGCCGGTGACATCAAGCTCGGCGGCGAGTCCGTACTACGCAGCAACCCGGACGAGTTGCGGAGGCGGATCGGGATGGTGTTCCAGCACTTCAACCTGTTCCCGCACAAGACGGTGCTGGAGAACATCACCCTGCCGCTGCGCAAGATCAAGAAGCTGACCACGGAGGGCGCGATCGAGGCGGCCCGCGTGCAGCTCGAACTGGTCGGTCTGAAGGAGAAGGAGTCGGCGCGACCAGGCAACCTTTCCGGTGGCCAGCAGCAACGAGTTGCGATCGCGCGGGCGCTGGCGATGAAACCCGAGGTGATGCTGTTCGACGAGGCGACCTCGGCGCTCGACCCGGAACTGGTGAAGGGCGTGCTGGGCCTGATGGCCGACTTGGCTCAAGCGGGGATGACGATGATCGTCGTCACGCACGAGATGGGATTCGCGCGGCAAGTGTCCGATCAGGTCGCGTTCATGGATCGTGGCGTCGTGGTCGAGTCCGGCGTACCGGAGCAGCTGTTCACGGCGGCCGAGTCGCCACGCCTGCGGCAGTTTCTCTCGCAGGTGCTCTAGTAATTCCGGCCCAACAGGTCGATGGTGGAGAGAGAACCCTTCTTTCGAGGTCTTCACCATCGGCGTCTGGGGGCACCAATGTTTCCTCGTCTGCCGGCCCAAACCGTTGCGCTCGGCATCGGTTTGGGCCTGACCGCCGGTCTCGCGGCGGAGGCGGTACCCGAGCAGCACACGGTGAGCACAACCGCCGCCCCGATGGCACCGCAGGCGGCGGCTGCCCCGTTGGCGCCGCAGGCCGCGACCGCGGCGAAGTACGTGTATCTCACCTTCGACGACGGGCCGCACCCGAAGTGCACTGCGCAGATCCTGGCCATCCTCCGGCGCTACGGCGTCCGGGCGACCTTCTTCCAGATCGGCGAGAACGCGGCGCGCCGTCCGTACCTGACCCGGCGTGCCGACCAGTACGGGCACAGCGTGCAGAACCACACCTGGTCGCACCCGAATCTCCGCAAGGTGCGCTGGTCGACCTTCAAGTCGCAGGTGCAGTCGACGGATCGAGTTCTCCGGCGGCAGACGGGCTACACCCCGCGCTGCCTCCGGCCGCCGTACGGTGCCACCAACAGCGTGGTCGCCAAGCGGGCGGCCGCGCTCGGCAAACGGGTCACGTTGTGGTCGGTGGATACCGGCGACTGGGCCCGTCCCGGTACTTCGGTGATCACCCGGCGGGTGCTCACCAGAGTGCGCAGCGGCTCAGTGGTGCTCATGCACGACGGCGGCGGCAACCGGAGCCAGACCGTCGCCGCGCTGCCGACCATCCTGAGAACCCTCAAGGCGCGCGGCTACACCTTCTACGCGCTCTGGTGCAGCTGAGCGTCCGGTATCCGTGGTAGTTGACGCGGAAGCGGCGTGGATCCCGGTTTTCCCCGGGATCGCGCCGATGGTGGGTGCGTGAGGTAGTGAGGCCACCCACGTTGGAGAGCACGCATGAGCAGTCGTCCGCCGCTCGAAGCCCGCCGGTACGCCGTACTGGCGCTCGCCCTGACCCTGATCGCCGCCCTCGCCGCGCTCGCCGCGTGCAGCCCGGACGCCGGCAAGCCGGTCGCCGCGCTGCCACCGCCCCCGGCGCCGACCAAGTACGTCGCCCTGACCTTCGACGACGGCCCGGATCCGGCCTTCACGCCCAAGATCCTCGACATCCTCGACGAGTACGGCGCGAAGGCGACCTTCTTCGCGGTCGGCAAGGAGGTGGAGAGGGCACCGGAGCTGACCCGGCGCGTCCACGATCGCGGGCACGACGTGCAGAACCACACCTGGTCGCATCCCGATCTGCGCAAGCTCTCCTGGGCGAGCTTCCAGCAGCAGGTCGAGGCCACCGACGGACTCATCCTCGAGCAGACGGACACCACCCCACGCTGCCTGCGACCGCCGTACGGCGGCACGAACAGCGTCGTGAAGAAGCGCGCGTCGGCGCTCGGCAAGAAGCTCGTCCTGTGGACCCTCGACTCCCGCGACTGGACCCGCCCCGGCCAGGCCGCGATCGTCCAGCACGTGCTCACCGCAGTACAGGACGGTTCGGTGATCCTCTTCCACGACGGCGGCGGCGATCGCAGCCAAACCGTCGCCGCTCTGCCGGCCATCCTGAAAGCCCTCAAGGCCAAGGGCTACGGCTTCCGCTTGGCCTGTCGTCCCTGACCAGCTTCAGGACATGGCGGCGATGAGCGGCACCACGTCGGCGATGGACTCGACGATGCGCGTCGGGCGGTAGGGGAAGCGTTCGACCTCGTGTTCGCCGGTGGAGCCGGACAGAACGAGGATGCTCCGCAGGCCGGCTTCGAGGCCGCTGATGATGTCGGTGTCCATCCGGTCCCCGATCATCACCGAGGTCTCGGAGTGGGCCTCGATCCGGTTCAGGGCGCTGCGCATCATCAGCGGGTTGGGCTTGCCGACGAAGTACGGCGCGACGCCGGTGGCGCGGGTGATCAGCGCGGCGACCGAACCGGTGGCGGGCAGCGGGCCCTCGGTGGACGGGCCGGTCGGGTCGGGGTTGGTGGCCAGGAAACGCGCTCCGCCGGCGATCAGCCGGATCGCCCGGGTGATCGCCTCGAACGAGTACGTCCGGGTCTCCCCCAGCACCACGTAGTCCGGCGCGCGCTCGGTCAACACGTAGCCGACCTCGTGCAGCGCGGTGGTCAGGCCGGCCTCGCCGATCACGTACGCCGTACCGCCCGGTCGCTGGTCGTCCAGGAACTGGGCGGTGGCCAGCGCCGACGTCCAGATCGCCTGCTCGGGCACATCGATGCCACCGGCAAGCAACCGGGCGCGCAGGTCGCGAGGGGTGAAGATCGAGTTGTTGGTCAGCACCAGGAACTTCTTGCCCGAGGCCTGCAACGACCCGATGAACTCACTGGCCCCGGGGATCGCGCGCTCCTCGTGCACGAGCACGCCGTCCATGTCGGTGAGCCAGCTCTCCACCGGCTTGTGCTCACTCATCAACGCGCTCCCCCGTCGAGCTTGCTCGCGCCGGCCGCCAGAGTGCGGAGCTGGTCGACCATCAGGTTGGGGTCGTCGGCCTTGTAGACCGCCGAACCGGCGACGAAGACGTCAGCGCCCGCGTCGGCACAGCGCTCGATCGTCTCGGTCGAGACGCCGCCGTCGATCTGGATCCAGATGTCGAGGCCGTGCTTGCTGATCAGCTCGCGGGTCCGGCGGATCTTCGGCAGGCACACGTCGAGGAACTTCTGGCCGCCGAACCCGGGCTCGACCGTCATGATCAGGATCATGTCGAGCTCGACCAGGATGTCCTCGTAGGGCTCGATCGGGCTGGCGGGCTTGAGTGCCATCGCCGCGCGGGCGCCCTTGGCGCGGATCTCGCGGGCGGTCCGGATCGGCGCCCGGCAGGCCTCGGCGTGGAAGGTGACGCTGGCCGCGCCGGCTTCGACGTACCCCGGCGCCCAGCGGTCCGGGTCCTCGATCATCAGGTGGCAGTCGATCGGCTGCGCGACGGCCTTGGCCAGCGACTCCACCACCGGCAGGCCGAGGGTGAGGTTCGGGACGAAGTGGTTGTCCATCACGTCGACATGCAGCCAGTCGGCGTTGGAGACCGCGGCCGCCTCGGCAGCGAGGTTGGCGAAGTCAGCGTTCAGGATGCTGGGCGCGATCTGGATTCCCATGAAACGACAATCTAGATCACCCGGTCCGGTCAGCGAGCCAGGCCCGTACTTCGCCTGTGGTGTGCGCCACGTCGATCCCCGGCGGGAGTGGCGGCCGCTCGATCAGCACAACCGGGATCCCGAGCTCGCGCGCGGCCGTCAGCTTGGCGGCGGTCATGTCGCCACCACTGTTCTTGGTGACCAGTACGTCGATCTGCCGGTTCCGCAGCAGTTCCAGCTCGCCTGCCAGGTTGTAGGGGCCGCGATCCAGCAGCAGCTCGCACCAGGTCGGTACGGGGTCAGGTGGGTCGACACAGCGGGCCAGCGTCCAGAGACCGGTGTCGGCAAAGGCGGCAAGCCCTTGCCGACCGATGGTGAGGAAGACCCGGCGCCCCAGCTTTGGCAGGAGGGTGGCGGCGGCTGGCGCGTCTGGGGTCCGGTGCCAGGTGTCTTCGGGTTGTTGCTGCCAGCCGGGACGGCGTAGTACGAGGAGGGGGAGATTGAGGGTGGTGGTGGCCGCTACTGCGTGGGCGGTCATCGTGGCGGCGAAGGGGTGGGTTGCGTCGACTACTGCGTCGATCCCTTGCTCAGCAAGCCATTGAGTCAGTCCTGCGACGCCACCGAAACCGCCCTGCCGCGACTCCCCCACCGGCAACCGCAGGTCGGAGACGCGGCCCGCCAGCGACGACACCACGTCGTACTCGGACGACAACTCGCCGGCCAGTCGGCGAGCTTCGGTCGTGCCGCCGAGGAGCAGGATTCGGTCAGGCACGACTGCGGGTGGTGGAGTACAGGTGACTGTCGCGGAAGTTGTCGGCGGCAAGGACTTTGCCGACGATGATCACGGCGGTGCGGAGAATGCCGGCGGCGCGGACCTGGTCGGCGATGTCGGCGAGGGTGCCGCGGAGGATGACCTCGTCGTCGCGGGAGGCGCGAGCGACGACGGCTACCGCGCAGTCGGCGCCGTAGTTGGGGGTCAGCTCCTGCACCACTCGCTCGATGTGCTGGACGGCGAGGTGCAGAACCAGGGTCGACTGACTCGAGCCGAGCGTCGCCAGGTCCTCCCCCGGCGGCATCGCGGTTGCGCGCGCCGCGATCCGGGTCAGGATGACCGTCTGGCCGACCTCGGGGACCGTGAGTTCCCGCCGCAGCGAAGCGGCCGCTGCCGCGTACGCCGGTACGCCGGGCGTCACGTCGTACGGGATCCCCAACGCGTCCAGCCGTCGCATCTGCTCGGCCATTGCGCTGAAGACGGACGGGTCGCCGGAATGCAGCCGAGCGACGTCGGCGCCCGCCGAGTGGGCAGCGACCAGTTCGGCGAGGATCTCGTCGAGGTTCAACGAGGCCGTGTCGATCTTGCGAGCGCCGACCGGGCAGTGGTCGAGGAGTTCCACGGGCACGAGCGCACCGGCGTACAGGCAGACGGGTGAGGCGGCGATCAGGTCGCGGCCGCGGACGGTGATCAGGTCGGCCGCACCAGGGCCGGCGCCGATGAAGTGCACGGTCATCGCAGGCTCCTGCCCGTCGGGAGTCGCAGGGTCATCTCAGGCTCATGGCGGTCCGGAGTCGAGGGGCTCACTTGGTCACGCTCCAGATCGTCACGGGCATCGCGGGACGCCAGCCGGTCATCCCGCCCACCGCCGAAGCTCGCTGGACGGCCAGGCGGACGAGGTCGCCACCCAGTTCGGCGTACCAGCGGGCGATCAGCGACTCCGTCTCCAGCGTCACGCCGTTGACGACGAGCCGGCCACCCGGCCGCAACGCCTCCCAGCAGGTCTCGATCACACCGGGCACCGTTGCGCCGCCACCGACGAAAACGGCGTCCGGTGACTCCAACCCGTCCAACGACGATGGGGCCGCACCGACGACGGTACGGACCGCGACTCCGAGCGTGGCTGCATTGCGGTCGAGTCGCTTGGCACGATCCGGGTCCTTCTCGATCGCGACCGCGCGACAACTCGGGTGATGGCGCAACCATTCGATGGCGATGCTGCCCGCGCCGCCGCCGACGTCCCAGAGCAGCTGCCCAGGCACGGGCGCGAGCCGCGAAAGGGTGACCGCACGCACCTCACGCTTGGTCAACTGCCCATCACTCTCGTACGCCGAATCCGGCAAACCCGATGCCGTCGACAACAACTCCGCGCCGTCGTCCGGCCGGCACAGCACGCCGATCACGTTGAGCGCGTCGACCTCGTGGTCCCAAGCGTCAGCCCTGGTACTGCGAACCCGCTCCTCCGCCGACCCCAGCTGCTCGAGGACGGTGAACTCGCTCCCGCCGTACCCCCGAGCCACCAGCATCCCGGCAACCTCGGCCGGCGTATGCGCGCCCCAACTCAGCACCACCAACCGCCGCCCGGGCTGGATGTGCGGCTGCACAAGTTCAAGCGGATGCCCCACGAGACTGACTACCTGCACCTGCTCCTGCGCCCACCCCAACCGAGCACAAGCCAGCGAAACACTCGACGGATGCGGAATCACCCGCACCGCATCAGCTCCCAGCATCCGCGTCAACGTCGTACCGATCCCATGAAACGTCGGATCCCCACTCGCCAACACACAAACCCGCCGCCCCCGATGCTCCGCCAGCAACCCAGGCAACGACTCCGACAACGGCGAAGACCAAGCAACCTTCTTCACCTCACCGTCCGGGACCAAGGCCAACTGACGGGTGCTGCCGAGCAGGACATCGGCGGCCAGCACCGCCTCGCGAGCACTGGGCGAAAGGCTGGGCCAGCCGTCGGCGCCGATGCCTACGACGGTGAGCGGGTCAGGCATTGCCGAGGACCTTGGTGATGGTGATTTCCAGGACCACGCGTTGTGGGTTCTCGCGCGGCTGGCGGTAGCGCTCGGCGTAGCGGCGTACGGCGTCGGCGATCTTCTCGGGATCGTCGCTCAGGACCGCGCGCCCTTCCAGCGTCGACCACCGCCGCCCGTCCACCTGCGTGATCGCGACCGCGGCACCCGCCGAGCCGGTCGCGCGGATCTGCCGGGCCTTGTGCGAGGTCCCCGAGCAGATCACCCGCGCGATCCCGGTCTTCAGGTCCACGGTCGCGCCGACCGGTGTCGCGTGCACGGTCCCGTCCGCGCGCACCGTGCTCAGCACACACAGATGCCGCTCGGTCCAGAAGTCCACGAACGAACCGGGTCGCTCACTCAGCAGTTCCACCCAGTGATCGTAAGCGGCAGCCGTCCTCAGCCCACGTCCCGTCGGCGGAACGAGACGGACCCCACCAGCAGCAGACCCAGCCCGATCGCCGCGAGCACCACCACCGGTGTGGCGGAGAACTCACCACCGGGCAGGCGCGGCGTGTGCGCGTACGGCGAGACGTCCATCACCCCTTGCGGCAAATCGAAGAGCGATCCGAACTGCCCGATCAGCAGGAACGCCCCGAACAGGCCCCACGCCACCGTGACCAGCTTGGGTGCCAGCCCGAAGAGGAGCACCACCAACGCGGTGACCAGCCAGATCGCCGGCAACTGGACAGCGCCGGCGGCCAGCATCCGCGGCAGTTGGCGACCCAGGTTCCCCAGCGACGCACCGCTGGAGATGCCGGACCCGAGACCACCGAGGAGAACCAGTACTCCGGTGCCGAGCAGCGCCATCAGCAGGTGGCTGGCCAGCCACTGGTACCGCGTGACGCCCGTTGCCAGCAGCGGCTCAGCCCGGAGAGCGGACTCCTCGGAGCGGAGCCGGAGCGCCGCCTGGATCCCGTACGCCGAGGCGAGCAACCCCATCATCCCCATCTCGGTCGAGAGGAACGCGTCGGTGAGGCCGTTTACGCCACCGAGTTTCTCCATCAGCTCCTTGGCGCCGTCACTCGTGACGAACCCGTCCACGTTGGAGGCGATGCTGCCGACCAGCAAGCCCAGCAGCAGAAAGGCGAACCCCCACGCGAACAGCGACCCGCGATGCAGCCGCCAGGCCAGCGCCAGAGGTGACCGCAACGAGGGCGCGGCAGTCGCCGGACCGGGCCGCGGCCGGACCAGACCGGCACCAACGTCCCGACGGCGGATCAAGGCGAAGGCAGCGGCCACTAGAACGACCAGCAAGGCGAGCGGAGCCAACGCGACCAGCCAGCGATCACCGGCGTACGGGCGGATCTGCTGGGCCCAGCCGATCGGCGAGAGCCAGGAGATCCAACCGGTGCCGCCGTCCGCGTCCGAGTCGCCGAGAGCGCGCAGTACGTAGCTGACGCCCAGCACGATCGCGGTGAAGCCATTTGCGGTCCGGGCGCCTTCGGTCAGCTGGGCCGTCAGCCCACCGACTCCGGCGAAGACCAGGCCGGCCGAGATCCAGGTGAGGCCGAAGGCGAAGGAGCCGCCCGCCGGCAGACCGGTCCCGATCAGGCTCACCGCGGTCAGCAGGCCCAGCACGATCACGGTGGCGGCCGAGACGATCAACGCGGCCGTGAGGGCGGCGTACCGGCCCAGTACTCCGGCGCTCAGCAGCTCCAGCCGGCCGCTCTCCTCCTCGGCTCGGGTGTGCCGGACCACGAGCATCGCAGCCAGCAGCCCGACCAGCAGGGCGCCGAACGCGGTCAGCTTGAACAACGAGAGCGCGCCGAGCGAGGTGGGGTCGAAAATCCTTCCGTACAAGGAAACCAGGGCCGGTGACGCGTTCGACGTCTCAGCGGCTTGCAGTCGCGACGCCACGTCGGGGTAGAGGTCGATCGACGCCTTGGCCGAGCCGGCGGCCATCGAGACGAAGACCAGGATCCACACCGGCAGGATCACCCGGTCGCGCCGGAGCGCGAGCCGCACCAGGGTCGCAGTACCAGCGAAGTCGTTCATCGCGCGGCCGCCACCGAGTCCGTTGCCGCGGCGACGTCGTCCTCGTAGTGCCGCAGGAAGAGCTCCTCCAGCGTCGGCGGCTGGGCGACCAGGCTCTTGATGCCGCTGGCCGACAGCTGCTTCATCACACCGTCGAGCTGTGCGGTGTCGACCTCGCAGCGCACCCGGTTGCCCTCGATGTCGAGGCTGTGGACACCGGGCAGCTGGGCCAGTCCGTTGGGCGAACCGGCCAGCTCGGCCTGGATCGACGTGCGGGTCAGGTGCCGCAGGTCGGCCAGCGTGCCGGTCTCGACCACCTTGCCGCGGCGGATGATGCTGATCCGGTCACACAGCGCCTCGACCTCGGACAGGATGTGGCTGGACAGCAGCACCGTGCGGTTGCGGCCGCGCTCCTCCTCGATGCACTGGCGGAAGACTTCTTCCATCAGCGGGTCGAGGCCGGAGGTGGGTTCGTCGAGGATCAGCAGCTCGACGTCGGAGGCGAGCGCGGCGACCAGCGCGACCTTCTGCCGGTTGCCCTTGGAGTAGGTCCGGCCCTTCTTGGTCGGGTCGAGGTCGAAGCGGCGCAGCAGGTCGTCGCGCTTCTTCGGGTCCAGCCCGCCGCGCAACCGGCCGAGCAGGTCGATCACCTCGCCGCCGGTCAGGTTCGGCCACAGGTTCACGTCACCGGGGACGTAGGCCAGCCGCCGGTGCAGCGTGGCCGCGTCGCGCCAGGGGTCGCCGCCGAGCAGCGACACGTCACCCTCGTCACCCTTCAGCAGACCGAGCAGGACCCTGATGGTGGTGGACTTCCCGGCGCCGTTCGGGCCGAGAAAGCCGTGCACCTCTCCGGTGGCGACCTCCAGGTCGAGACCGTCGAGGGCGTGCGTACTGCCGTACGACTTGTGCAGTCCGGAGACCACGATGGCTGATGTCATAATTCAGAACATACACTTCATTCAGAAAATTGTGAATCTTGAGAATGTCAGGAGATGATGGGCCGGTGAGCGCACCCAGAGCACGCGACGAGGCCGCCGTCCGGCAGTACGCCGAGCAGTTCGCCAACGTGCTCGTCGACTCCGGCTGGCCGCGGATGCCGGCCCGGATCTTCGCCGCCGTCCTGGGCAGCGAGAGCGGCCGGATGACGGCCGCCGAGTTGTCCGAGCAGCTGCAGGCCAGCCCGGCCGCGATCTCGGGCGCGGTGCGATTCCTGCTGCAGCTGGGGATGGCCAGCCGGGAGCGGGAGCCCGGCAGCCGGCGCGACATCTACGTCGTCCAGGACGACTTCTGGTACCAGAGCATGATGCGGCGCGACCGCCAGCTGGTGCGCTGGGAGGAGATCATCAGGCGGATGCTGGAGAACGCGGGCGAGGGCAGCGAGTCGCAGCAGCGACTTCGAGCCACCTTGGGATTTCTCGAGTTCATCCAGGAAGAGGTCGACGGCATCACCGAGCGCTGGATCAAGCGCAAGGCGGAGATCGACGCGGAGAACAGCTGAGGGCCCGGACGGACGGGCCCCCAGCCGCAAACCGTTCTGACTACCGCAGCGCGGACGCCGCGACGGTGTCGATCGCCTGCTGGAGCAGGGGGTTCACCTTGGTGTTACCGGCCTTCGACTTCGGCAGGTGCACGGACTTGCCGTCCACCGGACCCCTGACCGGGTAGACGGACAGTTCCTCGGGCAGCGGCGTCGTACCGCAGACCTGGTTCTTGCCGGGCAGTTCGCCGGTGAAGACGAACTTGTCACCGATCGCCTCGGCGCACGACGACGCCGAGCCGACGTACTGACCGTGCTGTCCCTCGTCGTCGATCGCCACGAACCGGGTGGCGGCCGAGGTGTCGGTGTGCGTCCGCCAGGCCCCCTCGTACGACGTCGCCGGGTCGAGCTCGCCCTGGACCATCAGCATCCGCGGCGACCCCTTGAGGTCGAGGGTGCGGTCCTGCGGCGCGTACTTCCAGAACGCGCACATCGGGACGCCGTTCATGTAGCCGAAGAAGTCGTACTTCTTCGCCATCTTGTCGGCTTCCTTGAGGTAGAACTTCGGGTCCTTGTTCCAGGCGGTGTCGTTGCAGCGGACCGTGGTACCGATCGCGCCGAGGTTCACCGGCTGGTCACCGGACGTCGCCTTCGCCGCGACCGCGCGGGCATCGGCGATCACACTCTTCATCGAGTCGACCTGGGTCGCCGCCTTCAGGTCCGCCGAAGCGGTCGCGGACACGCCGTACCGGGCACGGAGCGCGGCGAGCGTGTCGTAGGCCTGCAGGTTCGGCGCGAGCCGGGCCCAGGCGCGGTCGACGTGTCCCAGCTCGACCTCACCCGAGTCGGACGGGGCCTTGGCGAACTCGTCGGCGACCAGGATGTCGAGCGTGGCCCGGATGAACCGGGTGTTGCCGTAGATCGCGCTGTAGATCTTGCCGTCCAGGTCGTCACCGCGGACCGAGCTCTCACCGGCCTTGACCAGCGTGGTCAGCGAGGCGCGGATCCCGTTGTACTTCGCGGTCACCTGGGCCGGCGTCTTGCCGAGTCCGGTGATCTGGTCGGCGTGCCGGGCGATCCAGGGGAACAGCTGGGTGTCGCGGCGGCGCTGGCCGGAGAACGGGTCGAAGTTCACGTTGTCCCACTGGGTGTGGGTCCAGTCCATGTTCGAGTCGAGCACGAACCGCCCGACCCGCGACGGGTAGGTGTCGGCGTACCAGCCGCCGAGCCAGGTGCCGTAGCTGTAGCCGATGAAGTTCAGCTGCCGCGCCTTGAACAGGGCCCGGACGAAGTCCATGTCGTAGACGGTCTGCTGGCTGCTGACGAACTGACCGTACTCCGTCGCGGCGCAGGCGTCGGCCTGCAGCTTGGCCTCGGCCACCTCGACCTGGTGGGTGAGCTTCGTGCGCTCCTTGTAGTCCGGCGTCACCGGCAGCGCGTTGAGCGCCTCGGCCGTGGTGATGCACTGCAACGGAGTGCTCTGGCCGAACCCTCGCGGGTCGAAGCCGACCAGGTCGAAGTCGCTGAACAGCTGCGGCTTCTCGGCGGCCAGCGCGGCCGACAGCGAGAGACCGGCGCCACCCGGGCCACCCGGGTTGGTGGTCATCAGGCCCTTCGACGTACCGGTCGCTTTGCTGTGCGAGATGGCGACCTCGATGTCGGGGTGCGCGTCCGGGTGGGCCCAGTCCATCGGGACCTTGACCTTGGCGCAGTTCGTGGTGGGCGCCTGCGGGTAAAGCCGCTTGACCGCGGCATCGAACGAACAGACCGACCAGGTGATCGGCTGGTCGAGATAACGCTGCGGGATGGAAGGAACCGGCGGATCCTTCGGACCGGCAGCGGAGGCTGAGATGGCAGTGGTCGCGGTGAGCAACGGAACTACCAGCGCGACGGCGGCTGCCGTGGCGATCTTGCGAGGGCTGAGCACGCTGAGGTCTCCCTGTGTTCAGGCGGACAGGAAACCAGCAACGTATTCGCCCGACGACCTCCAGCAACAGAGATCAGGCCAACCTCGGTGCTACGTCAAGGGCAAACCCGCAGCTAGTGCCCTGTGTTCGGAGTTATTTGAGTGATTGCGGTGTCCAGGTGCGTGCATCGCGGTGCTTGAGGAGTTTCCTCGATGCGGAGCATCGTGGATGCTCGTCAAGTGCCGTGAGGTGCGTGCCTGGGCGCCCCAAGCGCCAAATAACTCCGGACACAGGGCACTACAGATCGTAAACAGTGAAGATCGTGCAGTAGAGCGGCGGCGACTCGAGCCCCGGATAGTAGAGGCGGCCGGCTTCGTCGGTGATCTTGAAATAGGCCGTCGAGGCACCGATCTGGGACGGCGCCTGCAACCTCATCCGGACCGTCACGATCTCCCCCGGTACTGCGTCCGGCAGGCGTGCGCGCGACGGGGAGCGGAGCCAGCCCGGCGTACCGGCTGCTCCTTGTCTGGTCAGCCAGCGGTCGTGCCAGCGACTCTCGCCGCTGTTGCGGATCTGCCAGGTCTTCTCGAACTCCTCGTCCCGGCAGACCCGGGTGCCGTCGGGAACGGTCTCACCCACGAGTTCTGCCCGGTCCTCAGGGTCGTGATCAGCGGGAACCGAACCGCCCAGCAGCATCGGATGCGGCATCGAGTCGCGCCGGCGCATGTCCCGCATCGAGGTGTCCTTGCCGGCCCGTACTGCGGCGTCGAGCTCCATCAACTGGTTCACCAGCGCGCTGCCGGCACCGAAGGAGTCGTCGTACCACTCGATCAGTTCGCGGCTCGGTTTGGTGTGGCCGCGCTCGACCCGGGACAGGTGTCCCTTGTCCCAGCCGGACAGCACAGCGGCCTTGGTCAACGGGACGCCCGCGGCCTCCCGCAGCTCCCGCATCCGGCAGCCGATCACGAAGCGAGCCTGAGCTGGTCGCACGCCGCACTCCCCGCTCTCACGGTTAGTAATCTACACACTTTATCAAGTGATGGTTATTCAGTTTCCGGTTGCCCGCTGCGACAACGCGATCACTGTCTGATTGTCTGCGGGTCAGCTCGAATTCGCCAAGCAGCGAAAGGAAAACCTCATGAAATCTTTCCTCGCCCGCGCCACCATTACCGCCCTGGCCGGCGCCGCCGCCCTCGTCGGTGCGGTCCTGCCGGCGCAAGCCGCTCCGGCACCCGCCGCGCCGACGGTTGCCAGTGTCACCGCCGTACCGCAGTCCAGGGCGGACAACGCGGTCGCCTGGTTCTCGGCCCGCAACGGTTCGACCGCCTATCAGGGTTACTGCGAGAAGGCCGTCGAGAATGCCTATGGCCGGACCGGAATCTATGCCTCGGCCATTGCGAACTGGAACGACGCCGTACGCCGCGGCGTCGCTCACCGAGGCGACCTGAACCCGCCGAGGGGCGCCCTCGTCTTCTGGAACATCAGCGCTTACGGGCACGTCGGCCTGGCTGTTGGGGACGGCACCTTCTGGGCCACCAGCGTGAACGGCCGGATCGGCAAGGCCCGCTTGCCGTACTTCTCCAGCTACCTCGGCTGGGCCTGGCCGAACTTCTGAGTCGGCGCGGGCGGATCGTTGCCCACTGCGACAACTCCGCCACGCTCTGATTCCCTGCGAGTGTTGCACTCTCCCAGAAGGGAACAATCTCATGCGGACCGCCCTCCTCCGTACCGTCTCCCGTCTCACCGCCACTGCCCTGCTCGGCGGCGTCGCCCTCGTCGGCGGCGCGGCCCTCCCGGCACACGCTGCCACCGGCACCGTGGTCACCGACTCCGGCACCGGGGTGACCATCCGCTCCGGCAACGCCACCACGTTCGGTGCGGTCGGCACTCAACCGAACGGCACCGTCCAGATCGACTGCCAGGTTTACGGCGAACCGGTGACCGGCAAGTACGGCCGCAGCCTGATCTGGGACCACATCCCCGGCAAGGGCTTCATCTCCGACTCCTACGTCAACACCGGCAGCAGCGGTCTGGTCGCGCCGCTGTGCACGAACAACCCCCGCGCCGACAAAGCCATCGCCTGGTACGCCGCCCGCAACGGCTCGACCGCTTTCCAGGGGTACTGCGAGATGGCGGCCGAGAACTCCTACGGCAAGACCGGCATCTGGGCCTCGGCCAAGGCCGACTGGAACGACGCGGTGGCGCGCGGCGTAGCCCATCGCGGTGACCTCAACCCACCCAAGGGCGCCCTGGTCTTCTGGGACCTGGCCGCTCCGTACGGCCACGTCGGCGTCGCCCGCGGCGACGGCTACTTCTGGGCCACCAGCGTCAGAGGCGGCATCGGCCTGGCCAAACTCCCCTACTTCTCCAACTACCTCGGCTGGGCCTGGCCCAACTTCTGAGTGGACCCAGCACCCAGGCGCACCGCCCCTCAAGCGCCTGGGTGCTGTTCCATCCGGGTCAGCCAGTCGCGAACCAAGGCCTGATACAAGCCGCCGTCATCCACCGGCAGATCATGCCCGGCCCGATCCAGTACTGCGTACGTCGCGCGCGGGTAGTCATCCACCAACGGCCAAGCATCGGCGTACCCGGTCATCGTGTCCTGCCGCCCGGTGACGATGAGTGTCGGCACCTCGAGTCGCGCCCGAGGCTCGACGCTCAGCCGGTACTTCGAGACGTCACTCTGGATGCCGCCGAGGAACTCCAGGTCGGCCATCGCCTCCGCCGGGTCGTAGTACAGGTCTTGTTTCACCTGGAGAGCCGAGAGGTAGTCCGCGTCCCAGACCGTTGGGTCGTCGGCAGGAAGCGTTCGCTGCGTGCGATCCACGATCACGCCGGGGACGCGGAGTAGCAGGCCGAGGATGCGGGCGGGGTCGCGGTGGACGATGCCGCGAGCATGCAACGCGCCGGCCGACGTACCGGCGAGGGCGAAGGGGGTTTCGCCCACCACGTCGTCGACGGCGCGAGACAGGACGGCGAGCATGCCGTCCTGGTTGGTGATCCACGGGCGGGACGGTGTTTGGCCGGTGCCGGGTGGGTCGATGTAGATGCGTCGCCAACCGGGGTGTGAGCCGAAGACGGGCTCGTGGATGTCGCGGCCTTCGCCGTTGGCGTTTCCCCAGCCGGGCAGGAAGATGATCGGCCTGCCTTCGCCGAAGGACTCGTAGTAGACCGGCAGGTCGTCAACGTGGCTGATCACTTCGGCAACGCCAGCTCTCCTGAGCCGCGTTGGATCAGTTGGCAGGGGAGGACGATGCGTTGGGGTGGGCGGGTGTCGGTTTTCGAGGCTCGGTCGAGGAGGAGGCGGGCGGCGGTGCGGCCTAGTTCGGCGATGTCGGAGGCAACGACCGTGACAGGGGTCGGCAACATGTCGGCCATGCGGAAGTCGTCGAAGCCGACGACTGCCGGCTCGCCAACTCCAGGCGGCGCTGTGACTTCGCGCAGCGCGCGCAGGACGCCCTCGGTGAGGAAGTTGGTGGAGGCAAACAACGCGGTCGGTGCGTCGGGGCGGTGCATCAGTTCGCGGGTCGCCTTCTCCGCGGCCTCAGCAGTTCCTTCGGGCAACTGGACGACCAGACTCTCGTCGACCTCGACCCCGGCAGCGCGGCAAGCGCGTCGATAGCCCCGCAACCGTCGTCCGGTCGTGTAGTACGACGGCGCGAGCAGGATCGCGATCCGTTCGTGGCCCTGCCGTAGCAGGTGTTCCGTGGCCAGCTTGCCGCCGCCCTCGTTGTCGACCATCACGATGTCGGCCTCGATCCCGTGCGCCGGCCGGTCCACGAACACCACCGGTACCCCGGCCCCGGCCAGGAACGAGTGATCCCCTTGGTCCGGCACGATCATCAAGCCGGCCACCTGACGCCCGATCAGCTCCTGGATCGCCCTCCGCTCCCCCTCGGGATCCTCGTCGACCGAGCCGAGCACGACCGCGAAACCGTCCTGCCCGGCCACCTCGAGCGAGGCCTTCGCGATGGTCGCGTAGAACGGGTTGGTCAGGTCACCGAGCACCAGCGCGAGGCTGGACGACTTCTTGCCCGGCCGGAGCGCCCGGGCGACCTCGTTGCGCTGGAACCCCAGTTCGTCGATCGCGGCCCGCACCCGGCTGGCGGTCTCGTCCCGGACGCCGGCGCCGCCGTTCACCACCCGGGACACCGTGCCCAACCCCACGCCGGCCCGCTTGGCCACGTCGATCATCGTCGGCCGAGCAGACCCGGATTGCTTTGGAAACGTTTCGGACACAGGGTTGACTTCCCTCTCAGGGCACGGCATCGTCACCTCACAGTAAACTTTGGAAACGTTACCGTCCAGGAGGCGGGAGTGAATCGTGACGGACGCCGGAGCCGGATCCGAACGAGAGGGGGCGGCCTCAGCCGGAACGCCGGATCCGATACCAGGGCCGCGTATCTGTTCATCGCACCGGCCATCGTCGGGTTCACCGTCTTCGTGGTCTATCCGCTGGTCCGGTCGTTCTACCTGTCCCTGACGAAGTACAACGGCCTGACCGATCCGGTGTTCGTCGGCCTGGGCAACTTCCGCCGGCTGTTCACCGTCGACCCCGCGTTCTGGCCGTCGCTGCGGGCCACCGCCTACCTGGTGATCCTGTACGTACCGCTGTCACTGGCGATCGGGCTCGCCCTGGCGATGTTCTGCAACCAGCGCTTCGCGGGCGTCCGGATCGTGCGGACGCTGGCTTACCTGCCCGTCGTCCTGCCCGCGGTCGCGACCATCACGCTGTGGAAGTTCATCCTCAATCCCCAAGTGGGACTGGCGAACACCCTGCTGGACAAGCTCGGCGTGCCGACCAGCACCTGGCTGCAGAGCCCGTCGATGTCGATGCCGTCGATCGTGATCGTGATGCTGTGGGGTGTCGGCGGCACGATGATCATCTTCCTGGCCGCACTGCAAGCGGTGCCGACCGAGCTGTACGAGGCGGCCCGCGTCGACGGCGCCGGCCAGTACTCGGTGTTCTTCCGGATCACCCTGCCGATGATCAGCCCGATCATGTTGCTGCAGGTGATCCTGCAGACGACGGCCGCACTGCAGACCTTCAACCAGCCGAAGATCCTCACCAACGGTGGCCCCGGCTTCAGTACCAACGTGTTGATGCTGTCGATCTACAACAACGGCTTCTCCAACCTGGGCCGGGTCCCGCAACTGGGCTACGCCTCGGCCCAGGTGTGGGTGCTGTTCATCGTCATCATCGCCGTGATCGCCCTGACCGCGAAGTTCTCCTCGCTCTGGACCTACAGTGACAACACTCCCGACTGACCCCGCCGAGACCGTCGCCCCCGCGCTGACCCGGGCCGCCGCCCGGCCACGGCGTAGTACCGGCCAACGGCCGCTCCGCGTTACAACGTGGTACGCAACGGCGTTGTTCATCTGCGCGGTGATGATCGTGCCGCTGCTGTGGATGATCACCATCGGCCTGAAGAGCCGCAACGCGGTCTTCGAAGTACCGCCGAGGTTGCTGCCGCACGAGTTCCACTGGCAGAACTTCCTGGACGGCCCGCAGGCGATCCACTTCCCGCGACTGTTGCTCAACTCAACGATCATCACCGTGCTGAGCGTGCTCGGCGGGGTGATGACCGCGATGATGGCCGGGTACGCGCTGGCCCGGCTGCGCTTCCCCGGCCGCAAGCTGTGGTTCTACCTGTTCGTCGGCAGCATGCTGCTGCCCGGCGTGGTGGGGCTGATCCCGTTGTTCCAGCTGTACAAGAGCATCGGCTGGTACGACACCTGGCTGCCGCTGATCGTGCCGGCCTTCTTCGGCGGCAACCCGCTGTTCATCTTCCTGGCCCGGCAGTACTTCCTGGCCATCCCGTACTCGATCGACGAGGCGGCCAAGATCGACGGCGCCGGGCACCTGCGGATCTTCGTCAGCGTGATGCTGCCACTGACCCGGCCGGCCTGGATCACGATGGCCATCCTCGCCTTCCAGGCCTCCTGGAACGACTTCCTCAACCCGCTGGTCTACCTGTACTCCGCCGACAAGTGGCCGTTGTCGGTCGGGATGGCCCAGTTCGTCTCGCCGTTCGCCGGGCAGACGCCGAACTGGAGCTACTACATGGCCACCAACCTGCTCTACATGCTGCCGCCGCTGATCCTGTTCTTCGCCGCGCAGCGCTACTTCATCCAGGGCCTCGGCTCCCTGGGCAGCACGACGCAGAAGTGACTTCACCCCTGAGGAGCTCAACAGTGAAAAGGATCATCGGTACCTCCCTGGCCTGCGCCGGGTTGCTGACCGCAACGGCCGCGTGCGGCGGATCGGACTCCGGCGGCAAGTCCGACGGCCCGGTCACCGTGACGGTGATGACATGGGAGACGCCCGAGACGAACACGGCCATCAAGAAGGCCCTCGAAGGCTTCCAGGACGACAACATCAAGGTCCAGCTGGTCGACACCCCGAGCGGCGGGTACGGCGACAAACTCGCGTCGCTGACCCAGGCGAAGAAGCTGCCCGACCTGTTCTGGTGCGGCAACGACACCGAGCAGCAGTACACCTCACAGGGCCTGCTGGTCGACTGGTCGAAGCGGATCAGCGACGGTGACGGCGACTTCAAGGCGGACAAGTTCGTCGGCTCGGCGATGGAGAACTGGAAGACCGGTGACGGCCAGATGGGTGGCCTGCCGTCGCTGATGAACACCTACGGCGTCTGGTACAACGCCGACGCCTTCAAGGCGGCCGGCATTCCCGAGCCGAAGGCCGGCTGGAGCTGGGACGACATGTACTCCGCCGCCGGCAAGCTGGCCAACAAGGGCGGGGCGAAGTACGGGCTGGTCGCGGACCAGCTCACCTCGCTGGACGCGCCGTTCACGATGAGCATGTACTCGGTGTCCGCTGGTGGCGCACCGTTCACCGACAACGTGAACCGCCCGACCAAGGCCGAGGCGGACGCCAAGTTCACCGAGGGCGTGGAGAAGCTGGCCGCGGCGATCAAGTCCGGCGCGGTCGCACCGCCCGGGTACGACGCGTCGAACGTGCCGGCGCTGTTCTCCGGTGGCAAGGTGCCGATGATGTTCGGCGGTCAGTGGCTGGCGGCTGGGTTCCAGACCGACAAGCCGAAGATCAAGTACGGGTTCGCGCCCTTCCCGCAGGTGAACAGCCCGGCCACGCTGTACGACTCGGTCGGCATCTGCACCCCGCAGTACACGGCGAACGAGGACGCGTCGTACAAGGTGCTCCAGTACATCAACACCAAGGTGTGGGACGCCGTGCTGCCGGCCTCGCCCGTTGCTCCGCCGGCCTACACGCCGGCGCAGGACAGCTACTTCAAGGCTCTGACCAAGGCCGGGCAGACCACCGTCGTCGACACGGTGAAGGCGGACCTCGCGACCGAGAAGACCGTCGGGGTTCGCTTCACCACCCAGTGGGCGTCCCAGGTCGGTGACCTGACCACCGCGATGTACCAGCCGATCCTGACCGGCAAGAAGCCGGTCTCGGACCTGCAGGCCTACGTCGGCAAGATCAACGACCTGATCAAGTCCCAGGGCTAGACGGTCACCAGCGGAGACCCGGCGAGGAGCTTGAGCTTCTCCCGGGTCTCTTCGTTGTCCGGGGTGAAGGTGACCATCCGCGGCCGGGCCGGTCCGGGCTCGAGCCACAGGCTGGTCGACGTCAACTGCAGCAACCCGTACTGCGGGTGGCGATAGGTCTTCATCTGGCTGCCGGCGCGCAGGACGTCGTGGCGGTCCCAGTACTCGCAGAACTCCGGCGATGCCGCCTGGAGCCGGCTGAGCAGCGCCTTCCAGCTCGGGTCGCCGAGGTGCTCGGTCATCGAGGCGCGGAACTTGGCGGCCATCAGCCGCTGCACCTGCTCGACCGAGATCATCCGGGACTTCCACTCGTCGTTGGTGAAGCCGAGCCAGATCACGTTGCGGTCCTCGGGCGGGATCGCGTCGAGGTCGCACATCAGCCGGCTGAACGGCTCGTTGTAGGCGAGGATGTCGTACCGTCCGCTCTGCACGCAGGCGGGCAGCGGGGTCAGCTGGTCGAGGTGTTCGCGGATCGCGGCGGTGATCGGCAGGTACCCCGCGGCCGGGCTCGGGTCGATCGAACCGGCGAGCCCGAACAGATGCTCCCGCTCGCTCTGGTCCAGCCGGAGAGTGCGCGCGATCGCGTCCAGCACCTCGGCCGACACCTGGATGTCCCGCCCCTGCTCGAGCCAGGTGTACCAGGTGGTCCCGATCGCGGCCAGCTGCGAGACCTCTTCCCGCCGAAGCCCCGGAGTACGCCGCCGTCGTCCTCGCGGCAACCCGACCTCTTCGGGCGTCAACCGCTCCCGCCGGCTCCGCAGGAAGGTCGCCAACTCCGCCCGCCGCTGGTCACTCACACCACCAGCATGAGCCCTGCACGATCCTGGTACAAGGTAGTAGTTGTACCAGGATAAAGACACTCTGGTACCACCCTGACCCGACGGCGATCGTCAACCTTATGACCGACATCGCCTCCTCACCCACCGCACCACCTTCCACGGCTCCATCCAATCCCAGCTCTTTGTCCGGGGCTGGGCTGTTCGCTTTGTTGACTTGCGCGTCTCTGCCGATCCTCGACTTCTTCATCGTGAATGTGGCGTTGCCGTCGATGGGGCGCGAACTGCGGGCGGGGCCGGCTCTGCTGGAGTTGGTGGTTGCGGGGTATGGCGTCGCCTTCGCGGTCCTGCTCGTCCTCGGCGGCCGGCTCGGTGACACCTTCGGCCGGCGCAAGCTGTTGCTGATCGCGATGACCGCCTTCACCCTCAGCTCGCTCGCCTGCGGTCTGGCACCCACCGCCGAAGTGCTCGTCGCGGCCCGCATCGTGCAAGGCGCCTCCGCCGCGCTGCTCAACCCACAGGTCCTCGCCACCATCGCCGCCACCACCTCCGGCGACCGCCGCAACCGCGCGGTCAGCCTGTACGGCGCGATGGCCGGTGTCGCGATGGTGGTTGGTCAGATCGTCGGTGGCCTCCTCGTCGCCGCCGACCTCGCGGGCACCAGCTGGCGAGCCGTCTTCCTCGTCAACGGCCCGATCGGCCTGCTCGGCTTCCTGCTCGCCTGGCGCACCGTCCCGGACACCAAGTCCGACCGCCCGGCACCGATCGATGCCGCCGGCACCGTCCTGCTGGCGGTCGCCCTGACCGCACTGCTCGTACCGCTCAGCGAGGGCCGGGCCGCCGGCTGGCCGCTCTGGTCCTGGATCTGCCTGGCCATCTGCCCGCTGGCAACCATCGCCTTCCTCCGGATCGAACGGCGCAAGGAGGAAGCCGGTCAGCTCCCGCTCCTGCCGCCCAGCCTGTTCGGCTTCGCCGGAGTACGGATCGGCATCGGTCTGATGGCGCCGTTCATGATCGCCTTCGGCGGCTTCATGTTCGTGATGGCCATCGCGCTGCAGCAGGGCCTGCGGTTCGGTCCGGTCCAGGCCGGCCTCACCCTCGCCCCACTGGCCGTCACCCACCTGGCGGCCTCACTCATCGGCCCACGCCTGGTCAGCCGCTTCGGTAGCCGGGTCATTCACGTCGCGGCGTCGATCCACTTGGTCGCCGTGGTCGTGCTGGGGGTGACGGTACTGCGCGGCTGGCCGAACGTGACCGCTCTCGACCTCGCCCCCGGACTCGCCCTGTGGGGGATCGCCTCCGGCTCGCAGATCCCGATGTTCCTGCGCATCGTGCTGGCCGATCTTCCCCGTGACCGCGCTGGTGTCGGCAGCGGAGCGCTGATCACCTTCCAGCAGGCATCGCTCGCGCTGGGCGCTGCCGTGATCGGCACGCTGTTCCTCTCCCTGGAAGCGGCCCAGGGCGACCCGGGCAAGGCGATGGCCGAAACCCTCGCCGCCCTGGCCGCCCTGGTGATCCTCACCCTGACGATCAGCACCCGCCTCCCCCGCCGGCTTTGATCAGGTTGCTTGCCGGCTGATCAGGTTGCTTGCCAGAGGGAGAGGGCGAAGCGGTCCTCGGAGTCGGTCCACCAGGCGCCGGGGGCGAAGCCGGCCTTGTCCAGTTCCGCCGTGACCCCGTCGCGGCGGAACTTGGCCGACACCTCGGTACTGAGCTCCTCGCCCTCGGCGAAGTCGACCTCGAGCCCGATCTCCGGGATCAGCACCCGCATCGCCCGGTCGGCGCGCAGGTGCATCTCGATCCACTCGTTCTCCGGATCCCAGATGGCCCGGTGACTGAACGCCTCCACGTCGAAGTCCGCGCCGAGCTGGCGGTTCAGCACCCGCAGGACGTTCCGGTTGAACTCGGCGGTCACCCCGGCGCTGTCGTCGTACGCCGCGACGAGGGTGGCCGGGTCCTTCACCAGATCCGTGCCGAGCAGCAACCACTCCCCCGGCTCCAGCACGTCGTGGATGGACCGGTAGAACTCGGCTCGCTCGGCTGGCAGCAGGTTGCCGATCGTCCCGCCGAGAAAGGCAACCACGCGGGGCGCCTCGCCGGGGAGCTTGTCGAGGTGCTCAGTGAAGTCGCCGACCACGCCGTGCACCGTGAGCGCCGGATAGTCGGCATTGATCGCGGCGGCCGCGTCGCGCAAGGCCGACTCCGACACGTCCAACGGCACGAAGGTGGTCAGCGTGCCGTGGTCGCGCAACCCGTCGAGCAGCAACCGGGTCTTCTCCGACGACCCGGACCCGAGCTCGACCAGCGTGTGCGCGCCGGTCAGCTTCGCGATCTCGCCGGACCGGGCGTCGAGGATCTCCCGCTCGGCGCGGGTCGGGTAGTACTCCGGCAGCCGGGTGATCTCCTCGAACAGGTCGCTGCCCCGGGCGTCGTAGAACCACTTCGGGGCGAGCCACTTCGGCTCGGCCGTCAGACCGGCCCGGGCGTCCTCCCGCAGTGCGCGGGAGGCGTAGTCCGGAGTCAGGTGGATGTCGATCGAAGTCACTCTCGTCCTTCCATCAAAGGGGTGACGGCCAGCGTGCTTTTGGTTGCCAGGAGCAATGAGTGGTCGGGGACCTGCTCCCAGCCGGTCTCGGCCCACGGCTCGGAGCTGACGGCGACCGCGTCGGCCGTCCGCCTGGTCCACAGTGAGTGCGTCCAGGTGGTGGCGACGATCTGCTCTCCGTCGGTGAGCAGGATGTTCAGCCGCGACTCCGGTGCGGCCGCCGCGACGTCGCGGACGACCGATGCGACCGCCTCGGCGGCAGGCGCACCGGAGTACAGGCGGTCTTGGACGAGAGCCCACAGGAGGGCAGAGTCCATCGGTGCGTTGAGGGTGAGCAGGTCGGTGACGGGCAGCGACTCGGCCAGCTTGGCGACCGAGCCGGGCCAGCCGCTGATCAGTCCGTTGTGACTGAACAACCACTGGTCTCTGGTGAAGGGCGCCACGGCTGATTCGTTCAGCGGCGAACCGACCGTCCCGTTCCGTACTGCGGCCAGCACCGCGCTCGCCTGGATCGACGAGGCCAGTCCTGGCAACGACTCGTCGGCCCAGATCGGCACGCTGCGCCGATAGCGGACGACCGAACCGTCGACGTACCAGCCGATCCCGAAGCCGTCCGCATTGACCGAGCCACCGCCGCGCATGTCGGCCGGCGCCCAGCTCTGGCGGTACAGCGAGTGTGGTGGATCGATGACCAGTGTGGACAGCGGAACCGGCGGACCGAGGTAGGCCAGGTGCCGGCACATCAGCGCAGCTCTTCGGGGCGGGGGTCGCGGGCGCAGCGGAAACCGGCGAAGATCTGCCGGCGGATCGGGTAGTCCCAGTTCCGGAAGGTGCCACGGGCAACGATCTCGTCGGTGCCGAACGAACCGCCGCGCAGCATCTTGTAGTCGGTGCCGAAGAAGACCAGCGAGTACTCGTCGTACGGGAAGGCGCGGAAACCCGGGTACGGCTTGAAGTCGCTGCTGGTCCACTCCCAGATGTCGCCGATCAACTGCTCGACGCCGAGCGGTGACGCGCCGGCCGGGTACGCCCCGATCGGTGCCGGCCGCAGGTGCCGCTGGCCGAGGTTCGCGTGCTGCGGGCCGGGGCTCTCGTCGCCCCACGGGAAGCGCCGCGTCCGCCCGGTCGCCGGGTCGTACCGCGCCGCGAACTCCCACTCCTCCTCGGTCGGCAGCCGCTTGCCCGCCCACTTCGCATATGCCTCGGCTTCGTAGAAACAGACATGC
Organism: Kribbella sp. NPDC023855; assembly: GCF_040639475.1. NCBI lineage: Bacteria > Bacillati > Actinomycetota > Actinomycetes > Propionibacteriales > Kribbellaceae > Kribbella > Kribbella sp. NPDC023855. The sequence goes on from NZ_JBFAAA010000009.1 coordinate 66,036, forward strand.
ATGACCGGCTCGTCGAGCGGCAGCAGCTCGCGATGCCCGAAGCGGGTCCGCAACCAGTTGCCGTCTTCGAGCTCCCAGAACCGCGGCGCGACCAGCGAGGCCTTCTGCACATGCGCCCAGCCGGCCTCGGACCACCACTGCGGATCCTGGTAACCACCACCGGTGACGAACTTCAGGTAGTCCCCGTTGCTCACCGGCGCCGTGTCGATCACGTACGGCGCGACCTGCACCGGGTGCGCGGGCCGCTCGTTGTCGAGCGCCCAGGGCTCGATCGACGTCCCCATCTCGAAGACACCACCCGGCACCAGCACCTCGGGTGTCGCGAGCCGGCGGCCGGGTGGTGGCGTGGGGGCGTCGAGCACTGGAGCGCCCGTCCGGAGCTGGTGGGTCGCCAGCATCGTCTCGTCGTGCTGCTGCTCGTGCTGCACGATCATGCCGAACGCGAAGGCGTTCTCGACCAGCTCACGGTCGCCGCCGAACTTCACGTGGTCCAGCACGTCGAGCACCTTGTCGCGCACCTCCACGACGTACTGCCGGGTCTCGGCCGGGCCGAGCAACGGCAGCGACGGGCGATCCGCGCGGGCGTGCATGAACGCGTCGTACAGCTCGTCGATGTCCTGCCGGACCGGTTCGCGGCCGCCGACGTCGCGGACCAGCCAGAGCTCTTCCTGGTTGCCGATGTGCGCGTAGTCCCAGACCAGCGGCGACATCAGCCGGGAGTGCTGGCGGACCAGGTCGTCGGTGTCGACCGCGTCGGTCAGCTGGACGGTCCGGGCGCGGGAGCGCTCCAGCTGCTCGGCGACGAACGTGCGCAGCTCCTCGGCGGTCAGCTCGGACAACTGGTGGGTCATGATGCTCGCCTTCTGTGGGTGTCGTCGACGATGCAGTGCAGCCGTTCGCCGACCTCGGTGATCAGGTCCTGATCCACTCCGGTCCGGCTCAGATTCGTGGTGGCCAGCTCGACCAGGTCGCGGGCGGCCTGCAGGACGAGCTTGTCGTCCAGCCCCTCGCGGGCCGCGGGGAACCAGCGACCGGCAGCCGGAGCCGCGGCGGCCAGTGCCTGGTCGGTGACGGCCGGGTCGGACAACAGTGCGGACAAGAGCAGAGTCGGCGCGATCCAGCCGTCCCCGGGCTGGGCGTCGAGGTAGCGGACTTCCAGATACCCGCGCGGCCGCACGGGCGGGAACAACGTCGACAGGTGATAGTCCAGGTCCCCGTACGTCGGTCTGTCGTCCAGTGCACCTTCTGCCCAGGCACCGAAGGTCAGGCCGTCCGGTGCGTCCCAGGTCTCTCCCCGACGCAGGCAGAGCACGGGTGCTTCCATCGCAGTACGGGCCCAGGCCTCGGCTGGATCGCCGTCCAGGGGCGGTGGTTCGGTGAAGGGGGCGCAGGTGCCGAAGGTCGCCTCGGTCCGGGCGGACGCCCATCCGGTGTCGGCGCCCTCGCGGTGCCGTGAGTTCGCGAACAACGCGACCAGAGCGGGGCCGAGGTCGTGCAGGGCTCGCCAGCGCAGTGCGGTCTGGTCTGCCTCGCCCGCGTCCAGGCAGACCTGCAGGCCCGCCGTGCTGCACATCATCCGTGGGCCGTGCGGACCGAGTCGCGCGAAGGCGCGTTCCATCGCGGCGTACCGGGGAACGGTCAGGATTCGGCGGGGCGGCCGGAAGGCGTCGAGGCCGTGGCGGCCGGGCTCGAGGCTCTCGGCGGCCAGCAGGCTGGTGAGTTCCGCGACGTCGGCCACGGTGTCCTCGATCAGCCCGGGCACGAAGGCCGAGGCGGGGCCTGAGATCTCCACCTGGCCACCCGGCTCCACGGTGACCAGAGAACCCCGGCCGAGTGGCAGTTGCGGGCTGCCGCGGACCAGGGTCGCGGGCGCATGCGCGCCCAGGGCCTTGCTCAGGTGGGTGGCGTCGAGGGGCCGGTGCGGATCATCCGCATGGTGCACCGTCCACTCCAGCTCGACACCGTGCAGCAACGGCGGACCGTGCTTGAAACACACCATCGCGACGTAACCCTCGGCCTCCACCCGGGAGCCGATCGGGGCCGTCGCGGAGAACTCGCCGGACGTGGTCACGCTAGCGAACCTAACCGCGTCCGGGGAGGTGGACAACCGACTGTGGGTTACCCCTCGGTGACGGGGCAGCGGCCGGCCGGGCCGCCCGGAACTGTGTCGAAATCATGATCGCCATCGTGCCGGGCGGCACCGACAATTCTTGTTCAGCCGGTCGGCCGGGGCATTCGTTCTGCTCTGAGCGAAATACTGGTGCCGGCCGGTTGTCGGGTAGGAAGAAGCTATGCACACCTACGACGTCGTCGTGATCGGAGCCGGAGCGATGGGCTCGGCCGCGGCCCGCGCTCTCGCGGCAGCCGACCGTGAGGTGCTCGTGCTGGAGCAGTACGAGCTTGGGCATGTGCGTGGTGGGTCGCATGGCGGCACCAGGCTCTTCCGGCTGGCGATCGACGACGAGGCCGAGCTGCTCCGGGCTGCACGGGCGCGCGAGCTGTGGGAGGAACTGGAGAGCGAGACCGGCGTGCAGATGCTGGACCCGGTCGGCGGTGTCGACCACGGTCTCGACGAACGGCAGGTAGGCGAGTCGGCGGCGCTGCTCGAGCGACATGGGGTCCCGTACGACGTACTGGCGCCGGAGGCCGCTGCTGAGCGCTGGCCGGGGATGCGGTTCTCCTCCCAGGTGCTGTACCAGCCCTGGTCGGGACGAGCCCTGGCTTCGCAGGCGTTGACTGCGGTCCGGGCGTCTGCTGGTTCACTCGGGGTGGAGTTCCGCCCGCAGTGTGCGGCGACCGGAGTACGGGTTGCCGGGGACGGTGTCGAGGTCGAGACGGCGGCGGGCGCAGTACGGGGTCGTCAGTTGGTGGTGACGGCTGGGCCTTGGACTGCTCAGGTTCTTGCCGGTGCTCTCGACGTACCGGCGATCTCGGCGTCCCAGGAGCAGCCGCGGTTCTTCGCGCCGGTGGATGAGTCCGCGCCGTGGCCGGTCTTCGTGGATCGGCGCGTGCGGGCGTACGGGGTGTTCGAGGAAGGGCACGGCGTGAAGGTCGGGCTGCACGCGACCGGGCCGAGGATCTCGCTCGACCAGCGGGACTTCCAGGTCGAACCCGCACGGGACGCCGAGTTGGCCGGGTATGTCCGGGAGTGGTTCCCGGGGCTGGACGTGACGCGGTCGGAGGCGATCAGTTGCCTCTACGACAACACCGAGCGCGGGGATTTCATCATCGACCGGCGCGGGCCGATCAGTGTGGCGGCCGGGTTCCATGGCGAGGGGTTCAAGTTCGTGCCCCTGGTGGCGCACTATCTTCGCGAGCTGGTGACCGGCGCCGGGTCCGCGCCTGAGGTGTTCAGGCTTTGATGCGGGGGCAGCCGCCGCAGGCCTTGACGTTCGGGAGGGCGTAGAAGAAGCAGCAGGATGTGCGGAGCTCCTGGTCGAGGCGGATGCCGAAGGCCTCGGCCGCGGTGGCCGCGTGCACAGCCTCCTCGGGGACCCTCATGGCGCCGCGAAGCTCGTCCTCGACCGCGCCTCGGCGCTGGAGAGAACTCAGCTTCACGCCCGGCTCGTAGGAGTCGGTGAAGGCCCGGGTGTGCTGGTCGACCTGGACGACCGCTTCTTCGAGGGAGACCGTCTTGTCGGACAGCAGGGCGACATCGGTCGGGTAGTGCGCGGTCGGATGCCTGCGGAAGGCCAGTGCCTCGGGTGACACGTCGGGAGAAACGCCTGTCAGTGCAGTGGAGAGGCCGGTGATCATGGACGGCACAGAGACGTACCACATCAGCACGAACATGGCCGCGACCTGCACTGGCGGCTCGATGTCGTACTCGCGCCCGTAGTCGTCCAGCAGCGCCGTGCGCCACGCGTACGTCGGATCGCCACCCGCCAACTGCTCCTGGAGCAACTCGGAGCAGGAGATCCAGTCGGGGCCGGGCACCGCGGACGCAGTACGGACCGACAGCCAGGACACCTCGCCGTCCAGCAGGTCCGCGAGGCGGCTCGCGGTGTACGTCATACAGCCAGCCTACGGTCCGGGACCACGACAGGTGCTCCCCCGACTTCCACCACCGTCGCCTGCAGACCGAACACCTCCCGCAGCAGCTCTGCGCTCAGTACCTGCACCGGTGGGCCTTGCGCGGCGATCTCCCCGTTGCCCATGACGACCAAGTGATCCGCGTACTGCGCCGCGAGAGTCAGGTCGTGCAGTACGACGACCACAGTGCGGCCGGTCGTGTGTGCTGCGGAGTGGACGACGTTCATGACGTCTACTGCATGCGCGAGGTCCAGGTAGGTGGTCGGCTCGTCCAGGAGCAGGTGCTGCGTCCCTTGCGCCAGCACCATCGCGATCCAGACCCGCTGCCGCTGGCCGCCGGACAGCTGGTCGACAGGGCGGTCCCGGAGCTCGACGAGTTCGACAGCGGCGAGCGCCTCGTCGATAGCGGTCTCGTCGTCCGAACTGAGCCGCGCGAACAACCCGCGGTACGGGTGACGACCGCGGGAGACCAGTTCGGCGGCGGTGATGCCCTCGGGGGTGACAGGGCCTTGGGGAAGGATGCCGAGCCGGCGTGCGAGCTCACGAGCCGGCAGTTGGTGGATGTCCTTGCCGTCCAGGACGACCCGGCCGCTCTGCGGAACCATCAGGCGGCTCATGCCGCGCAGCAGGGTGGACTTGCCGGAACCGTTCGGGCCGACGATCGCGGTCAGTTGCCCGGCCGGCACCTCCAGGGAGAGCCCCGACACGACCGGCTTGTCGCCGCCGTACGCGAGGGTCAGGTTCTCTACGTGCACCGGGTCACCGTCCCTTCTGCTGACGACCGATGAGATAGAGCAGGTACGGCGCTCCGGCTGCTGCGGTGACTACGCCGACCGGGAGTTCGTAGGGGCCAACCCGCAGTACTTCGAGGCCGTTGCGGGCAACCAGGTCTGCTGCTGTGACGAACAGCGCGCCGAGCATCGCAGTAGTGAGCAGTGGCGGTCTTTCCGTCTTTGCCAGCCGCTGGGCGATCTGCGGCGCCACCAGAGCGATGAAGGCGATCGGGCCTGCGCCCGAGGTCGCCATAGCGGCCAGCACGGTGGCGATGACGAGCAGGGCGATCCGCACTCGGGACACGCGGACACCTAGTGAGGAGGCCACGTCGTCACCCAGTACTAGCGCGTCCAGGTCGCGGTTGAACATCATGGCGACCGGTAGCAGCAGGAGGACGGCTATGCCGACAGGTGTCGCGTCGGACCAGGTCCTTGCGTTCAGGGACCCGGCGAGCCAGGCGGCCGCTCGGCCGGCGTCGGTGACGTCTCCGATCACCAGCAACCAGGCGACCAGCGAGTTGGCCGCTGCTGCCACGCCGACACCGATCAGGACGATCCGGCCCGCATCGATGACGCCGCGCTGGATGGAGAGGGCTCCGACGACGGCGGTGGCCAGCAGGCCGCCGATGATGGCTGCCAGCGGGATGCCTACTTGTGCGGCGAAGCCGGAGATGTTGCCGCCGCCGGTGCCGGCCAGGACGATCACAGCGACCGCTGCTGCCGAGGCGCCCGAGTTCACACCGACTATGTCGGGACTGGCGAGCGCGTTGCGGGCCAAGGTTTGCAGGAGGGCGCCGGAGACTGCGAAGGCGATTCCCACGAGCAATCCGGTCGCCACCCGAGGCAGGCGGAGTTCGAGCACGATCAGGCGAGTACCGCCGTCGCCGCCGCCCAGCAGCGACTGGACCACGTCAGCCAGCGGGAGTTTCGTAGTACCGACGCTGAGGCTGACCAGGGCAAGGGCAACGGCCAGTAGGGCAAAGGTGGCCGTCAGGACCACCGTGCGTGGGTTCACAGGACTACCGCCCGGCGCCGCACGACCATCACGAACAGCGGCGCACCGACAATCCCCAGTACTACGCCCGCTTGCACCTCGCCGGCCCCACCGACCAGCCGGCCGACCAGGTCGGCGGTGACCAGCGCGGCGGCACCGATCAGGGCCGACGCGGGGACCAGCCAGCTGTTGCGGGCACCGAAGATCCTCCTGGCGACGTGACCCGCGAGCAGTCCGAGAAAGCCGATCGGTCCACAGGCAGCCACCCCGGCAGCGGTCAGCAGTCCGATCGCGAGCAGCCCAACGAGCCTGGCCCGTTTGATCGACAGCCCGAGACCGGCCGCCACATCGTCGCCCAAGGCCAGCAGATCGAGGTCCCTCGCATTGATTGCCGCTAGCAACAATCCGATCACCGCGAACGGCAGCACCTGCCCGGCGACGTCGAAGCCACGGCCGGCCACGGACCCGACTGCCCAGAACCGGTAGCCGTCAAGGGTGTTCGCGTCCAGCAAAACGATCGCCGAGGTCATTGCCCCCAGCAACGCGGCTACCGCGGCTCCCGTCAGCGCCAGCCCGACCGGCGACGCCCCACTCCCCCGCGACGCCAGCCGCTGCACCCCGAAGGTGGCGATGAGCGCGCCGATCAACGCACACCAGACCGTCGACCCGACAGACTCGACCACCCCGACCTGCAACCCCAGCACCACCGCGAACGCGGCTCCAGCACTCACCCCGAAGATCCCCGGCTCGGCCAGCGCGTTGCGCGTATGCCCCTGCATCAACGCCCCAGCCACCCCGAGACAAGCCCCCACCAGCACCCCCACGGTCGTCCGCGGCAACCGCAGACTCCGCACGATCACATCCGCATCAGACCCGCTGTCCGCGGTGAGCGCATGCCAAACCGCGCCCATCCCAAGCCACCGGGACCCCAAAGCCAGGCTCGCCGCAAACACGACGACCACCCCGACCACCAGCAACCCCAAGGCCACCGGCCGGCCCACCCACCCACCACGCATCCCCACACCTTAGGTGACCCTTACCACTCTCCGGACAGCGGGCTTTGTTAGGTGAGCCTAAGCTTTGTGTCGTAGGGTTTGCTCACTTGATCTTGATGGGTGAGGAGATGCTGGTGCGCCGGTCCTTGGTGGGTTCGTTGGTCGTGGTTGCGGCCTTGGTGTTGAGCGGCTGTGGGGGTGGCGACAAGGAAGAGGGCGCCGCCGCGGCCGGGAGTGGGGACGGATTCCCGCGGACGGTCGAGCATGCGATGGGCAAGACCGAGGTGAAGACGAAGCCGAAGCGGGTGGTGGCGCTGGACACCAGTTACGTGGACGCCACGCTGATCCTGGACACCCCGGTCGTCGGGTACACCGACTACCGCACCATCAACGGGAAGCTGCCCGACTACCTGGGCGAGGACCGGACGAAGTACGGAAGTGAGGCGCAGAGCGTCGGCACGCTGGCGGAGCCGAACCTGGAGAAAATCGCCGCGCTCAAGCCCGATCTGATCGTCTCGGCGAAGGTGCGGCACGAGAAGCTCTACGAGCAGCTGAGCAAGATCGCGCCGACCATCATGTCGGAGTCCACCGGGCCGACCTGGAAGGACAACATCCGGCTCGAGGCGAAGGCGCTGGGCACCGAGGCGAGGGCCGAGGAGGAGATCTCGGCGTACGAGGCGGCCGCGAAGACCGTCGGTGCGGCGATCAACGCCAAGGCGAAGAACCCGACCATCTCGGTGGTGCGGTTCGTCGACGGGCCGACCCGGCTGTACCAGAAGGCCAGCTTCTCCGGCATCGTGCTGAACGACGCCGGCCTGGCCCGGCCGAAGTCGCAGGACGTGCAGGACTTCGCGCTGGAGATCAGCCCCGAGCGGATCAAGGACGCCGACGGCGACGCGATCTTCGTGGCCACCTACCGCGACGACAAGGGGGTCAGCAAGAAGACCGCCGACCAGTTCAAGGCGAACCCGCTGTGGAAGCCGCTGGCGCCGAAGGTGCACGAGGTCGAGGACATCACCTGGATGACCGCGGTCGGCCTGCAGGGCGCCTGGGTCATCCTCACCGACCTGGCCAAGACCTTCGACGTCCCGGCCCCGGCCAAGAGCTGACCCCCGGTACTACGAAGCGCCCTGGGTAGGCTCGGCCCATGGCATTGGAGCGTTGGCACATGGGGCCGTGGACGACCTACGGCACCGAAGCGGGTGCGCCGTACGAGCCGGGTTCCCGGCGCACCCCGGACGAGCTGAACTTCGATGTCGTGGGGTTGTCGCGGATCCTCGGCCGGCGGCAGTCGACGGCCGAGGAGATGCTGATGCGACGCTGCCAGGGTGAGCTCCGGCCGACCGATCCGCGGCTGTGCGGCGTACAGACCATCGCCGACGCCGAGCTGGCCAGGCAGCTGTCCGAGCTGGCTTCGATGGCCTTCGACTGGATTGCTCAGCAGGCGCCTGAGGGCTACGAGTTCGTCCGTACCGACGCTGTCCACCTTCGTCCGTTGAGCGATCTCACGGCGGAGGTGGTCACCGTCGATGCAGTGGTGCAAGCGGCGGCTGAGCGGGGCGACGCGCTGCCGGCCGACCGGCTCGCGGCCTCGCACGTACGCCGGTCGCACAGCGGCGACTGGTTCGCCGGGGATGCGGTGTGCAACTGGTCCGGCCCCTACCCGACAGCCGAGCAGGCAGCGGACGCAGTACGGGCTGCTCGGGTTGAACTCGCCAACCAGCTGACTGAAGCAGGTCACGCCGATCTGGCCGCCACCGCGGCCCGCTGGCCCGAAGTACCTATAGAGCCCAGCTAGCCACGAAGTAGCCCACCCCGTACGGCGCTGCGTGGTAGCCCAGATGTCCCCGCAACCCAGCCAGCGCGGTTGCGCCGGCGAGGACCTGCCAGGGGGCTCGTCCTGCGGCGTGGAGTTCGGTCGCCAGGTCCGGGTCGAGCGCGGCGAGGGTATCCGTGTCGGCGAGCTCCAGGGCGGCCGCGACCGTGCTGTCGAAGATCTCGGCCCGTGGGTGCAGGTGAACCGGGGCGTGGTCGCTGCGCCGGGCGGAGCCGTCGCCCATCACCAGCAGCGCGATCCGCTCGTTGCCTTGGGCAATCTCTTGACCGAGCGCGAGACAGCCGGCCGGCGTCTCGGTCGCAGCGACGGTGATCGAGACGCGCTGCAGGTCAGCCGTCTTGGTCTGCTCCACCAGCCAAGCACCGACTGCGAGCGACAGGGGCAGGACCGGCGTACCGGCCGGGGAGCCAACGGTCACGCCGGGGGCGCCGTACGGACCGAAGCTGCCCGTCGCGGTGGCGTCGTACCGGGTGCCGGTGACCGGACCCGAGCCGACGATCACCAAGGTGTCTGCGGCGGCCAGGTGTTCGATCGCGGTCAGGCAGGCTGAACGGAGGTCGTTGAGCTCCGGCGCGGCGCCCGAGGCGAGCTCGGGGATCAGCAGCGGCGGGTGGGGGCAGACCGCGGCGGCGACGACCGGCACCGGTGACTCAGCCCCTGCCGTACCGCAGGAAGAGGAAGCCGTCGTCAGCGGTGAGCACGTGGATCGGATCGAGCCGGTGCGCCTGGGTCGACGCGATCCCGTCCGTGATCCGGCGCGCGCCCGGACCGGCCAGCAAGGGGGAGACGGTCAGGCAGAGTTCGTCCACGAGATCCGCGGACGTCAACGAACCCAGCAGGTGGGGACCGCCCTCGCACAGGATCTGCGGCAGGCCGCGCTTGACCAACGCAGCGACCGCGGCCTTCAGATCGACGATCTCGTCCCCGCACACCAGTACGTCGGCCACCTCCGCGAGCGCCTGACGCTGGTCGGCCGAGGACGACTCACAGGTGATCACGATCGGCCGGACCGGCGCCTCGGTGAACACCGAACTGTGCGGGTCGAGCTCGAGTCGCGCGGACACGATCGCGAGCACGGGGTTCTCCGGCCAGCCTTGCTCCTGGCGCCACTCCCGCCGGGTCTTGCGCAGCCGCAAACCGTTGTACTGCTCGGCCCTGAGCGTCCCGGCACCGACCAGTACGACGTCGGCCAGCATCCGCAGCATGCCGAGGAGCTCCTGGTCGTCCTTGTTCGACAACCCGCCGGACAACCCGTCCAGCGTCACCGCGCCGTCGAGACTGGTGACGAAGTTGGCCCGCACCCGCGGCACCGACCGATCCGGTACGGCGTACGCGGCGATCACCTCCTCGCCGGTCATCTCCGTGCTGCTCGGCTGCTCGGCGGTGAAACCGCGACGCATCACACCAGGCTCCTTCGGGTGTAGGCAGGTTGTTTTGTCTCTTGCAGGACGGCGATCAGGGCGAGGGCCTGGCGAACCCCCGCGACATCATGAACGCGGAACACCCGCGCTCCCAGCCACGCGGTAACGCTGACCGCGGCCATCGTGGCCGGGCCGCGCTTGCCGGACGGAAGGTCGAGGCTTTCGCCCAGGAAATCCTTGTTGGACATGGCAACCAGGACCGGCCAGCCGGTCGCGGCCAGCTCGTCGACCCGCCGCGTCACCTCCAGCGAGTGCCAGGTGTTCTTGCCGAAGTCGTGGGTCGGGTCGATCACGATCGCGTCCCGGCGTACGCCGGCCGCGACCGCCTTCTCGGCCAGGGCCGTGGTGGTCCGGATGACGTCGGCGACCACATCGTCGTACGCCATCCGGTGCGGGTCGGTGCGAGGCGCGAGCCCGCCGACGTGACTGCAGACCAGTCCCGCCCCGACCTCGGCCGCAGCTGCGGCCAGCTCGGGATCGGAGCCCGACCAGGTGTCGTTGATGAGGTTCGCGCCGGCCTCGCCGACGCGCTTGGCGACGCCACTGCGGTAGGTATCGACACTGATGACGAGGTCTGGATGCCGGGACCGGACCTCGGCCACGAACTCGACCGTCCGGCGCAGTTCCTCGGTCTCGCTGACGTGTTCGCCGTAGCCGGCCTTCACCCCACCGACGTCCACCACGTCGGCGCCGTCCGCGACGGCCCGGTCGATCGCGTCGAGCGCCGCCTGGGTCGCGTAGGTGGCGCCACCGTCGAAGAACGAGTCGGGCGTCCGGTTCACGATCGCCATCACCGCGAACTCCCCGGGCGCGAAGCTCCGCCTGCCCAGCCGCAGTACCCCGTCGTCCGTCACGCGTCCGACTCTATCCACCAGCCCCCGGCCCGGACGCGAACCAGGGCCCGAGGGCGCTGCGCCGTGACCCACATATCCTATAGGATCTATGCGACAAGGTCGCCCACTGCCTAGAAACGGGTCTCCGCATGCCGCGCTTCTCCGAGGTCGAGACGTACGACGTCCGCTTCCCCACGTCCCTGCACTTGGACGGCTCCGACGCGATGAACGCGGACCCGGACTACTCCGCGGCGTACCTGATCCTGCGGACCGACGCCGGCGACGGGCTCGAGGGACACGGCTTCGCCTTCACCATCGGGCGGGGCAACGACGTCCAGACGGCGGCGATCGAGGCGTTGCGCGAGCATGTCGTCGGGCTCGACGTGGACGCGACGCTGAACGACCTCGGGGGTTTCTGGAAAGCCCTGGTGCACGACTCACAGCTGCGCTGGCTGGGCCCGGAGAAGGGTGTCATGCACATGGCGATCGGCGCGGTCGTCAACGCCGTCTGGGACCTGGCCGCCAAGCGGGCCGGCGTACCGCTGTGGAAGTTGCTGTCCGACCTGACGCCTGAACAGATCGTCGATCTGGTCGATTTCCGGTACCTCACCGACGCGCTCACCCGCGAGGAGGCGCTGGAGATCCTGTACGCCGCCCTTCCCGGCCGGGCCGAGCGCGAGAAGCTGCTCCGCGAGCAGGGCTATCCGGCGTACACGACGACGCCCGGCTGGCTCGGGTACGACGACGCGAAGCTGGTCCGGCTCTGCCAGGAGGCCGTCGCCGAGGGGTTCACCCAGATCAAGCTGAAGGTCGGCGCGGACCTCGAGGACGACATCCGGCGGATGCGGCTGGCCCGCGAGGCGGTCGGGCCCGACATCCGGATCGCGATCGACGCGAACCAGCGCTGGGACGTGGCCGACGCGATTGCCTGGATCGAGGCGCTGGCGCCGTACGACGTGTGGTGGGTGGAGGAGCCGACGAGTCCGGACGACATCCTCGGGCACGCCGCGATCGCGCGGGCCGTCTCGCCGGTGCGGATCGCGACCGGTGAGCACGTGCAGAACCGGGTGGTCTTCAAGCAGATGCTGCAGGCCGAGTCGCTGTCGTTCCTGCAGATCGACTCGACCCGGGTCGCCGGGGTCAACGAGAACGTCGCGATCTTGCTGCTGGCGGCGAAGTTCGGCGTACCGGTGTGTCCGCATGCCGGTGGGGTCGGGTTGTGCGAGCTGGTGCAGCACCTGTCGATGTTCGACCTGGTCGCGGTCAGCGGCAGCACCCAGAATCGGGTGATCGAGTTCGTCGACCACCTGCACGAGCACTTCCTGGAACCGGTTGTGATCAAGGACGGGAACTATGTCGCGCCGCTGCGGCCCGGGTTCAGCGCCGAGATGGACGCAGCGACCCTGGACGACTACCGGTACCCGGCTGGCAAGATCTGGACCGACCTGACTAAGGAGAGCGACAAGTGACTGATTTCGCCGGCCTCAAGGCCGTGGTGACCGGTGGCGCTTCGGGGATCGGCCTGGCCGCGGCCTCGTTGCTCGCCGCGCGCGGTGCCGAGGTCGTGGTCTTCGACCTGAAGCCGGACGTGCCCGCACCGCTGAGCGGGATCGCCGCGGATGTCAGCGACGACAGTTCGGTCCGCGACGCGGTGGCGGCAGCGGCCGAGCGGCTGGGCGGCATCGACATCCTGGTGAACAACGCCGGCATCGGCGCGCAGGGGACGGTCGCGGACAACGAGGACGAGGAGTGGCATCGCGTCCTGGACGTGAACGTCGTCGGGATCGCCCGGGTGACCCGAGCCGTGCTGCCTTACCTGCGGCGCTCCTCGGCCGCGGCGATCGTCAACACGTGCTCCATCGCGGCGACAGCGGGTATCCCGAACCGTGCGGTGTACAGCGCGAGCAAGGGCGCAGTACTGGCTTTGACCATGGCGATGGCTGCTGATCACGTCCGCGAGGGGATCCGCGTCAACTGCGTCAATCCCGGTACTGCGGACACGCCGTGGGTAGGGCGACTCCTCGACGTCGCCACCGACCCAGCCGCCGAGCGCGCCGCACTTGAGGCCCGCCAGCCGATGGGCCGACTCGTTTCGGCCGACGAGGTCGCCACCGCGATCGCCTACCTCGCCAGCCCACTGGCCGGCTCGACCACCGGTACTGCGCTTGCGGTCGACGGCGGCATGCAGAACCTACGACTCCCGGCTGCTCGGTCATGAAACTGTTCGAGGACGGCAACCGGATCGGGCTCGGCGGCGCTCCCCTGGCCGGGCTGTTCTCCCCCGTCGCCGAGGCCGAGGCGGTGGCGACCGTCCAGGCTGCTTGGGACGAGGGTTGGCGGTACTTCGACACCGCGCCGCACTACGGGCTCGGTCTTGCTGAGGAACGGCTCGGGGCCGGACTCGCGGGCAAGCCGCGGTCGGAGTACGTGCTGTCGTCGAAGGTCGGCCGGATCATCTACGAGGCCGACACCCCCGAGCCGGACCGCGAGGGTTTCGCCGTGGTCTCGAACCGGCGGCGGCGCTGGGACTTCAGCCGCGACGGGGTGCTGCAGAGCATCGAGGACTCGCTGCGACGGCTCGGGACCGATCGGCTCGACGTCGTGTTCGTGCACGACCCGGACGACCACTACGAAGAAGCCGTCGCGACCGCCTTCCCCACCCTGATCGAGTTGCGCGACCAGGGCCTGATCGGCGCGATCGGCTCCGGCATGAACCAGACGGCCATGCTCACCCGCTTCGTCCGCGAGATCGACATCGACGTCATCATGCTGGCCGGCCGCTACACGTTGCTCGACCCGGACGGCCTGGACGACGTACTCCCGGCCTGTCTGGAGCACAACGTCCAGGTGATCGCCGTCGGCGTCTTCAACTCCGGCCTGCTCGCCCAGCCCCGCCCGGCGGCCGACGCCACCTTCAACTACGCCCCGGCCCCACCGTCGCTGATTGAGAAGGCCAACAAGATCGCCGACATCTGCGAATCCCACGGAGTTACCCTTCCCGCGGTCGCCTTGAAGTTCCCGCTGGCACACCCAGCAGTCGCCGGCATCGCCGTCGGCTGCCGCAACACCGACGAGGTCCACACCAACGCAGCGCTCGCCCGGACCGAAGTACCGGACGAGCTCTGGCCAGAACTCAAGGCCACCGGCCTGCTCCGCGAAGACGCCCCGACGCCCGGCTAGTTCAGATTCTTCTGGTTGTACCGCGGCGGTGGCCGCAGCTTCGTCTGCTGCTCGTGCTGGTTGTCCGGTGTGGTCCCCGCCCACGGCTTCTGCGTTGCCGTTCGATGCCGGGGCGGGCGGGGCCGTTCGCCGGGTGGAGAGACCACCAGGCCGGGCTCAGCGGGATCACAGCGGGTCGATTTCTGTGAGTTCGTTGTGGTCGAGGTGGAGCCAGCGGGTGATGCCGATCTCGCGGAGGAACGGGAGGTCATGGCTGGCGATGATCAGGGCGCCGTTGTAGGACGCCAGGGCGTCTTGGAGTTGGGCGACGCTGGCGAGGTCGAGGTTGTTGGTGGGTTCGTCGAGCATGAGGAGTTGTGGTGGGGGCTCGGCGAGGAGCAGGGCCGCGAGGGTTGCGCGGAAGCGTTCCCCGCCGGACAGGGTGCTGACGGGCTGGTCTGCGGCTCGGCCGCGGAACAGGAACCTTGCCAGGCGGGCGCGGCGGTCCTGGTTCTCCGCGCTGGGGGCGAGGATGGCCAGGTTCTCCACCACCGACAACGGCTCCTGCAGCAGGTCGAGGCGTTGCGGGAGCAGGCGCCACGGGACCAGCGGTAGGTCGTCCGCGGCGATCGCGTGCAGGAGGGTGCTCTTGCCGGCGCCGTTCGGCCCGGTCAGCGCGATTCGCTCGGGGCCCCGGATGTCCAGGTCGGCGTGCAGACCGGTTCGCAGTACATAGTCCTCCATTCGCAGCACGATCTTGCCCGCCGGGACGGTGGTTCGCGGCAGGTCGACGCGGATCCGGTCGTCGTCGTGAACCTTCTCCTCCGCCTCGGCGAGTGCCTCCTGCGCGGCGTCGAGCCGCTCGCTGTGCAGGCCGAGGTGCTTGCCCGCCGACACCTGCGCGGACCGCTTCAGCCCGCCGGCGACGATCTTCGGGATGCCGCCCTGCTCGAACGCGCGCTGGCCCGCCGCCCGCCGGCGATCCACCTTCATCCGCGCCTCGATCAGCTCCCGCTTCTGCTTCTTCAGATCCGACCCGGCCGCCCGGACCATCCGCTCGGCCGCCTCCTGCTCCACGGCAACGGCTTCCTCGTACGCCGTCAGGTTGCCGCCGTACCAGATCAGCTCGCCCTTGCGCAGGTCGCCGATCTGGTCGACCCGGTCGAGCAGCTCGCGGTCGTGGCTGACGATCAGCAACGCGCCGCGGAAGGCGTCGACCGCGTCGTACAGGTGGCGGCGGGCGCGCAGGTCGAGGTTGTTGGTCGGTTCGTCGAGCAGCAGCACGTCGGGCCGCTTGAGCAGTTCGGCGGCCAGGCCGAGCAGGATCGTCTCGCCGCCGGACAGTTCGCCGACGCTGCGGTCGAGGCCGATCGAGCCGAGGCCGAGCTTGCCGAGGGTCGCCTCGGCCCGCTCCTCCACGTCCCAGCCGTCACCGACGACGGCGAAGTTGGCTTCGGACGCGTCGCCCTGCTCGATCGCCGTGATGGCGGCCCGGACGTCCGCGATGCCGAGGGCCTGGTCGACCCGCAGGCTGGTGTCGAGGGTGAGGTCCTGCGGCAGGTAGCCGAGCTCGCCGCTGACCCGGATCGCCCCGCGTTGCGGAGTGAGGCGTCCGGCGATCAGCCGCAGCAGGGTGGACTTGCCGGCGCCGTTGCGCCCGACCAGCCCGGACCGCACCGGTCCCGCCACGAAGGTCAGCCCGTCGAACAGCACGCCGCCGTCCGGCCAGGCGAAAAAGAGGTCACTACAGGTCAGGGAATGACTCATCAGGGTGTACTCCGAGATCTCGAACGAGACCGCGCACCGACCGGTGGCGATCAACCGCTGCTGAAAGAGACCTCAGTTCGACAACCCGCACCCCTGACTCCGGCACTGTGACGCCGTCAAGATTAGGCACCCTCGCCGGCCGCTTCAACCACATTTATGCTCACGTCATGACCGTCGGCTACTCGGGCAAGCCGCTGGCCGCCAAGCTCGGGATCAAGCCGGAGCAGGCGGTGTGGATCGACAACGTGCCGCCCGGGTTCGCGATCGAAGGACTGCCGGACGGCGTGCAGCTGACCGCCGACGGCACCGACGCAGCGCAGTACGACGTGATCCTTGCCTTCTGCCCCGATCGCGCCCGGCTGGCAGCACAGCTACCGGGGCTGCTGGAGAAGACGGTCACCGCCGGGATGATCTGGGTCGCCTGGCCGAAGCGGGCCTCCGGGGTGCCGACCGATCTGGACGAGAACGGCGTCCGCGAGCTCGCTCTGCCGCTGGGCGTGGTGGACGTGAAGGTCTGTGCGATCGATGCCACCTGGTCCGGGCTCAAACTGGTCCGCCGGGTAGCCAATCGGAGCTAAGTGGACTGATCCAGTGCGTGACGTTGGCCACATTTCTGCGCGATTGTATCCATCACGGCCCGCAAGTACGCAGCTGCATACAGTGGCCAGAGCGACGTCGTCAAGGCTTGCCGGTACTGCGTGGCACCAGCCGGAAACCCACCTCTGCAACGGGTCCGGCAGTCCGGCCGCCGTCAGTCCAGTTCCGCGGATCGGCACCGGGCCGGCCGATTGCTGGAACACCTGCCCCGACAGTGTTTCAGGCCTCGATCGATCAACTGCCACGGCGCCAACCACTCGATCGACTGGTCCGGTGATCCCGGGCTGCGGAACAGTTGTGGCTGCTATTAGCCTTGGCTCGGGAAGTCCCTCATAACTTCCCTGTGACACTCATAGTCATAACCCGTGGTACCCGACCCGATCGGAAGAGGCGAACTGCCAAGTGGCCACCGAGCCATCAGAATCTGACCCCCTTGCAGCCTTCGGCGCGAACGAATGGCTGGTCGACGAGATGTACGAGAGTTACCTCGCGGACCCCAAGTCGGTGGACCCGGCCTGGAGTGCCTACTTCGAGGGCGACGGTTTCAAGGGGCACAGCCCGGGTGATGCGAAGCAGCCGAAGGCTGCTGACGCTCCCCGTCCCGATGCGGTGTCGGACAACAAGACCCCCGAGGCGCCGAGCCGCGGTACGGCGGCAGCCGCTCCGGCCTCCAGCCGGCCCGCCGCCCAGGCGGCAGCGGCAGCACCGGCCCCCGCGGCCCCTGCCCCGGCGGCGCCGGCGGTTCCGGGCTCGGCCACGTCGGCCACCCAGACCAGCAAGCCCCAGACCCAGACCCAGCCAGCAGCGAACACACAGAAGGCAGCGCCTGCCGCCAGTGGCGCCCCGACCGGAGGCACGGTGAACCAGCCGCCCAGCGCGCAGCCCAAGCCCGCACCCGCGACCAGCACGGACGCGGAGCGCAAGATCCTGCGCGGAGCGCCGGCCCGGACCGCGCAGAACATGGAGACCAGCCTCGGGGTGCCGACCGCGACCAGCGTGCGGCAGGTCCCGGTCAAGCTGCTGATCGACAACCGGATCGTCGTCAACAACCACCTGCGCCGCGCCCGCGGTGGCAAGATCTCCTTCACCCACCTGGTCGGCTGGGCCCTGGTGAAGGCGCTCAAGACGCTGCCCGAGATGAACGCGTCGTACGACGAGACCGACGGCAAGCCGACCCTGGTCCAGCCCGAGCACATCAACCTCGGCCTGGCCATCGACATGCAGAAGCCCGACGGCACCCGGCAGCTGCTGGTCCCGTCGATCAAGGCGACCGAGTCGATGACGTTCGCCGAGTTCTGGATGGCCTACGAGGACATCGTCCGGCGGGCCCGGGACAACAAGCTCGCGCTGCCCGACTTCCAGGGCACCACGATCAGCCTGACCAACCCCGGCACGATCGGCACCCAGCACTCGGTACCGCGGCTGATGAGCGGCCAGGGCTGCATCATCGGCGTCGGCGCGATGGAGTACCCGACGGAGTACCAGGGCGCGGCCGAGGAGACGATGGCCAAGCTCGCGGTCAGCAAGGTGATGACGCTGACCTCGACGTACGACCACCGGATCATCCAGGGCGCCCAGTCGGGTGAGTTCCTGCGCCGGCTGCACCGGCTGCTGCTCGGCGAGGACGGCTTCTACGACGAGATCTTCCAGTCGCTGCGGATCCCCTACGAGCCGATCCGCTGGGCCGCCGACCTCCCGCACAGCCACGAGGAGGACGTCAGCAAGCAGGCCCGCATCCTCGAGCTGATCCACGCCTACCGGGTGCGCGGCCACATCATGGCCGACACCGACCCGCTGGAGTACAAGCAGCGCAGCCACCCCGACCTGGACGTCGCCACCCACGGGCTGACCCTGTGGGACCTGGACCGCGAGTTCGCCACCGGCTCGTTCGGTGCGCAGAGCGACCGCCGGTTCATGAAGCTGCGCGACATCCTCGGCATCCTGCGCGACTCGTACTGCCGGACCACCGGTATCGAGTACATGCACATCCAGGACCCCGAGCAGCGCAAGTGGATCCAGGAGCGGGTCGAGCGGCCGCACACCAAGCCGCCGCGCGAGGAGCAGCTGCGGATCCTGGCCAAGCTGAACGAGGCCGAGGCGTTCGAGACCTTCCTGCAGACCAAGTACGTCGGCCAGAAGCGGTTCTCACTGGAAGGCGGCGAGACCACCATCCCGCTGCTCGACGAGCTCTGCGAGGAGGCGGCCGGCGCCGGGCTGGACGAGGTCACCATCGGCATGGCGCACCGCGGCCGGCTGAACGTGCTGGCCAACATCGTCGGCAAGTCGTACGGGCAGATCTTCCGCGAGTTCGACGGCAACATCGACCCGCGGACCGTCCAGGGCTCCGGTGACGTCAAGTACCACCTGGGTGCCGAGGGCGAGTTCGTCTCGGAGTTCGGCGACAAGATCAAGGTGTCGGTGGCGGCGAACCCGTCCCACCTGGAGACCGTCGACCCGGTGCTCGAGGGCATCGTCCGGGCCAAGCAGGACATTCTCGACCAGGGCGTGGCGTTCCCGGTGCTGCCGGTGCTCGTCCACGGTGACGCGGCCTTCGCCGGCCAGGGCGTGGTGGCCGAGACGCTGAACCTGTCCCAGCTGCGCGGCTACCGCACCGGCGGCACGATCCACGTGATCGTCAACAACCAGGTCGGTTTCACCACCTCGCCGGCCTCGTCCCGCTCGTCGATGTACTGCACCGACGTGGCCCGGATGGTGCAGGCGCCGATCTTCCACGTGAACGGCGACGACCCCGAGGCCTGCATCCGGGTCGCGGCGCTGGCCTTCGAGTACCGCCAGGCGTTCAACAAGGACGTCGTGATCGACCTGGTCTGCTACCGCCGCCGCGGTCACAACGAGGGTGACGACCCGAGCTTCACCCAGCCGCTGATGTACGACCTGATCGAGCAGAAGCGGTCCGTCCGCAAGCTGTACACCGAGGCCCTGATCGGCCGTGGCGACATCACGGTCGAAGAGGCCGAGCAGGCGATGCGCGACTTCCAGCAGCGGCTGGAGCGGGTGTTCACCGAGGTCCGGGAGGCGAAGAGCCAGCCGGACACGCCGGCGCCGTACGTGACCGTGCCGGTCTACCCGGACAAGCCGGAGGGCCCGGACGCGACCGCGACCACGCCCGAGGTGCTGAAGAAGATCGCCGACGCGTACACCACGCTGCCGGAGGGCTTCACCGCGCACCCGAAGGTGATGCCGCAGCTGCAGCGCCGGGCCGCCGCGATCACCCAGGGCCCGGTCGACTGGGCCAGCGCTGAGATCACCGCGTTCGGTTCGCTGCTGCTGGCCGGGCGGCCGGTCCGGCTGGCCGGTCAGGACAGCCGGCGGGGTACGTTCGTCCAGCGGTTCGCCGCGATCATCGACCGGGTGAACGGGCAGGACTACGTCCCGCTGCAGAACCTGGACGAGAACCAGGCCAACTTCTACGTCTACGACTCGCTGCTCAGCGAGTACGCCGCACTCGGCTTCGAGTACGGCTACTCCGTGGCCCGGCCGGACGCGCTGGTGCTCTGGGAGGCGCAGTTCGGCGACTTCGTCAACGGCGCCCAGTCGATCATCGACGAGTACATCTCGGCCGGTGAGGCGAAGTGGGGCCAGAAGTCCGGTGTCGTCCTGCTGCTGCCGCACGGCTACGAGGGCCAGGGCCCGGACCACTCGTCGGCCCGGATCGAGCGCTTCATGCAGCTGTGCGCCGAGAACGCGATGACGGTGGCCCAGCCGTCGACGCCCGCGTCGTACTTCCACCTGCTCCGCCGGCACACCCTGCAGGAGGAGCACAACCCGCTGATCGTCTTCACGCCGAAGCAGCTGCTCCGGCGCAAGGAAGCGGTCTCGCAGCCGGAGGAGCTGACCAGCGGCACGTTCCGCCCGGTCCTCAACGACCCGGAGGCCGAGCAGAACACGGCGGCCGTCGAGCGGGTCATCCTGACCTCGGGCCGGATCAGCTACGACCTGCTGGCCGAGCGCAAGAAGGCCGAGCCGGACAAGATCAGTACTGCGATCCTGCGGGTCGAGCAGCTCTACCCGCTGGCCGCCGACGAGATCAAGGCCGAACTGGCGAAGTACCCGAACCTGCAGGAGATCCGCTGGGTGCAGGACGAGCCGGCGAACCAGGGCCCGTGGCCGTTCATGGCACTGAACCTGACCGAGCACCTGGGCGGCAAGCCGTTCTACCGGGTCTCCCGGCCGGCCATGTCCGCGCCGTCGGTCGGCTCGATGGGCGTGCACCAGGCCGAGCAGGCGACGCTGCTGAAGCAGGCTTTCAGCTGACGTGTACTTCACCGACAGAGGGATCGAGGAGCTCGAGCGCCGGCGGGGCGAGGAGGAAGTCCCGCTGGCCTGGATCGCCGAACGGCTGCGCGAGTTCGTCGACCTGAACCCCGAGTTCGAAACCCCGATCGAACGCTTCGCCACCTGGCTGGCCCGCCTCGACGACGACGACTAGCCCTCTCTTCACCTAACGTGTGCAGATGCCCTTCGCCAGTCATCCCGTACGACGGGTTGCCGCGGCGGAGGGCATCGGCGCTTCGCGGGACTGGCCGCACACGATCCCGGCCGTGCGGCAACTCCTGACGGACGGGCTCGACCTCGGCCCGGGCGTCACGTTCCTGGTCGGCGAGAACGGCGCCGGGAAGTCCACCCTGGTCGAGGCGATCGCCGTCGCCTACGGGATGTCACCAGAAGGCGGTTCAACCGGCGCCCGGCTGACCACGCGGGTGACGGAGTCTCCGTTGTACGAGCAGATCCAGCTGACCCGCGGCGCCGGTGCTGCCCGGGCGGGCTTCTTCCTCCGCGCCGAGACTATGCACGGCTTCTACAGCTACCTGGAGGACCACCCGGGCTCGCGTCCTGAGCCGGCGTTCCACCGGATGAGCCACGGCGAGAGCTTCCTCAGCCTGATCGGCGACCGGTTCACCCGCCGCGGCTTCTACTGCCTGGACGAGCCGGAGTCAGCCTTGTCCTTCTCCTCCAGCCTCGCCGTCGTCGGCGTACTGAGGCAGTTGGCCGAGTCAGGCTCACAAGTCCTCTGTGCCACCCACTCCCCCGTCATCGCCGCTCTGCCCGGCGCCACCATCCTGGAAGTCGGTGAGTGGGGCATCCGCGAGACAGCCTGGGCGGACCTACAGCTCGTCGAGCACTGGCGCGCTTACCTCGATGCCCCGGAGCGCTACCTGAGGCACATCCATTAGTCCGTGTGGGGTGGCCGACGGCGCAGGGGCGGGTCGGGGGCCAGGGAGCCGTCTGGGGCGATGTGTTCGAAGATCTGGTCGACCAGGTTGAGGACGTGGGGGTCGTCGACGGTGTAGATGTGCCGGCGGCCGTCGCGGCGGGCCGTGATGATGCCGGCCAGCCGGAGCTTGCCGAGGTGCTGGCTGGCGGTGGCGATGCTCACTCCTACCCGCTCGGCCAGCGTGCCGACGTCGTACTCGCCCTGGGCGGCCAGTGAGACCAGGTGCAGCCGCACGGGCGCCGAGAGCATCGCGAACGTGCTGGCGGCGGAGTCGAGCTGAGCTCGCGTGGGTTCGGGGGGTGTCGTCATTGCGCAGTCATTGTGACCGCTGCGGAGGTCGTGCGGAACGCGGCAGGCCGTGGGTGAGGACGGTCTCATACTTGCGCAATTGCGAAAGTATCGAAACGATGAGATTCTTGAGCACGTGATCAGAGCACTCCGGCCCGTCTTTCTCTGCCTGCTGGCGGCTGTTCCGGGTGTTGTCCTCCGGCTGAGCGGAGTGCATCCGGCGGCCCCGTTGGCCATCGTTGTCTTCGGGCTCGGAGTGGTCGCCGCCTCGTTCGTGCTGGCCTGGGCGGCCGAGGCGGCCGAGGTCGACATCTCCGGTGGCCTGGCCATCGCGCTGCTCGCGGTGATCGCCGTCCTGCCGGAGTACGCGGTGGACCTGTACTTCGCGCACACGGCCGGCAGCCAACCGGAGTACGTGGCCTATGCCGCCGCCAACATGACCGGCTCCAACCGGCTCCTGCTCGGCCTCGGCTGGTCCAGCGTCGTCCTGATCAGCCTGTACGTCGCCAGCAAGCGCAGCGGGCGGCCCATCAAGGCCCTGGTGCTCGAGTCGGGCTACCGCCGCGAGCTGGGCTTCCTGGCGATCGCCAGTGTGGTCGCTTTCATCATCCCGATGACAGGGCAGATCCACCTGGTCCTGGGCATCGCCCTGCTGGCCTTCTTCGGGTACTACCTGTGGCGTGCAGCCGCGTCGGACCACGACGACGAGCCGGAGCTGATCGGCCCGGCTGCGCGGATCGGTGGGCTCGACACGGTCCAGCGGCGGGTCGCTGTCGTCTCCATGTTCGTCGCGGCGGCCGGAGTGATCCTGCTGTCGGCAGAGCCGTTCGCTGACTCACTGGTCGAGGGTGGGCGCGCACTGGGCATCGACCAGTTCCTGCTGGTGCAGTGGCTGGCTCCGCTGGCCTCCGAGGCGCCGGAGTTCATCGTGGCGATCCTGTTCGCCTGGCGGGGCAAGGGAGCGGCCGCACTCGGCCTGCTCATCTCCGCGAAGGTGAACCAGTGGACCTTGCTGATCGGCAGCCTCCCGATTGCCTATGGCATGGGTGGCGGCCCTGCTGCCCTCCCCCTGGACGGTCGCCAGGTAGAGGAGTTCCTGCTGACTGCCACTCAGACAGTGCTCGGCTTGGCCGTCCTGCTTAGCCTGCGCTTCCCGCGCTGGGCTGCCTGGACGCTGCTCGGGCTGTTCGCCGTGCAGTTCGCAGTACCGGGGCAGACTGGTCGCTATGTGCTCTCGGGCATCTACACCGTCCTGGCGATCGCAGCGATCGTGCACAACCGCCAGTACGTCGTACAGACCCTGACGTCACCGTTCCGCCGCACCCCGAAGGTCGCAGCGGAACGGCCGAAGGAACTGGTCGGGGTCTGAGGACCTAGCTCGCCTGCTGCTCCTCGACCAGCGGGGTGGGGCGGCGGCGCTCCTGCGGGCCGGGACGGCCACGGCGGCGGCCGGAGAGGAACTTCTCGCCCGCGGCGGTGCCGGTGAACTTGGTCCGGCGGGCCCACTCGCGGCAGTCTTCGATCACCGGGCACGAGGTCAGGCAGATGGCCTGCGCCTTGCGCTGTTCCCAGGCACTGGCGGTCTCGTCGTACGCCGGCGCCTGGCCGATGCACGCGGCCCGCATCATCCAGCGGTCGGCGGGGTCGGCGATCACCGTCAAGGTCGGCCTCATGGGCACTCCTGCTCAGCACTCATCGATCGGGCGGATCGAAACCGTGGGGGTTTCCCGCGGTACGAATAGCGTGCGCCAGCCTCGTTGCCCCGGTGCGACGGCAATGTTTCAGGGAGGAAACGTCAGCGCCAGACGGTGTCACATCCGTGCCGCTGTCAGTTCCGTGCTCGGTTTGGCGGCCAGAACAGTGCGTATGGTCTCCTCCGCACAGGCTCTGTTGGCACCGATTCCACCCCGCGCCCCACGCTTGATCCAGCCGGTGACGAAATGCCCCGGACGCCCGACCACCGCACCACGCTCGTTCGGTACGACGCCCCGCACCTCATCGAACGGCAACCCAGCGACGGGCTGCCCGGCAAACCCGATCGCGGTGACCAGATTGCCCGCCGAGATCACCCCACCGTCGGTGGCCAGCCCGACTCCCGGCTCCCACGCGAGAGCCCTGGTGTCGAACCGCAACACGATCCGCCTGCCCGGCTCTGGATGAGT
Source organism: Kribbella sp. NPDC023855 (assembly GCF_040639475.1). Lineage (NCBI taxonomy): Bacteria > Bacillati > Actinomycetota > Actinomycetes > Propionibacteriales > Kribbellaceae > Kribbella > Kribbella sp. NPDC023855. Next base: position 90,130 of record NZ_JBFAAA010000009.1, read on the forward strand.
GCTGAGGTCGCGTGGACTCTGGCAGACCTCGACGCCTTCAAGGGTGAGGAGGTCTTGGAAGGCTGACGGCGAGTACGCCGCTGCGTCCGCACCTCGACGGCCGACGATCACCACCTCGGTGATGCCGCTGGTCGCCAACGTCTCGCGGACGGCCGGCGGGAGTTGCAGGCCGGCCAGCCGGCGGCGGTCGCTGATCAGCAGCCGGGCGAGGTCGAGCGCAACGTTGCCATTGCCAACGATCACCGCCCGTGGACCCTGCAAAGTCATCGCGAGCGCGGCACCTGGGCGGTTGTTGTACCAGGCAACCATCTCCCCCGCCGCGCAGCTCCCGGCCGCATCCTCGCCCGGGATGCCGAGACGCCGGCTCGAGTACGAACCGACGGCGTGCACCACCGCGTCGTACCGGCCCTCCAGTTCGTCCGCGACCACCTCGGTCCCCGGACGCCAGCGGACCCGCGGATGCGCGATCACCCGCTCGAAGGTCGCCACGATCTGCTTCGTCGACGGATGGTCGGGCGCCACCCCGAACCGCGCCAACCCACCCACCACCGGCAACCGGTCAAAGACGGTCACCTCGGCGGTACTACGCAGCAACAGCTCCCGAGTCGCGTACATCCCCGCCGGACCAGCCCCGACCACCGCAACGCGCCGCGGCCCACCCGTCCAGTTCGAGAAGCTCGGCGCGTCCCACGTATCCAGGTCGAGCGCATCCAGGGCCGGCCGCGAGGCGAAGTACGAGCGATTCAGCTCCACCTCGACCGGTGTCGCCTGGTCGGCCGGCTTGGCCGCATCGACGGGACAGATGTCGGCACAGGCCCCGCAATCGATGCAGGTGCGCGGATCGATGAACAACCCATCCGCTGAGGGGTGAATGCTGTTCATCGGGCAGACCGCCACGCAACTCGCGTCCGAGCAGCAGTCCCCCGCGATCACATACGTCATCAGCGCAACCCGGTACGCCGGTACACCCGCGTCGCCGCCGACGTCAGGAGCCCGACCTCGCCCAAGAAGTCCATCAGGTTGGCGCAACTCGACCGCAGCAACGCCCGGTGATGCTCGTTGCGCCGAGCCTCCCGGACCGCGCGATCGGCATCGAGACCGGCGTTCGCGTAGACGGCCGGGGTGACCATGCTGCTCACGATCATGTCGGCGGCCAGCGCGATCACCAGCGCACTCACCCAGCGCCGGGCCCCGCTACTGCCGACCAGCCGCTGCCGGGTCTCCTCCCGGGCGAACACCATGTGCCGCGACTCCTCGACGACGTGGATGTGGTTCACCGTCCGCACCAGCGGGGCGACCCGGCGATCGCGCATCCAGTCGCGCTGCATCACATCGAGCACCTCTTCGGCGACCAGGATCGCGGCGTACGCCGTCTCGCCGGTGGCCACCGTCTTGAACATCCGCCCGAGCTCGCGGGTGACCGGTCGCGGCCGGTACTCCGCGTCGACCAGCCGGCCCGTCGCCCGGGCGAACATGATCGAGTGCCGGCACTCGTCGGCGATCTCGGTCAGCGACCACTGGAACTCAGCACTCGCCGGATTCAGGCCGTAGACATCACGGAGAATCAGCTGCTGGAGGATGAGTTCGAACCAGATCCCGGTGGAGGCGACCGAGGCGGCCTCGTGCCGGGTCAGCTGGCGGCGCTGGCCCTCGGTCAGCTCTTCCCAGTACGCCGTGCCGTACAGCGTGCTCCACTCCGGACTCAGCCCGTACCCGTCGCCGAGCGGCGCGTCCCAGTCGATCTCCGTCTCCGGATCGCGGGACAGCCGGGCCGAGGAATCGAGCAGCCGTCGTGCGGTCTGGTCCGTACCGTGCATGGAGCACCTCCCGGCGAGATACAACATTACCTATGTAACATAGGCCGTGTATCAAGCCAGGGCAACCCTGGACCCGCTATTCAGCCGGCCGGACCATCCGGATCTCCGGTACGCCGAAGAACGGCTCGTCCACCCGCGCGCCGTCCTCGACGAACCCGTGCCGCCGGTAGAACGCCTTGGCCCGCTGGTTTCCCTCCAGCAGCCACAAGCTGGCCGCCTCCTTGCCGATGGCAACATCCAGCAGCCGGTCACCGAGCCCGCTTCCCCACCACTTGGCCCGCACGTAGATCGCGTACAACTCCAGCGGCGTCGGCGCATCGTCGTCGCGCGCCGGCCCGGGCGAGGAGAACCCGATCACCCGATCCTGGACCGGCGCAGCCGGATCCGGGTCAAGCGCGATCCAGCGCAGTACGCCGTCCCCGATCGCACTCGCCCACCGCTCGACCCGCCGCTCAATGTCACTGGTCTTCTCAAGTAGCCGCTCGGGGTCCACCAGCTCCGCGTACGCCTCCCGCCAGCAGCTCAGATGACACCAGGCCCCAGCCTCCGCATCCGCAACCTCGGCCCGGCGAATCTCGATCTCCACTCAGACAGTGAAGACGATCTTGCCGAAGACGTCACCTTCATTCATCTTCGTGAAGCCCTCGCGCGCGTCAGCGAGTTTGAAGGTGCTGTCGATGTGCGGTTTGATCCCCGCGTTCGCCATGAATTGCAGCAGCTCGGACAGTTCGGTGCGAGTGCCCATCGTGGAGCCCTGGACGCGGAGTTGCAGGAAGAAGATCCGGTTGAGCTCGGCGGACTTGGGCGCCTGGCCGCTGGTCGCGCCGGAGATCACCAGGGTGCCGCCCTGCTTGAGCGACTTCAGCGAGTGCGACCAGGTTGCCTGACCGACTGTCTCCATCACGGCGTCGACCCGCTCGGGCAGCCGCGCGCCCGACTCGAACGCCTCGTGCGCGCCGATCTCGAGGGCCTTCGCTCGCTTGCTCTCGTCGCGGCTCGTCACCCAGACACGGATGCCGGCAGCACGCGCTAGCGAAATCAGCGACGACGCGACCCCGCCACCCGCACCCTGCACGAGCACGGTGTCGCCCGGCTTCAGCCCCGACTGCGTAAACAACATCCGGTACGCCGTGAGCCAGGCGGTCGGCAGGCAGGCCGCCTCCTCAAAGCTCAACCCAGCAGGCTTCGGTACGACGTTGTGCGCCGGTACGACGACCTTCTGCGCCAAGGTGCCCTGATACCGCTCACTCAGCAGCGACCGCTTCGGGTCGAGGGTCTCGTCACCCTTCCACGCCGGATCCGAGATGACCGCGTGCACCACGACCTCGTTGCCGTCCGGATCGATCCCGGCCGCGTCGCAGCCAAGAATCATCGGCAGACTCTGCTCACCCAGCCCAACGCCCTTGAGCGACCACAAGTCGTGGTGGTTCAACGCGGTCGCCTTGACGTCAACCGTCACCCACCCCTCAGGCGCCACCGGCTCAGGCCGCTCCCCCACCTCCAACGCGGAGATCGGATCATCCGGACTGAACCTGGCGGCATAAGCAGCAAGCATGTCCCTCACCCTAAGCGGACCCTTCCCGCCAGTCAGTGTCCAGAGTCACCAACAAGCACCCGAGCCGCACCTCAGGTGCGGGCTACCCCGTCCCGGGTGGCTGCGGTGGCTACCGCGGCTGCTACTGCCGGGGCGACCCTCGGGTCGAACGGGGAGGGGATGACGTAGTCCGGGCGGAGGTCGTCCGGGGTGATGAGGTTGGCGAGGGCTTCGGCGGCGGCTAGTTTCATGCCTTCGGTGATTCGGCTGGCGTTGACGTCGAAGGCGCCGCGGAAGATGCCGGGGAAGGCCAGGACGTTGTTGATCTGGTTGGGGAAGTCGGAGCGGCCCGTCGCGACCACCGCGGCGTACCGGTGGGCGATGTCGGGGTGGACCTCCGGGTTCGGGTTCGCCAGGGCGAAGATCATCGCGCCCGGTGCCATCCGTGCGACCGCATCCTCCGGCACGGTGCCGCCGGACACGCCGAGGAACACGTCCGCGCCATCGAGCGCGTCCACCAGCCGGCCCGACAGGCCACCGGTGTTGGTGTCCTTGGCCAGTGAGAGCTTGACCGGGTTCAGGTCGGCGCGGTCCTCGTGCAGCACACCCTTGCTGTCGACAACGGCCAGGTCGCCGACGCCCGCCTGCAACAGGATCCGCGCGCACGCCACGCCGGCCGCGCCCGCACCGGAGATCACCACGCGGATGTCCTCGATCGACTTGCCCGTCAACCGCAGCGCGTTGCGCAGTGCGGCCAGGACGACGACCGCAGTACCGTGCTGGTCGTCGTGGAAGACCGGGATGTCGAGGCGTTCCTTCAGCCGGCGCTCGATCTCGAAGCAGCGCGGCGCGGAGATGTCCTCCAGGTTGATGCCGCCGAAGCTCGGGGCCATCCGGACGACGGTCTCGACGAACTCGTCCACGTCGGTGCAGTCCAGCGCGATCGGTACCGAGTCGACGCCGCCGAACTCCTTGAACAGCAGGGCTTTGCCCTCCATCACCGGCAGCGACGCGGCCGGCCCGATGTCACCGAGTCCCAGTACCGCGGTGCCGTCGGTGACGACCGCGACCACGTTGGACTTCCAGGTGTACTTGCGGACCAGCGACGGGTCCTCGGCGATCGCGGTACAGACCCGGGCGACGCCGGGGGTGTAGGCACGGGACAGTTCGTCGGCGTCGCTCACCTGGACCGAGGACGTGACCTCGATCTTGCCGCCGAGGTGCAGGTCGAAGACCGGGTCACCGGCGTACGGATCGGGAGCGGGCACAGGGGTGGACGGAAACGCTTCGGCGACCATGAAGGATCCTTCACTTCGGAATGCAGGCAAGTGGGTACGGAGAGTGGGCGTTCGATGAGGGTGCGTCGAACGGCGCCGTTGCCAGGGGGTCACCCGTCGCTACGAGTAAACCACAGCACGCACTGGTCCTATCTGTGAGGGTTCCCACACGGCTGCAGCACGGTGACGATCGAGTCTCGTCGGGGGTTAGCAGCCGACACACGACTACGTGCTGTGTCAGGATGCGGAGAATCCGGGCCGGTACCGACCGGACCGGTGTTCCGAACCAGTGTCGAGGAGTATTAGCGATGAACATCGTCCCCACCCTCCGCAAGAGTCGCCGCATGGCAGCCGTCGCGTCGGTCGCCGTGCTGGCGCTCGTACTGACCTCGTGTGGCAGCGACGAACCGGGTACCGGCGGAGGAGGCGAGGACAAGGTCAAGGCGGCCGGCATCACGCTGGTCAAGCCGGGCAAGCTGACCGTCTGCACCCACCTGCCGTACAAGCCGTTCCAGTACAAGGAAGGCACCAAGGTGGTCGGCTTCGACGTCGACCTGCTCGACCTGCTGGCCAAGGACCTGGGGCTGGAGCAGGACGTGGTGAACATCGAGTGGGCCCAGGTCACCTCCGGTGCCGCCTTCCAGGCAAAGAAGTGCGACATGGGCATGGGCGCGATGACGATCACCCCGGCCCGCCAGGCCGCGATCAGCATCACCGAGCCGTACATGGACGCCACCCAGGTGCTGCTGGTGAAGAAGGACTCGCCGTACAAGTCGCTGGAGGACCTGAAGGGCAAGAAGGTCGGTGTCCAGGCCGACACCACCGGTAAGGACTTCGCCGACAAGAAGGCCAAGGAGATCGGCTTCAGCGTGCTGGTCTTCAACGACCTCGCGCTGCAGGAGAACAACGTCAAGTCCGGCCGGGTCGAGGCCGCGATCAACGACAACGGCGTGCTCTACGACTTCGTCAAGGAGAACCCGGACACCGCGGTGGTGGCCGAGTTCGACACCGGTGAGCAGTACGGCTTCGCCGCCCTCAAGGACGGCAGCGGGCCGAAGCTGGTGGAGAAGTTCAACACCCTGCTGGCCGCGGCCAAGTCGGACGGCAAGTACAACGAGATCTACAAGAAGTGGTTCGGGGTTGAGCCGAAGAAGTGAGCCGGCCAACCGACACCGTTGAGCGGAAGGGGCTGAGCCCGCGGCAGCGGGCCCAGCGCTCCCGCTGGATCCAGTACGCGATCCTGATCGCGCTGCTGATCGCCGCGATCTTCTCCGCCGACTGGGGACAGATCGGCAGCGTCTTCTTCAAACCGGAGTACATCAAGTCCGCCTTCGAGGACGGTCTGCTGCAAGCCCTGGTGAAGACCCTGGAGTACACCGCCGGCGCCTTCGTGATCGGCCTGCTGGGCGGCACGCTGCTGGCGCTGATGCGGCTGTCCAGCGTCGGGCCGTACCGCTGGCTGGCCACCGCCTACATCGAGTTCTTCCGTGGCCTGCCGGCGATCGTGGTGTTCATCGCGTTCAGCCTGCTGCCGCTGGCGTTCGAGGGCATGACCATCCCGTTCGACCCGTACGGCACGGTCTGGCTGGCGCTGGGCATCGTCGCGGCGGCGTACATGGCCGAGGTGATCCGGGCCGGCATCCAGGCGGTGCCGAAGGGCCAGCTCGAGGCGGCTCGCTCACTCGGCATGCCGCCGGGTCTGGCGACCCGCAAGATCGTGCTGCCACAGGCGTTCCGGATCGTGCTGCCACCGCTGACCAACGACCTGATCCTGCTGGTGAAGGACTCGTCGCTGGTGTTCATCATCGGGACCACGGCCTCGGCGTACGAGCTGACCGGGTTCGGCCGGGACCTGGCGAACACCTACTCGAACCTGACCCCGCTCGTCACGGCCGGGTTCTGCTATCTGATCATCACCCTGCCGCTGGGCATCGTGGTCCGCCGGCTCGAGGCAAAGGCTGCGAGGGCACGCTGATGGCACTGGTGGAGATCAAGAACCTGCACAAGTCGTTCGGCAGCAACCACGTCCTGCGCGGTATCGACTTCACCGTCGAGCAGGGCGAGGTGGTCTGCGTGATCGGGCCGTCCGGCTCGGGCAAGTCGACGCTGCTGCGGTGCGTCAATCTGCTGGAGGTCCCGCAGCAAGGACAGGTGATCGTCCGCGGTGAGGACATCACCGACCGGGACTGCCACCTGGATGCGGCACGCTCGCAGATCGGGATGGTGTTCCAGCAGTTCAACCTGTTCCCGCACCTGTCCGTGCTGGCCAACTGCACGGTGGCACAGACCACCGTGCTGAAGCGCAGTGCGGCCGAGGCCGAGAAGATCGCCCGGGCCAACCTGGACCGGGTCGGCCTGAACGACAAGGTGATGGCGTACCCGATGCAGCTGTCCGGTGGGCAGCAGCAGCGGGTCGCGATCGCCCGGGCGCTGTCGATGGACCCGGCGCTGATGCTCTTCGACGAGCCCACGTCGGCCCTCGACCCCGAGCTGGTCGGCGACGTCCTGACGGTGATGCGCAAGCTCGCCCTGGACGGGATGACGATGCTCGTGGTCACCCACGAGATGGCCTTCGCCCGCGAGGTCGCGGACCGGGTCGTCTTCATGGACGCCGGTGTGATCGTCGAACAGGGCCCGCCGGCCGAGGTGATCGGCAACCCGCAGGAGGAGCGCACCCGCACCTTCCTGCGCCGGGTCCTCGACCCGACCCACGTCGAGCCGACGTAAAGCGAACAGTCGCTTCGAGGCCGGTTCCGCGGTACGGGGCCGGCCTCGTTGCCTGTGGCCGTGCATTGACGGGCCGCAGCATGGAAGATGTACGCGGTGGGCCGAGCGCCCAAGAGTTCAGCCCGCCTGGGAGGCAAACACAGTGAGCAGCACCGGACGACCCGCCGAGGTCCGCCTCAGCATTCCCGCGGACAGCGCCTACATCGCCGTACCTCGGTCCGTGGTCGGCAATCTCGCCGCCCGCAACGACTTCACCGTGGACGCGATCGACGACCTGCGGATCGCGGTCGACGAGGCGTGCGCGCTGCTGCTCCCGCAGGCCTCCGACGGCGTCCTGGACCTGGTTTTCGAGATCGCTCCGCCGCAGCTGACGGTCAGTACGACGGCCACCGTGCCGAACGGCTGGAAGCCGGACACCGGCTCGTTCGGCTGGACCGTGCTGACCGCACTGGTGGAGTCTGCCGCGGCCGAGACCGTCGAGGGGCGGCTGACGATCACCGTGTCGGCGACCGCGACCACGTCGGAGAAGGCGTGACCGAGGATCGACCCCTGGGCGGCGAGCCCCAGGAACCCGACCTACGTACCCGTACCGCCACCCTCTTCGCCGCGATGGCGGGCTCCACCCCCGGCGACCCGGCCCACACGCTGGCCCGCGACGGCCTGGTCTCGCTGCACATGCCGCTGGTGGAGCACCTGGCCCGGCGCTTCCGCAACCGCGGTGAGCCGTACGACGACCTGGTCCAGGTGGCCACCATCGGCCTGATCAAGGCGATCGACCGGTTCGACTCCGACCGCGGCGTGGAGTTCTCGACGTACGCGACGCCGACGATCCTGGGCGAGATCAAGCGGTACTTCCGGGACAAGGGCTGGGCGATCCGGGTGCCCCGCCGGCTGCAGGAACTGCGGCTCTCGCTGACCGCGGCGACGGCCGAGCTGACCCAGGAGCAGGGCCGGGCTCCGACGGTGGGGGAACTGTCCGAGCGGCTGGGACTGCCGGCCGACCTGATCATCGAGGGCCTGGAGTCCGCGAACGCCTACAACACGCTCTCCCTGGACGCCCCGGACCAGAACGAGGCGGACGCCACGACGGTCCTGGACGGCCTGGGCGGCGAGGACGAGGCGCTGGAGAGCGTCGAGTACCGCGAGTCGCTCAAACCGCTGCTGGCCCAGCTGGACACCCGGGAGAAGCGCATCCTGACACTGCGGTTCTTCCGTGGGATGACCCAGTCCCAGATCGCCGACGAGATCGGCATCTCCCAGATGCACGTATCCCGCCTGCTGGCCCGCACCCTCACCGAACTGCGGGCAGGCCTGCTCAAGGAGTGACTACAGGACCGGGTGATCCTTGGTGGGATCGTCGGTCAGCGCCTCCATCGACACCTTCTGGAACACGGCGACCAGTACTGCGGCCGCCGCGATCGCGAGCACCACCGACACGGCGCTCGTGCTGCCACCCCAGAAGCTCCAGGCAACGCCGAGCTGGATCAGCTGGGCGAAGACGGCCGGGCCGCGGCTCCACGCCGAGGTCCGGTAGAGCCCGCGAGCCACGAAAACCAGCGCGGCGCCGTACAAAACCAGGAATCCGGCGGTGGTCAGACCCATCACCAGGCGGGTCGAGTCGATCGTTAATGCTTCGACAATTCCGAGAACAGCGAGCACGAGGCCTTCCGCAGCGACTACGGCCGCGGCTAGCTTGAGCGGGCGCGGAGCGGTGGACGGCGTCGTTTCAGTCGGCACGTGCTCCAGCGTAGTGCCGGGCTCAGAGCAGGACAGAGTCCGGCCGGTGAGCATCCGGGCCGGCGACCCTCCTCCCCCGGAGGCTCGAGGTCGCAGAACTTCAGCCCCACAGGGATTCGAGGTTGTGCGTAACCCCGGGGCCGTTGGATCGGTTACTTGCAGTGAACGGGTGATCGCGCCAAGGGTTGTCCGTCCGGTTTCCGGACGGGGTTCACCGCTGCACACCGGTTCGTAGTGTTAAGGAAGTGTTGTGATCGGATCGACAAGTCCATAACCCTTGTTTCGGTCACCCGAGATTGGGAACATGGAGTCGTTCGTGAAAACGTTCACAACGCTTCGCACCACCCCCGTGCGAGTACTGGCGCGCTGATTGGGCACAGACCAGCCTTCAGCGTTATTCAAACTACTGAGAGAGATGGGATCCGCCATGGATTGGCGCCACCGGGCCGTTTGCCTCGATGAGGACCCGGAACTGTTCTTCCCCATCGGCAACACCGGGCCCGCGATCATGCAGATCGAGGAGGCCAAGCAGGTGTGCCGTCGCTGCGACGTACGTGAACAGTGCCTCGCCTGGGCACTGGAGGCCGGACAGGACCACGGTGTCTGGGGCGGCCTGAGTGAGGACGAGCGACGCGCGCTGAAGCGCCGCAACGCTCGCGCCCGCATCCGTACCGCCTGATCAGGCATCACGAAGCAGGCCCCGCGGGATCCGCGGGGCCTTTCGATTTTTACCGGGCCGATTTTCCAGAGCCGGCTGCTGCAGGGCCTATTCCTTGACCGGGAAGTCCAGGACGACTGTGGTGCCCGGGCCGTCGGCGCGTGGGTGGAACTCGAGCACTCCGTCGAGTTCGCCGATCACCAGCGTGCGGACGATCGAAAGCCCCAGGTTGCCGGACGTCTCCGAGTCGAAGCCGTCCGGAAGCCCTTTGCCGTCATCGCTGACCACCACCCGCATCCGCCCGACCGACCTCTGCGCAGCCAGTTCGATGCGGCCTGTCGCTGATTCTTCCCCCACCCCACCGCCCCGGTCAGGTTCCGTCGACCGGCTGCTGAACGCGTGCTCCACGGAGTTCTGCATCAGCTCGGTCAGCACCATCGCCAGCGGCGTGGCCACCTCGGAGTCCAGTACGCCGAAACTGCCGCTGCGGCTGATCGTCACCTGGGTGGAGATCGTCGACACGTCGGCGACCATCGCGGCCACCCGGTCGGCGACATCGTCGAAGTCCACGTGCTCGTCAAAGGACTCCGACAACGTCTCGTGCACGATCGCGATCGATCCCACCCGGCGGACTGCCTCGGCCAGCGCCGACTGGGCCTCCGGCACAGTGATGCGTCTCCCCTGCATCCGCAGTAACGCGGCGACGGTCTGCAAGTTGTTCTTGACGCGATGATGAATCTCCCGGATGGTCGCCTCCTTGGTGACCAGCTCCCGCTCCCGGCTCCGCAGCTCCGTCACGTCCCGGAGCAGGATCAGCGCGCCCACATGCTCGCCCTCGGCGCGCAGCGGGATCGCTCGCAGGAACAGCGTCGCGTCGGAGTTCTCGATCTCGATCTCCTGCGCGGCCCGGCCGGTCAGCACCGACGCGAGGACGTCGTCGACCTTCTGGCCACTGTGGATCAGCTCGCCGGTGACGTCCTTCAACCGGCTGCCGACCAGGTCGGTGACGAGACCCATCCGGCGGTACGCGGACAACGCATTGGGGCTGGCGAACGTCACCATGCCGTGCCGATCGACCCGGATGCACCCGTCCCCCACCCGTGGGGTCGTCGACAGCAACCGCTCCCCGCCGTACGGGAAGATGCCGTCGGTGATCATCCGGGCCAGGTCGGTCGCGCTCTGCAGATAGGCGATCTCCAGCCGGCTCGGCGTCCGGACCCCGAGCAGGTTGGTGTTCCGCGCGATCACGGCGATCACCCGGCTGTCCCGGCGTACCGGGATCGTCTCGACCCGGACCGGGACGTCGTCGCGCCATTCCGGGTCGCCCTCGCGGCAGATCCGGCCACCGTCGTAGGCCTGGTCGAGCAGCGGCCGGCGTTCGCGCGGGATGAAGCTGCCGACGATATCGTCCAGGTACGCCGTCGGTCCGGTGGTCGGCCGCATCTGGGCGCCGGCCCAGAATCCGAGCCCCTCGGTGTCGGGCAGCCACAGGACCAGATCCGCGAAGGACAGGTCGGCCAGCATTTGCCAGTCGGACACCAGCAGTTGCAGCCGGTCCAGGTCCGCCTGGTCCAGCGTCGTGTGGTTCCGCACCACATCGCTCAAGGACGGCACGGTCCTGAGCCTAGGGCATGGCCACCTAGGGACCTCCGTTGCCGGGCTCCGGCGTGGACAGGCTCGACAGGAGGCGGTCCTTGGGTGTTGATTGAGCAGGTCCAAGTGAAAGGATGCATTGGTGGAGTCGACGTACTGGCAGGACGTGATGGCCGCGGACTACGCGGTACCCCGCGATCGTGCACTGACCGACCTCACCGAGGAGCTTGTCCGCGGCCTGGCCAGCACCAACCCGCAGGTGCGGGACGCACTGGCCTACCCGACGCTCGCCACCTGGCTGGAGCGTGGGGTCTACGACGATCTGCTGCCCGGTTTCGGTGACGGTCTCTGCGCTGGTCTCGCGTACGGGCTCGGTGAGGACGGTACCGACACGGTGTTCCGGCGGTCCTTCACCGCGCTGACGCTGGCGGAGGTGATCCATCGCGACAACGCCGAGTTCCTCGTCCACGACGAGGTGGTGATGCGCTGGGGCGACCGGCTGGCCACCTGGCTGCTGCGCGAACGCGACCTGCGCGGGTACGTCGCCGACTGTGGCTGGGCGCATGCCGTTGCCCACGGCGCCGACGCGATCGGCGCGCTGGCCCGGTCCCGGCACTGCGACGCCGGCGTACTGCGGGCGCTGCTCGACGTACTGGCCGACCGGATCGTGAAGGAGACGCAGTACCGGTGGGTGCACGAGGAGCACGACCGGGTCGCGCACGCGGTGATGACGATCCTGCACCGCAACATGCTGACCAGCGACGAGCTGGAGCGCTGGCTGAAGCCGGTAGCGGCGACGGCGGCCCAGCAGCCGCTGATGCACGAGACGCTGCCCGAGTGGCCGACGCCAAACGTCTTCAACGCCCGCGGCGTCCTGCACGTCCTGCTCAGCCAGCTGGCGATCGGCGTGAAGGGCTTCCCGATCCCCGGCGACGACGAACTCTTCGGCCGCCCGATCGAAGCCCGCGCCGACATGCTCCTGATGCTCACCGAAGCAGTCCGAGGCTCCCAGCCCTACATCTACCGCCCAGCCGCCAACAACAACTAACCACTCCCCCGCGCCCGCTCCGCCGTCCGCTCCTACGTCGCGTCCGCGTTCGCCGGCTCCCACCCACCCGGTGCGCGGACTCCTGCGTCGCCCGCCGGGAAAGACGGTTGCCCGGCCGGCCAGTGGCGAGGAGAGCTCTAGCTGTCGTTCGGTGGCACGGCAGGCCAGCCGTCCCGCCGTGGTTGACGTTTGGTGGCGTGGCTGGCCAAGGCCGTCACGGAGCGCCCGACGCGATGCAGTCGGACGGGAACTCCGCGGACGGCTGATCCGCATGAGCATGCTCTGGCAGACACGGCCATGGCTCGCCGAGTTTGGCGCGCCCCACCCATCGCCTTCGCCAAGCGGGCGACGGAGGAGCCCGCGCACCGGGGGTGGGTGGGAGCTGGCGAACGTGGACGCGACGTAGGAGCGGCCGGCGGAGCAGGCGTGGGGTTAGTTCTTGGGGACGGCGATTGTGGTGAGGATGGCGAGGTGGTCGGTGCCTTTGAGGTTGTAGGTTCTGAAGCGGCCGGGGGCTATGCCGTCGGTGACGATGACGTGGTCGATCTGGGTGCGGAACAGGGCCGGGCGGTCGGCCGGCCAGGTGCCTTGGAGGCCGGCGCCTACTGATGGCGCCACGCTCTTGCAGTTCCGGCCTAGGGCGTCGCGGAAGTCGGCGTGGTCGGTGGTGGCGTTGAAGTCGCCGGCCAGCACGGTCTGCACCCCCGACGCGCACCAGCCCTCGATCACCTGCAGGTCTCGCTTCCAGCTCGTCACGGCCGACGGCAGCGGCGGGTAGCCGTGGTACGCGATCAGCCGGAGTTTGCCGAGGTTGCCGCCGGTGACGATGATGTGGCCGAACTGGGTGGTGGTCTGCTGGACCGGGCCGATCGTCTCGGCACCCGGGTCACCCGCGCCGGGTTTCGGCGTACCGGGTTGTTGTGAGCTGACTCTGCCGGTGTCCAGCTTCTCGGAGTCGAACTGGACGCTGCCGAGTGTGGCCGAGACCAGAACGCTGGTGGCGCTCTCCACGGCCGCGTTGGCCTGCTGGGTGTAGCCGTAGTACCTCAGGCCCTGCAGGTGCGCCTCGATCTCCTGCCGTACGTCGACCTGGGCCTCCGGCAACGACACGATGTCCGGCTTGTGGTCCAGGATCAGTTTGGCCACGTCCCCGGCGTCGGCTCCCCCACCGAGCACGTTGGCGACCATCACGGTCAGTACGCGAGTGCCTGCGGGTGGAGGCGTCGGGTCGGACAGCGCCCTCGGCGCCATCAGTGCGCCGCCGGTCAACGCCAGCAGGAGCAGGAGGCCGGCCGCGATGCGCCAGTTCCAGCGCAGCAGCATGCCCAGACCCAGCAGCAACACGAGCACCAGCAGCTGCGGCCGGAAGGACACCAGCTGGGTGAACGGGGTCACCTCGTCCAGGCCGAAGAGCTCCGGATACAGCGGCAAGGCAACGATCAGCAGAAACAGCACCGACAGCACAACCCGCCGCACGTTCCACGCCGTCTCAGAATCCATGCCCCACCCTGAAGGTCTAGTCGTCGCGTGGCGGCGAGCGGTAGCGTTCACCCGCGCCTGTGTCCCGAGGAGGTTGCTGTGTCCAAGCTTGCCGCGGTCAGACCCGCGTACTGGATCGCCGGTGTTCTGCTGGCGATCTCGGTGGTCGTACCACTCATAGTCTCCACCTACGCCCGGGAAGAACCCCGTTTGTGGGGTTTCCCGTTCTTCTACTGGTACCAGCTGCTCTGGGTGTTCGTCTCCGCGATCACGGTGAGCATCTCGTACCGGCTGGTGACTCGGGAGGAGCGCAGGCGACGGGCCGCATCCGGCCTTGACGCGGGGTCCAGCAGGAAGGAGGGCAACCGGTGAACACCGAGGTCAACTGGGTCCAGCTGATCATCGTCGTGGTGATCTTCGTCGCCGTCACCGTGATGGGCTTCCTCGCGGCGCGCTGGCGGCGTACCGGTGAACTGGACAGCTTGGACGAGTGGGGTCTGGGTGGGCGGGGCTTCGGCACCTTCATCACCTGGTTCCTGCTCGGCGGCGACCTGTACACGGCGTACACGTTCATCGCCGTGCCCGCCGCGATGTACGCGACAGGCGCGGTCAGCGGGTTCTTCGCGGTGCCGTACACGATTGTCGTCTACCCGATCATCTTCCTCTTCATGTCCCGGCTGTGGTCGGTCGCGCACCGCAACGGGTACGTGACGCCGGCGGACTTCGTCGGTGGCCGCTACGGCAGCCGTGGCCTGTCCCTCGCGGTGGCTGTCACCGGCATCCTCGCGACGATGCCGTACATCGCGCTGCAGCTGGTCGGCATGCAGGCGGTCTTCGAGACGATGGGCCTGGGCGGCAACAACGAGCTCGCCAAGGACCTGCCGCTGCTGATCGCGTTCGCCGTCCTCGCGGCTTACACCTACTCGTCGGGCCTGCGCGCTCCGGCGATGATCGCGTTCGTCAAGGACGGCCTGATCTACCTCGTCATCGGCGCCGCGATCCTGTACCTGCCGGGCCAGCTCGGCGGCTGGGACTCGATCTTCGACGCCGCGAAAACGAAGATGGAAACCCCGAACCCGACCACCGGACGGCCGACCGGCGCATTCGTCCCGGGCGAATCGGGCTACTCCGCTTATTGGACCCTGGCGCTCGGCTCGGCGCTCGCGCTGTTCATGTATCCGCATTCGGTCACCGCGGTGCTGTCCACCAAGAACCGGAACGTCGTACGGCGCAATGCCGCGATCCTGCCGGCCTATTCCCTGTTGCTCGGTCTGCTCGCCCTGCTCGGATTCATGGCGATCAAAGCCAATGTCAACGTGAAGGGCCTGGACGGGCTGGCGAACCCGCAGCTGGCGATTCCGCGGCTGTTCGACCAGGAATTCCCGGCCTGGTTCGCCGGTATCGCTTTCGCGGCGATCGCGGTCGGCGCGCTGGTGCCGGCGGCGATCATGTCGATCGCGGCGGCGAACTTGTTCACCCGCAACATCTATCGCGACTTCCTGAAGAAGGACGCCACCCCGGCCCAGGAGGCCAAGGTATCCAAGCTCGCCTCGCTGCTGGTGAAGTTCGGCGCGCTGGTCTTCGTGCTCGGGATGGACAAGACGGTCTCGCTGAACCTGCAACTGCTGGGCGGGATCTGGATCCTGCAGACCTTCCCGGCGATCGTGGTCGGCCTGTTCACCCGCTGGTTCCACAAGTGGGCGCTACTGGCCGGCTGGGCAGTGGCGATGGTCTGGGGCACGATCACGGCGTACAACGTGGTCAACCCGGCGACCAAGAAGCACTTCGGCGGCTCATTGGCCAACATCCCGTTCACCGACACGATGGTCTACATCGGTCTCACCGCGTTCGGCATCAACCTGATCATCACGATCGCGCTGACGCTGCTGCTGCGGGCGTTGAAGGTCGCGGACGGCACGGACAGCACCGACCCGTCGGACTACCTCGCGGACGCGGGCGACCCCGGCGTGAAGGACCTGCCCGAACTGCTGGACGAGGGCGGACCGTCGCCCGCCAAGGCGTAGTACAGGAACAGGTAGTGGCAACTCCGACACGCTCAGGAGTGGAGTAGGCCGGTTTGACGGGCCATGGCGGGCAGAATCACCAAGATGTTGCTGGTTCTGCTCGTCATGGTGCTCGCCGCGGTCGCGGCGCTGCTCACCGGCGGGCGTCTGACGGACCTGGCCGACAACACGCTGTCCGGCCTGCACTGGCTCGTCGCAGCCGCTACCGGACAGGTTCTGGGCTCTCTGACGGGCGGTATCGGCTACCCGGTCGGTCTGATCGGCTCCGCCATCTGCATCGGCGTCTTCCTCCGCCTCAACCTGTGGCGGCCCGGCGTCGCCCTGCTGGCCCTCGGCTTCGGCTGCAACGCGTTGGTGGTCAGCCTGAACGGCGCGATGCCGGTCTCCCTGGCCACCCTGGCCCGCGCCGGCATCGAAGGCTTCGTCGAAGACCCCCGCCACGAACTGGCCGACGCGTCGACACGGCTCCCCTGGCTCGGCGACGTGGTACCGGTCGCCCTCCCCGGCCTCGGACAGGCGGTCAGCCCAGGCGACGTACTGATCGCCGCGGGCGCAGGCTTGCTCCTGTACGCCGGTATGGGCGGCACCGGCCGCGTTCCGACGCCCCCCGTTCCAACGTGGGAAGAGCTAAAAGCGGAAGCCGCGCCCGACCACCCGACGCAGTGACTCGACGACGACCGGGTCGTACTCCGCGCCGATCCCCAGCCCGATGTTCTCCATCGCCTTGGCCGGTGTCTGGCCGCCGTCCTCCCCGACCAGTTGCTCGTAGGCCAGCGCGACGTTGACGATCCCGCTCTCCAGCGGAATGGCCAAGTTGTTGGCCCGCCCGTGCCGGTACGGATCGTTGGAGTGCCGCACGATCTCCGCCACGTGATCCAGCACCCCAGAGCGCTCGATGATCGAGGCCCCGATCTCAGCCGCCTGCTGCCGCTCCTCCCGGCTCCGCAGCAACGAGGCCCCACCCGGACTCGGATCCGCCAACGCCAACTGCCCCACCCCGGACAACAACGCGGCGTACTCCAACGCCTCCATCCGAGCCGGTGTCAACCCCAGATCGTTCCCAATGGCAACGGCAAGACTCGCGGTCCGCGCATTCTGCCCAGGACTACTGAACCCCGCGATCTCCGTACTCCGAGCCATCGACCGAACCGTCGTCCGATAAGTCCGCTGAGCCGAAGCAAACCGCCGAAACGCAAACTGAGTCAACAACAACGGCACCACCACAAGCGGCGGAGCCCACAACCCGAGCAACGAGGTACTGGCCGCCAGCAAGACGCCACTGATCCCCATCGCCATCCCGATCCGGCTCATCACCACCAGTTCGTCACGGAGGGCCGCCGGGAACGGTTTGTTGTAGCGTTCGGTGGCTTGGCCCGCGCCGATCAAGGCATCCGTCGTGCCCGCACTGAGGACCGCCAGTACCATCGCACCACCTAGCCAGAGCGCGTCCTGCCATTCACCGCTCCAGTTCACCCGGGCCGGCGCAAGCCCGGCGAACACGGCAGCAGCGCAGGCCACCGAAAGCCCCCGGCGGCAGGACACCACGACGTCCCACCACAGGCCCGCCGTGGCCCTCGGCACGATTCCGGCGATGGTGGCGACCGCCGTGACGGCGACGATCTGGGCAACATCAGGGGGGATGTCCAGCGAGGGACCCCGCAACATGGCATATCCGAGGGCGGCACTGGTGGCGATCGGCGCCCTGTTGCGGCTGCGGTCGACCCGGAACTGCACCATCTCACCGACCGCGATCAGCAGGCCGAAGGTCAGCGCGAACGACCACTCCGTCACTCCGTGCTGAGCGGTCACGATGATCGCGGTCAGCGCCACACCCGCTCCGGCGAGCACGATGACCACACCGCTGCCCATCCTGCGCAGCTCCAGCCCTTCGGTCATCCCTGCCACTATGCGGGTCCCGCCGCGCTGCCGGTCGCGCCGCCACCGCTGCCGAGGCTCAGATCGTCGTGGTCGATGGTCGCCATTACCGTGCCATCCGGCGCGGGCTGGTCCACCGCAGCCTTCCAGCCGCGCGTCCTGATCACCTCGACAAACGCATCGACCAGGTGCGGATCGAAGTGGCTGTATCGGTCCTGCACCAGAATCGCCAGCGTCTCCTCGACGCTACGGGCCGGCCGGTACGAACGGGTCGAGGTGAGACAGTCGAAGGCGTCCACGATCCCGATCATCCGGGCGAAGTACGGGATGTTCTCCCCGCTCAGGCCGGCCGGATAGCCGGACCCGTCGTACTTCTCGTGGTGATGCAGCACGGCGGACTTGACCTCTTCGAGAAAAGGGATGTTGCCGATCAGCTCCACTCCCCGGGCCGGGTGCAGGCGGATCGCGTCCATCTCGGAGTCATCGAGCCGGCCGGGCTTCTGGATGATGCTGGTCGGAACACCGACCTTGCCGACGTCGTGCAGGAGACCGGCGTGCTCGAGAGCGTTCTGACGGTCGTCACTGAGATTCAGGTGCCGTCCGAGCATCCCGACGCCTTCGCTGACCCGCTCGGAATGCCCGCGAGTGTAGAGATCCTTCGTCTCGATCACCTGGATGAAGGCCCGCATGGTCGCCGCTTGCGCGGCCCGCTCCACCTCGTACTGCGACAAGGCCCACCGGCTCACGTAGAGCGGCACGAAAATGAGGGGGATGGAGAGGAAACCGAGGCCGGACAGCCAGGAGACGGCCAGCAGGAGTGCGAGCAGGCCGTAGCCGAGCAGCGACAAAGAGGTCGGCAGCGCCACCTTGCGCAGGAAGACGA
The DNA here is from genome assembly GCF_040639475.1 of Kribbella sp. NPDC023855. Classification (NCBI taxonomy): domain Bacteria; kingdom Bacillati; phylum Actinomycetota; class Actinomycetes; order Propionibacteriales; family Kribbellaceae; genus Kribbella; species Kribbella sp. NPDC023855. Next base: position 108,782 of record NZ_JBFAAA010000009.1, read on the forward strand.
TCGGCGTCGGATCGCCAGGCTCCAGTGAGAGCACGATGCACAGCAACAATGCGTTCACCACGAGCCAGGTCGCATTGGCCGCGGTGGTGGTCCAGATGGCGTCCCACGGATGGGACAGCACCTCGTCGCCCCGTGGCCCGCCCGCGTAGTGGAAGACCAGGCCGCCGGCAGCTGCGCACAGCACGGATTGCGCGCCGTTGAAGACCTTCTTGAGGAGTGGGTGCCGTCGGTCTTGGGAAAGCACACCGACAGCACACACCAGAATGGCCGAACCGACACCGGACAACAGATACAGCGCAATAACAGGGATGTAGTCCAGTGAGGTCCGATAGACCTGACCAACTCGAGGCCGGAGCACAGTTCCGACCAGCATGAGGAGCCCCAGGCAAACAGTGGGAGCGTCAAACGTCGCGTGTGCTGCAGCGAAACCGAGGACTACGACGGCCATGACGGTCGTTACGACCACCACGAGCCGAAGAAGCACACGCCGGTTCACGCTCGCAACGCTACCCGGAGACTGCACCCGCGACTACCAGTCCCAACCATCAGTCATCTCGACACCTCCGTCCAGCGGTAGCGGTCTTGCGCCCGGTTGGTCGGGCCGGGCACAGGGGGCAGACAGCACATCGCTGACTGATCAACATTTTGCTCATTACGCCCACGCGCGAAACACTGTAGGCCAGCAGGGCGACTCGCTGCACCGTACGAGCGAACCGTCATGATATGAGAGACTGTGACTCTTTGCAGTTGTTACAAGGAGGCTTTCAAATGGGCAAGACCGGCCGCAAGCGTCGCGCACGGAAGAAGAAGGGCGCGAACCACGGAAAGCGCCCGAACGCCTGACTCAGGCGACTACGGACAGCGAGGACCCCGGTGAAAACCGGGGTCTTTGCAATTTGGTCACAGGTCCGGGCAAGACCAGGAACCAAACTGGTTCATATACTCAGTGTTCCCCGCTGAACACTCTTTGCTATTGCCTGGAATGAATTCGTGACCGACCCGGCACTGATCGTTATCAACCGGTTTTGTCCGCGGTTTCCCCCGGAACGAGCACCCGGTCCGATCCCCGTCTGTGGATAACACCGGACGTGTGTCCGCCCGACCTCCTACAGTAGCGATTGGACCGATCGCGACAGGGTTGGCAAGCGGGCGACGAGGGGAGGGCCGACCATGGAATCGCTGGCCGCTCTCCTCCGCGGATTCCGCATCGCTGCGGGGTTGACCCAGGCTCGACTCGCTGACACCGCCGGGCTCAGCGAGCAGGCGATCAGCCTGCTGGAGCGTGGGGTCCGGCGACGTCCCCGGGCCGAGACCCTCCAGGCGATCAGCTCGGCGTTGAACCTCACGCCCGACGAGGAGCGGCAGCTTTTCCACGCGGCGCGGGGCGGCGCGGGGCCGAGACCCACCGCCAGTTCGAGCTCCGCCTCGACTCCCCGAGAACTCCCCCAAACCGTTGCCGACTTCACCGGCCGGGAAGCCCCGCTGGACAAGGTGCTCGGGGCTCTCGCGCGCGCCGAACTGTCGAGCGTCCGCCTTGTCATCACCGGGATGGGTGGCGTCGGCAAGACCGCGCTGGCCGTGCACGCCGGGCATCTCGCCGCTGATCGCTTCCCCGACGGCCAGCTGTACGTCGCGCTCCGCGGCTACGACCCCGGTGCCGCGCTGACCAGTGCCGAAGCTCTGGGGCAGATGCTGCGCTCCCTCGGCGTGCAGCCGGAAACGATTCCCGACGGCGTCGACGAGATGGCGAGGCTGTACCGGTCCCGGGTCGCCGGACGGCGGATGCTGCTCCTGCTGGACGACGCCAGTTCCGTGGACCAGCTGACGCCGCTGCTGCCAACCGGTGGATCGGCGGCCATCGTCACCAGCAGACGGTTCCTCGCGACGCTGCCCGGGAGCGTGATCGTCCGCCTGCCCACTTTCACTGCCGCCGAGTCGATGCGGCTGCTGGCGAACGTCGCCGGTGAAGACCGGGTGAGCTCCGAGGAAGCAGCCGCGCGAGAGCTGGCGGAGTTGACGGGCGGTCTACCGCTCGCGTTGCGGCTGATCGGCGCCCGGATGACGGCGCGTCCCAGTTGGATGTTGCGGCACTTCGTCGACCAGCTACAGGACGAACGTCGTCGCCTGGACGAACTCGGACTGGACCACTCCGGCGTCCGCGCCACCTTTGCCTCCTCGCTGAACGAGCTGCGCACGAGTCCACGGGAGACCGATCGCGAAGCCGCCGACGCCTTCGACCTGTTGAGCCTGGCCCGCGGCCCGGAGATTTCTGCACAGCTGGTCGCCCGTCTCTTGGGCAAACCCCTCCTGACGACGGAACGACTGCTGGAGCGCCTCGTCGATCTGCACCTCCTGGACTCGGTCGCTCCCCTGCGCTACCAGCTGCACGACCTGCTGCGGGCGTACGCCGGTGAACGCTTGTCGGCCAAGGAACGCGCCGCCGAACGACGGGCGGCCATCGAGCGAGGTCTGCGGTACTACGTCGCGGCCGCATGGCAGGCACATCGGGTCACCCATCCCTGGAGCTTGCGGCAACCCACCGAGGAGCTCGATCTCACCGATGTGCCGGTCTTCACGGACCTGACTGAGGCGCCGGCCTGGTTCGACGCAGAGTACGACTCGATCCTCGACCTGTACCAGGCAGCCTCTGCCGAGCCAGGACTGGCTCGGCAGTTCGGCCCGTCATTGGCACTCGGGCTGTTCGGCTACCTGGAGATTCGCGCTCACTGGCAACGGATGCAAACGCTCTTCGATCTCGCCCTGGCTTCGGGACGGGCGGAGGACGATCCGGTCACCTGGGGCTGGCTCGAACACGACCGTGCCGTCCCGGACATCGAGCTGGGACACCTGGAGCTGGGGCGCGTCCGTCTGCTGCGTTCCCTTTCTCATTTCGAGGCGGCCGGCAACTCCGTGGGCCTGGCGCGCTGCTGCTCTTCGCTGAGTCACGTCTGCGAGCTACTCGATCACGTGGATGAAGCGATCGCCTGGGGTGAGCGAGGCCTGAAGGTTGCTCAGCACGCGGGCGAACCGGGTGCGCTCGGCACCAGTCAGCTGGCGCTTGGCGTGCTGTACAACCGGGTGGGGCGCAGTACGGAAGCTGCCGAGGCCTTCCAGGCGAGCCTCGAGCTGGCCGACAACGACAGGTCACTGGCGCGACGCCATCGCGTTGTGGCCACCAGCCACCTGGCGTCCGGCGCCGTCGAGGCCGCGATCGGGCACTTCCACGCCGCGCTCACCTTGTACGCCGGCATCGACGATCCCACTGGTCTGGCCGAGGTACTCCAGTACCTCGCCAAGGTCGAGTTTGCCCGCGGCCACTACTCCGAAGCCGAGGAGAAGATCCGCGAAGGTCTGCAGTTGACCGAGCTTCACAGCGATACCCACCGCCGGGCCTGGCTGCTCGCCAACCTGGCCACCATCCAGGACGTCACCGGCAAGCCGGCTGCCGCGCGGCGGACTCGGCTCCAGGCAATCGAGATCTTTGAAGCAGACGGGGCCACTGCGGCAGCCGACGAGTTGCGCCGAGAGCAGGTCGCTGGGGCGAGCAAGGTGTTGGGGGGCTGACGTGGTGGCGTTGGCGGAGTTGCTTCGGAGGTTTCGGGTTGATGCTGGGCTGACGCAGGCGCGGCTGGCTGAGAAGGCGGGGCTCAGTGAGCAGGCGATCAGTCTCCTGGAGCGGGGGACGCGGCGGCGGCCTCGGGTTGAGACGGTGGAGGCGCTGGCGGGCGCTCTTGGGCTGGATCCCGAGTCCGCCCAGCAGTTGTTCTTGGCTGCAAAGACCCCACGCAGACCAGGGTTCGAGCAGCCTGAGCCGCCGACCGTATCCAGCCGCGTGGTGCCCCGGCAGCTTCCACCTGCTTCCGCCGACTTCACCGGGCGCGACGCCGAGGTGGCAGATCTCCTTGAGGTGTTCCAGCCGGGCGATCACCAGCCGGCCGGGCTCCAATTGGCCGCTGTCACCGGAATGGGCGGGGTGGGGAAGACTGCCTTAGCCGTCCACGTTGCTCACCTCGTCGGCGACAACTTCCCGGACGGACAGCTGTATCTCGACCTGCGCGGCTACGGCCCCGGTACTCCGCTCGACCCGATCGAGGCACTCAGCCAACTGATTCGCTCGCTCGGTTTCGACGACGAGCGGACAGTTCCTTCGGGCATCAACGAGCTCGCCGGGCTCTATCGATCGCGGCTGGCCGGTCAGCGCGTGCTCATCCTGCTGGACAACGTCAACAGCGCTGCCCAGGTGCTGCCGCTGTTGCCGGGGGCGCCGGGTTCGGCGGTCATCACGACCAGCCGCCGTGCGCTGACCACTCTGCCGGGTTGCCGGCAGATTGCTCTGACGCCCTTGTCCGAGGCGGATTCGGTCGAGTTGCTGGCCACGATCGCCGGCCGCGAGCGAATCGCCGCGGAGAGTTCGGCGGCGCGATCCATCGCTCAGCTGACCGGCCGGCTGCCGTTGGCGGTTCGCCTGATCGGTGCCCGGCTCGCGGCCCGGCCGACCTGGCCGATCGAACACATGGTGGATCAGCTGCGCGACGAGCACCGCCGGCTGGACGAGTTCGGCACCGGTGAGTCAGGAGTCCGCGCCAGCATCGCCGGGTCCGTGGAATCCCTTGCCAGCAGCAACCAAGAAGTGGACCGCAGAGCCGCGACCGCCCTGCCGTTCCTCGCCCTGCCGGACGGGGCGGATCTCAGCATCCTCACCGCCGCACACCTGCTCGACGTACCGCAGGACGCCGCCGAGCACGTCTTGGAGCGTCTCGTCGACCTCAACCTGCTCTCATCGGCAGTACCAGGGCGGTACCGGATGCACGACCTGATCCGGACCTTCGCCCGCGAGCTTGCGAGTCAGACGCTGTCCGAGGGTGCCCGCACTGATGCGTTGACCCGTGTGCTGCAGCACTACACCGGGGTGGCGTGGCGAAGTCAGCAGCTCACGCATCCCGAGAGCCGCCGGCACCGCCTGGCCGGCCCACCGGTGCGCCCGCTGCCCAAGCTTCCCGATGCCCCGACCGCACTGACGTTCCTCGACCACGAACGGGCCAACATCCTCGGACTCGTTCGGCAGGCAAGTCAGTCGTCCGGCCTGCGGCCCTTCGTCCCGGAGCTGGGTGTCGCCTTCTTCGGTTACGCCGACGCCCGGTCGCGGTGGGTCGAGATGCGGACGATCGGCCGGCTCGGCCGCGAGATCGCCGGTGAGCTCGGGTACGACCGCCTCGCGGCCTGGCTGGAGCACGACCTCGCGATCCCCGATGTCGAGCACGGCCACCTCGAGTCGTCGCTCGTCCACTTCCGCACGAGTCTGGAGATGTTCAACTCGATCGCCGACCTGCCCGGTGAAGCTCGCTGCTGCACCTCGCTCAGCTACGTCCTCGAGTTGATGGGGCGGCTGGACGAGGCGCTCCGCTGGGCCGAGGAAGCCCTGCAGGTCAGTGCGCGGATCGATGACCAGAGCGTCGTCGGGATCAGCCATCTCGCGCTGGGCAGATTGCACAGCCGGCGCGGAGAGTTCGAGCTGGCCACCGAGTCGTTCGCACTGAGTTTCCGCCTGGCTGAGAAGTCCGGCAACCCGCGGTCGCTGGCCAAGCGCCACCTGATCGCCGGGGAGGCCTACCAGGAGGCCGGCTTCCACGCGGCGTCGTCGGAGGTCTTGCGCAAGGGCTTCGACCTCTTCGAGCAACTCAAGGACGGCAACGCCCAAGCCGAATGCCTGCAGCACATGGCCTCGAACTCGCTGGCCACCGGCAACCACACAGCAGCCACCGAACAAGCCGAACAAGGCATCCGGCTGGCCCGGGCCTACGGCAACCAGCAACGTGAAGGCCTGCTGCTGATCGAGCTGGGCAAGATCAAAGTCGCCACCGGCGACCTGGCGGCGGGCGTCGCCGCTTGGCGTCAGGCGGTGGGTGTTCTTCATCCGCTGTTTCCCAACGACGAGGCGGCCGCCCGCGCGCTGCTTGCGGAGTACGGCGGGTCCTAGGCGCGGCTACATCAAAGGGCGGAGTTCTACCGTGTCGCCCGGCGAGATGAACTGGGCGGCTACTTCTTCGGCGCGTTGGGGGGTGGCGAAGTTGAAGAGGAAGAAACCGGCCAGGTGTTCCTTGGATTCGGCGTACGGGCCGTCGGTGGTGACCGCGCCGGTGGGGCCCGCGGTGTAGAGGCGGCCCTGGGCTGGGTCGCCCAGGGCTTCGCCGCCGAGGAATTCGCCCGAGGCTTTCAGTTCGGTCATCAGGGCCTCCCAGTCGCGGTCCATCTTCTCGCGCTGTTCGGTGGTCAGTTGCCGGCCTTCGGCGGTGTACGACGTTGTCGGGTGGCCCCAGGGCTCGGGGTTGGAGTGGATCAGGATCACGTACTTCACCGGAAGACCTCCACAACTTCGGTACGCCGGGCGGCGCACCTTCTGCCGGGGACGTCGGAGCCTCGCGGGCGCCCTCGACATTCTGGGAAAAGAAAAAGCCCGGCCGGAGCCGGGCTGTTCTCAAGGGGTCAGTCTGGACCTGGGCTGGTGGTCTCGATCCGGATCTGGGTCAGCCGGAGCAGGATCTTCTGGCGCAGGGCGTCGGGGGCGTGTTCGTCGCCGCAGGAGCGGTGCACGAGCTTCTTCACGCAGCGCTCGAGGTCGTACTCGTCGAGGCAGGGTGCGCACTCTTCGAGGTGCTGGCGGATCTCGTCGGTGCTCGCGTCTTCGAGTTCGTTGTCGATGAAGACGTAGACCCGTTGCAGGATCTCGCCGCAGTCCACGTCGTGGTCCTCGCCGCAGCTCACGACTTCTCCTTTTCGGCCGCCGCCGCGGAACCAGCCGCCGGCGCATCGTCTGACGCGGGGATCAGGCCCCGCTCCCGGGCGTAGTCGGCCAGCAGCTCGCGCAGCTGGCGCCGGCCGCGGTGCAACCGCGACATGACGGTCCCGACCGGCGTCCCCATGATGTCGGCGATCTCCTTGTAGGCAAACCCCTCGACATCAGCGAGATACACGGCCAGCCGGAAGTCCTCCGGGATCGCCTGCAGCGCCGACTTCACGTCGGAGTCGGGCAGGTGCTCCAGGGCCACCGCCTCGGCCGACTTCAGGCCACCGGGAGTGTGCGACTCGGCGGCGGTGAGCTGCCAGTCCTCGATCTCCTCGGTCGGCGACTGCGTGGGCTGCCGCTGCCGCTTCCGGTAACCGTTGATGAAGGTGTTGGTCAGGATCCGGTACAGCCACGCCTTCAGGTTGGTCCCGGGCGTGAACTGGTGGAACGAGCTGTACGCCTTCGCGAAGGTGTCCTGGACGAGGTCTTCGGCGTCGGACGGGTTACGGGTCATCCGCATCGCGGCGGCGTACATCTGGTCGAGGAAGGGCAGCGCCTCGCGCTCGAAGCGCTCGGTCCGCTGCTCGGGTGTCTCGGTGGTCGTCGGAGTCGGCATCGTTACTGAGAATACCGGGGTCTTCGCGGTCTTCCGCGCAGGAGCCAGACTCGTCACCGTCATGCTCATCACAACACGGCCCGCCGCCACCTCATTCCCGTGCGCGGCGGGGAGTTCAATCACCTGATCGACCGGCTGCTCAGCCGGAGATCTCCCGGGTCACCCATTCGAACACAGCTTCGACCAGCAGATCGAAACTCTCCTCCTGGGACAGCTCCGCCCGCTTCGGCACCTTGAACGAGTGGTCACCGTCGGGCACCACGGCCATCTCGGTCAGCGGCGGGAACTCCTCCGGCGTACCGAACGGATCCCGCTCCCCCTGTACTACGAGCGTCGGCAGCCGGGCGCTCTGTAGTTCGTCGACCCGCGACTTCTCCGGCCGGCCCGGCGGATGCAGCGGAAACGACAATGCCAGTACTCCGGACGCGCCCAGCCCGCCGGCGGTCCGGCAGGCGACGCGCGCTCCGGCACTGCGCCCACCCAGGACCAGCGGGGTCCTGATCCGCAGTTGGCCGATGATCGAGATCCAGGCCTCGTCGAGCAGCTTCGGCGCCGGCGCGAGCTTCTTGCCGGCCCGCCGCCAGGGCTGCTCGATCAGGAACACGTTCATGTCCTGTTTCGGCAGCCGCGCGGCCAGCGCGGCCAGATCCCCGGCCTCGATCCCGCCACCGGCGCCATGGCCGAGTGCGAGCGTCGCCACCGGCCGCCGAGCCCGATGCGCCACGATCCGCGCCTCACCGTGCGGCGTCCGCACAATCCGTTCGTCGCTCACGGCCCCATCCTGTCATTTCCCGGGCCGGTGCGGCGCCACCGCACGCCGCCGGGCGGCAGCGTTCAGAACAGGGTGACTTCTTCGGGTTCGTCGGGTTTGTCGATGGGGTCGATGCCGTCCGGTGGGAGGGGGTCGACGAGATGAGGGCCGTTGTTCTTGACCGAGCTGACGGCCTTCGAGACGGCGTACGCCTCGATGCGACCGGGGGCTGCGGGGACGAGGAGTTCCAGGAGTTCGTCGGGGTCGGAGCTCAGCGGGTTGAGCCAGGCGTCGTACCGGTCGGGCTCGACGAGGAGGGGCATCCGGTCGTGGATGCGGCCGAGGTCGTCGGTGGCCGTGGTGGTGAGGACGGTGCAGGTCCACAGCCAGGCCTCGTCGGAGTCGGGGTCGGCGACGGCCTTGTTGCGCCAGATCTCGTAGAGCCCGGCCATCGCGAGCACGCCGCCGTCGGCCGGGCGGATGAAGTACGGCTGCTTGACCGGCTTGCCGTTGACCTTCTGCTCCGAGGTGTACCACTCGTAATAACCGTCGGCCGGCAGGATGCAGCGGCGTACGGCGAAGGCCTTCTTGAACGCGGGCTTCTCCGCGACGGTCTCCATCCGCGCGTTGATCAGCCGGCTGCCGATCGAGGTGTCCTTGGCCCAGGACGGGACCAGCCCCCACTTCACCGTGGTGAGCTTGCGGACCACCTCGTCGGGGTTCTCCCGGTTCTTGCGCTCGACGACGGCGATCACCTCGTCGGTCGGCGCGACGTTGTAGTTGTCCGGCAATTCCTGCACGGACTCCTTCACGTTCCCGGCCTCGATCTCGAACTCCACCACCAGATCAGCCGGATCCCGGCTCGACGCGTATCTCCCGCACATACCAGCCACCCTAGCCATCGCCACCGACAAAATCTGTCGTCCAACCAGGACAGCGGCGACGGATCGCCTACCCCGTGATAGGCGATCCGCCGCCGGTTCGATGCGCCCGGTCGTCCCCCTGTCGGCGGCCGGACACAGGTCCTAGGCGGGGCGTGCCAGTTCGTCCAGGACGCGGCCGGCCCACTGCTCGGCCGCGGGAAGTCCTTCGATCCAGACCCGGGCGAGCTGTGGCTCGTCGGTGTCCAGCCGCCACTGGGTGATCAGCGCGCGGACCGTCTCGACCTGGTCCGGCAGGTGCGGCTCGCGGTCGACGAGCGCCGCCGCGCGGCGTGCGCCGAGGCGGCCCAGTACGTCACCGCCCGCGAACACGATCCGGAGGCACTCCGCGACGTCGATGAGCCGGAGCTCGCGTTCGACGGGCGTGATCCCGGCCGGGTAGAGCGGCTCGACCACCACCAGTGCGTGGGTCGCCGGTACGGAAGTTCCACGGAGTTCAGCCTCCCGGTAGATCTCGCCGAGCCGGGACCGCAGGTGGGCCAGGCTGGACAGCCCGGTCAGCGGGTCCTCGCACGACAGCGAGTGCAGATAGATCAGTGAAGCCTCGGCCCAGCTGGAACTGAGTGCGCGTACCGCGTCGAAGGCCGGCTCGCCCCCGGCGATCGAGCGGTACAGCGCACCCAGCCCATCCAGTGCCTCGAGCAACGAGACTCCGTCTTCCGCCAGCCGGCGGCCGACCTCGTCACTCGGGGGCACAACATCGGCACCGTCCTGTAGCGCTTCAGCGATCGCGAGATAGGCGCTGTGGTCGATGCCAGCCGTGCCGTGCGGCTCCCTCCTTCCGCACGGTTGCTCTGCTGACGACGCTTCCGGCCGGTCCCGGGCGGGCGACCCCGCCAGGTTCAGGGACCGGCTGGGACGCAGGTCGAGCCGTCGGCGGATGTCCGCGAACAGCGACATGTGCCCTCCTCGGATGGCCCCTTCGTCTCCCGACCGGGTGGCCGGAAGCGTCGTTCTGGGGGTGAGACAGCGCCGGGGCGGGTTCATGACGCGGATTCCGGAGATTTTTTTCGCGTAACCTCGGCCCCGCCGCTGTCGTCATGAAAGGTGCGCGGATCCGTCCCTCATGGGAACCTTGATCCCGGCAACAACGTGACAGACGGTGACGATGTAGTGACAAACCCAGGGGGACCTCGGATGGAGACGCCGGAAGGACCGAGCGACGCGGAGCTGATCGCGCGCGTTCGCGCCGGCGACCTCGAGGCGTACGGCGAGCTCTTCGCCCGGCATCACCATGCCGCGGAGCGGATGGCCCGTCAGCTGGTCCCCGCCAACGACGCCGACGACCTGGCCGGCGACGCCTTCGCCAAGGTGCTCGATGCCCTGCGCAACGGCGGCGGCCCGGACATCTCCTTCCGGGCGTACCTGCTGACCACCGTCCGGCGCGTCCACGTCGACCGGATCCGCTCGGGCCGCAAGGTGCAAACCACCGACGACATCGCGGCGTACGAGCGGGAGCCGCAGGGTTTCGACGACCCGACTGTGACCGGCTTCGAGAGTGGGGCGGCGGCGAAAGCCTTCGCCTCCCTGCCCGAGCGCTGGCAGGCCGTGCTCTGGCACACCGAGGTGGAGGGCGAGAAGCCCGCCGCCATCGCCCCACTGCTCGGCCTGACCGCCAACGGGGTCTCCGCTCTCGCCTACCGGGCCCGCGAGGGGTTGCGGCAGGCCTATCTCCAGCAGCACCTGGCTGACGTCGCCGGCGACCGCTGCCGCTGGACCACCGAGCGTCTGGGCGCCTACGTCCGCGGCGGCCTCACCAAGCGGGAGAACAAGAACGTCCGCGAGCACCTGGACGACTGCGCCAAGTGCACGGCGGTCTACCTCGAGCTCGTCGAGGTCAACAGCGCACTGCCGGCGCTGCTCGCCCCCGCCCTGCTCGGTACTGCGGGCCTCGGCTACCTGGCCGCAGCCTCTGGCGCCAAGGTCGGCGTGGTCGGCTTCCTGGTCACCGGCTGGCGCAAGGCAACAGAGAACAGCACCCGTACTGCGGTCGGCGCGGGCACTGCCGTAGTGGTAGTGGTCGCCGCCGTCATCGCCGCCTTGGCACTCACCGGCAACGAGACTCCCCCAGCAGCCATCGACAAGCCCCCGGCGCAGCAGCCGACCCAGCCGCCGGTGAAGCCGCCACCTGCCAAGCCCCCGTCGGCGAAGCCGCCGACCGTCAAGCCGCCGGTCGTCCCGCCGACCAACGAGCCGCAGCCGAGCGAGCCCGCTGACTCGACTGAGCCCCCTGAGCCTGAGCCGACCACGGCTCCGACCACAGCGCCGACGACACCACCAGAGCCCACCCCGACGCCACCGGTCCCGACCACGCCGATCTTCGACGAGGGCCTGCTGACGATCACGGCCCCGCGCGGCGGCGGTGCACCGGGCGGGCGGGCGCCGGGCGAGCGCAGCTTCCGCACCGAGGCAACCGAGGCGGCCGACGCAACCGCCGCCACCTGGCTGATCACCATCAAGGTCCCGGCCAGCAACGACAAGCCGGTGCTGATCGGCATCAAGTACGGGTCGGCCCTCCAGTGGCCGATGAGCGGGAGCCCGCGCGGCTGGACGTGCACCCGGGCCAGCGACGGCAGCGGCATGTGCACCGCGGCCAACCCGGCCGCGCCGACCACACTGCCCATCACCTTCACGGAACCGACCGGCGGGACGGCCGCCCAGCGCACCTTCACGGTCTCGGCGAAATCCGGCCGCCTGTACGACGACGACTCCGCGACCCTGGAAGCCCCCGCTCCCCCGCCGCCACCGAAGCCGCGCCTTGACGAGACGCTGCTGAAGCTCAGCACCACCAAGGCTGACCCGGACGCGCACTTCCGGACCATCACCGTCGCTCCGGGGACGCGCCCGAGTGTGACCGTGAAACTCCAGTACGGCTCGGCGCTGTCCTGGCCGATCGCGCCGAATCCGGTGGGCTGGAAGTGCACCGTCTCCACCCGGACCTGCACGGCGACCAATCCCGCCCGACCGGCACCGCTGTACGGGAAGTTCGACATCGTGGCGGGTGGGTCGGCGTCGCGGACCTACTCGGTGGCGGCGACGGCCGGGCTGCTCTACGACACCGACTCGGAGACGCTGCCAGGCCCGCAGTCGGACGAGGGGCTGCTGCGGATCGTCACGCCGGATCCCCACCAGGATCCGAATCCCTTTGCCTACAACCGCTTCCTGACCATCAACGGCGCCACCAACCGACGGGTGACGCTGGAGATCTCGTGGGGACGCAACCTGTCGCTCCTGTCGTACTTCGACCGCGGCTGGACGTGTTCGCGGTCGACCGACGTACGGCGGGCCACCTGCACCACCGAGAGCTACCAGAAGGCGCTCAACACGGCATGGGCCGCCTGGCCGGGCACGGGTCCCTCGAACACGATCACGGTGTCGGCGACGACCCGGGGCCGGTACGACACGGACACGGCGGTCATCCCGCCCGGCCAAACCAAACGCTGACGGAATTGGTTTTGCGTTGGGCTTCGGCGCATCTACGCTGTGGGTGTTCGCGCTGAAGGAACCAAGTAACACCCCTCACCTCACGCAGGAGAGAGTCGCCGGTAGCTGGGAAGGCGATGCGCGGGGCGGGTGTGAAGACACTCCTGAGCGAATGCAAGGCAAGAGGCCGGGTCAGCAACTGATCCGGTGAAGGTGTGGTGGCACCGCGAGATCCCCTTCGCCCACACCTCCGGGGTTCGATCTGACCAACGGAGGTGAACAACAGCGATGCGCATTCTCAACCACGAGATCCCCTCAGCAGTAGGCCAGACCGTCACGGTGGCCGGCTGGGTCCATCGAAGACGACGGCTGGCAGCCGTCAGTTTCCTGGTACTACGGGACCGTTCCGGCCTGAGCCAGATCGTCGTCAAGACGCCGGAAACCCTGGCCCAGCTGGACGAACTCGGCGAGGAGACCGTCGTCCAGGTGACCGGCACGGTCGCTGCCAACCCGCAGGCGCCGGGTGGGGCCGAGATCGTCGACCCCACCATCGAGCCGTTGACCGAGCCGGCGGTGACGCCGCCGATCGAGTTGTGGCGTCCGTCGGTCGGCGCGGGGTTGCCGGTGATCCTGGACAACGCCCCGATCGCTCTGCGGCACCCCGCGGTGCGGGCCGGCTGGGAGGTCGCGGCGGCCGCGTTGCACGGCTACCGCGGTTCGCTCGACCGGCAGGGGTTCACCGAGATCCAGACCCCGAAGATCGTCGGTACGGCGACCGAGTCCGGCGCGAACGTGTTCGCCCTGGACTACTTCGGCGGCCCGGCGTACCTGGCTCAGTCGCCGCAGTTCTACAAGCAGACGATGGTCGGTGTCTTCGAACGCGTCTACGAGGTCGGTCCGGTGTTCCGCGCCGAGCCGCACGACACGGTCCGGCACCTCGCGGAGTACGTCTCGCTCGACGCGGAGCTGGGCTTCATCCAGGACCACCGCGACGTTCTCGCCGTACTACGGAACGTTCTGGCCGACATGCTTGCAGCAGTCGGTGAGCGTGCGGCCGGCGCGTTGGAGCGGCTCGACGTCAAGCTGCCGGAGATGCCGGCCGAGGTGCCCGTCCTGCATTTCAGTGAAGCGCTGAGGCTGGCGGGTGCGAACCCGGACGAGCCGGACCTCGCACCGGCCGACGAACGCGCGATCGGTGAGTGGGCGCTGCGCGAACACGGCAGCGAGTTCGTCGCGGTCGAGGGCTATCCGATGGTGAAGCGGCCGTTCTACACCCATCCGCAGCCGTCGGACCCCCGCTGGTCCAACTCGTTCGACCTTCTTTTCAAGGGGGTTGAGCTGGTCACGGGCGGGCAACGCCTGCACCGCTACAGCGACTACGTGGCGGCACTCGAGGCCCGGGGCGAGTCGGCAACCGCACCGGCGTACAGCTCGTACTTGCAGACGTTCAAGCACGGCATGCCACCCCACGGCGGCTTCGCAATCGGCCTCGAACGCTTCGTCGCCCGCCTGACCGGCGCGGAAAACGTCCGCGAGGTAACCCTGTTCCCCCGCGACCTCCACCGCCTGACCCCCTAGCCGATATCCCGCCCTCAGCGGCCGCTGAGGGCGGGATGCATGATGGCGGGATGCTGAGTGAGGTTGAGCGGGATGTGCTGGCCGCGGTGGATGATGCGCGGATCGTGGCGGATCTTCGGGAGTTGGTGCAGATCCCGAGTGTCGACGGGACGGCGGCCGAGGTTGAGATCCAGGAGTGGTGCGCGGAGCGGCTGCGTAGTACCGGGCTCCAGGTGGATCACTGGCAGTTCGACCTGCCGGCGACCACCGGGGATCCCGACTTCCCCGGTATGGAGGTTGAGCGGGCAGACGCTTGGGGCTGTGTCGGGGTCCTGCAAGGCGGCGGTACGCCGGGGCTGATCCTCAACGGGCATGTGGATGTCGTGCCCGTCGGCGAACTGGCGGCCTGGCCGGACAGCGATCCGTTCTCGGCGCGCGTGACCGACGGGATCATGTGGGGCCGCGGCACCTGCGACATGAAGGGCGGAGTGGCGGCGATCCTCGGTGCCGTCGCCGCGATCGCCGCCACCGGCATCACCCTGCGCAAGCCGCTCGCCGTGCACACCGTGGTCGGCGAGGAGGACGGCGGGCTGGGCGCGTTCGGGACGCTCAAGCGCGGTCACACGGGCGAGGCCTGCCTGATCGCGGAGCCGACCGCCGGCGGTGTCATCCCGGCGAACTCGGGCTCGCTCACCTTCCGGCTGGAGATCCCCGGCCTCGCGACCCACGGCTCGACCCGGACCCGCGGTGTCAGCGCGATCGAGAAGTTCACGCTCATCCAGCAGGCGTTGATCGCGTTGGAGATCGAGCGCAACCGCGACCCGCACCCGCTGCTCAAGCACCTCGATCTCGCCAACCCGTTGTCGGTCGGGACCATCCAGGCCGGCGACTGGGCCAGCACTGTGCCCGACCTGCTGGTGGCAGAGGGCCGGTACGGCGTACGGCTGGGTGAGCCGGTCGCGGAGGCGCGACAGGCCTTCGAGCGGGCAATCGAGGAGGCGTGCGCTGCGGATGACTGGCTGCGTACCCATCCGGTGCAGGTCAGCTGGCCGGGTGGTGTGTTCGCGTCCGGGGTGCTGCCCGAGGGGGACCCGCTGCTGGACGACACGTTGCAGGCTGCAACGGCCGCTGGAGCGTCCGAAGTACCGGAGGTCAAGGGTGGGCCTTATGGCTCGGACCTGCGCCAGTACGCCGCTGCTGGCATCCCCACGCTCCAGTACGGCCCGGGCGACGTCCGCTACGCCCACGCCATGGACGAGCACGTGCCACTGGCAGAGGTCCTCCAGTGCGCCCGCGCCTACGCCCTGCTCGCAGTACGCCGCTGCAGCTAGCGCTGGTGGTAGAAAGTGCGCATGGAACCGCTGCGGGGGCGCTCAGCTGAGCTGGGGCAGTTGCTCGCGGCCATGCGGGCTGCCGAGGGTGGCGAGGCGTCGCTGACCGTGGTCATGGGCGAGCCCGGCATCGGGAAGTCTGCCCTGGTCCGGGCCCTGGTGGAGCAGGCAGAGCGGCACGGACTGCTGGTAGCCCAGGCAGCAGCCCACCAGACGGATGAGCTCAGTCCGCTGGCTTCCCTGGCTCCGGCGCTGCGGTCGGGCGCCGAGCCGCTCATCAGTACCGAGCACTTCCTGGAGCTGGCCTCACTCAACGCCCAGCCGTTGTGGCTCGGCGAGCGGCTCGCGGACCTGATCGGCAAGCGGCTGGACGGCGTACCGGCTCTGATCGTCCTGGACGACGCCCAGTGGGCCGACCCGCTGACCAACTTCGTACTGCGGGTCGTCGTCGCCCGGCTGAGCCGCGCGAAGGTGATGTGGCTACTCGCGACCCGTCCCGCGCCCGGTGCCTTGTTCGAGCAGCTCGTGGACGCTGTCCGGGACCAGGTACCGGTGCACGCGATCCAGTTGGCTCCGCTGAGCACCGAGGCCGTCCTGGAGCTTGCCGCCGACCGGCTCGGCACACCGGTCGACCCGGCGTTGTCGGTCCGGCTGGGCGGCGTACAAGGGGTGCCGTTCCTGGCGGAGCAACTAGTGGCCGGGCTGTACCTGGCCGAGCTGCCGGATGGCCTGGTGGAGGGAGTGCGTCGACGGGTCAGCAGTACTTCGGAGCTGTGCCAGGCGTTGCTCCGGACGGCGGCTGTCTTCGGTAGTGAGTTCCAGCTGGACGATGTCGCCGTACTGATGGGTGAATCCATCGCCAAGCTGGCCGGCGCGCTGGATGAGGCCATCCGCGCCGGGTTGCTGGCCGACGGGCTCTCGACGGTGAGCTTCCGGCATGAGCTGCTGCGGGCCGCAGTACTGGCCGAGGTGCCGCCTTCTGCCCAGCGGGCGCTGCACCGGGCGATCGCGGATCAACTGCTGGCCGGCGGGCGGGGCGCGTCGGCTGCTGCACCGCACATCCTGGCGACGGCCGCCGCTGGCGACGTCAGCGCCATCAACACCCTCCGCGCGGCAGCCCACGAACTGCTGGAGACGATGTCGATCACCGCGATCAACGTGATCCAGCAGACCTTCGAACTCACCCCGGTCGACGACAGCATCCGTGGCGACGTCGGCGAGGACGTTGTCGAAGTACTGCTCGGTGGACGCCAGTTCGCGGCGGCCGAGGCGTTCGCAGACGACTTGCTGGGCGGTACTGCGCTCTACCGCGGGCCGGTCTCCCCCGACCTGCGGGCGGCGATCCGGCTGCGCCTGCTGCCGCACATGTCGGCTACTGGGCGGCTGACGCAGTGCGAGCTGGACGTGCCGGGAGCCTCGGCGCCACTGGCCGACAGGATGCGGGCATACCGGGTACTGGCTCGGCTGGAGGAGCCGTTCCAGACAGCCGATCCAGTGGCGGCCGGCGTGCAGCAACTGGCCGCCGCGGAACGCGCCAGGGCAATCGGCCGGTACGCCGAGGCGCGCGACCTCTACCGTGCCGCGCGAGCCGCAACCGGGGACGAGGTCGGCAGCCACCCAGCCATGCACATCGAGCTCACCGAACTGTTCTGCCGGGCGCAGCTCGACGACCTGGCCGGTGCCCTCGACCGCCTGAAGCAGCTGCTCGGCACCAGCGACTCCTGGCTGGCCCCGCAGCTGTCCGCACTGCGCGCGCGACTGGAGCTTGCCACCGGCAACCTCTCGGCGGCGGCCGACGCCGCGGAGGACTGCCTCCGCTGGAGCACTCAGGTCTTCGACCTGTCGTCCCAAACCCCGGCCCGCCAGATTCTCGCCTTGGTCGCACTGCTGAAGGGCCGCCTGACCGAGGCCCGCGAGCAAGCCACCGACGACCAGATCCGTGCGCTCTTGGAGGTGGCCGACGGAGACACCGCAGCGGCCGCCAGGCTGCTGAACGCGCCGCTCGAGTACCCCGAACGCCACACACTTCTGCTCAACGCGGCCACCGGTACTACGGACCCGCAGGTCGCCGCCCGAGCAGCCGAACTCCTGACCAGCCAGGCAGAGGCGAGCCCCACCCTCACGTTCCGGTCGACCGCCGAGCTGGTTGCCTGCTGGAACGAGCTGACCTACCACCCCACGGCAGACGGCGCTGCGGCACGCGCACGGCTGGCCGAGGTGGTCGACGGCTTGCGGAGCTCGCCGCGGCCGCTGCTACTGGCGTGTGCGGAAGCCCTCTACGGCCGGGTCGAGCTGGAGGCCGGTGAGCGCAAGACCGCCGTTGCCGCGCTGGAGAGCGCCCTGGCCTCCTTCACCGAGTTGGGAGCCGCCGCGCCGGCAACCAGGGTGCAGGCGATGTTGCAGGCTGCGGGGGTTCGGCGGCGGAAGTGGGCTGCTGTGCGGGCTCGGCCTGAGTCGGGGTGGGAGGCGTTGACTCCGATGGAGCGGCGGGTGGCGTTGCTGGTCGCCGACGGGCACACCAACAAGTCGGCGGCCGACGAGCTGGTGTTGTCGGCCAGTACGGTCGGCACTCACCTGAGGTCCGCTTTCGGCAAGCTCGGCGTGAATTCGCGGGTCCAGCTGACCCGGCTGGTGCTCGAACGGTTCGCGTCTCCCCCAAACGCATGAGTTTTGGGTGCACCGGGTGAGCTGACCGCGTCGAAGCGCCCCTCACGATTCCGCTGTTCGGTCGATTCGCGGACTCACCGTTCCGAGGTTTTCTTGCGGTGCCGGAAATCCCACCGCAAGAAAACGAGGAACAAGCAATGAGCGAGAAGCCCACCACCGTCGTCCTGGTCCACGGCGCGTTCGCCGACGCGTCCAGCTGGAACGAGGTCGTCACCGACCTCACCGCCCGCGGCATCCCCACTCTGGCCGTCGCCAACGAGCTGAGCGGCGCGGCCCGCGACGGCAGCCGGATCGCCGCCCAGGTCCGGGAGATCGACGGCCCGGTCGTCCTGGTCGGTCACTCGTACGGCGGCGCGGTGATCACCGCCGCGGCCAACGAGGCCGACAACGTCACCGGGCTGGTCTTCATCGCGGCCTTCGCGCCGGACGAGGGCGAGAGCCTGCAGGACCTGCTCGGCCAGTTCCCGGCCAACGACTTCGGCTCCGGCCTGGCACCGCACCAGTTGCCCGGCACCGATGGTGACGAGGTGTGGCTGAGCATCGCGCTCGATTCCTTCCACCAGCTGTTCGCCGCCGACGTACCGGGTGACCAGGCCACCGTGATGGCTCGCTCGCAGCGCCCGATCGCGGCCGCCGCGTTCGAGGAGAAGGCCGGGCCGGCCAGCTGGAAGCGGCTGCCGAGCCACTTCCTGGTCGCGACCGGTGACAAGGCGATCCACCCCGACGGCCAGCGCACGATGGCGAAGCGGGCCGGCGCCACCACGATCGAGGTCGACGGATCCCACGCCGTCTCGGTCTCCCAGCCCAAGGCCGTCGCCGACTTCATCGCCTCCGCGCTCTGAATCAAACCTTCATCAACAACAGGAGATCCACGTCATGAATCGCCTTCGCCGTGCCCTCGTCGCCAGTGCCAGCCTCGTCCTGCTGGCAGCCGGCGCCACCGCGGCAACCACCGCAACCGCCACCACCGACAAGCACCCCAGCCAGCCGAAGCCGACCATCGTCCTGGTCCACGGCGCCTTCGCGGACGGCTCCAGCTGGAACGAGGTCACCGAGAAGCTCCAGCGCGACGGCTACCAGGTCGTCGTACCGGCCAACCCGCTGCGCGGACCCGGCAGCGACTCCAGCTACCTCACCGGCGTCCTGGCCGGCATCCCCGGCCCGAAGGTCCTGGTCGGCCACTCCTACGGCGGGGCGATCATCACCCAGCTCGCCTCCGCCCCGGACGTCAAGGCGCTCGTGTACGTCGCCGCGTTCGTCCCGCAGGCCGGTGAGACGGTCGGCGGACTGAACGCGAAGTTCCCCGGCAGCGAGATCAACGCGGACACCACCAACACCATCACGTACGCCGGTGGGGCCGACCTGGTGATGCGACCCGAGGCCTTCCGGACCGTCTTCGCGGCCGACCTGCCGCGGTCCGAGCAGTCGTTGCTCGGCGCCTCCCAGCGGCCGATCGCGGCAGCGGCCTTCACCGAGCCGATCGCCAAGTCGGCGCCGGCCGCACTGCCGAAGTACGCGATCGTCCCGAGCGGCGACAAGGCCATCGCGCCGGCCGGTGAGCTGTGGATGGCACAGCGCGCCGGAGCCAAGATCGTCAAGGTCGAGGGCGCCTCGCACCTGGTGATGATCTCCCACCCCGGCACCACCACGAAGCTGATCGAGAAGGCCGCGACCAACTGACCATCTTCCAGCCCGAGCCGCGCGGTCCCGGATCCCCGGGGCCGCGCGGTCTTGGTGTGTGGCGTTGGTCGCAGTGGGAATAGCCCTCCGAGGGCAGCGGTTGCCACACGTCATGCGCATTGATATCTGGTCCGACGTCGTCTGTCCGTGGTGCTACATCGGGAAGCGCCGGCTGGAAGAGGCCCTGGCGGCGACCGGCGAGCAGGCCGAGATCGTCTGGCACAGCTTCCAGCTCGACCCCTCGTCGACCAACGACGACCCCCGCCCGCTGCACGTCCGGCTGGGTGAGAAGTACGGCCGCGGCCCGGAGTGGGGTCTGCAGGCCAACGCGCACGTGACGGAGACCGCTGCGGAGCTCGGTCTCGAGTTCCACCTCGCGGACGCCAAGGCCGCCAACACGGCCGACGCCCACCGCGTCCTGCACCTCGCCCTCGAGCTCGCCGAAGCCGGCGAAGTACAGGCTGACACCCAGAACCGTCTCAAGGAGCGCTATCTCAAGGCTTACTTCACCGACGCTCTCCCGGTCGGCGACCACGCGACGCTGACCAGGCTCGCGATCGAGACCGGCCTGCCGGAGGACCGGGTGACCGAGGTGCTGGCCGGTACGGCGTACGCGGATGACGTCGCCGCCGACCAGGCGCAGGCTCTCTCGTACGGCGCGAACGGGGTGCCCTTCTTCGTGATCGACCAGAAGTACGGCGTCAGCGGCGCCCAGCCGGTCGAGGTGTTCCAGGAGGCGATCCGGCGGGCCAACGCCGAGCGGCAGCCGGTCACGCTGATCACCAGCCCGGCAGCGACCGACGACGCCGCCTGCGGGCCGGACGGATGCGCGATTTGAGCCTGGGTACACGACACACGGGGCACCGGGTGCCTCACCGGGATTGTCGGACCAGGTAAGAAGGAGCCATGACTGTCGTGCGAGCACTGGCCAGGCCGTTGCTGTCCATCCTCTTCGTCGTGCAGGGCGCGAAGGCGATCAAGGATCCGGAGCCGCTCGTACCGAAGGCTCAGCCGGTCGCCGATCGGTTCGTCCCACTGATCCAGAAGGTGGCGCCGGCGCAGGTCGGCGACCGGATCCCGGAGAGTACGGCGGGCTTGGTCCGCCTCAACGGTGCCGCGCAACTGATCGGCGGGCTCGCGCTCGCGACCGGCCGGGGACGCCGCCTCGGCGCCGTCGTACTGGCCGGGTCGCTGGTGCCGACGACGCTGGCCGGGCACTCGTTCTGGCAGGAGTCGGACAAGGCCGTCCGGGCGACCCAGAAGGTCCAGTTCATGAAGAACCTCGGGCTGATGGGTGGGCTGATGCTCGCCGCGGTCGACACCGAGGGCAAGCCGGGCGTCGCCTGGCGGGCCAGCCACGGCGCGAAGGCGGTCAAGCGCGAGACCAAGCGCAGCGCCAAGCTCGCGAAGCGCGAAACGAAGCAGTTCGCCCGGGCCGCCAAGCGCGAGGCGAAGCACGCCAAGCGGTTGGCGAAGGCCGAACTCCCCTTCGGCTGACTCACCGGCCTGGCCCACAGGTCTGGCCCACCAGTCGGGCCGGATTGTCCACAGCTCCGTTCACCCTCGCGCTGCCCGAGCGTGAAGCCCGCTAGGCTCGGGGCGGAAACATCCGCGGAGCTGGGAGTGAGATGGCAGGCAGTGGGATGGCAGGGCAGCAGGGCTGGCCGGCGCCGTTGGCGGACGGTGCGGTCAGCGGCCGGGTGACCGTGCCCGGCTCGAAGTCGATCAGCAACCGGGCGCTCGTCCTGGCCGCGATCGCCGACGGTCCGTCCACCCTGTCCGGGCTCCTGGTGGCCCGCGACACGAACCTGATGCGCTCCGCCCTGGTCTCACTGGGCGTGGGCATCACCGAACACGACGGTCTCGTCACCGTCACACCCGGCTCGCTCAAAGGCCCGGCGAGCGTCGACTGCGGCCTGGCCGGCACCGTGATGCGGTTCGTCCCGCCGGTCGCGGCCCTGGCCGACGGCGAGATCGCCTTCGACGGCGACCCCTACGCCCGCGAGCGCCCGATGAACGTCATCCTCGGCGCGCTGCGCACCCTTGGCGTCCAGATCGAGGACCACGGCACCGGCCGGATGCCGTACTCCGTGAGCGGATCCGGCTCGGTCCGCGGCGGCAAGGTCACCCTCGACGCCTCCGGCTCGAGCCAGTTCGTCTCGGCCCTGCTGCTGGCCGGCGCCCGGTACGACGAAGGCGTCGACATCCTGCACGACGGTAAGCCGGTCCCGTCCCAGCCTCATCTGGACATGTCCATCGCGATGCTGCGCGAGCGGGGCGTCCAGGTCGACGACAGCGAGCCCAACCGCTGGATCGTTGCTCCCGGCCCCATTCGCGCGCTGGACACCGCGATCGAGCCCGACCTGTCCAACGCGGCGCCCTTCCTCGCGGCCGCGGTCGTCACGGGTGGCGAGGTCACCGTGACCGGCTGGCCGGCCCAGACCACGCAACCCGGTGGCCAGCTGCCAGAGATCTTCACCCGCTTCGGCGCCGAGGTGTCACTGGCCGACGGCGAGCTGACTGTTCGCGGGACCGGCCGCGTCCAGGGTGTGGACCTCGACCTGAGCGAGGTCGGTGAACTGACGCCGGTGCTCGCCGCGGTCGCCGCGCTCGCCGACGGACCGTCGTACCTGCGCGGGATCGCGCACCTGCGCAACCACGAGACCGACCGGCTGGCCGCGCTGGAGACCGAGCTGAACGCGCTCGGTGGCGACGTGAACCAGACCGCCGACGGGCTGGAGTTCCGCCCGAAACCCTTGCACGGTGGGCTTTTCGGCACCTACCACGATCACCGGATGGCGCATGCCGCCGCGGTGCTCGGGCTCGCGGTCACCGGGGTGGAGATCGAGAACATCGGCACGACGGCGAAAACCCTGCCGGAGTTCCCTGAGCTCTGGTCGGCGCTGGTGAGCTGATGTCGCGGTACGACGAGGAAGCCAAGTACGACCGGCCCAAGCGCCGGACCCGGCCCCGCACCAAGGACCGGCCGACGTACGACGATGCCGTCACCGGTTTCGTCATCACCCGCGACCGCGGCCGCTACACCTGCTGGGTCGGCGAATCGGATCGCGTCGTCACCGCGATGAAGGCACGCCAGCTCGGCCGCAAGGGCGTCATCGTCGGCGACCTGGTCAAGCTCGACGGCGATGCCAGCGGCGACGAGGGCACGCTGGCCCGGATCGTCGAGGTGCTCCCCCGCAAGACGCTGCTGCGCCGGTCCGCCGATGACGACGACCCGATCGAGCGGCCGCTGGTGGCCAACGCCGACCAGCTCGTCATCGTCGTCGCAGTGGCGAACCCGGAGCCCCGGACCAGGCTGATCGACCGGTTCCTGGTCGCGGCGTACGACGCCGGCATGCGGCCGCTGCTGTGTCTGACCAAGACCGACCTGGCCGACCCCGATCCGCTGCTGTCGATCTACCGGCCGCTGGGCGTCGAGTCGGTCGCCACCCGGCGCGACGGTGATCTCAGTGAGCTGGCCGAGCAGCTCCGCGACCGGACGAGCATGATGGTCGGCCACTCGGGCGTAGGCAAGTCCACGCTGGTCAACGCGTTGGTGCCCGGCACGAACCGTGCGATCGGTGTCGTCAACGACAACACGGGTCGCGGCCGGCACACGTCGACCAGCGCGTTGCTGCTCCGGCTGCCCGATGGCGGCTGGATCGTGGACACGCCGGGCATCCGGTCGTTCGGGCTGGCGCACGTGCAACCCGATCAGCTGATCAACGCGTTCGGCGACCTGGCCGACGAGACGCGCGACTGTCCGCGCGGTTGCACCCACTCCGAGACCGAGCCGAACTGCGCCCTCGACGAAGCGGTCGCCGCCGGCCGCGTCGACCCCGAGCGGGTCATGTCCTTCCGCCGCCTGCTGGCCAGCCGCGAAGGCCGCGACCTCGAAACCACCTGAGCCTGACCGCGACTGCTGATGGTCGCGGACCGCCCCCACTCACAAACCGCCTCCGCAACCCTGGACACAGCCCACCCACGCCCGGCCTCGCCTGACCTGGCGAGGTTTGTGAGTGGTGGCGGTCCGGGGCTACTTGGCGGGGAGTTGGCCGTCCCAGACGGCCTTGGCGCCGGAGTCGCCGGTGCGGATGGTCTGGTAGATGACCAGGATGCCGATCACCACGATCGCCGCGCTGGTGACCAGTTCCAGCGGTCGGCTTTTGGTTGCCTTGGCGCCCTTTCCGCTGGCGAGTGCGGTCGGGCCGCCGAGCAGCAGGAAGGCCGCCACCGCGAGGACCGCGAAGGCCAGCACGAACCAGAACAGCAGGTTGCCGCGATCCTGGTGCGTCTTTACCAGTGGCTGCAGTTGCGGGACTGCGGCAACAAACGCCTCGCCGCTCTCCTTCGCCACGTACGCCACGACGACCGCCCCGAGCCCGAGCAGCAGGGTCGGCCAGCGCAGCAGCCAGCGCCACTTCGGCAGCAGCGCGTGGGCTATCGCGACCAGCGCGGCGACCGGTAGCACCAGCACCGCCAGGTGGATGACCAGCACGTGGAGCGGAAGATCCCCGAAGCGCTCGAACATGTCGCCTCCAGCAGTCGTTGGGTTCTGACATTAGCTGCACGTTCAACCAACCCGGACGGTTCACTTTCAGCCGAGACCCATCCGCAATCTTCCGGCCGCGCAGGTTAGCCTTCCGGCATGCCCTCGCACACGGACGACTTGCGGCTCGCCCACATCCTGGCGGACGATGCCGACTCCACCACGATGGACCGCTACAAGGCGCTCGACCTGCACGTCGCGACCAAGCCCGACCTCACCCCGGTGAGCGAGTCCGACCGCAAGGTCGAGGACGTGATGCGCAAGACGCTGGCCCGGGCCCGGCCGCGGGACGCGTTCGTCGGCGAGGAGGACGGCACCACCGGCTGGGGCGTGCGCCGCTGGGTGGTCGACCCGATCGACGGCACCAAGAACTACATCCGTGGCGTCCCGGTCTGGGCCACCCTGATCAGCCTGATGATCGAGGACCAGGTCGTCGTCGGCGTGGTCTCCGCGCCGGCGCTCGGCCGGCGCTGGTGGGCGTCGTACGGCGACGGCGCGTGGACCGGTCGCGCGCTGATGTCCGCCCAGCCGTGCCGGGTCAGCGACGTCGCGTCGCTCGAGGACGCATCGCTGTCGTACTCCTCGCTGAAGGGCTGGGAGAAACTCGGCAAGAAGGACCAGTTCGCCGACCTGATGGAGTCGGTCTGGCGGACCCGCGCGTACGGCGACTTCTGGTCGTACATGCTGGTCGCCGAGGGCGCGGTCGACATCGCCGCCGAGCCAGAGCTCAACCTGTACGACATGGCCGCGCTGGCGATCATCGTCGACGAGGCGGGCGGCAAGTTCACCTCCCTCGACGGAGTCCCCGGCCCGAACGGCGCCAACGCCGTCGCCACCAACGGCCGGCTGCACCCCGAGGTTCTCGAACGCCTGCAGCGCTGAGCTTCAGGCCCTCACGGGCTGATCGGTCTCGTGGCGCTGCAGGCGCCACACCGAGGGCACGAGCAGAACCGCGATCACGACCACGACGTGCACGCCCGCGCCGTACAGCTCGACTGCCTTCGCGCTGGTCACCGCGGCCAGGTAGCCGACCGACAGCTGCCCGATCGGCCCGGCGACGAACGAGCCGAGCATGTCGTACGACGAAACCCGCGACAGCTTGTCGAGCGGGATGTGCTGACCGAGCGCCGTCTCCCAGCCGATCCCGAACAGCTCGAACCCGAGCCCCACCACGAACGCCACCCCCGCGACCACGGCCGTGTACGGCGCCAGCGCGAGGCACACGTACATCGGCACGATCGACAACATGCCGAACATCCCGATCCGGACCGGGTACCGCGGCTTCAGCCGGATCATCACGATGCCGCCGGCGATCAGCCCGGCGCCGAAACACGCGCTCACCGCACCCCAGCCGACCCGGCCGAAGGTGTCGTCGGCGATCACCGGTCCGAGCGTCGAGTAGCACGCCGTGAAGACCATGTTCAGCACCAGGAACCCGGCCACCACCGTCCAGACCCACTGCCGGGAAACGAACTCGGTCCAGCCGACCCGCAGGTCGTGCAGCATCGAACTGGCCGCCCGCTCGATCGGCGGCACGGTCAGCAGCGACAGCAGCAGCGCGCCCAGGCCGAACGTCGCCGCGTCGACGGCCAGCCCGATCCCCGGGCTGGTCAGGCCGACGATCACGCCGGCCACGGCGCCGCCGCCGATCAGCGCGATCGACCGGGCGAAGCCGGACACCGCGTTCGCCTGGGGCAGCTCGGACCGGTCCAGGATCGACGGCAGGATGCCGACCATGGCCGGCATGACGAACGCCGCCGCGATGCCGTTGGCCGCCTCGATCACGGCCAGCTGCCAGATCTCGGCGTCCCCCGACAGCACCAGCACGGCCGCCAGTGTCTGGGTCAGGGCACAGACCGAGTTCGCCACGATCAGCACGAGTTTGCGCGGCAACCGGTCGGAGATGACTCCGCCGACGAGCAGGAAGACGATGTTCGGGATGCTCCGGGAGGCCAGCACGATGCCGACGGCGCTGGCCGCGTCGGACACGTCCAGGACCGCGAAAACGAGCGCGATCGGGGCGATCGAGGACCCCAGCGTCGAGATGAACCGGGCACTGACGAAGATCCGGACGTCGCGGTGCCGCAGTACGGCGAGGTCCTCCCGCCAGCTCATCCGGCCACCGGGTGTGACGAGTTCGGGCCGCCGCTCCGGCGGGCGGGACAGGCTATGGTCACCATGCGCATTCTGTCAGACCTGCCGTTCACTGGTTTCATTCGCTACCCTTGGGTATTGGGCTCCGCACGACCACCAGGAGGCTCCGTGAAGATCAACGACGTACTGCGCGGCAAAGGCAATCAAGTCGTCACCATCTCCCCAGAGGCCACCGTCACCGAGCTCCTGGCGCTGCTCGCCGAGCACAACATCGGCGCGGTCGTGGTCAGCCCGGACGGCCGTGAGGTCGCCGGCATCGTCTCCGAGCGCGACGTGGTCCGGCTGCTGAACGGTACGCCGGACGCGGGCCAGGTGCGGGTCAGCGCGATCATGACCGAGCAGGTGCACACCTGCGGGCCGGACGACCTGATCGACAACCTGATGCGGCTGATGACGGACCGCCGGATCCGGCACGTCCCGGTCGTCGTGGACGGCGCCCTGACCGGCATCGTCAGCATCGGCGACGTCGTCAAGACCCGAATCGGCGAGCTCGAGTTCGAACGCGAACAACTCTCCAACTACATCTCCGGCTGACTCCCCGGAGGTTTGCTCCCCCGGCGGTCTAGATTCCGCCCATGAAGCCGACCCCACCCCACCAGCCCCCGAAGCGCAAGAATCTGGCGGTTGCCGGGCTGGTGATCACCGGGGTGGGGGTCCTCGGTCTGGGCCTGATCGGCTTCGTGGCCAGCACCCGCAGCGAACCCGACCGGGACGCGTCCGGCCAGGTGACCAGCAAGCAGACCACGCGTCCCGAGAAGCTTCGCGTCGGCGACTGCGTGACGGAACTCAGGGAGGGCGAGGTCAAGGACATCGGGGTCCAGCCGTGCGACCAGCCCAACGGCGGCAAGGTGTTCGCGGTCTTCGAGCTACCGGCCGGCGCGTGGCCCGGCCTCGCGACGGTCCAGGCCGCCGCCGAGAAGGGCTGCACCGACCGCTTCAAGGCCGCCAAACTCAAGGCAGACAAGCCCTCAGACGTCTTCTTCCTGCACCCGGTCGAGGACGGCTGGACCCACGGCGACCGCGGCACCACCTGCCTGATCGCCCCGAAGTAGACCAACCCGAACAAAGTGACGGGCCCGGTACGGCGTACCGGGCCCGTCGCCTTTCACTGGATCAGTACCGGGTCACCGCGGCGTAGGCATCGGCGATGCCGTGGCCGTAGAAGCCGTTGAATTCCCGGCCGCCCTCACAGAGCGCGTTGAACTCCTCCGAGCGTCCTTCGTTCAGATAGGTCTGCAGCCGCGGGGTCGGGCAGGCCCGGCTCTGCGCGCTGTCCAGCAGGATCTTCCGCACCTTGTCCGGAGCCATTCCGAACGAGTGGTGCGACCCCTTCTTCCCGTACTCGCTGACGATCAGCGCGGCCACGCCGGCCACGTGCGGCGACGCCATCGACGTCCCCTGCAGCCAGTTGTAGTAGCCACACTGCGTGTAGTCCGTGACACCGGCAGGACACTGCTTCTGTACGCCGGCCGTCACGCCGGCCGGGGTGATCGCACCAGCCGCGTCGACCAGACCGTCGACCTGCAGCCTGTTCACCGGATAGGTGGACAGGATCAGGTTCTCGTTGGTCCGGTAGTTCGGCGTACCGAAGTAGTCGCGGAACCAGCCGCCCGGTGCCGACACGTCGATCTGCTCGAGGCCGTAGTTGGAGTAGTCCGCCTTCTTGCCCGACGGGCCGAGGGCGGAAACGCCGATCACGTGCGGGCCTTCGACCGGCAGGTCGATACAGGTCGCGTTGTCGATCGGCCGCGGGTACGGCGGAACGTCGCCGAAGTCCGGGCTGCTCGTGTCGGTCCGCGGCTTGCCGAGATCCTCGTGGTTGTTCCCGAGCGACCCGACCAGCGTGACGCCCTTGTCGTGCGCGTAGTTCAGCGCCCGCTTCATGGTGGCGATGATGGTGCGCTGCTCGGCCTGCGCCTCCGGGCTGTCGGCCGGGTTGTTCAGGCAGTTGTACAGCCACGGGTCGACGTAGAAGGACATGTTCACCACGTCCAGCCCGGCGTCACCTGCGTAGGTGAGCGCGTCGGAGACCGGACCGAGGAAGAGGAAGCCGCTGTCCTGACCGCCCCGGATCTCGACCAGCGACACGTTCGGCGCGACACCGGACAGACCGAAGCCGTTGAGCGCGGCGCCGACGGTACCGGCCACGTGCGTCCCGTGCCCGCTGTCGTCCCAGCCGACCGGGTCCACACAGCCCCTGAACTCACACGGGCCGTCGACCTCCGGCAGGTCGGGAGCGAAGTTGCGGGACAGCTTCCAGTCGAAGTTCGGCGCGATGTCGGGGTTGCGCGCATCGATCCCGGAGTCGAGGATGCCGACCTTGACCGCCCGCTTGCCCGGCTGCACTTCGTGCGACAGGTCCGCCCGGACCATCTTCAGGCCCCAGAGCTTGGCGTCGAGCGGATCGGCCGTGCTGCCCGCGGTGGCCTTCGCGGTCCGCGTACCCTTGCCCTTGGCAACAGCGGTGAGGTGCTCCTTCTCGACCACGCCGGAACGGGCCTTCGGCAACTTCCCGATCGGGCGGCTGCGCGCCGCACCCTGGACGGCCGGCGACGCGGCCACCCGGCTGACGAACCCGGACGCGGCGGCGCGCACCGTCATCGTGCCGAGGTTCGTGTTCTCCTTCACCACGACCCCTCCGGCTGCCTTGACGGCGGCCAGCGCCTGAGCGTGGTCGGCCCCCGCTTCCAGCAGGACCAGGTACTCCGTGGTGCCCCCAGCAACCGCTTTCGTACCGGCACCGGCGGTGGCCGGGACTGCCAGTGCGCCGACCAGCAGCGCGAACGCGCCGGTGGCCGCGCACAACGATCTACGGACGTCTCTCACGAGTGGATCCCCTCCCTGAAGTGAGTCTGACGGGCACACGGTAAAGCCGCGCGGGCAGGTCCACCAGGGTTCAGCGCAAGTCCGTCGTTGTCAGGATCAACAAGCAAACGACTGAACCGGATCATTCCGGTCAGTTCGTTGCCAGCGCGCGGTCAGTGTCCGCGGTCAGGGTCGCGGTCAGGTCCGGGCGAGGGCGATCAGGAAGATCAGCAGGAAGCTCGAGGCGACCAGCACGCCGAGGCCGAGCAGGATGGTGCCGATGATTCCGGTGACCTGGCCGGCGATCGCCATCCCCCGGTTGCTGTACACGCCGGGCGCATCGTCGATCTCGCCCAGCGCCTGCTGCGCCTTCCACCAGGCGATCGGCGAGATCACCACGAACATCGTGAACAGCCCGACCAGTCCCAGCACCATGGCCAGGGTCGCGTTGGAGTTGTCGCGCAGTACGCCGTACGCCGGTTGCGGGTACCCGTAGCCGGGCTGCAGCGGGTACTGCGTGGGCGCGGGGCCCGGCTGGTCCTGCGGCCGCTCGGCGTACTGCGGAACGCTGTCCTGGGGTCGCCGCTCGTCGAACGACATGCGTACTGCTCCTCTGCTCAGGGCCGGAGGTACCACCGCCGACCCCGAGCAGGATGCCAGAAGCTCAGCTCAGCTCGGTGATGTCGGCGATGCCCAGCCCGGCGAGCTGGGAGCGAACGTCCTTCGCCTCCCCTACGACGACCACCAGCAGCCCGTTGGTTCCGACGTACCGGCGGTAGGCCTCGGTGGCCGACTCGGCGGTGGTCGCGGCGATCTGGGCGAGGTAGGTGTCGGCGAAGTCGAGCGGTACGCCGACGGCGATGTTGCTGCCGACCTGCTGGGCGATGGAGTCGGCCTGCTCGTAGCGCAGCGGCGCGGTGCGGATCAGGCTGTCCTGCGCCTCCTGGACCTCACGGTCGGTCAGGCCGTCCCGGGCTTCGCGCAGAATCTTGAGCGCGTCACCGATCGCGGCGCCGGTGACCTCGGTCCGGACGGCGCCGCCCAACGTGAACGTGCCGCCCTTGCGCGGAGCGTTGAAGCTCGAGCGGGTGCCGTAGGTGTAGCCCTTCTCCTCGCGCAGCACGGTGTCGACGCGTGAGGTGATGGTGCCGCCGACGACGTGGTTGGCGACCGCGGCCGCGCCCCAGATGTCCTCCCGGCGGTCGGGGCCCGGGCAGCCGATCAGCAGCTGGCTCTGCACCGAACCGGGCCGGTCGACGAGCACCAGCCGGTCACCCGTGAGGTAGAGCGGCTCAGGCGTGTCGATCGCGGTCCCGGCGTCCGAGGTCCAGTCACCGAACGCGTCGTCGATGATCGCGGCCACGTCGACCCCGGTGGCATCGCCGGCGAACAGGATCTGGGCGCGCGCGGGACCGATGTTGGCGCGATAGAACTCGGCCACCTGGACGTTGGTCAGCGGCCGGATCGTGTCCGGCGTACCGGCGGTCGGGCGGGATCGGCGGGTCGACGCGTCGAACAGGTGGGCGGCGAAGGCCTCGCGGGCGCGGTAGCCGGCGTTCGCGCGCTCCTGGTTGATCTCACCGAGCCGGATCGTCACGTGCCGCCCGACGTCGGCCTGGTTGAAGGCCGGCCGGGTGACCGCCTCGGCCAGCAGCTTGACGGCCGGCGCCAGCTGCGAGGTCGGCACCGAGATCTCCACGTGCAACGCGTCCGAACTGACATCCACCCCGTACGCCGCGCCGTGCCGCTCCAGCGCCGCCGCGAACTCGTTGGCCGACTTGAGCTCGGTGCCCTCGTCGAGAGTGCGCGACATGATCGTCGCGATCCCTTCCAGCTCCCGCGGCTCGATGGCCAGTGGCATGGCGACCGTGACGCGCACCGTGGCGACGTACTGGCCGGGGCGGTCGAACACGTGCACCGGCGTACCGGAGCGGGTCGTCGTACTGGTTGCGAGCGGGAACCGCCACGGGCGCGGCGGGGCCACCGGTGGCGGGGTGGTCAAGGCCTGGCTGCTCATTCCTGCTCCCCTGCTGCATCGCCGGCCGGCTGGTCCCCGGTCGCGGATTCGGTCTGGCGTCGGTAGGTCACCTGGGCGCGGCCACCGGCGCGGATCCACTGGCTCGCGACGGCCTGCACCTGCTCGGCGGTGACGGCGCGCAGGTCGTCGATCCTGGTGTTGATCCGGTTCGGGTCACCGAACAGCAGCGCGTGGTGCGAGATCTCGTCGGCCCGGCCGCCGCAGGTGGCGAGCTGCTCGAGCCAGTCCCGCTCGGCCTGCGCCTGCACGGTCGCCAGCTCGTCGGCGGTGATACCGCCCTCGGCGAGCTTCTCGACCTCTTCCAGCAGTGCGTCCTCGACCTGCTGCAGCTCGACGCCGTCGGAGGCGATCCCGGTCAGCGTGCCGAACGAGACGCCACCGATCAGCGGCAGGGCGCCGCCCGACACCGACTGCGCGATCTGCTCGTCACGGACCAGCCGGCGGTTGAGCCGCCCGCTCTGGCCACCGGCCAGCACGTCGAGCGCAAGCGCCGCGGCGTCCAGCTCCGGCGTACCGTCCACGGGAAGCCGGAACATCATCGTGATCAGGTCCGACGGGACGTCCGCGACGACGTCGTCGCGGAACACGCCCTCCAGCGGGCCGACCGTGCCGTCGGGCGCGGGTGGCGGCGTGGGGATGGCCTGCAGGTGGCCGAAGTACCGCTTGACCGCGTCGAACGCGTCCTCCTCGGCGACGTCGCCGACGATGGTCAGGACGGCGTTGTTCGGGCCGTAGTACTTGCGGAAGAAGGCGTGCACGTCCTCGACCGCGGCCGCGTCCAGGTCGGCCATCGAGCCGATCGTCATGTGCGCGTACGGGTGGCCCTCGGGGAAGAGCAGCCGGACCAGCCGCTCGTACGAGTCGCCGTACGGCCGGTTGTCGTAGCTCTGCCGCTTCTCCTCCTTCACCACGTCGCGCTGGTTGTCCAGGTTCTCCTGGTTGACCGCGTCCAGCAGGAAGCCCATCCGGTCCGCCTCGAGCCACAGCGCGAGGTCGAGCCCGCCGCTGGGCAGCGACTCGAAGTAGTTGGTCCGGTCGAAGAAGGTGCTCGCGTTGAGGCTCGCGCCGACACTCTCCAGCAGCGAGAAGTGCTGCCCCGACTCCACGTTGCGCGAGCCCTGGAACATCAGGTGCTCGAAGAGGTGGGCGAACCCGGTCAGCCCCGGTGGCTCGTGCCGCGACCCCACGTCGTACCAGAGGTTCACCGACACGATCGGCACGTTCCGGTCGGAACTGACGACGACCCGCAGACCGTTGTCCAGCGTCTGCTCAGCAAGCGGATAGTTCAGCGGCATACGGACCACCCTACGTGCCATCCTGAAGCGATGCGGATCCTGTTCGTCGGCAACAGCTTCACTGCGCGGAACAACCTGCCGGGGCTGATCGCGGGCCTCGCCGCCGCGCGCGGCATCACCGTCGAGCACCGGCTGATCTCCGCCGGTGGGGCCTCACTGCGGCAGCACCTGAACGCCGGGAAGGCCCTCGCCGAGATTGCCTCGGGCAACTATGACACCGTCGTACTGCAGGAACAGAGCACGCTGCCGGGGAAGAACCCGGCCCGGATGCACGACAACATCCGCGACTTCCACACCGCGATCAGCGAGGCGGGCGCGCAGACCGCGCTGTACATGACCTGGTCCCGCAAGGGCGCTCCTCAGGAACCGCTGACCACCGCCTACGCGACCATCGCCGCGGAGTTGGGCGCCACGCTCGTGCCCGCGGGACTGATCTGGCAGCACTTCCAGACGGCACACCCGGAGTTGTCTCTGCACGCGCCCGACAACTCCCATCCCGCCCTCGCCGGCAGCTACCTGACGGCGTGCGTCTTTCTGATCGCTCTGCTCCACGAAGACCCCACCGCGGTGGACCTCCCGGTCAAAGGCCTCGACGAGGAAACGGCCGCGCTCCTGCGTCACTCTGCGTGGGCCATCTGCGAAGCGCTCGCAGGTTAGGCCGACACGCGTTTAGTTATTTGAACGCTCAACGGGGCCTTCGTCCCTGGTCCAACCGGCCCGGCATTACTTAGCGTTACCGCCAGATGGGTGCACCGGAGGGGTGTGCACCCACGCCACGGAAGGTCGCTTCATGTCCCAGCACGGCAAACTCACTCGGCAAGCGGTCCTGGCAACGGGAATCGCAGCCACGGCCGCCCTCGTGCTCGCCGGAATAGCCCACGCCGACAACATCACGGACGAGATCGACGGCGGGGCCAGCTTGACCTTGGTGGCCGGCGACGCAAGCTCGGTCGGTCAGACCACCGTGCAGGTCGTCGCCAACGCCAATGACGGCACCATCGGCTGCAACATCAACAGCGGCGAGTCGCTCACCATCAGCTTGGTCACGCCGGCTGGCGTGACCGCTACTCCGGCATCGCTCACCTTCACCGACTGCGAAGCAATGCCGGTCAGCTTCAAGGCCGCCGCCGGCGCAGTTGGCGGGACCGTCACGGCGACGATCACGGGGAACGCCACCGGCGGTCCCAACTCCGACTTCAAGAACAACGTCGCGATCCCGATCACCATCCAGCAGCAGCCCGTGGTGGTCTCGCACGCGCCGGTCGCCGGGATCCTTCCCGCCGACGCCAACGGGGCCGAGGGTTCAGCCCTGTCTACCCACGGGTCGTTCACCGACGAAGACGTCAACGACACGCTGGCCATCACCAAGGTGAGCGGCCTCGGAACCGTCACGGACAACGGAAACGGCACTTGGTCGTGGTCGCACACCACCACCGACGACGCGGCCGGAACGGTCGTCGTCCAGGTCACCGACGGCACGCACGCAGCGGTCACCGAGACCTTCGACTGGACCGCTTCCAACGTCGCACCGTCCATCGGCCAGGTCACCAGCAGCAGGCTCGGCGCCTGTGAGGTCTCGGTGAACGCGCCGTTCACCGACCCGGGCTCGGCCGACACCCACAGCACGGTCATCAACTGGGGCGACGGCAACAGCAGCACCTTCGACCCGGCGACCTCACCGTCGACCGGCAGCCACACCTTCGCCGCGAACGGCAACTACACGATCGGCGTGACCGTGACCGATGACGACGCCGGGAGCGACACCGCTGCCGCCGCCGCGAGCTTCGCCACCAAGAACACCCCGAGCGCGCTCATGCAGCCGATCAACGCCACGGGTACCAAGAGCGTCTTCAAGCTCGGCAGCACCATCCCGGTCAAGATCATCGTCACGGGGTGCGACGGCAACGCCGTCGCGACGCTGACTCCGGCCGTTGCGCTGTCCAAGGTCGACGCCGTGGCGGACGCGGTCGTCAACGAGCCGGCAATCGAGACCGTCTCCACCAACGGCCTGGCGATGCGCTGGTCGGACCCGCAGTACATCTACAACCTGTCCACCAAGCTCAGCCAGCACACCGGCGCCGCACTCACCGCCGGAACGTACCGGGTGACCGTGTCGGACAGCAGCTTCACCGGGCCGGTCTCGGCCCTGTTCGACCTGCGGAAGTAGCAAGAACGCAGTCAAGTAGCTGATCGTGAGGGCGGCTGGAGGGATGCCGCCCTCACGATGCGTCGTCGCTCAACAGGTCGATGGCCGCCTTACGGTCCTTGACCCGGAGCTTGCGCAGTACCGACGAGATGTGGACCCGGACCGTGGTGGGCGACAGGAACAGCTCCCGGGCCACCTCGTCGGTGCTCTGCCCGGTGGCCAGCAGTTCCATCACCTCCCACTCGCGGGAGGTGAGCTTGGCCGCCACCTTCGGCCGGCGACCGAACCGCGGCCCGCTGGTGGCCCGGAATTCGTCGAGGATCCGCGCCACCAGGGAGCGCGGGATCGCCGCCTCGCCGGACAGCACCGCCCGCAACGCCAGCGGCAGCCGGACCGGATCGGTGTCCTTCAGCAGGTACCCCGCGGCGCCGGCCCGCAGTGAGTCGAACAGGTCGTTGTCGTCGCGGGAGATGGTCAGCATCACCACTGACACCTTCGGCATCGACTGCCCGATCTCGGCCGCCGCCTTGATGCCGTTGCCCGGCATGTGCACGTCCAGCAGCACCACTTCCGGGTTGTGTTCCTGGACCAGTCGCACAGCCTCCGGCCCGGTCGCGGCTTCGGCGCAGACCTCGAAGCCGCCCGCCTCCAGCGCGGCGCGGATCCGGCCGCGCAACTGCGGATGGTCGTCCGCGATCACCACCCGGTTCGGCTCAGGGCTCACCATCTGACCTCCACTCTCGTGCCACCGGCCGGGCTCGAATCGATCTCGAAGCTGCCGGGCAGAGCCTCCGCCCTCTCCCGCATGCCGATCAGGCCGAAGCCCGCCTGGTCCGCGGTCCGGTTCCCAGGCTCGAATCCGGTTCCGTCGTCGATCACCTGCAGGAACTGGCCGTTCTCATCCTGGCCGAGAACGACACTGATCCGCTCTGCCCGCCCGTGCCGTACTGCGTTCAGCACGGCCTCCCGTGCGATCCGCACCAGCCCATGCCGCTGCGCGGAGTCAGCCGGAATCGAGGCATCCAGCTCCAGCGCCAGTACGACGCCGTACCGCTCCGCGATCTGCTCCACGGCCCGTTCCAGCGCATTGGCCAGTGGCTCGTCGTCAGTCCGCCCCAGTGCGGTGAGCATCTGTCTAGCCTCGTCCAGTGCTCGCTCGCTGGCTCCGACGATCCGGTTGACCCGAGCCTCGTCGACAGCAGTGAACGCAGCCAGCTCGGAGCGGATGTAGCCCAGCTCCTGTAGTACGCCATCGTGCATCTCCCGAGCGAGTCTCCGCCGGTCCTCAGCCACTGCCGCGTCGGCCTGCGCGGCCCAGTACCGGCTGATCTCCCGGCCGGCACCGATCAGGAGCAACAGGTAGCACCCGGTTCGCAGTACGTCGCCGCTGTAGAGCCAGTCCGGGCCGCTCGGCGGGAAGATCAGGTAGTTGGCCCTTGCCATCGCACCCAGGGCGCACGCCGGCCCGAGCCACCGCAGCAGTACGTCGTCCCGGTTGCGCGCCTGAATCGTGAACGCCACGGCCGCTGCCGCGAAGGCGGTCAAGGTGAGGATCTGCGTGGCCAGCAGCACCGGGTGGTCATTGCTTCCCGTCAGCATGCCGATGCCAAGATCGAGCTCACCCGCCTGCGGCAGGCGATCGCGCTGCCAGAGCAGCACCGCCACGGTCACCAGCACCACGACAACCGGGAGAGCCGGCGCCCAACGCTGCAGCGCCGGGCCCACCGATCGCCGCGGCAACAGCGCGGCAGCAGCAATCAGCAAGGTGCCGATCACCCGCAAGGGCGGCGGCAGCCACAGCCCGAGCGCACCTGCCCAGTCCGAGCGGGCCAACGTCAGAACCAGTCCGGCGTTGGCCACACCCAGGAGGGCCAGCCCCAGCAGCAACAGCAGGTCCTGACGGCTGCGGCTGCGCCTGAACCGCCCGTAGACCAGGTACGACAGCAGTACTGCGACGCAAGCGTCGATCGTCTCCAGCACCAGGTGCGACGCGGGGCTGCGGTACTGCAGCATCCGCTCGCCCACCGCTATGAGGGCGACGGTGATGACCACACCGAGCACGACGACAAGCACCGTGGCAGCGGCTGGACCGCCCCTGACCCCCGGCCGCTGTGGTGTCGCGGCATTGCTCATGGTCACCGACCGTACGCCCTCTGCACCGGTCCTGGCACCTTGGCGACGCCGTACTACCCCTTGATGGCACCGCCCAGCGCGAAGGCGCCGCCAAGCTTCCTGCTCAGCAGCAGGTAGAGCAGCAGCACGGGGAAGGTGTAGATGAGCGAATACGCCGCCAGCTGGCCGTAGTTCGGTTCGCCGTACTGGCCGAAGAAGGTGAAGATGCTCACCGAGGCCGGCAGCCGTTCCGGGGACAGCAGCAGCATGAACGGGACGAAGAAGTTGCCCCACATCCCGATGAAGGTGAAGATCAGCACGACCGCGATCCCCGGCCACATCAGTGGCAGCACGATCCGGTAGAGCGCCTGCATGCTGCCCGCGCCGTCCACCCAGGCCGCTTCCTCCAGCGAGATCGGTACGCCGTCCATGAACGTCTTGGTCAGCCAGATCGCGAACGGCAGCGACGAGGTCGCCATGAACATGATCGTGCCGCCGAGGGTGTCGACCAGATTCAGCTGGACGAACAAGCCGTAGACCGGCACCATCACCGCGGTGATCGGCAGACCGGTGCAGAACAGCACGGTCAGCAGGAACGGCCGGTTGAACTTGGTCTTGAACCTCGACAGCGGATAGGCCGCCAGCACCGAGCAGATCATCGTCAGCAGCGCGGCCCCGCCACACAGCACGATCCCGTTCAGCACCGGCCGGTACGTCGTATCGGTGTTCAGCACCGCCCGGAAGTTGTCGAACGTCGGACTGGTCGGCAACTCGACCCGCAACCCCGCCGTCCGGTTGACCGAGGCGAACAACACCCACAGCAACGGCAACACGAACAGAATCCCGATCCCGAGCAGAACCAGGTTCGCGGTCAGCTTGCTGATCCGGTCGCGGGCAATCATGCTGCCTCCGAGTTGAGTCCGCGTAGGTAGACCAGCGAGAAGACGGCGCCGATCGCGAGCATCACCAGGGCGATCGCGGTGCCGTAGCCGATCTGGGAGAAGCTGAACGCCTGCTCGTACATGTACAGCGGCAGCGTCTGGCTCTTGGTGCCGGGCCCACCGCGCGTCATCGCGTAGATCAGGCCGAACACGCTCAGCGTCTGCAGCGTGATCAGCATCAGGTTGGTCATGATCGCGCGGCTGATCATCGGCAGCGTGACGAAGATCAGCTTGCGCGGACCGTGCGCGCCGTCCATCTCGGCCGACTCCTCGATCTCCTTCGGTACTTCGCTCAGCGCGGCCGAGTAGACCAGCATCGAGAACGCCGTACCGCGCCAGATGTTCGCGATCGACACCGCGATGATCGGTGCCGCGTACAGCCAGTCCTGGCCGGGCAGGCCGACCTTGTGCAGGATCACGTTCAGCGTGCCGTCGTCGTTGAAGAATGCGCTGAGCAGGTACGCCGCCACCACCTCGGGCAGCACCCACGCGCCGATCACGGCGGTCCCGACGAAGTTGCGGACGAACTTGGTGGAGCGGCGCATCAGCAGCGCCAGACCGAGCCCGAGGGTGTTCTGCCCGATGATCGCGGAGATCAGCGTGAACACCAGGGTCAGCCAGATCGAGTTGGTGAAAGCACTGCTGCCGAAGGCCTTGCGGAAGTTGTCCAGCCCGACGAACTGCACGTTCGCCGCTCCGGTACCGGTCAGCGCCATGTTCGTGAACGCGGCGTAGACGCAGTACAGGATCGGGCCGGCCAGGAAGATCACCATCAAGGTGATCGCCGGGGCCAGCGGCAACATCTTCACGACCTTGGCGCCGCGCGGTGCCCCGTTCCGGGCGGCGCGACGGCCGGCCGGAACGGGTACGACGGGAGCAGATGTCGTCACAGGGAAGTCCCTTCGAGGCTCTGCCTACTGGCTGGGCTCACTGGCCGGTGGTCGTCTTGTCCTTGCCGACGATGCTCTCGACCGCCTGGTCGTAGTTCTTGGCGGCTTCCTCCGGCGACGACTGTCCGGTCATCACCGCCTCCATCGCGGTGATGATCTCGTTGGAGACCTTCGGGTACTCCGGCAGCGCCGGGCGGTAGACGGTGACCGAGACCAGGTCGGTGAAGAACTGGGTGCTCTTGGCCGACGACTTGTAGCCCGGGTCGGCGGCGACGTCCTTGCGGACCGCGATCTGCGCGCCGTCGGTGGCGTACTTGGTCGCGTTCTTCGGCGTCTGGAGGGTCTTGATGAAGTTCCAGGCGGCGTCGGGAGACTTCGACTTGGCCGGGATCGCCCAGGTCCAGCCGCCGGACAGGCTGACCTTGCCCTTGCCGTCACCCTTCTGGGTCGGCATCGCGGTCTGGCCGAGCACCTCGGTCCACTGCGGCCACGGCTTGGCGCCGGTCTTCTGCCAGTTGTTGTACAGCCAGGAGCCGTCGAGCGCGATCGCGAGCTTGCCGTTCGGGAGCAGGTCGCTGCCGACCTTGTTGCCCCAGTTCGGGTCGAGCGACTGCTTGGGCTGCGGCGCGACCTTCTCGTCCAGGAAGATGGTCTTGATGAAGCCGAGCGAGTCCTTGAAGCCCTGGCTGCCGACCACCCACTTGCTCTGGTCGAAGTTGTACAGCGGGTCCTTGGTGCCGTAGAGCAGCATCTCGAAGCCCTGCATCGCGGACGCCTCACCCATCGGCTTGCCGGAGTACACGTTCAGCGGGATGACGCCGGGGACCTTCTGCTTGATCGTCTTCGCCGTGTTGAGCACGTCGTCCCAGGTCTTCGGCTGCCAGTCGGCCGGCAGTCCGGCCTTGGCGAAGATCTGCTTGTTGTACCAAAGCGCCCGGGTGTCCGTGCCGTCCGGGATGCCGTACGTCTTGCCGTCCTGGCCCTTCGCGGCGCCCTTGGCGCTGTCCTCGAACTGGTTCCAGTCCGCCCAGTCCTTGATGTAGTCGTCGAGCGGCCTCAGGTACCCCGCGGTGATGTCGGAGTTGATCAGGAAGGTGTCCTCGTAGACGATGTCCGGCGCCGTGTTCGGCGACCGCATCATCAACTGGAGCTTGGTGTAGTAGTCGTTCTCACTGGCCACGATCGGCACGATCTCGACCTTCGAGCCGGGGTTGGCAGCCTCGTACTCGGCCTTGGCGCCGGTGAGGAAGTTCTTCATCACCGTGCCGGGGCCCCACTGCTGGTAGGCGATCTTGATGTTCGCCGGACCGGAGCTCTGGCTGCTGCCGGCCTCCGGCGTCTTCGTCGTCGATCCCTGGCTGCAGGCCGAGACCCCCAGCAGGAGTGCTCCGACGGCGAGCACACCCGCTGTCTTGAAACCGTTCTTCATGGCCATCACGTCCACCTTCGGGCAATCGTTGTCATCCCGGTATCACCGCTCAAACCCACTGGGCTTTCCGCGACCGTAGGAGGCTGAGACCGGTGAAGTCAATGGTTGAGAGACAACGTTGTCGGCGTCGCGACGCGGTTACGCGGCGACCGGTTCGTAACGATCCGGTCACCGCGCCGCCAACTGTCAGACGGTCACCGGTGACGCCTCGTGACGTCCGCGAACCACGCTCTTGGCGCGACTGCGCGCAGCGCCCAGTCCGCAGAGCACCAGACCCAGTGCGATCCAGCAACCGAGCACGACGAACGGCTTGCCCGCGCCGGCGCCGTCGAAGAAGCTCACGGAGCGCAGCGCAGTACCGGCTGCTCCCGGCGGCAGCAGTTGACCGAGCGCACCCCAGCCGCTGGGCAGCATCTCCGGCGCGCTGGTCAGCCCGGACAGCGGGTTGCCGAGCAGCATCATCACCGCGGCACCCAGGCCGAGACCGGCTGCGCCGAGCAGCCACTCGAGACCCAGCAGGGTCAGCGAGATCGCCGCGATCGACAGCGCGATCACACCGGCGTTGGCGAAGTAGTTGCCCTCGAACGAGCCGAGCCAGAACTGCAGCACCGCGGCCAGCGCCAGGGCGCCGGTCACCGCGTAGGCGAGCGCCCCGGCCATCCTTCTGCCGCCGCCCTGCACCAACTGGGTCAGCAGTGCGGCGCCGAGGATGCCGCCGAGGACGAGCGGCAGCGCGCCGGCAGCAAGTCCGGATCCCCGCGGATCGTCAGCCGGCAACGGCACCACATCGGTCACCTTCGCCTGTACGCCGGGATTCTGGGCCGCGATGCGTGACGACAACTGGGTCAGGATCTGCGCGACGGCAGGACCGCCGGCCGAGGCGGTGAGCACCTCGGGCGCCTGCGGGTCGAGCACGATCGCGCCGTACACGTCCCGGTCCTCGATCGCCCTGACCGCCGCCGCCCGATCCGGTACTGCGGTGATCTCGAACCCGCCGGGCATCGCCTTCTCGAGGCTGCCCTGCACTTGCGCGACAGCCGGCGCGGGACCGGCGACGGCGAGCGGAAGATCCCGCGGCTCGGACCGGGCGGCCGGCCAGGCGAAGGCGATCAGCAGGACGGTCAGTACTGCGGTCAGCAGGGTGACGACGACCGCGACCGGGGGACGGCGGCGCTCCGCGGTGGCGGGTTGGTCCGTGGACATCTCGGGTCAGCTCCTCGGGATGAAAAACGAATGACCGTTCTCTATTGATCCGAGCGTGGCGGGCGGAGCTCCAGTTGTCAAGAACGGACATTCGTTTTATGTTCGACGAGTGCCCAAGGTTTCGGACGAACACCGCGCCAGCCGCCGCAACGAGATCATCGTGGCGGCGCGCCACTGCGTCATCGAGCAGGGCTTCCACAAAACGACGATGGCCGACGTGATCCGCACCTCCGGACTGTCGGCCGGCGCGGTCTACGGGTACTTCAAGAGCAAGGACGAGATCGTCGCGGCGATCGCCGACGACGCGCTGAGCACGATCGACGAGCTCTTCGACCGGATCCTGGCGACCGAGGAGCCGCTCAGCCCGGCAATCGCGATCCGGGCCGCGCTGGACCACGTCCTCAGACTCGCCGAGCAACCTGCCGGCGACCTGACCAGGGTGGCGATCCAGGCCTGGGCCGAGGCGCTGCACAACGAGACGATCATGGCGACCGCGTCCTCGAAGTACCGGCTGGTGCGCGGGAAGTTCGTCGCGGTGGCCGAGCGGGGCCAGAAGGACGGCACGATCGATCCGGACACGGACCCGGAACACGTCGCCCAGGTCCTCTTCGGACTGCTGCCGGGATTCCTGCTGCAGCGGCTGATCCTCGGAGACGTCACCCCGGACAGCTACTCAGCCGGCCTGGCAGCCCTGCTTCAGCAGCCCGCTCCCAAGTCGACCTGACCGCCCACGTGCTGCCGGGAACGATTGCTTCCCGGTCGACGTCCTTCGGGTGGAGGTGGGACCGGATGGGCGGTATCTGGATTTTGCTGGTGAGTCTGGCTGCGGTGGGCGGCCTTCTCGGCCTGCTTGCCTGGGCCGCGGCCCGCTCGCGGCGACGGGGCATCGGCGCCTCGATGATGGGCCCGTTCGAGGAAATGTGGCACCCGACCGCGGCCGAGTCGCGCGTCGAGCTCCGGGTCCAGAACGAGCGCAAAAGCCCACTCCCCTCCCCCGAGGACCTCTGACCGTCCGAGGCTCCGCGCGGCCGGATCCGGCAATCGCTTGAGACTCATGACTTAACCGGTTAGCTTGTCTCACGCGGGGTTATTTCAAACCTTGAAGTAAGAGCCCACACACCCACGGGGGGATGACCGATGCCGCTCGAGATCGGCTTGATCGGCGCCACCGAGCTCGCCGAACGCACCCTGCTCCAGCAGGGCGTCGGCATCACAGCGGTCGCGGCCGATGACCCGGTCCGCGCCAAGGAGTACGCGAACCGGCACGGCATCCCGGTTGTGCACGACACCTATGCGGCACTGCTGGCCGACCCGGCGATCGACGCCGTCTACATCTCCGAGCAGAACGCGGCTCATCATCGCTGGGCGGTCCGGGCCGCCGTCGCCGGCAAACACGTGATCGTCGAGAAGCCGCTGTGCCTCACCGCTGACGAGGTCGACGAACTGGCCTTCGCCGCCGCGGACGTGAAGGTCTTCGAAGCGGTCCCGACCGCGGACCATCCGTGGCAGCGGACAGTCCACGAGTTC
Organism: Kribbella sp. NPDC023855; assembly: GCF_040639475.1. NCBI lineage: Bacteria > Bacillati > Actinomycetota > Actinomycetes > Propionibacteriales > Kribbellaceae > Kribbella > Kribbella sp. NPDC023855. The sequence goes on from NZ_JBFAAA010000009.1 coordinate 151,621, forward strand.
GTGGACGAGGAGCCGTACGGTTCGTTGCTCTCAGCCACCACCCGGATCACGTTCGCGGAACGCCCCGACCACGGCGGCAGCATCTTCTTCGACGCCGCAAGCTATTGGCTGCAAGCGATCCAGGCAACGATCGGCCTGGATCCCGTGCTGGCCGAAGGGCGATCGGACTGCGACGGGCCGGACTGCTCGTTCGAAGCTTCGTTGCGTTGGGCAACTGATGTCATGGCGACTCTGATCGCCGACGTCGGTGACCAGCAGGCATCAGAACACGTCTTCACTTTCGAGCGGGCGACAGTCACCCTGCGCGACTTCCTCCGCCCGCTCGCCGGACCAGCCGGCCTCACGTTGATCGTCACCCCGGCCGACGGCACCCCTCGCGAGATCGACTTCCCGCCCATCGCGTACTACGAACACCAGCTCACCCGGATCCTCGACAGCACCACGGACGACCTGGCCGCGGCCGTTCCGCGGATCACCCTGATGGACGAGATCTACGCTGACGCCTTGCGCCGCCACGCAGCGGAACGGCCAGGCGAAGGGGCCCGATGAGCAACAAGCGCTACCTCGATCGCGCCGCCTTGCACGAACTAATGCGCGAAGCCGGCGTCGAGCTCGGCCCGCAGACCGAGATCACCGAACTGACCGAGGGCACCTTCAACACCGTCTACCGCATCGGCACCGACCTGATCCTCAAGCTGTCTCCGGATCCCACCGCACCGGTGATGTCATACGAACAAGACCTGATCCACACCGAAGCGATGTTCTACCAGGCGGCCCGCGGCAAGGCGCCCGTCCCCGAAGTCGTGCACACCGGCACCGACTACCTGCTGATGACAGCCCTCCCCGGTACGACGATGCGCGGTGTCACCGGCCCCGAGCGAGCCGGCCTTCGGCGCGAGCTGGGTGGCATCGTGGCGACGCTGCACGAGGTGACCGGATCAGGGTTCGGCTATCCGCAGAAGGGTTTGGTCACGACCTGGGGCGCGGCGTTCCTGTCGATGATCGACGATGTGCTCGGCGACGCCGACAGGTTCGCGGTGGAACTGCCCCGGCCGGCCGAGCAGCTCCGCCGGCTCGTCCTCGACCGGGTGAAGCTGCTGGACGAAGTACAGACTCCCCGGTTGATCCACTTCGACCTGTGGGACGGCAACATTCTCGTCCAGGACGGACGCATCACCGGCCTGATCGACGGCGAGCGGGCGATGTGGGGCGATCCGGTCGCGGAGTTCGTCTCGCTGACCTTGTTCGAGTCGTCGGTGGATCCCGAGTTCCTGGCCGGCTACGGAAGCGTCGAACTCAGCGAAACCATCTCGCTGTACCGCCTCTATCTCTACCTGATCATGCTGATCGAAGGCGCACCCCGCGGCTACGACGGCCCGGACCACCAGGCAACGGTCCGGCGGGTGACCCAGCTCCTGAACGACGAGCTGGACCGCCTGTGACCGGGAAACAGGGGACCTAGCACCACCCCGTGAGGCTGCCCAGCTCCCTGGGGACGGCGGCTGCCGCTCCGTAGCGTCTTTCTCGTCAGTCGGGAAAGAACTTCAAGGGGCAGCCATGAGGCGCAAGCAACAAGAACTCAGCCGGTCGAACGACTCGGTGGTTCTCCAGGACGTACGCCGGATCTACGGCCGGGGCGGCAACGCCGTCACCGCGCTGGACGGTGTCAGCATCAGCTTCGCGCGCGGCACCTTCACTGCCGTGATGGGCCCGTCCGGCTCCGGCAAGAGCACCTTCCTGCACTGCGCGGCAGGACTCGACCGGCCGACCTCCGGCACGGTCGCGATCGACGACGTACCGCTGGCCGGCCTGAACGAGCGGCAGCTGACCGAGCTCCGCCGCGAGCGGATCGGCTTCGTCTTCCAGTCGTTCAACCTGCTGCCCGCGCTGACGGTCTGGCAGAACGTGACGCTGCCGCAGGAGCTCGACGGCCGTCGTCCCAACAAGGCCGCCGTCCGCGAGGTGCTGGACCGGGTCGGTCTGAGCGGCAAGCACAAGAGCCGCCCCGGCGAACTGTCCGGTGGCCAGCAGCAGCGCGTCGCGATCGCCCGCGCCCTGGTCGCCCGGCCCGCGGTCATCTTCGCCGACGAGCCGACCGGTGCCCTCGACACTCAGACCGCTGCCGACGTGCTCGACCTGCTGCGTGAGCCGGTCCGCACCCAAGGCCAGACCGTGGTCATGGTGACGCACGATCCCGTCGCCGCGTCGTACGCCGATCAGGTGGTCTTCCTCGCCGACGGTGTCCTGGCCGGCAGCATGTTGTCGCCGACCGCCGAGCAGGTCGCTGACCGGCTCACCCACCTCGGCGCCCGCGCCGCCCGTGCTGCCCACGCGGCCCGCGCCGCTCAGGGGAGCCTCGCAGCCGAGGCGGTCGCTCGATGATGCGCCTCGCCGTCCGCACCCTGCGCTACCGCAAGAGCGGTTTCATCGCGACCTTCGTCGCCGTCATCTTCGGCACTGCGATCGTGCTCGCCTGCGGCGGTCTGATGGAGACCGGCATCCGCTCCAACGTGACCCCCGAGCGCCTCGGGGCCGCTCCGATCGTGGTCACGGGCGAGCTCACGCACCTGCGTCCGGGTCAGGAGGATGCCACTCAGCTGACCGAGCAGGTCGGCGTCGACGCGTCGGTGGCAACCAAGATCCGTTCCCTGGAAGGAGTCACGGACGTCGTCGGCGACCTGACCTTCCCGACACCCGTCGCCGTCGGGTCCGGCTTCAACCAAGGCGAGGGCCACAACTGGGCTTCCGCAGTACTGGCTCCTTACAACCTCACTTCTGGTACTGCGCCTCGCGCCGGCGAGGTCGTGCTGGACGCGACGACCGCGCAGCAGCTCACGGCGAAGGTCGGCGGCAAGGTGAACCTGCTGGTCGGTGGCCAGCAGACCACCTTCGCCGTCAGCGGTATCGCCGCCGGGCCGGCTGGGCACACGTTCTTCTCCGACCGGGAAGCGAGCCGGTTCGCCAACCGGCCGGGGCAGTTCGCCTCGCTCGGCGTACTGGTTGCCCCTGGCACCGATCTGAAGGCGCTCCGGAAGAAGATCGAGACGACGGCCGAGGTGTCGGCGCTGTCCGGGCTGGATCGCGGGGTGGTCGAGCACCCGGACGCGAGTGCCAAGAAGGTCGTGCTGATCTCGGTCGCGGGCTCGTTCGGTGGCATCGCGACGATGACGATGATGTTCGTGGTCGCTTCGACGCTGGCGCTGGCCGCCCAGCAGCGGCAACGGGAGTTCGCGTTGCTGCGCAGCATCGGGACGACACCTGGTCAGGTCCGGCGGATGATCCTCGGCGAGGCGATGCTGGTCTCGCTGCCCGCGGTCCTGGTCGGTGTTATCCCTGGCGCTTTGCTCGGCCGATTCCTGTTCGACCGGCTGTCGGCGAACGGGGTGGCCTCTCCGGACGTCACCTTCTACCAGGGCTTGATCCCGTTCGCGGCCGGCGCCGGGGCCGCAGTACTGGCTGCTGTCGGTGCCGCGCTGATGGCAGGCCGCCGCTCGGCCAAGATCCGGCCGGTCGAGGCGCTGGTCGAGGCGTCGCTGCAGCGCAAGTGGTTCAGCTGGGTGCGGATGGTGACCGGGCTGCTCTTCCTCGGCGGCGGTGTCGCGCTGATGATCGTCACGGGCACCGTGATGACCGGACCGCTGGCAGGAGCGACTGCAGGACCCGCCGTACTCTGCTTGGCGATCGGTCTTGCCACCCTCGGCCCGCTGGCCACCAAGGCCGTGCTCGCTATCCTCCGCTGGCCCCTGTACGCCGTCAGCCGGGTGAACGGCCGGCTCGCGATCCTCAACGTGACGGCGCGATCCGTCGCGATGTCGGCCGCGGTGATGCCGGTGATGCTCGCCGTCGGTATCGCGACCGCCAACATCTACATGCAGACCACGCAGGTCGACGCCGCTTCGAAGGCCTTCACCAAGGAGCTGCGCGCCGACGCCGTACTCGTGTCGACCGCAGCGGGTCTGTCACCTTCGCTGCTCCCCCAGGTGCAGGCACTGCCGGGCGTGGCCAGCGCCTCCGCCTACGTGACCAGCAACGGCGTCATCGACGAGCCGCGAAACGCTCCCTTCGACGAAGAAGGCGCCTTGCTGCAGGGACTCTCCGCTCAGGGTCCGGACGGCGCTGCACCGATCAAGCTGACGGCGGGTTCACTCGAAGGGCTGACGGGCAACACGGTCGCCCTGCCTGATCGCGTCGCGGAGAAGATCCAGCGCGGTGTCGGCACGTCGATCAAGATGACGCTCGGCGACGGGGCCTCGGTCGATCTGCGAGTGATCGCGACCTTCTCCGCCGAACGTGGCTACGAAAGCATCGTGCTCCCGGCCGAACTGGTTGCCGCTCACACCACGAACCAGTTGGTGCCGCAGATCCTGGTACGTGCCGAGCCGGGTGCGGCGATCGGGCCGGCGCTCAGCGAGCTGGCGGCGGCGACTCCCGGCGTACAGGTTGCCGATCGGGAGGCGTTGATCGCCGGCAACAACGAAGACCTGAAGACGCAGGCGTGGATCAACTACCTGCTGGTCGGCATGCTGATCGCCTACACCGCGGTCTCAGTCGTCAACACCCTGGCTTCGTCGACGGTCCGCCGCCGACGCGAGTTCGGCCTGCAGCGCCTGACGGGCTCAACCCGAGGTCAGGTCCTACGAATGCTCACCACCGAAGGCGTCCTGATCGCCCTGGCCGGCATAGTCCTCGGCACCTTGGTAGCCCTGGGAACCCTGCTCCCCTTCGCCTCAGCAGTCTCCACCTCAGCCCTCCCTTCAGGACCGATCTGGATCTACCTCGCCATCATCACCATCGCCTTCGCCCTCACCATGCTCTCCACCCTCCTCCCCGCCACCAAAACCCTCACCACCCGCCCAGCCGAAGCCGCCACCCGAACCGACTAACCACCCACCCGCGCCGGCGCGGGCGCCGGACCGCCGCCTCGAGCGGCGCGAGAGTGGGCGCCCCGGCGCGGGCGCCGGGCCGCCGGCTCGAACGGCGCGAGAGCGGGCGCCGAGCTCCCGCCCCGACCTCCAGGCCCGCCGTGCCTCCCCGCCCACCCCGTGGTTCCGGCAACCACCCCCACCCACCGCCAGCCGGATCGCGCCCAGCGCGATCCGGCTGTTCTTATTGAGCGGGGGTTGGTTCAGCTACGGGTTGCAGCGCGATGGTGGTTGCCTGGACCAGCCCGGCGTTCGCGCGAAGCCAAGCGGAGACCGGCAACTGCAGGTCTTCGAAGTCTTTCTCCTCCAGCGCCACCGGCGGAGTCGGCACGCTCGCGCCGAGCTCGGCAAGCACCGGACGCAGATGAATGTCAGCCAGCAACCGATGGCTAGGCGCAGCCGACACGGTCACCGGCACCACCACCGCCCCCGCCAACGCCTGATGCGGCAACACATCAAGGAAGCTCTTCAACAACCCCGTATAGCTGCCTTTGTAAACCGGCGTAGCCACCACGATCACCGACGCCGACGACACCAGCTCGATCGCACTCTCCAGCGCCTCCCGAGACTCCTCCGCCGCCTGCTCCCCCTGGAAGATGGCCGGCGCGAAGGTGACCAGATCCACCAACTCGTCGATCCGGTACGGCGTACCGAGCTCGGAGGCGAGCAACTCCGCGACGGCCGCGGCAGCCGCCGCCGTACGGGAACCCGGTTTGGGATTACCCACCACGGTGACGACGGACTGCGGCCAGATCGGCGGGTCGGGCACGATCCGCGGCTCGAAGGCGAGTGAGGGCATCGGGACGCATCTCCAGAGGTTCGGCAGTGAGGTCTCGAGCCTAGCCAAAGTCGAGCGAGCTACTCGACATTCTCAGCTGGTGAACGCTTCGCCTTCAGCTTGACAACCACGAACCAAACAACCAACGCCGCCGCGGTGGCCAGCACCACATACTGAAGAACGCCGACCGACGACTCCACCACGTGCCATTTCTCGCCCAGCGCATAGCCGGCGATGATCAGTGCCGAGTTCCAGACCAGACTGCCGATCGCCGTCAGCGTGAGAAAGAGCGGTATCTTCATCCGCTCCACCCCGGCCGGCACCGAGATCAGGCTGCGCACCACCGGCACACACCGGCCGATCAGCACCGCCTTGGCACCATGCCGCGCGAACCACTCCTCCGCCTTGTCGACATCGGCCACCTTCACCAGCGGCAGGTGGGCAGCCAGCGACCGGGTCCGGTCCCGGCCGAGCACGGCACCCACGCCGTACAGGGCGAGCGCGCCGACCACCGAGCCGAGCGTGGTGAACAGAATGGAGTTGAACAGCCCGAGGTCGCCACGGTTGGCCGCGAAGCCCGCCAGCGGCAGGATCACCTCGCTCGGCAGCGGAGGAAAGAGGTTTTCCAGGGCTACCGCCAAGCCGGCGCCCGGGGCACCCATCTTCTCCATCAGATCGATGGCCCAGCCCGCCACGCCATCGGTCGGTTGGTCCGTCGCCTGCGCAATCGCGCTCATCATCACCTGGTTCGTCGGGGTCATGGCGTCGACGCTAGGTCCGCGAACACCTCTCGCACCCTGCGGTCGACCGTCGTGTTTCCTCGGCTTTTCCACAGTACAGAACTGTGGAAAACCACAGTCCCCTCACGTTCGGTGCCCACTAACCTTGCCTCCATGCGGAATCGCGTCGTGGTGCGAGCGGGCACCACCCTGGCAGGGGTGGTGCTCGGTGCACTGCTGGGCGCGGTCGAGCTCGCCTTCCTGGTCGTGTCCAGCCTCGCGCTCCTGCCCATCGTCGCGGCGCCGCGCTCCCGTCCGCGCGTGGTCGGCTTCGGACATCGTTGCTCCCGGCAACTGGCGCGGCTGGAGCAGCGACGTCTCGCCCGCTTCCACGGCGTCCGCGACCTCGGCCCGTACTCCGATCGCGCGGCGTTCCGCTACATCGCCAGACGCTGGCCGATCGGGATGCTCGGCGGTTTCGTCCTACTGCTTCTCCTGCTCGGCCTGGTGGTGGCCGGTTCGATGGTGTCGGCGTGGCTGCTCGGGGGCGACTGGGCCTTCATCGAGGACGGCGGAGGAGTCAGCCTGCTCTCGCTCGCTGCCGTCTCGCTGCCGGGGTTGATTCTGCTCTACCTGAACGTGATGGGCATCATCGGCGTACCGGTCCTGGACGCCCGGCTGGCCCGCCGCTACCTGGCGCCCTCGACCGAGGAGTTGCTCGCCCGCCGCGTGTCCGAGCTGACCTTGAGCCGGGCCGAGGTGGTCGAGGTGGTGAACGACGAGCGCCGGCGCATCGAGCGCGATCTGCACGACGGCGTCCAGCAGCGACTGGTCGCCCTCGGGTTGCTGCTCAGTCGCGCTCGCCGGGCCAAGGACCCGGCGCAGGCGGCCGAGCTCGTCCGGCAGGCCCACGAAGCATCCGAGCAAGCGCTCGACGATCTCCGCGAAGTCGCCTGGCGGGTGTACCCGACCGTGCTCGACCAACTCGGCCTCCGCGACGTCATCGCAGTCCTGGCCGACCGCTCCAGCATCCCGGTCAGCCTGTACTACGACCTGCCGGCGCGGCTCCCCGTCGCCGTCGAGACGGTCGCCTATTTCGTCGTCTCCGAGGCGGTCACGAATGCCGCGAAACACTCCGCTGCGGACAAGCTCGAGATCAGCCTCACCCAGAGCGGCGGTCAACTGATCGTGCGAGTCACCGACAACGGCCGCGGCGGCGCCGACCCCGCGGGCCGCGGCCTCAGCGGATTGGCCGGCCGGGTCGCCGCCGGAGACGGACGCTTCACCGTCGACAGTCCCGCCGGTGGCCCGACGATCGTGAAGGCGGAACTGCCATGCGGGTGATGCTTGCCGAAGACCACGTCCTGCTCCGCGAAGGCATGGCCAAGCTGCTGCGGGAAGAAGGCCATGAGGTCCTCGCCTCGGTAGGCGACGCCGACTCCCTCCTGACCGCCATCAAAGCTGTAGCCGACCTGCCCGCCGGCACCACCGACCACCCGTCCACCGACCAACCGTCCGCCGGCACCACCGACCACCCGTCCACCGACCAACCGTCCGCCGGCACCACCGATCAACTGTCCGCCGGCACCACCGACCACCCGTCCACCGACCAACCGTCCGCCGGCACCACCGACCAGCCGTCCACCGACCAGCCGACCGCCGGCACCGCAGATCAACTGTCCGCCGGCACCGTCCCAGGTGGCTTGCCGGATGTTGTGGTGGTGGATGTGCGGATGCCGCCGACCCACACCGACGAGGGCATCCAGGCGGCGCTGGCGATCCGGGAGCAGTGGCCGTCGATCGGCGTCCTCGTGCTCTCGCAGTACGTGGAGAAGGCCTATGCGACCGAGCTGATCGTCTCCGGGCAGGACCGCGTCGGCTATCTGCTGAAGAACCGGGTGATGCACGTCGAGGAGTTCCTCCACGCCCTGGACCGGGTCGGCACCGGCGGAGTCGCGTTCGACCCCGACATGGTGCGGCAGCTCCTCGCCCGCACCACCCACACCGACCCACTCAACCGCCTGACACCTCGCGAACACGACGTCCTCGCGAAGATGGCCGAGGGCCAGATCAACTCAGCCATTGCCGAAGCCCTGTTCATCTCCCAGAGCGCGGTCGAAAAGCACATCAACTCGATCTTCGACAAGTTCGACCTCAACCACGTCACCGGTTACAGCCGCCGAGTCCTCGCCATCCTCCAATACCTCGGCACCTAACCCCGGCAGCACCGGCTGCCGGCAGTCAGCTCTTCTCGGAGAGATGCTCGATACCGGCGCCGGACAGCCGGGAAGGTTTGCGGCCGGTGAGCAGGAGCAGCAGGTCGGCGATCGGCCCGCGGATCTCTTTGCCCACACCCGCTGACCAATCGATGTCGGAGGCAACCAGTCGCAAGCCGGTCAAGCGCTTGCGGGCCTTGAACGGGAAAGACTTGGACCAGACCCGGTCGGCGGCAGCCGCCGCAGCCTCGACCGGCATCTCGTGGGTGAGGCCAAGAGGTACGACGATGTCTTGGGTGTGGACGAGCACGTCGAGCAGCGGGTCGGCGGGCGTAGTGCCGATGGGGTGACGGCGGGAGCCGGCGAAGCGCCGATACTGAGCGACGATCTCCTCCCCCGAGTAGTGCGCGCCCGCCTGCCGAGCCGCCTCGAACACGAACCGGTTGAAGTCGCCTCGCGCCCGGACCATCCCGCCCAGCACCGGCAGGACGCGTGCCTGCGGCGAGGAGATCACGTGCGCGGCGACGTCCCGCACGGTCCAGCCAGGACAGACCGAGGGCGTCGACCACTGCGCCTCGGTCAGCCCGGAGAGCAGGTCGGCCAGCGCGGCGCGTTCGGCGTCGACGTACCGCCAGCTCTGTTCGGTCTGCATCCTGCACCCCCGGCGAAGTAGTAAGATTCTCTTACTAGATTAGACAGCCTCTCTGACCAACAGTCAAGATGACGGGATGGCGGACGACGTGAACCTCGGGCTGCTGCTGTTCATCCCGTACCGCGCACTGGAAACCCGCGTCTTCGAGCGGCTCGCCGAGGCCGGGTTCGGCGACATCACGCCGGCGCAAGCCCGGGTGTTCCAGCGGATCGGCGCAACCGGGACCCGCTTGACCGAGCTCGCTGAGCAGGCCCAGGTGACCAAGCAGACGGCCGGCTTCCTGGTCGACCAGTTGGAGCGAGCCGGGTACGTCCGCCGGGTGCCGGATCCGACCGATGCCCGGGCGCGACTGGTCCAGATCGCCGAGCGCGGCGCGGAGACCATCCCGATCGCGGCGGCCGTGGTGGCCGAGGTCGAGGCCGAGTGGACCGCACACCTCGGCGCCACCCAGGCCACGCAACTCCGCCAGGCACTCCTGTCCCTGCGAGAAATCACCGACCCGTACGCCTAGGCCCAGGCGCGCCAACAGCCGTCAGCGAGCCGCGGCCACCGCGTATATTCCTGGTATGGCAACTACGTTCGAGGTGCTGGCGGAGCCCCGGCGCCGGCAGATCCTCGATCTGCTCCGCGACGGCGAGCGACCTGTCGGCGACCTGGTCGACGAACTCGACCTGAGCCAGCCGGCCGTCTCCAAGCACCTGAAGGTACTGCGCGACGCCGGCCTGGTCGAGGTCCGCCAGGAGGCCCAACGCCGGTGGTACCGCCTCCGCCCAGCCCCGCTCCTCGAGATCGACTCCTGGCTGGAGCCCTACCGCTACCTCTGGCGCGACCGCCTCGACGCCATCGAAGCCCATCTCGACCAGATGGACAGCTGACCCCAAGGCCCACCCCGGCTCAGGCGCTGCCGCGCAGCTCCAACCGGGTCTCCAGGATGACCTGAGACTCCGTCGCCTGGTCGCCGGCCAACTGGCCGAGCAGCAACCGGGTCATCTCCCGGCCCATCTCCTCGGTCGGCTGGAACACCGAGGTCAGCGGCGGATCGGTATGCCGGCCACCCGGCGATCCGTCGAAGCCGACGACGGCCACATCCTCGGGAATCCGCCGCCCAGCCGCCTTCAGCACCCGCATCGCCCCGAAGGCCATCGGGTCGGACGCCGCGAACACAGCATCCAGCTCCGGCTCCCGCTCCAGCAGAGCCGTCATCGCCTTGGCTCCACTCTCCTCGCTGAAGTCGCCGTACTCGACCAGGTCGCCGCCGACCACCTCGCGGAACCCCTCCAACCGCGCCACCCCGGCAGCCATGTCCTGCGGTCCGGCAACACAGGCGATCCGGCGGCGACCCAGCTCCAGCAGGTACTGCGCAGCCTGGCGCCCGCCGGTCGCATTGTCGGCGTCGACGAAGGGCATCTCGCCAACGTCCGGACTCGCGGCCAGCGGCTGACCGCACAGCACCAGCGGCAGTCCCCTGGCCCGGACCTGCGCCGGCAGCGGGTCGTCGGCGTGCTGAGAAAGCATCAACACGCCGTCGACATGCTCGCGGGTCAGGAAGCGGCCGGTCCGCTCGCGCTCACTCGAGCTCGAGACCATCGACAGCCACAGCTGCAGCTGGGTCTGGGCCATCGCCGAGCTGATGCCACGCACGATCCCGGCGAAGTACGGCTCGCTGAACAGCCGGTCGCCCGGCTCCGAGATCACCAGCGCCACACAGTCGGTACGCCGGGTCACCAGGTTGCGGGCCGCCCGGTTCGGTACGTAGCCCAGCTCGTCGATCGCCTTGAGCACGGCAGCCCGTGCGGCGGGGCTGACCTGGGACGATCCATTGACCACTCGCGACGCGGTGCCCCGCCCCACCCCCGCCCTGGCCGCGACGGTTTCGATGGTGGGACGGGAATCGTTCATGTCGCTAGTGTCCCGCAAGCGGGACACTAGGCCTGCCTCGGATCAGGTCTCCGTACCAAAACGCGCTGCTTTTCGGCGTCCGGATCTGCGTGTCGTAGTCGACGTAGACCAGCCCGAAGCGCCGCGAATAGCCCCAGGACCACTCGAAGTTGTCGAACAGCGACCAGCAGAAGTAGCCGCGCAACGGCACGCCCAGGTCGATCGCCGCCTGGCAGGCGCGCAGATGCCCGTCCAGGTAGCTGATCCGGTCCGGATCGCGGACCAGCCCGTCAGCATCCGGTACGTCGGCGAAGGCCGCCCCGTTCTCGGTGACGTACAGCGGCACCGGCGGGTACTCCCGCGAGACCCGCTCGAGCACCCGGGTCAGCCCCTCGGCGTGGATCTCCCACCCCATCGCGGTGACCGGCAACTCGCCCTTCAGGAAGCCGACGTGCTCACTCCCCGGCCAGGGCGATGCTCCGCTGCCGACTCCTCCCCCATGCCCGTCGTCACCGTCGGTCTGCTCGCCCGTCACGACATGCCGGCTGTAGTAGTTGACACCCAGTACGTCGAGCGGAGTCGAGATGATCTCCAGATCGCCGTCTCGGACGTGCGAGAAGTCGGTCACCGAGGCAAGATCCGCGACCACGTCAGCCGGGTAAGAACCCAGCAGGACCGGGTCGAGGAAGAACCGGTTCTGCAGTCCGTCGATCCGTCGCGCCGCGTCGAGGTCGATCTCGCGGTCGCTCACCGGCGCCACGTCGTACAGGTTGATCGTCACGCCGACCTGGTGGCCGCCGGATCTGATCAGGCCGGCGGCGAGGCCGTGTCCGAGCATCAGGTGATGCCCGGCCCGGACCGCTGCCGCGGGATCCTGCCGTCCCGGCGCGTGGACGCCGGACCCGTACCCGAGGAACGCCGAGCACCACGGCTCGTTCAGCGTCGTCCACTGCTTGACCCGATCACCCAGTACTGCGGTGATCGCGCCGGCGTAGTCCGCGAACCGTTCCGCCGTGTCGCGCTCGGGCCAGCCGCCGGCGTCCTCCAGCGGCTGGGGCAGATCCCAGTGGTACAGGGTCGGCCACGGCTCGATGCCGGCGGCAAGCAGTTCGTCGATCAGCCGCGAGTAGAAGTCCACCCCCGCCGGATTGAGCGCGCCGCGACCGTTCGGCTGGACTCTCGGCCAGGAGATCGAGAAGCGGTACGCCTTCAGCCCGAGCTCGGACATCAGGGCGACGTCCTCGCGGTACCGGTGGTAGTGCTCGATCGCGACATCGCCGGTCTCGCCGCCGAGCACTCGGCCCGGCGTGTGCGAGAAGGTGTCCCAGATCGACGGCCCGCGCCCATCGGCGGTCGCGGCACCCTCCACCTGGTAGGCGGCGGTGGCCGCGCCGAACAGGAACCCGGTGGGGAACTCCAGTCCGGTGCCGGGCTCGGTCTGGCTCTCGGTTGTCACGACTTGATCGAACCTTCCATGATGCCGCCGATGATCTGGCGGCCGAACAGGATGAACACCGCGAACAAGGGCAGCGTGGCCAGAGCCGTCGCCGCGAACACCTGCGCGTAGTCGGTGTAGTACGCCGTCGCCAGCAGGCTGAGCGACAACTGGACAGTGGGAGTGTTGGCGTCGAGGACGGCGTACGGCCAGATGAACTCGTTCCAGGTCTGCATGAAGGTCAGCAGACCGAGCACGGCGGCGGCGGGGCGCAGTACTGGCAGCACGACGTTCCAGTAGATCCGGAAGGTCGAGCAACCGTCCACCCGGGCTGCCTCCACGAGCTCGTCCGAGATCGCCTCGGCGGCGTACTGGCGCATCATGAAGACGCCGAAACCGCTGACCAGGAACGGCACGATCACCGCCTGCAGACTGCCGTTCCAGCCGATCTTCACCATCAGCATGTACAGCGGGATCAGGCCGAGCTGGACCGGCACCATCATCGTCGCGACGATGATCAGCAGCATCGCGTTGCGGCCCCGGAAGCGCAGCTTGGCGAACGCGAACCCGGCCAGCGTGGAGAAGAACACCACCGACACGGTCACCACGCTGGAGACCACCAGCGAGTTCACCAGCCCGTACGCGAACGCGGCGTGCTCGTTGGCGAACACCCGGCCGACGTTCGCGCCGAGCTCACCACCGGGCAGCAACGGCGGCGGCACGTCGTTGATGACGTCGTTGGACCGGGTGGCCACGACGACCATCCAGTAGATCGGGAAGACCGAGAGCACACAGCCCACGATCAGGGCCAGGTACGTCGCCGGGCTGGTCCGCCACAGCCGCACCGAGGCGGCTCTCATCGCGGTCATCGGGCCGCCCTCCGAACCAGCAGCAGGTTGATCAGCGAGAACACCACGATCAGGCCGAACAGCGACCAGGCGATCGCGGCACCGTAGCCGTACTGGAAGCGCTGGAACGCCGTCTCGTACATGTACATCGCGACCGTCTGGAACTGGCCCATCGTGCCGCCGAGCATCCGGCCGTTGCCGAAGATGACCGGCTCGGTGAACAGCTGCAGGCCACCGATGGTGGAGATGATCACGGTGAAGACCAGGGTCGGGCGCAGCATCGGCACGGTGATCCGCCAGAACTGCTGCCGGGGCGTCGCGCCGTCCAGCGCCGCCGCCTCGAACAGGTCCTTGGAGATCGCCTGCATCGCGCCGAGCAGGATCAGGGTGTTGTAGCCGGTCCAGCGCCAGTCGACCATCACCGCGATCGCGACCCAGCTGGACCAGGTGTTGGCCTGCCAGTCGATCGCGTCCAGGCCGAAGGTGGTGACGACGTAGTTGACCAGGCCGACGTCGCGGGCGAACAACTGCCCGAAGACGATGCCGACCGCCGCCACCGAGGTCACGTTCGGGATCAGCACGCCCATCCGGAAGAAGGTCCGGCCGCGGATCTTGCGGTTCAGCAGGTTCGCCATCGTCAGTGCCAGCAGCAGCTGCGGCACGGTCGCGATCACGAAGATGCCGACGGTGTTCCGCAGCGCGTTCCAGAAGTCCGGGTCGGAGAACAGCGCCGTGTAGTTACCGAGCCCGACGAAGGTGTGCTCACCGATCAGGTGCCAGTCGTGCAGCGACACCCAGCCGGTGTAGATCAGTGGAAACGCCCCGAAGATCGCGAACAGGACGAAGAACGGCGCGATGAAGAAGTAGGGCGCGAACTTCACATCCGCGCGCGCAAGCCGGGAGCGCCAGGGAACCCGGTCGCCGGCAGCATGTGCTGCCGCCGGCGACCGGACGACGCTGGAAGAGGTCACTTCGCCTCTTTGACAGCGGTCTTCTGCGCCTGCTGCCAAGCCTTGTCGGGGGTGAGCTTGCCCTGCTCGACGGCCTGCATGGCCGGCTCGAAGGCACGCTCCTTGACGGCCTGGTGCTTCGGCCCGAGCACGACCGGCTTCAGCGACTTCGCGCCTTCACCGAAGATCTTGCCGACCGGAGCCTTGGAGAAGTAGTCGTTGGTCAGCGCCAGGAACGCCGGGTCGTCGAGGGCCTTCGGCGAGGACGGCAGCGGACCGGCCTCCTTGAACGCGGCCACCTGACCTTCCGGAGTGGTCAGGAACTTGGCCAGCTCGTAGGCCTCCTTCGGGTGCTTGCTCTGCGCCGGTACGGCGAGCCACGAGCCACCCCAGTTGCCACCGCCACCAGGCACCGCGGCAACGTCCCACTTGCCCGCGTTCGCGGCGCCGGAGTTGGTCTTGATGATGCCGAGCATCCACGACGGGCACATGGTGACCGCGAAGCTGCCGTTCTTGAAGCCCGCCTCCCAGTCCTTCGACCAGGTCGGGACCTTGGCGCTGACACCTTCCGACACCATCTTCATCGAGGTGTCCCAGGCCTGCTTGACGACCGGGTTGGAGTCCGCGATCAGCTTGTTGTCCCGGTCGTAGAAGTTCGTCTCGCCCGCCTGCGACAGCATCGCGCTGAAGCTGGTGGTGACCGAGTCGACGAAGCCCTTGGCGCCGGTGTTGGCCGCGGTGAACTTCTTACCGGTGGCGATGAACTCGTCCCAGCCCGGCCACAGCTTCGAGACGGCGTCGCGGTCGGTCGGCAGGCCGGCCTTGGCGAACAGGTCCTTGCGGTAGCAGACGGCCAGGCCGCCGACGTCGGTGCCGAGCCCGATCAGCGGCCCGTCGGCGCCGACCTTGCCGAGCTCCCACTTCCACGGCAGGAAGTTGGCCTGCTGGTCGGCCGCACCGTGGTCGAGCAGGTTGACGAAGTTCTGCGGCTGGGTCTTGAACTCGTTGAGGATGCCCTCCTCGAGCGCGACCACGTCGCCGGCGCCGGTACCGGCGGCCAGGTACTGGGTCAGCTTCGGCTTGTAGTCGTCGAGCTTCTGCACACTGCGCAGCTCGACCTTCACGTTCGGATGGTCCTTCTGGTACTGCTCGACCAGCGCCTTGTAGCCGAAGTCCCCGAACGTGTCGACGACCAGGTTGATCTGGCCGTCCGCGGCGGGCTTGGTACCGGCCGTTTCCTTGCTGCATGCCCCGACCATGCCCATTGCTGTCACGGCAGCCACCGTGACCGCCAGGAACCGCTTCGTCTGGCTCATCGCCTGACCCCTCCTCGATATTCTGCGCCTCATCTGGGAGCGCTCCCAAGAGCATCGAGGGCAGTGTGGGCGCTGTCAAGACCTCAGTGGGAGCGTTCCCAAATCGAGTCCGAGCCGTTGCTTCGGTCCTGCGGGGCCGTTACCGGGGTCGCTGCGGGTCCTGCCGCGGACACGAATCGGGGACCTCGGACAGGTCCGAGGTCCCCAGGATTTGTCCGAGGGCCCACCTGGCTGCGGGTGTCCCCCACACCACAGCTGCCAGGTTCCTGTTTGCTGACCTGGCGGCAATCAGGTCAGCTCGGGCACCCGCAGGTGGGCCAGCGCGAGTTCGAATTCGCCCACATCGAGCACTTCTGCCCCAGCGTCCTTCGAAGCCGCCGATCGCAGCGCTGCGGCCGCATCCCGGTTGCTCTCCATCGCCTGCAAACTGTCGTAGGTCACCGAGGAGACAGCACGACCGGAGCTGCGGTCGACCAGCAGGCTGGCGCTGCAGAAGCCGGCGAGCTCCTCGGCCCTCGGCAGGGATGCCAGCCGGTAGACGTCGATCGCCCGGTCCAGGTCCGCGGAGTCGACCTGCATCCAGGTGACGCGGACGCAGGCACCCTGTGCGGACTGGTGGTCGCGGTGCAGGACGGCGATTTCCCACTCATCCACCTGGGGGCTGCTGCCACCAAGCATCTCCCCGATGCGTTCCCGGATCGGCTGGACCTCTTCGTCGGTGGCCCGCATCGCCTCCTCGGACCGCCAGGCGCTGGTGACGATGCACCGCCCGGACGACCGGTCGACCAGCATGGACAGGCCGATACAGCCTTCCATCTGCGTGATCATGGGCATCACGCTGTCGCGCACTTCAGCCATGCCGGCGTCGATGGACTCCGGCCTGGCCATGATCGTGGTGGAACGCGCGTACACGGTCCACCCCCTTCGGATCTGGGCGGCACCCCGGTGGCGCCACCGGTCCCTGTCCACATTCCTCCGGTAGCCGTCGGCTCGCAATACCTCCCATCGGCCTCTCACCTGGTCGCCGGCGAGCCCAACTGTCGGCGCCCGGTGATTGACTGTCCGGATGGCGCGTACAAGTACTCCGGACGGACCGTGGGATGACGAACTCGCACAGGCCCGGGCCACTCGCTGGTGGGTGCGCGGGCGCCGGGTGGGCTCGGTCGAGCGGGCCGGGAAGTTCATCGACGACGTCGGTTTCGCCCTGCTGTTCCCGGCGCCCAAACCGATCGGGCCGTCACTGTGGGAGGCCGTCACCGGCGAGGACGTCGAGCCCTTCGCCGAGGGCATGAACGAGAACGAGCAGAAGGTCTGGGGCTGGAAGGACGAGCTTCCGCGGCGCGGCCTCGCCTGGTACGGCGCCTTCGTCGGCGGACGGGGCACGTTCCTGTCCCCCACCCTGCTGGCCGCTCTCTACCCGGGCGAGGGCGAGCTGGACGATCACGAGCGCCTGGAACTCTCCCCCGTGGCGCACGAGATCGCCGCGGCGCTGGCACTGGAGCCGATGTCGAGCGCCTCGCTCCGCACGCTCGTCGGCGACAAGAACAGCTACCAGCGCGGAATCGGCGAGCTGCAGAAGAACCTGCTGGTGACGACCGCGGGGATCGAGGAGCAGAGCAACGGCTGGCCGGCCACCCTGCTCACGCTCACCTGCGAGCAGTTCGATGTCGGCGGCCGGTCAGATCACAGCGAGGCAGCTCGTCAGTACCTCGACACGATGCTGGACGCCAGCGCCGCCGAGTTGGCCCGTGCCTTCCGCTGGCCGACGGCCGAGGCTCGCGAGCTGCTGGACGAAGTGGCCGGCACCGCGGACGGCCGCCGGTACCAACCACTCTGAGTCCGGCCGGTGGGTCAGCGCACTTCGGCGAGGTCGAAGACGTTGCCCTCGGGGTCGGCCAGGGTGATCCAGTGCGTGCCGTACTCGTCGTACTCGCCGACCCGCTTGGCGCCGAGGCCGACGACGCGGTCCACCTCGGCGGCCCAGTCGCGGGTGGCGAGGTCGACGTGCAGCCGGTTCTTGCCGACCCGCTGCTCGGGCACCTGGATGAACATCAGCACGGTCCCGTCGCCGCCCTTGTTCACGGTCGCGAAGAACTCGTTGCCTCCAGCATCCACTTCCGACTTCAGCACACCGGCCCAGAAGCCGGCCAGCTCGGCGGCGTTGGTGCAGTCGAAGACGACGTGTTCGAGGGTGATGGACATGGTGATTCAGCCTTTCGGGGTGGGGATCCGCTGGATCGGCCAGCAGACTTCGGTACGGAACTCGGACTCGTCGACGCCGTCGCCGGGGCCGACCAGGTACAGCTCACGGATCGGCCCGGGCGCCACCTCGCAGTACTCGGCGACGTGGCTGCCGAGCGCGCCGTAGACGCGGTCGAAGTCGGTGAACGGCCCGTCGTGCCGGGCGATCGCGAAGAAACCCGCGGGCAGGTCGGTCAACCCGACCCGGTCGATCGCGGACTGGTCCGGCGCGACCGGCAGGAAGCCGACCACTTCGCCGACTTCCTCGGTGAAGAACTCGTCGCTGTACGTCGCGCCGGCGGTGGCCGCGATGCCGTGCAGGCCGGCGATCTCGCCGAGCAGGCCGAAGGTCGTCGCACACCACTCACCGATCGAGTCGCGCTCGACCCGGTCGGTCACGGAGTACGCCCGGAACGCCGGCATGAACCGGTACTCGACCGCGAGCTCGCCCGCCGGCAGCGTGAGCATCGAGCGGAGTGACGTGACCACGTCGCGGGTCTGGGCGAGCTCGCGCTCCATCTGGTCCAGGTGCAGCCGCAACGTCTGATCGCGAGTCTGGACGTCAGGCGCCTCGACCACCGCTCGCACCTGGGCCAGCGGCATCTGCAGATCGCGCAGCCGCCGGATCAGTTGCGCCACCGGCACCTGCGCCGTCTCGTACCGCCGGTACCCCGACGACGCGTCGATCCGGGCCGGCGCGAGCAGCCCGATCTCGTGGTAGTGGTGCAAGGTCTTCACGCTGAGATGGGTGAGCCGGGAGAACTCTCCGATGGTCACTGACGCCGTCATGGGGCCAACCTTTCACCCTCCGCCTACCGGAGAGTCAAGGCCGGTATTCCGCGCCGTTCCGGACGCAGCCCGACCGCCACCGGGGGCGCGGTGGCGGTCGGGCTGCCGGTGTCCTCGTGCGGACACCTGCTCAGGAGGTGGAAGTCAGATCGTCCACTTCTGGTTCGCGGCGCCGGTACAGCTCCAGATCTGCAGCCTGGTGCCGTTCGCGGAGTTGTTGCCGGTGACATCGAGGCACTTGTTCGCCTGTGGATTCACCAGGTCGCGGCCACTCGTGTAGGTCCACTGCTGGGCGGCACTGCCGTTGCAGGTGTAGAGCTGGGTCTGGGCACCGTCCGCTGTCGAACCGCCCGCCACGTCGAGGCACTTGCCCAGGGCGCGAAGGGTGCCGTCACCAGGCCGGCTCCACTGTTGCGCGCTGGTGCCGTTGCAGTCGTACAGATTGACCGCAGTACCGTCCGCGCTGTTCGCACCGGCCACGTCGATGCACTTGCCGGCCAGACCGGTGATCTGGCCGCCGGTACCGCCACCGCTCTGGCTGCCCGACCAGGTGAAGGTCGCCGAGGTCTTCGTGGGCAGCGTGTAGACGAAGGACTGGCTGCCCCAGTTCACCCGGACCGACTGGTTGCCGCTGGTCGTGTTGTACGCGATCAGCGCCTTGGAGCCGTCGGGGTTCTTCCAGGCGACGTTCTTCACCGAGCTGTTCGCGTCGGACTGGATCCGGACCGCGCCCGGCTTCACGAACTTGGTCAGGTGGCCCATCGTGTAGTACTCGATCGTCTTGTCCACCTGGCCGGCCCGCGAACCGCCGCGCTGGATGGTGACCAGCCCGGTGCAGACGTTGCAGCCGGCACCGACGTACGGAAGCATGTTCTGGTCCTGGCCGAGGCTCCACTTGACCCAGGACTTGCTCCAGTTGCGGGTGTAGTCGATCAGGTTGTTCATGTCCTCGACCTGCTGGTTCGGGATCCAGGTCCCGCCGGAGTGCTCGGTCATGTACTGGTTCACGGCCGGGAACTGGTTGTGGATCGTGCTCTGCAGGTTCACGTCACCGCCGTAGCCGTGCCAGGCGATGCCGCCGAACAGCGGGTCGGCGCGCAGACCGGCGTCGTTCAGCGGGACCGAACCGAGGTCGTCGTAGTTGCCCCAGTTGTAGTCCAGGATCATCACCTTGGTGGTGATGCCGGCCGCCCGGAAAGCCGGGATCAGGTGGTTCTTGGTGAAGTTCAGCAGGCCGGCGCCGTTCCAGTTCATCGACGCGTAGCCGGTGTTGTCGGTGCCGCAGCAGGTCGGCTCGTTCTGCACCGAGACGTAGTCGATCTTGAGTCCCTGGGCCGCGTTCTGCTGCACGTACTTCACGAAGTACTGCGCGTAGAGCGGGTAGTACTCGGCCTTGAGCCAGCCGCGGTTGGTGAACTTGTTGTTGTCCTTCATCCAGGCCGGCGCGCTCCACGGCGCGCCCTTGACCTTCAGCGCCGGGTTCAGCTGCTTGGCCTGCTTGGTCAGCGGCACCACGTCGGCCAGGTCGTGGTTGATGGTGAAGTCGTTCAGGTCGCAGCAGGTGTCGTCGTAGGAGTAGTTGAACCGGGCCAGGTCGGAGGCGCCCATCGGGTTGCGGGTGAAGGCCAGCCCGATCCCGTTGACCGGGTCGAACAGGTCCTTCATCACCTGGTCGCGGGTGGTCGCACTGATCGTGTTGCTGCTGTTCAGCAGCCACGCGGCGCTGTCGGTGAAGGACGCGCCACCGCCTTCGAAGGTCTGGTACGTCGTGTTCTCGTTGACCGTGATCGTCTGGTTCGCGCTGCCGCCGGCCGGGCCGAAGTTCACCGGCGTCTGCTGTTGCAGGCCGCGGGTCACGTTGCGGCCGGCGGAGTCGTTGGTGGTGGTCAGCCAGACATTGACCTGCTCGCCGGCCGCGTGCGCGGGCTGCGGGTGGCTGACGCCTGTCGCGATCACCGATAGCGCCGCGAGGCAGGCCAGGGCGAGGAGTGCACGTCGGCGGCGAGGCAGAGGCGAGGGCATGGGCGGATCTCCCTTTTGCTCAAGGGTTTTTGAGGCGTCTGCCCGCGCCGCAACTGATGGTCAGCACGAGGTAACCATTCGTGAACGGCGCTGTCAACGGTGCGCCGAGGCTTTTTTCACGACTTATATTTATGTGTGGCCTTGACCTGAGAGCGTTCTCACAGCAGGCTGCCAGCCAGCGATTCCCTGTCTCGCGACAGTCCGCCCCCCGCCCCCAACCGCGAGAAATGAGGCACGCATGAGATTCCCGCGTCCCCGGATCCGGTCCGCAGCACTCGCCGCCGCAGGCGTCGCAGTACTCGGCACCGCTCTCCTCCAGTCCCCAGCAACAGCCGGTACTACGGCTGCCGCGTCCGCCGCGGCTGCGACCGCCCCGATGGCGGCCACCGCGGTCGGCCCGGTGCTCTTCGAGGACAACTTCGACGGCCCGGCCGGCCAGGCGCCGGACTCCAGCAAGTGGCGCTACGACATCGGCGGCCACGGCTGGGGCAACAACGAGCGCCAGTACTACACCAACAGCACGCGCAACTCCGCCAAGGACGGTGCCGGGAACCTGGTGATCACGGCCCGTCGCGAGAGCGGCGGCTTCCAGTGCCACTACGGCCCGTGCGAGTACACCTCGGCCCGGCTGCTCACCGCCGCGACCTTCACCAACACGTACGGCCGGTACGAGGCGCGGATGAAACTCCCGCGCACGCAGGGTCTGTGGCCGGCGTTCTGGATGCTCGGCACCGGCAACAACGGCTGGCCGGGCAACGGCGAGATCGACATCATGGAGAACATCGGCAAGGAGCCGAGCAACTCCTACGGCACCCTGCACGGCCCCGGCTATTCAGCCGCCGAGGGGATCAGTTCGCGCTACACGCTCCCGAACGGCCAGCAGTTCGCCGATGGCTTCCACACCTTCACCGTCGACTGGGAGCCCAACGTCGTCACCTGGTACGTCGACGGCATCCAGTTCGCCCGCAAGACCCCGGCCGACCTCGGCGGCGACCCGTGGGTGTTCGACCACCCGTTCTTCATGATCATGAACGTGGCGGTCGGCGGCTACTGGCCCGGCTACCCCGACGGCAGCACGGTGATGCCACAGACGATGGTCGTCGACTACGTCCGCGTCAACAGCCTCACCAGCAGCGGCGGTGGAGGTGGCGAGGTCAAGGCACTGGGCAAGTGCATGGACGTCGCCGGAGCGAACGCATCCGACGGTACGCCGGTCCAGCTGTACGACTGCAACGGTTCCGCGGCCCAGAAGTGGAGCCGCCCGGGTGACGGCACGATCCGTGCCCTCGGCAAGTGTCTGGACGTCGCCGGTGGTGGAGTTGCCGACGGCACCAAACTCCAGATCGCCACCTGTAGTGGGAATCCGGCCCAGCAGTGGACCTACACCGGCGCCCGCGATCTGGTGAACCCGCAGTCGAACAAGTGCCTCGACGTCCCGTCCGCCAACCCCGCCAACGGCAACCGCCTGCAGATCTGGACCTGCAACGGCACGGCCGCCCAGAAGTGGACCTTGTAACAAGCAACAAAAGTACGGGCCTTCTAGCTTGAGAAGGCCCGTACTACGTTTACGCCTGGCGGTGGCTCTCGATCAGCTTGGTGTAGGTCTTGCCGCTCGTCTTCATCACGCGCTTGCCGGTCGGGTAGTCGACATAGGCGAGCCCGAAGCGGGGCGCGTAGCCGTAGGCCCACTCGAAGTTGTCCAGCAGAGACCACGCGAAGTACCCGGCCAGCGGAGCGCCTTGCTCAACCGCGCGGACGCAGGCCGCCAGATGCCCTTCCAGATAAGCGGTTCGGGCGGCGTCGTCGACGTTGAAGTCCTCGTCCGGCTGGTCGACCCAGGCCGAACCGTTCTCGGTCACGTAGATCTTCTCGGCTCCGTACTCCTTGGTCAGCCGCAGGATCAGCTCCTCCAGCCCCGCCGGGTGAACCTCCCAGTCGAGCATCGTGTGCTCTGGGTTCGGACCCGGCACCTGGCTGAATCCCAGCACCGGAACGGATTCGTCGGCCTTGACGATCTGCCGGAAGTAGTAGTTCAGCCCCACGAAATCGGTCGGTGCCGCGATGATCTCGGCATCGCCGGGCTGCTCGGGCAACTCCACGCCGTACACGTCGATCATGTCGACCGGGAAGCCGCGACCGAACAGCGGATCGAGCCACCAGCGGTTGATGTGCCCGTCGGCAACCTGCGCGGCGCGGATGTCGGCGGGCTCCGTCGACGCCGGCTCGACACCGCTGAGGTTGACGACCAGCCCGACCGACGGCGGCTTCGGCGCGGATTCGCGCAGCGCCGCGACCCCCAGCCCGTGCGCCAGCATCAGGTGGTACGACGCCCGCACCGCGATCGCCGGATCCGTGATCCCGGGCGCCATCCGCCCTTCCCAGTGACCGATCCAGGCCGAGCACAGCGGCTCGTTCAACGTGGCCCAGTCGGTGACGCGATCGCCCAGCTTGGCGCCCACGACCGCGGCGTACTCCGCGAACCGGTACGCCGTGTCGCGGTTCTCCCAGCCGCCGAGATCCTGCAGCGCCTGGGGCAGATCCCAGTGGTACAAGGTGACGAAGGGTTTGATGCCGTTGGCAAGCAAATCGTCGACCACCCGGTCGTAGTACCCGAGGCCGGGTGCGTTGACGGCGCCGGAACCGGTGGGAATCACCCGGGGCCAGGCGATCGAGAACCGGTACGCGTCGACGCCGAGTTGCTTCAGCAGCTCGAGATCCTCGGGCCAGCGATGGTACGAGTCGCAGGCGACGTCGCCGGTGTCACCGTTGTCGATCGCGCCGGGAACCCGGCAGAAGGTGTCCCAGATCGACGGCAGCCGGCCGTCCACGTCGACAGCACCTTCGATCTGGTACGCCGAGGTTGCGGTACCCCAGACGAAGTCCCGCCGAAGCGGGGAGAGCTCGACCATCAGTGACCCCCAAGGGGTAGCAGGCGGGTTTTTTCAAAGCATAGTTGAAGCGCTGAACCCGCCATAGCGATCTTCGGGTTCCGGAACCACCGACGATAGAAAGGGGGCGAATCGTCAGCGAGCTGCCGACTCCGCGGGGAGCGGTGGATTGCCGCCGTCACGAAGGAGGCGGAGGACCGGGAGGGTGGCGGCGCCCATCGCTACGGCATCGCGACCCAGTTCGCAGAGCTCGAGCGAGACCTGCGCGTAGGGCTGGCGGAGCGCGTGCCGGCCGACCGCCTCGCGGAGTTGCGGGAGATAGCGTTCGCCCAGCAGGAGACCTGACCAACCCCCGAGCACGATCTTCTCGGGATTGAACAGGTTGACCAGGTTCGCGAAACCCGCGCCGAGATAGCCGATGGTGTCCTCGACCACCTTCGCCGCAACCTCCGAAGTACCGACGGCGTCGAGCAGGCCGGTGAAGGCGGCTTCCTCGTCACCCGGTGTGACCTCACCGCCGGCCAGC
The DNA here is from genome assembly GCF_040639475.1 of Kribbella sp. NPDC023855. Classification (NCBI taxonomy): domain Bacteria; kingdom Bacillati; phylum Actinomycetota; class Actinomycetes; order Propionibacteriales; family Kribbellaceae; genus Kribbella; species Kribbella sp. NPDC023855. The sequence goes on from NZ_JBFAAA010000009.1 coordinate 175,801, forward strand.
CGGTAGCGGTCGAGAACACCCTCGGCCCCGACGTACGCCTCCAGGCAACCCTCGGCGCCACAGCGGCACCCGCGGCCGCCGTACACGATCGTGGTGTGGCCCCACTCTCCTGCGCTGCTGCGAATGCCTCGGTAGCTCGAGCCGCCGGTGACGAGCGCGGCGCCGACGCCGGACCCGACCAACGCGACGACCGCATCCGTCGCACCTCGGCCGGCGCCGAACCACATCTCGGCCTGGCCGAGGGTGTTCGCGCCGTTGTCGACCTGGATCGGGATCTCCGTCTCGGCGGCCAGCATCGCGCCGAACGGCACCGCGTCCCAGCCGAGCGTTTGAGCATGAACCACCGCGTCAGCCGGTCCTTCGACGATGCCGGCCACGGCCACGCCCAGACCGATCACCCGGTCGGACGAGATGTTCGCCTCCGCGAGCACTTCCGCCAAGCCGGCCAGCACATATTTCACGGCAAGCGCGGGCGCTGGTTTCGGAGTCTCGATCGGGTAGACCTTGGTCGCCAGCACGTTCATCGCCAGATCGAACAGTTCGACCCGGACCCGAGTCTCGCCGACCTCGGCGCCGGCGACGTACCCGAAGGCCGGGGCGACGCGCAGCAGCACCCGCGGCCGGCCGCCGTCGGACTCGACCGAGCCGGCCTCCTCGACCACACCCTCGTCGAGCAGCTCACCGACGAGATTGCTCACGCTGGCAGCACTCAGCGAGGTGCGGTGGCCCAGCTCGAAGCGACTGAGCGGACCATCCCGGTAGATGCTCGTCAGCAGCACTGAGCGGTTGGACCGGCGCATGTCGCGCACCGTGGTCCGGCGTCCATCCATTGTCTGCGGTCCCACCCTTGGAAGTCACCGCCTGCCGACGGCCGAGATCGATGCCTCGCGGAAGCCTCCATCATGCACCAGCGACGACCCCGGCCGGGCGCCCACGGCCCCGGCCGAAAGACAACGAAAGACTTCTTACAAGACGTGAACTTAGTCCCGATTCGTTACCACTTCGTGATTGACGTGAGCTGACTCACTCCGCTTCACTCTACGGAACCGCTTCCGAAACCGGTTCCGGCCCGCCGAACACCCCGCACCGCCCCACCCCAACCGCCCGAGGGGAGCTGAAGTGTCGATCACCATCGCCGATGTCGCCGCCCGCGCGGGAGTCAGCAAGACCACCGTCTCCCGCGTGCTGAACGGCAAGGGCGAGCTCGATCTGCGCACCGCCGAGCGGGTCCGTCAGGTGATCGCGGAGCTCGGCTACGTGCCCAGCGCCCGTGCCGTCGGCCTGGCCCGCGGCCGGACCCGGATCGTCGGCATGCTGGTCCCCTCGCTGACCTGGCCCTGGATGGGCGAGGTCCTGCAGGGCGCCGTGGACGTCGTCGAGTCCGAGGGCTACGGCCTGCTGCTGTTCACCTGCAACCGGGGTGAGGAATCCATGCAGCAGTTCGCCTCGCAGGTCTCGGCCCAGTCGTTCGACGGCCTGCTGGTGATCGAACCCGAAGGCACACTCGCCTACATCGAGCAGCTGCACGCCCGCGGCCTGCCTGTCGTACTGATCGACGACCGGGCCAAGCAGCCCCTCTTCCCGTCCGTCGCCACCACCAACCGGACCGGCGGCGCGACGGCGGCCCAGCACCTGCTGGAGCTCGGCCGCCATCATCCGCTGGTGATCACCGGCGTGGAACGGTTCGGCTGTACTCAGGAACGCCTGGAAGGTTTCCGCGACACCTACGCGGCGGCCGGTATCGAGCTCGACCCGCGGCTCGTCATCGAAGGCGACTTCACCCACGACTCCGGCCGTCGAGGCGTCCAGCAGGCCCTCGGCGCTGGACTGCGGTTCGACGCGATCTTCGCGCACAACGACCTGACCGCCGGCGGCGCCATCCAGGCCGTCCGGGAGACCGGCCGGAACGTGCCGAACGACGTGTCCGTGGTCGGTTTCGACGACATCCCGTACGCCCAGCACACCGAACCGCCGCTGACCACGGTGCACCAGCCGATGCGTCAGATGGGCCAGACCGCGGCCCGGCTGCTGATGAGCTACTTCGGCGGCAATCCGCTGCCCGAGGAACCCCAAGTGCTGCCGACGACGCTGATCGTCCGCAGCTCAACCGCCCCCGTGACCGCCCGCCACAGCCCCGACCGCGCGCCGCGCTGAAGGCTCCGGCGGCGGGGTGGCTGCCCCCGCCCCGCCGCCGGACAGCACCTGTAACACACCGCACCGATATCGATCCGTTAAGGACGCTGTTCTTCCCATGAGAGCGCTTTCACGGCACGATGCGAACGCCCCCAGGCTCCACCCACCGACAGTCATCCCGCTGTCATCCGCCAACCAGTTGGACGAAACACAGGAGGAACGATGCGAGCTCGACGCTCAGTCGCGCTAGCCCTCACGGGCGTGCTCGCGGCAGCCCTGATGGCTGCCTGCAGTAACGGGGAAGCCAAGAAGGAAACCGCCGGCTCGGGTAGCACCGCGACGGTGCTGAACGTCGGCATGCCGAACGGTCCGCAGACGGAGAACCACAATCCGTTCCTCGGCTCGTCGTCGGGCGCCTCGCTGGGTTACCGCTGGATGATCTACGAGCCGCTGGTGATGATCAACGGCATCAAGCCCACCGAGCCGGGCAAGCCCTGGCTGGCCACCGAGTGGAAGTGGGCCGACAACTTCACCAAGCTGTCGCTCACCATCCGCGACGGGGTGAAGTTCTCCGACGGTACGCCGATGACGGCCGCCGACGTCGCCTACTCGTTCCAGCTCCGCAAGGACAACGAGGGCCTGAACCAGGACGCGATCCCCTACGGCACGATCACCACGTCGGGCAACAAGGTGGACCTGACCTTCACCCGGTCCCAGTTCGTCAACCAGAACAAGGTGCTCACCGTCTTCGTCGTCCCGAAGGCGCAGTGGTCCGCGCTCAAGGACCCCAGCCAGGACACCGTGAAGAACCCGATCGGCACCGGCCCGTACAAGCTGAAGTCGTTCACCCCACAGACCACCACGCTGGAGGTCCGCGACTCGTACTGGCAGGAGCTGCCGAAGGTCAAGGAGCTGCGCTACACGTCGTACAACGACAACAACGCGCAGACCACCGCGCTGGCCAACGGTGCCTCGGAGTGGAGCTTCGTCTTCGTCCCGAACGTCAAGGCGGTCTACCAGGCCAAGGACCCGAAGAACCACAAGCTGTGGTTCCCGGCCAACCTCGGCATCCACGGTCTGTGGATCAACACCACCAAGAAGCCGTTCGACGACCCGGCACTGCGTCGCGCGATGGACAAGGTGATCAACCGCGACGACATCTTCATGCAGGGTGAGGCCGGCTACTTCTACCCGAAGGTCGAGTCCGTCACCGGCATCCCGACCCCGGCCGGTGAGTCCTACATCGCGCCCGAGTTCAAGGACAAGAAGCACGCGGTCGACGTCGACGGCGCCAAGGCCGACCTGGCCGCGGCCGGCTACAAGCTCGAGGGCAACGTCCTCAAGGACAAGACCGGCAAGCCGGTCACGATCACGCTGACCGACCCGGCCGGCTGGTCCGACTACATCACCGACCTGGAGATCATCAAGGACAACCTGTCCACGATCGGGATCAAGGCGACCGTCGACAAGGCCAACCAGGACGCCTGGTTCAAGGCGTTCGACGAGGGCAACTTCGACGCCGGGATGCACTGGACCAACGGCGGCGCGACGCCGTACGACATCTACCAGAACATCATGGACGGCAAGATCCTGAAGCCCGTCGGCAAGGGTGGCGTGAGCGGCAACTACGGCCGGTTCAACAGCCCGGAGGCGACCAAGGCGCTGGACCAGTACGCCAACGCGACCGATGACGCGACCCGGACCACGGCGCTGAACACGCTGCAGAAGATCATGGTCGAGCAGATGCCGGTCATCCCGACCTCGGCGTCCAACGTCGGTGGCCTGTACAGCACGAAGAACTGGACCGGCTGGCCGGACGAGTCGAACCAGTACGCGCCGGCCCAGCCGACGCAGCAGAACGCACTCCAGATCGTCCTGAACCTGAAGCCCGCAGGAGCCTAAGGACCTGCTGCGGCCGGGATCCCACCACCTGGGGGTCCCGGCCGCGGTGCCGCGATCAGAGGAGGAGTTCGAAACGTCATGACGGCGACCGAGACAGCACCGGTGACCACGGGCGACGTGGTCCTCGAGGCCGAGGGCCTCACCAAACACTTCCCCGTACGCCGGGGCCTGCGCGACCTGTTCAGCAAGGAGCGCAAGGCGGTCCACGCGGTGGACGACATCCAGCTGACGCTTCGCCGGGGCCGGGTCACCGCGCTCGTCGGCGAATCCGGCTCGGGCAAGTCGACCGTGGCGCGGCTGCTCGCACAGCTCTACTCCCGCACCGACGGAGACATCCGGCTGCACGGCAAGTCGATCACCGTGCACGGCGGGCGCAAGTTCCGCGCCTACTGCCGCCAGGTGCAGATGATCTTCCAGGACCCGTTCGCCTCGCTGAACCCGGTCCACACCGTGCGGTACCACCTGACCCGGTCGCTGAAGATCCACGGCCGCGCCGGCAAGAACGCCGCCGAGCTGGAGAAGAACCTCGCGGACCTGCTCAACCGCGTGCAGCTCACCCCGCCGGAGCGCTACCTGGACAAGTTCCCGCACGAACTGTCGGGTGGGCAGCGCCAGCGGGTCTCGATCGCCCGCGCACTCGGCGCCGACCCCGAGGCGCTGCTGGCCGACGAGCCGGTGTCGATGCTCGACGTCTCCATCCGGCTCGGCGTACTGAACCTGCTGCGTGACCTGAAAGAACGCCTGAACCTGGCCATTCTCTACATCACCCACGACATCGCCTCGGCCCGGTACTTCGCCGACGAGACGCTGGTGATGTACGCCGGCCGGATGGTCGAAGGCGGCGACTCCGAGACCGTCACCCAGCACCCCGCGCACCCGTACACCCGGCTGCTGATCGAGAGCGCTCCCGACCCCGACCGCCTCGACCGCGTCGGGGATCCCAAGGACGCGCCTCAGGACGAGGCCGGCGGTGAGCCGCCGAGTCTGATCGCGCCGCCGACCGGTTGCCGGTTCCACCCGCGCTGCATCCACGCGATGCCCAAGTGCTCCACCGAACTGCCGCCCCGGTTCGAACTGCCGGTGATCGCCGGCGAGGGCGAACACTGGGCCGCTTGCTGGCTCTACGAGGAAGGGGCCGCGAAGTGAAGTTCCTGCTGCAGCGGATCGCGTTCTACCTGTTCACCGCCTGGGCCGCGATCACGATCAACTTCTTCATCCCGCGGATGATCCCCGGCGACCCGGTCACCTCGCTGATCAACAAGTTCCAGGGCCAGATGAGCACCGAGGCGATCCACTCGCTCTACGTGCTGTTCGGCCTGGACCAGGACGCGAGCCTGTGGAGCCAGTACGTCGACTACTGGGGCCAGGTGTTCCGCGGCGACCTCGGACTGTCGTTCACGTTCTTCCCGACCCCGGTCTCGGAGATCCTCGGCCAGAGCCTGCCGTGGACGATCGCGCTGGTCGGTATCACCACCTTCGCCAGCTTCATGATCGGTACGTCGCTCGGCGTGCTGGCCGGCTGGCGGCGCGGCTCCTGGCTGGACGGACTGTTGCCGGTGACAACATTCCTGTCGTCGATCCCGTACTTCTGGCTCGGCCTGCTGGCGATCACGCTGCTGGCCGGCTCGGACAGCTTCTTCCCGTCGTCGGGTGGGTACGAGCCCGGCCTGGTGCCGTCGTGGGACGGTGAGTTCATCGGCAGCGCGGTCCAGCACAGCCTGCTGCCGGCCATCACCATCCTGATCTCGTCGGTGAGCGGCTGGATCCTCAGCATGCGCAACATGATGGTCACCGTCGCCTCGGAGGACTACATCACCGTCGCGCACGCCAAGGGCCTGAGCGAGCGCCGGGTGATGGTCAGCTACGCGGCCCGCAACGCGCTGCTGCCGAACGTGTCCGGGTTCGCGCTGTCGCTCGGCTTCATCGTCGGCGGCACCCTGCTGGTGGAGATCGTCTTCTCCTACCCCGGCATCGGCTACAACCTGTTCCAGGCGGTCGGGTCCAAGGACTACCCCTTGATGCAGGGGGTGTTCCTGGTGATCACGATGTCGGTCCTGCTCGCCAACCTGATCGCGGACGTCGCGTACCTGCTGCTCGATCCCCGCACCCGCAAGGAGGGCTGACCGATGTCCGCACCAGCCACCACCATCACCGCGGTCACCCCCGAAGGCCCGGCCGGCGCCGCCGCTCCGGCCAAGCGCCAACGGCTGCGGTTCGTCGCCAACCCGAAGGCCGCGACCGGCCTGGTCGTGCTCGGCTTCTTCTGCCTGATCGCGATCATCGGCCCGTGGATCGCGCCGTACGACCCGTCGGCCCGCAGCAACGACCTGATCCAGGCACCGTCCGGCAAGCACTGGTTCGGTACGACGCACCTCGGCCAGGACATCTTCAGCCAGGTCCTCGTCGGGACCCGCGGTGTCATGTTCGTCGGTCTGCTGGCCGGCATCATCGCGACCGCTCTGTCGGTCCTGATCGGGGTCAGCTCCGGCTTCCTCGGCGGCGTGGCGGACGAAGGCCTGTCCGCGCTGTCCAACGTCTTCCTCGTCATCCCGGCGTTGCCGCTGATCATCATCGTCGCCTCCACGATCCCCGGCGCCGGCGACCTGATGGTTGCCTTGGTCATCGGTCTCACCTCGTGGGCCTGGGGCGCCCGGGTACTGCGCGCGCAGACACTCTCGTTGCGACGGCGCGACTACGTCGAGGCGGCCCGCGCGACCGGTGAGAGCACCTGGCGGATCATCACCGTCGAGATCCTGCCGAACCTGACTGCGATCATCGCCTCGGGCTTCGTCGGCACGGTGATCTTCGCCGTGATGTCGGAGATCACCCTGGCCTTCATCGGCATCTCGACGATCTCCGACTGGAACTGGGGCACGATCCTGTTCTGGGCGCAGAGCCAGCAAGCGCTGGCCCAGGGCGCCTGGTGGTGGTTCGTCCCGGCCGGCCTGGCGATCGCGATCCTCGGTACGGCGTTGTCGCTGATCAACTTCGGCATCGACGAGTTCGTCAGCCCGCGGTTGCGCAGCAGCGGCCGTACCCGGGTGAAGACGGCCGACGGCCACACGGTCAAGATGCGGGTCGGCTTCACGCCGGTCCTGTCCCAGAACGGCAAGAAGGACCCGGTCACGCCGGTGATCCGGAAGGCCACCGACGAAGCGAAGGGCGTCGCATGATGAGTAGTCGTATGAAGGCGCCGGTACTGGAGATCAAGAACTTCGACGTCGACTACGGACTGGGCGACCAGGCCGTCCAGGCGGTCCGGGACGTCACACTGACCCTGCACCGCGGTGAGGTGCTCGGTCTGGCCGGTGAGAGCGGTAGCGGTAAGTCGACACTTGCCTACGGCATCACCCGGCTGCTGCCACCGCCCGGTGTGATCAGCGGCGGCAGCGTCATCTACCACCCGCCCGGCGGCGAACCGTACGACGTGATGGCGCTCAGCAACGCCGAGCTGCGGGCGTTCCGCTGGGCCGAGACCTCGATCGTCTTCCAGGGCGCGATGAACTCGCTCAACCCGGTGCACAAGGTCTCCACCCAGATGCTCGACGTGATCCGCGCGCACGAGCCACAACTGTCTTCTGAGGCGCGCGTCGCCCGGGCCAAGGAGATGCTCAAGCTGGTCGGCATCTCCGCGGACCGGATGGACGCCTACCCGCACCAGCTGTCCGGCGGGATGCGGCAGCGGGTGATGATCGGGATGGCGCTCGTCCTCGAGCCACAGGTCGTCATCATGGATGAACCGACCACCGCGCTGGACGTCGTGATGCAACGCCAGATCCTCGCCCAGCTGGTCGAACTGCGCGAACGGCTCGACTTCTCCGTGCTGTTCATCACCCACGACCTGTCGCTGCTGGTCGAGTTCTCCGACCGGATCGCGATCATGTACGGCGGCCGCATCGTCGAGCAGGCGAAGTCGGCCGACCTCTACAAGGACTCCCTGCACCCGTACAGCGAAGGACTGCTCAAGTCCTTCCCTGCGCTGCGTGGCCCGCGCCGCGAGCTGGCCGGAATCCCGGGCTCGCCGCCGGACCTGCGCGGCATGCCCAGCGGTTGTGCGTTCCACCCCCGATGCCCGCACGCGTTCGACCGCTGCTCGACGGAGATCCCCGTCCTCGGCGTCCCCGAGGCGAGGAACGACCCCAACCGCGAGGTGGCCTGCTGGCTACCCGGCCGCGTCCCGGTCGGCTGATCTCCCACCCCCACACCCCGAAGGGAGCCCCTACGGCGCCGGCCCACAAGGCAGGCGCCGTACACCCACCCATGAACACCCCCACCGCGCCCACCACCACTGACCCCACCCCCACCGCCGTTTTCACCGCGCCGGCAGGTGAGCAAGAACTGATCGCCGGCCTGCCGAGCGGTTTCCGTTGGGGCGTCGCGACCTCGGCGTACCAGATCGAAGGAGCTGTCGACGTCGACGGCCGGACGCCGTCGATCTGGGACACCTTCTGCAAGGTCCCCGGCGCGATCGACAACGGTGACACAGGTGACGTCGCCTGTGAGCACTACACCCGGATGCCGCAAGACGTTGCCCTGATCAAGGAACTCGGCCTCGACACCTACCGCTTCTCAGTCTCCTGGTCACGCGTCCAGCCGCACGGCACCGGCCCGGTCAACCCGGCCGGCATCGCCTTCTACGACCGCCTCGTCGACGAGCTCCTTGCCCAGGGCATCGACCCCTGGGTGACGCTCTACCACTGGGACCTCCCGCAGGAGCTCGAGGACGCCGGCGGCTGGCCAGCGCGCGATACGGCGTACAGGTTCGCGGACTACTCGATGCTGGTCTTCGACGCGTTGAGCGACCGCGTAGACACCTGGACGACGCTCAACGAACCGTGGTGCTCCGCGATGCTCGGCTACGCGTACGGCGCGCACGCCCCCGGCCGGAAGGAGTACCCGGCAGCCGTCGCGGCAGTCCACCACCTACTCCTAGGCCACGGTCTCGCCACCGAGCGCATGCGCGAAGCGGCCCCCCGCAAACTCGACATCGGCATCACGCTGAACGCCGCAACGGCGTACCCAGCCAGCGACGCCGAGCCGGACCTCGAGGCAGCCCGCCGCGCCGACGGCATGGGCGCCCGCCTGTACCTCGACCCACTCGTCCACGGCCGCTACCCGGCTGACGTGATCGCCGACCTTGCCGCCGAAGGCATCGAGATCCCCGTCCAGGAAGGCGATCTGGCCACCATCTCGGCCCCGATCGATGTCCTGGGCATCAACTACTACTTCAGCCAGAAGTTCACCGGGTACGACGACCAGGGCCGCACCGTCGACGACAACGGCCTACCGATCATCCGGACCCTCCCGCTGAACAAACCCCGCACCGCCATGGACTGGGAGATCGTCCCGGAGGGCTTCACCGACCTCCTGGTACGCATCAGCAAGGACTACCCCGGCCTCCCCATGGTCATCACCGAAAACGGCTCCGCGTTCGAAGACACCCCCGACGAATCCGGCTACGTAGCCGACGAGGGCCGCACCGCCTACTTCGCCTCCCACCTCGCCGCGGTAGCCGAAGCCATCAACCAGGGCGCCGACATCCGCGGCTACCTGGCCTGGTCCCTCCTGGACAACTTCGAATGGGCCTACGGCTACAACAAACGCTTCGGCATCATCCGAGTCGACTACCCAACCCAAACCCGAACCCCCAAACAAAGCGCCCTCTACCTGCGCGACCTCGCCCACCACCACCGCACCAGATAACCCGCGTCAAGGGCGGATGCTGAGGGTGTGGCGGAAGACGTTCGTCGGGTCGTAGTGGTCTTTGACCTTGGACAGTCGGGTGAGGTCGGGGGTGGAGTAGGCGCGGTGTACTGCGGTGGGGTCGGTGTCGGAGATGGTGTTGACGTAGGAGCCGGTGGCGTAGGGGTCGAGGGTGGCGGCGTAGGTGCGGATGGTGGTGATTCGGTGGTCGTCGTCGGCCGGGTCGGTCCAGCCTGCTGACGAGGTGAACTCGACCAGTGCGTCGCGGTGGCTGTAGGCGGTGGCTCCGGGTGGTACGTCGGCGATGGCGCCGCCGTTCAGGGCCAGGCGGGCGCTGACCTCGGTGCGTTGGTCGAGGAAGGCGTCGATCGCTTCGTCGGGGAGGTCGCGCAAGTAGAGGCCTTTGCAGTAGCGGCGCAGCGCGTGTTGCTCGATGTCGTCGTCGCCCATCTGGAGCTCCAAGTAGGTGAGCTCACTGGAACGCTCTGAGGTCGGCCGGCCCAGAGCGGCGTACTGCGCTTGCAGGCGGCGGGCCTCGGTCGGGTCGCCGACCCAGACGAAACCGATGCTCGCCATCGGACGGCCGCCGAACTGCTCCCACCGGCCGACTCGCGCGACCGGGGTTGCCTGTCGCGGAGTCGTCCCCAACAGATCACGCCAGCCGCGGAGCGCAGTACGGGCTTCTTGCAAGTCATAGTAGAAATCCGCGACATACGCCTGGGTGCCGACCGGGTGCAGCCGGAACTCGAACTCGGTGACGATTCCGAAGTTCCCACCACCGCCACGGAGAGCCCAGAACAAGTCCGGGTGCTCGTCGGCGGCAACTCGCAGTACTGCGCCATCGGCTGTCACGAGTTGGTAGGAGGCGACGTTGTCGCAGGTGAGGCCGTGCATGCGGGCCAGCCAGCCGGTACCGCCGCCGAGAGTCAGGCCGCCGACCCCGGTGTGCGAGACGTTGCCGGCCGTCGTCGCGAGGCCGAAGCGTTGGGCGGCGATGTCGAGCGCACCGAGCAACGCGCCCCCGCCGACCCACGCGCGCCGGCTGCCCGGGTCGACCCGGACCGTCGCCAGCCCGGACAAGTCGATCATCAAGCCGCCCTCGACCACCGGGAGGCCGAGGAAGCTGTGGCCGCCGCCCCGTACGCCGATCTCCAGCCCGGCCTCCCGTCCGTACCGGAGCGCGGCGACCACATCGGCGGTGCTCGCGCAGCGTGCGATCAAGGCGGGCCGCCGGTCGACGATCGCGTTCCAGACCGACCGGCCTTTGTCGAAGCCGTCGTCTTCGGGGTGAATCAAGTCCCCTTCGAAACCCCGGATCAGCAAGCCGGTCATCTCAACCCACCTCCCCGGCGAACCGAGCGATCAGCGCGCGAGTCGAGAAACGGCGGAACCAGGCGACCAGCCCGGCGATCACCAGGATGGCGAGCGGCACGGCGGGCGACGCCCCGAGCACGAATGCGGTGGTGATCACGGCGCCACCCATCAGCAGCGTGAGCCCGAGCGCGGCGAGCCCGGTCAGGCGCGGGATCAGTACGCCGACCGCGCCGGCCACCTCGAGCGCCCCGACCAGGAACCGAAGCCACTGCCCCGCCCCGATCTCGGCGAACATCTCGACCATCACCGCGTTGCCGGTCAGCTTCATCACTCCCGCCATCAAGAACTCCACGGCCAGGGACAGCTGCAGGATCCACAGCCCGACCGCGCTCAGCTGCACCTTCTTCGTCGTAGTGGTCGTCGTACCGATGGTGGTCATCTCGTCCTCCTGTGGTGGTTGTTCGGTACGATGACGATCCATCGGCGGGCACACCCCGGGCATCCGTGCTCACCACGGAGGCGCCACGGATCCGGCACGGAGGACCGGGGATGGGCGATCATGGGCGGATGGTTCCCGATGGCCAGGTGGAGATCTCGGCGCGCGAGGCCGAGGTGCTCGCCGCGATCGCGGCTCATCGCTCGAACGCCCAGATCGCGCACGCCTTCCACATCTCGATCCGCACGGTCGAGAGCCACGTCTCCTCCCTGCTCCGCAAGTACGGCGTAACGGACCGCCGCCAACTCGCGGACCTGGTCGCCGAGTCCCGACCCGGCACCGCGGCAGCAGCCTCAAGCTGGATCCCGGGAGCCGCGGGTGGCGCACTCGCGGGCAGCCCAAGCGCAGGAGCAGGCGGCGGTGCGGGGCGAGGTGGTGCGGCCTCAGGAGCGCTTGGGGACGCGGGGGTTCGCGGGCTGCCGGGGAGTCGGACGACTTTTGTGGGGCGGGCGGTTGAGGGGGCGGCGGTGGCTGAGGCTCTGCGGGAGCCGGGGCTGGTGACGTTGCTGGGCCCAGGCGGGATGGGCAAGACCCGCCTCGCGGCTGTCGTCGCGGCGGCCGTAGCGGAAGAGGCCTCCATGCCTGGCGTCTTCGTGGATCTGGTGCCGGTGCGTGCCGTCCTGGTAGCTCGCACAGTCGCCACCGCCCTCGGCGTGACGGAACGCCCTCCGCAAACCCTCGCCCAAGCACTGACCGAGCAACTGTCCTCAACCCGCGCGCTGCTCGTGCTCGACAACTGCGAGCACCTAGTAGCAGAGACGGCGGAACTCGTCGAGCTCCTCCTCGACGCCTGCCCGGACCTGAGCGTTCTGGCGACCAGCCGCGAGCGCCTCGCAGTACCGGGTGAACGCGTGGTCCAACTGGAGCCTCTGCCGGCCGCATCCGACGGCGTTCAGCTCTTCCAGGACCGAGCCCGAGCCGTCGACTCCAACTTCACCGCCGACCCGACCGGCATCGCCCGCCTGTGTGAACGACTGGACGGCATGCCACTCGCCATCGAACTGGCAGCAGCCCGTACGGCGTCCCTCGGCATCGACGGCCTGCTTGCCCTCGACAACCAGCTTCGACTGCTGTCCGGGAGCCGTGCCGCCACCTCCCGCCACCGATCGCTCAGCGCGGTGATCGGCTGGAGTCACGACCTGCTGGACGACGAAGAGCGACTGCTCTTCCGCCGTCTCGGCATCTATCTCGGCGGCGTCGACCTGGACGCCGCCTGCGCCACCAGTCCGGAGTACTCGCGAGGCGAGGTCGCGGACCTGATCGGCCGCCTCACCGACAAAAGCCTCCTGGTACGCCGCGGCGCCCGCTGGCGTCAGCTCGAAACCGTCCGCGCGTTCGCCCTGGAACAACTGGAGACGGCAGGCGAGACCGCCACCGCCCGCGAACGCCATCTCCACTGGGCCGCCACCACAGCAGCCCAGTTGGAGTCCCAACTCGACAAGGCGTCCAGCGATTGGCGCGTGCTATTCGGTGAGGTGGTGGACGACCTGCGCGCCGCCCTGGCGGCAACAGTCGCGCAACCCGACCCGACGGCGCACCGACTTGCTCGCTCGCTCGGCCACCTGGCCTTTGCCAGTCAGGGATTCGTCGAGGCGGTCGGCCACTATCAAGCGGCCGCCGACCGGGCCGAGGACGGCGTCAGTGCAGCGCGGGATCTCCGCTCCGCCGCGGACGTCTCTCTCATCCTGTCCGACAGCCCGGCCACCATCCGGTTCCTGCTGGAGGCGGCGGAGCGCGCAGTTGTCGACGGCAACGTCCGCGCGACGATGCTGGCCTCGGCCGTGATCACACTCAACCGCTACCCCGCCGGCGCGATGTACGACACCCCCCGGACCGAGAGCGCCCAACTGCTCACCGAGGCCTTGAACGAGGCAACAAATGATGATCCCCAAGTCACCGCACTCTTGGCGACGGCCAGAGCCTGGGAACACGGCGAGCGACGGATCGGCGCGGACACCACCCTCGCCCACGCCGCCGTGGATGCTGCGCGGCGCTCCGGCGATCCGGTTCTGATCGCAGGTGCGCTCGACGCCCTCTGTGTTGCCGCCGGCAACGCAGGAAGGTTGCGAGAGGCCCGCAAGTACGCGCTCGAAAGACTCGAACTGGTTGCCCCCCTCCCCCGTCATGAGCCCTACGCGGCGGCGGAGATCGTCGACGCCTACCACGTCGCCGCAACCACCGCAGTTGCCACAGGCAACCTGCCGGCCGCGCTACCGGAGTACCAGAATCTTCCGCCGCTGGTCTCCAACGCCGGCGACGCTGCGGGTGATCTCCTGGCCGGCGATCGCTCCTATCTCTGGCTGCCCAGAGTGATCCGCCTCAACGGGCTGACCGGCCGCTTCGACGAGTGCATCGCGGACGCCGATACCCTCTGGGCCCGTTGGGAACGGGCCGGTTCGCCACCTCAGGAGTGGATGTCGTCCGCGCTGGCGGTGGCCGCGATGGTTCATGGCTTGCGGCGGGACGGTTCGTTCGAGGTCTGGCAGCGCCGCGCGCTCGAACTCGCTCGAGCTGGAAGCGACGCGGCCGCGCCCGTCCTGAGCGCCGTGGCCGCCTTCGCTGACGCGCGCGTCGCAGTACACGACAACACGCGGTCGAGGGTGCTGGTCGAGCAGGCCTTCGCTGAGTTCGGCGAGCTCTGGTGGGCGCCGTACGCGCACGCCGCGGGCGCCGAACTGGCGGTCGTGGCCGAGCTTCCTGATGCCGAGAAGTGGCTGGAAGCTGCGGCCACGACCGCCGGCGAGAACGACTGGGCCGAAGCCTGCCTACTCCGCGCGAGAGGCACGCTGTCCGGTGACCTTGCCGTACTGCGGCAGGCCGCGGAGCGTTTCGCCGAGATCGGCGCCCGGTTCGAGCAGGCCTGCACGTGGCTGCTGACTCCGGACCGGGCCGACGATGGGCTGGCCGTGCTCGCCGAGCTGCAGGTCAGCCCGCCAGGTAACGGTTGACCTCGGCAACCATCTCCGGGATCCGTTCGTCGTAGACACCGTGCGCGCGGCGGTCGACCGTCTTGAGGACGGAGTTCGGCAGCTTCTGGTGGAGCTTGCGGGCCCAGGCGACCGGGATGCTGTCGCGCTCGGCCTGCACGATCAGCATCGGCGTGTTGTTGCCGATGACAAGGTCCGGCTCGGTGGTGTGGTCGGTCCAGTAGGCGCACGGAAGGATCGTGACGGCGAAAAGCGGCTGCGTCTTGTGGTCGCGTTGCGCGTCCCGCCAGTACTGCGCCGGCCGTCGCGGCCAGCCGTTGTCGTTACAGGTGTAGGAGAGGGACGCCGCCGCGAAACGCGACAGGTCCGGGTTGATCTCGAAGAACTGCCCCAGGAACCCCAGCAGCTCCTTCGACGGCTTGATCGGTTTGCCTGCAGCCGCGTCGAGAAGAGTCCGGACGTTGCGGGCCATCAGATCGCGATCGCTCTCGTCACCGAGCGCCGATTGCAGAACCCATGGCATCGCGGCCGAGTCGATCTGGTACTTGCCGACCTTGACCGGCTGGCGGCGGTACACCAGCTCGGTCATGTTGGCCCTCACCTGCATGCCGGTCCGTCCGAGGTGGTACTTGTCGTCCCGCCATGCCGCCCAAGCGGCCCACTCGTCGAAGGCCGCCTCAGCACCCAGCCCGGTCGCGAGGTGCTGGTACTCCGAACCCTCCACGTCCGTGACGCTGTCGACGACCATCCGGTCGACCTTGGCGGAGAAGAGCTGGCTGTAGACGACACCGAGATCCGCACCCCACGAGACGCCGTAGTACGAGAGCTTGTCCTCGCCCAGTGCGACGCGGATCGCGTCCAAGTCGCGCGCCGCTTGGCGGATGTTCGCGTGTTGAAGCAGGCCTGGGTTGTTTGCCCTGCACGCAGCGGCGAAGGATGCGGCGTACCGGCTCCCCGTGGTGAAGTCGCGACGGGTGGTCGACGACCGGTACAGGTCGGCAAGCTGGACGGGGCCGCAGTCGAGCGGGGCGCTGCGGCCCATGAAGCGAGCGTCCACCCCGATCAGGTCGTACTGCGAAGCGACCTCTCCCAGCAGCGGCTGCAAGTCAAGCGGGTACGCCAGACCGGGCGCGCCCGGCCCACCCGAGTTGGACAACAGGATCCCCCGCCGTTTCGCGGGGTCGGCTTTGATCCGCGAGATCGCGATGTCGAGGGTCCGCCCGTCCGGATGCAGATGATCCAACGGGACCCGGACCGTAGTACAGGATGCGCCCGCATCGTCGAGCGCCTTACCTTGCTGATCGTCAGACCCACTCTGACACTGACGCCAGGCAAGCCCGCCGCCTTCGGCACGCGATGCCCCCGCATACGCACCACCAACAGGAACAACCAAAGCAACCAACAGGCTGCCCACAACAAGTCTTCGCATGCCATCGACGCTAGAAAGAAACCCCGGCCCCCACACCCACCCACAAGCCCGCCCCAAGGTAGCTTCCGCGCTACCCCAAGGCGGGATCCGATCCGGCTACCCCTGCCGAACCATCCGGGTCAGCGGGGCTGGGGTCAGGGTTTTGTGGGTGCGGAGGTAGGTGGTGAAGGTTTCGTGGTCGGTGTTGTTGCGGACTGGGTTGGTGTACGACTTGAAGGCTGAGTAGCCGTCGGCGCCGATGACTGTGTAGGCGAGGGCGGCGATTCGGTAGGTGCGTGTCGGGTCCACGGGCTTTCCATCGATGGTCAGCTCTCCGCGGTCGCCAACGGGTTTCGTGGTGTCGTAGGTGAAGGTGGCGTTGGCTGAGATCGCCAGTGGCGCGTACTTCGTGGTGCCGTCCGGCTGGGTCTGCCACTGCTGTTCCATGACCGCGTCGAGCTGCGCGCCGGTCAGGCTCACCGTGAGCACGGGATTCCCGTACCCATAGGCGTCCCACGATTCGCCGAGCATGACCTTGCCCTCGGCATCACCCGGCTTGGTGCCCTTGGCAACCAGCAGGTCGCCCCGGAGCGCAGTACTGCCCGTGGCCGGCTTCGTTGCGATCAACCCCAGATCGGCGGCGCCCTGCTGCCGGGCCGTCCACAGATGGACATCGGCCGCGAGATCCCCGAGCGTGCTCTCGCCCGCCGCGTTCGCAGTACGGGTGAAGTCGCCGGTGATGGTGGCAACCTTTTCGGCGTACTTGCGATCTCCCGCGGCCGCCCAGTAGTCGACGATCCGCTGAAGCTCCGGGTCCGGCGTCACGTCACGCGTGACGGCGTGGTTGGTGGACGTGGTCTTGTCGCGCAGGACCTCGCCGGTACGCCGGTCCAGCTGGAGGTTGATCTCGTTGATCAGCCGGCCGTGGTTGGCCGCCTCGACGACCGGGCGCGGGTTGCCGGCCGGGTCAGGGATGCTGCAGTTGAACGCGGAGTGCCAATGCCCGGTGACGATCGCGTCGATCTGCGGCGTGACCTTCTTGGCCAGCTCGATCGCCGGACCACTCGGGTTGACGCAGTTGTTGTACGTCGGCGACGCGTCCGTGCCGCCGTCGTGCATGTTCAGCACGATCGCCTTCACGCCGCGACGGGTGAGCTCGGCAGCGGCGGCGTTCGCCGAGGCAACCGGGTCGAGGGCCTTGAGGTCAGGCTGGTACGACGTGGAGCCGACCGGGGTGTCCGGCACGGTCAGGCCGATGAAACCGACCGGGTACACGCGGGCACCGTCGCGGACCCAGCGGATCTTGTACGGCGCGACGATCGTCCGGCCCTGGGCGTCGACGATGTTGGCGGACTGGAAGTCGAACTTCGCACCACGGAAGCGCCGGCCGGTGGAGTCGGTGAAGCAGCTGTCGACCCCTGGCGTGCCGAAGCACTTGCCCTTGGCCATGTGGTCGACCAGGAAGCTCCTGGAGACGTCGAGCTCGTGGTTGCCGACGCTGGTGAACTCGACGCCGAGCGCGTTCAGCGCCTCGATGGTCGGCTCGTCGGCGTGCGCGTCCACCTCGAACGGCCAGCCGGAGAAGTTGTCACCGTCGGCGAAGAAGATCGAGTTCCGGTGGCCGGCCCGGATGTTCTTGAGATGAGTCGCCAGGTACGCCGCCCCACCCACGGTGATCGCCTTGCCGTCGGCTCCGGCGATGGTGCCGCCGTCTGCCACGGACGGCGGACGCAGGTAGCCGTGGAAGTCCGTGATCGACACCAACTGCACCGGGACGCCGGCTGACTCTTGAGTTGTTGCTATGGATGGCTCCTGGGCCGCGGCGGTCGTGGCGCCGCCGGCGGGGGCGAGGGTTGTCAGGGCGAGGGCGGTGAGCGCGGCGAGCGCTCTCGGGCGGGTCAAACTGCGCACAAGTGTCTCCTTCTGGGCGACGGCAAGCACTTACCAGCATCCATAAGCCTGGCCCAGAATGAACGCCATGTCACTACCAAACGCCAGATCCAAGAACTTGGAAGGAATTTGCCGAGCCGCTCACCCTGCTTGCCGAGTGCGGTCCAGACATGTGAGCATTAATTCGTAAATTATGGTTAAAGCAGGGAGGCTCTGGTGCGGCTGAGTGGACAGGTGATCGTCGTGACCGGTGCGGCGACGGGCATCGGAGCTGCTTGTGTCCAGCGCTTGCTCGACGAGGGAGCCTCGGTGGTGCAGGTGGATCTGCATCCCTGCCAGGAGATTCCCGGCCGGGCCCTGACTGTCATCGGTGATGTCGCGGCACCGGACACCTGGGCCGAAGTCTCGTCCCGCGGCCGCGACGAGCTCGGGCCGATCACCGGACTGGTCAGCAACGCGTTCACGATCGACGTCCAGCCGGCCCATGAACTCCCGCCCGCGTCGTGGCAGCGACAGCTCGACGTCAACCTCACGGCGGCCTACCTCGGATTCAAGGCCTTGCATGAAGACTTGAGCACCAGCAGCGGATCCGTAGTACTGGTCTCGTCGGTGCATGCGCTGAACGGCATCCCCGGCCATTCGGCGTACGCCGCCTCGAAGGGCGCGCTGGTCGCACTGGGGCGTCAGCTCGGGGTGGAGTACGGCGGTTCGATCCGGGTGAACACTGTGCTTCCGGGTCCGATCGACACCGCTGCGTGGGACCGGGTCAGTGCCGAGGGCAAGGCGCAGAGCGCGCGGGCGACCGCGATCGGCCGACTCGGTCGTCCCGACGAGGTCGCTCGGGCCGTCGCCTTTCTGCTGTCGGAGGAGGCGTCGTTCGTGACGGCTGCGAGCCTCGTGGTCGATGGCGGCTGGTCAGCGGTCAAGGACTCGGCATGACAGGGATACAGCGCGGGGTGTCGCGGGGGTTGCACGGGCAGATCGTGGAGGTGATGGCGCAGCGCATCCTTTCGGGGCGGATTCCCGAGGGGGCGACGATCAACGTGCCCGAGTTGCAGGCCGACCTCGGGGTCAGTCTGACCGCGGTCCGGGAGGCGCTCAAGGTGCTGACGGCCAAGGGGCTGGTGGATGCTCGGCAGAAGCGTGGCACGTTCGTCCGGCCGCGCTCGGACTGGAACCTGCTCGATGCCGACATGATCCGCTGGCACTTCGACGACGATGTCCGGCCGGAGTTGCTCGAGGAACTGCATGAGGTGCGCGGGATCGTCGAGCCGGCCGCGGCCCGGCTGGCCGCAGTACGGGCGTCTGATGCGCAGATCGAACTGCTGGAAGAAGCTTTGGAGTCGATGTCGTCGGCCACCGATGATCTTGCCGCCGCGGCGGCGGATGTCGCGTTCCACAAGGCGTTGCTCGCTGCCACCGGCAACGAGCTGCTGACCAGGATGGAGGTCGTCATCGAGACCGGTCTGGCGGGTCGCGACCGACTGGTCCACAAGCTGAATCCCTCGGATGATCCGGTACCGAGTCACGCGCGGGTGGTCGACGCGGTACGGGCTCACGATCCAGACGGCGCCGAACTCGCGATGCGAGAACTCCTGGCGAAAGCCGCGGAGGATCTGTCCGCGGTCCGGCTGTCCGACGAGCGCGGAGCCCCGGCGCGGAAGCCGGCGGGGCCGGAGCCGTCGGGGCGGGGGCGCCTGTGAGGATCGAGCGGGTTGAGACGTTTTTGGTTGCGCCGCGGTGGTTGTTTTGCCGGGTTGAGACCAGTGACGGCGTTGTTGGGTGGGGCGAGCCTGTGGTCGAGGGGCGGGCCGAGGTGGTGCGGACGGCGGTCGAGGTACTGTCGGAGTACCTGATCGGCCGGGATCCGCTGCAGATCGAACGGCACTGGCAGATCCTCGCGAAGGGCGGCTTCTATCGCGGCGGACCGGTCCTGAGCAGCGCTCTGGCCGGGATCGATCAAGCGTTGTGGGACATCGCCGGGAAGGTGTACGGCGCTCCCGTCGCGTCTCTGCTCGGCGGGCGGGTGCGGGATCGCGTTCGGGTCTATGCCTGGGTTGGTGGGGACGATCCAGCCGAGATCGCCGACCACGTCGCGGCGCAGGTCGAGGCCGGAATGACCGCGGTGAAGATGAACGCGAGTGGACGGATCCAGCCTTCGCCTTCGCTGGCCGAGGTCAATGCGATGGTCGCGCGACTGGCGGCTGCTCGATCGGTGCTGGGTGACTCGCGCGACGTCGCGATCGACCTGCACGGCCGGGTCGGGGTTGCTGCCGCGCGACGGATCATGCGGGCGGTGGAGCCTTTGCATCCGTTGTTCGTCGAGGAACCGGTGTTGCCGGAGCATCTCCATCACCTGGCGTCGGTGGTCGGCGCTTCGACGGTGCCGGTGGCCCTTGGTGAGCGGCTTTACAGCCGGGCCGAGTTCATGCCCGCGCTCGAGGCCGGCGTGGCGGTGGTCCAGCCCGATGTGTCCCACGCTGGTGGCATCTCGGAGTTGCGGCGGATCGCAGTACTGGCTGATGCCCACGGGGCTTTGCTGGCGCCGCATTGTCCGTTGGGACCGATTTCGCTGGCGGCGAGTCTGCAGGTTTCGTTTGCCACGCCGAACTTCTTGATCCAGGAGCAGAGTCGCGGGATTCACTACAACATCGACAGCGATCTGACGACGTACGTGACCGACCCGACGCCGTTCAACTGGGTCGGCGGTCATGCGGAGTGGAATCCGCTGCCGGGGTTGGGGATCACGGTGGACGAGGCCGCGGTACGGGCGGCAGACCGGCAGGGCCATGCTTGGCGCAACCCGGTGTGGACACAGGACGACGGATCTTTTGCGGAGTGGTGAGCTTGCTACTGGAGAACGAGGTCGCGATCGACCTGGACGATGGCGGGCGCTGGACTTCCCTCGTCCTGGGTGGCCGCGAGTGGCTGTGGCCGGGACCGGGGCTGCTCACGACTTCTCGCGAAGGCATGAGTTCGTACGTCGATGTCGGCGGGCTCGACGAGTGCTTCCCGACCGTGCGCGGGGTGCCCGACCACGGCGGCTTGTGGAATCAGCCCTGGGGCTCATTGGAGGAGGATGAGGACTGGGACGTCATCCAGTACGACGAAGCCGTCCTGCTCCGCCGCTTCAACGGGGGCGCGACTCCTGACATCGATGAGACCGGCGCGATCTGGGTCGACTACCGCCTGATCGCTCCCCCGGGCTACCGCTTCATCTGGGCCGCGCACGCCCTCCTGGACTGCGCGGTCGGCACCACCATCAATCCCCGAGGCAGCACAGAATGTCGTCTCTACGCTGACGGTGCGCCATCGTGGATCGGTGGCGCGTGGCCCGTTGCGGATGGGGTTGATCTCAGTGTTTACGGGCCGACTGACGGTACTGCGATGGGCGCGGTGCTGGTTGACTGCCCGGCGGTTGAGGTCGTCGACGGGGACGTTGCCCTGACGCTCAGCTTGAGTTGCCCAGGGCAACCTGTCTCGACGGCGCTCTGGCGCAATCTGGGCGGGTTCCCCGCGGATGCGCCGTACCGGAGTCTGGGTGTGGAACCCATGCTCGGCAGGGTCTTCGACTTGGCTGAAGCGGGCGCGGGTGACGCGGCCGTCGTACCGGAGTCGGGTGAGCTGACCTGGCGGCTCGTGGTGTCCGCCAGGTCAGTCTGATGGTTCGGCTACCCGAGCGGCAGGTCGAGTACTGCGTTCGGAACGGTGGTGACGTTGCTGGTCCGGATGCTGTTCAGCTCGGCCGCCGTGATCGCGCGTTTGTAGATGCGCACCTCGTCGAGCGAGCCGTCGAAATGATGCGCGCCGTCGAGTCGTTGACCGACGTACATCTTGAACGGTCTTCCCGGGCTGACCGATCCGGCCGGCGACGCGACGCTCGCCACCTGGACGCCGTCGACCCAGATGGACAGCGTCCCCGCTTTGCGTTGCAGCGCGACGTGGTGCCAGGCGTTGTCGTTGTAGGCCTTGGTGGTCGCGACGGCCGCGGTGTTACCACCGGTCGTGATCAGGCCGCGGATGCGCGCGTCCGCCGGTTCGGCGCGCAGCCAGAATTGCGAGTACTCGTTAAGGTTGTAACCCCAGAAGATTGCCTGCGGTGTGGTTCGGGCCCCGTACTTGATCCAGGACATCGCGGTGAAGTCACCCGCACCCACCGCGAGAGACTCGGCGAAGGGCAGTTGGATCGCATCGTCGGTTCCGTCGAGGTCGCGCGCCTGGCCGAACCTGCCCGCGACAACCGTCGTACCGCCGCGAAGGATGCCGTGGTTGCCCAGCCCGGAGACGTCGGGTGTGGTGGGTCCAGTCGGCGCATCGGGGTGCCCGATGTCGTTCTCGGTGAACCGCGCGAACCGGATCTGGTCACGCGCGTCGACCGGCCCGGCTTCGTACAGCAAGCCGATCTCGCCGGTGTCGAGCATGGTCATGTCGGAGTACCCCGACCAGTCGCTGGTGGTCCTGGTGCCTTCGGCAACGGACTGCCAGGTCCTGCCTTCGTCGAAGCTGGACCGGATCGTCAGGTACCGGCGGCGCTCCGGATCGGCCGGCGACGCGAACAGGATCCGGTTGTACTTCGCGCCCTGGTCGGTCGCCCGCAACCGGAGCAGCGAACCCTGCACGATCGGCGTGGTCAGACCAGGAATGGTCGTGTAGCTGGTCGCGTAGGTCTCACCGCCATCGTTGCTGACGGCAAACGCGCGGCTGTCGTTCCCGGTACCGGCACTGTTGTTCCTGGCACCGGCATAGATGCCGCCGTCAACCTTCTCGACGACACTGATCTCCTGCGGAACCATCCCGTCGGTCCGCAGGTCGGTGGCGCCCTTGTGCCAGGTCTCACCGCTGTCGTCGCTGTAGACGAGTTGCCCAGCGGCTCTGCCATCGACGTCGTAGTTGGTCCCGGCCACCAGCCGACCCTTGTGCGTTCCCCGGGTCAACTGGATGCCGTGCACCGGGCCGGTCGCGTACCAGCCCCAGGTCGGGTCGTCGATCTGCGCGCCGATGTTCTTGGCCTTGGTGAAAGTCTTGCCGTCATCGTCGCTGAACTGCACGTACGGCGTCCGCGGACGGCTCGTGGTGCCGGGATCCATCGTGGTGAGCAGCACGATCCGGCCGGTCTCCAGATCCACGATCGGGGTCGGGTTGCCGCGAGTCGCGACGGCGTTGGGGTCGGCGTCGGTCCCCGACAGCACGATCTGCTGGGCCGACCAGGTGCGGCCGTCGTCTTCGGACCGGCGGACCACCAGGTCGATCTCCTGGGAGTCGCCACACCAGGTACGCCGGGCTTCAGCGAAGGCGAGGAGGGTGCCGAGCTTGGTTCGGACGATCGCGGGGATTCGGTAGCAGCCGTAGCCGGCGCCACCTTTCTCGAAGAGAACGCTCTGCACGACCGCGGCTTCGGCGGGTTGGGTCTGCTGCGGTCCGGCGACGAGGCCGGTGGCCAGCAAAGCGAGGAAGACCAGCAAGGGGCGGAATCTGGGCATGGGTACGTGGACCTGCCTTCCGGTGAACGGAAAGTAAACAACGGGGCGGGTTGCTCAATTCGTAACTTATCCACCTGTTGGCGGTCTCAAACGCAAGACATCCCACGTCCTATGTAGTGATCGATCCACTACGGTGAAAGCCACCATCGAAGGGGTGAACCACGTGGAGTTGCTCGCCGAACTCAGCCGGCGCAAGGTGCTGGCCATCATCCGGGCCGACGGGCCCGATCGCGCTGTGGAGTGCATCCAGACCCTGGTGACCGCCGGAATCACCACACTCGAGGTCTCGCTCACCACCCCGGGCGGCGCCGAAGCGATCGCCAGGGCGCGCGACGAGTTCGGCCCTTCGGTGCTGATCGGTGCCGGGACTGTCATCACGCCGGCCCAGGCCGACGAGGTCGCGGCCGCCCGGGCCGGCTTCGTCGTCACGCCGGCGATCACTCGCGGAGCTGCTCGTAGCGTCGAGCTTGGCGTGCCGCTGCTGTGCGGAGCGCTGACCCCGACGGAGATCGTCACAGCTCTGGACATCGGCGCACTGGCCGTCAAGGTCTTCCCCGCGAAACTCCACGGCCCCGGCTACTTCCGCGAACTCCGCGCCCCCTTGCCGGACGCACCTCTCCTCGCAGTCGGCGGCGTGGACGTCACCACAGCCCCGCAGTACCTCCAGGCAGGCGCGCTCGCAGTAGGCCTCGGCTCCCCTCTCCTCGGCGATGCCGGCACAGGCGGCTCCCAAGCCGAGCTCGCCGCCCGCGCCGCCGAGTTCCTGAAGGCGATCGCCGATGCCTAGCGTTCTCACCTTCGGCGAAGCGATGGTCTCGGTGCGTTCCAAGGCAGCGCTGCGGATGGGCGGTGAGGTGCACCTGTCGGTCGCCGGTTCGGAGAGCAACGTGGCGATCGGTCTGGCCCGGCTCGGTCATGACGTCGCCTGGTTAGGTGCTGTGGGCAACGATGAGCCCGGCCGGCTGATCCAGCGCACACTGCGCGCGGAGAACGTCGACACCAGTCACCTGCGCTTCTCGGACGACTCGTTCACCGGCTTCATCGCCTTCGACCAGCCCGCCCACGACATCACGCGGGTCAGCTACCACCGCCGCGGCTCGGCGGGCTCCACCCTCACCACCCAGGAGTGCCTCGCCGCGCTCACCGACCCGCCACGCATCCTGCACGTCACCGGCATCACGCCGGCTCTGTCCGACACGGCCCGCGCCGCGACGCTGGCCGCAGTACAGGCTGCTTCTGCTGCTGGGGTTCAGGTTTCGCTGGACGTGAACTACCGGGGTCGTCTCTGGTCGCGCACCGAAGCAGCCGCCGTACTGCGTGAGCTACTGCCCCACTTGACCACGGTGTTCGCCTCGGACGACGAACTCGACCTCCTCACCGACGCCAAGGACCCGATCGCCGACCTTCTCTCCACCGCGATCACCGAGGTCGTCGTCACGGCCGGCGGCAAAGGCGCCTGGACCCACACGGCGGACGGCACCATCCACCGCCCGGCGCTCTCGGTCACCGTCGTCGACTCGATCGGGGCCGGTGACGCGTTCGTTTCCGGCTACCTCTCGGCCACGCTCGACAACCTCCCACCCGAAGACCGCCTCACCCGAGCCACCACCTCCGGCGCCTTCTGCGTAGGCGCCCACGGCGACTGGGAATCCCTCCCCACCCGCGAAGACCTCACCCTCCTGACCCACACCCACGGCACAGCACTGCGCTGACCTGAGCGACTTGTTCCACCCCCGCCTGACTCCGACCGCAGCCCGCAACTTATCCACAGATCTCTGAACGCGCCCCACAGCCATCGCGCTCTCCCTACCGTTGAACAGTGCGAACAATGGGAGGGACGGATCGGCTTGCTGAGCCGGCCGAGTTGCACGCAGCGTTCGGCGCGCGGCACCCAGTGCGGTGGGGTGACGAGTTGCCGACCGTTGCGCAACTGGTCGACGAGTACGGCGCGGATGCCACGCGTCTCAGCATCAGCACCTTGCAGAGGAGGCTTCCAACCGAACAGCGGACCACCGCCGACTTCCTGGCCGCAGTACCGGATGACGCAACCGCTCACCACCTTGATTGCCGGGTCAAGTCACCGAGGTCGCTGGCGAGGCAGTTCCAGAGTCGGCTGGAGCGAGACAAGGCAGACGAGCCGAAGGACGTCCTGCGCTACACCGTGCTCTGCCCGCTGCCATCAGATCTGGTCGCTGCAGCGAGGTCCACGGTCGACCAACTGCTGGCCCGCGGCTGGGCCATGGACTCCGCTCGGCACTCCTACACCCCTGGCAGTCGGTACAAGGGCCTGCACGCCGACTTGCGCACGCCTGCCGGTGACGTGGTCGAGGTGCAGTTTCACTCAGTCGCCTCTGCGACTGTGAAAGAGGCAACCACCCGCCCGTACGAGATCGAGCGCAGCGCGGACGCCAGCGAATCCGAGCGAGCTGCGGCGGGAGC
Source organism: Kribbella sp. NPDC023855 (assembly GCF_040639475.1). NCBI lineage: Bacteria > Bacillati > Actinomycetota > Actinomycetes > Propionibacteriales > Kribbellaceae > Kribbella > Kribbella sp. NPDC023855. Next base: position 201,493 of record NZ_JBFAAA010000009.1, read on the forward strand.
GCTGTGCGTCAAGCTCTCCGACACACTGGACGTGCCACCTGGGCTCCACGAACTCCGTACGCTGGGCGGGGTCGCGGTGGAGCTCAAGAACTACAGTGACCCACGCCGCCGGACCGATCCGGCGCAAGCGCAATCGACAAGCACCACGGCCGAGCGGCAGGTCCACCGACGCGAGGACGCGGTGCGCGGGATCGACGGGACGGGCAGATGAGGTTGTTCTTGGTGAAGGACGGGCAGCGGGAGGTCTGGGTTGCCGCGTTGGCGAATGAGCACATGTACAGCTATGTCGACAACACCGGGTTCTTCCACGACAACAATGCCTTGCGCAACGACTACTACATGGATTTCGACTACGAGTACGAAGAGATCGACATCGCGCGGGCGAAGGAACTGATCGCGGCGGGGATCGGCCGGCTGGATGAGACCACTCGCGCCGATGCGTTGACCAAGTGGCGAAACGATCCTCGACCGCTGCCGGTCCGGGACGTGTTCGCGGCGGTAGCCGGACTCACGCCGTAGGGCGGCCTTGCGGTGGTGGACCGCTGCGGCTCAGCAGTGGGGCTGCTGGTCCAGTTCGGGGCCGGTGATGGTTTTCGAGTCGACGGAGTAGACACCCGGGGGCAGGTCGGTGGGGATCTTGCCGATGATGCCGGCGCCGTACGAGTGGTCCGGGCCGTCGACGCCGACCGCGATCTCCGTGCCGTCGTAGCGGTAGGAGCCGCTCTGCTTCTTCCAGCCGGGGTCGCCGAGCCGGATCACCTTCGACGTCGGGTCGGTCGGGCCCTGGCCGGTCCAGAGTCGTTGGCCGTCGCCGAGCGGGTTGTCCAGGTAGGCGGCGGTCACCTTCTCCCCCGGGCACAGTGGCACGTACAGGGTGACCACGCCGTCGTCGACCCGGAGCCCGATGTTCACCCCTTCGGGGTCGCTGGGCGCCAGGAAGCAACCGGTCGCGCTGCAGCAAATCGTCGCGGCGATCGCCAGCCGGGCCACAGTTGGGGGTTTCATGGGAGGACAAGAGTAGACGCCGCGAGAACCAGAGGAGAGCCTGGTGATGGACTACCCACAACGGATGCACACTGTGCTGGATTCGACCGACGTGCGCGGGTTGGCCGAGTTCTACCGGGAACTGCTCGGCCTGCGGTACCGGCCGGGTGATGAGTTGCCGGCCGACGGCGGGGAAGACGATGCCGACTGGCTGGTGCTGGTCGATGGGGACGGACAGCGTCAGTTGGCGTTTCAGCAGGTTGATGAGCTGCCTCGGTCGACTTGGCCGGCTCACGACGTACCGATGCAGTTGCATGTGGACTTCGCCGTACCGACGCGGGACGAGCTCGAGCGTCACCGGCAGCGGGCCGAGGCCCTCGGTGCGACCGTGTTGCTCGATCGCACCGAGGACGACGGTGAGCCGCTGTATGTCCTCGCCGACCCCGCGGGCCACCCGTTCTGCCTGCTGGTCGGCCACCCCTAGGTCTCAGACCAGATCGGCCTGGGCCTGGATCTCGGCTTCGGGGTTGATCGGCAGCACGATCTTGAACCGGGTGTCGCCGGGCTTGGACTCGACCCGCAGGTCGCCGTGGTGCTTCTTCACGACGATCCGCCAGGAGATGTCCAGGCCGAGGCCGGTGCCCTCGCCGATCGGCTTGGTGGTGAAGAACGGCTCGAAGATCCGGGTCCGGATGTCGGCCGGGATACCGGGACCGGTGTCGCCGATCTCGACCACGGCGAACGCCCCGTCGCGCTTGGTCCGGATAGTCAGCGTGCCGGAGCCGTTCATCGCGGCGACCGCGTTGTCGATCACGTTGGTCCAGACCTGGTTCAGCTCGGCCGCGTACGCCGGGATCGGCGGCAGTTCCGGATCGAACTCCTTGACCACCGTCAGCCCCTCGAACTTGCCCGACATCATCACCATCGTCGACTTCAGCAGCTCGTGCAGGTCGACGATCTGGTAGGGCGCCCGGTCGATCTGCGAGTACTGCTTCGCCGCCCCGACCAGCGTCGAGATCCGGGTCACCGAGTCGTCGATCTCGTTCATCAGCGACTCGGTGTCGATCGTGTACATCAACCAGCGAACAGCACCTTCCAGGTACTCCGGTCCAACGGCGGCCAGCACACCTTCCATCCACGGCACGTCCAGCCCGACGGCCGCGAGCACCGGTGCGACGTCCCAGCTGTTGCGCACCTCATGGTCGTCGAGCCAGTCCGACAGCGAGTCCTCCGCGTCACTGAGCTCCATCGGCGACAGTTCGCGCGCCTTCGCGACCCGCTCGACCGCGTCCTCCTGGATCTCGACGATCTTGTGCAGTTTGGTGGCGTCCAAGGTGCCGTCGGCAAGCATCGCGAGCTTGGACCGCATCCCGGCAACTCGCTGGCGAAGCGTCGCCGCGGCCCGGACAGCCGCCGCGGCAGGGTTGTTGAGCTCATGCGTGAGCCCGGCCGACAAGGAGCCGAGGGCAAGCAACCGCTCGCGCTGCCCCATCGTCTCGTTGGTCCGGCGCATCCCCATCACGAAACCCTCGATCAGGTGCACCGCCATCGGGAACCAGGTGTTCATCATCGTCGCCATCGCCGCGGCGTCGATCACGAAGAACTGCGACGGCTCCAGGACGTACAGCGAAGCCGTGTAGCCCTTGCGGTCGTCGGTGCCGAAGAAGGCGTTGAAGGCACCGGCGTACACGCCGCGCTGGGAGGTCCGGTTGATCTCGACCTCTTCGCCCTGCAGCAGCTTGCACATCCGCAACCCGCCGGACATCAGCACGTAGCAGCAGGTCGCCTCGTCGCCCTCGGCGAAGACGCGGCCCTCCTGGACGTCGAGGATGTGGCCCTCGCGGACCAGCCAGTCGAGCTGCTCGTCGGACAGCGACTCGAACAGGAACAGCGTGCGGAGTTCGTCGCGAGTGATCCGGCGCGGTTCGTCGGTCTCCGAAACAGTCTCGGTCATCAGAGCATCTCCAGGTATCGGTGCACCAAGGTGACAGCCATCGCGCCGTCGCCGACCGCGGACGCGACCCGCTTGACGGACTCGGCCCGGACGTCGCCCGCCGCGAAGACGCCCGGCATGCTCGTCTCCAGGTGGTACGGATCGCGGTCGAGTGACCAGCCGGGTGGTCGCCCGCGCAGGTCCGGCCCGGTCAGCACGAAGCCGCGCTCGTCACGCAACAGGTGATCCGGCAACCAGTCGGTCCGGGGTGCGGCTCCGATGAACACGAACATCCATTCCGTGTCCACCTCCCGGCTCTCCCCGGTCGCGCTGTTGGTCAGCGTCACGCGTTCCAGATGATCCGAACCCTTGCAGGCCACCACCTGCGTACAGGTGTGCACCTCGATGTTGTCGATCTCGCCGATCTGAGCGATCAGGTACGACGACATGGTCGCCTCGAGCGAGGGACCTCTCACCAGCATATGCACGCGTTTGGCATGTCTCGAGAAATAGACCGCGGCCTGGCCGGCGGAGTTCGCGCCGCCGATGATGTAGACGTCCTGACCGGCGCAGTTCGGCCCTTCGGTCGTCGCCGAGCCGTAGTAGATGCCGCGCCCACACAGGTCTTCCACGCCAGGGGCCTGGAGCGTCCGGTACGAGACGCCCGTCGCCAGGATGACCGAGTGCGCCGAGATCTCGCTGCCGTCGGAGAACTGCAGGCGCCGGGCGGACCCGATCGTCTCCAGCCCGACCACTTGCCGGGCGGTCAGCAGCTCGGCACCGAAGCGAACCGCCTGTCGCCGAGCCCGGTCGGTCAGCTGCGCCCCGGACACCCCATCGGGGAAGCCCAGGTAGTTCTCGATCCGGCTCGACTGGCCCGCCTGTCCCCCAGTCGCGACCTGCTCGACCAGCACGGTCCGCAGGCCCTCACTGGCGCCGTACACCGCAGCACCGAGGCCGGCCGGGCCGCCGCCGACCACGACGAGGTCGTAGAACTCCTCGGCCGGATGGGTGGACAGGCCGACCTTGTCGGCCAGCTCGGACTCCGACGGCGCGACCAGCACCGTGCCGTCCGGGGTGATCACGACAGGCAGCGTCGTACCGTCGAGTTCGGCGGCCGCGAGCAGCCGCTGGCTCTCCTCGTCGTCGACACCCATCCACCGGTACGGCACCGCGTTGCGGGCGAGGAAGTCGCGCGCGGCGAACGACGGCGCGGACCAGCGGTGGCCGATCACCCGGGTCTCGTCGGTCGGCGCGTCCGGGGTCGACCTCCACAGGTCGAGCATCGAGTCGACCACGGGGTAGAGCTTCTCCTCCGGCGGGTTCCACGGTTTCAGCAGATAGTGGTCCAGGTCGACGACGTTGATCGCCTGGATCGCGGCGTCCGTGTCGGCGTACGCCGTGAGCAGGACCCGGCGGGCGAGCGGGAACAAGTCCATCGCCGCTTCCAGGAAGTCGATCCCGGACATCCCGGGCATCCGGTAGTCCGCGAGCAGCAGGGCGACCGGCTCGCCCCGGAGCTTGAGTTCCTTGAGCGCATCCAGGGCCTGGTCGGGCGCCTCGGCCCGGACGATCCGGTTCTCCTCGCCGTACCGGCGCCTCAAGTCGCGGGCGATCGACCGGGAGACGCCCGGATCGTCGTCCACGGTGAGGATCACCGGGCGGGTTGTTGACGTTGGCATAGCTCTTTAATACCAGCGACCGGCGAATTCCGGGCGCCGTTCATCCACAGGCTGATTACGGCAGCGCCGCCAGGTACGGCGCGTGGGCGTTCTGGAACTCCCAGTTGTAGTAGCGGTCCCAGTTGATCGACCAGGTCATCAGGCCGCGCAACGACGGTGAGGCGCCGCCGCGCAGGGTGTAGCCACCACAACTTTGGCCTTTCACCAGACAGTCCAGCGCTTGGTGAACGGCTGCGGGGGCGGTGTAGCCGTTCCCTGCGCTGACTGCCGCCGGCAGACCGAAGGCGATCTGGTCCTGCCGGAGTCCTGGGAAGGTGTGGCCGGTGTTCGCGACCGGGAAGCCGGCCTTGATCATGTCGGTCATCGCGATGTGGAACTCCGCGCCGCCCATGTTGTGGTACTGGTTGTCGAGCCCCATCACCGGACCCGAGTTGTAGTCCTGGACGTGTAGGACGGTCAGGGCGTCGCGCAGCGCGTGGATCACCGGCAGGTACGAGCCGGTCCGGTTGTCGCCGCCACCCGCGCCGCCGTAGAACTGGTAGCCGACCTGTACGAAGAACGTCTCGGGCGCCATCGTCAGCACGAACTTCGTCCCGTACTTCGCCTTGAGCGTCTTCAGCGCGCTGATCAGGTTCACCACGACCGGAGTGGTCGGGTTGCGGAAGTCGGTGTCGCCGGCGTTGAGGTAGAGCGAGTGACCCTCGAAGTCGATGTCGAGCCCGTCCAGGCCCCAGCGATCGATGATCGCGCTGACCGAGTTCACGAACGCGTCGCGGGCCGCAGTACTGGTGAGCTGGACCTGGCCGTTGGCCCCGCCGATCGAGATCAGCGCCTTCTTGCCCTGGGCCTGCTTCGCCTTGATCGCGGCGAGGAAGTCGGCGTCGCTCTCCACGTTCGGGCACTCGCTGACCGGGCATCGGTTGAACCGGATGTCGCCGGACGTGACAGAGGTCGGCTCACCGAAGGACAGGTTGATGATGTTCCACTGCGACGGGATTTCGGCCATCCGGATGTAGCCGGAGCCGTTCGCGAAACTTGCGTGCAGGTAGCCGATGAGTGCGTGCTTCGGGAGTCCCGTGTTGGTGCAGCCGGTCGTAGTACCGGAAGCTGCTGCGCTCTTGGCCGACTCACCGTTGCTGTTGTAGGCGGCGACTGTATAGCTGTGGCTCGTACACGCGGCTAGTCCGTCGACGCTGGTGGAGGTGCCAGTGACCGTCTTGACTGCGGTGGAGCCTTCGTAGACGCGGTAGCCCGTGACTGTCCCGGTGGAGGCCAGCCAACTCAGTGAGATCGCGCTGTTCGTAGTACTGGTGACTGAAGGCGTGCCTGGTACGCCGGGAGCGCCACCGGTCGGCGGGTCGCCACCGGGGCCGTCCAGGTTGACGTCATCGGCCTGGTACGCCGGTTGGCCGTACCAGCCGTGGAGGTAGATCTGTGCCGACGTCTGGCTGGCACCACTCGTGAAGGCGACTGTCAGTTGCGTGTAGCCGCTCGCCGACGGTGTCCAGGTGGAGGCACCGCCAGTGACGCCCAGGTACACGTAGGACCCACGCACCCAGGCCGACAACGTGTACGCCGTACTGGGCTGCACCGCCACGGTCTGGCTGCACTTGGCGAGGTCCGATGCCGACACTGCTCCGTTGAGCGCGTAACTGCCCGAGTGGGTGGGACTGGTGATCACCGAGCCGCCCGAGCAGGTCCAGCCACTCAGTGAATCCGCCTCGAAACCAGGGTTGGTCAACAGGTTCGCCGCCTGGGCGGTCTGCGTGACGCCGACCAATCCGGCGACAACCAACAGGAACCCGAGAAGGGCGGCAGAGCACCGTGAACGCATGGGCGGACCTCCAGCGGCGAGAGTGCATTAAGTAGAGAACTTGCAAAACTCACCGTCAAGACATCGCCCTGTCGGATCCCCGCCGCTGTGGGAAACCCGCCGCGACGGGAATGCGTGGGACAGATCGTCGGGCGGCTGGACCGCCCGACGATCAGCACAGCCGGGGTCAGAGCAGCTTCGCGGTCACCCAGTCCACGGAGGACCAGCAGTGGCCGGTCGTCTCGACCGTCGCATACGGAGGAACTTCCAGTTCTTTGTCGATATTGCCGTCGAACCAGTTGTTGCATTCGACGTGGAAGATCATTGTCTTCCGGACGCCGGTGGTGTTGTAGCACGATCCGATACCGTCATTTCCGGCAATCCGGGTCGAGCAGCCACTGAGAATTCCACTGGAATTTGACTCGGCCGCGGTCGATGCCTGCGCGCTGGGCGCGACGGTGACTACTCCGGCCAGGGCGATGACGGCCACGGCGGCCTGCTTCAGGTATTTCATGGTCAACTCCTCGAAGAGTGCGGGCGGTGCCGGGCGATCAGATCGTCGCGGTGACCCAGTCGACCGAGGACCAGCAGTGCCCCTGCGCTTCGACCGTGCTGTACGCCGGCACGGACACGTCGCGGTCCACATTCGGGTCGTAGAACGCGTTGCACTCGACGTGCAGGTGCATGGTGCGCGTGTACGGGGTCGAGTTGTAGCAACGACCGTGACCCCATTCGCCGGAGATCCAGGTACTGCAACTGCTGCTCGTGCCGCTCGTGCCGTTCGTGGATGACGGCGCGGCGTGCGCGACCGGTCCGCTGAACGCGGCGACTCCGGCCACCGCGAGTGCCGCGGCACCAAGACGAAGGACAGTCCTCATGGCGATTCTCCTCTGAGTTGCACAACTCGATGGGAAAGCGCCTTCAAATTATCCCTGCGGCCTCGACGCGGGACAGCCTTTTCAGAAACCTGGAAACGACCCGGGAAATGCTTCGGATATTTTCGAAGGAAAGCCCGCGGTGCCTAGATCCAGCGGCGGCGGGCGGCTTGGACTCCGGCCTGGAAACGGGTCTGGGCGCCGAGGGATTCCATCAGCGCGCGGACCCGGCGCTGCGTTGTTCGCGGGCTGATGCGCAGGTGGCGGCTGATCTTGTCGTCGGTCGCTCCGCCGGCCAGCAACAACAGGATGTCGCGGTCGGCCGGCCGCAGTCCGGAGAACTCACCGCTGAACGGCAGGCCGGGCATCGGGATCGCCAGTCCCCACAGCATCTCGAAGGTCGCGATCAGCCCGTCCAGCAGCCCGGACGAGCGGATCAGCAGGTGGTAGTCGCCCACCGCCCGTTTGGTCAGTCCGATCAGCGCCGTGTCGTCGTCGCCGACCGCCATCTTCATCGGCACCTGCGCGAGCACCCGGCTGACCTCACCGGCCGACTGCAGCGCCGGCAGCACACCCAGGATGTCCTGGCTCTCGAACACCTCCGTGCCGTAGATCGCCCGGTACCCGACGCCGGCCCGCAACCGATCGAGCTCCAACTGCTGCTGCGACGACGGCGGAGTCACATACGGCGGCCGATCCAGCACCCGTACTTCGCGCTGCGCGTCCTCCTGCAGCCGTTCGTAGGTGCGGAGCAGTGTCGGCCCGTCCTTGATCAGCTCCACCTGGTCGCCCGCGAGAACCGGCTTGCCCCGCGAGCCCCGCAGCTCGTCGGCAACGTTGCGCAACCGGCTCAGCTGCGCGTCCAACTCGTCCAACGGGTCGGTGAGGATGGAGTGGTGGACGGGGGACGGACCGTCCTGATCCTCGAATTCGTCTGGCAACTGCGACCTCTTCGAACGGTTCCTGCATCGGCGGACATCAGACTAAACCGGGCCCCCAGCCCGCTGACAGCGTTGTCTCGTCACGGCCCGCAACTCAGGCACGGCCAGACGAGTCCACAGCTGACACACCTCCCATCTACCCCCGGTGCGGCCAGCCGCAACCCATTGATCACGTGCCAATCCATTCGCTGCTCTGCCGGTCGGCCACCAGCGCTACCGGAACGAGCCGCCGGAGAGCCGGGCGGGACCGCGGTCCCGGTTGTCGCCGGGGCACCAGCGGCCGCAGTACCGGCTGCTGCGGCAGCACCCGGGGATGCGGCACCTCCCGGAGATGCGGCAACTCCCGGAGATGCGGCACCTCCCGGAGATGCGACAGCACTCGCAGGAGCGGCAGCGCCGGGAGAGGCAGCGCCGGGAGAGGCAGCGCCGGGGGGTGCGGCAGCGCCTGGTGCTGCGACAGCACTCGCAGGTGCGGCAGCTCCCGGAGATGCGGCAGCACTCGGAGGTGCGTCGGGGGGTGCGGCAGCGCCGGGAGGTGTGGCGAGCCAGCGGAGTTCGGCGGTGCCGTTGCGGCCGTGCACCGCCAGTACCGCGTCGACACCGCCCTCCCAGACCGACGTCACCGGCCATTGCCCCCGCCAGCGCAGCGTCACCGCGCCGTCGGACCACTCGACTCCCTCGGCGACTGTGCCGGACGGCCGGACCAGGTGGAAGAGCCTTGGCTCTGGCTGCGGAGTGTTCATGGTCCAAGGCTGGTTGGTGAGGGGGTGTGGTCACCAGGTGTGAGCTGTGGGCTGCCCGAACAGCCCACAGTCACCACAGCGCCGACAGGCCAGCTCTCCAAGGGTTTCAGGAGGCTGTGGTTGCTGTCTGGTTGCTGTCTGGGTGCTGTCCGGGCGGCGCCGCGGCGGGTTCTGTCGGTAGGGCCTTGTAGCTTTTCGCTACGCACCGCAACCACCAGGCGTGACCAGTGGGCCGGCCAGACCGGCAGCTCGAGCAGGGGAGGATCCTGTGGCTGAGGCAGCGTTCGGCGTGCAGTTGAGGCGGTCCCGGGAGGCAGCCGCCCTGAGCTTGCGGCAGCTTGCCACCCGAGTGGGCTACGACCACAGCTACCTGTCCCAGGTCGAGCGCGGCCGGCGCCCGGGCTCAGCCCACCTCGCCCGCCTGTGCGACCGGGAGCTGGGCACCAGCCCGGCGTTGACGACCGCCTACGAGCAGGCTCATCCACCGGCGCCGCCCGAAGCTGCCACCGGCCCGAGCACATCCGCCGAGCCACCGCCTTTCGCCGGCCCCCAGCCGGCCGCATCGGCTTCGGCACGACCGGCTCCGGCAGCACCGGCTCCGGCAGGACCGGCTCCGGTAGGACCGGCTCCGGTAGGACCGGCTCCGGTAGGACCAGCTCTGGCTGGACCAGCTCTGGCTGGACCAGCTATGGCAGCACCGGCACCGGCAGGATCGGCTTTGGCAGGAGCGGCTCCGGGAGGATCGGCTTTGGCAGGACCGCCTCTGATCGGAGCGGCTCTCGAAGGGGCCGCTCTCAACGGGACGGCCGGGCGGCCGGGGCCGGCAGCCGGGGTGGAGTTGCTGGAGGCGGTCCGGCACGAGCTCGCCGGGTCGTTCGGCCCGGGGCGGGAGGTGGCTGAGTGGCGCGCTGTGGTGAGCAGTCACGCCCAGGAGTTCGCCACGACTCCCCCGGCCGAGCGCCTCCCCGAGCTCGCTGCGGACCTCCAGCTGTTGCGTGCGAGCGCAGCGGCTGGTTCTGCTGCTCTTGCTGTTCCAGCGGCTGAGCTGGCCGTGCTGATCGCCCTGACTCTGGCGCAGCTCGGCAGGATCCGCGCGGCCGGGCGCTGGTGGCGGACGGCCCGCGCGACTGCCGACGGTTCCACCGAGCGCCGGATCGCCAGTCTCGCCCGTAGCTGGGAGGTGACCAGCGGGCTGGCCGAGCAGCGTCCACTCCGCGACCTCCTCGAGCTCGCCGGCGACGCACTGACGCTGGCTGACCGACCGGACGAGGTCGCGCGAGCTCTCGCGGCGCGGGCCCGGGTGCTGGCGGCAATGGGTGAGGCAGAGGGGGTCGGGCAGGCGGTGCGCGATCTCCAGGCAGCGGCGTTGGAGGAGCGCGCGGCTGCGAGCACTTCGCCGTTCGAGTGGAGCATCGCGGAGACATACTCCGTCGAGGGCCGAGTGTGGGCCACACTCGGCGACACCCCCAGCGTGTACGTGGCTCTCGACCAGGCACTCGGCCTGCGCGCGTCGGAAACCACCGAGCGGGCCGAGCTGGAGCTGGTGGTTGCCCGCTGCCTCGTGCTGGACGGCGACGTCGCGGCCGGCCTGGCGGTGGCAATGCGAGTGCTGGTGGAGCTGCCCGACCAGTGGCACACCCACCACCTGTACGACACGGCCAGCCACGTGCTGGCCGCAGTACGGGGGTCTGATCTGGGGCGGGCCGCTGTGTGGGACTTCAGCGCATTGCTGAGGCGCAGGCCGTTTGAGAACCGCAGTGTGGGCAGCGGGTCGAGTTCCAGCGGGCAGCAGGGGTAGCGTGCCGAGAGTGACAGGCGAGAATCAGGCAGCAACAGTGACAGACGTGTGGGACTTCCAGGTCGAGCTCAGCGCGGCCCCGGCGACAGCAGAGGCCCGTACTGCGGTACTGGCCAAGCCGGGCTTCGGGCAGTCCTTCACCGACCACATGGTGCTTGCCTCATGGACCAGTGAGCGCGGTTGGCATGACCAGAAGGTGACGGCGTACGCGCCACTCAAGGTCAGCCCGGCGGCCGCAGTACTGCACTATGCGCAGGAGATCTTCGAAGGGCTGAAGGCGTACCGGCACGAGGACGGGTCGGTGTGGGCGTTCCGGCCGGAGGCCAACGCTGCCCGCTTCACCCGGAGCGCCCAGCGACTTGCACTGCCGCAGGTGCCGGAGGACGCTTTCGTCGCGGCGCTTCGCGCACTGGTGACAGTTGACGAGGTGTGGGTGCCGCCGGCGGGCAGTGGCGAGACCAGCCTCTACCTGCGGCCGTACATGATCGCCACGGAGGCCGCGCTGAGCGTGCGCCCGGCGCAGGAGGTGCTCTTCGGAGTGATCGCCTCACCAGCCGGCGCGTACTTCGACACCGGCCCCAAGCCAGTCTCCATCTGGCTGTCCAGTACGTCGATCCGCGCAACCCCGGGCGGCACTGGTGCAGCCAAGTGCGGCGGCAACTACGCAGCCAGCCTCGCCGCACTGGCCGAAGCCGTCGCGAACGGCTGCGACCAGGTCGCCTACCTCGACGCAGTGGAGCGCCGCTGGATCGAGGAGAGCGGCAGCATGAACCTGTTCTTCGTGTACGCCGACGGCCGGATCGCCACGCCCGAGCTGTCCGGCTCGATCCTCGAAGGTGTCACCCGCGCCTCGGTGCTGGAGCTGGCAGCCGACCTCGGCCACAAGGTGGTGGAGACCCGTATCTCTGCCGACGACTGGCGCGACGGTGTGCGCAGTGGCGACATCACCGAGGTCTTCGCCTCCGGGACCGCTGCCGTGATCACCCCGATCGGCCGTCTCGCCTGGGAAGGCGGTGAGGTGGTCATCGGCGACCACACGGTCGACCACGGCGTCGGCCCGGTCACTGCCACGCTGCGCAAGTCCCTGCTCGACCTGCAGCACGGCCGCTCCCCAGACCCCCACAACTGGCTGACCCGCCTCGCCTGACCGCAGTACGGCGGCTGCCACGGCTCAGCAGGTGGGCCGTGGTTGCTGCCGGATGTCGGACCGGGCAGTTAGGTTGTTGGCATGGCGGAGTCCAAGGCGAGCAAGAGCAAGTCGCCGGCGGTTGAGCTGGAGGTCGGGGACCGGACGGTGCGGATCTCCAATCCGGACCGGGTGTACTTCCCCGCGCGCGGTGAGACCAAGCTCGACCTGGTGCAGTACTACCTGTCCGTCGGCGACGGGATCGTGCGTGCCCTGCGCGAGCGGCCGTGCATGATGCATCGGTTCCCGTCCGGCGTGGCCGGTGACAAGGTGCACCAGAAGCGGTTGCCCCAGGGCGCTCCGCCGTGGATGGAGACGGTCCGGGTGCACTTCCCGCGCTACAACCGGACCGCGGACGAGCTTTGCGTCACGGAGCTCGCGCATGTGGCCTGGGCGGTGCAGATGTCGACGGTCGAGTTCCACCCCTGGAACTCCCGCCGCGCCGACACCGAGAAGCCCGACGAGTGGCGGATCGACCTCGACCCGATGCCCGACTGCCCGTTCGACCGGGTACGCCGGGTCGCGCACGTCGCGCGCGAAGTACTGGATGAGCTGGGCGCGACCGGTTACCCGAAGACGTCAGGCGGTTCGGGCATCCACATCTATGTGCGGATCAAGCCCGAGCACGGTTTCTCCGACGTACGCCGCGCCGCGCTCGCGTTCGCCCGGGAGGTCGAGCGGCGCGCGCCCGACGACGTCACGACGACCTGGTGGCGCAAGGACCGCGACCCGAAGAAGCTCTTCGTCGACTACAACCAGAACGCCCGCGACCACACCATCGCCAGCGCGTACTCCGTCCGCGGCAACCCCGAAGGCACCGTCTCGACCCCGATCAGCTGGGACGAGATCGACGACGTCGACCCGAAGGCCTTCACCATCGCGACCGTCCCGGACCGCTTCGCCAAGCTCGGCGACCTGCACGCGACCATCGACGACTCGGCCTACTCCCTTGACACCTTGCTGGAATGGGCCGCCCGCGACGAAGCCGAAGGCGCCGAAGAGCCACCCCCGCCGGACGAGTAGCTAGACCGCACGAACCTCGATGGTCGCGGTGGTGGTGAAGCCGGCGAGCAACGGCACCAGCTCGTCCGGGGTCAACTGTTGAGGGCCGAAGACCTCGGGGTCGGGCTGGAAGTGGACGACCGTACCGGTGTGCGGGCCGGCCTCGATCTCGGTCAGGTCGCTGTCGGGCAGGCCGTGGTTGTAGCGGCGGAGCCAGGCGCCGTCGACGCGGTGGTTCTCGTGGGTGAGCCAGGTGCTGAGCGCCGCGACGACGGACATGCCGGTACGCCGAAGCCCGTCAGGGAGCAGCTCGGCTTCGGGGTTGTCGAAGAAGCGGAGGTCGCGGGTCGCCATGATCGGCTTGACCACCGGCTTGCCGTTGTCGTCGAAGAACACGTTGGTGCCGCGACCGTTGTCCTCGACCGAGATCGAGCCGTCGGCGTGCAGGGTGACCAGCACGCGGTTCGTCGTACCGGCTTCTGCTTCGTCGACCGGGTAGGCGACAACTTCCAGGACGAGATGGACGAGGCCGCCGTGGGAGTAGCGGGCCGGGTCGGCGCGGATCGCCGCGATGTGGGCGGCGTCCGACTCCGCGGACCATTCGTGCGTGGTGACCGGTGGCAGGTTGTTCATTCGCGTCCCGCGAGGCCGTGGTGGATGAGGTTGGTGAGGAGGTCGATCGCTTCCTCGTCGGTGATGGTGCGTCCGGACGGCGGGTTGACCACCAGCCAGGTGTAGGCGAAGCCTTCGAGCAGGGAGTTCATCGCCGAGATCTGCAGCTCCGGATCAGGGCGCGGCTCGGGCAGGTAGGACAGGTGCTCGATCATGTGCGCGTCGTCGTCCGCCATGATCCGCCGCAGCCGCTGGCCCAGCTCCGGATCGACCAGCGACGCCTGCCTGATGGCACTCATCTCCGGCAGGTGCGTCTTGTAGAAGCGCCAGAACGCGGTGACGTGCCAGCGGACCGACTCGATCCGGCTGAAGTCGGCATCGTGCGCAGCGTCTTCCAGTACTGCGTCGTCGACCTCCGCCAGCAGGTCGACAAGGAGCGCTTCGAGCAACTCTTCCTTGCCCGCGAAGTGGTTGTAGAAGGAGCCCGTCGCCCGGCCGGCCGCCGCCGTGATGTCGGTGATCTTGGTGTTCAGGTAGCCGCGCTCGGCGAACACCTCGCGCGCCGCCTGCTTCAGCGCCGCCTCGGTCCCGGCCGCCTGTTCCTTGCGTGTGGTCGTCACCCGGACACCTCCTCCTTGACAGCGAACCCTAGTCAGGTTCATAGTGAATCTAAATTCAGTGAATCACAATTCAGCGAACTGAGGAACCACTATGACTGTTCTGATCGCCGGTGCCGGACCGACCGGGCTCACGCTCGCCATCGAGCTCGCCCGCCGCGACATCGCCGTCCGGGTGATCGACAAGGCCGACGAGTTCTTCCAGGGATCGCGCGGCGACGGGCTGCAGCCGCGGACGCTCGAGGTCTTCGAGGATCTGGGTGTGCTCGACCAGGTGCTCGCGCAGGGCATCCCGATGCCAGCCCTGAAGATCTTCATCGGCGGCCGGCCCGCCGGCGAGCGGCGGATGGGCGAACTGGTCGACCCGACTCCCGACCGGCCGTACCCGAACGGCCACATGCTCGGCCAGTCCAGGACCGAGGCGATCCTCCGCGAGCGGCTCTCCGACTTCGGTGTCAGCGTCGAACTGAGCACAGCGCTGACCGGCTTCACCCAGTACGACGACCGCGTGGTCGCCGAACTCTCCACCGGCGAGACACTCGAGGTCGACTACCTGGTCGGCGCGGACGGCGGCAAGAGCTTCGTCCGCAAGCAACTCGGCATCGCCTTCGAGGGCACCACCGATGACTCGTTCAAGATGCTGCTCGGCGATGTCTCGGCCGACGGGCTCGACCACGAGTACGGGTACTGGTTCGCGGGCCCGGACAACCCGATGGACGGCATCGTGCTGACGCCACTGTCGGGCGGCGACCAGTTCCAGTTCGGCGCGCCACTCGGTGACCGCGATCTCGAGCCGACGCTGGAAACCCTGCAAGGACTCGTCGACAAGTACGCCGGCGAGGGCTTCGCCAAGCTCCGCGACCTCAGCTGGTCGACGGTCTGGCGGCCGAACATCCGGCTGGCCGATCGCTTCCGGGTCGGTCGCGTGTTCATCGCCGGCGACGCGGCCCACGTCCACCCACCGACGGGCGGTCAGGGACTCAACACCGGAGTACAGGACGCCTACAACCTCGGCTGGAAACTGGCCGACGGGCGGGAAGAGGTGCTGGCGACGTACGAGTCGGAACGGCGTACGAACGCGGCGCGGGTGCTTGGGCTCAGCGAAGACCTGATGCAGAAGCACATCGACGGCGACGAGAGCGCACTGGAGCGCGGCGAGGAAACCCGCCAGCTCGACATCAGCTACCGCTCCCCCGACGCCACCGGCCCGCTCGCCACCGGCGACCGCGCGCCCGACTCACCCGTGCTAGATGCCGAGGGCAACAAACTGCGCCTCTTCGAGCTCTTCCGCGGTCCGCACGAAACACTGCTCCGCTTCAACCCCCGTACTACGACCGACCACCCGCACGCTGTCGACATCACCCACGAAGCACGCCCTGGCGCCTACACCTCCCCCGAAGCCTTCACCTACTACTACGCCAAGGACGGCGACGAGTTCATCATCCGCCCAGACGGCTACCTCGGCTGACACTGGCCAGCGCGCGAGCCGCCACCTCCAGGTGCGATCAGCAGTCGAGTTCGAAGACCAGCAGGGCCTTGCCTGTCGGGGAAGTCCAGCGGTAGGCGACCAGACAGACGTCGGAGCCGTTCGGAGGATACCCGTCGTCGCGGATGTAGTTGGCCAGGACGAACGGCCTCCACACCTTGCTCCGGCCGTCGAAGCGATGGGCACCGACGCCGTGGTCCTCGAACCGGCCGATCAGCACCGGTTGGACGCGGGGATCGCGGAGCAACCCTTCGACGACGCTGCGATCGAGCCACTCCCCGTCGTCCTCGGTGAAGGGCTGGCCGTGCAGGATGATCTCGTCTCCGTGCAGTTTGTTCGGACGGATCGAGAACTCCGGCGCGGGGATGAGCAAGTTGGCGAGTTCTTGCAACATGCCGATCGACAGTAGTCGAGATCCGGCCCGCTGGGGATGGCTCAGCCGATCTTGGCGATCTGATCTTCGACGGTGAATTCGAGGCCGTCGGCGACAGCGAGGTAGACGTCCTGGTCGACGAGGTTTCCGTCGAGCCGCAGGAGGCCGCGGGGGCTGTCGTAAAAGTGCCCGGTGGGCAGTGCGGAGACGGCGTCGATGGTGACCGAACCAGCGATTTCGCCCAACCGGGCAAGGAATCGAACCGCCTCGTAGCAGGATTCGCCGACCGCATTGAGGGCCGGCGCCCAGGTGCCGAAGCGGGCGTAGTAGTCCCGGGCGAACTCGCCACTCTCGACGGTGGCGAGGCCGTCGAAGTATGCGGCGGCGGCATACAAACCCTTGTTTGCCGACGATCCGGCGGCCAGCAGCGTGTTCTCCTCGATCGCCGGGCTGAGCCGCAGGAGCTTGTCGCTCAGCCCGGCTTTGGCGAACTGGCGGTTGAAGTGCACGGCGTCCTGGCCCATCAACAGCATGATGATGCCATCGACCTGGGCCTGCTCCAGGTCTTGGATCACGCCCTTGAAGTCAGAGGTGCCCAATGGAACAAAGTCCGCTTGCACCACCGAAGAGCCCGACCCACGGAGCGCTTGGGTGGTGGTCGAGGCAGTCACCCGGGGATAGACGTAGTCATTGCCGACCACGGCCCAGCGGCGTACGCCGTGCTGTTCGCGCATCCAATCTGTTGCCGGAAGCAACTGATTGACCGGGCGCTCGCCGAGCATGAAGACGCCGGGAGTGTCGTCGCTGCCCTCGTGCATCGCGGCGAACGCGTAGACGACCTTGCCGCCGATCCGCCGGGTGAGGGCGACTCGTACCGCGGAGATGTGCCAGCCCGCGACGGCATCGACGCGGCCGCTGTCCACCAAACGGCCGACCTCCTCCGCGACGACCGCCGGCGGACGGCCGGCATCGACCTGGACGAGCTCGACCTGACGGCCGGCGATCCCCCGGCCGGCGTTGAGCTGCTCGACCGCGAGCTGGGCGCAGGCCAGGCAGGATGGACCGTAGATGCCGGTCGGGCCTTGCAAGGGCACCACGAACGCGATCGACAGCACCTCGCGTACGCCGGATCTGCTCAGCATCGTGTCCAGTGTTGCGCAGCCCGGGCCGGATCCGCGCGTGCTGAGCTATATTCGCCACACCGTGAGACAGCGTGAGGACTGACCGATGACGTCGAGCTTGCTCCTGCTGCTGAAGCAGGCCGAACGCCGGATCGAGCAACAACTGCTGCCGATCCTGGCCGAGTTCGGCCTGTCGCTGGAGCAGTGGCGGGTGATGTCGGCACTCGCGGACGAGCCCGGTCTGCCGATGTCCACGCTCGCCGCGACCGCGGTACTGCCGAACGCGAGCCTGACCCGGCACGTCGACAAACTGGTCGAACGCGGTCTGGTCGTCCGGCGGATCCACGCCGACGATCGGCGTCGCGTGGTCACCGCGTTGTCCCCGGTCGGCACCACGGTCGCCGAGCGGTTGCGCGCCGAGGAGCGCCGGATCGAGTCCGCGATCGCCAGCGAACTCGGCGACGACCGGCTGCAGGGTCTCGCCGGCGGCCTCCGTCGGCTCCAACGCTCACTCTGACCAGCCGCCGGACCGCAGTACGGATGTTTCCAGATGGAAATACACGAGCTTAGCGCGTTCGAAACACCCACGTAACGCGGCGTTCCTAGGTTCCTTCCATTCGGGTGCATCAGTTCCGGCAGCGTCGCCGGGCGCCTTGCACCATCCCGCCCGAAGGTGCCGCAGGAGTTCGCCATGACCGTTGAACCCTCGATCGACCACCGCACTGCCACCCCGCCGGAAACCACCGCCGCCACCCGCGAGACGCTCGAGGACTACACGCTGCGGTTCGCGCCGCGCTCGTACCGCAAGTGGTCGACCGGTGTCGTCGCCGTCTCCGCGCTCGGCGGTATCGCCTACCTGGCCGACTTCGCGATCGGCGCGAACATCGGCATCTCCTACGGCACCACGAACGCGCTGTGGGGCATCGCGATCTTCGCCGTCGTCATCTTCGCGACCGGCCTGCCGCTGGCGTACTACGCCGCGCGCTACAACATCGACCTCGACCTGATCACCCGCGGCAGCGGCTTCGGGTACTACGGGTCGGTGGTGACGAACGTGATCTTCGCGTCGTTCACGTTCATCTTCTTCGCGCTCGAAGGCTCGATCATGGCCCAGGGCCTGAAACTGGGCCTCCACGTACCGTTGTGGCTCGGGTACGCCGTCTCGACGCTGGTGATCTTCCCGCTGGTGATCTACGGCATGAAGGTGCTGTCCACGCTGCAGGTCTGGACCACGCCGCTGTGGTTGCTGCTGATGGTGCTGCCGTTCGTCTACCTCGTCGTCTCGCACCCCGAGTCGGTGTCGTCGTTCTTCGACTACCAGGGCGAGGAGGGCAAGGGCGCGACCGACGTTGGCTCGATGCTGCTCGCGGCCGGCGTCTGCCTGTCGCTGATCGCGCAGATCGCGGAGCAGATCGACTACCTGCGCTTCATGCCGCCGAAGACGCCGGAGAACTCGCGTCGCTGGTGGACCCACATGCTGCTTGCGGGACCGGGCTGGGTCATCTTCGGCGCGATCAAGCAGGTGATCGGCCTCTTCCTCGCCGTCTACCTCATCGCCAACCTGACCGACGGCGCCGCGGTGGCCAACGAGCCGGTCCACCAGTTCCTCGAGATCTACCAGGGCTTCCTGCCCGGCTGGCTCGCGATGACGCTGGCCGTAGTACTGGTCGTCATCAGCCAGGTGAAGATCAACGTGACGAACGCGTACTCCGGTTCGCTGGCGTGGACCAACTCCTACACCCGGCTGACCCGGCACTATCCCGGGCGACTCGTGTTCCTCGGGCTCAACCTGGTGATCGCGCTGGTGCTGATGGAAGCCAACATGTTCGACTTCCTCAACACGATCCTCGGCTTCTACGCCAACTGCGGGATCGCGTGGATCGTGGTGGTCGCCTCCGACATCGTCTTCAACAAGTACCTGCTGAAGCTGTCGCCGAAGGAGCCCGAGTTCCGTCGCGGCATGCTGTACGCCGTGAACCCGGTCGGGTTCGTGTCGATGGCAGTGGCCGCGGGCGTCTCGATCCTGGTGTTCTTCGGCGGACTCGGCGACGGGATCAAGCCGTACTCACCGCTGGTCGCCATCGTGCTCGCACTCGTCCTGCCGCCGGTGTTGGCCATTGCGACTCGCGGCAAGTACTACCTGCGCCGTACGAGCGACGGGATCGACCTGCCGATGTACGACGAACACGGCAACCCGTCGGGCGCAGTACTGAGTTGTCACGTGTGCCGGCAGGACTACGAGCGGCCGGACATGACTGCTTGCGAGACGCACGACGCGTACGTGTGCTCGCTCTGCCTCAGCACCGACAAGGTCGCGGATCACGTGCTGGCGGCGCAGGCGTGAACTTCACCCCGTCCGAAATCGAGAAGCTGCTGCTCTCCGTGGCCGGGATGGTCGCCCGCGACCGCCTGGCCCGGGGAGTACGCCTCAACCACCCCGAGGCGGTCGCCCTGCTCAGCACCTGGGTCATAGAACGAGCCCGCGAAGGCGCCCGCGTCGCAGACCTGATGGAACAAGGCCGCCTGGTCCTCACCCGAGACCAGGTCATGGACGGCGTCGCGGAGCTCCTGGAAGACGTCCAGGTAGAAGCCACCTTCCCGGACGGCCGCAAACTCGTCACCATCCACAACCCAATCATCTGAAGGCATCTGATGAACAGAAATGGCCCAGGGGCCGTGCGGGTCGCCGAAGGAACGATAGAACTGAACGCCAACCGCGAGAAGCTGACGCTGGTGATCGTCAACACCGGCGACCGCCCAGTCCAGATCGGTTCGCACCTGCACCTACCGGACGCCAACACCGCCCTCGCCTTCGACCGCGCGGCCGCGGATGGCTTCCGCCTCGACATCCCTTCCGGAACGTCGCAACGCTTCGAACCCGGAGCGTCGAAGGAGGTCGCAGCGGTAGCACTCGGCGGCCAACGGAAGGTGCCCGGCATTCAGATCAAGCCGAGCCCAGCCGACGAGACCGCCCCGGCGGCAACCCATGGTTGAGATCTCGCGGGCGGCGTACGCCGCGTTGTATGGGCCGACGGTTGGTGACCAGGTTCGGTTGGGTGATACGGATTTGTGGATCGAGGTGGAGGAAGATCGCACGGTCGGGGGCGAGGAAGCGATCTTCGGTGGGGGGAAGTCGATCCGGGAGTCGATGGCGCAGGGTACGGCGACGCGGGCCGAGGGGGCGCCCGACACGGTGATCACCAACGTGCTCGTGCTCGACTGGTGGGGGATCGTGCGGGCGGACGTCGGGATCCGGGATGGTCGGATCGTGGCGTTGGGGCGGGCCGGCAATCCTGACATCGCGGACGGAGTGCACCCGGAGCTGCGGATCGGTCCCTCGACCGACGTCATTGCCGGCGAGGGGCGGATTCTGACCGCCGGGGCGATCGACTCGCACGTGCACCTGTTGTCGCCGTCGCAGTTGCACGAAGCCTCGGCGACCGGGATCACCACGATCGTCGGCGGCGGGACCGGGCCGAGCGAAGGTTCGAAAGCGACCACGGTCACGCCCGGGGCTTGGCATCTCGCGCAGATGCACCGCGCCCTCGACGCCTTTCCGCTCAACGTGTTGCTGCTCGCCAAAGGCAACACGGTCAGCGCCGAGGGGCTGACCGAGCAGGCGCTCGCGGGCGCGGCCGGCTACAAGGTGCACGAGGACTGGGGTTCCACACCCGCGGCGATCGATGCCGCGTTGAAGGCTGCCGACGACTGGGGCCTCCAGGTCGCCCTGCACGCGGACAGCCTGAACGAGGCCGGATTCGTCGAGTCGACGCTGAACGCGATCGCCGGAAGGTCGATCCACGCGTTCCACGTCGAGGGCGCCGGCGGCGGCCACGCACCGGACATCCTCTCCATCG
Source organism: Kribbella sp. NPDC023855 (assembly GCF_040639475.1). Taxonomy (NCBI): domain Bacteria; kingdom Bacillati; phylum Actinomycetota; class Actinomycetes; order Propionibacteriales; family Kribbellaceae; genus Kribbella; species Kribbella sp. NPDC023855. Next base: position 222,516 of record NZ_JBFAAA010000009.1, read on the forward strand.
CGAGCCACCCGCACGTCATCCCGGGCTCGACCAACCCCACGCTGCCGCACACGGTGAACACCGTCGCCGAGCACCTCGACATGCTCATGGTCTGCCACCACTTGAGCCCCGACGTACCGGAGGATCTTGCCTTCGCCGAGTCGCGGATCCGGGCGACCACGATCGCCGCCGAGGACATCCTGCACGACCTCGGCGCGCTGTCGGTGACCTCGTCGGACGCACAAGCGATGGGGCGGATCGGCGAGGTGATCACCCGCACCTGGCAGGTGGCGCACGTGATGAAGGCGCGGCGCGGATCGCTCGGCACCAGCCTGCCGGCCGACAACGAACGTGCACGGCGGTACGTCGCGAAGTACACGATCAACCCGGCCGTTGCCCATGGCATCGATCACGTCGTCGGATCGGTCGAGGTGGGCAAGCTGGCCGATCTCGTGCTCTGGGATCCCGCGTACTTCGGGGTGCGGCCGCGGCTGGTCATCAAGGGCGGGGCGATCGCGTGGGCCGCGCTCGGCGATCCGAACGCGTCCATCCCCACGCCGCAGCCGGTGCTGATGCGGCCGGCGTTCGGTGACGCGATCGGCGCGGATCTGTCCATCTCGTTCGTGTCCCCCGCCGCCCTCGACGACGGGCTCGCCGATCGGCTGCGGCTGAAAAGACGCCTCGAAGGCGTCCGACCGACGCGCGACATCGGCAAGGCGCAGATGAAGAACAACGACGCGTTGCCGAGCATCGACATCGACCCCGAGACGTTCGCCATCAAGGTCGACGGCGAACTCATCGAACCGTCCCCGGCGGAACAGCTTCCGCTCGCCCAGCTCTACAACCTGTTCTGATGGGCTCCCCCGAGTTGGTCGCGCTGATGCTCGCCGACGCGCGCCTGCCCACCGGCGGCCATACGCAGTCGGCGGGGTTGGAGCCGGCCGTCCGCGCCGGCCTGGGAGCCGACGGCACACGGCTCGCCGATGTGGCGAGCTACGCCGCTGACCGATTGCGGACCATCGTCCGGGTCGAGGCCGCGACGGCGGTGGTCGCGCGCCAACTCACCCTCGATGGCGAACTGGTGGAACAGGCCGAAGCCGCCTGGGCAGCGCGTACTCCGAGCCAGGCTCTCCGAGCGGCATCTCGCCGGCAAGGGCGCGCCTACCTACGGTTGGCATGCCGAGTTTGGCCTTCCACAGCAGAGTTCTTGAAAGCCGACGCGGAGATCGCACGACCGGTTGTCGTCGGCGTCGTCGCGGCCGTGACCGGGTTGTCAGCCGAACAGACCGCAAGGCTGATCGGGTACGACGACGCGCAGACCGTCGTGGCCGCCTCGCTCAAGTTGCTGCCGGTCGATCCGGCCGAAGCGGCGAGTTGGCTGCTGAGACTCCATCCAGACATCGAGGAACTCGTCACCGCCGTCAGCCGGACGACGACGCCGGCCGAGGTACCGGCGTACGGGGCTCCGCTGGTCGAGGTGTTCGCACAAGCTCATGCCGTCGAGAGAATGAGGTTATTCCATGCCTGACAACAACCGCTCGTTCCGCCTGGGCGTCGCCGGACCAGTTGGTACCGGCAAGAGTTCGCTGATCGCGATGATCTGCCGCGAGCTGTCGGCCGAGCTCGAGCTGGGCGTCATCACCAACGACATCTACACCGACGAGGACGCGCGAATGTTGCGCGCGGCCGGCGTACTCGACCCCGAACGGATCCGGGCCGTCGAGACCGGCGCCTGCCCCCACACGGCGATCCGCGACGACGTCACGCCGAACCTGATCGCGGTGGAAGACCTCGAACGCGACTTCGCCCCGCTCGACGTCGTACTGGTCGAGTCCGGCGGCGACAACCTGACTGCGACCTTCTCCCCCGCGCTCGTGGATGCTCAGATCTTCGTTCTCGACGTCGCGGGCGGCGGCGATGTCGCGCGCAAGGGCGGTCCCGGGATCGCGCGGGCCGATCTGCTCGTGGTCAACAAGACCGACCTCGCCCCGTACGTCGGCGTCGACGTACCGCGGATGGTCGCGGACGCAGAGGTGGCCCGGAGCGGCAAGCCGGTACTCGCGTTGTCGCGCACGGATCCGGATTCGGTACTTCGGCTGAAGGCGTGGGTACTCGCGATGACCGCGGTGGTCCGAAATGGTTCGCACACGCCGGTGGATCCCGGACCGATGGCTCCGCACTCGCATGTCGGTGACGACGGGGAGCTCATCACGCACACCCATGCTCACGCGCATTGAGGTCGCCGCCGATCAGGTTCGCGATCGGTGCCTGCTCACGACCGGACTGCTCTCACCACGCCGGCTGCCGGCACCGGACGGGGTCGTCCGGGTCGCGCTGATCGCGGCCTCTGCCTTGTTGCTGGCGGGAGATCGAGTCGAGATTCAAGTCGACATCAAAGGTCCGGTGCGAGTCGAGATCATCGAGACCGCCGGTACGGTCGCCTATGCGATGCGGGGCGGATCGGCCAGCTGGGATGTGTCGATCTCGCTCACCGATGGCGCGCAGCTGACCTGGCACGGTGAGCCGTTCGTGGTCGCGGAGGGGGCTGAGGTCACGAGATCCACCGAAGTCGTGTTGGAGGCGAACTGCTGGGCGGTGATCCGCGAGTCGTTGGTGTTCGGGCGGCACGGCGAGGTGGGCGGCACTATGCGGTCGTCACAGCGAGCGTGGCTCGACGGTGAACTCCTCCTGGCCGAGGACCTCGACCTGTCCCCCGAGACCAGACCAGGCTGGGCGATCCTCGGCACGGCCCGCTGCCTCGATTCGATCACAACCCTCGGCCGCCGCCTGCCTGACACCTCGAGCACGGGGTTCCTACAGCTGGAAGGAGTCGGGTCGGTGGCTCGGCGGTTGGTGGGGCAGCAGCACGAGAGTGATCTGGGGCAGACCTGGGCAGTGTCGACGGCGGCTGACAAGATCTCCGGGTGGAGCTGAATCGAGAAGACGCGTTGCGCCGGGCCGTCGCGCTCGCGACCCGCGGGCGACGCGCGATCCTTGGCATCACCGGCCCGCCCGCCGCCGGCAAGTCGACGTACGCCGAACAACTCACCGCCGAACTCGTTGCCGCTGGCCACCAGGTCATCCTGGTCCCGATGGATGGTTACCACCTGGCCCAGTCGGCGCTCGAGGATCTCGGGCTGGCCGCGGTGAAGGGTGCGCCGCAGACGTTCGACGGGTACGGGTTCGTTGCCTTGCTCAAGCGGTTGAAGGACTCGGCGGACGAGACGATCTGGGCGCCGAGGTTCGACCGGTCGATCGAGGATTCCATCGCAGCCAGCATTCCGGTGCCACCGGAGACCACGCTGGTAGTCACCGAAGGCAACTATCTGCTCTTCGATCAGGTGCCATGGGCAACCGGTCGGACACTGCTCGACGAGTGCTGGTACGTCGACCTCGACGACGACCTACGCCACGCACGCCTGGAGGCGCGGCACCGGCTCTTCGGCCGCTCACCACAGGAGGCCCACGAGCGCACCTACGGCTCCGACGAAGCGAACGCCAAACTGATCGCCGCCACCAAACCCTCCGCCGACGCCATCATCACCCTGACCTGAGTCGGTCATCTCCGACCGCCTCCTGCCTGCCGCGGCCGGCCTGACCCTGAGCCGATGAAGCTTCTCCGGGACGGCGATCGGCCACCTGTACGTGCGACCGAGGAGAGAGGCCCTCATGTCCGATCCCACCGACCTGTCCACCTCAGCCGCGTCAGTGACGGTCAACGCGTTGCGCGCGGCCGCGGAACGCGGCGACGGCGACGCGGTCGCCGAACTGCTGGCACCCGATGTTGTGTTCCACTCCCCGATGACGACCCGAGTGGCCTTCGAGGGCAGGGACGAAGTGACGGCCTTGCACCGCGACATCTTCGCCGTCCTCGACAACCTGCGCACCAGCGAACCCCTGGCGCTTGGCGATGCGCGTTCGTTCACCTTCAATGCGACCGTTCGTGGAGTGGAACTCGAGGCCGTCAACCTGGTCAGCTGCAACCCGCAAGGACAGATCGTCGAGCTGACCATCTTTGTGCGTCCGCTTCCGGGCCTCGCCACGTTGTTCGCGACGCTCCCGCCACGGGTCTCGACGAGGCGCCGCGGACGTCCGCTCGGAACCCTCGCGGCGATCCTCACCCGGCCGCTCGCCGTCGTGCTTCACACCGCCGACCGGCTGGTCCCCAAGTTCCTCTGACCAGGTCGGTCAACCAGCATCCGGTGGGCAGGTCCGTTCGATGAAGCCGGCGAGGCCGTCCAGAAACAGCTGCAGGCCGAAGTCGAAGTCGGCTTCGTCCGCTTCGTCGAACGGGACCACCTCGTCGAAGACACCGGATGCGAGTACCTCGGCCAGCGCAGGGAGCTGACGCGGATCGACCACGCGGGCCAGCGTGGCGCCGTACCGGCTGAAGGCATCCGGGTTGCCGGCGGAGCCCTCCGCCAGTTCCATGCTGAGGCGGATCTCGCCTTGCACGTACGTCATCAACCCCATCACCACCCCGAGCTTGCTCTCCTCGCTCAGGCCCGTGTCCTTCAGAGCGCCGAGCGCGGAGTCGAGCCAGGCGAGGTTGTTCGGTCCGGCGGGCGGACCCGTGATGGGGAGCTGCGAGTACCAGCGGTGTCGACGTACCGCGGCCAGTACTCCGGCCGTCCAGAAGGTCAGCCCGGTCCGCCAGTCGGCCCCCTCGGGCAACGGCTCGGGGCGCTCGAGCGCGGCATCCGACATCAGTACGAGCAGCTCGTCCTTGTTCTTCACATGCCGGTAGAGCGCCATCGTCGAGTTGCCCAGCCGCTCGGCCACCCGGGCCATCGACACCGCGGCCAGTCCCTCGGCATCCGCGAGCTCGATCGCAGCGCGCACGATGTCCTCGACCGCCAGCGACGGCTTCGGCCCGCGCCTGGTGACGTCTCGCAGCCCCCACATCAGCGCGACGTCCGGCGGCAGGTCGGGCTGCTCACTCGTCTCCACCACCTCAGTCTAGAAACCCGTACTGCGTACCTGCTACGCTAATTAGCGTAGATCATACGCAGTGAGGGAGAAGCATGATCATCGAGGCGACCGGCCTGCGGAAGTCGTATGGATCGACCGAGGTGTTGCAAGGCATCGACCTCGGGGTGCAGGAGGGGTCCGTGCTCGCATTGCTCGGCCCCAACGGAGCGGGCAAAACCACCACGGTCCGGATCCTGGCGACGCTAACCCGCCCCGATGCCGGGGTGGCGACGATCGCCGGGTACGACGTGGTCCGCGAACCCACCAAGGTCCGCGGCGTGATCAGCCTGACCGGCCAGTACGCCGCGGTCGACGACAACCAGACCGGCCTGGAGAACCTCGTCATGGTCGGCCGGCTGATGCATCTGGGCCAGGCCGCGGCGATCCGGCGCGCGCACGAACTGATCGAGCGGTTCGACCTGGTCACGGCAATGAACCGGCGCGCCAAGACCTACTCGGGCGGCATGATGCGCCGCCTCGACCTCGCGATGAGCCTGGTCGCCCGGCCACGCGTGATCTTCCTCGACGAGCCGACCACCGGACTCGATCCGGCCAGCCGGCTGACGATGTGGGACGCGATCGGCGAGCTGGTCCGCGACGGGACGACGATCCTCCTCACCACCCAGTACCTCGAGGAGGCCGACCGTCTCGCCGACCGGATCGTCCTGCTCGACGGCGGCCGGATCACCGCGTCAGGGACCGCCGACGCCCTGAAGACGCAGGTCGGCGGCGAACGGATCGAGCTGTACTTCACCGACGAACCCACCGCGCAGGCGGCGACCGAGTTGCTCGGCGGCCACCACGAGGGGCAGCTCCTCAACCTTCCCTCCAACGGTTCGGCCGACCACTTGTGGCAGGTCCTCGATCAGCTCCGGGACAACGGCCTGTCACCGGCCCGCGTCTCGTCGCACCGGCCCACGCTCGACGACGTCTTCCTCACCTTGACCGCGGCTCGCCCGTCATCGGCCGAGATCGGCTCACGCCCAGCTCTGATCGCTTAGGGAACGCAGATGACCATTCACCAGGGCACTCACCACGGCTTCGCGGCCGCCGTCAGCGACGTCGCGACGATGGTCGAGCGGAGCGTGCGGCTGACCCGGCGCAACGTCGACACGTTGTTCGTGTCGATCCTCCTGCCGCTGCTGATGATGGCGCTGTTCGTCTACGTCTTCGGCGGCGCGATCGACACCGGTACGCAGTACATCAACTATGTCGTGCCCGGCATCCTGCTGCTGACCACCGGATACGGCGCCGCGAACACGGCGATGGCGGTCGCCGACGACATGACGACGGGCATGATCGACCGACTGCGGTCGCTACCGATCCGCAGTTTCGCGGTCCTGACCGGACACGTCACCGCGAGCGTCGCGCGCAACGCGGTCTCGACCACGGTCGTCGTTTTGGCCGCGCTCGCAATGGGCTTCCGCCCGAACGCCGGCGCGGTCGGCTGGCTCGCGGCGATCGGGCTGCTGCTGCTCTATGTGATCGCGCTGTCCTGGCTCGCCGCAGCGCTCGGCGTGATCGCGAAGTCGGTCGAGTCGGCGAGCACGCTCAGCTTCTTCATGCTGTTCCTGCCCTATCTGAGCAGCGCGTTCGTCCGCACCGAGACGATGCCGGCCTTCCTCCGGCCGGTCAGCGAGCACCAGCCGATCACGCCGGTGATCGAAGCGGTCCGCGGCTTCCTGACCGGTACGCCGATCGGCTCCACCGCCTGGATCGCGCTCGCCTGGTGCATCGGCCTGTTGGCCTTCTCGACCACTCTCGCGTCGGTGCTCTACCGTCGTCGTACGGCGCGCTGAGCCGGCCCTGACCGCTGAGCCACCCCTGACCGCTGAGCCGTCCCCGACCGCGGACCCCGAAAGAACCCGCGATCCGACCGTTGGGCGCATGATTCGACCGCTCGGCGAATGCGTCGAATTGAGCTGGCGAAGTGCTGTGCCGTGACCCCCGCCGGGGATAAATTCGAGATCCCCCCACGTGTGGAGGTCCCACTCCCCCCGGGACCCGCACGGACGAATGCCCCGATCATCGATCGGGGCATTCGTTTTCCCCGGCCTTCCCAGTCGCTGACTGTTGCCGCTGTCACGGGGCGTGATCATCGACCGGCAAATCTGGGTTTCGCCCGAAAAAGTTCCGCCGGCATGTCCAAATCGCCGGTCCTGATCCGACGTATCAGTGAAAGCAGGAACCACAGACCGAGGAGAGGGTCAGGATGTCCGAGAACAGCAAGCAACAGATGATCATCACGATGCTGGCCGAGGGAAACCCGGTCTGGTTCGTCGCCGGCGTGGTCAACATGCGCAGCCACGACGTCTACCTGATCGGCAAGGCCGCCGGCTACCCCGACAAGTTCAAACTCCGCCGCGCAGTCTGGGCAGCCCGCAACCAAACCCGCCCCCTCGCCGCCTGACGAACCGCAGGCAGCCAGGTGCTGCGAGCTCTGTGCAACACGTTGCCTTCCGCAACCTTCCGTCTTACGTGACAACCCGTGAGGGTGAGGCCAATCGCTCCCCCGGCGGCTCAGGCACCTAGCATCGGGCTGACCAGTCCTCAGCCTTCAGGGAGCCCCTCGATGATCTTCATCACCGCCAAGTTCAAGGTGCTGCCCGAGCACGCCGACGACTGGGCCGCCATCACCGCCGACTTCACCGCCGCCACCCGCGCCGAACCGGGTTGCCTGTGGTTCGACTGGTCGCGCAGTCTCGACGACCCTGACGAGTACGTCTTGGTAGAAGCCTTCGCCGACGATGCCGCGGCCGGCGCCCACGTCAACTCCCCGCACTTCAAGGCCGCGCAGTCGACCCTCCCGCCCCACCTGGTGGAAACCCCGCGCATCGTCAACTTCAAACTCGACCAGTCCGACTGGTCCGAACTCGGCGAACTGGCCGTCAACCGCTGAGCCCCAGGCTGACTAGGCGATCAGCCCTCCGGTACGACGACTGTGTTCTGGGCTGCGGCGATCCGCCATTCGCCGTCGTCCTTGGCGAGGAAGTAGACCGGGCTGCCCGTTTCCACCGGCAGCTCGGCGGTCGAGCCGGGGCGAAGAGCGTACTTCTGGTTGACGTTGACGACCGCGATGTCGGGACGGACGAAGAGCAGGTGATCGGGCGTGTAGGTCGCATACGACTCCTTGGTCGCACCGGGCAGTACGCGCCGGGTGAACTCGGAGATGGTCTCGCGCCCGTACAGCCGCTTCCCGTGCCCCGTCACCCACAACGAATCGTCATCGCGGAAGAGCGCAAGGAACGCATCAGCGTCCTCCTTGCTCTGCGCCTCCTCCACCGCCGCCACCAGGGCGACGATCGCCTCAACATCAGCCTGACTGGGAACCTGTCCTGAGATCTTCATGGCACAAATCTTTCTAGTTAAACCTCACTTGAAGTCAAGCGCACCGCAGCCCGACTCACCAGCAGTAGATGAGCAAGGGCACAGGCGAGCCGCCGTGCTGACTTGTCATCGGAGGAACCTCAACCCACTCCAGCCCAACCATCCGCGGGCAACTGCACCCGAGGTCATCTACCCCAAGCAGCGGCTCCCCATCCGCGACCTCGACCCGAAAGACCGTGGTCATCCCCGAGGGGTACGGCACCTGCGCAACCTCGCGCGCCGCCGTCACCTCGAGCCCGACCTCTTCGAGAACCTCCCGCCGCACCGCCAGCTCAGGCTCCTCGTCGAGCTCGATCCCTCCACCCGGCAGGGTCCAGTACTCCGGTCCGTCGTGCCGCCCGGGTCCGGTCTGAACCCGTTCCCGAACCATCAGAACCCGATCGTCTCGCTGGATGACAGCCGCAACCCGCACTCGCTCGCTCATCGCAACACCGTCGCACCCGCGACCGACAATTCCGCGGCGCCGGCCCGACTCGCCGTCCTCCCCTCAGGACGTGTGTTCGTTCGCGATCCGGTACTGCGTGGCGAGATCCTCGAAGTCGCCTCGGTCGCCGGCCGCCAGGTCGACCTGTTGGCCAACGACTACTTTCACTCGCTCGAGCACCTCGGCCGCTTTCTCCGCCGGACTGTTGCTCAACGCACCGGTTTTGCCCCTGGTCAACCCCTGAAATACTTGACGATCTGACTGAGGTCTTCCTCGGCGGCCGCTGGATAAGCAGTCAACCTGGCGTGTACTGCGTTCGCCACGGGCAGGTCAGCGGTCGCAGTGGCGAGCGCTACATCCTTGGCCGCGAGGCGAACCGGGTAATAGACGCCATCGGCAAACGCCCGGCCTGCGATGCCGCCCAAGGGCGACGCCCCAAGGGCTGCTTTGACCTGAGCCTCGGGCAACCCGAAGGCATCGGCCAGCGCCATCGCTTCGCCCACCACGGCGACACCGTTCACGACCGCGTTGATCAGCACGAGTTTCAGGGCTGCGCCAGTACCGACCGGCCCGGTGCGGTTGACCGTGCCGAAGAGTTCGAGCAGCGGAAGTACTGGATCGGCGTTGCCACCGACCAGCAGCAAAAGTTCGCCGCTAGCGGCCCGATCGACGCTTCCCATCACAGGCGCGTCGATCAACTCGACTCCGGCGGGCAGCAACTCGGCCAGCTCCGCAACGGCCGACGGCCCGATCGTAGAGGCGTCGATCAGCACACTGCCCGGCTTCATCGACTTCGCGAAAGCGCCCACAACATCGCGCACCGCCGCCGGGTCCGCAAGCATCGTGATCACCACGTCGGCTTCACGGACAGCGTCAGCCGGGGAGTCCGCGACAGTGGCTTCCGCGAAGTCCGCAGTACGGGCGGGCGAGCGGTTCCAGACGGTCAATGGATAGCCGGCCGCCAGGACGCGTCGCGCCATCGGTGCGCCCATCGAGCCGAGTCCGAGAAAGGCGACCTTCGTGTTCTTGTCCATGCTTCAACGCTAGGCACGGCTGGGCGAGCTGAGTAGCGACGGTCCGGCATGGATCCCATGCCGGACCCGCATGACCAATTAGCGCCGGCGACCCCACTTCGCGGTACCGATGCCGGCCAGGTGGAGGGCGATGCACAGCAGGCCGGCCATCAGCAAGGTCTGCGGCGTGAACGCGTCGCTGACGGTGGCGTTCGCCCAGTCGAGAATGAGGGCGAGTCCGAAGATTACTGCGGCAATGATCGCGAACATCAAATGCTCCTGTCGAAGGGCGGGGTGCAACAGAGGCGCTCATCTAACTGCCGGGTAGAACCGCACACAAGAGCTACACCGATCAGGAAGACGAATCGATACCTCAATACCCCGCCGCATGCGCCGGTCGGCCGAGCGAGCCTCGACGCGGGGTCAGGAAATGCCGCGGAAAAAGGTGCGGATGTCGTCCGCGAGCAGCTCCGTCGCCTCCATCGCGGGGAAGTGACCGCCCTCGGTGAACTCGCTCCAGTGGCCGATCGCCTTCCACGGGTCCAACGCGCGGCGAATGAGCGGGTGGGTGCCGAACACAGCCCATCCGGACGGCACGCCGGAGGCCATCACCAAGTCGAGTCCGGAGTGCTCGGCCTCGTAGTAGAACTGCGCGCTCGACGCGCCGCTGCGGGTGAACCAGTACAGGCTGATGTTCGTGAGGAGCTGGTCGCGGTCGACCGACTCGTCCGGCGTCCGGTAGTCGCCGCCGGTTCTGGTCATGAACTTCTCGGCGATCCACGCGAGCTGACCGACCGGCGAGTCGGTGAGCGCCGCGCCGATCGTGTCGGGACGATGGTTGTGCATCAGGAGATACCCGCGATCGGCCGCATCCTCGGTGCGTATTGCCTCTAGCTGGGCGATCTCGTCATCGGACAAGTCGTCGGGGTAGGGGAACTTGTCGCCGACCAACCCGAGCCACCGAGGGTCGGCGCCGAGGTGTGTGCCGATGACGCGCTCCGGGTAGACCGCCGCGAGGCGGCCGGTGGTGCCCGCACCGATGTCGGTGCCATGGGCCCCGAACCGCTCGTAGCCGAGACGCGTCATGATCTCGGCGTAGGCCTCCGTCGTCCGCGCCAGCTCCCAGCCGGTCCCCGACAGCGGGGTGGAGAACCCGAAGCCAGGCAGCGACGGGATGACCACGTGGAACTGGTCGGTCAGCAGCGGGATGAGTCGCTGGTACTCCACGAACGAGCCCGGCCAACCATGGTTCAGGATCAGCGGGGTGGCCTCCGGGTTCGCCGATCGCACGTGGACGACGTGGAACGTCTGCTCGTCCACGACCGTCGAGAACTGTTCGTACTCGTTGAGCTTCTCCTCCTGCACACGCCAGTCGAATCCGTCGCGCCAGTACTCGGCAAGCTCTTCCAGATACACCTGCGGGATGCCGCGGCTGAAGTCAGAGCGATCGTCTCGGCCCGGCACGGGGATCGGCCACCGCGTGTGGGCCAGCCGGGCACGCAGGTCGTCTAGGTCGGCCTGCGGGATGTCGATGCGGAACGGTGTGAGTGCGTTGTTCTGATTCATGACAGTGACGTTTCCAGACAATGCGGCAGGGCAGCTTCCGCAATTGCTGGAATGATCGAGAACATGTTGGAGACCTCGGTCCGCCTGCTCGAACTGCTGTCACTGCTCCAGCTCAAGCGCGACTGGACGAGCGCCGAGCTCGCCGGCCGGCTCGAGGTGAGCACGAGGACCGTGCGCGCCGACATCGGCAAACTGCGGTCGATCGGCTATCCCGTGGACGCGCGCCCCGGCGTCGCGGGCGGGTACCGGCTGGCCGCTGGTACGGCGATGCCCCCGCTACTGCTCGACGACGACGAGGCCGTCGCCGTCGCGGTCGGACTGGGTGTGGTGGCGACCCAGAGGCTCGGAGTCGAAGAGACCTCGCTCACCGCGCTCGCGAAGCTTGAGCAAGTGCTGCCCTCGCGGCTGCGTCGGCGCGTCGAGGCGGTACGCGAAGCGACGAGCGTCGTTCCAGGGACTCAGCCGCCACTCGATCTCTCGGTACTCGGCGCGATCGCTGCCGCGGTCCGCGGCCACGAGCGGCTCCGGTTCGGATACACGAAGCCCGGCGGCAACGAAGTGGCCCGCAACACCGAACCGCAACGGCTGGTGAGCTGGGGACCGCTCTGGTACCTGCTCGCGTGGGATCTCGACCGTGACGACTGGCGGGTCTTCCGGGTCGACCGCATGGTCTTGCACGCACCGACGGGTGCGCGGTTCCAGCCGCGCGTGCTCCCGGCGGACGATGTCGTCGAGTACGTCGTCGGACGCATCAGCAAAGGGGCCTGGAAGTACCGCGCCCGGGTACTCGTCCATGCGCCCGCCGCCGAGGTCGCCGCGAAGCTCCCCATCCCGGTCGATATCGAGGCGATCGACGAGTCCACGTGCCAGCTCGAACTGGGTGCCGACGACCCATACGGGCTGGCGCTGTGGTTGACACACCTCGACGTCGACATCGAGGTGATCGACGGGGACGAGCTTGCGGTGGCGTTCGATCGTCTCGCGTCGAGGTTCCACCGCGCGGCGGGTGGTGCATCCTCGACGTGAATCTCTGCGGTGGCTACAAGCTGAAGGCGATCGACCTCAGGATCAGGGCCGCCAGGAAGACAATCGTGAAGGCGAGGTCGAGCGAGATTCCGCCGAGGCGCACCGGGCGGACGCGGCGGCGTACCGGCTCGAGTACGGGCTCGGTCCAGGCGTGCGTGATCGTCCGTGCCCGGCTCACCCACGGCGGGCTGCCGGCCCCTGCCACGCCGGCCCAATCCAGCAACATGCGCGCGATCAACACCAAGATGAACGCCGTCAGGACGAACCCGACGAGGGCTCCGATCAGGCTCATGTACCACTCCTCTGTTCCGTCTCACCAGCCTAACGAGCCGAACACCCCGAACACGTCCGAACCGCCAACTTCTCAGCCGACTATCAGGAGTCACTCAGCAGGGTCGGCGCGTGCAGCTGGCCTGTCAACGCAGGGACTTGGGCGTCGTTAGGGTTGACGCATGCCTCGCCTGATCGCGCCGACCATCACCCTGCACGCCGAATGGCTCGAAGCGCATGAGGAGTGGGGCCCGGGCCTCCACGAAGACGGGTTCGGCCTGGACCCGACCGACGAGGTCAACTCGCCCGAGGGATTCGCCAAGTGGGTCGACCGGGTGAACGCCAACTCGGAGCACGCCACCTGCCGATGGATCATGGAAGGCGACCGGGTCCAAGGCGCCATCGCCTCCGACACCACCACAACGACCGAACCGGCCACATCGGCTACGGCATCCGCCCCTCGGCCCGCGGCCAAGGCCTCGCAACCTGGGCCCTAGGCCAGATCCTCGACGAAGCCCGCGCCCGCCACATGGATCGAGTCCTCCTCATCTGCACCACCGACAACCAAGCCTCTGCCAAAACCATCGAAGCCAACGGCGGCATCCTCGAAACCCGTACAGACCCCACCAGCCCGGTACGCCGCTACTGGATCCACCTCAACGCATCAGGCCCGCCTCGTACGCCCTGATGATCAGCTGCACCCGGTCTCGGGCGGCGAGCTTGGTCAGCAGGTTGCCGACGTGCGTCTTCGTGGTGGAGAGGCTGATGTGGTACTCCGCGGAGATCTCGGCGTTGGTCAGGCCGCGCGCGACCGACAGCAGGAGCTCGGTCTCACGAGGTGTCAGCCGGCCGATCCGCTCCAGCTGCTGGTGTCGAAGCGCCGCGCAGCGCTTGCCGTGGGGTTCGTGCACGGCATGTTCCACGTACCGCTGATGGTGTTCACCACGACCTACAACAACATCCGGAGCCGCTGGGTCGTCGTACCGACCGTCGTCGCAACGGTCACCGCCGCAGGCGTTTTCTACGCCTGGCTTAAGGACCGCTCCGGCAGCATCTGGCCGGTCGCACTCGCGCACGGCGTCGTCAACGTCCTCATCGACGGGACCACCGGTGATTTTGTCCCCGGTCGCCTTCGCCCACACAGCAACCGAAAGCGGCTCAGCCACCCTGGCCACAACGGCCGCCGTCGCAGCCCTCCTACTAACACGCGGCCACACCTGGTCAACACCAACACAGAGCTAGTACGCCGTCTCTTGCCAACAGCTGATCCGGAGGCCGAGAACCGGAATTTGTGCACTAGCCGAAAGGTGCTAACCACCAGCAAGAGGATCGGCCACGCAGAGCTGACCTCGACGAACGAGCGGAGGAGGCGCGACCACGGGTCCTGCGCAAGACGGCTGGTGTTACGCGGATCACAGTTGGCCACCAACTTCTCCCGCGCGGCAACCAGGTGGCTGTTCGCTAAGCAGGCGACGGAGGAGCCGCGCACGAGGGCGGGTGGGAGCTGGCGGCGTGTGAGTGACGGACAAGGAGCGAGCGTGCCGCAGGCGTGGGGATCACAGTTTGCCTGGGAAAGGCGAAGGCCCGGACCTAGTGGTCCGGGCCTTCTTTTGTAGCGGGGGCAGGATTTGAACCTGCGACCTCTGGGTTATGAGCCCAGCGAGCTACCGAGCTGCTCCACCCCGCGTCGTTGTGTCTTTAGTTTAGGGGATGTTGGCCGGTAGTCCAAATCGAGGGTTGGGAGGGGAAAGGTGTGTCGTGGATCGGGGTGGGCGGCGTAGCGTCCGGGTATGGGCGAAGGGGTGATTCGGCCGTTCGGGACGGCTGATCTGGTGGCGGCGGGGCGACTGCTGGCTGAGCGGCAGCGGAGGCATCGGGTGCGGCATCCGTTGTTGCCGGCGGAGTATGAGGATCCGGTGCTTGCGCTGGTCGAGGTGACTGCAGCGTGGGAGACCGAGGGTGCCTCGGGGGCTGTGCTGGTGGAGGACGGTGAGGTCACCGGGTATTTGCTGGGAGCCCCTAAGCCTTCGCCGGTATGGGGGGACAACGTCTGGGTTGAGCGCGCTGGGCAGGCTGCGCGAGATCCGGAGTGCATCCGGGAGCTCTACGGGGTGGCGGCAACCAAGTGGGTCGCGGACGGGAAGACTGCGCAGTACGTGGTGGTGCCTGATGAGGCGGAGATGGTGGATGCCTGGTTCCGTTTGGGTTTCGGGGCGCAGCACGCGCATGCCGTACGCCCGGTGCCGGCCGAGCCGCTGCCGCCGAGACCCGGCTTGACCGTACGCCGGGCTCGGCGCGACGACATTCAGGTCCTGGCCGAGCTGGATCTCGTCTTGCCGCAGTACCAAGGAGCGTCGCCGGTGTTCAGCGCCGGGGAGGTGCCGACACTCGAGGAAGCGCGGGCGGACTGGGAACAGTCGATCGAGGACCGGGACTACGCGACGTTCGTTGCTGAGCGCAACGGTGTGGTGATCGGCTCGGCGATCGGGTGCTCGATCGAGAAGTCCAGCGCGCACGGTGGTGTGGCCCAGCCTGACAACGCGGGCTTCCTCGCGTTCGCGGCCGTGTTCCCGCAGGCGCGCGGACTCGGGGCCGGGCGCGCCCTGGGTGAAGCGGTGCTCAACTGGGCTGCCGAAGTCGGATACACCTCCGTAGTGACGGATTGGCGGGTGACGAATCTGCTCTCGTCCAGAGCCTGGCCGCGGCTCGGATTCGTGCAGACCTTCCACCGATTGCATCGGCTGGTCGGGTACTGATCAATCAAACGCTCTGTATACAGAGCGTCACGATGAGCTATTGAAATCGCTCAGTGCGCATGTTTGCATCTCCTCAGTGATCGGTCCTACAGGGGGGAATCCGATGCCACGACTGCTTTTGCCTGCCCGCCTCGCAGCATGTCTGTTGATGCTGGCGACGTTCCTCACCATCGTCCGGCCCGCGGACGCCGCCGTACCCGACCGCAAGGGCTGGGTGCTGTGGAACCAGATCACGAGCACCACCATCGGTACCGGCACCTGGCCGGCCGGTAGCACCGTCGTGGTGCTCGCGCCCGGCCGATACCAGGTCAAGCTGCCGGGACAGGGCGCGCCCAACGGGGTCGTGCACGTCTCGGCGATCAACGACGCGCCGCACTGGTGCCAGGCAGAGACCTGGTTCCAGTCCGGTGCCGACGAGATCATCAACATCCGGTGCTACCGCGTCGGTGGCGCTCTCGACCCGACGAGCTTCAGCGCGTTCTTCGTCCGAGCGTCAGGTGGTCCCGCGCCAGGTCCCTACGGGTACGTCGATTCCGCCGCGTCCGGTGCGCTCGTCAGCCAGTACAACTCGACCGGAGCCGGCAACAGTTCGACGCCGACCGGCGTCGGTCAGTGGCTGGTCAAGTTCCCGGGCCTGGTGGCCGGCGGAACCTTGGACGGCAGCCTGCAGGCCACGGCTGTCAATGCGGCAACAGGCGCGCGGTGCAAGGTCTCGGGTTGGTCCTCCAGCGCGAGTGGACAGGCCGTGAAGGTGCTCTGCTTCAACTCGGCCGGAGCCTTGCTGAACACGCGATTCACCCTCACCTACCAGTACAAGGTGTCCTTGTACGGAGCTGCCATCCCGCCGAAGTACTACGGCTACTTCCTCAACCAGCCACCGGCCGGACCGCCGACCACCAACCTGAACTCGGTGTTGGGCTCCGGCGCGAACACGATCATGGCGACCGGTCCCGGCTTGTCGATGGTCACCTTCCCGCGGATCGCCTTCACCCAGAACACGGTCCAGGTGACCGCCTACGGGGCGAACTCGAACTTCTGCGGACTCAACACGTTCTGGACCAACAGCCCGGTGGGCCCGGATCTGTACGTGCGCAACGTCAACTGCTTCACCAACGCCGGAGCACCCGTCGCCACCGGCTTCACGGTCAGCGCCAACTCGATCCTCTGACCCGCGAGACCGGCTGACCCGCGAGACCGGCTGACCCGCAAGACCGGCTGACCCGCAAGTCTGGCTGATCCACGAGGCCGGCTACCAGGCGAGGCAGCAAGCCACCCGCAGTGGGCCCACACCGTCAACGCCGCGGTGTGGGCCCCGCGTCGAGTCAGGCGGTGTCTTCCGGGTGGAAGCCCATCGCCGTCGTCAGCAGGTCGTCCTCGCCGAAACGGGTGCGGTCGATCGACACCTCGGCGGCCAGCCCGGGCGAGATGAAGTAGAACACCTGGTCGTCGGTGCGGTAGCCGCCGTAGCCGCCCACATCCAACGGCGTCAGTTCCCAGCTCTCCGGGTCCTGCTCGTGGTACTCGGTCAGGTAGGTCCGCAGCGTCTCGAGGTCGATCAGCTTCTCGCCCCGGATCGTTTTGACCGTCAGGTCGACCTTGGTCGCTCCCTCGGGATCGGGACCGGTCTCCCAGACGCGGCTGTGGAAGACGACGTCCTCCCACTCGTACTCGAAATCACTCGGCGTACCGATGCCGCCGGGCACGTGGTCGATGACGAATCCGTCCAAGGTGCACGCCCTCTGCTGTGTCGATGGAGGCTGGGTCGATTGGGGCTGGGTCGATGGCGGCGTCCGGTGGTGACCGGACGGGGACAGTGAAGCAGGGCCCGCCGCCGCGGTGGTCGGCACCAGGGCTCCCAGTGCGGCCGGTACCCCCAACGCGGCGATCGCACCGCCGATCACGATACGACGGGTTGTCGGCCGGACCGCGGACCAGGACGAAGAACACGACATGGCTGCCTCCTCAGGCGAAGCACCCGGTGTGGAGCTGCGGGTGAATGGTTCCTTGCCAAAGAAGGTGCACCGGCTTCCGCCGGAATCCGCGACGAGTTTCCCGGCTGTGGACAACCACCGGAGACAACCAGCTGAGACGAACGCCGGAAGCAGCACCAGAGACTGCGCCGGAAACAAACTCTGGGCGGTGACACCAAAGAGGTGTCACCGCCCAGAGTCATGAACAGCGTGCCGAACTATCAGCCCGTCGGAGAAGTCGGCGGACTGGTCGGCGTCGGCGTCGTCGACGGGTTGGGCGTCGGGTTCGGCGTCGGCGTCGTCGACGGATTGGGCGTCGCTCCCGCCGCCACCGCGCGGTCGATGGCTGCCTTCATCTTGTTGACCTGCACCTGGTACTCGGCCAGGTTGCCGGACCTCAGCGCCGCCTGCGCCGCCGCGTACGCGGTCTGCGCCTCGGTCAGCGCCTGCTTGATCGTCTGGTTCGAGGGAGGTGTCGTCGGGTTCGTCCCCGGCGGCTTCTCCCCGGTCTCGACGTCGGCGTTGAAGACCTTCTCCAGGGCTTCCTTCAGAGTCGTGCCGTACGCGACCCGGTCACCGAACCCGACCAGCACGTACCGCAGTACCGGATAGCTACCGGCGCCGCTCGAGCGGGTCGCGTAGACCGGCTGCACGTAGAGCAGACCGCCACCCAGTGGCAGGGTCAGCAGGTTCCCGAAGGTCGCTCTTGCGCCGCTGCTGGGCTGGTTGAGCGGCAGCAACGCCTGTCTGATGCTCTCGTCGGTCTGGAACTTGTTCGACACCTGCCCCGGTCCGGGGATCTGCACGTTGCCGGGCAGCTTGAGGATCCGAATCTGCCCGTAGTCAGCCGACGAAGCCTCGGAGTCGACCGCCAGGAAGCCGGTCAGGTTCTCCCGCTGAGCGTTCGGCACGTAGACCGACGTCAGCGAGAACCTGTTCTCGGTCTGGTCCGGCATCCGCAGCGAAAGGTAGAACGGCGGCTGGTCCGGCGTGGAGGCGTCCGTGCCGCTGCCCGGGTTGGCGGTCGGGTCGGCCGGCACGCGCCACAGGTCGCTGTTCTGGTACCAGGTGGTGGAGTCCTCGACGTGGTACTTCGCGAGCAGGTCGCGCTGCACCTTGAACATGTCCTCCGGGTAGCGCAGGTGCGACATCAGCGCCGGCGAGATCTCCGAACGCGGCTTGACCGTGTCCGGGAACGCCTTCATCCAGGTCTTCAGCAGCGGGTCGCTCTCGTCCCACGCGTACAGGTCGACCGAACCGTCGTACGCGTTCACGACCGCCTTGACCGAGTTGCGGATGTAGTTGATCTTCTCGCTCGGCTGCTGCGCGACCGTGCCCCGGCCGGTGGTGGTGTCGCGGGTGCTCTCGTCCAGCGCGACCTTCTGCGAGTACGGGAAGTTCGCCGACGTGGTGTACCCGTCGACGATCCAGACCACCTGGCCGTCGACGATCGCCGGGTACGGGTCGCCGTCCGGCGTCAGCCACGGCGCGGCCTTCTCGACCCGCTCGCGCGGGTTGCGGTCGTAGAGGATCTTGGAGTCGCTGTTCACCCGGCTCGACAGCAGCAGGTTCGCGTCCCGGAACTTGGTGGCGTAGAGCAACTTGTTGCCGAACGACCCGATCGGTACGCCGCCCTTGCCGGTGTAGGTGTTCAGGGTCGGCGGGCCACCGTTCTTGCCTTCCGGCGTGTCCAGCTCGACCGGCGATCCACCCTTCGGGCCACCGACGATCGAGTAGTCCGGGGACTGCTCACCGAAGTAGATGCGCGGTTCGTAGTCGCCCAGCTCGCCGGTCGGCGGCAGGTCCTTGGAGGACCACACCGGCGTACCGTCCGTGCCGCGCTGGTTGCCGTTGGCCGCCACCACGCCGTAGCCGTGGGTGTAGACGGTGTGGTCGTTGTTCCAGTTGCGCTGGCCGGCCGGCAGCCGGTCGATCTCCACCTCGCGGACCGCGATCACGGTGTCGCGGACCTCGTTGCCGACCCTGTACCGGTCGACGTCCAGGTCGGTCGGGAAGGAGTAGAAGCCGCGGACCTGCTGCAACTGCTCGAAGGTCGGCCCGACGACACTCGGGTCGATCAGCCGGATACCGGGCAGCACACCGGCGTCAGCCACCAGCTGACTCGGGGTCGCTGTCGTCGTCGCGGCGTAGTTGATGACCTTGGTCTTCTCCAGACCGTAGGCCTGCCGCGTCGCCTGGATGTTCTTGGTGATGTACGACGCTTCCTTCACCGGCTCGCTCGGGCGGACCCGCAACTGCTGCAGAGCCGCCGGCCAGAGCGCGCCGAGCAGGATGGCCGACAGGACCAGTACGACGGTGCCGACGCCTGGCAGCAGCCAGGTCTTCCGCACGACGTTCGCGAAGAACAGCGCGGCACAGAGCACCGCGATGATGGCGAGGATCTCCTTGCTGGGCAGGACCGCGTTGTCACCCGTGTACGAGATACCGGTGAACAGCTTGCTGTCGGACACGGCCAGGCCATAGCGGTCGAGCCAGTAGCTAAAGGCCTTCAGCAGGACCAGCAGGCCGAGCAGCACCGAGAACTGCACCTGCGCCGCGCCGGAGGCCTTCTGGCCCTTCGCCGACGGGCGGAACCCGCCGTACAGGTAGTGGGTGATGATCGCGGCGACCAGGGACAGCAGCACGATCGAGTAGCCGAAGCCGAGCAGGACGCGCAGCCACGGGTAGTCGAAGACGAAGAACGCGATGTCCTTGTTGAAGTGCTTGTCCGTGACGCCGAACGGAGTCCGGTTCCGCCAGGCCAGGAAGACCTTCCACTCCCCCGACGCGGCCGAGCCGCCGAAGACGAGCATCAGGGTGGCCAGCACTCCGACGGCGATCTTGCCGCGCTGCTGGAGCAGGTCGCCGTACCGCTCGAAGCCCGGGCTGGGCGACGGAGCGAGGGCAATCCGTGGACGGGTCCGGAAGGCGACGATCACGTTCGCCACGACGGCGGCCGCCATCAGCAGACCGACAACGAAGAACAGCAGCACCCGGGTGCCGAGTACGGTGCTGAACACCTGGCCGTAGTCGACCGACCGGTACCACAGGCGCTGGGTCCACACGTCGGTGAAGACGCTGAAGAGGATGAGCAGCACGAT
Source organism: Kribbella sp. NPDC023855 (assembly GCF_040639475.1). Taxonomy (NCBI): domain Bacteria; kingdom Bacillati; phylum Actinomycetota; class Actinomycetes; order Propionibacteriales; family Kribbellaceae; genus Kribbella; species Kribbella sp. NPDC023855. The sequence continues at coordinate 242,979 of NZ_JBFAAA010000009.1, forward strand.
CAGGGTGGCGATCGTGGGCAGCAGTGCCCGCGGGCGCTGACCGGACGTTCGCCGCGATCGCCGCGGCTCCTCCGGCATGTCGTAGACGCCGTCACTCATGGCAGCTTCTCCTCGTTGTCACTCGTACCGCCGAGCACAGAGCCAGGACCACCCGCAGTCGATGGCTCGAATGTCAATGACAGTACTTGGCAAAGCGTAGGGACCAAGTCGACGCCGGTCAGAACCGCGCTGTCCTCGTCGTGGGTGCGCAGCCGGACAGCACCGAAACGGTCCCCGTCGCGCAGGACCGCGGCCACCATCCGTACTTCGTGCCGGCGCGGATCGCTGCCCGCCAACCGGGCCAGCTCGGCGTCGGACTCGGCATCGGCCAGGCCGGACTCGACGGAGGCCGGCAGCACGATCCGCTCGACCGCGACAGCACAGCCGCTGACTCCGTCCGGCCACTCGATCCGGGCCAGCGCGTCGGCCAGGTGCTCGTCGTCCATTCCACCGGGCAGCTCGCCCTGGGCGACCGGCGTCAGCGGTTTGGACGCGTCGTCGGCGTCCAGCTGGGCGGCCAGCTGCGGCTCGGCCGCGAGCAGCTCCTCGGTCGGAACCAGCGCGAACAACTGCGCGGGCTGGTCCCAGCCGGCACTGCTGACGTGCCGCTCGATCTCGATCACCGCCTGGCTGAGCGCCTCTGCGGGGGAAATGCCGTCAGGACCTACTTCGTACATGCCGGGACGTCTCCAGTTCCACTGGCCAGTGCTTTCAAAGCTTCGATCGCCTCGTGCAGGGTGCTGATCTTCACCAGCCGAATGCCGTCGACATCCGCGTGCAGGGCGGCCTCGCAGTTCGGTTCCGGAACCAGGAAGACGGTCGCGCCGGCGTCCTTGGCGCCCGCGATCTTCTGCTGGATCCCGCCGATCGCGCCGACCTGGCCGAGCGCGTCGATCGTGCCCGTCCCGGCCACGTGCTTGCCGTCGAGCAGCGCCCCGTCGGTGAGCTTGTCGTAGATGGCCAGCGCGAACGCAGTACCGGCGCTCGGGCCGCCGATGTCCTGGCCGAGGTTGACCGTCACCTTGACCGGCGAGTCGACGCCGATCGAGATGCCGACCATCGGCCTGTCCGCGTCGCCGGGAGTGGCGGCGGTCTTCACGACGACGGTCTCCTGCTTGCCACCGCGGCTGATCAGGAAGCTGACGTCCTCGCCGACCTTGTGCTTGCGGACCAGTTCACCGACCTGCGGGACCTGGGTGGCGGTCGTGCCGTCGACCTGCAGCACGACGTCGCCGGGCTTGAGCTTGCCGTCGGCCGGGCTGCCCTTGGAGACCGTGGAGACCTTCGGCTTGAACGGCACCTTCGCCTCTTGCAGCGCGGCCGCGACCGCGCTGTCCTGCGAGCCGGTCATCTCCGCGGTGTTCTGCTCCTCGACCTCGTCGGCGCTCTGCTCCGGCGGGTAGATGATGTCGCGCGGGAACAGGTCGTGGTGCGGGTCGAGCCAGTTGCGCATCGCCTGCGGCAGGGTCAGCTCACGATCCGGCGAGGTGACGCTGACCGTGGTGAGGTCGAGCTCCCCGGTGGTCGGGAACGTCTGGTGACCGGTGATCTCGATCACCGGCTTGCCCTTCGACTGGCCCAGGGTGTTCTTCACCGGTCCCGGGCTGAACGAGACGAACGGCACCGGGAAGACGGTGACCAGTCCGAGCGTGAGGACGAGCACGACGATCGAGGTGACCAGCGTGGCGGTACGACGTGTCACGAACCCTGCCCTGCGATCTTGGGTTTCCGGAAGAGCCCGCGCAGCCCGCGGCGCGGCTCAGGGGTGGCTCGGGGGCCGGGCGCGGCGATCGCCTCGTTGAAGCGACGGAAGTCCTCCACCGACGCGAAGGCGCCACCGGACCGGCGGGGACCACGGGTCCGCCCACGCCAAGCCGCCCAGCACATCGCCAGTACGGTCGCGACCAGCGGGAACGCCAGCCACGCCAAGACCTTCATCCAGCCACCTTCATGCGCCCAGCGTACGGGTCAGCAAGCGCCGACCCACTCGCTCGTACCGTCGGCGAAGTGCTGGTGTTTCCAAATCGGAACCTCCGCCTTGAGGTCGTCGATCAGCTGACGGCAGGCGGCGAAGGCGACATCGCGGTGCGCGGCGGCCACGGCGACGATCACCGCGGCGTCACCGATGGCCAGTACGCCGGTGCGGTGCACGGCGGCCAAGGCGGTCACGGCGGGGTTCTCGCAGACCCGCTCGGCGACGGTCCGCAGGTGCTTCATGGCCTCGGGGTGCGCCTCGTAGCGCAGCTCGTCGACCGGCTGGTCGTGGTCGTGGTTGCGCACGGTGCCGATGAACAGCGCAGTACCGCCGGCGCTCGGATCGGCGATCGCGGCCAGCACCTCGTCGCTGGACAGCGCGGTCTCGCGGATGTCCAGCAGCCTGATCGTCTCAGCCATGTCCGGTCCCTTACTCTCTGCGGCGCACCATACTGTCTACCCGGTCCCGCGCGCGGGTGCCGCCCGTGTGACTACGGTAATGCGTTCGCCTGTGGAGGAACGGAGCCGGGGAACCAGTACGTTGGAGTAGTACGCCCCACCTGCACAGGAAGGCCCACTCCGATGAGCGACGAACCGGACAACCCGTTCAAGGGAACTCCGTTCGAGGCCATGTTCCAGCAGTTCTCCGGTGCGGCCGGCCCTGGTGGCGCTGGCGGCGTAGACCTGAACGCGATCTTCGCGCAGGTCCAGCAGCTGCTCAGCGGTTCGGGAGACGGCAAGCCGGTCAACTGGGACCTGGCCAAGGACATCGCCCGCAAGACCGTCGCCGCTGCCGGCGACCGGTCCGTCACACCGACGGACAACGAGCGCGTGGCCGACGCAGTACGCCTGGCCGAGCACTGGCTGGACCCCGCGACCACGCTGCCCGAGGCATCCGCCACTTCCGCGGCCTGGAGCCGCGCCGAGTGGGTCGAGAACACGCTGCCGGTCTGGCAGACGGTCGTCGACCCGGTCGCCGAGCACGTCGCCGGCGCGATGGGCGGCGCACTGCCCGCCGAGGCGCAGCAGCTGGCCGGTCCGATGGCCGGCATGCTGCGGCAGCTCGGCGGCTCGATCTTCGGCGCCCAGGTCGGCCAGGCGCTGGGCGAGCTGGCCGGCGAAGTGGTCAGCTCCTCCGACATCGGCCTGCCGCTGGGCCCGGCCGGACAGGCTGTGCTGATCCCGGACAACGTGGCGAAGTTCGCGGAGGGTCTGGGGCTCACCGATGAGGACGTCCGCCTGTACCTCGCCCTGCGCGAGTGTGCCCACCAGCGGCTGTTCGCCGGGGTGCCGTGGCTGCGGCAGCACCTGTTCGCCGCCGTGGGCGACTATGCCTCGGGCATCGAGGTCGACAGCGGCAAGATCGAGCGTGCGATGGCCGACATCGACATGCAGAACCCAGAGGCGATGCAGGAGGCTCTAGCGGGCGGCCTGTTCGAGCCGGAGGACTCCCCGGCGCAGAAGGCGGCACTGGTTCGGCTGGAGACGGCACTGGCGCTGGTCGAGGGCTGGGTCGACGACGTAGTACGGGAGGCGACCAAGGACCGGATGCCTGCCGCAGTACAGCTCGCCGAGACCGTACGCCGTCGCCGCGCGGCCGGGGGGCCCGCGGAGCAGACCTTCGCCACCCTGGTCGGGCTCCAGCTTCGTCCCCGGCGCCTCCGCGACGCGGCGAACCTGTGGGCCGCGGTACGGGATGCTCGGGGCATCGACGGGCGCGACGAGCTGTGGTCGCACCCGGACCTGTTGCCGAACGCCACTGACCTGGACGACCCGATCGGTTTCGCCCAACACGCCGGCGAACTGGCCGACATCGACATCACCGACTTCCTGACCGACGGGGAAGACGGGGACAAGGGTCCCGACGCCAAGTGACGCTGCATGCCGACGCCACCGCAGTACTGACTGCGTGGGAACCGCCGGACGCCGAACAGGCTGAACTGCGGGAGCACTACCTGAAATACCTGGCTGGGCATGACGACGCGATGTGGCGGAACTGCCGGCCGGAACATCTGACCGCGAGCGCGCTGGTCGTGGACCCCACCACGACCAGCGTGCTGCTGACGCTGCACGGGCTGGTGAACCGCTGGCTGCAACTAGGCGGGCACTGCGAGCCGGGCGACTCGACGCTTGCCGGAGCGGCGCTGCGAGAGGCGACGGAGGAGTCGGGGCTCAGCGGGCTGCAGATCGATCCCCTTCCTTTGCAGCTCTCGCGGCACGAGATCACCGCGGGCGGCTGCAAGGGAGCTTTCCACCTGGATGTGCAGTTCCGCGTGACGGCTGGCGCAGGGACGAAGTATGTGGTGAGCGACGAGTCGCACGATTTGGCTTGGTTTGGTGTGAACGCCCTTCCGGACGGCGTCGACCAGACGGTAGTTGAGCTGGTAAAGCGCGCCTACAGCTCTGTTGTTTGAGAGCTTGTTACTTGCGGCCTCTGCGGCTCATCGCGTGATCGTCTTGCGAGGTGACGCCCAGCGTCACGAGCCCGTGGCGGTGTGCGGGGCCGTCGTCGCTCCCCCCTTCACCGGTGTGTCGGTAGCACCGCCCCTGAACGGCACCGGCAGACCGGTTGCGACGACGGCCACCTGGTCCCCGTGCACTGTTTCCCCCGCTGCATGTGAAACGAGCCAGTGGGAAGAAAGTGACGGGTCAAACACCTCGGAGTAGGGATCTGGTGGCGTCCCAGCCCTCCAGACCCGGGTCCAGGCGGGCGATGTCGGCTGCTGAGCGGAGGCGGTGCCAGCCGGGGCCGATGCCGATTGCGTGGCGGCGGGGCTTGAGTTTGTCCAGGTCGGCCAGCGGGGTGTCGAAGGTCGGTGACGCGTCCAGCACCCACTCGGCCGCGGGCACACTCACACCGATGGCTGCCAGCGACCCGTCTTCCGCAGGCGTGACAGCCAGGTCGGCCGAGCTGAGTGCGCGGAACAGCTTGCCGATCAGCAGACCCGGTAGGTCCGGTACGTCGTAGCTGACCGCGACAACCGCCACAGCGGGGCCGGCCTTCTCGACAGCGTCCAGCACCGGCCGCGCCGGATCCACGGAGTACACAGGAGTCCCGGGCCAAGTAAGCGCAGACACGTCACTCAATGCCGCCTCGTCACCACCAACAACCGCCACAGCCACGTCGACGATGTCCAGAGCGGCCAGTACTTCGTACGTGTCCTCCGCCAACGCCAACCGCCAGGCGTCGGGCGTCCGGCCAGGCGGAGCCCAGCTCCCGACGGCAGGCACGAGCAGTACTACGACACGTCGATCACTCACCGGGCAGACGCCCCGTCGTAAACGTCGCGAGCCGCGGAGACCTCGTCCATGTGCGCCTCGGCCCACTCCTTGATGCACGCGATCAACGGCATCAACGACATCCCGAGCGCAGTGAGCTCGTAGTCGACCCGTACCGGCACGGACGGCGTCACCTGCCGGGTGACCAGCCCGTCGCGTTCCAGCGACCGCAGGGTCTGGGTCAGCATCTTCTGGCTGACTCCGGCGATCCGGCGGGACAGGTCCGAGTAGCGCTGCGGGCCGTCGGCGAGGGCCGGCAGGATCAGGGTGACCCACTTGTCGCTGATCCGGTCGACCAGTTGCCGGGCGGGGCAGGACGCCAGGTACGCGTCGTACGACCGGGCGGCTTGCTGGCGTGCCTGAGCGGCTGTCTGGGTCATGCATCCCTCCAGAGCTGGTGTGACTTCCCCAGAGAGAGTAACTCTCCGCCGGGCTAGGAGGACTCGAGGAGTCCAAGCCGCATCGCGTTCATGATCGCCTGGGCCCGGTTCGAGGCGCCCAGCTTCTCGTAGAGCCTCGCCACGTAGGTCTTGGCGGTCGAGAGGCTGACACACAGCGCAGTGGAGATCGCGCGGACCGAGAGGCCCTGACCGAGCAACGAGAGCACCTCGGTCTCTCGTGGGCTCAGCAACTGGGCGGGCGGCTCGGCACGTCTCGCCATCGCACGAGCCAGGCCGGTTGCCGTGAAGCTGGTACCCGGGACGGCCGCATGGCGGATCGCCGCAAGCACCTCCTCGGTCGGTGCTGTGTTGGTGACGAAGGCAGACACCCCTGACTCAAGCGCTTGGAAGAGCACGTCGTCCCGGCCGTCCGAGGCCAGCAGGACGATGCCCAGATCGGCGTACCGGGTGCGGGCCTCGCGGGCCACGTCCAAACCGTCGAGGTCTGGCAGTACGGCGTCCAGAACCAGTACGTCGGCCTGCGTGGTCGCCACCACCGGCATGGCCTCGGCCCCCAGACCGGCCTCGCCGACAAGTTCGAGATCCGGCTCCTGTCCGACCAGTTCGGTCAGGCCGAACCGCACCAGCGTGTTGCCGTCCACGACGACGACCTTGACCTGCTCAATCATTGCTTCTTCTCCCCCGACCACAGAATGCACCCACGAACGCGTCAGAACCCCCATCAGCCAGGTCGCCACCAGCCGAGCACCGTGACTTTTCGCCGGCCCGGATCAGGTGTTGCCGGATCGGCGTCGATCAGACCGATCTTGGCCTGCAGGGCGGGTCGTCCGCCAGGTACGCAGACCAGCGCGCCAGGACACAAGTACACGGACAGATGCAGTCCGAAGGTGAACCCTGGTGAAACGTCCGGCAGATCGAGCGCCACACCAGTAAGACTTCCCGTTATCGAAACCCGCAAAGCACGAATCACCACACCGGCTTCGACAATCGGGCGATTGCCTCCCGCAAGAGTGAGATCCAGCGCGGCTGCGGGCGCATAAACGGTGCCGTTGACATGAACGTTTCCGGAGATCAGTGCGCAGCCGTTGGTGGGATACGGGCCTTCAACAACACAACCGCTTCCGGCCCGGAACGCCGGCGCGCGGTAGGTGAGCTCGAGCCGGATGGCATCGATGTCTTCCGTGTCGCCGCTGGCGGTCAGTCCCGCGGTGAGCGAGATCGAGGCGCCGTTGAAGATCCCGGCGTACACGGCGCGGGCCAGCGAGCCGGTTCCGGAGGCATCGAGTGGAATCGTTGTCAGCCCGTACGCTGTTCCGCCTGGCCGACCGCTGGCCGTCGCGTTGAGGGGCTCGCCCGGGCCGACGTCGATCGTGAGGTCGAGCTTGTCGGTGGTCAGCGGGTCGCTGTGGCGGTGAGTGATCTGAAGCTCGGCCGATTCGAGGACGGAGCCGACGGGGATGGTGCCGGCCTGGCTGTAGCCGTTCAGGCTGAGTGCGGCGGTGTCGTTCGTCGTACTGCTCTTCCAGCTGGCCGCTGCGCCGTCCACTGCGCTCAACCGCCCAGCAGTCGCCGACAGACCGAACTTGCTGAGCAGAGAGACGGCTGTCGGCCTCAACACCTCATCAGTAGCCGTCTCCGCGCCGCTGGTCAGCCCGTAGACAGCTATCGGCGGACTGCTGGCCGAGTAGCTCCCACAGATCTCCGCCTTACCTCCATCCACCGCCAGACGACTTTCTCCACCAAAAACAAACTGCGCACCGGGCGCAGGCGCACTGCCGACCGGGCTGATGCAGGAGCCGGTGGGGCTGGTGGGGGTGCCGGCTATGAGGGTGCCGGTGGTGATGGTCCAGGTGTTGGGGCCGGTGAGGAGGGGGTTGGTGGTGTTGTGGAAGTCGAAGTAGTAGGTGCCGGGTTTGAACCACCAGGTGCTGTGGTGGCAAGGGCTGGTGGCGCTCATCATCTCGGTCAGGCCGGTGGCGTCGTCGTAGTAGCCGGGTGTGAAAGTGACCAGGGAGTTGGGGGTCGTGCAGGCCGGTAGGGAGCGGTGGGCGGGGACGGCCGTTGTGGCGGGTTGGTAGCCGGGGTCCGGTTGGGCTACTCCGCCTAGGCCGCAGAGGGGCGCCAGGACGCCGGTCGAGCACAGGCCGCGCGCGGAGACGGTGCCGCTGGCGGCGAGAGTGCCGGCAGTGACGTCGATCGACGAGTTGGAGAAGACCTTGCCGTGGACGCGGAAGGTCGCATCGGCGGGCTGGGTCACCGAGATGCCGGTTTCGCCGGGGATGGTGCTGAGGGCGAGGATCGCATTGTCCGGGCGGTTGCAGTCGGCAGCGGTCTCGCATCGGACGATCGCCTGCTTGGGCTCGGGCTGACACGTCACCGCCACCGAGCTCAGCCCGTCGAAGGCGAGCAGGGACAGGGTGTCGGACAGGCCGAAGCAGTGTTGCCCTGGTTCGCCGTTGTAGCTGCTGTTGCGCAAGTTGTTGATCGCCGCCTGCATGGCGCCGTCAGCCGTGTACGCCGCAGCCGCCTCCTTCCGCAGCGAGGCGTTGACCTTCTGCGCCGCGTCCGACCTCGTGAGCAACGCGGCCAACGCCACTGCCACCACGGTGATCACCACCAGCACCATCAACAGCGACGAGCCCCGCTCGTCACCCCGCCACCCGGCAACCGGCCGCCTCCGCACACTGCGGCTCACGACTGTCTCCGCAGACCGGTCAGTGCGATTTCCTGGTCACCGCTGGCTGGTTTGCTCACCACTAGGCGCAGGCTCACCGACAGCGGCGCGACGACCGCCGTACACGGTGTCGAGCAGGTCACGGACACGCCCCCTGGTTTCACGTTGCCGACCAGCCGGACATCCGACGACGGAGTACTCGAACCGACACACCTCGCTCGGTGCAGCTCGAGCACTCCGTCGACGGGCTTGAGGTAGTACGCGACCACGGCGGTACGGCGTACTGGCGGTGCGACGGCGAGGTCCCAGTCGTCCGCGAGCAGGCGCAGAGCGGAAACCGGCAAGGGCCCGCAGGTCGTGCCACCGGCATCGTCGGCCGCGTCCAACTGGAGCGACGGCTTGAACGGCAGGGATCCCCCGCCGACCGCCGCGCCGTAGTCCCGCAGGCCGAACCCCGCGACGTCCCGAGCGAAGTACACCGCGCCGAGCTGCTCGTCCTGCGACAGGTCGAGCCGGTCGGAGGTCGCGCTGATCTGCCGGAGCGCCGTGATGACAAGGTCGGACAGCGCGACCGACACGATGCCCGTCAACGTGATCGTGATCAGTACTTCGATCAACGTGAATCCCGACTCGCCACGCTTCACGAACACGGCGGATCCTCCACACCACAAGGCCTCCGGAGTACGACGTCCAGGTACTCCGATGCGCGCCCGTCCGTACTCTCGACCGACACCCGCAGTTTCTGCAACCCGCGATCCGGCAGGCACAACGGCAGCCATAACGCGCCGGTCCAGTACCGCAGCGAACCGGCGACGACCCGCGCGGTGAACCCGGCCGGCGGCGCGAATCCCGGTACGACGTACGACCCGGCCCCGGCGCAGGCGACATAGTGGCCGCTAGCAACAAACTGCTGGAGCGCCTCGGCGTAGTTGCGCACCACCGAGCTGGCCGTCGCCTGCTTGCGCTGGACGTCGGACAGCATCACGGTCGTGGTCAGCCCGGCCATCACCGCGACGATCGCGACGCCCATCAGCGCGATCGCGACGACCAGCTCGAGCAGGCTCTCCCCGCGCTCGCGCATCAGCCCTGCACCTGCCGGAACACCCCGTACATCGCCGACACCAGCGCGATCGCGACGAACCCGACGACCGCGCCCATCACGATGATCACCGCGGGCTCGAACAACCCGATCAGCTTCTTCAGCTTGTGGTCGAGCTCGCCCTCGTAGTACTGCGCGGTCACCTCGAGCTGGCGGTCCAGCGTCCCGGTCTCCTCGCCCACTCGTAGCATCTGCGCGGCGGTGCCGGGGAACAGACCGGTCGCGGCGAGCGGCTGAGCAAGACCTTCTCCGGCGAGCATCGACGTCATCACGCCGGCCAGCGCGCGCCGGAAGACGCGGTTGGGCAGCGACCCGGTGGCGATCCGCAGAGCCTGGGGCAGTTGGACCCCAGCCGCGACCATCGACGACAGGATGCGGCAGAAGCGTTCCACCAAAGCGAAGCGAACAGTGCCACCGATCACCGGTAACGCCAGCACGACGCGGTCGCGCAGATAACGCCCCGGCGGCGAACTGAGGACATAGACCAGCACCAAGATCACCAGCCCGGCGCCGATCATCAGCGCCCACCACCAATGGGTGAGGAAATCGGTGACGCCCAGCAGAATCCGGGTCGGCAGCGGCAGGTCAGCACCGAGACTGGCGAAGAACTCCTTGAACTTCGGCAGCACGAAGCCGGCCAGCACCACCATGGTCACCATCGACATCCCCGCCACCACACCGGGATAGATCAAGGCCTGTTTGATCCTCCGCCGCGCCTCCAGGTCACGCTCGAGATAGCGCGCGAGCTGGGCCAGCACGGTGTCCAGCCGGCCGCTCAGCTCGGCCGAGCGCAGGATGCCGCGGTAGTACTCCGGGAAGATCCGCGGGTGCCGGTCGAAGCAGTCCGACAGCTTCTCGCCGTCCCGCAGACCGTCCTCGACCTCGTACATCATCCGGCGCACCGTCAGGTTGTCCGACTCGCGACCGAGGCTGTGGACCGACTCCGTCAACGGCATGCCGGCCTGCACGAACGCGCCTAGCTGCCGGGTCAGATGCATGACCTCCTCACGCTTCACCCGCTTGGCGGTCAGCTCGGTCTTGAGCAGCCCGGGCTTCTCGGTCAGCCGGATGTTGCGCAGTTCGCTTTCGTACAGCGCCAGCTCGGCGTCTTCCCGGCTGTCGGCGCGCTTTGTGCCGCGCTTGGTCTTGCCACTCGGTTCTACGGCCACGTACGAGTACCGCGTCATCGCATCCCCACCGTGTAGATCGAACGGACGACCTCGGCGACCGTCGTGACACCGGCCTGCACCAGTCGCGCACCTTCCTCCTGCAGCGTCCGCATCCCTTCATAGCTTGCGGTTTTGCGGATCTCGGCGAGCGGAGCGCGTTCCACCACCAGCTCGCGGATCGCGTCGGTGACCTGCATCAGCTCGTAGACACCGGTCCGCTCGAGGTATCCGCTCTGCGCGCACTGCTCACACCCCGCGCCCCGGACCAGCCCGCCCACCGGCACCGCCACGCCGGTACTGCGAAGAAACGCGACCTCGGGCGCGGGCGGTTCGTAGTACTGGCGGCAGTTCAGGCAGATGCGGCGGATCAGGCGTTGCGAGACGACGGCGCTCACCGAGGAGGCGACCAGAAAGGTCTCGATGCCCATGTCCAGCAGGCGATGCAGCGCGGTCGCGGTGTCGGTGGCGTGCACCGACGAGAGCACGAAATGCCCGGTCAGCGCGGACTGCACCGCGATCCGGGCCGTTTCGGCGTCGCGCATCTCGCCGACCAGGATGACGTCGGGATCCTGGCGCAGGATCGACTTCAGCCCGGTGGCGAAGGTGATCCCGGCCGCCTCGTTGATCTGGATCTGGTTGATCGAGGCATACGAGTACTCGACCGGATCCTCGATCGTCATGATGTTGCGTTCGGGACTGTCGATCTCGCTCAGCGACCCGTACAGCGTCGTCGTCTTGCCACTGCCCGTCGGCCCGGCACAGATGACCATCCCGTACGGCGTACGCAGCAGCTCGGCGTAGCGCTCGGCCAGGTCTGGCGGCATCCCCAGCTGCTCGAGCCGGAACAGCGGGCGGCTCTTGTCGAGCAGACGCAGGACGGCCTTCTCGCCCCCGACCACAGCCGTGGTGGAAACCCGGATGTCGACCTCACGGCCCTCGATCCGCATCCGGATCTGGCCGTCCTGGGAGCGGCGGCGCTCGATGATGTTCAGGTCGGCGAGCACCTTGATCCGGCTGACCACCGCCGGACCGATCGTGCCCGGCAGGTCGAGCTGGTCGCGCAGCGCGCCGTCGACCCGGTACCGGACCCGGACCCGGTCGTCGTGCGGTTCGATGTGGATGTCCGAGGCGCGGTCGCGCAGCCCCTGGGTGATGATCAGCTGGACGACCTGGACCACGGGCGCGTCCTCGTTCTCGACGGCGACCTCGTCCGTGGTGAGATGCCTTGCCTGGAAGGCTTTCACGCGCTCGCCGATGCCGGCCAGCGCGCTCTGCTCCGGATGGTGGTTCTGTGCGGCCTGCTGCGCCAGTGGCGCGGTTCCCCGTCCGCGATGCTTCATGATCTGATGCCTACTCCTGTCCTCGGCCGGACTTCGAGCTCCTTCGGATGCGCGCAGCGCGAGACGGCATCGGCGTACGAGATCTCGCCGGCCTGGAGCAGTACCGACAGCGACTGCTCCAGGGTGACCATGCCTTCGCGGCGCCCGGTGACCAGGGCGTTGCGCAACTGGTGTGTCTTGCCTTCCTTGATCAGGTTGCGGATCCCGGCGTTCGCGATCATCACCTCGAAGGCGGCGACCATGCCGCCGCCGGTACGCGGTATCAGCCGTTGATGGACGACGCCGCTCAGCGCGGCGCTCAGTTGGACGCGCACCTGCGACTGCTGCTCGGCCGGGAAGACATCGATGATCCGGGCCAGCGACTGGGCGGTGTCGTTGGTGTGCAGGGTGGCGAAGACGAGGTGGCCGGTCTCGGCGATGGTGAGTGCGAACCGGATCGACTCCAGGTCGCGCATCTCGCCGACCAGCAGGACATCGGGGTCCTCCCGTAGTGCCGCGCGCAGGGCGTTTGGGAACGATGCCGTGTCACTACCGACTTCGCGCTGGTTGACCGCCGAGCGGCGATGTTCGTGCACGTACTCGATCGGGTCCTCGATGGTGATGATGTGGCAGGCCCGATCGGTGTTGATCTGGTGGATCATCGAGGCGAGCGTGGTCGACTTGCCGGAGCCGGTCGGACCGGTGACCAGGACGAGGCCTTGGTGCAGCTGCGCGAACTTGCCGATCACCTCGGGCAGGCCGAGCTCCGACATGGTCGGGATGCTGCGCGGGATGATCCGCAGCGCGAGCGCGGTGTCGCCGCGCTGGGTGAAGGCGTTCGCCCGGACCCGCGCGTTCTCCCGCCAGGAGAAGGAGAAGTCGTGCTCGTAGGTGGTCTGCCAGACGTTCGACCGGTGCGGGTTGAGCATCTCGGCGAGCAGGGTGTCGGTATCGGTTCGGGTCAACGGGGTGCGGTCCGCGACCGGCCGCAGTACGCCGTGAACGCGCAACTGCGGCGCCATTCCCACTGTCAGAAGCAGGTCGGTGCCGCCGGCGTTCCAGAGTTCTTCGAGCAACAGGTCCACCCGGCTGCCCGGCGCGGGAACTTTCATCGGATCCCCTTCCAGATCGCTGCGGTTCTGCCCCGCGGGTGGACCGGCCCTCCTCCGAGCCGGTCCACCCGTTGCCGCGCCGCAGGGGGCGCGAGGGAGGGCGGGAATCGATCAGGTACAGGCGCCCGTCGCCGTGACGAGGCCGTTGGCGCCGAGGGTGATGGTGTAGCCGGTGCCGGCGGGGCGTTCGCGGAGCAGTTGGTTGACGCCGACTGTGAGCGCGAGCCAGCCGGCGTCGTCGGCGGGCGGGTATACGCCGTTCTTGGCGTAGTACGCCTCGACGGCCACCTGGACGGTCTTCTTGTCGGTCTTGCAGGCGGAGGCGTTGCCGCGGTCCTGAATCCCGCTGACGGCGAAGACGACGATCCCGGACAGCACGCCGAGGATGACGATCACGATCAGCAGCTCGATCAGGGTGAAGCCGGACTCGTTCTTCGGTCGGCGGGTTGCGGCCAGGCGATGGACCCGGCGGCGCGGAGGGTGATCCAGTGGATGATGATTCGGCGCACGGCGGACGGTTCGGGCAGCGGAGGCCCGAAGACGGTCTTTCATGGTGCTTCCTTTGCAGATGCTCCGGCAGGCGACGGAGAAAGGGTCGTGCAGGCGCGGCACCACGCGGCGGATCGACTGGCGCACCGGCGATCCGACCCCAGGACCCGCTGTGCGGAGCCGACGCTCATCCCCCCGGATGCCGCTTGCTGCCGTGGCAAACACTCGTCTCTGCAAGGCCGCTGTCACAGCGGGTGAAAGGCTCGTCGTCCCGGACCGTTCACCCGACGGTGTCGGCAGAACGGCCGACAGACCCGGGAGTTTGCTAGGCACTCCAAAGTGCGTTCTTCCGCCGCCCGGACGACGACCGGACAGTGGTAACTCCCCAACGAACTCAAGGAGAACCATCGATGCGCGCACTTGTCGCCCGTCGTCTGGAAGGACCCGACGCACTCGAACTGATCGACACCGCGATGCCTGAGCCGGCCCCCGGCCAGCTCCGGATCAAGGTCGCCGCGGCCGCGGTGAACCCGGTCGACCTCGCCACCACCGACGGCACGCTGATCGACTACAACCTCAGCGCACCCCGCCCGCAGTTCGGCCTCGGCTGGGACGTCGCCGGCACCGTCGATGCGGTCGGCCCCGGGGTGTCGCTCACCGTGGGCAGCCCGGTGATCGGGTTGTCCGATCTGCTCGGCCGGTCGCTGAAGACGCATGCCGAGTACGTCGTCCTGAACGCTGACGCGGTTGCACCCGCACCGGCCGGGCTGGACCTCGTCGCGGCGTCGACCTTCGCGCTGAACGCCCTGACCGCGTTGCAGGCGCTGGACCGGCTCGGTCTGGTCGCCGGACAGACCCTGCTCGTCACTGGAGCCGCCGGAGGGCTCGGCGGCTATGCAGTTGAACTGGGCAAGCATCTGGGGCTCACTGTCATCGCTCAAGCGAGCACTGCCGATGAGGCGCTGGTACGAGGCTTCGGGGCCGACCACGTCGTGCCGCGAACGGCTGACCTGACCAGCGCGGTCCACGACGTCGTACCGGCTGGTGTGGATGCTGTCATCGACGCTGCGGTGCTCGGGATCGCTGCGCAGGAGCCTGTTCGCAACCGAGGTGGGCATGTCCACGTGGTCGCGGTAAACGAACCTACGCCGCTGCGGGGTATCTCGGTTCACTCGGTCTTCGTGCAGGCAGAGCGAACCGGGCTGGAGTCCGTGGTGCGACTCGTGGAGTCAGGAGCATTGTCTACCCGGGTTGCCGGGACTTACGCGCTGAGCGAGGCGGCTACGGCGTACAAGCAACTAGCCGCCGGCGGTGTCCGCGGGCGGCTGGTGCTCACTCCGTAACGGTCGCGCTAGGCCGGTACTGAGAGCTTCTGCTCGATCAGGCCAAGGCGGAGGGCGCCCATGATGGCCTGGGCGCGGTTGCAGGCGCCGAGCTTTTCGTAGAGCCGCGACACGTAGGTCTTGGCCGTCGAGTGGCTGACGTACATCGACTTGGCGATGGCCGGCACGGACAGTCCGTCGGCCAGCAGCGACAGGACCTCTCGCTCGCGCGGACTGAGCACTAGCCCGGTCGGTACCGTTGCCCGCCGGCCGAGAGCCAGTGCCAGGCCCGTTGCCGTGAAGGAGGCTGCCGCGACCGCGGCGTGCCGGATGGCGGCGAGCACTTCCGAGTTGGGCGCGGTCTTGCACACGAACGCGGACACGCCCGTCTCCAAGGCGCGGAAGAGTACGTCGTCTTCCGTCGCGGAGGTGAGCAGGACGATCCCGAGGTCGGGATAGCGGTCGCGGAGGTCGCGAGCGACCCGGAGACCGTCGCCGTCCGGCAACGCGACGTCGAGCACCACCACGTCGGGCTCGCTCGCCGCGACGACGGCGGCGGCCTCCGCGGCGCAACCGCACTCCCCCACGATCCGGATGTCGGCGGCCGAGCTCACCAGGTTGACCAGGCCGTACCGGGTCAGCGTGTGGCCGTCGATGACGGCGACACCGATCGAATCTGTCATGCGTCCCCCCGCTGCCGTCGCCGTCCGTAACCAAACGGGCGATACTGGCGACCGATAACTACCTTCTGTTACCAACATCGTTGAACGTACAGCAACTGTTACGACCTTGGCTACGGTGCTTTTCGCCGTTTCGACCGCGGTTTTCGTCACCCGGTGACCACCACGCTGGGCCGGGCTCATCCAGGCCGCGACCAGCTCAGAATCGTTACCTGGCGGGCTCCTGCTTGGGGGGTGGTGGGGTCGCTGTCGACCAGGGCGACCTTGGCGCGGAGTACGGGTGAACCGGTTGTGCCGCAGGTCGGGGACTTGGGACAGAGGTAGACGGACAGGTACATGCTGAAGACGAATCCCGGTGAGTCGTCCGGGACTTCGATCACCACGCCCGTGTACGAGAAGCTGCCGGTCTCCTTGACCCACAGGGAACGGGAGATGACCCCGAACCGGAACACCTGCTCGGCCGCGTTGTTGAGCGTGATGTCGAGCGCGGCCTTCGGCGCGTACGTCGTGCCCTGGACGTAGAACTGGTTGCCGGAGTTGTTGACCGCCGTGACCAGGGAGCAGTTGGCGCCGTCCTCGCCACCGCCCGTGTAGGGCACGCTGGTGACACACCCGCCGGCCGCGCGAAACGCCGGCGGGACGAAGCTGAGCTCGAGCTGGATCGAGTCGATGAACTCGGTGTCGGCCTTGGGATCGTTCTGCAGGTTTGTCGTCAGCGCGATGGTCGAGCCGCTGTAGGTCCCGGCGTTCACCGCCCTGGCGAGCGCTCCGGTCCGGGCCGTGTCGAGCGGGATGCTGGTCGTCTGCAATATCGTGCTGCCGAGCCGTCCAGGCGCGGACCCGGTCAACGCGGGGCCGCCGCCGGTGGTCAGGGAGACGTCGAAGGAATCGGCCGCGGTGATGTCGGTGTGCCGGTGCCGGACCTTGACCTCGGCGGAGGTCAGCACCGAGCCCACCGGGATCGCCCCAGTCGGCGCGAAGCCCTGCACCTGCAGGACAGTCGAGTCGTTCTTCTTCGCGCTCGTCCAGAACGCCACCGGGGTGTCGCCAGACGCTGCGAGGTTGGCCGCCGTCGCATCGGTGAACAGGCCGGCAGCCGTCACGCTGGAGAGCTTCAGGGCGTCGGCTCCGGTCCAGGAAGTGGTGGTGTCGGTGCCAGACTTGAGGCCGTAGATCGCGACCGGCGCCCGGTCGACGCGGTAGGTTCCGCAGATCTCGGCTTGGCCGGCCTTGATCGCGAACCGGCTGTCGCCGCCGAAGATGAACTGCACGCCGACCGCACTCGCGTTCTTGATCGGGTTGTCGCAGGAGCCCGGGATCGAGGCCGGCACTGTCGGGCTGGCGATCACGGTGCCGGCCGCGTTGACCGGCGTACCGGCGACCAGGTAGCCGTCGTTGACCGACCAGGTGTTGCCGTTGGGTCCGGCCGGCAGCAGCGGGTTGGAGTTCACGCCGTTGTTGCGGAAGTCGAAGTAGTACACGCCTGGCTTGAACCACCAGGTGCTGTTCTTGCAGGCGCTGTTGCCCCTCATCATGTCGTTCAGGCCGACTACGTCGTCATAGGTGCCCGGGAGAAACGTCACTACCGAGTTGGGCGTCGTACAGTTCGGCAGGTCACGGTGCACCGGTGGTTCCGTTGCCGAGGGCGCGTAGTTCGGGTCGTCGCCGAGGACGTTCGGCGTACTGCCGTAGTTGCAGGAAGGCGGCGGAGAGCTCTGGATCGTCCCGGTGCAGGACGTTCTCGCCCACGTCGAGGCGTTGGTGTTCAGCGTGCCGTTGACGACGTTGATGTTCGAGTTGGAGAACACGTTGCCCCGGATCCGGAAGGTCGATCCGGTGTTCTGGCGGATGTTGAGGCCGTCCTCGCCACTGACCTTGCCGAGCGTCAGGATCGCGTTGCCCGGCCGGTTGCACTGCGACAGCGACGGGCACTGGATCAGCACCTTCTTCGGGTCGGCCTCGCAGCTGACCGCTGCGGAGTCGGCACCGGAGAAACCGTTCAGCTGCAGGGTGTTCGAGCCACCGAAGCAGTTCTGGCCGGCGGAGTTGTTGTAGGTGCTGTTGCGGAGGTTGTTGATCGAGGCCTGCAACGCGCCGTCCGCCGTGTACGTCGCGGCTGCCTGGTCGCGGAGTCCCACCGTTGCCCGGACGCCGGTGTCCGCTCTGGTGAGCAGCGCCGCGAGTCCGAGCGCGATCACCGTCACCAGGATCATCACCAGGACCAGCGCTGCACCCTGTTCGGAACGGGCACGCGACTTCATGACTGCCTCCGCTGACCGTTGAGGATGATCGGGTACTCGCCGGCCAGCGGCTTCGTCGCCACCAGGCGAAGGGTGATCTCGTTCGGAACATCCGCCACCTCGCAGGCCGACGAGCAGCTCACCGTGACGCTGCCGGGCTTGACGTTGTGGGCCACCAGTACGTCGAACGGCGTGTCGCTGCCCACACACTTCAACCTGTGCAACTCGGTGCCTCCGGCCACTGTCTTGAGGTAGTAGGCAACGACCACCGTCTTCGGAGCCGTCATCGAATCCGTCGGGTCCCAGGAGTCAGACAGCAACCGCAGCGCGGCGACCGGAGTACTGGCTCCTCCACAGGTGTAGCCACCTTGGTTGTAGGCGGCATCTAGTTGGACGGATGGCTTGAAGGGCAACGAGTTGCCGCTGACGTTGTCGTAGTCACGGATGCCGACGCCCGCCACGTCACGGGCGAAGTACGACGAACTGAGCTGCGCGTCGTGCGACAGGTCCATCCGCTCCTGCGTGCTGCCGGTGTTGCGCAGGGCACTCATCACGGTGCCGGACAACGGGACCGTGACGATGCCGATGATGACGATCGCCACCAGCATCTCGACCAGGGTGAACCCGCCCTCGGACTGCTCCCTCATCCGCACAGGTCATCACCCAGTCTACAAGGCTTTCGCAGTACGACGATCAACTGCTCGCTGGCTCGCCCGTCATCGCTGACGACCTTGATGGTGAGCTTCTGCAAGCCCTTGTTCGCCGCGCAGGCCGACTGCCAAGCCGCACCATCCCAGTACTGGATGGAACCCGCGACGACCGAGTGCTGGAAGCCTGCCGGTACTGCGAAAGAGCCGAGGCCGTAAACCGTCGGTGAGTCACAGCCGTCGACATAGTGGCCGTCGGCAACGTAGTTCTGGAGCGCCTCGGCGTAGTCGCGGACGGTGGTACCGGCGGTTGCCTGCTTGCGGTGGATGTCGGACATCAGCACGCTCGTGGTCAGGCCGGCCATCAGCGCCACCGCCGCGATGCCCATGACCGCGACGGCCAGCAGCATCTCGACCAGGGTCTCTCCCTGGTCGCCGGTGACCTGGTGGCGACGCGCCATCAGCCCTGGACCTGACGGAAGATGCCGTACATCGCGGACACCAGCGCAACGGCGACGAATCCGACCACAACCCCCATCGCGATGATGACGGCCGGCTCGAACAGGCCGATCAGCTTCTTCAGCTTGTACTCGAGCTCGCCTTCGTAGTACTCGGCAGTGACCTCGAGCTGGGTGTCGAGCGTTCCGGTGTCCTCGCCGACGCGCATCATCTGTGCGGCGGTGGTCGGGAACAGGCCGGTTGCGGCCAGTGGCCGGGCCAGCCCTTCGCCCTCGAGCAGTGCCTCGCCCGCTCCGCCGAGCGCCTGCCGGAAGACCAGGTTCGGCAAAGATCCGGTCGCGACCCGGAGTGCCTCGGGAAGCTGCACGCCGGCGCCGACCATCGACGAGAGGATCCGGCAGAACCTTTCCACCAAGGCGAAACGGATCGTGCCACCGATCACCGGGAGCGCCAGGAACAGTCTGTCCCGGGCGTAGCGGCCGCCTTGGGTCCTGGTGATCGCGAACAGGATCAGCGCGAGCGCCGCAGTGCCGATGCCGATGGCCCACCACCAAGCGGTGAGGAAGTCGGTGACGGCGAGCAGCATCCGGGTCGGCAGGGGCAGCTCGGCGTTCAGGCTCGCGAAGAACTCCTTGAACCGTGGCAACACAAAGGCCGCCAGCACCACGACGGTGACCAGCGACATGAGCGCCACGATGGACGGGTAGATCATCGCCTGCTTGATCTTCCGCCGGGCCTCCAGATCACGCTCCAGATACTTCGCCAGCTGGGTCAGCACCGAGTCGAGCTGGCCGCTGAGTTCCGCGGACCGCAGGATGCCCCGGTAGAACTCGGGGAAGATCTTGGGATGCCGGTCGAAACAGTCCGACAGTTTCTCCCCACCCCGGAGTCCCGCTTCGACCTCGGCCATCATCCGGCGTACGGAGGTGTTGTCGGCCTCCTGCCCGAGACTGTGGACCGCGTCGATCAGCGGCAGCCCGGCCTTGATGAAAGCGCCGAGCTGGCGGGACAGGTGCATGACCTCCTCGCGCTTGACCCGCCGGGCGGTGATCTCCATCTGGAGGAAGCCCGGCTTCTCGGTCACCCGGATGTCGCGCAGTTCCCGCTCGTACAAGGCCAGCTCGGCCTCCTCGCGGGTCTCCGCCTTGGTGAACCCCTTGGCGCGCTGGCCGTCGGGCGCGAGGGCGACGTACGCGAACCTGGTCATCTCAGCTCCCGACCACGTAGATGGACCGCACGACCTCGGCGACCGTCGTGACACCGGCTCCGATCAGCCGGACCGCTTCTTCCTGCAGGGTCCGCATGCCCTCGTACCGCGCGACCTTGCGGATCTCGTCGTGCGACGCCCGGTCGACGATCAGCTCGCGGATGGCGTCTGTCACCGGCATCAGCTCGTAGACGCCTGTCCGCTCCAGGAAGCCGGTGTGCGAGCAGAAGTTGCAGCCCACACCCCGGACCAGCCCGCCGACCGGGACCTGGCCACCGAAGGTGTCCAGGAACGCCAGTTCCTCGGCCGGTGGGTGGTAGCTCTCACGGCAGTTGTGGCAGATCCGGCGTACCAGCCGCTGGGAGACGACCGCGCTGACCGAGGAGGCGATCAGGAAGTTCTCGATGCCCATGTCCAGCAGGCGATGCAGCGCCGTCGCGGCGTCGGTCGCGTGCAGGGACGACAACACGAAGTGGCCCGTCAGCGCGGACTGTACGGCGATTCGCGCGGTCTCCACGTCGCGCACCTCGCCGACCAGGATCACGTCGGGGTCCTGCCGCAGGATCGACCGCAGCCCACCGGCGAAGGTGATGCCGGCCGACTCGTTGATCTGGATCTGGTTGATCGAGGAGAAGGTGTACTCCACCGGGTCCTCGATCGTCATGATGTTGCGCTCGGGGGTGTTGATCTCGCCGAGCGAGCCGTAGAGCGTGGTGGTCTTGCCACTGCCGGTCGGCCCCGCGCAGATCACCATCCCGTACGGCGACCTGAGCAGACTCGAGTAGCGTTTCGCCATCTCGGCCGGCATACCGAGCTGCTCGAGCTTGAACAGCGGGCGGCTCTTGTCGAGCAGCCGGAGGACGACCTTCTCGCCCCCGACCACAGCCGTCGTGGAGACCCGGATGTCGACCTCGCGGCCTTCGACGTCCATGCTGATCTGGCCGTCCTGCGGGCGGCGGCGCTCGACGATGTTGAGGTCGGCAAGGATCTTGATCCGGCTGACCACCGCCGGGCCGATCGAGCCGGGCAGCTCCAACTGGTCGTGCAACGCGCCGTCGACGCGGAACCGGATCCGGACCCGGTCGTCGTGCGGTTCGATGTGTACGTCGGACGCCCGGTCCCGCAGGGCTTGCGTGATGATGAGTTGCACGACCTGGACGACCGGCGCTTCGTCGTTCGCGGCGGCCACTTCGACCCGGCTGGAGTCCTTGCGGATCACGTCCCGGGCCTCGAACATCTTGAGGCGGGAGTCGATCCCGGTCAGGGCCCGGAAGCTGTTGCCGATGGCAGTGAGGATGTCGGTCGGCGCCGCGATCCGTAGTACGACTCTTCGATCGAGCACGGCTCGCAGATCGGCCTCGACCTCTGGATCGGCGACCGCGACGGTGACGCTGTCCGCGTCGGCGGTCAGCGGGACGGCGGTGAGCGCCCGCGCGGTCCTTTCGTCGATCAGCGCCGCGGCCGCCGGATCCGGGCTGACCGTCCGGAGATCGACCTGACCGAGTCCGTGCTGCTCGGCGATCTGCCGAGCCCGGTTGCGCTCGATCTGAAGGTCTTCCTGCGTCGCGGCCGGCCGTACTTCGGGCCGCGTGGCGAGAGTGACGGTGTCCGCGGCCTGTTCACGCTTGCGGTGCCTCATGCCGGCGCTCCTGCCCGCAGCCGGGGCCGCGTCTCGATTTCCTTGGGATAGAGGCTGCGCGCGACGGCATCGTCGTACGAGACCGTCCCGGCCTGGACCAGCTCGGACAGCGACTGCTCGAGCGTGAGCATGCCTTCGCGCTGACCGGTGACGAGTGAGTTGCGCAGCTGATGCGTCTTGCCCTCCTTGATCAGGTTGCGGATCGCGGAGTTCGCGACCATCACCTCGTACGCCGCGATCAGTCCGCCTCCGACGCGAGGGATCAGGCGTTGGTAGACGACGCCACTCAGTGCGGCAGCCAGTTGGACGCGGACCTGGGACTGTTGCTCGGCCGGGAAGACGTCGACGATGCGGGCCAGCGATTGCGCGGTGTCGTTGGTGTGCAGCGTGGCGAAGACGAGGTGGCCGGTCTCGGCGATGGTGAGCGCGAATCGGATCGACTCGAGGTCACGCATCTCGCCGACCAGCAGGACATCGGGGTCCTCGCGGAGGGCCGCCTTGAGTGCATCGGCGAAGGAGGCTGTGTCGCTGCCGACCTCGCGCTGGTTCACGGCTGAGCGGCGATGATCGTGCACGTACTCGATCGGGTCCTCGATGGTGATGATGTGGCAGGCCCGGTCCGTGTTGATCTGGTTGATCACGGCCGCGAGAGTCGTCGACTTGCCGGAGCCCGTCGGGCCGGTGACGAGGACCAGGCCCTGATGCTGGCGGGCGAACTGGCCGAGGATCGGTGGCAGCCCGAGCTCGGCCATGGTCGGGATGTTCCGCGGGATCATCCGGAGCGCGAGCGCACTGTCGCCGCGCTGGCTGAACGCGTTGCCGCGGATCCGGGCGGTGTCACGCCAGGAGAAGGAGAAGTCGAGCTCGAAGCTGTTGCACCAGGCCTCGGCCTGTACCGGCGTGAAGAGCTCGGACAGGACCTGGTCGGTGTCGTCGTGACTCAGTACTGCGGCGCCGCTGACCGGATGCAGTTCGCCGTGGACGCGAAGCTGCGGTGGCATGCCCACGGTGAGCAGCAGGTCGGTGCCGCCGGCGTTCCAAAGCTCCTCCAGCAGCACGTCGACGCGGCTACCGCGAGCAAGACCTTTCATGACCGTTCCTCCGCTTGCCGAGATGGAACACTGCCGGGAAGAGCCCTTGGGGGTCAGCCCTCCCCGGCAGTGCGCTTGTGGTTATGGATCAGGGGAAGAGGCAGTTGGCAGGTGTCGACGTCACCGCGCCGTCGGCGCCGAGTGTGACGGTGTAGTCGGGGCTACTCGGCTGGCTCTTGAGGAACCGGTCATCGCCTGTCGTGAGCACGGTCCAGTTGCCAGCCGCGGGGTAGGCGCCGGTCTTTGCGTAGTACGCCTCGACCGCGACCTCGACGGTGCTGACATCCGACTTGCAGGCCGCCGCGGTGCCGCGGTCGTTGATGCCTGAGACGGCGAAGACGACGATGCCGGACAAGATTCCGAGGATGACGATGACGATCAGGAGTTCGATCAGGGTGAAGCCGGACTCGTTGCGGCGAGCCTGGCGGAGATTCTGGAGCATGGTTTTCTCTTTCTCTGGTAAGGATTCTGGCCTGTACTGCGAGACGTGCTAGCCCGTCGGCGGATCGCGGCTGCACCTCCCGTCCTGCAGGAGGGCCGCGGCCAATTGCCGGATCGCCAGGCTGACCGCGTGGTCTGGTTGGGCCGCCGCGAGTGGTTCGCCGCGGTTGATCGAGGCGGGTACGTCGTCCCAGGCCGGCAGCCGGCCGGCGATCGGGCTGCGGACCAGCGCGTCCAGGAACTCGTCCGGAAGGTCCGATCCGGGGTCGGAGCGGTTGATCACGATCGACCGCGCGGCCCGGTCGTACGGCAGCAGGTCGAGCATGTCGAGCGTGCCGCGGAGGTTCTTCAGCGCGGGCCGCTCCGGCGTGGTGACCAGGATCTGGTGGTCCGCGGCGTCGAGGGCCGCGAGTACGTGCGGAGTGAAGTGGCTGGGCGTGTCCACCACGACGAAGTCGTAGGCGATCGGCAGGACGGCCAGCAACCGGCTCACGAGCGCGGCCGGGATCAGTCGCGCCTCGCCCGGCCGGGTCGGCGCCAGCAGGCAGTCGAATCCGGGCAGGTAGTTCGTCATCAGCGAGGCGACCGTCGCCGGCGTCAGCCGGTCCATCACCAACGCGTCGACCATGCTGCGTTCGGGCCGGAGCCCGAGCACGCTGGCGGCGTCGCCGAACTCCAGGTCGAGGTCCAGCAGGCAGACGCGGTACGCGCCGCGGTCGTGCAGAACGGTGGCGAGGTTCGTCGCGACAGTCGTCTTGCCGCAGCCGCCTTTGGCCGCGAAGACCGTGACGATCCGGCAGTCCGCCATCCCACACCCCCCGTCAGAATGAGGGATCCGCACTCTCCGTCACCGTTTCGGCCGCCGATCCCGCCTACAGAGTGGCGGCGGCCGTTCAGTCGTCACAGCGGGTGAACGGGCGACAGAGAGGCTACGACCGGGTGGGCCGATCAGCCCACGCCTGTCCACCGAACGCCCTACAGACAGCCTGTCGGGTACGGTGCTCCTGGTCGGGCTGAGAAGGGGCGTGGGTGTGACGGCGAACGACGACGGATTCGATCGGTTGATCGAGCCTTTCCGTTCGGAGTTGCTGGCCTACTGCTACCGGATGCTCGGCACGATCCACGACGCCGAGGACCTGGTTCAGGACACGTATCTGCGAGCGTGGCGCGCGCGGGAGCAGTACGACGAATCCTTGAGTTCCGTTCGGACGTGGCTCTACCGGATCGCGACGAATGTCTGTCTGACCGCGTTGAAGAGCCACGGCCGGCGGCCCTTGCCATCCGGGTTGGTGGCCGAGTCCGAGCCGCTTGCGCCGCTCGTCCGGGCCGAGAACGTGTCCTGGCTCCAACCCTTGCCGGACTCGATGCTGGCCGGCGGTGACCCGGCCGGCGCCGTGATCGACCGGAGCAGCCTCCGCCTGGCGTTCGCCGGTGCCCTGCAGCACCTGTCGGCCCGTCAGCGCGGAGCGCTGATCCTGCGTGATGTGCTCAGCTTCTCCGCAGCCGAGGCGGCGGAGATCCTCGGTACTACGGTCGTGTCGGTGAACAGTTCCCTGCAGCGGGCCCGCGCCCGGCTGAAGGAGACCGGGATCGAGCATGACAGTGCCAGCGAGCCGCTCGATGCCGAGCAGCGAGCCTGGGTCGAGCGCTACATGCAGGCCTTCCTGAACGCCGACGTCGAGGGCCTCAAGCAGCTGCTCACTGACGACGTCATCCTGGAGATGCCGCCGATGAGCAACTGGTTCACCGGTCCGGGCAACTACGGCCTGTTCATGGAATGGGTCTTCGCGAAGGCCGGAACGGACTGGCGGCTGAAGCCCGTCACCGCCAACGGTCAGCACGGTTTCGCCGCCTACCGGCGCGCCGGTGACGGGTACGAGCTGCACACGCTCCAGATCTTCACGGTCACGACCGAGGGCATCGGCCGCACTTCGGTGTTCCAGGATTCCGGGGTGTTCGCGGCGTTCGGTCTGCCGGCCAGATTCGACGCCTAGATCTTTTTCCTCGCAAGCGATGAGTTCCGGACCTGTCGGCGGTATGTACTCCCGAGTTCGCCGGAATCCCCCGGGCGAACCGCTCACCAGGGAGAACCCGATGTCAGACAATCGCGCCGCAGACGTGGCCGCCATCCAGGCCGTGCTGGTCGACTCGTACAAGGCGTGGGAAGCCGGCGACGCGGACGGCATGGTCGCCAACTACACCGCGGATGCCACCGCCATCCTGCCCGGCTCGCTTCGCGACGGCCGGGCGACGATCCGGGACAGCATGGCTCTTGCCTTCGACGGGCCGCTCAAGGGCACCTCGACCTACGACAAGCAACTCAGCCTGCGTTTCGTCGGCAGCGACGCCGCGATCGTGATCAGCGAATCCGGCGTCTTGTTCCCGGGTCAGACCGAGGTCCCGGACACCGGCAAGGTGAACGCGACCTGGGTCTTCGAGAAGCGGGCCGGCCAGTGGCTGATCGTTGCCTACCACAACAGTCCGGTCCTGGCCGTTTCGAGGTAGCAGGGAGAGGGCTAGCTGGAGTCGGGCAGGGTGGCCTGGAGTTGGAGGGCGACCTGGACGTTCAGGGTCCGCTCCGGCTCCAGCCAGCCTTCCCCCAGCAGGACGGTGATCCGGTCCAGGCGTTGCTGGACCGTGTTGGGGTGCACGTGGAGGGCTTCGGCTGCCCGGGTTGGGCTTTGACCGGCCGCGAAGTACGCGCGGAGAGTGCCGATGAGGTCGGTACCGCGCTGTTCGTCGTACTGGATGACGGCGCCGAGTACGTGGCTCACATGGGCAGCGACGTCGGTCTCTGTGGCGCCGACGAGTCCTGCGAGGCCCAGGTCGTCGCGGGTTGCGGCCTGTCGCGTTCGGCCGAGGCGCAGCATCGTGGCGACGAGCCGGGCCGCCTCGCGGTATACTGCGATGACTTCGCTTCCCCACGTCGCCGGGCCGGTCACCGCGATGGTGACACCAGTACGCCGAGCCACCTCGCGCAACTCCCCCGCCACCCTCACCGGATCGGAGTCGGCGATCAGCAGGACCAGGTCACCGGCGTACGGGCCGACCAGCGCGAGCCTGTCCTCCAGGGGAGCTGACAGTCGAGCCAGTACTCCGGTGTGGTCGCCTCTGCAGACGGCGACGATCACCTGCTTGGGCATCTGCTTACCCAGCAGGCGAAAGCGATCGGCGAGTGCACGCGGGTCAGTAGTGCCACTGAGCGCATCCGCGAGGATGTCCGCCTGAGCACGCTGCGACTGCTCGGCGGCCTGCCTGCGGAAGAGCAGTACCAGTGCCGTGACGACTGCGGCACGCTCGACGATCCGCTGGTCGGCACCAGACAGCTCGTCAACGCCACCGATCACCAGCGCGCCAAGCCGCTCGCCCTTTGCGGTCGCGGCAACAACCCAGCAATCGGCGACTCTGGTCAGCCGCCCGGAGGCCGGCGACGCTGCCCACGGAACCAGCCGTCCAGGCGGACCCGACGACGGCTTGCCGCCTTGACCGGCCTGAGGATTCACCCCGCCAGCCCGGACCAATTCGTTGCCGGTGGCATCGACCAGGATGACCCAGACGTCGAGCAGCTCGGCCAGCGCGGCGGCGATCGCGTCGACGTCGCCGCCGGAGAGCACGATCTCGGCGAAGCGGTCGTGGGCCGCAGCGGCGTGTTCGGCACCGGCGTGAGCGGCTGAGAGTTGCTCGAGCGCAGCGGCCGTTTCGGCAGCGCCTCGGACCTGAACGATTGTGACCGCCGCCAGCGCGGCCAGCGAGCCGAGCAAGGAGACTTCCTCGCGGCTGAACGGCCGGCGCGTGCGGTTGGAGGCGAACAGTACGCCGACGAAGGCGCCGTCCACGATCAGCGGCGTACCGCAGATCGCCACCAGACCTTCCTCGCCGACCGCGTTGTCGATCGTCGAGATGTGCTTGAAGCGGTGATCCGCGGGATAGTCCGCTGTCCAGTAAGGCTTGTGCGTCTCGGCGACCAGCCCACCCAGACCCGCGCCGAGCGGCAGCCTGAGCTGCTGGAACGCGGCCGACACCGATCCGTCGGTGGCCCGCATGAAGGTGTCGCCGCGCGCCGCGTCGTACAGGGTGAGGTAGGCGACGTCGGTGCCGATCAAGGTGCGGGCCCGGTGGACGATGGTGTCGAGGACGCTGCCGGGGTCCCGGGCGGAGGCCAGTTCGCGGGCGACGTCGACCAAGGCCGACAACTCGGTCTCACGTTTCTTGCTGGCGTCCATCCCGGCGCGGATCCGGAGCGCGAGGTCGCGGGCGGCCTGGTTCGATCCGGCCGCCCGCGCGAGCTCGCTGCCCGGCGCGTCCTCCGCCAGCAGGCGTAGCAGTTCCTCCATCAACGGATCATGTCACCGCTGACGATCACAGCTCGGCCAGGTTGCGTCGGCGGGTCTCGCCGTAGCTGAGCACCGCGACGATCGAGATCAGCGAGCAGACCGCGACGTACGCCGAGATGGCGAACCCGGAGTCGTAGGCCTTCAGCAAGGCGACCGCGATGAACGGTGCCAGGCCACCCGCGATGACGGAGGCCAACTGGTAGCCGACCGACACCCCGGAGTACCGGACTCTGGTGCCGAACAGCTCGGTGAAGAAGGATGCCTGCGGCCCGTACATCGCACCGTGCAGGATCAGCCCGATGGTGACCGCGAGGACCGCGAGCCCGAAGCTCTTCGTGTTCACCATCGCCATGAAGACGGAGCCCCAGACGCCGACCCCGATCGCGCCGAACAGGTAGACCGGCTTGCGCCCGATCCGGTCCGACAGTGCGCCCCACAGCGGGATCGCGCAGAAGTGCACCGCGGCGGCGATCAGGACGGCGTTCAGCGCGAACGACTTGTCCAGCTTGAGATGTTCCTTCGCGTACGTCGCGATCACGATCGTGAAGATGTAGTAGCTGACGTTCTCGGCCATCCGGGCACCCATCGCGGTCAGCACCTCACGCGGGTACTTCGTGATCACCTCGACGAACGGCAGCTTGCCGGCCGGCTCCTGCTCCTGCTTGGCCCGCGCGTCCTTGAACAACGGCGACTCCTCGATCCGCAGCCGCACCCAGAGCCCGACCAGCACCAGTACTGCGGACAGCAGGAACGGAATCCGCCAGCCCCACTTGTCGAACGCCGCATCACTCTGGAATGCCGCGAGCCCGGCCAGTACGCCGTTCGCGAGCAACTGTCCCGCCGGCGCACCCGCCTGCGGCCACGACGACCAGAACCCACGCCGCTCAGGACTGCCGTGCTCGGACACGATCAGTACTGCGCCACCCCACTCGCCGCCGAGCGCGAAGCCCTGGACGAGCCGTAGTACCGTCAGCAGGATCGGGGCCAGCGCGCCGACCTGGGCGTACGTCGGGAGCAGACCGATCGCGAACGTCGCCAGCCCCATCATCACCAGCGACAGGACGAGCAGGTTCTTGCGGCCCAGCCGGTCGCCGAAGTGCCCGAACACGACACCGCCGACGGGCCGGGCGAAGAACCCGACGGCGAAGGTGGCGAAGCTGAGCAGCGTGCCGGTGAGCTGCTCGCCCTTGGGGAAGAACAGATCCCCGAAGACGACGGACGCGGCGACGCCGTACAGGAAGAAGTCGTACCACTCGACAGTGGTACCGATCAGGCTGGCGCCGACCACTCTCGCGATCGGGGTCTTGGTCGCCGTCGGTTCGGTTGATGTTGCCATGGGCGGGCTCCTAGTGGCCTGGGTCCGGGTTGGGTGAGTTGCTGGCGGCGCCAGGGCGCGGCTAGTGGGCGGTCCAGCCGCCGTCGAGAACGAGTGAGCTCCCCGTGAGCGAGGCCGACGCGGGTCCGCACAGCAGCGCGACCAGCTCGGCCACTTCGGCCGGCTCGATCAGCCGCTTCACCGCGACCGGTTCGAGCAGGATCTTGTCCAGTACTTCGGCCTCGGTCAGGCCGTGGATCGAGGCCTGGTCCGCGAGTTGCGCGGTCACCAGCGGCGTCCGGACGTAGGCCGGGTTGACGCAGTTGCTGGTCACGCCGTGCGGGGCGCCTTCGAGCGCCACCACTTTGCTGAGGCCTTCGAGGCCGTGCTTGGCCGCGACGTACGCGGCCTTGAACGGGCTGGCCCGCAGCCCGTGCACGGACGAGATGTTGACGACCCGGCCCCAGCCGCGGCCGTACATGTGCGGCAGGGTCTGCCGGATCAGCCGGAACGGCGACTCGAGCATCAGCCGCAGGATGTAGCCGAACCGCTCGGGCGGGAACTGCTCGATGGGGGCGACCTGCTGGACACCCGCGTTGTTCACCAGGATGTCGATGTCGGTCGGCAGGTCCTGCAGACCGTCCAGATCGGACAGGTCGGCGGTCAGGGTCTCGATGCCAGTCCCGGCGAGTTCACGGAGACCTTCAGCGTCGTAGTCGACCGCGACGACCTGTACTCCGTCCGCGGCGAGACGCTGGACGCAGGCGGCGCCGATACCGGAGGCAGCTCCGGTGACTAGTGCTCGGGTCATGCGGAGACCATAGAAATCTCAGCAGACGCGAGCCATGGGCTGGCGGCACATACCTGCGCCGCCAGCCATGTGACCTCACCTCACCAGCGGAACCTTCGCCCAGTCCAGGTCGGACGCCAGGTAGAAGCTGGTGTACGACGGCTGGTTGTACGCCGTGTTCTGCCGCGCCACCTCTA
Source organism: Kribbella sp. NPDC023855 (assembly GCF_040639475.1). Lineage (NCBI taxonomy): Bacteria > Bacillati > Actinomycetota > Actinomycetes > Propionibacteriales > Kribbellaceae > Kribbella > Kribbella sp. NPDC023855. The sequence continues at coordinate 272,896 of NZ_JBFAAA010000009.1, forward strand.
CGCGGTACTGCGGGTCGTGCATCAGCGTGTAGAGCTTGCGGTCGGTCACCTCGGTGCTCAGGTAGATGCGGATCGCGCTGCTGTCGGCAGTGCGGACCAGCAGCTCCTCCCGCCAGTCACCGAGGATGTCCGCCACCAGGGACGGGTTGCCCTTGGTGTGGTTGTTGGCCAGCGTCCCGTCGGCCGTCAGCAGCGTGCCGCGGCGCCAGTCCTTGATGGTCGGGGTGACGGTGATGGCGCCGTCGACGATCTGAGTAGTCATGTCAGCGGCCCAGCGAATGCTCGCGTTGGTCCCCGGGTACGTCGGACCGAGCGCATCACCGTCGGCGCTGCGCAGCCGCATGGCCCAGGTCTCCAGGCCCGGCTCCTCCGGGATGATGTCACCGATCATGCCGCGGCCGGTGTCCTTGCCGGAGTACTCGCCGTAGATGACCTTCCCGGTCGCCGCCTCCCGCAGGGCATAGCCGTACGGCGCATAGGTCCCGCCCTCGTGCACGGTGAAGATCTCCTGGCCGGGCCGCTGCGGGTCGATGTCCGTCACGTGCATGGCGTCGCCGTGCCCGAGCCTTGCGATCGCACCAGGATCCGCACTGGCCGACGGCATCACGTCCTTCGAGCTGTAGAGCAGGCTGCCGTCGTCGTCGATCGTGGCGCCGCCGTAGACGATCTCCTGCTTCCCGTCGCCGTCCACGTCGGCCGCACTCAGCGAGTGGAAGCCCTGCGTCGTGATCGACCCGTAAACCGGGTCGGTGCCGTCCCGGCCGTGCGGCCCGTCGTTGAACGGGTTCGTCATCGGGGTCCAGCCGCTGTCGACCGCCCAGCCCTTGGTGAGCTTCTTGCCGTCCCAGCCGTAGGTGGCAAGCGTCGTACGGGTGTAGTAGCCGCGGGCGAAGACTGCTGACGGTTTCGACCCATCCAGGTAGGCGACCCCGGCCAGGAACCGGTCCACGCGGTTGCCGGGCTCGATCCGGCCCATCGCGTAGTCACCCCAGCGGAGACCGTCGTCGGTGCGTCCTGGCTCGTAGTGGGTCGTCTGGAGCTCCCGGCCCGTCAGACCGTCGAAGACTGTCAGGTACTCCGGGCCTTTGAGGATGAAGCCCTCGAAGTTGCGGAGCTGGTTGCGGGTGCTCCGGCTGGGCGCGTAGACGTCCATGAAGTAGTCGACGAGGGCTGCGGCGTCCGTGCGGCTCAGTGGGTAGGTGTAGCGCTGGGCGATGCCGAAGGCGGCTTCCAGAGTCGCGGGCCACTGTCCGCTCTTCACCTCGGGCTGGTCGTGCCACTGCTGGAACATGGCGACCAGGTGTTCGTAGTACCCGGCCTTGCTGACCCGGTAGTCGTCCTGGTGGCTGTAGCCGGCCTTGCGGTCCTCTGCCGGCATGGTGATGTAGCGCTCGGACCTGATCTCGCCCGACTTGGCGTACCGGGTCGTCTTGGTACCGGGTGCGGTCTTCAGCATCATCTCGGAGCGGCCGTCGCCGTCGAAGTCGTAGACCAGGAACTGCGTGTAGTGCGCTCCGGCCCGGATGTTCACCCCTAGGTCCAGCCGGTGCAGCAGACGGCCGTCCGCCTTGTACGTGTCGATGTAGACGTTGCCGGTGTAGCCGATCTGGGAGACGTCCTTGGAGTTCGACGGGTTCCAGAGCACGACGTACTCGTACTCACCGTCGCCATCCATGTCGCCGACGCTCATGTCGTTGGCGGAGTACGTGTACGCCTCCCCTGCCGGGGTGACGCCGTCGGCGGGCTTGCGGAGGGGCAGCTCGCGGTACCCGCCGGTCCACGGGGTGGCGTAGTCGCTGCGGTCCCGCTCCTGGCCGTTGACGAGCGGGACGACCCGGTACCGCGAGGTCGGCGTACCGGCCTTGTCGAGGTAGTTGGTGCTGTCGGTGACGGTCGCCAGGCGTTTGCCGTCGCGGTAGACGGCGAAGTCGGTCCCGGCCAGGCCGTGGTCGGTCCTGCTGGTCGCCTCCTTGCCGAGCAGTCGCCAGCTGAGGAAGACGCCCTCGCTGGTGGTGGTCGCGACCAGGCCGCGATCGAGCTTCTCGAGCTTGGGGCCGGCTGCGGACACGGTGTCAGCTGCGGACGGGGGCTGGGCGTACGTCGTACCGGCGGTGGCTGTTGTTGCGAGCAGTGCTGCGAGGACGAGGGCGGTGACTCGACGGGCTCGGCGGAAGGTCATGGCGGATCCTTCGGTGCGAGGGTGGCGGCAGACGGTGCAAGAGTGGCGGCAAGCGTTTTCCAGGGAAGCTAGCGCGGCTGCGGCGACCTGTCGACGGTTGTGTCCGCAATCGGTCGCGGCGAATCGTGACATCGGCGACGGCTATCGGACCTGCCTGCGCTGATAGCCAGAATTACAGTGGAACCATGGTCGACATCGAACAACCGAAGAAGAAGGCCGCCGGCGTCCCCGCCGTGCTCTCGTCGTTCAAGTTCGGTTTCCGCGAGATGGGACCGTTGCGGACCGGCAAGGTGTTCCTCAAGATGAACCAGGATCGCGGCTTCGACTGCCCGTCCTGCGCCTGGCCGGATCCCGACAGCAAGCGCAAGCACGCGGCGGAGTTCTGCGAGAACGGGGCCAAGGCCGTCGCCTGGGAGGCGACCCGCAAGCGGGTGCCGCGGGCCTTCTTCGCCGAGCACTCGATCGACGAGCTGAACCAGATCTCCGAGTTCGAGCTCGGCAAGTTCGGCCGGATCACCGAGCCAATGCTGCTGCGAGCCGGCGCCACGCACTACGAGCCCATTGGGTGGGACGAAGCGTTCCACGTTGTGGCGCGACGCCTCAAGGCACTGGACGACCCGAACGACGCTGTCTTCTACACCTCCGGCCGGACCAGCAACGAGGCCGCGTTCCTGTACCAACTCTTCGTCCGCGCCTACGGCACGAACAACCTGCCCGACTGCTCCAACATGTGCCACGAATCCTCCGGTACTGCGCTGTCGCGGGTGATCGGCAGCGGCAAGGGCGCGGTGACGCTGGAGATGCTCGAGCAGGCCGAGCTGATCGTGGTAGTCGGGCAGAACCCGGGGACCAACGCGCCGCGGATGCTCAGTCATCTCGAGATCGCGAAGAAGAACGGCGCCGAACTCGTCTCGGTGAACCCGTTGCCCGAGCCCGGGCTGATGAACTTCAAGAACCCGCAGCGGGTCTCCGGGTGGGTCGGCAAGGGCACCGAGCTGGCGGACCAGCACCTGCAGATCCGGATCGGCGGCGACCAGGCTCTGTTCCTTGCCGTCGGCCACTTGTTGCTCGAAGCCGAGGCGGCCGCGCCGGGGACGGTGCTGGACAAGGACTTCATCGCGCAGCACACCAGTGGGTACGAGCTTTATGCCAAGCACAACGCCGAGCTGGACTGGCCGGCGGTCGAGCTGGCGACGGGGCTGACGCGAGCCGAGATCGAGGAGTTCACCCAGCGGTTCATCAAGTCGAAGGCGACGGTGATCTGCTGGGCGATGGGGCTGACTCAGCATCGCGAGGCCGTTGCCACCATCACCGAGATCGTCAACGTGCTGCTGCTGCAGGGAAACATCGGCAAGCCGGGCGCAGGGCCGTGTCCGGTGCGCGGGCACTCGAATGTGCAGGGCGACCGCAGTATGGGGATCTGGGAGAAGATGCCCGACGCGTTCCTGGACCGGCTGGATCGGGAGTTTTCGTTCAGCTCGCCGCGTGAGCACGGCGTAGACGCGGCCGCGACGGTGCAGCGGTTGCGCGAGGGCGCAGTACGGGTGTTCTTCGCGATGGGCGGAAACTTCGCGATGGCGACGCCGGACACTGACGTTGTGCATGCCGGGTTGCGGCAGTGCGATCTGACCGTGCAGGTGTCGACGAAGCTGAACCGGTCGCACACGGTGGTCGGTCGCGAGGCGCTGATCCTGCCCACGCTGGGGCGAACCGACCACGACCACACACCGGCTGGGCCGCAATCCGTGACGGTCGAGGACTCGCAGGGCGCTGTCCACTTGTCGACCGGAAACTTGTTGCCTCCGGCACCTGAGTTGAAGTCGGAGATCGGCATCGTCTGCGGGATTGCATCGCTGGTGGTCCCAGACGTCGGGCAGATCCCGTGGGCCGACTTCGCCGGCGACTACAGCCTGATCCGGCAGCGGATCGGACGAGTCTGCGACGGCTACGAAAACTTCGAGCAGCGACTCCAGGCAACCGGCGGCTTCCTGTTGGCGCATGCTGCGCGCGACAAGCGCGAGTTCAAAACCTCAGACGCAAAGGCCCAATTCAGCGCCAACGACCTCACCTGGCTCCCGACTGAACCCGGCCGCCTCCTACTGCAAACGATGCGCAGCCACGACCAGTTCAACACCACCATCTACGGCCTGGAAGACCGCTACCGAGGCATCCACGGCACCCGCGAAGTCGTCTTCGTCAACCCCGAAGACCTAGCAGCTTTAGGACTGCAGGACGGCCAAAAAGTGGACATCATCTCCGAATTCGCCGGCACCGAACGCCGAGCCACCAACTTCCGCCTGGTCTCCTACCCCACAGCCCGAGGCTGCGTAGCCGCCTACTACCCCGAAACCAACGTCCTCATGTCAGCCGACGACGTAGCCCGAGGCAGCAACACCCCAGTAGCCAAAGGCCTAACAATCCGCCTAGAACCAACCACCTGAGCAGACAGGCTTCGGTAACGGCAGCGGCCATACCCTCCGGCGGTTCGCTGCCGCGCCCGCAACCCATCGGCGATCAACTCCTCTGTCTCCACCGAAAGCGCCCGCAGCCCGGCACCTAGCCGCCACGTCCGCCTTCTACAGCAACCACCGCCGGCAGCGGACTTTGTCTGTTGCTCTTGTCTGTTGCTCTTGGGGTGCTGGCAGGCAGGCGCCCCGCCCGGCGGGTGCCGGGCGGGGCGGTGGGGGGTGGGAAGGGTTAGCCGACGGGGGTTAGTTCTCGGTCTTCTTCGGGGGTGGGGGTGGTTACTGCGTGCTTGGGTTGTTTGGTGCGGAGCCACTTGGGGGCCCACCAGTTGGCGTCGCCGAGGAGGGTCATGATGCTGGGGAGGACGACCGCTCGGATGATGGTGGCGTCGATCAGGATTGCCACCGCGAGGCCTACGCCCAGCTGCTTCATGTCCAGCGTGCTCAGGGTGGCGAAGACTGCGAAGACGCCGATCATGACGGCTGCCGCGCTCGTCACCACACCCGCCGAACCGGTGATGCCCTCGGCAACGGCTTGCTTGGTCGGCACGCCCCGCAGTACGGCCTCGCGGATCCGGCTCACGACGAACACGTGGTAGTCCATCGACAGTCCGAACAGCACCACGAAGAGAAACAGTGGCAGCCAGGACACGACCGCGCCGTTCGAGCGGAAGTCGAGGATGCCTTCGGCCCAGGTGTTCTGGAAGACCGCGGTGACGACCCCGTACGCCGCGCCGGCGCTGAGCAGGTTCAGCCCGATCGCGGTGACCGCGACCACCACGGACCGGAACGTCACCATCATCACGATCATCGTCAGCAGCAGCACGAACCCGATCACCAGCGGCAGCTTCTCCCGGGTGTGTGCGGCGTAGTCGACATCGGCGGCCACGAACCCACCCACCGCGTACTCGACGCCCGGCACCTTGCCGAAGGTCTGCGGCATCAACTCCGTGCGCAGCTTGGTCAGCGAGTCACGCGCCTGGTCGCTGCTGCCCTCATAGGGCGTCGAGACCGAGAAGACCGACACAGTGCCGTCTGCCGACACCTTCGGCTCCTCCAGCCCGTCCTGTGCGAACAGCTTGTCCGACTGGGTCCGCTTGGTCAGGTCCGCGAACGCAGCCTTCACAGCCGGCTGCTGGTCGGCCGGAGCCCGTACTGCGACCTCGTGGCTGGTGCCGGTGCTCGGGAACGCCGCGGTCAGCCGGTCGTATGCCTTCATCACTGCGGTGTCGCGCGGCAGGTCCTCGGTGCCGGGGAACTTCAGGTTCATACCCAGGGCAGGTGACGCAACGGCGAGCAGAGCGGTGACGGAGACGAGCAGCGTGGCCATCGGGTGCTTCAGAGCCGGCTTCAGCAGGGCCGGCCACAGACGCGGGTTCGTCTTGTTCGCGGTGAGGCGCCACAGGAGCGGGACGCGCGGCCGGTCGACCCAGCGGCCCAGCTTGGCGAGCAGTGCGGGCAGCACGGTCAGCGAGCCGACCACTGCGACGGCTACTACCAGGATCGATCCGACGGCGAAGGAAGAGAACACGGCGTCCTGAGCCAGGAACAGTCCGGCCATCGAGATGATCACCGCAGTACCGGAGACGACCACTGCGTGCCCGGAGGTTGCTGCCGCGATCTCGACCGCGTCGACGTGACCGCGGCCCTTGGCTCGTTCCTCGCGCTCTCGGCGCAAGTAGAAGAGTGAGTAGTCGACGCCGACCGCCATACCGATCAGCAGGATCACGCTGTTGACCGCGTCGACGGCGGGCACGAGCTGGGATGCTGCGGCGGCGAGGCCGATCGCGGCACCGACGGCGGACAGCGCGAGCAGCAGCGGTACTGCGGCCGCGATCAGGGCGCCGAACGCGACGAGGAGGATCGCCAGTGTCACCGGCAGGCTGAACATCTCGGCGCGTTTGAAGTCCTCCCCGAGTGTCTCCTCCAGCGCCTTGCCGATCGACTCACCGCCGACCTGCTCGACTCTGATCCCTGGATTCTCTTGCTGCACCTTGGCGGTGGCGTCGAGCAGCGGCTGGACCCGGTTGTCGTCCTCGCCGTCCTTCAGCGTGACGCGGACGATCAGTGCGTCCTTCTTCGGCGACAGGATGGGCTTGGCGACCTCCGCGACCCCACCGAGGGCGCGCATCCGCTCAGTCACCACGCCGGCGACCTTGCCGGCTTCGGCCTGGTCGAGAGCTCCCGACTTCGGCGTGATCAGCACGCTCTCCACGTCGTGGTCGGGGAAGTTGCCGGACTTGACGATGTTGTCGGCCCGGGTCACCTCGCCGATGTCGCCCTCGTTGGTCGACTCCTTGGTGCCCGTGACCGAGCCGAGCGCGAAACACGCCACGACGACGGCCACCCACATGGCGATCGCGCGCCACGGATGGGTGGCACTCCATCGTGCGGCCCGGACCGTGAGTTGTCCCCTGTATGTGGACCTGGACATGGTGACTCCTACCCCTCAGCGCCCGCCTCTGGACGCACCCTCCCAGCCCCGGCCCGACGCCGCTGCTGGCTACGGGTCTCAGCTTTCGTTAAGTCAGGCACCTGCCACCATGCAGGAAGCCACCGACTTCACCCTGGGGCTGACCCCACCCCACCCTGGGGAAAACCGCAGTACAAACCGCCCAGTACGCCGTACCACCTGACGCAACGTGGCGGTAACCACCACCCAGAGTGCGCCTCCCCGCTCAGCTAGCCGCGCGGGCACGCCAGACACCCCGGCCGACCCCTCCGGGGTATCCCCGAGGGGTCGCACAGAAGAGCGTTGAGGGCAGCGCGTCGAGACAGGCCCCGAAAGCGCGCTCCGCGCGCGGCCAGGCGACGAGATGCGCCGTGGAGAGCCAGCGCGAGTGCCGCCGCGAGGCGGCGCAGAAAGCCGGCGTGGCAGCGCGCCGCGGCGCGCAAAGTGCGTGGCGCCGCGATGCCGCAATGCGGCGCGGTGGGCGTCGAGTGACGACTCGATGGGGATGATGGTCGAGCGGGCGAGCGAGCGGGCAGGCGAGCGGGCAGGCGAGCGGGCAGGCGAGCGGGCAGGCGAGCGGGCAGGCGAGCGAGCGGGCAGGCGAGCGAGCGCGGAGGCGAGCGGGCGGGCCGGCCGGCGGGGGCAGAGGCTGCCCGGGGCGGGTGTGCCCGGGAGGGGGTGCGGGATGCCCGAGGGGCGGGGCGAGCGGGCGAGACGCGGCGGCCCGGCGGGGGTACGGGGGTGCCCGGTGGGGTGCCCAGCGGGTGTACGGGAAGGGTGCCCGGCGCGTGCAGTGGTGGGCCGGGGGGCGAGGGCGCGGGGGTGCTCCAGGAGCCGGGGGTGGGGCGGGCGACTTGGGTGGGTGGAGGGGGTGGGGTTAGAAGTCTTCGGGGGGTTGGGTGGTGGCGGCTGAGATGCCTTCTAGGTAGCCCTCGGCTCGTTCGGCCTTGGGGTAGCGGTGGACCAGGTTCCAGAAGTTGGCGTTGTGGGATGGCTCGATCAGGTGGGCCAATTCATGGACCAGGACGTAGTCGACCACCCAGGACGGCATGGACTGCAAACGGGTCGACAGGCGGATCGAGCGGTCGGCGGGGGTGCAGGAGCCCCAGCGTCGATTCTGGTTCGAAACCCACCTGACTGACGCAGGTTCGGGCACTTCGGGCAGGTGGCGACACGCGAGATCGTGTGCTCTGGCCAACAATTTTTCGTCCGACACGCGGGATCGGCTGCGCTGCTTCTCCAGCCGTTGCAGCATGGTTTCCACCCACCGCGCCTCCTCGGTGGCGGACAGCCGATCGGGCATCAGCACGATCACCCGCTCGCCGTCCCGGTAGGCGCTGACGGTCCGCTTGCGCCGCTTGCTGCGGCGGATGTCCACATAGGGCGGGATCGGGCGCGGTGGAGAGTCGGCCATGAGTCAGACCGTACCGCCTGAATCCACCAACTTTCTTCTGTCCACATCCTGTGAATTGACGTTTGCGCAGGTCAGACCCCAATTGTCGAATCCGTGGACGCCGGTTGTTCACACCCTGTTCCCCCGTTCGTCCACAGTGTCGCCCGGCGCGCCCCACAGCTTGCCCACAGGTTTATCCACAGGGGTGGACAACCGGGGCTTGCCAGCATGCCCACCACCTCCTAGCGTCGGATTCAGCAGGCTCCCGGACCGCCTCCGGGGCCGCTCGGAGGGGAAGCCGAGCGGTTCCGAAGGCGGACACCCGGGAGCCTGTTCCGCGTCAGCCAGGACCACGGAAAGCGATTTCCACGCGGCACGCGGAGCCCGAGGTGGACTTGAGCGACTGCCAGCCTGCCGTAGGGTGAATCCCGACTGGGCCGAACGGCCTACGGCAGGACGATCTGCCGTTAGCATCCACGACGGCCGGGGTCAATGCCCCGGCTGGTATTCGAAGCAAGGAGAGGGCCCTCATGGCAGAGACCTGGAGCGGCGAGTTCTACTGCGTCAAGTGCAAGGCCAAGCGCACCGCCGACGGCGAGGTCAAGGTCAACGACAAGGGCACGCGCATGGCCAAGGCCAAGTGCCCCGAGTGCGGTACGAACCTGAACCGGATCCTCGGCAAGGCCTGACGCACCAAGTCGTGGGGGCGGTGGTGCGACCTTCGGGTCCACCACCGCCCCTCCGTCGTTCACCGCCGGATGTGACGCAGCCGGTTGTGACAAGACTCGCGGTGCCCCGAGGGGTCTGCCGCTTGGCCGACCCGACAGAATGGGGAGCGTGTCCGACCTCCCCCGCAAGGCCCTCAGCCGTACCGCGAAGCTGGCCAGTCTGCCGCTGGGTGCCGCGGGCCGCGCGACAGTCGGACTGGGCCGCCGGATCGGCGGTGCACCGGCCGAGACGGTGATGGCCGAGTTCCAGCGCCGTACCGCGGACCAGCTGTTCTCCGTCCTGGGTGAGCTCAAGGGCGGCGCGATGAAGTTCGGCCAGATGCTGAGCCTGATGGAATCGGCGATGCCCGAGGAACTCGCGGCGCCGTACCGGGCCACGCTGACCAAGTTGCAGGACTCCGCGCCCCCGATGCCGGCCTCGACCGTGCACACCATCCTGTCCCGTGAGCTGGGCAAACGCTGGCGCGACCGGTTCGAGGAGTTCGACGACCTGCCCGCAGCGGCCGCGTCGATCGGCCAGGTGCATCGCGGCATCCTCAAGGACGGCCGCGAGGTCGCGGTGAAACTCCAGTACCCGGGCGCCGCCGAGGCGTTGCGGGCCGACCTCAAACAGCTCGGGCGCTTCGCCCGGACCTTCGGCGCGCTGGTCCCCGGCGTCGACATGAAGCCGCTGGTCGCGGAGCTGCAGGAGCGCATCGGCGAGGAGCTCGACTACGACCGCGAGGCACAGGCCCAGCAGCAGTACGCCGATGCGTTCAAGGACCACCCCGAGTTCGTCGTACCGCGGGTCATCAAGCACTCCCCCACCGTCATCGTGTCCGAGTGGATCGAGGGCACGCCGCTGTCGAAGGTGATCACCGAGGGCAGCAAGGAGGAGCGGGACGAGATCGGGCTGAAGTACGTCCGGTTCATGTTCAGCGGGCCGCTGCTGGCCGGACTGCTGCACTCCGACCCGCATCCCGGCAACTTCCGGGTGATGCCGGACGGACGGCTCGGCGTGGTCGACTTCGGGCTCTGCGCCCGGCTACCGGACGGGTTGCCGCCTGCGATCGGCCGGCTGTTGCGGATCTCGCTGGAGGGCGACGGCGACGCAGTACTGGAGGGGTTGCGCGCGGAGGGCTTCATCAAGCCGCGGATGGAGATCGACCCCGAGCAGCTGATGGACTACCTGTCGCCGTTCGCGGAACCCGCGCGGGCCGAGACGTTCCAGTTCAGCCGGGCGTGGATGCGCGCCCAGGCGAACCGGACCAGCGACTTCCGCTCCCCCAACGCCTCGATGGCACTCAAGATCAACCTGCCCCCGTCGTACCTGCTGATCCATCGGGTCTGGATCGGTGGCATCGCCGTCCTGTCCCAGCTGGAGGCCGAAGCACCGTTCCGGTCGGTGCTCGAGGAGTTCCTGCCGGGCTTCACCGACTGACTCAGCCGGTCACCACCAAGCGCTGTCGAGCTTCCCCTCGATACTGCGGACGTTCTCGCGGGCGCAGCGGTCGCAGTACAGCAGCTTGCGGCCGTTCTCGAGTGAGGTCACCCAGGTCAGCGGCGGCTCTTCGGTGTCGGCTTCCTGGCCGCAGAGGGAGCAGATGGCATTGGACATATCCCCAGTGTGCTCCGAGCAGATCACGGACCACAGCTAGGCTCCCGGGCATGCGGTGGCTGGTACATGGTGAGCAGACGGTGTGGAGCAGTCCCTGGCTGAGGGTGAGCCGGCTGGACGTCGAGCAGCCGGATGGAAAGCGGGTCGGGTACGACGCTGTTCGGCTGAGCGATGTCGCCGCAGTGGTCGTCACCGACGCCGAGGAGCGGGTACTGCTGCTGTGGCGGCACCGGTTCCTGACCGACACCTGGGCGTGGGAACTGCCGATGGGAATCGTGGAGCCGGGCGAGACTCCGGCCGAGGCAGGGGCACGGGAGGTCGAGGAGGAGACCGGCTGGCGGCCAGGTCCGCTCACCGAACTGATCCGTTCCCAACCGGGTGCCGGGATCATGGACTGCACGCATCACGTGTACCGGGCGACCAGCGCGGCGTACGTCGGCGAACCGGTCGAACAGAACGAGTCGGACCGGATCGAGTGGCTGCCGCTGGCCGACGTACCGGGCCTGATCGCGCGGCAGGAGATCGTCAGCGGAATCACCCTGCTGGGCCTGCAACAAACGCTGCTGCAGGCAACCTTCACCCCTGCGCGCGAGCGTCCTGCAGGAGTCCCCGGCGGTAGTTCAGCCGCTCACGCGTGAAGCGATCGGGATTGGCGTCGTAAACGGCCTGCCCCAGCTCCGAGCCGATGACCTCCCGGGGAACCGCATCGGCACCGGCCGGGATGAATTTCAGTACTTCGTCCAGCGCCGCGATCGCGCCATCCAAGGCCGACCGGCCCCGCGCATCGGCCGGATTGGTGGAGGCAGCCCGTTCCGCGGCGCGGTCGCTGTACCAGAGGAATTCGCCCGCATCGATGATCGCGGACGGCTGCTCACCGCCATACGCCCGGCCGGGCACCGGCTCCGCCGGAATCGCGAACTCGAATCGCCGGGTCCGTCCACAGGCCGGGCAGACGCCTTCGTACCGCGCCACCGGGATGCCGTCCCGCTCGATCATGCTGAAGGTCAGCTCGCCTGCCGCGCCGCAGTCACACGGGTGAAGCTCGACATAGAGACCGGCCTCCTGGACCGAACGCGCCGTCAACACCCGGCCGAGCCTACTCTTTCGGCTTACTATTTCGCCGGTGGACGACCTGATGATCCGGACCGAGCAGGCGGAACGCATCCGCGCTCGGGCGGTGCGCCGCTGGCCGGCCGTACTGGCAGCGCTGCGGGTCGCTGAGTCGTTGCGCCCGACCGGCCCGGACGAGGTCGGGAACTACACCTTCGGGGCAGTCGACGAGTACGGCCGCGAGCTGACGGTCCGGCTGGACGCAGTACCGCTTCCGGCCGGGCAGCTAATGCGGGTGTTCGCCAACACGACTTCGGACAACCACGTGATCCAGCTGTCCGACCAACTGACTCCCGAGCAAGAGGGGCCGATGCTGGCCGCGGGTGTGTCGGAGTTGCTAGCCGTGCGGTGGCGAGCCGATGTCGGAGCACCTGCGGTCCGGCGGGACCTGCTCGACAGTACTGCGGTTGGTGTGTCGGCTCCGGGCCTGCTTTCAGACCGCGACTTCGGGCGACTCGCACAGCTGGACTGGCTGGCGGCACAGGCGGCGGATCCGGCTCTGGATGAGCAGGCTCAGCAGGCCGCCCGGGATGCGTTCACGGCCGAGCTGGATCACCTCGGGCTCCGGCCGACCACCGGAGAGGACGAGCAACGGCGCAGGTCGCGCTTCCAGCGGCTGCTGGTGGTCGAGCCTCGGTTGAGTGCGGCTTCACTCCGGCTGCTCCAGGCGCAGAGCGCGCTGCCGCAGAGCGCTGAGCCGCGTCGCGAGAGCCCGGCGAGTGAGCGGGGGCCAGCCGTAGTACCGGTTGGTCGGCTTGGTGCCGAGGAGCTGGCAGCAGCCGCACTGGCGGCTGCAAAGGCTCGAGACGAGCGCAGTGCCCAGACCCTGAGGTCCTTGCGGGAGTTCGCGGGCGGACTTGCCCCGGGTGACCTGCCGAAGGTGCGGTTGATGATCGGTGGCGGCGCCGCGTTGGCCGGGAGGGACCCGGACGTCCTGGTCGTCGACGGGCGTGGGCGGTGGCACGTCGACCCGATCCCGGGGATCGTGCAGTCGGTGGATCAGGTGCGGCACCTGGCCGAGAGCGGGATGGGCGACCCGTACCAGGTCGCCGGCCCGCGGGAGCGCGTACCGCTGACGGCGATCCAGCTCTGGGAGGACCAGGCCGCAGTACGAGGACCCCTGATCGACGGGCTGGCCCGGCTCTCTGTCGACGACGCAGGCCGACTGGTCGCGGACATCCAGCCACTGGACGACTCACCGCCACTCCGAGTGGAGGTCGACGATACGCCGTTGGTCGCGACCGGTGTACCGCCCGAGATCGTGCCGGGCGCATCCCGGTGGGTGCCGACGATCCCCGAGGCGCTGGCGGTCGTCGACGAGCACCTGGCCGGTGTGCGGACTCCGCAAGCCGAGGCGGCCCGCGAGGCATTGGGGTGGCTGCGCGACGAGCCAGGCGCGGCAGGGGTCGCCTTGGCCACTCTGAGCGGAGTACCGGAGATCGCTGAGACGTGTGCGGCTCTGCGCGCCAGCGGGATTCCGGGCGCGCCCCTGGAAGGGGCGATGACGACGTTGGAGGCCACTGACGCGTGGGATCGTGCGCGGCAGGAGCTTCCGGGGCGGGTGCTGATCGGGGACGAGATCGGCGACGGCCGCTACGACCCCGCCGCCGGGCAGCACTGGCTGATCGCGGGGATCGGTGGTGGCGCGATCGCGAACACGGAGATCATCCTGGCCGGCAACCCGCACTCCACCGTCACCATGGTGGGCACCGAGGCGCCATGGGTCCTGCACAACGACGCGCAGTACTCCGAACTCCGGCGGCTGCACGACCGCGAGGCCAATCCGAACGCGACGGGCCGACTGCGGACCGTCCCGGGCAAGCGGCTCGGGATGGTGGCCACGGCCACGACCGAGGACGGTCGAGGCGTCGTACGGATGCTCGACGACAAGGGGCGGATTCTGCGCGACGCGGCGGGCAATCCGCTCGAGGGAGACGTGTACGTCGGCTGCCTCGGGCGAGTGGCGCGGACCCCTCAGGCGATGGATGACTTGCGGGCGTGGGCGGACGAGGTGCACGGCGAGGTGCAGGTCAGCGACGACCGGCAGTACCTCGGGTATCGGGTCAGCTGCCGCAAGGGTGACGCGCAGGTGGATGTCGAGGTCGGCGGCGCGGCGTCGCGGATGCTCCCGGCCGACCTGTTCGACGCCCGTACTGCGCTGCTTGTCGCCGAACACGGGCTGATCGAGGCACCACCGGAGAGCGGGAACGTGGCGGCGGGTTTCATGGCCACAGCGCTCCAGGCGAGCAACCGGGCCAAGTACTCCGCGACCTCACCTCGCAGAGCTGCGGACTCGCCAGCGCGGTGAACGTGCCGAGAGGCGGCATCCGCTAGATGCCGCCTCTCGGGGTGGTCAGCTGCCGGCCGGCAGCGGCGGCACGAGTCCGCGCTGCGGGTCAGGCTGGTGTCCCGGGTGGCGCTGCCGGAGTCTGTGGCGACCTGGTTCCCCGCGGAACCAGGTGGCGCCTACCAGTACTCCGGGGCTGCGCTGCCCGGGGTTTGCGGCTTCAGCGGTCTGTGGAGATCGGCTCCGACCGCGTCAGCCTGGATTTCGGCTCAGGCCGGCCGGACCGTGACGGTCCGGCCGGTGGCTGAGAGCCGGGGTGGATCAGACCAGGCGGGCGAGGGTGAGGCGTGCCTTTGCACTGGCCCTCTCCGCGCGCCGCGTGGCCCGTTCGGCCTGCTTCTGCGCCCTGGCGAACTGGTTCGCGAGGCGGAAGCGCCGGTTCTGCTCGGCGTCGATCAGGATGTTACGACAATGAGCACGTGCGAGATCTTCTTGAAGTAAATGCATTTCAACTCTCCTGGGTGAAGTCTGGGTAGTCATGGTTCTGGAGTCTCGATTCGGGATTGGTCGTCAGGCTGCGGTCACGGTGTCGCACTTGCGTGGACGCCCACGGGGCCGCTTGCGCGGAACCACAACACCCTGGACGAACAGTTCGCCTCCCCACACTCCCCACGGCTCGGAACGCTCGAGCGCTCCGGCAAGGCACTCGGCCTTGAGTGGGCAGGTGGTGCACAGAGACTTTGCATACTCGACGTCCGCCGGGGATTCGGCGAAGAAGAGTTCTGGCGCGTAGGACCGACAGGGCAGGTCCTGCGACGTTGCAACCTCGGTGAAGGCATCGAGGAAGCTAACGCTCATTCCGGTCACCTCCTAGTGACTGTCTTGCTGTGTTCTCTTGCTGTCTTCGACGACCACCGGTTGATGGCCGACAAACTTTGGGACAAACAAAAGGGCCGCGGGACCCTTGGTGAGGGTTCCGCGGCCTTGGAGGTGCCGGCTGACTTGGGTGTCAGACCGGTGGACTCCATGCTCGAGAACCCTGACCGCCGTACTTCGCATCGCCCACAGCTCCGCCCTTGATCTGGGCAAAGCCATCAGCGAGCACCACAACCGTCTCGACGTGCTGACGCGACAGGGCGGCACCCTGGATCGGGGCGCACGGCAGCGCGCTGATGCTGTTCGGCTTCATCGTGGTGTTGACCATTTCCAAGGCACCTCCTCTCGTTGTGGCGAAGTGAGCGGCAAGCTCATCGCTATGGTTTGAAGTTTTCGGCCAGCCTTCGACCGCAGAAAGAACAGTACGCTGACCTCGCCGGAGGCCGCAAACTATTTATCGCAGGTTGGCGAAGTTGGCCGGAAGTTGCCGCCCAGGAGGCCGAAACTTGCTGCCGATCCACCGGTCCAGCACGCTCCGGCGCACCGGTGACACCCTCCGGAACCGTTGCCTTTGACATCTAGTTGCCACGGCAAGGCCCGTTGTCTGCCACCAGCAGAAAACCTGCCCATCGAGTGTCGCGCCCGTTTGCCCCACCCCGCAACGGGTTTTCCACCGGCTCGCCGCAGCTCTGCCCGATCGGGCAGGCCGGCTGTGGCGATCAAACGGCTGAACGGTCAGCGAGTGCAGATGTTCAGCACGGACTCGCCGTACTTCGCGAGCTTGGTGCGGCCGATGCCGGTGATCCGGAGCAGCTCGCGTTCGTCGGTCGGGCGGGCTTCGGCGATCGCGGTCAGGGTCGCGTCGGTGAAGATCACGAAGGCCGGCATCGACTCCTCGGCCGCCTTCTCGGCGCGCCACTCGAACAGGGCGTCGTACAGGGCCTGGTCCATCGTGGACGGGCAGTCCTCGCAGCGGCCGAGTTTGCGGGCGGCCGGCTCGGTGAGGCCGCGGCCGCAGACCCGGCACTTCGGGATCGGCAGGTCCGAGCGCTCGGACCGCTGGCTGCGGGCGCGCGGCGACGGCTCCCGCTCACCGCTGCGCGGAGTACGGACGCCGATCGGGTCCAGGAAGCGGGTCGGCCCACGCGACGCTCGGCCGCCAGGTGAGCGGGAGGTCGACCAGCTGATCGAGAGCTGGTCCTTGGCCCGGGTCACGCCGACATAGAACAACCGCCGCTCCTCCTCCACCTGGGCCGGCGTCTGGGCGTAGCTGATCGGCAGCGTGCCCTCATGGGCGCCGACGATGAAGACGCACTTCCACTCCAGACCCTTCGCCGCGTGCAGCGTCGCGAGCGTGACGCCCTCGGCCAGCGGCGCGTGCTGGATCGAGGCCCGCCGGTCGAGCTCGGCCATCAGCTCCACGATCCCAGCGTCCGGGTGGGCGGCCGCGAAGTCGGACGCCATCGTCACCAGCGCGCTCAGGGACTCCCAGCGGTCCCGGACAGCTCCTGTCCCGGCCGGCGGCTCGGCAGTCCAGCCGGCGCCACCGAGAACGGCTCGCACCGTCTCGAGCAGATTCCCGCCGGAGTCCCCCGCCTTGGCCTGGCCACGCAGCAGTACTGCGGCCTGCCGGATCTCGGCGCGCTCGAAGAACCGCTCGGCGCCCTTCAGCATCGCGGGGATCTTCCGCTCGGCCAGCGCCTGCTCGAAGTTCTCCGACTGGGCGTTGGTCCGGAAGAGCACGGCGATGTCGCGCAGCGCAGTACCGGAGTCCTGGAGGCGGGAGATGGCTCGGGCGACCGCGTCTGCCTCCGCGACCTCGTCGGAGTACTCGCGGTAGGTCGGCGCTGGGCCGGGGTCGCGCTGCGAACGGAGGGTGACTCGGCCGGGCAGTCCGCTCGGGCCGGCCGCGTCGAGCACCTTGTTGGCGACCTCGACGATCTGCGGGGTCGAGCGGTAGTCCCGGACCAGCTTGATGACCTGGGCGGCCGGATGGCGCTGGGCGAAGCGGACCAGGTTTTCCGGGTCGGCGCCTGCCCACGAGTAGATGGTCTGGGCCGGGTCACCGACCACACAGACGTCCTCGCGGCCGCCGAGCCACAGGTCGAGCAGGCTCTGCTGCAGCGGGCTGACGTCCTGGTACTCGTCGACGACGAAGGTCCGGTACTGCCGGCGGATCTCAGCCGCCACCCGCTCGTCCTCGGCGAGCAGCGCGACCGCGCAGAGCAGCACGTCTTCCAGGTCGATCCGGCCGCGCTCGAGCTTCACGTCCTCGTACGCCGCGAACACGCGCGCGATCGTGGGCGGATCGAACGCGGCGAGCGCCCTGGCCGACTGGGGAGCGATCTTCGCGTAGTCGTCGGGGCGGACGTTGCTCACCTTGGCCCACTCGACCTCACCGGCCAGGTCGCGCAGGGCGGGCGTGTCGACGCGGACGCGGCAGCGCGAGGCCGCCTCGGTCAGGAGCGGGAACTTCCGGTCGATGATCGGCGGGAGCTCACCGCCGTACACCTTCGGCCAGAAGTACCGCGCCTGGCGCAGCGCGGCCGAGTGGAAGGTGCGGGCCTGGACGCCGTTGGTGCCGAGCTGGGCGAGCCGGCCGCGCATCTCCCCCGCGGCGCGCTGGGTGAACGTGACGGCGAGCACCCGAGCGGGGTCGTAGGTGCCGGTGCGCACGCCGTACGCGATCCGGTGGGTGATCGCGCGCGTCTTGCCGGTGCCGGCGCCGGCCATCACGACGACCGGCCCGTGCAGGGCGGTCGCGACGGCGCGCTGCTCGGGGTCGAGCGCCTCGAGCAAGGCGTCGGCGGAGCGGCCGGCGACGGCCTGTGTGATGTCACTCACGGACTGGGACATGCGGGAACAGCACTCCGACCGACGGGGTTCAGATACAAGGTAGAGCCACCCTAGACGGGACGCCGGACAGTTTCCGCGCGCCCGCCCCCAGCCAGAGACGGAGTCAGCCACGATGGCGGCATTCACGATGTACTCGACACCTTGGTGCGGTTACTGCCACCGCCTGAAGGGCCAGCTGAAGCGGGCCGGGATCGAGTTCGCCGAGGTCGACATCGAGCAGGTGCCGGACGCGGCGAAGATCGTCGAGAAGGTCAACAACGGCAACCAGACGGTCCCGACGGTGGTCTTCCCCGACGGCAGCGCGATGACGAACCCGTCCATCGCCCAGATCGCGGAGAAGCTCGCCGCTTAACTCCCAGTACTACGTACGCTCCCGCACGCCGGTTACCAGCTGCCGGTTAGTTCTTCGCCGTACCAGCCTTCGATGAGGCGGCGGGAGATGGAGATGTTGCCGGGGAGGGCCATGGTGCCTGCCTCGACGAGCGTCTTCAGGTCTGCTCGGCTGAACCACTTGGCTTCGGCGATCTCGTCGCCGTCGACGTCGATCGTGTAGCCGGTGGCCTTGGCGTAGAAGCCGAGCATGAGACTCGACGGGAGGGGCCAGGGCTGGCTGCCGGCGTACTGGATGTCCTCGCCGATCACCACCCCCGTCTCCTCGAACACCTCCCGCCGTACTGCGGCCTCCAGCGACTCCCCCGGCTCCACGAAGCCGGCGAGCGTCGAGTAGCGCCCCTCCGGCCAGGCCTCGTTGCGGCCGAGCAGAGCGCGGTCCTGATCGTCCGTGACGAGCACGATGATCGCCGGGTCGCTGCGCGGGAAGTGGCTGAGCCCGCAGGACGGGCAGCGCCGTACGTGGCCTGCGTCCACCACCTCCGTGTGCGCGCCGCAGTTGGCGCAGTGGGTGTGTATCGCGTGCCAGTTGGACAGGCCGACCACGTTGACGGCCATCCCGGCCTCCCGGTCGTTCAGTACGCCACCGATCTCCCGCAGCCCGGCGTACGACTCATCCGGCTCAGCGTCGACCAGTACTGCGAACACTGCGCGCCCGTCGGCGGTCTGCCCGGCCCCCTCCACCCGGTCGATCCCCAGGAAGATCCGGGTGCCGTCCGGCGCGGCAGCCGGCGGCACGAGGTGCAGGGACTTGCGGTCGGCCTCCACTGCCATCTGGTCACCGGCTACGAGCATCACCTGGGTGTCATCAGCGGCCCAGGCCTTCTCCAGCCACTCCACGTCTCGCCGCCGGTCAGCGGCTCGGTCGAGCACGGAACGGGACAGCGACAGGGAACCGGGAACGATCGAGTAAGCCACGGCTTCAACGTATCTCGCCTGCCCACCATGAGAGCATCCCGGCATGAGTATTCACATCGCCGCCGAGAAGGGACAGATCGCGCCCCGCGTGCTGTTCCCCGGGGATCCGCTGAGGGCCAAGTGGATCGCCGAGACCTACCTGTCCGACGTCACCTGCTACACCGAGATCCGGAACATGTTCGGATTCACCGGCACCTACAAGGGTGAGCGGATCTCCGTGCAGGGCTCGGGCATGGGTCAGGCGTCGGCCTCGATCTACGCCAACGAGCTGTTCGCCGAGTACGACGTCCAGACCCTGATCCGGGTCGGAACCTGTGGCGCCCTCACCGAGGCGGTGCGGGTCCGCGACGTGATCGTGGCGATGTCCGCGAGCACCGACTCGCAGATGAACCGGCTGCGCTTCCACGGCATCGACTACGCGCCGACCGCCGACTACCAACTGCTGCGCGCCGCGGTGGACGCCGCCGAGGCTGCCGGGCTGAACGTGCACGTCGGCCAGGTGTTCTCCGGCGACCTGTTCTACAACGACCGGCCGGACCTGGTGTCGCGCACGGCGGAGTACGGCGTACTGGGGATCGAGATGGAGGCCGCGGCGCTCTACACGCTGGCCGCCAAGTTCGGTCGCCGGGCGCTCGGCATCATGACCGTGTCGGACCACCTCGTCACCAAGGAGGAGACGACCGCCGCGGAGCGGCAGACCACCTTCTCCGAGATGATCACGATCGCCCTCGACGCGGCGATCGAGGTACCGGTCTGAAGCGGGTCGCCACCGCCCTGGCAATCACTGCTCTGCTGATCGGTACTACGGCCTGCTCCGGTTCCGACAAGAAGGCGGCCGCGCCCGAGTCGGGTCAGTCGTCCAGCGCGCCCCTTGACCCGGTGCTGCCGGACGCCACCCCGGCGGAGGTGGTCAGCGGGCTGACCGGCGCCGGGTACAAGTGCGGCGTGGACGCTCCGTACGCGATCTGTACTGCGGACACGGTGTCGGTCTGGGTACTCACCGGCAGCCACAACCGGCCGCCGGTCGTGTCGCTGCACGCGAACGGCCCGATCGAGAAGGCCGCGGCGGACATCAGTGCGAAGCTGCCGCGGGCGCTCGAGCTGGCGCACATCAACCCGCGCACGCCGATCATCGACTGGTTCGGCAAGCTGGGCGGCAAGCCCACCGACCAGCTGACCGCAGGTGACTGGCAAGCGGACTGGTCGGCCGAGGCCGACACCGACGAGCCGGGCGCGCACCTGACGCTGGTGGACAAGCTGTGCAAGGTGAACTGTCAGGCGGAGTGACTCAGCCGCTCCCCGAGTAGCTGCTGGAAGGGCTCGACCAGCCCGGCCCGCTTGCGGAGATAGCGACGAGTGGAACCGTCGTCGAGCCTCAGCTCGACGGCGGTTCCTCTGATGTCGGGTACTACGCGCGCGGCCAGCACCCGTTCCGCGGCGACGAACTCGGGACCCTTGGTGATCTCCATGAGGTCGTCCGCGATCCCCTTCGCCTGTGCCCGCAACTGCCTGCGCCCACCGCGGGTGAGGGCCGACCCGGCCATCCACGCCACCCCGAACAACGTGCCGAGGAAGTCGATCCCGACCAGGATCGCGGCAGCGGCGAGCAGGACGCCGGCGACGATCAGCAGGACCTTGACCAGTGAGTCGAGACCGGCCACGCTCGCCAGCCACGCGAGCAGAAGCGCTGCACCCATGCCGATGGCGCACCACTGCGCCGGGTCAGGCCGCGACCCCTGAATCTGCCGAGCAGTCCAGCCCTGCTCGGTGAACATCAGGTCAACCAACCCACCCGGCTCCGACCGCACCCGCTTGACAGTCACCACAACCGCCGACCATAAGTCCCCACCCGGTCACTCCGACCCGATACCGGGCGTCAGGAGCTGCCGGTGGAGCCTGCTGTGCTGGCTACGACGATGGCGGCGGTGACGGCGGCCTGCATCTCCTGGACTGCCTTGCGGACTGCCGACGCGGCCCAGTCGGATTCCGAGATCTCCTTGGCCCGCTGCTTCAGCGCCTTCTTGTCGACCGCGTCGGTGACTACCTTCGGGACGACGTTCAGGGCGTTCAGCAAGGCGACCAGGGCGGCGGTGCGCTCGTCAGGCTGGGTACCTAGCTTGAGTACGTTCTCCAGTTGGCTGCGGACCTCCGCCTCGTGCCGCGCGTCCTTGGCCGGCCAGCGAGTGACCGGGAACAGGCCCAGCACCTTGCCCTTCTCAGCCTCGAGCACACCGCGCTCAGCCAGCTTGGCCAGCACCTGGTCGCGCAGCTTCTTCGAGAGCTTGCCCATCAGGTCCTTCGGCTTGGCACCCGGCTTGCCCGCGAGGATGGCCAGCCGTTCGTCGAGTACGACGTCTCCGGTGGGCGTGGTGTCCAGTACCTTCAGCCGACCGGCCTTGACCTGGTCACCAGCTTCGGCGATGTCCACCTTGCCGAGCAGCGTCAACTCGATCAGCACGGCTCCACCGAGCGCGTAGTCGAGCCCGGGCGAACCGGCGATCGGCTTCCCGCTCTCGTCGTCGTACAGGAGCAACAAGAGGTCTTCCGCGATCAACATGTTGCTAACGCTAGGCGGGCACGGAGTACCGGGGCATCAGCCGCGCGGCTTAGCCGCCGTCTCCCCCGCCAGCCTTAGACGCTGACGAACACCGCCAGCCGCGGCTCCGCCACCTGCGGCCGCAACTCCCGCCATCCGATCCGCCGATAGAACGCGACCGTGTCGACCGCCCGGTGCGCCGTCAGCAACCAGGACGGCTCACCCGCCGAAAGCGAATTCAACACGGCCCGCCCCAGACCGAGCCCCTGGCTTTCTGGATGGACCGCCAGCTCATCGACCTCGAACGCACCGACCAGCTCGCGCTCCACCTGAACCGCGCCGAACTCGTCGAACACCACGCCGTACGACCGATCCCGGCGAAACGGCGGCGAAGTCGTCCACCCGGCGCCGAATGCGCGTACTTCGCCGTCGACAACGGCGGCGACAAGCCGGAACCCAGTCTGAGAAACGTTCTCCTCAAACCGCGGCCGGAAGGTGTCCAACTCGGCCGGCTTTTCATTCCAGGGTGGAGCGCTGAACACCTCGCGGTAGACCGCCTCAACCTCATCAGCAACCCGCAGGGCATCGACACCGACGTACGTGGCCAGCTTCATCTCAACTCCCTCAAGTAGATCCCGCCACCATGCTAACTGCGACCGAGTCGCAAAACATCTCGATTTGACCAGGACCAGCAACCATCCGGAATGGCGGGTGGCTGTGGATAACTTCTGCGGTGGGAGCTGGGGTTCCGGGATGCTGGTTGGGTGATTGAGCGAGTGGTGGCGGGGGCGCGTCGGCGGGTGCCGGACAGCCGGCGGTACGAGGTGATTGACGGGCGGCTGGTGGTGACAGGCCTTCAACCGCCGGCACACCAGGCGGCCGTGGTCGGATTGATGGTCCAACTCAAACAGGCTTGCCCGCCGGACCAACTAGTTGCCGTCGGCTCCCTCGACTTCCGCCCGGCCCCACGCATGTCGCTCCGCCCAGACCTACTCGTCTGCCGCCGCACCGACGCCATCGGCCCCAGCCCGGCAACCGTCGCGCAGTACGTCCATCAGATCCTGCTCGCCGTCGAGGTGCTCTCACCGCCAACCCGCGTCATGGACGTCGTGACAAAACGCGAGCTCTACGCCCAGTACGGCGTACCGGCGTACTGGCTGCTCGACCCCGACACCGAGGAACTCACCATCCTCGAACTCACCGGCCCCCACTACACCTGCCAAGCAGTCCTCCAAGCCGAGGAATCCACCAACCTCACCACCCCCTTCCCCATCACCCTCTCCCCCGCCACCTTGACCAGATAGCCAGGCACCCACGGGCCACCACCCGGGCAGATTCCGGGCACCCCCAGGGCAGATCACCAGAACCACCCAGCCAGCCGATCAACCACCACCATCCTGGTCAGGTGACACCAAAGGAGGCACCATGGGGATCGTGCAGACACTTGAGCCCGGCGAGTTCACGATGGCCGATCTCGACGCCCTACCGGACGACGGGATGCGGTACGAGCTCGTGGACGGAATGCTGCTGGTGACGCCTGCTCCGCGCCCGATCCATCAAACAGCTGTCCTGCAGCTTGGGAGTCGCCTGCTCACCGCCTGCCCTCCAGAGTTGAAGGTTTTCGTGGCGCCGCTGGACTACCGGCCCACCGCGCAGCGGTCGCTGCAGCCGGATGTGCTGGTCTGCCGCAAGGAAGATGTCGGCGTGAAGTCGATCGAACAGCCCCTCCTGCTGGCCGTCGAGATCCTCTCACCCTCGACGCGGATGACGGATCTCTTGCTCAAGCGTGGGCTGTACCAGGAGGCAGGCGTCACGTCGTACTGGATCTTCGACCCGGCGAAGGTGGAGCTGACCGTCCTGGAGTTATTGGACGGGCACTACGTCCGGCAGACCATCGTTCGCGATCAACAGCCCTTCGAGACCAAACTGCCGTTCCCCGTCCACTTTGTTCCTGCCGACCTCGTCGACTAGAAACCAGCCACGCGCTGTGGCGGCCACCGCCATGCTGGTCGGGTGAGAGCGGAGGAAGGCACCAGGTTGCTCATGCGGACAACTGAGCCGGGGCAGTTCACTGTGGCGGATCTCGACGCGCTGCCCGACGACGGCAGTCAGTACGAGCTGGTTGACGGGATCTACCTGGTGACGCCGTCGCCGACTCTGTTGCACCAGGTGGCGGCGGCCGAGCTCAGCTATGTGCTGCGGCAGAAATGCCCGCCGGAGTACTGGGTTATTCAGGCGCCGATGGACTACCGCCCGACATCGGGCCGGTCACTCCAGCCTGATGTGCTCGTGGCGAGCCGCAACGATCCCGGGCCGGACGCGCTTCGCCTCCCCCTCTTGCTGGCGGTCGAGGTCCTCTCTCCCGCGACTCGCTCGAAGGATCTGATTCTCAAGCGGAGCCTGTACGAAGAGGCCGGCGTGGCGTCGTACTGGATCTTCGATCCGGACGCCGAGATCCTCACCGTTCTGGAGTTGGCGGACGGCCGGTACGTCGAGCGGGCTGTGGTAAAGGGCGATGACGCGTTCGTCGCGCAGCTGCCGTTTGCGGTGCGGGTGGTGCCGAGTGAGGTGCTACGGCGGACCGGTCATCAGGCACGGTGATGAGTCAGCTGATCAGCTGACCTCGGAGGACGCACGCAAACTCACCCAGCCGCAGCCCGGGCAGTTCACCGTGGCTGATCTTGATGATCTTCCGGACGACGGGATGCGGTACGAGCTGGTCGACGGGCAGTTGCTGGTGACGCCGGCGCCGCTGCCGGTTCATCAGCGGGTGGTGGTGCAGCTGACCGTGCGGCTCGAGGCGAATTGCCCTGAGGAGTTCGAGGTGTTCGTCGCGCCTTTCGACTTTCGGCCCGCCAGTGGGCGGTCGCTGCAGCCGGACGTACTGGTGTGCCGCTGCGAGGATGTCGGTCCGAAAGGGGTCGAGCTTCGGCCGCTCCTGCTGGCCGTGGAGGTGCTCTCCTCCTCGACACGGATGACCGACCTGTTGCTCAAGCGGGCGATCTACGAGGAGGCCGGCGTCGGATCGTACTGGCTGATCGATCCCGACCAGGAAGCCTTGACCGTGCTCGAGTTGGAGGGCGGGCGGTATGTGGAGCGGGCTGTGGTGAAGGGGGACGATGCGTTCGACGCGCAGCTTCCGTTCTCGGTGCGGGTGGTGCCTGGTGAGTTGGTGCGGCGGGTTAGCCGTTGAGGAGGGTTATTAGTTGGGGGCGGGTGGGGAGGTTGTCGGGGCGGACTACGTCGCCGGTGCGGACGTAGTAGAAGGCGGCTCCTACGTGGTCGACGGGGATGCCTACGAGTTCGGCCCAGGCGACTCGGTAGATGGCTAGTTGGAGGGGGTCGGCTGCTTCGGTGCGGCTGGTTTTCCAGTCGACTACGTCGTAGCCGCGGGAGCCGTCGGGGCGGATGACCTGGTAGACGGCGTCGATGCGGCCGCGGACCATGCGGCCGCCGATCGCCAACGCGAACGGGGCCTCGATTTCGTACGGCATCTGTTCGCCGTACGGGCCGTCGCGGAACGCGTCCATCAGTTCGGTCAGGTCGGTGTCGTCGACGATGCCCTCGTCGGCCGCGCCGGGCAGGTCGTCGGGGTCGAGCAGGAACTGCTGCCCGAAGTAGCTCTCCACCCAGGCGTGGAACCGGGTGCCGAACCGCGCCGCCCGGTTGGGTTTGCGCGGCATCGGTCGGGCCAGGTCGGCGGCCAGGCCGTCCGGGTCCTTGGCCAGGCGCATCAGCTGGGTCGCCGACAACGAGGCGGGCAGCTCGACGTCGTACGCCTTCCGGCTGCGGCTTTCCCTTGCCTCTGACAACAATCGTTCCAGCTCGGAGTCCCAGCGCGCGACTGTCGCCTGCTCGTCCAGCAGCAGGGAGTCCTCGGCTTCCTGCGACGGCCCCTCCGCACGCGACTGCTCGACCAGCGCGACCGCTTCGAGCCGGCGTTGATAACCGCCTTCGTCGTACGGCGCCGGCCACGGGGCGAGGGTCTGCTCGGCGAGCTCCGGGTTCTCCTCGTTCAGCTCGGGTTGCGGCGCCCACTCGATGACGCGCTCCCCCGCGTGCTTCTTCAGCGTCTCCAGGTACGACGAAGGTCCGCGCGGGCGTTTCTGCGTCGGCCCCCACCAGTGCCCGGTCGCAACCAAGATCTCCTTGGCGCGCGTGAAAGCGACGTACCCGAGTCGCCGCTCCTCCAGCGCGTTGACCTCCTTGCACTCGTCCGCGAAGGCCTTCAACCCAGCATTCGACAAGTCATGGAAGTCGGGCAACGTGTCGGCATCGCCCCGCAACGGCCAGGGCAGCACCTTCGCGTTGGTGGTCCACTTGTCGCGACCGCGGTCCGACGGGAACACCTTGTTCACCAGGGTCGGCACGAACACGATCGGCCACTCCAGACCCTTCGACCGGTGCGTGGTCAGCAACTTCACCGAGTCCGCCTCACTCGGTACTGCGAGGTCGAGACCGGCCGCGTACTCCTCTTCGGCCGCCAGATAAGCGAGCAACCCGTCCAACGAGCCAGTCGACTCGGTGGACGCAAAGTTGCCCACGGCATCCAAAAACGCGGCGAGGTGATCGCGACGGCCGGCATCGACGTGGTCGGGGGTCGCGGTCAGTTCGACATCGAGCCCGATCGTGCTGATCACCCGGCGGACCAGGTCGAGCAACGGCTCACCCGCGTGCGCGCGCAGCTCACGCAACTCGGTCGACAGCTCCCTGAACCGCTCGAGCGCCTCCGCCGAATAACCCCAGCCGTCCGGCCCAGGATCGTCGACCGCTTCGGCCAGGGAGATGACCTCGGTCGAGTCCATGCCGGCCACCGCCGCATCGAGGGCCGCGACCAAGTCATCCGTGGCCGGGCGGTCGCCCGAGTCGGCCAGCAAACGGGCGCGATTGGCCAGCAGCGCGAGGTCGCGGTGACCGATCCGGTACCGCGGGCCGGTCAGGATGCGCAGCATCGCGGCGTTCGCGGTCAGGTCGTTGACCGCCTGCAGCGTGGCGACGACGTCGACGACCTCGGGCAGTGCCAGCAGACCGCCGAGGCCGACCACCTCGACCGGCACCTTGCGGGCGATCAGCGCCTCGTGCACCGCACTGAGGTCGACGTTCGTCCGCATCAGGATGCCGATGTCCTTCCATCGGCGGTTCGGCGTCTTGTGCGCGGCGACGATCGCGTCCGCGACCCACTCGATCTCCTTCGAGCGGGTCTCGAACAGGCCGACCGTGATCGCACCCTCAGGTGCTTCCGGCGGCGCCTCCAGCGGGATCACGCCAGGGTGCTGCTCGTACAGCTCGGCCGCGTGCTGGTTCGCCGCCGCGAGAATCCTGCTGCCGCACCGCCGGTTGACGCTCAACACGTACCGACGAGCCGGCGATCCGTCGGCGTTCGGGAAGTGTTCGGGGAACTCGTCCAGGTTGGCGACCGAGGCGCCGCGCCACCCGTAGATGGCCTGACACGGGTCGCCCACCGCGGTGACCGGATGGCCGGCCACACCGAACAACGCGGTCAGCATCCGCCGCTGCGAAACCGACGTGTCCTGATACTCGTCCAGCAGCACGACCTTGTACCGCGAGCGCTCGATCAGCGGGACCTCAGGCGCCTGCTCAGCCAACCGAGCACCCAGTGCCATCTGATCGGCGAAGTCCACAACACCCCGCTCGCCCTTGTACGTCTGGTATTCCTCGACGAGCTGCAAAATCTCGCCCCGCTTCAACGCGGTCTCGGCGAGCTTCTTCACCTCGACCGTCTGCTTGCGCGCAGCCGCGACTTCGGCCCGGACAGCCTCGTCATGAGCCCGTACTTCGGAAGGATCCAGCAGGTGGTCGGCCAGCTCACCGTCGAGCGCGAGCAGACTGTTGACCAGCGTCGGCACGTGATGGGACGCGAACCGGATCGGCCCGTTGGACCGGCGTACGACCCGCCCGGCGAGCTGGAACCTGGTCGCGTCGGCGAGCACCCGGACATCGGGCTCCAACCCCAGCCGCAGACCGTGCTCGGCGATCAGCGTGCCGGCGAACGCGTGGTACGTCGAGACGACCGGTTCGCCTGGCTCCTCGGGCTCCCAGTTGGGGATGTTGCTGCGCAGGTGCGCGGCGAGGATCGGGTGCTGGTCGCGCGGCAGGGTGGAACCGAGCACCCCGGCCTTGGTCAGGTCCTCGCGGATCCGTACGTCGAGCTCGTTGGCCGCCTTCTTGGTGAAGGTCAGGCCGAGCACCTCCTCCGGCTTGACCTGCCCGGTGCAGATCAGCCACACCACGCGCGCCGCCATCGCGGTCGTCTTGCCCGACCCCGCACCCGCCACGATCACGGCAGGCGCCAACGGCGCCGTGATCGCCTCCAGTTGCTGATCGCTGAACGGGATCCCGAGCAGATCGACCAGGTCGGCCGTCGTCTCCAACTTGGCGCGCATCAGACGATCTCCCGGCCTTCGGGCTGAATGGGACACAGGGAGCGGACCTCGCAGCGGTCGCAGCCGGAGTTGCGTTTGGCGATGAACTCCTCGGAGCGGACCATCGCCTCGGCGTCCTCCACCGCATCGTCCAGCCAGGTGCGGCCTTCCTCGTCCGGCTCCAGCGGTGCCTGGCCCTGGACCTTCGGCAGGCCGACGTCGTCATGACGCAACTGGACCAGCTCGGCCCCACCACTGCGCGGCTCCTCGCCGAGCTTCTTCATCTGGCGGGACTCGATCGCGCGCTGGTAGATCGCCAGCTGGACATGCCGCTCCAGCGCCGGCTTGGTCGGCACGGTGCGCCCGGTCTTGAGATCGACCACCCGGATAGCCCCGTCGCCATCCTGCTCCAGCCGGTCCATCCGGCCCTTCACCCGGACCGCAGGCTTGTCCTCGTCGGGCAGCAGGACGTCGAACTCGACCTCGGTCCCGAGCAACGTCCGGTCCGGCCGTCCCTGGTGCCAGGCGACGAACCGGCGCAGTGCCTGCTCCGCCTCGACCCGCTCCCGGTCGGAGATCCATGACGACTCGAACTCCAGTTGCGTCCACACCTTGTCGAGCCAGCCGTTCAACTCGTCGATGTCGGGCGGCAGCGTCCCGGTCGCGACGGCGTCGGCGAGCGTGTGCAGCACCATGCCGAACCCGATCGCCGAGTTGCTGGGTGTTTCGCCGCCCGCGCGACGCTGCAGGAACCAGCGCAACGGACAGTCGACGATCGTGGTGAGCGCGCTCCCGGTCAACGGCACCGGCAGCTCGGGATTCGTGATCGGCCGCTCCGACTTGGTCCGCTCGCGCACACCCCACCAGCGTTGCGGATCGGCCGTCGGGACCAGCGGGTACTCACGATCGTCGACAGCGTCGGCGAGCTGCGCCAGCCGGTCGGCCGCGACCCGCTTCAGCGCGGGCGACGTCGCCGGATCGCTCAGCACACAGCGAAGGTCAGCGACCAGACCAGGCAGCGATAGCGGGCGACGCGGCCTTCCGGCCACCAACTTCAAAGGAATGTCCAGCTCGGCAAGCAATCGCGACGGCTGATCACCGTCGGCCTCGGGAGCCTGCACGGCCGTCACGATCAACCGCTCCCGGGCTCGCGTGATCGCCACGTAGAAAAGCCGTCTCTCCTCGGCCAGGATCGCGCCCGCCGACAGCGGATCCACCAGACCGTCAGGTCCGAGCCGGTCAGGCTCGAGCAGTGAGCCTCGCCGGCGTAGATCCGGCCATTGCCCTTCCTGCACGCTCGCCACCACGACCAGTCGCCACTGCAGGCCCTTGGACCGGTGCGCGGTCATCAACTGCACCCCGGCCTCCCGGTACGTCGCGTCGTACCGGTTGTCGCCGGCGATGTCGAGCGCCTCCAGCTCGGCGAGGAACGTCGCCACGCCCTTGAAGCCGACCTGCTCCTCGGCCCGGCTGGCCGCGTCGAACAGGGCGCAGAGCGAGTCGAGATCGCGGTTCGCAGTACGGGCGACCTCGCCGCCGCTGTTCGCCTGGCCGCGGAGTCGGCGTAACCAGGGCGACTCCGACCACAGCGACCACATCACCTCGTCGGGCGCCGCTCCGGCGTTCACAATGTTTCTTGCCTTGAGCAACCTTTCGCCGAGCGCCACGAAGCGCGCCTCGGCCGGGGACGCCTGCTCGTCGAGCAGCAACGGGTTCATCAACGCTTCGCGGAGCAGTTCGTCGGACGGCCGCGGCAACCGCTGACCACCCGCCGCCTCACGATCCCGCTTGCGCAACACCCGAGCCAACCTGCGCAACTGCCCCGCATCCATCGCACCCAGCGGCGACAACGCCAATGCCCGTACGACGTCCACGGTCAACGTCGCCGGATCAGCCACAGCCCGCAACGCCAGCAACATCGGCCGTACTGCGGGCTCACGCGACAGCGGCAACTCGTCACCCGCGACGTCGACCGGGATGCCCGCGGCGGCGAGGGCCCGACGCAACGGTGGGATCGAGCGGGTGCCGGACCGCACCAGGACGGCCATCTCGTGCCAACCCACACCGTCTTGCACGTGCGCGCGACGGAGCAGGTCGGCGATGTGTTCGAGCTCGGCACCGCTGGTCGAGTACAGGTTGGCCTCGACCTTGCCGGGCCCGTAGACGCACGAGCTCGCGTCGGGATTGCGAAACCGGTCGAAGGTGTCGCGGTCGAGCGTGCCGGGAACGCCGAGACGGTTGACCACGTTGCGGGAGACGCGTTGCAGCGTCGTACCGAAGCGGCGGGTCGTCGCCAGCGCGATCTGGGCGGCCTCGGCACCGTCCGCGGTACGGAACTCGTCGGTGAAGCGGAGCAGGCCGCGGACGTCGGCGCCGCGAAACGTGTAGATGGACTGGTCCGGGTCGCCGACGACGACCAGGTCGCGACCGTCACCGGCGATGGCCTGGAGCAGCTTGGTCTGACCGGGATCGGTGTCCTGGTACTCGTCGACGAAGACGGCTTTGAACTCTTCGCGCAGCCTGGCCTTGACGTGCGGCTGGCTCGCCAGGATGACCGCACGATGGATGAGCTCGGAGTAGTCCAGGACCTGTTCGTGGTCGAGGATCTGCAGGTACTCCTCGAAGAAGTCGCCGACCGCCACCCACTCCGGCCGGCCCGCCGACCGGCCGATCTCGGACAGGTCCTCCGGGTCCAGACCGAGCTGGCGCGCCTTGCCGATGACGGCTTGGACCTCGTCGGTGAACCCGCGCGTCTTCAGCGCCGGATGCAGACTGCTCGGCCACTTGGTCACCCCGACCTCGCGGCTCCCGGCGAGCGACTCGCTCAGCCGCAGGGTCTGCTCGGGACCGGACGGCAGGCGCAGCGGGATGTCGAAGGCGTCCGCGGGCGTGAACCTGCGCAGCAACGCGTAACAGAAAGCATGAAACGTCATCGACGGCATCACGCGCGTCGTCCGGCCCAGGCGCGCGGTGATCCGGTCGCGCAACTCGGTCGCGGCCTTCCGGCCGAAGGTCAGCACCAGCACCTGGTCGGGACTCAACCCACGGTTGCCCACCCGATCGACGACGGCCTCGACCAGCGTCGTCGTCTTCCCCGTCCCCGGCCCGGCAAGCACGAGCAACGGCCCACCTGGATGATCGACGACGGACTGCTGGTCAGCATCCAGCACCGGCGCCTCGGTGACCCGGACCTCGTGCCCGTCACCTCGCACCAAGCGATACCTGGAACCAGTTCTGCTGACCATGCCCCCCATCCCATCAGACGCCGCCGACAATCCGCGGCACGACCACTCCGTCAGGTGATGCAACCGCCTTCAGGCGTTGGCCCCTAGTTAACGATGAGGGCCTCCCGTCCGACCCAACCCGGGGCCCCCGCAGACCTCGAGGAGCCCACCCGAATGCGAAGAGCCTTGCCCACGTTGGCCATTGCCGGCCTACTCGGCAGCCTGTTGACAGCCCCGTCCCACACCACCGCCGTCGCCGTCGCCGCACAGCCGGAGCCGACGAGCCAAGAGCCGAGCGGAACGGTGACGTTGATCACCGGTGACAAGGTCGAGCTCACCCCCGGCGCACCGCCCCGGGTCATCCCTGCCGAGGGCCGCAAGTCCATCGGCTTCCGCATCTCGGCAGAGGCCGGTCGCGGGGTGCGAGTGATCCCCACCGACGCCGTCGCTCTCCTGGCTTCCGGCAGACTCGACCCACGACTCTTCGACGTGACCACCCTGTTGGAGTCCGGGTACGACGACGCCAAGCGCGCACAGCTCCCGTTGATCGTGCAACGCACCGCATCGAGCCGGACCGCAGGCGCCGGGCTCGCCGGCACGAGCAGCCGTCGAGAGCTGCCCAGCATCGCCGGCTTCTCCGTCCTCGAATCGAAGCGGGACGCCACGGCCTTCTGGAACTCGCTGCGGCAAGACAAGGACTCGCTGCGCGCAGGGGTCACCAAGGTCTGGCTGGACGGCATCCGCCGAACCAATCTCGATCACAGCGTGCCGCGGATCGGCGCGCCGTCGGCCTGGTCCGCGGGGCTGACCGGACGCGGCGTCAAGGTGGCTCTGGTCGACACGGGGATCGACGCGCAGCACCCCGACCTCACCGGCAAGGTCGCCGCGGCCAGGAACTTCGTCGACCAGATCGCCGGCGACGAGGTCGGCCACGGAACGCACGTTGCCTCGACAGTGACCGGTACGGGCGCCGCCTCGAACGGTTCCTACCGTGGTGTCGCGCCGGACGTGACGCTGCTCGATGCCAAGGCCTGCGGCCCGGACGGTTGCCCGGAGAGCGCGATTCTGGCCGGTATCGACTGGGCCGTGGTCGAGCAGCACGCGACGGTGGTCAACCTGAGTCTCGGCGGAGCTGACTCACCGGGCGAGGACCCACTCGAGCAGGCGGTCAACACGCTGTCGGCGCAGTACGGGACGCTCTTCGTCGTCTCGGCCGGCAACAGTGGAGCCGGTGGGTCCGGGACGATCGGGTCTCCCGGGAGCGCTGCCGCGGCACTGACGGTCGGCGCGGTCGACAGGGAGGACACGCTCGCCGAGTTCAGCAGCCGTGGTCCGACGGTCGGCGAGAGTCAGACGAAGCCGGACCTGACCGCTCCCGGCGTACAGATCGTGGCGGCTAAGGCGGCGGGGACCGAGCCGGGTCGTCCGGTCGGCGAGCAGTACGTCGAGTTGTCGGGTACTTCGATGGCGGCTCCCCATGTCGCAGGCGCCGCGGCGATCCTGCTGCAGCAGCACCCGGACTGGACCGGCGCTCAGGTCAAGGCGGCGTTGATGGCCTCGGCAAAGCCGACAGCGGGAGTAAGCGGGTTCGACCAAGGGGCAGGACGCGTCGACGTCGCCCAGGCGATCAAGCAGCACGTGGTCGCCTCACCTGCCGGCATCAGCTTCGGGCTGGCGACCTGGCCGCACGAGGACGATCCCGTTCAGACCAAGACGATCACCTATCGCAACTCCGGCAGTACTCCGGTCACGCTGGAGCTGGATCCGCAGGTGGTGGACCAGCCGGCCGGTCTCTTCACAGTGACGCCGCGCCGGCTCGTTGTACCGGCCGGTGGGACTGCCGACGCGACCCTCGCTGCCGACACCAGGTCTGCCGTCGTGCCGGTCGGGAAGTTCAGTGGGCAACTCCTCGCGACGGGCGACGGCACGAGGGTCAGTACGCCGTTCGGCGTGGAGAAGGAGCCCGAGCGCTATGGCGTCCAGCTGACGAACATCGGCCGTGACGGCAAGGCACCGCTGGAGCACATCACCTTCTTCGACCGCATCGGCGACTGCGGCTCCGACCCGTACTGCGGGGACTACGTCTACGGCGCGGGCACCGGAACGGCCGCGCTCCGCCTGCCACCGGGCGAGTACACGGTCGTGGACTTCAGTACCACGACCGGCACGGACTGGACGATGCTCGCGTACTCGACCCTCGACCACCGAGCCGATCGCAGTCTCGTGCTGGACGCCCGGAAGGCGAAGCCGGTCGAGATGTCGGTGCCGAAGGCAACAGCTCGGCTGAT
The DNA here is from genome assembly GCF_040639475.1 of Kribbella sp. NPDC023855. Taxonomy (NCBI): domain Bacteria; kingdom Bacillati; phylum Actinomycetota; class Actinomycetes; order Propionibacteriales; family Kribbellaceae; genus Kribbella; species Kribbella sp. NPDC023855. The sequence goes on from NZ_JBFAAA010000009.1 coordinate 306,578, forward strand.
GGAGCTGAATGTGCTGGTCGCTCGCGACGTGCGCCGCGGCCCGGACTCCGTGCTCACGTACTTCCAGCCGGGCGATGCGGAGAGCCCGGTCTACATCACCGAGCTCGGCGAGGCCGTGGCCGACCCCGAAGAGGTGGTCAGCGTCGCCTACGGCCGGTTCGCGGAACCAGGGCCGGCCGGGGACTTCGCGAACAGCCCGTACGACTACAACCTGGCCGACTACCGGAAGGGCCGGGCGCTGGACGGCGTACGGCTGCGAACGCGGCAGGACCAGTACGCCACTGTGAAGGCGGGCTATGCGGCCGACACGCATGAGCCGCGGACAGCTCTCACGAGTCACGGTGTGCGGCCGATCGGTACGACGCTCGACTACTCGCTACCGCCCACCGATGCACGGCAGCTGACCAGCGCATTGCCGGTGCGGCGGACCGAGTACTACTTGGCGGATGGCTTCAAGTGGTCATCGACTCTGGCGACTCTGTCGGAGGACGGCCGGACGATCGGGACGTGGCTGTTCAACTCGGAGCGTTTGGTCTACCGCCGTGGGCGGACGTACCAGCAGGAGTGGAACAAGGGGGTGCTGGGCCCACGCCTCACGCTCGGCCCGGTGACGCCGAACGGGCTGGCCCGCGGCGCACAACGCTCCGGCGACCGGCTGCTCTTCGGACTCAGTCTGCGCTCGGACAGCAATCCCCTGCACATGAACGAGCCGAAACTGCCGGCGGGTTCGGCCAAGCTGTATCGCAACGGCGAACTGATCAAGGACCTGCCGCGTGCCGCCTACTTCGCGGCGGAGGTGCCGGCCGACGAGGCGACGTACCGGCTCGACAGCCGGGTGGAGACGGCGGGAACGGATGTGTCGCCGATTCTGGAGAGCTCGTGGACGTTCCGGTCGGGACATGTCGAGGGCACCGGTTCGCTGCCGTTCATGGCGGTGCATTTCCAGCCCGCCCTCGATGACCACAACCGTGCCCGGGCAGGGCGTTTCGTCCTGCCGATCACGGTGCAGCGTCAGCCCGGCGCGCCGGCGAGTCAGGTTCAGGCGCTCGAGGTCGAGGTCTCCACCGACGACGGGAAGACGTGGCGTACTCCGAAGGTGGTCCGGAAGGGTGACGGCTGGCAGACGATCGTGACCAACCCGCCCGGCGGCGCGGTGTCGCTACGCGCCAAGGCGTCGGACGCGAACGGGAACGGGGTGACGCAGACGTTCATCCGCGGCTATCTGGTCCGCGGCTGAGCGCAGGGTTCAGTCGTCCGGGTGCCAGCGGACCTGGTTGAGGTTGACCTTGCCGTTGGTTACCCGGACTCCGTCGCCGCGGAGGAGTTGGAGCTGGTCGTCGACGACCTCGTCGGCCGGGATGCCGCTGGCCCGGATGACTCGCCACCAGGGCACGCCTCCGCCGTACTCGCGCATGATGGCGCCGACCTGTCGCGGGCCCCCTTGGCCGACGTACGCGGCGATGTCTCCGTACGTCGCTACGCGGCCCGGCGGAATCGACTCGACCGCGACCAGCACGGCCTCCACGTACTCCTCCCGATCCACGGCTCTACGCTAACCGTCCCCGCCGACAAGCCGGTACTCCGTCAGCTGACCGCTTTGGCGAGCGGCTCCAGCACCGAGGGCGGGGCGTCGAGCGGAAGGTTGAGGGCGACCAGGTCGACCCCGGCTTCCCCGTACGCCGCTGCGCTGGTGACCGCCGCGTCGATCGCCTGGTCGAGCGGCTTGTCCGCCTCGATGCGGACGTTGACCGAGCAGGTGATCTCGGAGACGTCGCGGCCGATGTCCTCGCAGTGGGCGACCAGGATGTCCTTGAGCGGCTTCCACTCCTCGGGACTCGTGACGATGACGTTCCAGTGCTGGGCCCAGCGGGCCACCGCGCGCAGGGTCCGCTTCGGGCCCTTGCCGCCGATGGTGATCGGGGGATGCGGGGTCTGGACCGGCTTCGGTTCGCAGTACGCGTCGGTGAGCTTGACGTACTGGCCGTCGAAGTTCGAGACCTTCTCGGTGAGCAGGCTGATCAGCGCCTGGGTGCCCTCGTCGAAGCGGTCGAAGCGTTCCTTCAGCGGGGGCAGCTCGATGCCGTACGCATCGCACTCCTGCTGGTTCCAGCCGGCGCCGATGCCGAGCTCGAGGCGGCCGCCGGAGATGATGTCGGTGGTCGCGGCCATGTTGGCGAGCACTGCCGGGTGACGGTAGATCATCCCGGTGACCTGGCAGCCGACGCGGATCCGCTTGGTCGCCTGGGCCAGCGCGGCCAGCGTCGTCCAGGCCTCCAGGTTCGGCCCGGTGGTGTCACCGCTCAGCGGGTAGAAGTGGTCCCAGTGCCAGGCTGACTCGAAGACCTCGAACTCGTCGGCCGCGATCCACACGTCCCGCAGCTGCTGCCACGTCGTGTGCTCAGGCCTGGTCTTGATGGCGAACCGCATCCACAGCCTCCTCGGTAAGGGTTTTCCACCGCGCAAACTACCGCAGCCGGCCGGCCTCGGCCCCGGCTGTTCCAGTCCAGGCTGCGTCAGTCTGTGGCTGTGTGTCGAGGCTGTGTCAGTCCAGGCCGAGGCGGGCCCGTACTTCGGGTCTGCGCAGCGGCGGCACGGTCTGCGGCGGGACGCGACGCTCCGGCATCTCTTCCAGCAGCGCCTCGGTGATCTTGGCGACCTCGGCCGCCGCCCGCTCGATCGGGCCGCGGGTGGTCGCGCTGAGCGAGCCGACGCCGGTCACCTTGCGCACGTACTGCAGGGCGGCCGCGTAGATCTCCTCGGAGGTCGCGGCCGGCTCAAGTCCACGAAGAACAGTGATGTTTCTGCACATGACACGACAGTACGTGCCGCCGGGGACATTCCGGCCGAAGATCTACGAGCTATTGACTTACCTACGACCATTAGGTTTTCCTCAAAGCATGAGCACAGCAAGTGTCGATCGCCGGACCCGGCGCCGTCAGCAGACCATCGACGAGATCCTCGACGTCTCCATCGCGCTGATGGAGACCGAGGGCGTCGCCGCGCTGAGCCTGTCCGCGGTGGCCCGGCAGCTCGGGATGCAGCCCCCGTCGCTCTACCAGTACTTCCCGTCCAAGCTCGCGATCTACGACGCGCTGTTCCAGCGCGGAGCCGAGCAGTTCCGCGACGCGCAGCGCAAGGCGGTGGCCGACGTGCCCGTGGAGCAGCAGCTCGCCCACGGGATAGCGGCGTTCGGCCGCTGGTGCATGGCGAACCAGGTGCTGAGCCAGCTGCTCTTCTGGCGCACGGTTCCGGGGTTCGAGCCGTCGCCCGAGGCGTTCGCCCCGGCCCTGGAGGTGATGGCGGACGTGCAGTCCCACCTCCAGGAGGCCGTCGAGAGCGGACGACTGCGGGAGGGCGCCGCGAGCGAGGACGGCCTGGCGCTACTCACCTCGATGACGGCCGGCCTGCTGTCGCAGCAGCTGGCGAACGAACCACAAGCGAGCTTCGAGGACGGCCGGTACATGAAGCTGATTCCGGTCGTCCTCGAAATGTTCTTCCATCACTACGCACCAACCAGGGGGACAGCGACATGAGCATCACAGCGACGACCGCGCGGGAGATCGCCCGCGCCGACCGGGCCGCCGCCCGGCGGCACCGCGACGCCGAGATCGAGGCCTGGCACGAGCTGCTGGCGACCCTCGACGACACCGAATGGAAGCGCCGGACGGTCTGCACCGCGTGGGATGTCGCCGACATCGTCGGGCATCTGTGCGGGCAGGCCGAGGAGGTCAACAAGCCGTGGTTGTTCCCGCTCCGCGACCGTCGGGCCCGCCGGGTCTACCCGACGGTTCCGTTGCTGGACGCGCACATGATGGTGCAGGCCGACGATCATCGCGGGACGCCGCCGGCTGTCCTCCGGGAACGCTTCGGCAGCGTGTGGCCCAAGGCCACGCGGATGATCAGCCGCAACCCCGCCCTCCTGCGCAGGATGCAGCTGAAAGTAGAAGGCATGCCGGGTTTCGAGAAGGTCGGCGTCGGCTACGTCCAGGACATCCTGCTCGCCCGCGACCTCTGGATGCATCGCGACGACGTCTGCCAGGCGTTCGGCCGCGAGTTCGACGCAGGCCCGTACGCCGCCGAGATCGTGGCCCAGGTGATCCTGGATCTCGAGGACTACTCGTTCTGGTCCGGTACGCCGGTCACGCTGACCCTCACCGGTCAAGGCGGCGGCACCTACCGCCTCGGCCAAGGCGAACCGGTCGCCACCGTCAGCACCGATGCAGTGGGCTACATGCGCACGGTGTCCGGCCGCGACGACCAGCCGGCCGTAGTACTGGTCGAGGGAGACCCGGCCGGCGCTGAGGCTGTCGCCAACTGCCGGATGCCCTTCTGAACCAGGCTTGCGCCACTATGGCCGGATGAGTGAACTCCCCGCCGGCCTCACCGTCCGCGCGCCGCGGCCGGATGACGCAGAGGCGATCTACCGGCTGATGGCTGCCTACCACACCAGGGTGATCGGCAGGCCGGATGCCACGCTGGCGGAGGTGGCCGAAGCGCTCAGTCTGAGCACCTTCGAGCCGGAGGAGCACGGCTGGCTGGTACTCGACGACGCGGGGACCCCGGTCAACTACTCGCACCTGCGGTTCGGCGGTAGCGGCAGGCACGCACAGGTGGCGATTGCCAGTGTGGACTCCCCCGGCTCTGCCTGGTTGCTCGACAAGGGCGTGCAGCAGGCCCGCAAGCAGCTAGGTGCGGGAGGCGTGGTCGAGATCGGCTCGCATCGGGCGGACAAGCTGCTGGCCGAGCTGGTGACAGCAGCTGGGTTCACGCTCAGTACTACGTACTACCGGATGCGGATCGACCATACCGGCCCGGTCGCAGTACCGGAGCCTCCTGCCGGTACTGCGCTGCGCACCGCCGCCGATGGTGAGGAGGCGCGGCGAGCGATCCACGCGGTGATGACGGCGGCATTCGCTGATCAGGAGAGCGAGGCGGTCCGGCCGTACGACGACTGGGTGGATGTGCACGAGAAGCGTGCGACTGCCGACTGGTCGCAGGTGACGCTGGTGGAACTCGACGGCCGGCCCGCGGCGGCGAGCGACTGCAACCAGATGTTCGTCGAGCTGGAGAACTGTGGGTACGTCGGCAGGCTCGGTGTGATCCCTGAGGCGCGCGGGCGTGGGCTGGCGAAGTACTTGCTGCGGCACGCGTTTGCGGTCGATGCCGCGGCGGGGCTCGACGGCACGTTGCTGCACGTCGACACGAACAACCCGACGGCGGCCCTCAAGCTGTACGAGTCGGTCGGCATGCGGCCGGTACAGACGGCCGATCTTTGGGAGCTTCCGCTCTGAAGAGGCCGGCCCCGCACGACGGCGGGACCGGCTCAGTAACTCAGTAGGCGGGCTGGGACGGGTCGATCTGGTCGACCCAGGCGACCACGCCGCCGCCCACGTGGACGGCGTCGGAGAAGCCCGCGCCCTTGGCGATGGCGAGCACCTCGGCCGAGCGGACGCCCGACTTACAGTGGAAGACCAGCTGCTTGTCCTGCGGCAGCTTCTCCAGCGCCACACCGGTCTGGAAGTCGGCCTTCGGGATCAGCACCGAACCGGGGATCCGGTTGATCTCGTACTCGTTGGGCTCCCGGACGTCGATCAGCAGGAAGTCCTTCTCACCGTTGTCCTTCAGCTTGATCCACTCGTTCAGCGTCTTCACCGAGATCGTCGAGCCGACGGCCGCGTCGGCCGCCTCCTCGGTGATCGCGCCGCAGAACGCGTCGTAGTCGACCAGCTCGGTGACGGTCGGGTTCTCACCGCAGATCGCGCAGTTCGGGTCCTTGCGGACCTTCAGCGACCGCCAGTTGAGGTCGAGCGCCTCGTAGATGTTCAGCCGGCCGAGCGAGGGGTCGCCGATGCCGGTGAGCAGCTTGATCGCCTCGGTCACCTGGGCGGCGCCGACCGATGCGCACAGCACGCCGAGCACGCCACCTTCGGCGCAGGACGGGACCATGCCGGGCGGCGGCGGCTCGGGGTACAGGCAGCGGTAGCACGGGCCGTGCTCGGCCCAGAACACACTGATCTGGCCGTCGAAGCGGAAGATCGAGCCCCAGACGTACGGCTTGCCGAGCAGGACCGCCGCGTCGTTCACCAGGTACCGGGTGGCGAAGTTGTCGGTGCCGTCGACGATCAGGTCGTACTGCTCGAAGATCTCGAACACGTTGTCGTTGTCGAGGCGGACCTCGTGCAGCACGACGTTGGTGTTCGGGTTGGTCTCGAGGATCGACTCCTTGGCCGACTGCGCCTTGGACTTGCCGACGTCGGACTGGCCGTGGATGATCTGGCGCTGCAGGTTCGACTCGTCGACGGTGTCGAACTCGACGATGCCGAGCGTGCCGACACCGGCCGCGGCCAGGTAGAGCAGCGCCGGACTGCCGAGACCGCCGGCGCCGATCACCAGCACCTTGGCGTTCTTCAGCCGCTTCTGACCGGCCATCCCGACCTCGGGAATGATCAGATGCCGGGAATAGCGGCGGACCTCGTCGATGGTCAGCTCGTCGGCCGGTTCGACCAGCGGTGGCAGCTGTGGCACGTGACACTCCTCGTCAGCGGGAAACTTCGCGGGACTCCGGGTTTCAACCACCAGTCCCTCCCCCATGTTCCCGCACCACCCCACCCCACCCTCGCCCGGTCCGCATCCCGGACCCCCAGTCTCAAAATCAAAAGACGGCGCTCCGGTGGGGAGCGCCGTCCAGCGGAGTACAGGTCAGTCGTCGTCGGTGATGGTGGCGGTGAGGGTGGTGGGGAGTTTGTAGGTGACGTTTTCTGCTTCGGTGAGGGTCAGGGTGAAGGTTTCGGTGGGTTCTTCGAGTTTGTCGTCGATGAGTTTGACCTCGACCTGGCCGGTGGTCTGGCCGGCTTGGAGCTGGCCGTAGACGACTCGGCTGGGTGGGTTCTCGGTGCCGTCGTCTTCCGGGGAGGTGAAGTCCTTGCGGATCACGGCGGTGCCGTCCTTCAGCTCACCGAACAGCCCGACGTACTTGTCGCTCGGCGCCGACAGCTTCAGCGGGAACTTCAGCGTCCCCGCGTTCTCCGCCGCCTTCGGCGACCCGATCGTCAGGGTCGGTGTCGGGTCGTCGTCGATCACCTCGGCATTGCCGAACGACTGCCCCAGCAACGCCTCGTGCGGCACCGACAGCACCAGGCTGAAGGCGAGGTCGTAGCTGTCCCGGGTATTGGAAGCGACCGGTACGGTGACCTTCTGCCTGACCTGACCCGGCTTGAAGACCAGCTGCTTCGCCACCTGACCGATCGTCACGCCGAGGTCACCGGCCGATTCGGCATAAACAGTGACCGGCCGCGGGCTCGGCCGGGACAGCGTCACCCAGAAGTCGTGGTTCTTGGTGCCCTTGTCCCCCTCCTGCACCTTGCCGACGTTGGACGTCGACACGCGCACCAACCGCGACGGCGCCGACTTCCCCAGCCCCGGAGTGGAGAAGGCCAAGTCGCTCACGAACACCGACCCAGCAGCGACCTTGTCGGTCACCAACTCGACCGCGCGGACGTCACGCAGGTTGATCCCCTTCAGCGAGCTGACCGGGACACGCACAGTGCGCAGCAGGTTCTTCGGCAGCCCCCACGCGGGCGCCCCCGGCATCCGGAGCAGCGCATCACTCACAGCCGACACCGGTACTGCGGCGGCACGGCCCTTGCCGTCCACCACTCGCACGGTCAGGTCGGTCCTGGGCGCGCCAGACGGGTCCGGAGCCGCCCGGAACGACAGTACGGAGTACCGGCGGACATCCCGCTGCGTGGCACCGAGGTCGATCCGTACGACGCCACTCTTGCCGGTCCACGTGAGCTTGGTGACTGCCGTGGTCGGCGTGTGCGGGGTGAACATCGCCTCCACCCAGTGCGGCGAGTCGGAGTTGCTGGCCGTCTTCACACACGTAGCCGCCTGGGCACGTGCGGCTTCGTCGGTCCCAGCACACACTGTCGCCTTGGCACTGCCCGTGACCGCTCCGGCCGGCAGTGGCTTGTCCAGGCGGTTCACATCTCGCCGCGACGCCTCCGGAGCCTGCGACACGACCCGTACTACGGCCCGCCCGGCCGAGGCCGGATGCGCGTTGGACCCGTCGAGCAGCGGCAGCAGCTTGGTCTCCTGGCCGAGCTGCAACCGGAAGAAGCCGGCCACGTACGCCGTACCGACCGCCTGCTGCTCCTTGGCCGTCAACCGGCCCGCGTACTTCGCTCCGCACGGCGCGGCCTTCTCGTTCTCGGCCCACCAGTCGTCGTTCGACGGGGCGACGGACTGACCTGGCGTCCACTCGGTGTTGAAGAAGTTGTGGTTCGCGCCGAGGATCGTCACGGTCGAGCGGGCCGCGGCGTCGCGGGTGACGGCGTACCGGGTGTCGTCGTAGAACTTCTGGCCCTGCAGGTCGGACACGTCGCCGTCGCAGTACGGCAGGATCACGCTCATCGCGACACCGGGCACGGTGGCTCGGGCGAAGTCGGTGGGTGCCAGCGGGAGGACCGCACGGATGCCGTACTGACCACCGCGGTCGGCGTTCACCACCGCGGCGCGGGCGACACCCTCGCCACCGCGCGAGTGACCCATCAGGCCGATGTTCCGCAGGTCCAGCTTGCCGACGAACTTGCTGCCGAACGGGCCGCCGCCGACCGTCGACCACTTCTTCCACAGCGCCAGGTGGTCGAGGACCAGCTCGGCGCGGGCCTGCGCGCCCTGGTCGTAGACGCCACCGTCGAAGGCGTTCACGGCGTTCGCGCTGATCGAGACGACCTGGTAGCCGTTGCTCGCGAGCGCCTTCGCCGGACCGTCGTAGCCGCGATAGCTCGGGATCGGTTTCTCGCCCTTGGCGCACGGCCAGGGAGCGGTCGGCTCCTCGGTCGGATCGCCGTAGCAGACCGAGTGGCGGCCATGCAGGAAGAGCACCAGCGGCCGCCGGCCGGGCGCGCCGCGTGGCGAGTAGACCTTACCGACGACCTCGGCCTTCTGACCGAGACCGGGCAGGAACACCGCTTGGTCACCGAGGTTGTACTCCGCCGTGTCGACCGCATAGTTGCCCATGGCACCGGGATCGACCGCCAGCGGCGGGCCCAGCGGCGCCTTCAGCCACTCCTTGTCCGTGGTGACTCCACCGACCAGACTCTTGCCCTTGGTCCGCCGCAGATCTCCCGACCAGACCAGCTGAACGTTCTTCGCCGCCGGCACCGACGGGTTCGGGGTGACCACCGAGACGGTACGCCGGTCCGGCGACTGTTTCGCCACCCCGACCGGTACGCCGTCCACCGCGATCAGCGGCAGCGCGTCGCGCATCGGCGCCGGCGCGTCGAGGTGCAGCGTGATCCGGTAGCCGCCGGCCTCCGGGTGGATCTCCCAATTCTTGCCTTTGGCAACCGGTTGGTCCGGGGGCGCGGCCTGCGCCTGGCCCACCGGGGCAAGCAGTGCCGCACCGAGCAGTGCGATCACCAGCCCCGCTCTTCCGAATACCCGCACAGCGGTCCTTTCGTCAGCAGACAGATCACCCTGCTGACTCCGGAGCCGGGGCAATGGTTGTCGAGGGCCACAAAAATTCTCGCGGGATCAGCGCGCGGCGGGCCGGCTGCCGATCAGTTGCCGGAAGGCGCGCTCGACTTCCTGCGGGTGTTCCATCTGGGCGACGTGGCCGGACTTCGGCAGGTAGAGCAGCCGGGCGTCGGCGAAGCTGCGGTGCGCCTTCGTGCGGATCTTCGCGTCGACGAGCCGGTCCTTGCCGCCGTAGACCAGCAGCACGGGACAGCGCACCTTGGCCGCGTCCGCCCAGAGCGACCGGCGCGGCGGCGCCAACGTGGACAGCAACACGCTGCGCGCTCCCTCGAGCGTCGCCTGGTATCCCCAGGGCTGCGCGTCGCGGCGGCGCAACTCCTCCTCGTACGCCGCCAGCACTTCGGGCGGCAGCGCCTTCGGGTCACCGAAGATGATCGCGAGCGAGGCCTTGAGCCGCCGCTCGAACGGCAACCGGGCGGTCCGCTCCAGCACGGCCTTCCCCAGTCGCGGCGTCGACACCGCGGTGAACCAGACCGCCGAGGCCGAAGCCCGCGGATGCGGCAGGGCCGGCGAAATCAGCGTGAGGGAGGCGACCTTCTCCGGACTCCGGGCCGCCAGAGCCACCGCGGCCGCACCGCCCATCGAGTTGCCGAACAAGTGGACGGGCTGGTCGAACTCCGAGTCGATCAGGTGGTCGAGCAACTCGGCCTGCTGCCGGATGCCGCCGAGCCCCGGCACAGCCGGCGTACGGCCGAAGCCGGGAAGGTCGGGCGCGAGTCCGCGGACGGTGTCGTTCAGGAGCAGACCGAGGGCGGTCCAGTTCATCGACGAGCCGCCGAGGCCGTGCACGAACAACGCCGGCGGAAGGTCCTTCGCCGCCCCCGGCGTGTCCCGGACCAGCAGGTCCACTCCGGCGACCGGCACGGTGCGTGCCGGCCATTCCTGCGCGCCCAGCGACACCGAAGTGCCGGTTACTGACCCGTAACTGTCCACATCATGCATGGTAGGACGCATGGCAGCTGCATCGAAGCAATTGACCACTGAGGTGGACGGGCAAGCGATGAGGCTCACCAACCTCGACAAGGTGCTGTACCCGCAGACGGGGTTCACCAAGGCCGAGGTGATCGACTTCTATCTCCAGGTCGCGCCGCTGCTGCTGCCGCACCTGACGGACCGGCCGCTGACCCGCAAACGCTGGCCGGACGGCACCGGAGCGGCGTACTTCTTCGAGAAGAACGCACCCCGCGGTACGCCGACCTGGGTCCGCACCGTGACCCTGCCCACCCCCGGGAGTTCCACCGGGCGGGACGAGGCCGACTTCGTCATCGCCGACGACATCCAGACGATCGTCTGGCTGGCCAACCTGGCCGCCCTCGAACTGCACGTCCCGCAGTGGCGGATCGGCCTGTCGGACACCGGCAAGAACCCGATGGCCGACCTGATCGTCTTCGACCTCGACCCGGGCCCCGGTACGACGATCGTCGAGTGCTGCGACGTCGCGCTGGCCCTGCGCGAGCTGCTGAACCACTTCGGTCTCGAAGGCTGGCCCAAGACCTCCGGCAACAAGGGCATGCACCTCTACGTGCCGATCGACCCCGCCCCCTCGCGCGCCACCAGCGCCTTCGCCAAGCAGCTCGCCGAGCAACTCGCCGAAGCGCTACCGGAGAACGTGACCGCGAACATGACCAAGGCGCTCCGCCCAGGCAAGGTCTTCATCGACTGGAGCCAGAACGCCAGCGCCAAGACCACGCTGGCGCCGTACTCGCTCCGGGGCGCCGAGGAGCCGCGCGTCTCCACTCCGATCGACTGGGACGAAGTGGCGGCCGCCACCGACCCGGCCGACCTGACCTTCCTGCCGGCCGACGTCCTGGCCCGGATCGACGAGTACGGCGACATCCTCGAAGGCCTGTACGACGACCCGCAGCCGTTGCCCTCATAACCAGGAGCACTCTGGGTACAGGGGCGTGAGCGCACTAGGAGAGGAGAGCTCGATGACCAGCGATCCGTACGAACCGCTTGACCGGCCCATCCTCGACACCGAACGCCGTGACGACGCGCCCGAGGCCGACGTCCTGGAGCAACTACTGGGCCCCCTCGACGACGAGGAGCCGCTCGAGGACTTCGAAGTACCGGCTGAGGCGGACCCTGCCGACGTGGCCGACCAGCACCGGCTCGCCGGTGAGGACGACGACGGCGACTACCGCCAGTGACTCCGGCCCGGACCAACAGCCGACGGGACGCCCGGCGGGCGAAGCTACTGGCCGGACACACCGCTGGGTAGGATTCAGTTCAACTACCCGGGGGTCGTGCTCGGGTGCCGCACCACCGAAGGAGCCCGACGTGTCGACGACACCGGAGACCGCGCCCAAGCGCGGCAGCCGTCTGCCGCGGTTGGCGCGCCGCGCTCAACTGCTCGAGGCGGCCCAGGAAGTCTTCGTCGCGAACGGCTACCACGCCGCCGCGATGGACGACATCGCCGACCGCGCCGGCGTCTCCAAGCCGGTGCTCTACCAGCACTTCCCCGGCAAGCTGGAGCTGTACCTGGCGTTGCTGGACACCTCCTGCGAGGCGATCGTGGCCTCGGTCCGGGAGGCGCTGCGCTCCACGGACGACAACAAGGAGCGGGTCGGTGCGACGATCCACGCCTTCTACGACTACGTCGCGAACGCGCAGGGCGCCTTCCGGCTGGTCTTCGAGTCCGACCTGACCAACGAGCCCGCCGTCCGCGAGCGGGTCGACCGGGTCACCCACGCCTGCGCCGAGGCGTGTTCCGAGGTGATCAGCGCGGACGCCGGCCTGAACAAGGAACAGTCGATGGTGCTCGCGGTCAGCCTGGTCGGCATGGCCCAGGTGAGCGCGCGGTACTGGCTCGCCTCGGAGAACCCGACGCTCGCCCAGGAGCAGGCCGCCGACCTGGTTGCCAGCCTGGCCTGGCGAGGCATCCGCGCCTTCCCCCGCTCCGAGAGCTAGTACTCCGCCCCGACGGCTGCTCCCGGCTCGACGGGCCGACCCTGCTCTGCGGGCTTGGCCTGCTCTGGGCCGTCCTGCTCGCAGGTTCTGCTCTGGGCGGACGGGTGAGAACGCGGAGTCGGTAGCGGATAGGCTCGAATCGGGTACCGGCGAGAGCCGCCGGTCGGAACGTGCCCGGGAGGGTTTCGTGGAGGTCAAGATCGGCGTACAGCACGCCAATCGCGAGTTGGTGCTCGAGAGCGAGCAGAGCCCCGAAGAGGTCGAGCAGGCCGTCGCGGACGCGCTCGGCGGCAAGTCCGGTCTGTTGCAGCTGACCGACGAGAAGGGTCGCAAGGTGCTCGTCCCGGCCGAGAAGCTGGCCTACGTGGAGATCGGCGAGGTCTCGATCCGCAAGGTCGGTTTCGGCGCGATCTGAACTGATCCTGGTGACGGCCGCGGCACGGCACGACAACGGTTGACCCCGGGCACGTTTACCCGGGCCCGGCGCCGGTAACCGGTTCCACTACGACGGGACAAACGTCACGCCGTGCGGACGTGGTCGTCACTAGGAGGAACCAGCGTCATGGAAATCATCGGAGTGATCGTCGCCGGCATCATCATCGGGCTGCTCGGCAAGTTCGTGGCCCCAGGCGACCGGGACAACATCCCGATCTGGCTGACCGTGCTGTGCGGCATCGGCGGCGTACTGATCGGGTACTACCTGGCCGCCGCCCTCGGCGTCGAGGCCACCAAGGGCATCGACTGGGTCCGCTGGATCATCAGCATCGTCGTCGCTGCCGTGCTGGTCGTGGTCGCCGCGATGGTGACCGGCCGTTCCAAGAGCCGCACGATCTGACCCGCGGCTCAACCACCACTCAGCAAACCGGTAACCCGGATTCGGCCGTCGTCCCCTGGGGCGGCGGCCGTTCCGCTGTGCACCCGGTGAACATCCGGTCACGCACGGCGAGTCGCCCGGGCGGGCCGGGCGCGGAGGACGATGATCCAGATCATCTGTGCCGCGCGGTCGTCGTGGCCGTCATCTCGTCGCGCAACAGCAGCAAAGCAAGAGTCTGACCAAGACCCTCACAGCGGCCGCCACCCCGATCCGGGGCAGGCGGCCGCTCTGCTCTCAGGACGAGCTAGGCCTGCAGACCGAGGGCGGTCATCCGGGCGGTGTGGGCCTCGGTGAGGCGGGTGAACATCCGGCCGATCGCGGCCAGGTCGAGACCGGGACGGTCGACGCTGCCGGCCAGCAGGGCGGCGAGCGGGTCACGGTCGGCGGCGATCCGCTGGGCCTGGCTGAGCGCCTCGCCCACCAGGCGGCGTCCCCACAGCGCGAGCCGGCCGCCCACCTTCGGGTCCTCGTCGATCGCGGCGCGCACGCGGTCCACCACGAACTCCGCCTGACCGGAGTCGGCGAACACCTCCAGCACCAGCGCCCGCGTCTCGGCATCCACGTACGCCGCGACCTCGCGGTAGAAGTCGTTCGCCAGGCCGTCGCCCACGTACGCCTTGACCAGGCCCTCCAGCCAGTCCGACGGCGCGGTGTGGTCGTGGAAGGCGTCCAGCGGCGTGACGAACGGCTGCATCGCCTCCATCGGGTCCACCCCGAGCGCGACCAGCCGGTCCCGCAACTGGACGAAATGGCCGAACTCGGTGGTCGCCAGCTGGGCCAGCTGGGCCTTGTCGTCCAGGGTCGGAGCGAGTTTGGCGTCCTCGGCGATCCGCTCGAACGCGGTCAGTTCGCCGTACGCCAGCACACCCAGCAGATCCACCGCCGCGGCCCGGTAGGCGGGATCATCAAAGGCCGTCATCTCGGTCATGCTGCGCACCTTATCGGCCTGGACGCGCCAGAGGTGGAAATGCGGCGAAGCGGCCGTCACGGGTATTCCCGCTACACTGGACGGTGTTTCGCCGGTGACGCGCCCAGATGGGCAGCTGGTGCGAGCCGCTTGCACAGTGTCCCGCGCCGTGAAAAGTAGGGCAGACCACGCCCACCCGGCCACTGTTGCAACCTGTCCGTACCAAGCATGTGAGAGGCGATCAGCCTGACCACCTTCCGAGAGCTCGGGGTTCTGCCCGAGATCTGCGACGCGCTCGACCGCGTCAACATCACCGAGCCTTTCCCGATCCAGGAGATGACGCTCCCCGTCGCGTTGATGGGGACCGACCTGATCGGTCAGGCCCGTACCGGTACCGGTAAGACCCTCGGGTTCGGTATCCCGCTGCTGCAGCGCACCATCTCCCCCGGCGAAGCCGACTACGAGGAGCTGGCCGCGCCCGGCAAGCCGCAGGCCCTGGTCGTCACCCCGACCCGTGAGCTGACCATCCAGGTGGCCAAGGACCTCACGACGGCCTCCACCGTGCGTTCCGTCCGGATTCTCACCATCTACGGCGGGGTCGCCTACGACCCGCAGCTCGACCAGCTGAAGGCCGGTGTCGACGTCGTCGTCGGTACGCCGGGCCGGCTGCTCGACCTGGCCAACCGGGGCGTGCTCGACCTGAGCCACATCAAGGTGCTCGTCCTCGACGAGGCCGACGAGATGCTGGACCTCGGCTTCCTGCCCGACGTCGAGCGGATCCTGCGCAAGACCCCCGAGCTGCGCCAGACCATGCTGTTCTCGGCGACCATGCCGTCGGCCGTGATCGGCCTGGCCCGCACCCACATGCGGCACCCGCTGAACATCCGGGCGGAGTCGCACGACGACTCCCAGATGGTGCCGACCACGGCGCAGTTCGTCTACCGGGCGCACGATCTGGACAAGCCCGAGGTGGTGGCCCGGATCCTGCAGGCCGACGACCGCGGCCGGGTGATGATTTTTTGCCGGACCAAGCGCGAGGCGTCCCGGCTCACCGACGACCTGATCGACCGCGGCTTCCGGGCCGCCGCGATCCACGGTGACCTGAACCAGCAGGCCCGCGAGCGGGCGCTGACCCGGTTCCGCGGCGACAAGATCGACGTCCTGATCTGTACCGACGTGGCCGCCCGCGGGATCGACGTCGAAGGCGTCACGCACGTCATCAACAACACCTGCCCGGAGGACGAGAAGGCCTACGTGCACCGGATCGGCCGCACCGGCCGGGCCGGCGCGAGCGGCATCGCCGTCACCTTCGTCGACTGGCCGGACCTGGTCCGCTGGAAGACGATCAACAAGGCGCTCGACCTTCCGTACGACGAACCGCAGGAGATCTACTCGACGTCGCCCGAGCTCTACCACGACCTCGGTATCCCCACCGAGGCCAAGGGCCGGATCAAGCCGCCGCGCGAGGCCGTCGAGCGGCAGGAGCGCAGCCACGACAAGCCGTCCGGGCGGCGTGGCGAGCGGGACCGTGACCGGGTCCGCAGCCACGACGGTGATCGCGATCGCGATCGCGATCGCGTTCGCAGCCACGACGGCGAGAAGACCGATGCTGCCGCCGCCGGTGGCGACCGTCCGGCGCGGAAGCGGCCGAACCGCAACCGGCGCCGGCTGCGCGCCGGCCAGCCGGTCGAGGGTGGCGAGACGACCGAGCAGAAGTCCGAGGCCGACGTCACCGCGAAGACCGCCGTACCGCCGAATGTCGAGGCCTCTACCGAGGCTCCGGCCGAGCGCAAGCCCCGCCAGCGCAGCCGCCGTCGCCGCGAGTCGGCTGCCGAGGCGCAGGCTGAGGTCACCGAGACCAGCACGGTCCAGGCTGAGGTCAGCTCCGAGCCGTCGGTGAGTGCACCGGCTGAGGGTGAGCAGGCTCCGGCCCGGCGTACGCGTACTCGTCGCCGCGTGACCGAGGCAGCTTCAGAAGCGAACGCCGCGGCGGGCGAAGCGACGGCGGAGCAGGTAACAGCCGCGGCTGAGACTCCTGCTGCGGTCGAGGCAGTTGCCGAGGCTGTGCCGGCCAAGAAGGCGACGCGGAAGCGGACGGCCAAGAAGACGGCTGAGAAGCCGGCTGAGGATCTCGCGGCGGCGGCCGAAGTACCGGTCGCCGAGGCTGCTGCTGAGGCGCCGGCCGCTGAGGCGTCGGCTGCTGAGCGGCCGGCGGCCAAGAAGAAGGCGGCGGCGAAGAAGGCGGCCGTCAAGAAGACCGCTGAGAAGAAGGCTGCTGAGAAGAAGCCTGAGGCGAAGAAGACCGTCGCCAAGAAGACTGCCGCGAAGAAGACCGCCGGGAGCTCGGACGAGGCGGCCGAGCAGGCGCCGAAGAAGACGGCTGCGAAGAAGACGACCGCCAAGAAGGCCGTGAAGAAGGCTGCGGTGAAGAAGAGCGCGGCGGGTGTCGTCGTGCCCACCTTCACCTCGCCTGAGTGAACGAGTAACCGGCGCGTCACCGTGAGCGGCGAGACCAGTTCGTCGCCGCTCTGTGCCTGAACGGTGACCGCCGGCCGCAACACCCGGCCTCCCCACCCCGTCCTAACCACGACGGGGACCATCGTGGGAGGAAGGGTGTGGCGATGACGAGGATGCGTACGTCGGCCGCGGTTGCAGGAGTGTTCCTGGCCGCGGCCGTGCTGTTGTCCGGCTGCGGTGCGAGCGGCGGCAGCGACAGTGCCAGCGGAACCGCCGCGGATGAGGGCAGCGCGGCCGCTCCCGAGAGCAAGGCCGGCCAAGGCCAGCCCGGTCAGGGCCAGCCTGGTCAGGGCCAGCCCGGCACGGACAGCAAAGGCGCGCCGGCCGCACAGCCGACGATCAGCCGGGCCATCATCAAGACCGGCTCGCTGTCCGTGGAGATCGAGCACGACAAGGTCAGCGACCAGCGGCAGAAGGCGATCGGCATCGTCACCGGCCTGCGCGGCCAGGTCGCCTCCGAGGACACCACCAGCGACGACGACGGCCGGATCACCCGCGCCAACGTCGTACTGAAGGTGCCGACAGCGTCGTACGAGACCGCGATCGACCGGCTGTCCGGGCTCGGCAAGCGGACCTCGATCCACCAGGAGTCCAGCGACGTGACCGAGCAGGTCGTCGATGTGGACAGCCGGATCGCCACCCAGCGGGCCAGCCTGGAACGGATGCGCGCGCTGCTCGCGAAGGCGACCACGATCGGCGAGATCGTCTCGGTGGAAAGCGAACTGACCCGGCGCGAGGCCGACCTCGAGGCCCTGCTGGCCAAGCAGAAGAACCTGTCCCTGCAGACCGAGCTCGCGACTCTGACCCTGACGCTGGCCGAGAAGGGCAAGGAACCCGTGGTGGAGAAGGCCGAAGACCCCGGCTTCCTCTCCGGCCTGCGCGGCGGCTGGGATGCCTTCACCGCAACGTTCTCCGCACTCGCGACAGCCTTCGGCGCGGTGCTGCCGTTCCTGATCGCCATCGCCCTGATCGGCTACCCGATCTGGCGCTTCCGCCACCGCTTCCGCCGCCCAGCGGCACCTGCCGTGGCGACGGCAACAGCAACAGCCGGTACGCCGAACAGCAACCCGCCTCTCCCCCAGCACCCGGACCGGCACTGACCCCTTAGAGCAAGGAGGCTGCCACGTCTCGGTAGGCCTTGGCGCCT
Source organism: Kribbella sp. NPDC023855 (assembly GCF_040639475.1). NCBI lineage: Bacteria > Bacillati > Actinomycetota > Actinomycetes > Propionibacteriales > Kribbellaceae > Kribbella > Kribbella sp. NPDC023855. Next base: position 324,473 of record NZ_JBFAAA010000009.1, read on the forward strand.
GCCGAGCGGGGTGCGGTGGTGAGGATGGTCTGGCCGATCGCGGGGGCTTCGGCGAAGCGGATGGACTTCGGGATCGCCGGGGCGAGCACGGTCAGCGCGTAGGTCTCGGCGATGGTGTCGAGGACAGCCCGCGCATGCGTCGTACGACCGTCGTACAGGGTCGGCAGAACGCCCAGTACTTCGAGGCCGGGGTTGGTCAGGCGCTGGACATCGTGGATGGTGTCCAGCAACTGGCCGACGCCGCGATGCGCCAAAGTCTCGCACTGCAAGGGAATCAGGACGTCTGTCGCCGCCGTGAGCCCGTTCACGGTCAGCAGTCCGAGAGTGGGCGGGCAGTCGATCAGGATCCAGTCGTATGCCGCGACGACCGGCCGCAGCGCGGATCGGACGACATGCTCGGGATCGCTCTCGCCGGCCAGCTTCACTTCCGCGGAAGCCAGCTCGATCGTGGCCGGCAGCAGGTCAGGACCCTCGTCGGACGGCACGATCACGTCGCGCGCCTTCACCCCGCCGAGCAGCACCTGGTAGATCGACTTGTCGAGGTCCTCAGGGTCGAGACCGACCGAGAACGTCAAGCAGGCTTGGGGGTCCAGGTCCACCAGCAGGACCCGCTGCCCGAGCCCGGCCAGCGCAGCGCCGAGCGAGGCAACCGTGGTCGTCTTGGCCACGCCGCCCTTCTGGTTCGCAACCGCAAGTGTGCGAGGCACCCGGCCATTGTGCCGCACCATGAAACGCCCAGCCCGGCGGCACCGGATACCGTGGACCCGTGAGTACGCCGCGTACGTTGAGACTGCCCGACGGGGTTCGCCCCGCGACCCTGGAGACCGACCGTGGCAGCTTCGCCACTTTGCAGGCCAGGCCCGACATCGGTACGCCGCTGGGCACGGTCCTGCTCGTCCCCGGCTGGACCGGCAGCAAGGAAGACTTCACCCCGCTCGTAGACCACTTGGCCCGCTACGGATGGATCGCGGTGGCGGTGGACCAGCGTGGCCAGTTCGAGACGCCGGGGCCGGACGACCCCTCGGCGTACACGCTGGCGGAGCTCGGGGCTGACGTGGTGGCGATGAGCAAGGCGCTCGGCGGCTACAGCCAGCTGGTCGGGCACTCGTTCGGCGGGCTGGTCGCCCGGGAGGCGGTGCTGACCGACCCGAGCGTGTTCTCGACGATCACGCTGCTGTGCTCGGGGCCGGCCGCCTTCAGCGACGAGCCGAAGGTGCAGGGCCTGCAGATGCTCGCGTACGGGCTGGAGAACCTGCCCATCGAGCAGGTGTACGACCTCAAGCTGGAGCACGACAGCAAGGAAGCGCGCTACATCAAGCCGGCCGCGGACATCGCCGCCTTCCTGCGCAAGCGGTTCACCGGCAACACCCCGGCCGGGCTGGCCGCCGTCACCCGGCGATTGATCGACACCGACGACCGGACCGAGCTGCTGGCGGAGTCGGGCGTGCGCGTCCAGGTCCTGTACGGCGAGTCCGACGACGGCTGGCCGTTGGAGGTCCAGGACGCGATGGCGGAGAAGCTCGGCGTACCGGCTCAGGTCATCCCTGACGCCGGTCACTCGCCTGCGATCGATCAGCCGGCCGCGACAGCTCGTCTGCTGGTCGACTTCTTCCACCACCACTGAGGTCCGAGCGCCCCTGGCAACCGTTTCCATCAGGACGAAATCCCCCTCCTGCTGCCCTCCGGCCGACCTAATCTGGTCTAGTCAGGTCTGGCTAGCGGAGGGACAAATTCATGCCCGAGCGGAGCTGTTCGAGGTTCACCCTATGACCGCGGAGGTGATCGAACGGCCGACGCGAAGTCCTCAACACACCGAACTGGTGCTGGGCCCACTGGACCGGGTGCGGGTCTCGGTGGCCCCGGCCCCCATGGCCAGCCTGCTGTCGCTGGTGGTGGACGCTCTCGGCGGCCCACGGCAGGGCATCGCGCCGGACTGGATCAAGAGCATCCGCAGGGGCCTCCCGGGCGATGCTGCGCGGGCGGTGATCCCGATGTTCGACCGGACCGGCGCCTTGCTGCCGGCCTGCCTCACACCGCTGGGCATCGACGGCGCACCTGTCCCGGAGCAACTCTCCCGGGTCGCGGACCTGTCGCCGGACGACCTGCAGCAAGGGGTCGAGGTGATGTCGCCCAGCGATCCTCCCCCGCCCTGGCGAAACGCACTGCGTCATCCGCGGAAGTGGCTGAACCTGTACGTTGCGCTGCTGGCCGCGGCCTGGCGGGCGTACGCGCCGATCTGGCAGCAGTCCACTGCACTGCGGAACCGCGAGACCGAGCGGATCGGCGCCGCCGTGGTGTCGAACGGACTCGACGTACTGTTCGCGGGCTTGAGCAACCGGGTCCAGTACCAGGACGAAACGCTGTACTTGTCGGATCGGCACCCGTACCGGGTTGAGTTGGACGACCGGCCGATCGTGCTGGTGCCGCTCGTCTCCGGGTCGGCGGCGTCCGTGTTCGACCTCGACGAGCCCGACCAGGCGTGGCTCGGCTATCCCGTACCGGGTCTCGGCCGGCTCGGCGGCCGGCCACCGCAAGCAACGACCGACAGCCTCACGCTGCTGATCGGGCCGATCCGGGCCGCGATCCTGCGCGCACTGGACCGCCCGAACAGCATGGGCGGCCTCGCCGATCATCTGTCCGCCGGGCCCAGTACTGCGACGTACCACTGCAGCCAACTGGCGGAAGCAGGCCTGGTACTACGCCAGCGGGCCGGCCGCGAGGTCCGCATCAAGCGGACCCCACGCGGCGACGCACTCGTCGACCTCTTGAGCTGAGCTGTTCGGGTCGGGCTGAGGTGACGCGCCGGGCAGAATGGGAGCTGCTGCCCGGCGCGTCTCGAATCGCCGGCCTGGTGCAACAGGCCCGGCGATGGTCTCGCCAGGGCTGTTCAGCCCGGTTGGAAAGATACCCAGCGGTGAGGTCACCGCCGGGTTCTTAGTTGCTCTCAGCAAACTCCGTCAGCGGATCGGCCGCACCGACGGGGTGATGTCCAGCTTCTCCAGGCCGAGCGGGGTCAGGGCCGCCTTGGCCTTGTCGTCGAACACCAGCAAGGAAATCGGCACCAGGCCGTCGTCACCCCGGCTGCCGCCGCCGTAGTAGATGCTCAGGTCCCTGCGCTCATCCATCAGGGTGGAGAGCTGCTCGGTGATCCGGTTGTTCTCGGCGAGGCTGATCTTGCCCTGGAACACGCAGAGGTTGCCGTGGTAGACCGTCTCGAGGCTCTTGCGGAACGCCGCCAGGTCACCTTTGGCGACGCCGACCGCGAAGACCACCGGCGCCTTCCGGCTGTGACCGTTGGGATAGCTGACGCGCTGACCGGAGATCACGTCGGCCTTGGCCGCGAGAAAGTCCTGCACCGGCTTCGAGTCCAGGTTGCTCGGGCGCGACCGCCAGCCGCCGGGCGGTGCCGGGCAGTACGGTTCCTCGACCACCTCAGGAATCCTCCGGTACGCCGACTGTTCCTCGACCGTGATGGTCCGGTCGCGCCAGGTCCCGACCACGTAGGCGTAGCCACTGCGGACCCCTTGGGTGACCGTCGGGTCGCCGAGCTTGTCCAACTGGACACCGATCAGCTTGACCGACTGGTCCTCCCCACACACTGGCGGCGGTTCTTTACCTGGAAAGTACCCGGGCAGGGTCTGGATGACCTCGGGGCAGAAGACCGGATCCTTGCCAGGGGCGGCGACGATCCGGCCGTTGATCTCCACCTTGTCGCCGTCGCGGACCAGGAGACCGTCGGCACCGGGTTGCCCGGCCGTGGGCTGAACCGACCGCGGCTCACCTTCCATCACCTTCGGAGCGCTCGGCGGTGGGGCGACGGCCGGCTCGGTACCGCCCGGAAGGACGATCAGCGCGGCGGTGGCGATCGCCGCGACACTCGCGGCCGCCAGGGTGGGGACCAGCCAGCGGCGCTTTGGCTGCGTGCCGGTGATGCGGTCGAGGTCTGGTTCGGGCGCGGACGGCTGGCTCGCGCGCCACTGGGCGCCGGCCTTCGTCAGCAGGTCGTCGACCTTGTCGGTCGGTTTCATTCGCTGACCTCCAGCAGAGAGCGCAGGCGGGCCCGCGCATCGGAAAGAGTGGACTTGACGGTGCCTTCGGAGCAATCCATCACCGCGGCGGTGTCGGCGATCGACAGGTCCGCGAAGTAGTAGCAGTCGACGGCCAGGCGCTGCCGGGGCGACAGTTCGGCGAGGGCCTGGTCGACATCGACCCGCGCCTCGACATCGGCACGGCGTACCGGCTGGTCGTGGTCGGTCAGCTCGGCGACCGGCCGCAACCGGCGGACCGCCTTGCGGGCCTGGTCCGCGGTGATCGCCAGCAACCACGCCGACGCGGTACCGCGGCTGCCGTCGTACTGGTCGCGTTTCAGCCAGGCGCGGGTGAGGGCTTCCTGGACGATGTCGTCGCGGGGGGGGGGGGCCCCGCGCCGCCCCCCCCCCCCCGCCCCCCCCGGGCGGGGCGGGCGCCCCCCCACGACGAACCCCCCACCCGCCGCCGG